>NZ_JOFX01000036.1 GCF_000719345.1 Streptomyces sp. NRRL F-2664
CAGCTTGACGGGGCCCTGGGCCGTCCTCTTCTCCCGGATCTCGAAGTCCATCGCATACCCCCTGAACTGGGGTGTTGCGACGACCACTAGAACCTAGTTGTCGCCCCGGGGCCCTTCCCGTGTCCCTGGATCCGTGTCGTCCCCCGTGCCGCTACTCGGTCTTGATGGCGGTGAGCATGTTCAGCCGGGCGGCGCTGCGGGCCGGCCACATGGCGGCCAGTACGCCGACCACGGCGGCCAGCAGGAGGAAGATTCCGATCCGGTCCCACGGGAGGATCAGCTCGTAGCTGGGCATGGCCTTCGACAGCGTGGAGCCGACGGCCCAGGCGAGGAAGATGCCGATGCCGACGCCGAGGACGGCTCCGAAGAGCGAGATCACGACGGCTTCGAGGCGGATCATGTTCTTGACCCGGCTGCGGTCGAGGCCGATGGCCCGCAGCATGCCGATCTCCTGGGTCCGCTCGAAGACGGACATGGCCAGGGTGTTGACGACGCCGAGCACCGAGATGACCAGGGCCATGCCGAGCAGGCCGTACATGATGTTCAGCATCGTGTTGATCATGCCGCCCATCTCGTTGCGCATGTCCTGCTGGGTGGCGACGGTGATGGCCGGGTTCTTGCCGAGGGCGTCGACGACCTTCTGCTGGGCCGCCTCGGAGGCTCCGCCGTCGACGTTGACGTACACCTCGGGGATGTACATGTCCTCGCTGTGCTCGCTGAGGATCCTGTCGTCGATGACGTAGGGGGAGAGCAGGCCCTCCATGTCCTTGAAGACGGCGCCGACCTTGACGGACGCCTCCCGGCCGTCGTCGTGGGTCAGCTTGAGCGTCGTGCCGACGGTGAGGTTCTGCTTCTTGGCGGTCTTCTCCGCGACGGCGACCTCACCCCTGCCGAGGCTGTCGAGCGAGCCGCTGAGGACCTCGATGTTGAGGAGCTGCCCGATGGCGGCCGGGTTCACGCCGGAGGCGGCCCGGAAGTCGCCGTCGACGAGGAAGTAGCCGGCCGTCTGCGGGGACACCGCCTTGATCCCGGGGGCCTTGGCCAGGGTCTCGGCCACGGACTTGTCGAGGCTGCCCGCGTCGGAGGACATGGAGACCCGGTAGTCGGCCTTGAGCTTCTCGGTGCTCATGCGGTCGACGACCTTGCCGACGGTGATGCCGAGCACGGACAGCGTGGTGACGAGGGTCAGGCCGATCGCCAGGGAGGCGGCCGTGACGGCGGTGCGCCGCGGGTTGCGGACGGCGTTCTGGGCCGCCAGCTTGCCGGGGACGCCGAAGGCCTTCTGCAGCAGCGGGCGGACGGCGCCGATGACGGGCCGGGAGAGCAGCGGCAGCAGCACGATCATGCCGATCAGCATGAAGAACGCGCCGCCGCCCATGATCATGCGGCCGGTGTCGCCGCCCTTGGACACGCCCAGGAAGACCAGGCCGATGCCGAGGAGGCTGATGATCGACCCGAGGATGTTCCGGACGAGCAGGGACTTCGAGGTGGCCGGCAGGTGGGCGCTGCCCATGGCGGCGACGGGTGCGATCCGCCCGGTGCGCCAGGCCGGCAGCAGGGCGGCGACCGTGGTGACGACCACGCCGATGACGAGGGCGGCGACGACGGTGCCCGGGGCGATCACGGGGGCGCCGCCCGGCAGCTTCGCGCCGAGGGAGCCGATGACGGAGCGGATCCCGATGGCCAGGCCGACGCCGCCCAGCAGGCCGGCCGCGGCCGACAGGAAGCCGACGACGAGGGCCTCGGTGAGCACGGAGCGCATGACCTGGCCGCGGTTGGCGCCGACGGCGCGCAGCAGGGCCAGCTCCTTGGTGCGCTGGGTGACCAGCATGGTGAAGGTGTTGTAGATCAGGAAGATGCCGACGAAGAGCGAGATGCCGGCGAAGACGAGAAGCATCGTGCTGAGGTTGCTCAGGCCCTTCTCGATCTGCTTGGCCTGCTCAGCGGCGAGGGCCGCGCCGGTCTGCGCCTTGGTCGTCCTGCTGTCGAGCAGCGGCTTGATGTCGGCGAGCAGCTTGTCGGCGGAGGTGCCGTTCTTCGCGGCGACCGACAGCTCCTGGAAGTAGCCGGGCTTGAGGTAGAGCTCCTGGGCGACCTTCGTCTCGAAGAGGACCAGGCTGCCGCCGGCCTGGACGGCGCCGTCCTCGGTCGTGAAGACGCCGGCGAGGGTGTACTCCTTGACCGGGCCGTTGGTGGCGACGCGGACCTTGTCGCCGACCTTGTACCCGCCCTTGTCGGCGGTGGCCCGGTCCAGCGCCACCTCGTCGGCCTTGGCCGGGCCGGCGCCCTGCGTGAAGGCGTAGCGCGGGTCCTTGCCGTCCTTGACGGGCGTGTAGTTGGCGCCCTGGTTGGACCAGCCGGAGCCGATCAGCTTGCCGTCCTCGTCGCCCACGCCGGCGAAGCCGAAGACGCGCCCGCTGACGCTGTCCACGCCCGGGAGCGCCTTGATCCTGTCGAGGGTCTGCTGGCCGAGGCCGGGCTCGCCCTCCTTCTGGCCCTGCTCGTTGCGGCCCTGGCCGTAGGAGGTGACCGAGACGGCCACGCCCTCGTAGCTCTTGGCGGACTGGCCGGAGAGGGACTTCTTGAGGGTGTCGGTGAAGACGAGGGTGCCGGAGACGAAGGCGACGCCGAGGGTGACGGCGAGCACCGTCATCAGCAGCCGGGCCTTGTGCGCGAGGACGTTGCGCAGGGCGGTACGGAACATGGGGGATCTCAGTCCTGGGGCTGGAGGTCTGGAGGAAGGGCCGGGGCGGGACCCGGGATCAGCTGGTGCGGCCCTTGGCGTCGAAGGCCTTCATGCGGTCCAGCACGCCGTCGGCGGAGGGGCGCAGCATCTCGTCGACGATGCGGCCGTCGGCCAGGAAGATGACCCGGTCGGCGTAGGAGGCGGCGACGGGGTCGTGGGTGACCATCACGACGGTCTGGCCGAGCTCGCGCACGGAGTTGCGCAGGAAGCCGAGGACCTCTGCGCCGGAGCGGGAGTCCAGGTTTCCGGTCGGCTCGTCACCGAAGATGATCTCGGGGCGGGAGGCCAGGGCGCGGGCGACCGCCACGCGCTGCTGCTGGCCGCCGGACAGCTGGGTGGGGCGGTGGCCGAGGCGGCCGGAGAGGCCGACCATGTCCACCACGGTGTCGAGCCACTGCTTGTCGGGCTTGCGGCCCGCGATGTCCATGGGCAGGGTGATGTTCTCCAGCGCCGTCAGGGTGGGCAGCAGGTTGAAGGCCTGGAAGATGAAGCCGATCTTGTCCCGGCGCAGCTGGGTGAGCTGCTTGTCCTTGAGGGAGCCCAGCTCGGTGTCGCCGATGCGGACGGAGCCCGCCGAGAAGGTGTCCAGGCCGGCGACGCAGTGCATCAGGGTGGACTTGCCGGAGCCCGAGGGGCCCATGATCGCGGTGAACTGGCCCTGTCCGAAGTCCACGGAGACGTTGTCCAGGGCGACCACCTGGGTCTCGCCCTGGCCGTACACCTTGGAGAGGCCGGTGGCGCGGGCGGCCACGGCCTGGGCGGTGTGCGGGGCGTAGTTCATGGTGGTCACAGGACGGCTCCTCGATCGCTTGTGCGGGGACTCCTCCATCTTCACCGCGCCCCTACCTGCCGCGGATCAGCCGCCGTGACTGTTCGCGGGCCCCCTCCAGACTGACGGCGGGCGGGCCCGCCTCCTCCTCTGGTATGACACAGGAGAGGCGGACGGAGGAGGTGGCGGCCCTGGTCGCCGGGGCGGCGGGCGGAACCGGCCCGGGGTCGGCGGGGGTGGCGCGGGGGGTGGCGCAGGGGGGTGGCGCGGGCCATCGAAATCCCGTCATTCCCGTACAGGTGGTGATCGCCGTCCAGAACGGGCCGACCGCGCATTCTGGGGCCTGACGGACCCTCAAGCGCCAATAAAATCAGACAACATCGCATAGACGTCCGGTCGCCGGCCGGCGTCTTGCGGATAGGCTCGGCGCAGCGTTCAAGGCTTTTTCCACGGGGGCCGCCACGCCCTGCCCGGATGGTGGAATGCAGACACGGCGAGCTTAAACCTCGCTGGCCTTCGGGTCGTGCCGGTTCAAGTCCGGCTCCGGGCACTCCGTAGCTCCGGCGAGGTCCTCGTCGCGGTGGTGGCGCAGCTCCGAGGTTTATCTCCTGCGCTTCGCCATGCCTTCTCCTAAGATCCTCCTCCAGCAGTAGGGTGCTTTCTTTGCGAGCGCATTACTCTTGATGCAAGGCCGCGCTCGGTGGCCACGGAGGAGTGAGATGAGGAGCAGTAACCCGGTCTTCTCGCGACGGGGGTTCAGCCGCGACAACGGTGGCTACGCGGGCTTTGACGCGCAGCACCCGCAGGCCGGGACGAACCCGTACGCGACGAACCCCTATGCGACCGACCCGGCCACGGGTATGCCGCAGGCGCCGGCGCGCACCAACGCGATGACCATGGACGACGTCGTGAGCCGTACGGCCATGACGCTCGGCACGCTCATTGTGACGGCGACCCTCTCGTGGGTGCTGCTGCCGGTCGACCCGGCCAATCTCAAGACGTCGTACGCGATCGGCATCGGCGCCGCCCTGGTGGCGTTCGTCTTCGCGATGATCCAGTCGTTCAAGCAGAAGGCCGCCCCCGGCCTGATCCTGGCCTATGCGGCGTTCGAGGGCGTGTTCCTCGGCGTCATCAGCGCGGCCACCAGCACCTACTTCGGTGCCGGCGTGGTGATCCAGGCCGTGCTCGGCACGATGTGCGTCTTCGCGGCCGTGCTCTTCTCGTACAAGATGGGCTGGATCCGCGTCACCCGCCGCTTCTACGGCTTCGTGATGGCCGCGGCCCTGGGCTTCATCCTGCTCATGCTCGCGAACACGCTGTTCGCGGTCTTCGGCGGCGGTGACGGCCTCGGCTTCCGCAGCGGCGGCCTCGGCCTGCTGTTCGGCGCCATCGGCGTCATCCTCGGCGCCTGTTTCCTCGCCCTCGACTTCAAGCAGGTCGAGGACGGCGTGACGTACGGCGCCCCGCGCGAGGAGGCCTGGCTGGCCGCCTTCGGCCTCACCATGACCCTGGTGTGGATCTACATCGAGATGCTGCGCATCTTCCAGATCCTCTCCGGCGACGACTAGCAGGACCCGCGGGCCCTCGGGCCCGCGCGGACCGGCACTCGGCACGGGAAGGCCCCGCGAGCAGACGCTCGCGGGGCCTTCCCGTGTGTATGGGGGGCGACGGGGGTCGGGGGAGGGGTCAGCCGAACCGGCGGGCGGCGCGGCGCAGGTCGTACTCGTGGATGATCGCCTTGGCCTGGCCGTACGACAGCTCGTGTGCGCCGCGCAGCCAGCTGACCTTCTCCTCGAACCGGACGAGTGAGGGGCCCTCGTCGACGGTGCGGAGCCAGTCGGAGACCTCACGACCGGTGGTCAGGGGGATTCTGTCGATCATGTTGCGGTGGGTCTGCTCGGAGAACTCTACGGACATGGGCGCCTCCGGAGGTGTTGCCGTGCTGTTCTCTTCACGCCACCGTGCCGGAGAGTTCGCCCGTTGGCAATGGTGCCCGGGCGGCGCGTAAGGTCGGCCGGGTGCTGGATACTTCGCCCCTGAGCGCCGCCGTGGAACGTTTCGCCGACCGGCTGCGGGCCGCACCGCAGAGCCGCCTCCAGCAGGGCGCCGCCGCGGCGGCGCTGGAGCTGGCCCGCGAGCTCTCCGTACGGGCTCAGCGGCTGGAGGCGCCCGGACGGGTGCCGCGGGTGATGCCCGACGAGGGCCTCTTCGTCGTCGGCGACCAGGTGGCGGTGGCCGGGCTGGACCTCGCGGAGGCCCTGCGCGGCGGCGGGGCCGGTGCCGCGGACACGGCGAAGGCCCCGTCCGAGCTGCTGGACGAGGCCGTGTCGCTGGTGGAGCAGGCGGAGATCAGAGCGATGCGATGACGCGGTCCGCGAGGATGTAGACGTTGCTGTCCGGGTCCTCGGAGTCGCCGCAGGAGAAGGTCAGCGCGTAGGCGCCGGAGATCCCCGAGCCGCCCAGCAGGACCGGAGCCGTTCCCGAGCGCAGTGCCTCCGCGAGGCGCTCCGCGGTCTCCCGGTGCCCCGGGGTCATGCACAGCGTCGTGCCGTCGGTGAAGACGTACACGTCGAGTGTGCCCAGCGGGCCGGGTCGGACGTCCGCGAGGGCCGTACGGGCCTCCGCGAGCTCCTCCAGGCGGTTCACGGTGCGCTCGTGGTCCGCGCCGGGGTGCGAGGCCTGGACCGGTACGAAATCGGGGTGCGAGGGGTGGCGCCGGCGGGCGGCGGCCAGCTCGGCCGAGTCCTCCGGGTAGCCGGGCAGCTCGTCGAGGGCCTCCTCGCCCAGGACCGGCTCCAGGCCCACCAGGTCGGCCTGCCGGGGCAGGAAGACCGGGTTGTCCTCGCCGAGCCCCGACAGGCCGCCCAGCAGCGACGGCGCGTCCGCGGCGTCACGGGCCTCCTGCGCGGCCCAGAAGGCGCGCGCCTCGGCCAGCTCGCGCTCGCGCTCCTCGGCCAGGGCCTCGGCGACGGCGGCTCGTATCTCCGCGGCGGGCGACTCGGCGGCGGCGTTGCGGGCGTGCGGGACGGTCGCGGCCCGGGCGTGGACCGGCACCGCCAGCTCACTGCGCAGGGCGGTGACCTGCTTGCGCAGACCGTGGACGGCGTGCAGAGCAGCAGCGCCCACGGCCGTGGCAGCGGCCGTGGTCAGCAGCAGGGCAAGAGACATGGCGCTCACTGACTAACTCCTGAGGTGATTCGATCCCCCGACTTCCTACATCAGAGTGTCCCGGCCTGGGAATGGCGTGCAGTGCATTACGTCACGAAATGGACAGGGCCTTCGTCACACCATTCACTCCTGTGCAGTGGCTGACCTGCGTAAACACCGATCCCCCAGGACATAGGTCACATCCTGGGGGAGATTCGGTCACAGGTCGGCCGCGGCGGGATTAGAACCGGCGTCAGTACGGCCCCCGACCCCTAGGGGCGCCTGCCCCCTTCCTTGATCGGGTGATCGGAGGGTCACCCTCCGCTCCGGCTCGGCTCAGCCGCTCGTGCGTGTGGTCGCGCTGGGCTTCGCCACCGCTGCGGGCAGGTGCCGTGCTCGTTCCTCGCGAACTGCTTGTCGTGGAACTGCAGGCTGTTGATCAGGGTGCCGGTCAGGCGGGCGCCGGTCATCCCGAAGGGGTGACCCACGGCGATGGCCCCGCCGTTGACGTTCAGCTTCTCCAGCGGGATCTCCAGGTCCCGGTACGACGGGATGACCTGGGCCGCGAAGGCCTCGTTGATCTCGAAGAGGTCGATGTCGCCGACCGTCAGGCCGGCCCGCTTCAGGGCCTGCTTCGACGCCTCGACCGGGCCCAGGCCCATGATCTCGGGGGAGAGGCCCGTGACGCCGGTGGAGACGATCCGGGCCAGCGGGGTCAGGCCCAGCTCCCGGGCCTTGGTGTCGCTCATGATGACCAGCGCGGCGGCGCCGTCGTTCAGCGGACAGCAGTTGCCCGCGGTGACCAGGCCGTCGGGACGGAAGACCGGCTTGAGGCCCTGCACGCCCTCCAGGGTCACACCGGCACGCGGGCCGTCGTCGGTGGAGACGACGGTGCCGTCCGGAGTGGTGACCGGGGTGATCTCCCGGGCCCAGAAGCCGTTCTTGATGGCCTCCTCGGCCAGGTTCTGGGAACGGACGCCGAACTCGTCCATGTCCTGCCGGGTCACGCCCTTCAGACGCGCCAGGTTCTCCGCGGTCTGCCCCATCGCGATGTACGCGTCCGGGACCAGGCCGTCCTCACGCGGGTCGTGCCAGGACGAGCCCTCGCTCTGCGCGACGGCCGCGGTGCGGGCCTCCGCGTCGGCGAAGAACGGGTTGTGGGTGTCCGGCAGACCGTCCGAGGAACCCTTCACGGACCGCGAGACCATCTCGACGCCCGCGGAGATGAAGACATCGCCCTCGCCCGCCTTGATGGCGTGCAGCGCCATGCGGGAGGTCTGCAGCGACGAGGAGCAGTAGCGGGTGATGGTGGCGCCCGGCAGGAAGTCCATGCCCATCTGCACCGCCACGATGCGGGCCAGGTTGTGGCCCTGCTCGCCGCCCGGCAGACCGCAGCCCAGCATCAGGTCGTCGATGTCGCGCGGGTCCAGCTCGGGGACCTTGGCCAGGGCGGCCTGGACGATCGTCGCGGTCAGGTCGTCCGGGCGGACGTCCTTGAGGGACCCCTTGAAGGCGCGCCCGATGGGAGAGCGGGCGGTGGAAACGATGACGGCTTCGGGCATCGGGACTCCAAGGGGTGCGTCGTTGCGGGACCGGATGCGAAGTTACCGCCCCGTACGGTCGAGGTCACCGGCCTGGGGGTGTGATGCCGGTCGCTCCGACCGGGCCGGACGGCCGGGGCGTCCGCACCCCCAAGGATGCGCCACCCCGGCCGGTGGGGGGCCCGCGCCGACCGGGGCGGACCCGGCGAGAGCAGCGCCGGCCGCCGCAGGGCCCCCGCCGGGCGGACCGGACGGTGCGGACGGCCCCCTACGGCGCCAGCTCCGCCGCGTCCGGGGCCGCCGGCGCCGGGTCCTCGCCCGGCACGCGCCGCCGGCGGCGGTGCTTGAGCAGTACCCACGGGCCGCGGGCCGCGGTGACCTCCGTACCCGCCTGCCCGGCGGCCGCCGACGCGGCCTTCGCCACCGGCAGGATGTCCTCGTCGCGCGACACGTCCAGCCGGTCCGACTCCGGCCACAGCGCCAGCGCCGCGCACAGCGTCGGCAGCACGGCCATGGCGGCCGTCGCGTACCCCTCCGCCGAGGGGTGGTAGGAGTCGGGGCCGAACATCTCGCGCGGGTTCGCGGCGAACTCCGGGCCCAGCAGGTCTCCCATCGAGACCGTACGGGCGCCCAGCGCGACCACCCCTATGGTCTGCGCGGCGGCCAGCTGCCGGGACACGCGCCGCGCCAGCCAGCGCAGCGGCTGGTAGACCGGCTCGATCGTCCCCAGGTCCGGGCAGGTGCCCACGACCACCTCGGAGCCCGCCAGCCGCAGCCGGCGCACCGCCGACGTCAGCAGCCGCACCGACTGGGTCGGCGGCATCCGGCGCGTCACGTCGTTCGCGCCGATCATGATCACGCAGACGTCGGGCGGGGGCGCGTCCCGGTCCAGCAGCAGCCCCACCTGGCGGTCCAGGTCGTCCGACATGGCACCCGACAGGGCCACGTTGCGCAGCTCCACCGGCCGCTCCGCGACCGCGGCCAGCCCGGAGGCCAGCAGCGCGGCCGGCGTCTGGCGGGCCCGCCGCACCCCGAGACCCGCGGCCGTGGAATCACCCAGCATGCCCAACCGCAGCGGCTCGGGGCCCCCCGGGCCGCCGAACTCGCTCCCGTACAGCCCGTCGGCGCGCGGCGGGTCCGGCAGCCCGGACCCCACCGTGCGCTTGGCGAACTGCATCTCCGCCAATATCAGCCCGACCGCGGCGGCCCCCACGAGTCCGATGCCGCCGCCGCCGTACGCCGCCCCCGCCGCGATGCGGCGGGCTGTTCGCGCCCTGGACACCTTTCAGGCCACCTCCTCGGTCCTCATTGACCCCTACCTGCCCCGTACACACGGTCGGCCAATCCCTTTCGGCATACCCTGGCCGTGCCTCCCGGAGAACCCGTGGAGTCCCCTCCTTGGAGAACATGGTGCAATTCCACGATTCGATGATCAGCCTCGTCGGCAACACCCCGCTGGTGAAGCTCAACCGTGTGACCGAAGGCCTGCAGGCCACCGTCCTTGCGAAGGTCGAGTACTTCAATCCCGGCGGATCCGTGAAGGACCGGATCGCCGTACGGATGATCGAGGCCGCCGAGCAGAGCGGAGCCCTCAAGCCCGGCGGCACCATCGTGGAGCCGACCAGCGGCAACACGGGCGTAGGACTCGCCATCGTGGCCCAGCAGAAGGGCTACAAGTGCATCTTCGTCTGCCCTGACAAGGTGTCCATGGACAAGATCAACGTGCTGCGCGCCTACGGCGCCGACGTGGTCGTCTGCCCGACCGCCGTCGACCCCGAGCACCCGGACTCGTACTACAACGTGTCCGACCGCCTCGTGCGCGAGACCCCGGGCGCCTGGAAGCCCGACCAGTACAGCAACCCGAACAACCCCCGTTCGCACTACGAGACCACCGGTCCGGAGCTGTGGGAGCAGACGGACGGGAAGATCACCCACTTCGTCGCCGGCGTCGGCACGGGCGGCACGATCTCCGGCACCGGCAACTACCTCAAGGAGGTCAGCGGCGGGAAGGTCAGGGTCATCGGCGCCGACCCCGAGGGCTCGGTCTACTCCGGCGGCTCCGGCCGCCCCTACCTCGTCGAGGGCGTCGGCGAGGACTTCTGGCCGACCGCCTACGACCCGAACGTCACCGACGAGATCATCGCGGTGTCCGACAAGGACTCCTTCCAGATGACCCGTCGGCTGGCGAAGGAGGAGGGCCTCCTCGTCGGCGGCTCCTGCGGCATGGCCGTCGTGGCCGCGCTGAAGGCCGCCGAGGGGCTCGGCCCGGACGACGTCGTCGTCGTCCTGCTGCCGGACAGCGGCCGCGGCTACATGAGCAAGATCTTCAGCGACGAGTGGATGGCGGGACACGGCTTCCTGGAGGAGGCCGGACCGTCCGCCCGCATCGGCGACGTGCTGAACGACAAGGAGGGCGGCATCCCCTCCCTCGTCCACATGCACCCCGAGGAGACCGTCGGCGAGGCCATCGAGGTCCTGCGCGAGTACGGCGTCTCCCAGATGCCGATCGTCAAGCCGGGCGCCGGCCACCCCGACGTGATGGCGGCCGAGGTCATCGGCTCCGTCGTCGAGAAGGAACTGCTCGCCGCGCTGTTCGCGCAGCGCGCCGCGCTCTCCGACCCGCTGGAGAAGCACATGAGCTCGCCGCTGCCGCAGGTCGGCTCGGGCGAGCCGGTGTCCGAGCTGATGGCGGTGCTCGGCGAGGCCGACGCGGCGATCGTGCTGGTCGAGGGCAAGCCCACCGGTGTGGTGAGCCGCCAGGACCTCCTCGCCTTCCTGGCGAAGACGAAGTAGCGGTGGGGCGGCATGTCCCGGCCGTCGCGCAAACGGTACGGGCCGGACACGTGACAGCAGCACGGCCTTAACACGACTCCGGCACAGTGGTGGTCGTCGGCAGGGAACCGGGGAACCGGGCCCGGCCGGCACCACCGACGGTGTTCGCGCACCCCCCGGAGCGGCTCCCGGACACGCGAGCACCACGGACGCGGACGGCCCTGACCCGGCCGTGTCCTTCGCGGGGACCGCCGTCGTCCCGCCCCTCGATCGAGGGTGCGGCGGTCCCCGCGCACACCCTTCTCCGGCGTTCCGTCCGCCTCCGCCCCCGTATCGGGGGCCGGGCCGGCGGCGCGGCGGGCGAGCGGCGGCAGGGGTCAGGCCGGGGAGTCCGGCCGGGGGCGCCGCAGGCGGGCGGCGTGGACGAGGTTCACCCCCAGCACCCCGACCCAGGCCACCACCAGCCCCTTGAAGCCCTCCTGTGCGGCACCGATCGCCGACAGCGGGACGGCCAGGACCAGGGTGATGATCGCGAAGCCGAAGCGTTCGCCGAAGTTCCCCTCCGCCGGGTCGCCCCCGGCGTAGCGGCCGTCGCCGCGTGCCGCGGCCAGCCGTTCCTCGGCGAGCCGGCGCCGCAGCTGGGTGTCGACCTTCTCGACGAACGAGTCCACCAGCGCGGCCTCGTACTCCGGGCCCAGCTCCCGCCGGGCCTTCAGCGTCGCGTCGAGTTCCTTCTTGAGCTCTGGGGCGTGGGTGTCCATGGCCCCACCGTAGGAAGCGCCGCCGCCCCCGACACTGGGGCTGTCCCCCCTATCCGCATCGCGGGCACCGGCTTGCCCCGCTGCATAACCCCATGCAGAGTGCTCCGTGACTGAATGGACCAGCGGGACGGAGGGGACGGCATGAGCGACAGCCCGGCGGCGCGGCTCCAGGCGCTGTTCGAGGGGCACCGGCTGACGCCGACCCAGCGGCGGATCGCGCACTGCATGGTGCGCGGCGCGGCGGAGGTGCCCTTCCTGTCGAGCGTCGAGCTCGCCGAGCTGGCAGGGGTGAGCCAGCCGTCGGTGACCCGCTTCGCCGTGGCGCTCGGCTTCGACGGCTACCCCGCACTGCGCAGGCACCTGCGCGAGGTGGCCCCGGCCGAGCGGGCCTCCGCCGCGCCCGAGGACCCGTCCAACGAGTACCAGCAGGCCGTCCTCGGCGAGATCGAGAACCTGCGCCGGCTCGCCGAGATGCTGGCCGACCCCGCGCCGGTCGAGGAGGCGGGCCGGCTGCTCGCCGCGTCGACCCCGCTGCCGGTGTTGGGGCTGCGGGCGGCGTCCTCGCAGGCGCGCGGCTTCGCGTACTTCGCGGCCAAGGTCCATCCGGACGTACGGCTTCTCGACGAGGGCGGCTCGATGATGGAGGACCGCATCGACGCGGCCCTCTACGAGGGCGCCACGGCCCTGCTGTGCTTCGCCCTGCCCCGGTACCCCCGGGAGGTCGTGGACACACTGGAACGGGCGCGCACGGCCGGGCTGACCGTGGTGACGGTCGCGGACTCGGCCTTCGCCCCGGTCGCCCGCCACTCGGACCTGCTGATCCCGGCCCCGGTCGGCACGGGACTGGCCTTCGACACGGCATGCGCGCCGATGCTGCTGGGCCGGGTCCTGCTGGAGGCCATGGCGGACGCGCTGCCGGACGCCCAGGCCCGTCTGGAGGCCTTCGACACCCGCGCGGCGGCCCGCGGCCTGTTCGTGGAGTGAGCCTCAGCGGTGGCTGAGCTCCGCCGGCCCGGTGTCGCCTCCCAACTGCTCGGCCTGGCCCCGACCGCTACGTGCTGCGGCTGCCCGCGGTCACCGCGCCGGCCCCGGACGGCCTGATCGTGGGCCTGGCGGTGGGTCTGGCGGCCCCCCCTGGAGCAGGGCGTCCCGCAGCGCGCCGCCGGCCTCCGCCACGATGTCGGCGGGTCGCTGCGCGGGCCTGGCGAGGCGGAAGCGGACCCTGCCGGAGGAGGTCACCGTGAAACCGTGGACGGCCGGGCGCGGCAGGCTGTTGTAGCCGTAGTGCGCCGTGAAGAAGTACGCGCCGGTGTCCGGTACGCCGATCAGGTCGCCGGGGGCGAGCAGCGGCAGCTCGCGGGCCGCGGCGAGCAGGTCCCCGGCGAAGCAGGCCGGACCCGCGACGTCCTGCGCCACCGCCGGGCCCGTCCTCGGGGCGCCCTGCGCGTCGTACGGCAGGATCCGCACGGGCCAGGCGGCCGGGGCGTACGCGGTGCGGGTGGCCAGCTGGACGCCGGCGTGGGTGAGCGCGATCGGCCGGGAGCCGCTGCGCTTGGTGTACTCCACCCGGGCCAGCACCAGCCCGTGCTTGGCGAGCAGGGACCGGCCGAACTCGGTGACCAGGCCGTAGGAGCCGTCGAAGAGCGCCGGGACGGCCCCGCGCAGCGCGGCGACGTACTGGGCGTACGTCGGGACCGCCTCGTCCGAGGCGAAGTTCACCGGCAGGCCGCCGCCGATGTCGAGGGTGTCGATCCGGCGGTGTCCGGCCGCCGCGTTGATCTCCTCGGCCAGTGCATGCAGTTCCCGTACGCCCTCCGCGAGCAGTTCCAGGGGGACGCCCTGCGAGCCCGAGTGGACGTGCAGGCGGGTCAGCCACGGGCGGTCCAGGAAGGCCCGGACGAGCCACTCGCGCGCCCCGGGATCGCGCAGGGCGACGCCGAACTTCGAGGTGGACGTCGCCGTGGAAAGGGCGTCGATGGCGCCCGCGCCGGTCTGCGGATTGACCCGGACGCCGATCGGGGACGCGGTCCGCGCCCCGGCGACGAGCGCGTCGAGGCGCTCCAGCTCCTGCCGGTTGTCGGCGTTGACGGCGATCCCCAGGGCCAGCGCCCCGCGCAGCTCGGCCGTCGTCTTGGCGGGGGAGTCCAGGACCGTGCGGGCCGCGGGCACGCCCGCCGCCCGGGCCAGGGCCAGCTCGCCGGGGCTGGCCACCTCGCAGCCCAGACCGGCCGCCGCGAGCAGCCGCAGCACGGGCACCAGCGGCGCGGCCTTGACGGCGAAGGCGTGCAGGACGGGCGTTCCCGGGGCCAGGGCCCCGGCGAAGGCCGCGGTCAGGGCGGCCGCGGAGGCCCGGATCCCGTCGGTGTCCAGCAGGCAGACCAGGGGCTCGCCGGCATCGGCCCCGCCCACCAGCCCCTGCTCGACCGCGGCCCGTACGACCCGGTCCCGGCGCTCGGCGGCGCCCTCGCCCTCCGTGTCTGCGGCCATGTCCGCCATCCCATCACCCGAAGGGGCCGCCCGCAGCTGTTGACTGAATCTATTCAGGGCGCGAGGATGTGAATGGAATCATCAACATCGGAGGAGGCACCCCGCCATGTCAGGACCCCGCCCCGTACGCGCCGCGCGCGGCACCGAGCTCAGCGCCCTGGGATGGCAGCAGGAGGCCGCTCTGCGGATGCTCCAGAACAACCTCGACCCCGAGGTCGCCGAGCACCCCGACAAGCTCGTCGTCTACGGCGGCACCGGCAAGGCCGCCCGCGACTGGCGCTCGTACGACGCGATGGTCCGCACCCTGCGCACGCTGAAGCAGGACGAGACGATGCTCGTCCAGTCCGGCCGCCCGGTCGGCGTGATGCAGACCCACGAGTGGGCGCCCCGCGTGCTCCTCGCCAACTCCAACCTGGTCGGCGACTGGGCCAACTGGGAGGAGTTCCGCCGCCTGGAGCACCTGGGCCTGACCATGTACGGCCAGATGACGGCCGGTTCGTGGATCTACATCGGCACGCAGGGCATCCTCCAGGGCACCTACGAGACCTTCGCGGCCGTCGCCGCGAAGAAGTTCGGCGGCACCCTCGCCGGCACCATCACCCTGACCGCCGGCCTCGGCGGCATGGGCGGCGCCCAGCCGCTGGCCGTCACCATGAACGACGGCGTCGCGATCTGCATCGACGTCGACCCGCGCGCCATCGAGCGCCGCATCGAGCACCGCTACCTGGATGTCAAGGCCGACGACCTGCGCCACGCCCTCCAGCTGGCGGTCGAGGCCCGTGACGCCCGCAAGCCGCTCTCCATCGGCCTGCTCGGCAACGCCGCCGAGCTGCTCCCGCAGATGCTCGCCGAGGGCGCCCCGATCGACATCGTGACCGACCAGACCTCGGCGCACGACCCGCTGGCGTACCTGCCCGTCGGCGTCGACTTCGACGACATGGCCTCCTCCGCGGCCAAGGACCCGGCCGGCTTCACCACCCGGGCCCGTGAGTCCATGGCCCGGCACGTCGAGGCCATGGTCGGCTTCATGGACGCCGGCGCCGAGGTCTTCGACTACGGCAACTCCATCCGCGGCGAGGCCCAGCTCGCCGGCTACGACCGGGCGTTCGCCTTCCCCGGCTTCGTCCCGGCCTACATCCGCCCGCTCTTCTGCGAGGGCAAGGGCCCCTTCCGCTGGGCCGCCCTGTCCGGCGAGGCCTCGGACATCCACAAGACCGACCAGGCCATGCTGGAGCTCTTCCCGGAGAACGAGTCCCTGCACCGCTGGATCAAGATGGCCGGCGAGCGCGTCCACTTCCAGGGCCTGCCCGCGCGCATCTGCTGGCTCGGCTACGGCGAGCGCGACAAGGCGGGCGAGCGCTTCAACGACATGGTCGCCTCCGGCGAGCTGGCCGCCCCGCTCGCCATCGGCCGCGACCACCTCGACTGCGGCTCCGTCGCCTCCCCCTACCGCGAGACCGAGGCCATGCTCGACGGCTCCGACGCCATCGCCGACTGGCCGCTGCTCAACGCCATGGTCAACGTCGCCTCCGGCGCCTCCTGGGTCTCCCTCCACCACGGCGGCGGCGTCGGCATGGGCCGCTCCATCCACGCGGGCCAGGTCACCGTCGCCGACGGCACCCCGCTGGCCGGCGAGAAGATCCGCCGTGTCCTGACCAACGACCCGGGCATGGGCGTCATCCGCCACGTCGACGCCGGCTACGACATCGCCGAGACGGTCGCCGACGACCGCGGCGTCCGCGTCCCGATGCGCGAGGGCGACGAGGCGTGAGCGGGGCCGCATCGACGCCCGCGGCCGGACCGGCCGCGGGCTCCGGCGGGGCGCCGTCGTTCCACGCCATGTGGGCCGACCTCGCGCCCGTCGGCCGCAACGCCGACACCGGCGGCTACCGCCGCTACGCCTGGACCGGCGCCGACGCCGACTGCCGCACCTGGTTCCAGGAGCAGGCCGAGGCGCGCGGGCTCACCTACGAGACCGACCGCAACGGCAACCAGTGGGCCTGGCTCGGCGACCCGCTCGCCGGGGACGCCGTCGTCACCGGCTCCCACCTGGACTCCGTCCCCGACGGCGGGGCCTTCGACGGCCCCCTCGGCGTAGTGTCCTCCTTCGCCGCCCTGGACGAGCTGCGCAGGAGGGGCGCGCAGTTCTCCAGGCCGCTGGCCGTCACCAACTTCGGCGACGAGGAAGGCGCCCGCTTCGGCCTCGCCTGCGTCGGCTCCCGGCTCACCGCCGGGCAGCTGACCAAGGAGAAGGCGTACGAGCTGCGCGACGCCGACGGCATCAGCCTGCCGCAGGCCATGGAGGCCGCCGGACACGACCCCGCGGCCATCGGGGCCGACCCCGAACGGCTGGGCCGCATCGGCGCCTTCGTCGAACTGCACGTGGAACAGGGCCGCGCCCTGGACCTGTCCGGCGACCGGGTCGGCATCGCCTCCGCGATCTGGCCGCACGGCCGCTGGCGGTTCGACTTCCGCGGCGAGGCCAACCACGCCGGCACCACCCGCCTCGTGGACCGGCACGACCCGATGCTGACGTACGCGGCGACCGTACTGGCCGCCCGTACCGAGGCGGCCCTCGCCGGCGCCGTCGCCACCTTCGGCAAGATCTCCGTCGAGCCCAACGGGGTCAACGCCATCGCGTCGCTCGTGCGCGGCTGGCTCGACTCCCGCGCCGCCGACCAGGCCACCCTCGACACCGTCGTCACCGCCATCGAGAAGGCGGCCCGCGAGCGCGCCGAGCAGGACGGCATCGACCTCACGGTCGTCCGGGAGTCCTTCACCCCGGTCGTCGAGTTCGAGCACGCCCTGCGCGACGAGATGAACCGGATCCTGGGCGGCTCCGTCCCCGTCCTGGGAACCGGGGCGGGACACGACGCGGGGATCCTCTCCGCCGCCGTCCCGACCGCGATGCTGTTCGTACGGAACCCGACCGGCGTCTCGCACTCCCCGCGCGAGTTCGCCGCCGAGGACGACTGCGTGGCCGGCGTCCTCGCCCTCGCCGACGTACTGGAAGGCCTGGCATGTCGCTGACGACGTACTGGCTGGAGCACGCCTGGCTCGGCACCCATGTCGAGCCGGGCGTCGCCCTGGAGGTGTCCGCCGAGGGGCGGGTCGCCGCCCTGCGCACCGGCACCGACACGCCGCCGCCCGGGGCGGAGATCCTGCGCGGCCTGACCCTCCCGGGGCTCGCGAACGCGCACAGCCACGCCTTCCACCGGGCGCTGCGCGGCGCCGTCCAGGTCGGCTCCGGCACCTTCTGGACCTGGCGCGAGCTGATGTACCGGGCCGCCCAGAACCTCACCCCCGAGACCTACTTCGCGCTGGCCCGCGCCGTGTACGCCGAGATGGCCCTGGCCGGCATCACGAACGTGGGCGAGTTCCACTACGTCCACCACGCGCCCGGCGGCACCCCGTACGCCGACCCCAACGCCATGGGCGAGGCCCTGATCGAGGCCGCCGCCGCGGCCGGCATCCGGATCACCCTGCTGGACACCGCCTACCTCTCGTCCGGTTTCGGCGAACCCCCCAACGCCCACCAGCAGCGCTTCTCGGACGGCAGCGCCGACGCCTGGGCGGAGCGCGTCAGCGCCCTGAAGCCGCGCGAGCACGCCCTGATCGGGGCCGCCGTCCACTCGGTGCGGGCCGTGCCCGCGGACCAACTGGCCACCGTCGCCCGCTGGGCCGAGGAGCGGCGGGCGCCGCTGCACGTCCACCTCTCCGAGCAGACCGCCGAGAACGACGCCTGCCGGGCCGCCCACGGCCGCACGCCCACGCAGCTGCTGGCCGACCACGGGGTGCTCGGACCGCGCACCACCGGCGTCCACAACACGCACCTCACGGACCCGGACATCGCCCTGCTCGGCGGCACCGGCACCGGCACCTGCATGTGCCCCACGACCGAACGCGACCTCGCCGACGGCATCGGCCCGGCCACCCGGCTCCAGCAGGCCGGCAGCCCGCTGTCGCTGGGCAGCGACAGCCACGCCGTCATCGACCTGCTCGAAGAGGCCCGCGCCATGGAGCTGAACGAGCGGCTGCGCAGCCGTACGCGGGGCCACTGGACGGCGAACGCGCTGCTGACCGCCGCCACCGGGGACGGGCACGCGGCGCTGGGCCTGGCCGACGCCGGCCGCCTGGAGGCGGGCGCGCTCGCGGACTTCACCACCCTCGCCCTGGACTCCGTGCGCACGGCCGGTCCGCTGCCGCGGCTCGGTGCCGAGACCGCCGTCTTCGCCGCCACCGCCGCGGACGTCCGCCACACGGTGGTCGGCGGCCGGCACGTCGTCCGCGACGGCCACCACACCCTGGTCGCCGACGTCCCGTCCGCCCTGTCCGAAGCGATCGCGGCCCTCCGCGCCTGACCCTGCCGCCCGCGGCGGGCTTTCCCCCACCCCGCCCCTTCCCGAAACCGGGCTCCGCCCGGGCCCGGTCCTCGAACGCCGGACGGGCTGGAGAATCCAGTCTCGCCGGCGTTCGAGGCGCGGGGTCCGGGGCGGAGCCCCGGGGCTCTGAGAGGAACCCAGTGACCACCACGGCCATCACGAACATCGGCAGCCTCGTCACCAACGACCCCGCCGTCGGCGACGGCAGCCCCCTCGGCCTGATCGAGAACGCCGCCGTCGTCATCGACGCCGACACCATCGCCTGGGTCGGCCCGGCCACCCGGGTCCCGGCCGCGGACGAAAGCTTCGACGCGGCCGGCCGCGCCCTGATCCCCGGCTTCGTCGACAGCCACAGCCACCTCGTCTTCGCCGGCGACCGCACCCAGGAGTTCAACGCCCGGATGTCCGGCCGCGCCTACTCCGCCGGCGGCATCCGCACCACGGTGGCCGCCACCCGCGCCGCCTCCGACGCCGCACTGGAGGCGAACCTCGTCCGCCACCTCGACGAGGCACGCCGCCAGGGCACCACCACCTTCGAGACCAAGTCCGGTTACGGCCTCACCGTCGCCGACGAGGCCCGCGCCCTGCGGATCGCCGCCGCGCACACCGACGAGGTCACCTACCTCGGCGCGCACATCGTCTCCCCGGACTACGCCGAGGACCCGGCCGGCTACGTCGACCTCGTCACCGGCGAGATGCTCGCCGCCTGCGCCCCGTACGCCCGCTGGGTCGACGTCTTCTGCGAGAAGGGCGCCTTCGACGGCGACCAGGCCCGCGCCGTCCTCACCGCCGGCGCCGCCGCCGGGCTGATCCCGCGCGTCCACGCCAACCAGCTCTCCCACGGGCCCGGCGTGCAGCTCGCCGTCGAGCTGGAGGCCGCCTCCGCCGACCACTGCACCCACCTCACCGACGCCGACGTCGACGCCCTCGCCCAGGCGGCGGGCACCACCGTCGCCACCCTCCTGCCCGGCGCCGAGTTCTCCACCCGCGCCCAGTGGCCCGACGCCCGGCGCCTGATCGACGCGGGCGCGACCGTCGCCCTGTCCACGGACTGCAACCCGGGCTCCTCCTACACCAGTTCCATGCCGTTCTGCATCGCGCTCGCCGTGCGTGACATGCGGATGACCCCCGACGAGGCCCTCTGGTCGGCCACCGCCGGCGGCGCCCGCGCCCTGCGCCGTACGGACATCGGTGTCCTGACCCCGGGAGCCCGCGCCGACCTCGCCCAGCTGGACGCCCCCAGCCATGTCCACCTGGCCTACCGGCCGGGCGTGCCGCTCGTCTCCGCGGTGTGGCGCAAGGGCGTCCGCGCCCACTGACGAAGCGCCGATCCGGGCCTGTCCTTTGTCTTCCCTCCGCAAGGCCCCGGGCGTACCTTGAGCCACCCATCTGATGTGTCGTCAGGAATTCGTGGCTCGAGGGGAAGACGAAGGTGTCCGACCGCATACGCTCCACCGCGCTCGCGCTGGCCTCCGCGCTGGCCGGATCGGCGGTACTGATCACCGCCCCCGCAGCCCACGCCGCCGTCGTCGACGTGGCCTACGACTGCAAGACCCCGATCGGGGACAAGTCGGCGGTGTCGCCCATCGACATCAAGGCCGTCAAGGAGGGCGACGGCTACAAGCTGACGATGTCCTTCCAGAAGGGCGTCTCCTCCAGCCCCATCGAGCTCGGCAAGGGCGCGATGAGTCCCGGCGCGGTGATCGTCGTCGGCGGCGCCGAGAAGGCGTCTGTACCGGTGTCCGGCCCGCCCAACGCCGAGGCCGTGCCCCCCGACACCCCGATCAGGATCACCGACCTCTCGGGCACCTACACCCCGAAGAAGACCGGCAGGGTCACCTTCACCGCCGGTGTGCTGACCATCAAGGCGATGGGCACCACGACCACCTGCACCCCCGGGAACAGCCCCGGTCCCTCGCTGGAACTGGACGTCACCGCGGCCGGCGGGGGCGGCGCATCCGGCACGCCGGGCGGCGACGCACCGCCCGACACCCTCCCCCAGACCGGGCCCACCGACTCCGCCCTCGCCCTCGGCACCCTCGGCGGCACCGTGCTGCTCACCGGCGCGGCCGGCGTGCTCTGGCTGACCCGGCGCGGCCGGCGGGCCCCTTCCTGAACGGAGCGCCCCCGGCCATGCCCGTGCTCCCCACGCCCAGGCGCGACGTCCGCCTCCTCCTGGCCCTCGCCGCCGCGGCCGCACTCCTCACGGCCCCCGCGCCCGCCGCGACCGCCGACGAACCGGGCTGGTCCGCCGAGCCCGCCACCGGGACGGCAGCCGGCCCGGCGGGCCGGCCCGGCGGCGCCCGCCCGTACTTCTACCTGGAAGGCGCCCCCGGCGCCGTGCTGGAGGACCGCCTCGTCCTGACCAACACCACCGACCGGGAGCGCACCGTCACCCTGCGCGGGGCCGACGCCCAGCCCGCCGCCGAAGGCGCCCCCGCCGTGCGCCCGGCCGCCTCCGGCGAGCCCGCCGGCGCCGGTTCCTGGTTCGGCTTCGGCGCCGGAGCCACCGTGCGGATCCCGCCCCGCACCCGCGCGGTGGTCCCCTTCACCGTCACCGTGCCGCCCGCGTCCCCACCCGGCGACCACCCCGCCGCCGTGATTGCCGCCGAAACGGGACGGGAGGTGGGCGTACGGGTCCACCTGCGGGTCAGCGCTCCCACCCTGGCCGCCCTCACCGTCGAGGACGTCGCCGTACGGGGCCGGGGCGCGGCCGCGGTCGTCGCCTACACCCTGGTCAACCGCGGGAACGTGGCCCTCGCGCCCGAGCTCGACATCCGCGCCGACGGCGCCTTCGGCGCGGTCCCGGGCCCGGGACCGCGCGCCGTACCGGTCGAACTGCCGCCCGGCGGGCGGGCCGAGCTGACCGAACCCTGGCCCGGGGCCCCCACCGTCGACCGGGTCCGCGTCACCGTGACCGCGACCGCCCCCGGCGGGGCCCGGGCCGCCGCAGCCGCCTCCGCGTGGCTCGTGCCCCGGCGGGCCGCCGGCTGGGCGGGCTGTGGCCTGCTCGCCCTCGGCGGCACCGCGCTGACCGCGATGTTCCTCGTACGCGGCAGGGGCCCGCGACGGCGGCCGGCGGACGGCGGGACGCCCCCGGCGGCCGCCCCGGCACCGGACCACGAACTGACGGGAGCCCCCAGGTGAGCGCCATGGTCGGCGGCAAGACCGGAGGCGGGCGCGGCCGCGCCGTCCGGTCCCTCCTCGCGGGGCTGGCGGCCTGCGCCCTCGCCCTCCTCCCCGCGGCGGCGTCCACCGCGGACGAGGCCCGACCCACCGCGGCGCTGTCCCTCCAGGAGGCCGCCCAGGGCACCGAGCTCACCGTCACGGGCGCCGGCTGGCGGCCCAGAACGCTGGTAATGCTGCTGGTCTGCGGACAGAACATGATCGGCGGCACCAACAGCTGCGCCAACGCCGACGGGGTGGCCGTCTCCGTCGCCGACGACGGCCGCTTCACCGGCCGGCTGGCCGTCGTGCCACCACCCAAGCCGTGCCCCTGCATCGTCAACGTCACCTCCGTCAACGGGGACCGCTCCACCGTCGCGGCCCCGCTGCGGATCACCGGCCATCCGGTGGCCGAGCTGCCCGCCGCATCCGGCACGGGCCGCCTCGCGATGCTCACCGGGGTCCGGCTGGAGGGCGAGGACGGGGTGCTGACCTGGTTCGGTGCCCCGCCCGGACGAAAGTTCAAGGTCACCGTCGGCAACCTCGGCACCGCCCCCGTGAAGGATCCGGTCTTCCAGCTCGGCACCGCCCACGGCGTGTTCGCCCCGCTGTGGGAGGAGGCCCGCTGGAAGGGGACCATCCCGCCCGGCGGCAAGGCGGAGGTCGCGCTCGACGTCACCCTGCCCGCCGGTGCCCACGGCGACTACACGATCTCCCTCAAGTACGGAGACACCGTCGTGGCCACCCAGCCCTGGGGCGTGGACCGCCCGTACGGGGTCCTGCTCTTCTGGGGACTCCTCCTGGTGGTGGTCCCGGCCGCGGTCTTCCGTACCGGCATGGCCGTCGTCGACAAGGTCCGGCCGCCCACCGGGCACGGCGCCGGACGGCACCGGGGCCTGCGGCCCGCCGGGGCCGCGGCGGCCGTGACGGCCCGGCTGCCCCGGCTGTCCGCCGCGCGCCGGGCCGCGCCGTCCCCCGCCGAGCGGCCGGCCGGGCCCCCCGCGACCACCACGGCGGTTCTGCCGTGGTTCACCCCGGACAGCGCGCCGGAGACAGCACCGCAGACGTCCGCACCGTCTGAGAACCGTTCGACGACGAAGGGACCATCGTGAAGAACCGACGGAGGGCGGGCGCGGCACTGGTCGCGCTGCTGCTCGGCGGCGCGGGCCTCGCCATCACGGCTCCTCCCGCCCAGGCCGCCGAGGCCACGTTCAAGGTCAGGTGCGTGCCGCCGGCCGGCGGCGGCTCCCCGGTGGAGGGTGAGACCACCGCCAAGGTCACCGCGCCGGCCACGGCCAAGGTGGGCGACGAGGTCGAGGTGTCCTGGGAGACCGTCAAGCCGGCCTCGAACAACACGGACCTCATGGACATCCCGCAGGACTCCGTCCAGCCCACCGGCTGGATCACGGTCGGCGGCGGAGGCGGGGAGCTGAAGGTCGTCGGGGAGAAGAAGAACCCGCCGATCCCCAAGAAGGCCCCCATGCAGATGTCGACGATGAAGGGCAAGCTGAAGCTCACCAAGGCGGGCAGGATCACCCTGACCCCCGGCAAGTACGACGTCGCGGTCACCTTCTCCTTCGGCACCTTCGTCACCAAGTGCGCGCCGGTCGGCAAGGTCGAGGGCGGCGCCGTCATCGAGGTGTCGGGCGGCTCCAGTGGCGGCACCACGGGCGGTACGACCAGCGGCGGCACGACGAGCGGCGGCGGTACGACGACCGGCGGCGGTACGACGACCGGCGGCGGCAGCACCACGTCGGGCGGCAGCGGCAGCGGCGGCGGGGGCGGCCAGAGCGACTTCCCGGGCAAGGCGGTCGAGGTGGCCTTCGACTGCGGGGCGGTCGTCCCGGGCGGCATCAGGACCCCGGTCACGATCAACGCCAGGAAGAACGGCGGCAGCTACGACCTCACGGTCAAGACCGCCAAGGGCGCGATGGCGGCGCCCATGGCGCTGCCCGCGGGAGCCCTCAAGCCCTCGATGGACGTCAAGCTCGGCGGCGCGGACAGCGGCACGGTCAAGGTCTCCGGCCCGGCCAACGCCGAGCCGATCCCCGACAAGGCCCCGGTCAGCCTCAGCGACATGACCGGCACCTACAAGCCCGGCAGGTCCGGCAAGGTGACGCTCAGCCCGGACCGGCTGACGATCGACGTCACGATGGCGCCCGGCGCCACGCCGATCAACGTCCCGTGCAGGGCGACCAGCAGCGGCGTCTCGCTGGAACTGGACACCACGGCCCAGCCGGGCGGCTCCGGCTCCTCGACGAGCGCCTCCGGCGGCACCGCCTCGGGCGGCCTCGCCGAGACCGGCGCGCAGGACGAGGGCGGCATCAAGGCCCTCGCCCTCGTCGCCGGAACGGTGATCCTGCTCGGCGGCGCGGTGTTCACCTTCACCCCCTGGCGCCGCCTGCGCGGCACCCGCTGACACGCGGACGGCCCGGCACACCTTCCGGTGTGCCGGGCCGTTTCTGCCGCCGGAGCGGGACGGGTCAGTTCATGTCGCCCATCAGCGCGTTGACCTTCTTGCGGTACATGAAGATCGCGACACCGGCGAGGACGGCGGCGAACGCCTGGAAGAGGATGACGCCGACACCGTTCAGCTGGACCTCGGCGAGGCCGAGCAGACCGGTGATGCAGTCACCGGCGGTGACGGCCAGGAACCAGACGCCCATCATCTGGGAGGCGTACTTCTGCGGCGCCATCTTGGTGGTGACCGACAGGCCGACCGGGGAGAGGCACAGCTCGGCGATGGTGTGCATCAGGAAGATGAGCACCAGCCACCACATGGTGACCTTGGTGTCGTTGCCGGCGGTCTGGCTCAGCGGCACGGCGAAGACGAAGAACGAGGCGCCGACGATGATCAGGGCCACCGAGAACTTCACGATGGTGCTGGGCTCGCGGTTGCTGCGGGCCAGGGCCACCCACATGGCGGCGAAGATCGGCGCCAGGGCCACCACGAAGAGCGGGTTCAGCGACTGGAAGATCGTCGTCGGGACTTCCCAGCCGAGCAGGGCGCGCTCGGAGTTCTTGTCACCGAACAGCGAGAGGGTCGAACCGCCCTGGTCGTAGATCATCCAGAAGACGGCGGCGGCCACGAAGAACCAGATGTAGGCGCTCATCCGGGTCTGCTCGACCGAGGACAGGTCCTTGTCGCGCTTGATCCGGGTGAGGACGGCGACCGGAATGATCAGACCGGCGATCGTGATCGGGTACAGCGCCCACTTGATGGTGAACATGTCCGCGGCGACCACGGCACCGTAGAAGACGGCCACGGCGGCCAGGACGGCGAGAGCCTTGGTGATCACGGCCTTGCGCTCGGCCGGGCTCAGCGGGTTCGGCACGATGCTGCTCTTCGGGCTCAGCGTACGGCCGGCGAGCAGGAAGATGACCAGGCCGACGCCCATGCCGACGGCGGCGAGGAAGAAGCCCAGGTGCCAGCTGACGGTCTCACCGATGGTGCCGATGACGATCGGGGCCGCGAAGGCACCCACGTTGATGCCGATGTAGAAGATCGTGAAGCCACTGTCACGGCGCGGGTCGTCCGCGTCCTTGTACAGGTGGCCGACCATCGTGGAGATGTTGGCCTTCAGCAGACCGGAGCCGACCGCGACCAGCACGAGACCGACGAAGAACGCCAGCTGGCCGGGGACGGCCAGCGCGACGTGACCGGCCATGATGACGAAGCTGGCGATGGCGACCGTCTTGCGGGCGCCCCAGACGCGGTCACCGAACCAGCCGCCGGGCATGGCCATGAGGTAGACCATGGCCACGTAGACGGAGTAGATCGCCGTGGCCGTCGCCGCGGTGAAGCCGAGGCCGCCGCCCTGGCTGCCCGTCGCGGCGTCCACGCCGCCGGAGACCAGGTACAGGACGAGAAGCGCACGCATGCCGTAGTAGGAGAAGCGCTCCCACATCTCGGTCATGAACAGCGTGGCCAGGCCGATCGGGTGGCCGAGGACGGTCTTCTCGTGAGCCGGGCTCGGTGAGGCCGTCGTCAGGCTGGAAGCCATGGTCGATCCTTGCTTGCTCGGGACGCTTCGGCTTCGTGAGCCCATCCGCGCCCGGTGGGGGGTGGCCGGCACCGGCGTACGGACCTCCCGCCCCACGCCCGGGGGTCTCGCCCCCGGTCGGGGGGCGAAGGAACGTCCGTCTCCGGGATCCACGCCCGCCCGCGCACATCACGCGAGGGGCCCGGCCCAGGTCATTCGCTGCCGTCAGGGCCGGCCGGAGCGGTCCTCGCTCGGACCACCCGTCCGGTTCCGGACAGAAAGAGAGACCTATGCGCTGTTTTTCGGCACAAAGGTCCCTGAGGTATTGCATCAGGCGTCTCGCCACCATACGACACGACACTGCGGCATATGAAAGGACTTGAGAGATGGATCACAAGGCGAGTCGGGAACCGTTCGACCATATTCGAAGGCGCTCAACGGTCCATAAGCCCAGATCGGAAGGGGTCTGCGAGCAGCCCTCTCGATGCAGTCCCCGCGGACTACCATCACCCACATGACGCGTGTACTGCTCGCCGAGGACGACGCATCCATCTCGGAACCCCTGGCCCGGGCCCTGCGCCGGGAGGGGTACGAGGTCGAGGTCCGGGAGGACGGCCCCACTGCCCTGGACGCGGGGCTCCAGGGCGGCGTCGACCTCGTCGTCCTGGACCTGGGCCTGCCGGGCATGGACGGGCTCGAAGTCGCCCGTCGGCTGCGCGCCGAAGGCCACGGCTTCCCGATCCTGGTGCTCACCGCCCGGGCCGACGAGGTCGACACGGTCGTCGGCCTCGACGCGGGCGCCGACGACTACGTGACCAAGCCCTTCCGCCTGGCCGAGCTCCTGGCCCGGGTCCGGGCCCTGCTCCGGCGCGGCGCCACCGAGGCCGTCCAGCCCCCCGCCACCCACGGGGTGCGCATCGACGTCGAGTCGCACCGCGCCTGGATGGGGGAGGAGGAGCTCCAGCTCACCGCCAAGGAGTTCGACCTGCTGCGCGTCCTGGTGCGCGACGCCGGCCGGGTCGTCACCCGCGACCAGCTCATGCGCGAGGTCTGGGACACCACCTGGTGGTCCTCCACCAAGACCCTCGACATGCACATCTCCTGGCTGCGCAAGAAGCTGGGCGACGACGCCGCCAACCCCCGCTACATCGCCACCGTCCGCGGCGTCGGCTTCCGCTTCGAGAAGAGCTAGCCCCGCCCATGCGCCGCCGCCTCATCCAGTCCACGCTCGCCGTGGTGCTCGTGGTGATCGCCGTCTTCGGGGTCTCCCTCGTCATCGTGGAGACCCGGACCATCACCAGCAGCGCCCAGGACCGCGTCGAGTCCGAGGCGCTGCGGCTGGTGGGCGTCGTCGAGTCGAACGTCCTGGAGAATCAGCCGACCGACCCCGCCGCCCTCGCCGAACTGCTGGACGCCGGCCACTTCGCCCGGATCACCGTCCCCGGGCAGCCCGACGTGGAGATCGGCGCGTCGATCCCCGACAGCGTCGTGCGCGGCACGGCCCGCGGCGAGCAGGGCGAGATCGTCGTCGTGGAGGAGGCCCGCTCCACGGTGACCCGGGAGGTCGTCCGGACCCTGGCCGTGGTCGGCGCGGTGGCCCTGCTCGCCGTCGTGGCGGCCGTCCTGCTCGCCGTCCGCCAGGCGAACCGGCTGGCGTCCCCGCTCACCGACCTCGCCGAGACGGCCGAGCGGCTCGGCTCCGGCGACCCCCGCCCCCGGCACAAGCGGTACGGGGTGCCCGAGCTGGACCGGGTCGCGGACGTGCTCGACTCCAGCGCCGAACGCATCGGCCGGATGCTCACCGCCGAGCGGCGCCTCGCCGCCGACGCCTCCCACCAGCTGCGCACCCCGCTCACGGCGCTGTCGATGCGCCTGGAGGAGATCACCGTCACCGACGACCTGGAGACCGTACGGGAGGAGGCGACGATCGCCCTGACCCAGGTGGAGCGGCTCACGGACGTCGTGCAGCGGCTCCTCACGAACTCCCGGGACCCCCGGACCGGCTCCGCGGTCCCCTTCGACCTCGACGAGGTCGTCAAGCAGCAGGTGGAGGAGTGGCGGCCGGCCTACCGCAGCGCGGGCCGGGCCATCGTGCGCTCCGGGAAGCAGGGCGTACGGGCCGTCGGCACCCCCGGCGCGGTCTCCCAGGTCCTGGCCACCCTCGTGGAGAACGCCCTGATGCACGGCGGCGGCACCGTCGCCCTGCGCACCAGGGTGGCCGGCAACCAGGCGGTCCTGGAGGTCACGGACGAGGGGCCGGGTGTCCCGCCGGACCTCGGCAACCGGATCTTCGAGCGGGCCATCAGCGGCCGCAACTCCACCGGCATCGGCCTCGCGGTCGCCCGCGACCTCGCGGAGGCGGACGGCGGCCGCCTGGAACTGCTCCAGGCCCAGCCGCCGGTGTTCGCCGTGTTCCTCAGCCGCACCGCCCCCGAGCCGGCCCAGCCGCAGAAGACCGTCCGCTAGAGGCGCCCCCGCCGCACTCCGCGGGCGCCCGCGAGCCGTCCTAGTTCTTCACGGGCTCCGGCTCCGGCCGCGGACCGCGCCGGAGCTCCGGCCCGGCCGGCGGCTCCGGCTCCCGCACCGCTTCGGCCGCGGGCCGCGGGGCGACCTGCGGGAGGGCCTTGAAGACCCAAGTCCGGTACGACCAGAAGCGGAAGACCGTCGCCGTGCCGATGCCGATGAACTTGAAGACGTTGCTCGCGACCGGCCCGTCCCAGCCGAAGCCGTAGGTGGCGGTGTAGAGCACGCCGTTCTCGATGACCAGGCCGATCGCGCTGAAACCGGCGAAGAGCGCCATCTCGCGGGTCCGGCCGCCATGGGCCCGGTCCCGGTAGGCGTAGTAGCGGAACCCCAGGTAGTTCGTGGCGATGGCCACGACCGTGGCTATCACGCTCGCCCGGACCACCTGCAGCTCGGTGGTGTGGCGGATCAGGTTGAACACGCCCAGGTTGACCAGAACCCCCAGGCCGCCGACCGCCCCGAACCTGGCGACCTCCCGCAGGAGGCCGCGTACGCGTTCGAGGACAGATCCGCCCTGCGTGGTCATCAGTAGGCCAGTCCTGTCGGTCACCGCCCCCTCACGGGGCGTTCGGTGTTCTCCGTCAACCCACCCATGCTAAGTGTCCCCCCAGTGCTCCGTCTGTGCCTTCCGGCACCCTGCGACGCACGGCACACCGGGGTTCGCACGGGGCCGCCTCCGGGCCCAGGTCCGGTCGGCCCGGTACCGGCGGATACCCTGGAGGAGTGACGTTCCCGGTAGTCGGCATGGTCGGCGGCGGTCAGCTCGCCCGCATGACCCACGAGGCGGGTATCCCCCTCGGCATCAGATTCAAGCTCCTCAGTGACACACCACAGGACTCGGCGGCCCAGGTCGTGAGCGACGTCGTCATCGGCGACTACCGCGACCTGGAGACGCTGCGCGCCTTCGCACGCGGTTGTGACGTGATCACCTTCGACCACGAGCATGTACCCACCGAGCACCTGCGGGCCCTGGAAGCGGACGGCATCCCCGTCCGCCCGGGGCCCGACGCCTTGGTACACGCCCAGGACAAGGGGGTGATGCGCGCCCGGCTCGACGAGATCGGCGCGCCCAGCCCCCGCCACCGGATCGTGAGCGATCCGGACGACGTGAGCGCCTTCGCGGACGAGGTGGGCGGTTTCCCGATCATCCTCAAGACCGTGCGCGGCGGCTACGACGGCAAGGGGGTGTGGTTCGTCCGCACTCCGCAGGACGCCGAGGCCCCCTTCAAGGCGGGCGTCCCGGTCCTCGCCGAGGAGAAGGTGGACTTCGTCCGCGAACTCGCGGCGAACATCGTCCGCTCCCCGCACGGGCAGGCCGTCGCCTACCCGGTCGTGGAGTCCCGCCAGGTGGACGGGGTCTGCGACACGGTGATCGCACCGGCGCCGAACCTCTCCGAGGCACTGGCCGGCGAGGCCCAGGCCCTCGCCCTGCGCATCGCGCAGGAACTCGGCGTGACCGGCCACCTGGCCGTCGAGCTGTTCGAGACCGCCGACGGCCGGATCCTCGTCAACGAACTGGCGATGCGCCCGCACAACAGCGGTCACTGGACCCAGGACGGGGCCGTGACCTCCCAGTTCGCCAACCACGTGCGCGCGGTCCTGGACCTCCCGCTGGGCGACCCGCGCCCCCGCGCCCCGTGGACCGTCATGGCGAACGTCCTGGGCGGGGACTACCCCGACATGTACGGGGCCTACCTGCACTGCATGGCGCACGACCCCCAGCTGAAGATCCACATGTACGGCAAGGACGTGAAACACGGTCGCAAGGTCGGCCACGTCAACACCTACGGCGACGACCTGGACGATGTGCTGGAGCGCGCACGCCACGCTGCCGACTACCTCAGAGGAACGGTCACGCAATGAGCACCACCGCCGCAGGACCTGTCGTCGGCATCGTCATGGGGTCCGACTCGGACTGGCCCGTGATGGAGGCCGCTGCCCAGGCCCTCGACGAGTTCGAGATCCCCTACGAGGTCGACGTCGTCTCCGCGCACCGGATGCCGCGCGAGATGATCGAGTACGGGGAACAGGCCGCCGGCCGCGGCCTGAAGGCGATCATCGCGGGCGCGGGCGGCGCCGCCCACCTGCCCGGCATGCTCGCCTCGGTCACCCCGCTGCCGGTCATCGGCGTGCCCGTGCCGCTGAAGTACCTCGACGGCATGGACTCGCTGCTGTCGATCGTGCAGATGCCGGCGGGGGTGCCCGTCGCCACCGTCTCGGTCGCGGGGGCGCGCAACGCCGGCCTGCTGGCCGTACGGATGCTGGCCGCGCACGACACCGAGCTGCTCGCCCGCATGCGCGACTTCCAGCAGGAGCTGAACGACCAGGCCACCGAGAAGGGCAAGCGGCTGCGCACGAAGGTCGCGAACGCGGAGTCCTTCGGGTTCGGCAAGTGAGCGCGGCGCAGCGCCTGGCGGAGGCGCGCGAGCTGCTGGCCGAGCACCCCGTCGCGGACGGTCACAACGACCTGCCCTGGGCGCTGCGCCAGCAAGTGCGCTACGACCTGGCGCGACGCGACATCGCGGGCGACCAGTCCGCCCATCTGCACACCGACATCCCCCGGCTGCGCGCCGGGGGTGTCGGGGCGCAGTTCTGGTCCGTGTACGTGCGCTCGGACTACGCCGGGGACGAGGCGGTCAGCGCCACCCTGGAGCAGATCGACGCCGTCGCCCAGCTGATCGACCGCTACCCCGGCGACCTCGTGGCGGCGCTCACGGCGGACGACATGGAGCAGGCCCGCGCCGACGGCCGGATCGCCTCGCTGATGGGCGCCGAGGGCGGCCACTCCATCAACAACTCGCTCGCCACGCTGCGCGCCCTGCACCGACTGGGCGTGCGGTACATGACGCTCACGCACAACGACACCATCGACTGGGCGGACTCGGCGACCGACGAGCCCCGGCACGGCGGACTCACCGACTTCGGCCGCGAGGTCGTCCGCGAGATGAACCGCGTCGGCATGCTGGTGGACCTCTCGCACGTCGCCGCGACGACGATGCGCGACGCCCTCGCCGTCTCCGTCGCGCCGGTGGTCTTCTCGCACTCCTCGGCGCGTGCGGTCTGCGACCACCCGCGCAACGTCTCCGACGACGTGCTGGCGCTGCTGCCGGCCAACGGCGGGGTGGCCATGGCGACCTTCGTACCGAAGTTCATCCTCCCCGCCGCGGTCGAATGGACCCTCGCCGCGGACGAGAACCTGCGGGCGCACGGCTTCCACCACCTCGACACCACCCCCGAGGCGATGGCCCTGCACCGGGCGTTCGAGGAAGCGCGCCCGCGGCCCGTGGCCACGGCCGCCACGGTGGCCGACCACCTGGACCACATGCGGGAGGTGGCCGGCGTCGACCACATCGGCATCGGCGGGGACTACGACGGCACCGCCTTCACCCCCTCCGGCCTGGAGGACGTGGCCGGCTATCCGAACCTGGTCGCGGAGCTCCTGACGCGCGGCTGGTCCCGGGCCGACCTGGCCAAGCTGACCTGGTCCAACGCGGTGCGCGCCCTGCGCGACGCCGAAGCGGTGGCGCGCGAGGTGTCGGCGACCCGCGGCCCGTCCAACGCGGTGATCTGACCACCCGCGGACGTCGGTCCGGCGGGTGCGGTGACCGGCTGTGACGTGCCGGTCACCCGAACGCCCCGCCTGCCGGGCGGCCGCGCGTCCGCACGTGTCACGGTGGCAGCATCTCTCCCTGCTGCCGCCGAGACCGGAGCGAACGCCATGGCCGACCTGCAGGACGAACCCCACTCCGTGGGCGTCGGGGCCGAGGACCTCCCGGCCCCCGCCGGACCGGAGACGAAGGCGAGCGCCCTGGACCGGGCCGCCGCGCTGCTGTCCGTCCACCCCGTCGCCGACGGGTGCAACACCCTGGTCTGGACGCTGCGCCAGAGCCCGTACCACGACATCGACACCCCCGACGCGGGCGTCGACACCGACATCCCGCGCCTGCGCGCCGGCGGGGTGGGCGCCCAGTTCTGGTCCCTGCTCGTGCCGCCTGCGGCCGGCCGGCCGGTCGAGGACGAGGCGGGCGACCGGGTGGTCTCCGACACCCTGGAGCAGATCGACGCCGCTCTGGGCCTCGTGCGCCGCTACCCCGACAGCCTGCGGCTCGCACTCAGCGCCGACGACATGGCCGACGCCCGCAACCGGGGCCGGATCGCCTCGTTCCTCGGCCCCGTGCCGGGCCGGGCCCTGGCCGGCTCCCTGGGCGCGCTGCGCGCCTTCCACGCCCTCGGCGTACGGGTCCTCGCGCCCGCCGGAGCACCCTGGGCGCGGGAGACGCTGACGGCCTTCGGCCACGAGGTGGTCCAGGAGGCGAACCGGCTGGCGGTCCTCCTGGACCTCGCGGGCTGCGAGCCGCCGGTCGCCGCCCAGATCGCGGGTGCCTCCAAGGCGCCGGTGATCATCTCGAACACGGCCGCCGCCGCGCTGACCCCGCACCCGGGCAACGTGCCCGACGAGGTGCTCCGCGCGGTGCGCGAGGCGAACGGCGTCGCCATGGTCGCCTTCGACACCGCGCGCACCGGGGACTCCCTGCACGCAGTCGCCGACCACCTGGACCACGTACGGGCGGTCGCCGGCCCGGAGGGCGTCGGACTCGGCGCGGCCTTCGGCACCGAGCCGCCGGTCCTGCGCCCCACCGGCCTGACCGACCCCTCGGGCTACCCGCGGCTGATCGCTGAACTCCTGGACCGCGGCTGGCCCGAGACGGACCTCGCCCTCCTGACCTGGGGCAACGCCCAGCGCGTCATCCGCGACGCCGAATTCCTGGCCCGCCGCGCCTCCTGCTGACCCGCCGCAGATCCAGCCCCGCCGGGTCGGAGGCGCGGGGGCTCGGGGGCAGCACCCCCGCAACGGCGCCGCACCCCCGCACGCAGCGCGCCGCGTGGAGCCCGGGTCCTTCCGACCGGCCGAGCCACCCCGCAGGAGTCAGGCCCGGGGCCGCCCCATCGCCCGGTACGTCCAGCCGGCGGTCCGCCACCGCACCGGGTCCAGCGCGTTGCGCCCGTCGAGTACGAGCCGGTCGGTCACGACCGCGGCCAGCTCCGCCGGGTCGAGGTCGCGAAACTCGCGCCACTCCGTGAGGTGGAGCACCACCTCCGCGCCGCGGGCCGCCTCCAGCGCGGAGCCCGCGTACCCGAGGGTCGGGAAGACCTGCCGGGCGTTGTCCATGCCCTTGGGGTCGTAGACGGTGACCTGCCCGCCCTGGAGGTGGATCTGTCCGGCCACGTTCAGGGCGGGCGAGTCCCGCACGTCGTCCGAGTCCGGCTTGAAGGTGGCGCCGAGCACGGCGACCCGCTTGCCGAGGAAGGACCCGCCCACGGCCTCGCGGGCCAGCTCGACCATGTGCCCGCGCCGCCGCATGTTGATGGAGTCGACCTCGCGCAGGAAGGTCAGGGCCTGGTCCGCGCCCAGCTCGCCGGCGCGCGCCATGAAGGCCCGGATGTCCTTGGGCAGGCAGCCGCCGCCGAAGCCGATCCCGGCGCGCAGGAACTTCGCACCGATCCGCTCGTCGTGGCCGATGGCCTCGGCCAGCTTGACCACGTCACCGCCGGCGGCCTCGCACACCTCCGCCATGGCGTTGATGAAGGAGATCTTGGTGGCGAGGAAGGAGTTGGCGGCCGTCTTGACCAGCTCGGAGGTGGGGAAGTCCGTGACGACCAGCGGGGACCCCTCGGACATGGGGGTCTCGTACACCTCGCGCAGCACCTTCTCGCCGCGCTCGCCCTGAACGCCGATCACGATGCGGTCGGGGTGCAGGGTGTCCTGCACGGCGAAGCCCTCCCGCAGGAACTCCGGGTTCCACGCCAGCTCCACGTCCCGGCCCGCCGGGGCCAGCTCCGCCAGCCTCTCCGCCAGCCGCTGCGCGGAGCCCACCGGCACGGTGGACTTGCCGACGACCAGCACGGGCCGGGTCAGGTGCGGGGCCAGCGAGGTCATCGCGGCGTCGACGTAGGACATGTCGCAGGCGTACTCACCGTGCTTCTGCGGGGTGTTCACGCAGACGAAGTGGACGTCGCCGAAGGCGCCCACCTCCTCGTAGGAGGTGGTGAACCGCAGCCGGCCGGTCGAGCCGGGCAGCCCGGCCACGTGCTTGGCGAGCAGTTCCTCCAGGCCGGGCTCGTACATCGGCACCCGGCCCGCGGCCAGCATCTCGATCTTCTCAGGCACGACGTCCAGCCCCAGGACCTCGAAGCCCAGCTCGGCCATCGCCGCGGCGTGGGTCGCGCCGAGATAGCCGGTGCCGATCACAGTGATCCTGAGGGGGGCCATGGGTGCTCCAGAGGTGCGGGGCCGTTTGCGGCCACTGAGCATAGTCGGGCCCGCCTGCGGGGACGGTGTCCAGGAGCACCCGGCGGCACACCTCTGTCACGCAGCTCACGTGGCTCGTCCATATCGCCATGCGTGACCGGGACACTAAGCTTGGGTTACTTAACGGTAGTTAGCATCACGTATCGCGTGTCACCCTGGGGAGTGAGAGATCTTGGCGGGTTCTGCCGACTTCGACCTGTACCGCCCGGCCGAGGAGCACGACATGCTCCGCGAGTCGGTCCGCTCGCTCGCCGAGGCGAAGATCCTGCCGTTCGCAGCCGCCGTCGACGAGGAGTCCCGCTTCCCGCAGGAGGCCCTCGACGCGCTGGTCGCCAACGACCTGCACGCCGTCCACGTGCCGGAGACCTACGGCGGCGCGGGCGCCGACGCCCTCGCCACGGTGATCGTGATCGAGGAGGTGGCCCGCGTCTGCGCGTCCTCCTCCCTGATCCCTGCCGTGAACAAGCTCGGCTCCCTCCCGGTGATCCTCTCCGGCTCCGAGGAGCTCAAGGCCAAGTACCTCGGCCCGCTCGCCAAGGGCGACGCGATGTTCTCCTACGCGCTCTCCGAGCCGGACGCGGGCTCCGACGCCGCCGGCATGAAGACCCGTGCCGTACGCGACGGGGACTTCTGGGTGCTCAACGGAGTCAAGCGCTGGATCACCAACGCGGGCGTCTCCGAGTACTACACGGTCATGGCCGTCACCGACCCGGAGAAGCGCTCCAAGGGCATCAGCGCCTTCGTCGTGGAGAAGTCCGACGAGGGCGTCTCCTTCGGCGCACCCGAGAAGAAGCTCGGCATCAAGGGCTCCCCGACCCGCGAGGTCTACCTCGACAACGTCCGGATCCCCGCCGACCGCATGATCGGCGCCGAGGGCACCGGCTTCGCCACCGCGATGAAGACCCTCGACCACACCCGCATCACCATCGCCGCCCAGGCGCTCGGCATCGCGCAGGGCGCCCTGGACTACGCCAAGGGCTATGTCCAGGAGCGCAAGCAGTTCGGCAAGCCGATCGGTGACTTCCAGGGCGTGCAGTTCATGCTCGCGGACATGGCCATGAAGATCGAGGCCGCCCGCCAGCTGACGTACGCCGCCGCCGCCAAGTCCGAGCGCGTCGACGCCGACCTGACCTTCTTCGGCGCCGCGGCCAAGTGCTACGCCTCCGACGTCGCCATGGAGGTCACCACCGACGCCGTCCAGCTCCTCGGCGGCTACGGCTACACCCGCGACTACCCGGTGGAGCGCATGATGCGCGACGCCAAGATCACGCAGATCTACGAGGGCACGAACCAGGTCCAGCGGATCGTGATGGCACGCAACCTGCCGTAGCCGCGAGGCACCGGCCCAGCGCGTACCAAGGCGACCCCCGGCCGCGGCCGGGGGTCGCCTTGGTACGCGCCGCCTGCCGGGGTGCGGGATCCGCCGACAGCGGATCACCGCCCGCCCGGAGCCGCCGGGTTCGTCCCGGTACGGGACGGGTGCGGCAGGCCGGACCTCCCGCGCACCGGGCGACAACTGCCCGGACGTACCGGGTCGTTCGCCCCCGGTGGTGCGAACAACCCGTCAATCCATGACATTCCGAGCGCGGTGCCCCTACGGCGCGCGCGCCCGCCCGACCCGTCCGGCACCGGCTTCCGGGCGCCTGCGGATGGGCTAAATTTGGACCTTCGTACGCCGGAATCGGTTGGGGAGAACGCAATGACGGAAGCGATCCTGCTGGTCGGCGGACAGGGGACGAGGCTGCGTCCGGTGACGGTGAACACGCCGAAGCCCATGGTCCCCACGGCAGGCGTCCCGTTCCTCGCCCACCAGATAGCCAGGGCTGCCGCCGCCGGCGTCACGCACATCGTCATGGCCACCTGCTACCTCGCCGAGGTCTTCGAGCCCTACTTCGGGGACGGGTCCGACTTCGGCCTGAGTCTGGAGTACGTGGTCGAGGACGAGCCCCTCGGCACCGGCGGCGCCATCCGCAACGCCGGGCAGCGCCTGACCGGCGGCCCCGACTCCTCCGTCCTCGTCTTCAACGGCGACATCCTCACCGGCCTGGACATCCGCGGCCTGGTGGACGCGCACGAGGCGGCCGACGCCGACGTCTCCCTGCACCTGGTGCGGGTCGAGGACCCGCGCGCCTTCGGCCTCGTCCCCACCGACCCCGACGGGCGCGTCCTCGCCTTCACCGAGAAGCCGCAGACGCCCGAAGAGATCATCACCGACCAGATCAACGCCGGCTGCTACGTCTTCCGGCGCAGCGTCATCGACTCGATCCCGGCCGGCCGCCCCGTCTCCGTCGAGCGCGAGACCTTCCCCGGCCTGCTCGCCGCCGGGGCCACGCTCCACGGGGTCACCGAGAACACCTACTGGATGGACCTCGGCAAGCCCGAGTCCATCATCCAGGCCTCCGCCGACCTCGTGCGCGGCGTCGTCCCCTCCCCGGCCGTCCCCGGCCGCCGCGGCGAGTCCCTGGTCCTGCCGGGCGCCCGGATCGCCGCCGGCGCCAAGCTGTCGGGCGGCACCGTCGTGGGCGCCGGCGCCCGTGTCGAGGCCGGAGCGGTCGTCCAGGGCTCCATCGTGCTCGACGGCGCGGTCATCGGCCCCGACGCGCAGGTCAACGCCAGCCTCGTCGGAGCCCGCGCGACGGTGGGCGCGCGGACCGTGCTGGACGGCACCGTGGTCGGCGACGGCGCGGCCGTGGGGGCCGACAACGAACTGCGGGCCGGCGCCCGGGTGTGGTGCGGCGCCGAACTGCCCGCCGCCGCCATCCGCTTCTCCCCGGACGCCTGACCCCGCGCCCGGGAGCGCGCACGGCGGCCGGGCGGGGGCGTCCGTCAGTTGCCGCGGACGGTGACCTTCTCGTCGTTCTGGATCTGCTTCACCAACTGCTGCACCTTCGCCTTGTCCCAGACGAGGTTGCCGCCGCGCTGACCGGAGATCGGCATGTTCATCGACACGCCGTCACCGCCGTTGACGCCCTTCATGGCGAAGAACATCTGGCCCATGTCGTACAGGCCCATGTCCTTGTCCACGATGAGGGTGTCCAGGCCCGCGCCCAGCATCGGGTACAGCTGGAAGGGGTTGAGGATCGTCGACGGCGTCGCGGCCTGGTTGGCCAGCGCCGCCAGGAACTTCTGCTGGTTCTTCGTCCGCTGGAGGTCCGACTCGGCGAAGGCGTAGCGGGTGCGCACGAAGGCCAGCGACTGCTCGCCGTTCAGCGTCTGCCGGCCCGCCTTGAAGTCGGCGCCCGACTTCTCGTCCTTGAAGCCCTCCTCGATGTCGAGCTCCACACCGCCCAGCGCGTCCACGATGTTCGCGAAGCCGGCGAAGCCGATCTCCGCGTAGTGGTCGATGCGCAGCCCGGTGTTGTGCTCGACCGTGCGCACCAGCAGCTCGGGGCCGTCCTCGGCGTAGGCCGCGTTCAGCTTCACCCGGCGGCCCTGCGCGGGGAACTTCTTGCCGGACTGGGAGCCGACGAAGGAGGGGATCTCCACGTCCGAGTCTCGGGGCAGCGAGATCATCGTGTTCCCGCTGGAGCACTTCGCCAGGATCATCATCGAGTCGGTCCGCTTGCCCTCGGCCGAGCCCGTGTGGAGCTTCTTCTTCTCCTCGTCCGACATGCCCTCGCGGCTGTCCGAGCCGACGATCAGGTAGGTCGTGCAGTCGCCCTCCTTCGGCCGCTCCACGACCTTGGAGAGGTCCACCTCACGGCGCACCTTGGAGTCCGCCCAGAAGTAGGTGGCGACGGACGTCACGAGCAGCGCCGAGACCAGCACGATGGAGCCGACCTTGATGCGCTTGCGCCAGTCCGGGGCCCGCCCGGGTGCGCGACCGGGGCCGTCCGGGCCCGACGGGCCGCCGGGGCCTCCCGGCCGGCCCGGACCGCCGCCCGAGGGCGAGCCGTACACCTGGCCGGTGTTGTAGCCGCTGTCGTAACCGCCGTACGTGTCGTGGCCGCCCGACTGCTGCGGCGGCACACCGGGCGCGGGCCCGGGCCCCGCCGGGCGCTGCGGCCGCGGGGGCTGTACGGGCTGAGGGGGCCGCGGCGGCTGCTGGGGCTGCCGCTGGACGTGCCGCATCCGCTGCACACCCTCGGGCTGCGGACGCGCGCTGCCGCGTCCGTAGGCGTCGTCACGACCTTCTGGCCAGTCATTCATGCGCCCAAGGATGCCTGGCCGGGCGGTGCCTGCGACAGCCCGGGGGAGGTTCCGTACCGGTGCTGTTGCAGAGCTGATGCCTGCCCGGCCCAACTAAGGTGTCCGTATGACACAGATACCGGGCGAGCTGCCCGGGAAGCCGACTGCCGCCTCCCGGACGACCCTCAGCCACATCATGACCGCCAACGACACCAACCTCCTGGGCACGGTGCACGGTGGCGTCATCATGAAGCTGGTCGACGACGCCGCCGGCGCCGTGGCGGGCCGTCACTCCGGTGGTCCGGCGGTCACCGCCTCCATGGACGAGATGGCCTTCCTCGCCCCCGTGCGCGTGGGCGACCTCGTCCACGTGAAGGCCCAGTGCAACTGGACCGGCCGGTCCTCCATGGAGATCGGCGTGCGCGTCCTCGCCGAGCGGTGGAACGAGTCCACCCCCGCCACCCAGGTCGGCAGCGCCTACCTCGTCTTCGCGGCCGTGGACGCCGACGGCAAGCCCCGCCAGGTCCCGCCGGTGCTGCCCGAGACGGAGCAGGACGAGCGGCGCTACCAGGAGGCCCAGATCCGCCGCACCCACCGGCTCGCCCGACGCCAGGCCATCCTGGCCCTGCGCGAGGAGCGCGCCGCCCAGGGCTTCGACGACTGAACCGTCCCGTACGGGAGCCGGGGCCCCGGAGGCGCCCGTCCGGCCCTCAGCTCCCGCAGACCACCTGGTCGCCGCTGACGACCCCGAAGGCGCCCTGGTGCGGGTCCTCCGCACGCACCGGCACCACCTTGCGGTAGTCGGAGCCCGCGATCACCGTGATCGTCCGGCCCTGGCCCGCGACCGCCCGCAGCTCGCTCCCGGGCAGCGCCGTCGCCACCGACCGGGCCGAGCGGTCCCAGCGCGGGTCGTAGGTGATCACCGTGCGCCTGACGTTGCGGCCGGCGCCGTTGCCGGGGGCCCGGGTGGTGTCGAAGCCCGTGGCGCGCAGCGCGGCGTCGACGCGGCCGCCCAGCCCGTCGATCCGCGTCCCGTTCTCCACCTGGACCCGGACCTGCGGGGGCGGCACGTCCACCGGCACCGCCGCGGGACGGTCGGAGGCCTTCCCCGGCCGGGCCGGCGCCAGCGGCCGGTCCTCGCGCAGCGCCTGGAAGAGCTTGGCCGCCTTCGGCTCGTCCCACTTCACGGTCGACCCGATGCCCTTCACGCGGAAGGACGGGCTGCCGATGGGCACCGAGGCGAACTCGGAGGAGGACGGGGTGAAGTCCCGCATCGCCTGCCCGAGGGCCAGCATCTGCTCCGAGCCGAAGCCGCGGTCGGCGCGGACGGAGCCCAGCAGGGTGGAACTGAGCTCCTTGAACTTGACCGGGTTGAGCAGCACCCCGCCGGTCGTCGCCTGTTTGATCAGGGCGGCGACGAACCGCTGCTGGCGCTGCATCCGGCCGAGGTCGGAGGCGCCGTCGATGTGGCGCGAGCGCACGTACTGCAGGGCCTGCCCGCCGGTCAGCCGGTGCGTGCCGGGCAGCAGATCGAGTCCGGTGTTGGGGTCGCGCATGGTCTTGGCGGTGCAGATCTCCACCCCTCCCATCGCGTCGACCGTCTTCATGAAGCTGGTGAAGTCCACCTCCAGGTAGTGGTCGATCTTGACCCGCGTCATGTTCTCGACCGTCCGCACGGTGAGGTTGGGCCCGCCCTCCGCGTACGCCGCGTTCAGTCGTACGGGGTGCGGTTTGTGCACCTTGCCGCTGACGAGGTCGCGGTGCGCGGGCACCTCGGCGTAGCTGTCGCGGGGCAGGCTGACGACGCTCGCCCGCTCCCTGTCCGCCGACAGGTGCACCAGCATGATGGTGTCGGTGCAGTGGCACGGTGCCCCGCCCAGGCGGTACTCGCGCTTCTCCTCGGGGGAGACCTTCTCCCGGCCGTCGGTGCCCACCAGCAGGAAGTTGATGCCGTGGCCGGCCTGCGGGCGGTTCTTCATGTCCTTGAACGGGTCCACCCGCTCGATCCCGGTGTCCAGACCGGTCATCACGGCGTGCCCGACGGCGCCCGAGCCCAGCACCGCCACCGACAGCCCGGCCGCCAGCCGCACCCCCCACCGAGGCCGGCCCTGCCGGCGCCGGGCCGGTCCGCCACCACCGCCGCGCCGTGCGCGCTGCGGCTCGGGCGGCCGGGCGGGACGGGTGGGTCGGTGCGGCTGGGGCACGGCGGACACCTCCGCGGAGCAGCAGGGAAACCGGTCAGGGCCGGGTCGGGTCGCGAGCACTCGGCCGGCTGATTCGACAGAACAGTAGGCCCATACGATCAGCAGCTGTCCCTACCGATCACTCGGCGCGCACCTGGTTCCCCCGTACGCGGTAACGTGACACCGATACCCGACCTTGAAGGACCACATGCCCGCCCAGCAGCCCGCAGTCTCGGTGATCATGCCGGTGCTCAATGAGGAGCACTACCTCCGCGAGTCCGTCCGCCACATCCTGGAACAGGAGTATGCGGGCGAGATGGAGGTGGTGATCGCACTCGGGCCGTCCACGGACCGCACCGACGAGATCGCCGCCGAACTCGTCGCCGAGGATCCCCGAGTCCACACCGTCCCGAACCCCACCGGCCGGACCCCGGCGGCGCTCAACGCCGCGATCAAGGCCTCGCGTCACCCGATCGTGGTACGCGTCGACGGCCACGGCATGCTCTCCCCGAACTACATCGCCACCGCCGTGCGCCTCCTGGAGGAGACGGGCGCGCAGAACGTCGGCGGGATCATGCACGCCGAGGGTGAGAACGCGTGGGAAGAGGCCGTCGCCGCCGCGATGACCTCGAAGATCGGCGTCGGCAACGCCCCCTTCCACACCGGCGGCCAGGCCGGCCCGGCCGAGACCGTCTACCTCGGCGTCTTCCGCCGCGAGGCGCTGGAGCGGCAGGGCGGCTACAACGAGGAGTTCATCCGCGCCCAGGACTGGGAGCTGAACTTCCGCATCCGCGAGGCCGGCGGGCTGATCTGGTTCTCGCCCGAGCTGAGGGTCCAGTACCGCCCGCGACGCTCGGTCAAGGCGCTGGCCAAGCAGTACAAGGACTACGGCCGGTGGCGGCATGTGGTGGCCCGCTACCACTCGGGCTCCATCAACCTGCGCTACCTCGCCCCGCCGACCCTCGTCTGCGCGATCGCCGCGGGCGTGGCGGTGGGCGTCACGGTCAGCCCGCTGGGCTTCGCCGTACCGGTCGGTTACCTCGTGGCGATCGCCGCCGGTTCGGTGCCGGCGGGTCGGGGGCTGCCGCTGAAGGCCCGGGCGCAGATCCCCGTCGCCCTGGCAACGATGCACCTGTCCTGGGGCTTCGGGTTCCTGACCAGCCCGCGCGCCCTGGCGAACAAGCTCATCGCGAGCCGCCGCCCGGCCGTGGTGCCCGGAGTCCCGCAGGCCTGAGACGTACCGAAGGGGCCCGGCGCGGCAGCTGCGACAAACGCGGCTGCCGCACCGGGCCCCTTCCGTGTGCGCACTACCAGGTGAAGCCGGGCTGGATGGGCATGCAGGCCTGGTCGTTGTCGCCGTTGAGCGCGTGCGCGGAGTCCGGAGCCTTGGTCGGGGCGGGCGCGGGCGGGGCCGGCGTACCGCCGGTGCGCCAGTCCTTGCCGACGAACACGACGATCCCGGCGACCTGGTCGGACTTCTGCACCGAGGCGGCGGGCAGCCCGAGGGCGGTGGCCACGGCGGCCGCGTCCGCGGCCTGGCCGTCGGTGGCGTAGCGGATCACCGAGGTGTCCTCCGCGCCCGTCTGCGTGTCGGCGACGACCTTGGTGAAACCCTTGCCGCCGAGCAGGGCGGCGACCTCGCTCGCCCGGCCCTTGACCTTCGGCTCGGTGCCGTCCTTGCCGCCGGTCGCGTTGCGGACGGTGACCGCGATCCTCGACGGGGGCGCGGCCGTGGCGGGGGCCGTGGCCGAGGCGGTGGGCCCCGGCTGCTGGGCGGGCGCCGACGGGGTGCCCGGGGACGCGGAGGCGGCCGGGGCGGCGGACCCCTGGCCGTCGAGGGGGATGTCCTCGCGGACCATGCGGAACAGGTCCTCTGCCTCGCCCGGCTTGGGCTCGACGCGGCCGTCCAGGCCCGGCCTGGTGCTGTAGACCCACGGCATGGTGGTCATGGTGATGCGGCCCGGCGGGACCTTCTTGAGCTCCATGCTGAGGTCGAACAGCTTGTCGATCTTGTTCAGGCCGGTGTCCACGACCATGGCCTCGATCGCGGCCTGCGCCAGGCTGTTGAGCTTCACCGGGTTGCTCAGCTTGGCGTTCTTGCGGAACTCGCGCGCCATGGAGTTCATGTACTGGTGCTGGGCGTGGGTGCGCCCGATGTCCGTGCCGTCCTCGAAGCCGTAGCGGGTGCGCAGCCACTGCAGGGCCGTCTCGCCCTGGATGACGCTCGTGCCCTTCGGCAGCTTCAGGCCGGAGCCCTTGCCGTCACGCGTACGCGAGTGCACGTTCTGCTCGACGCAGACCGGGACGCCGCCGATGGCGTCCGCCATCCGCACCACGCCCTTGAAGTCGATCATCATGAAGTGATCGATGGGGATCTTCGTCAGCTCGGTCCACGCGGCGACCGTGCAGCCCGGTCCGCCGCGCTGGATCGACTCGTTCGTCTGGACGAGTCCCTTGCTGGCGGGGTGCACCTTGCCGCCCGGCTCGGTGCACTTGGGCATCATCAGCATCGTGTCGCGGGGCATCGAGATGACGGACATGTTGCTGCGGTCCGCGGACAGGTGCAGCAGCATCTGGACGTCCGCCAGAGGCGGCCCGTCGAAGGTGTCCGTGGCCCCGCCGAGGGCCTGGTTCTCGGCGTCGTTGCGCGCGTCGGAGCCGATGAGCAGGATGTTCAGCGGGGTCTGCCCGAAGGCGTTGGGCTTGGAGCCGCCCAGCTTGTTCTCACCGAGGTTCAGCGCGTCCGTCTGGATGTTGCCGTTGAGGTGGCGGTAGTAGAGGTAGCCGGCCGCCGCCGTCCCGAGTATGAGCAGGGAGAGGACGGAGGAGACCCAGCGCAGCACCCGCCGGCGGCTCCGCCCGGGGGGCCGGCCGCCGGCTGCTCCGGCCCGGCGTGAGCCGCCCCGCGGCGGGGGCACCGCGGCGGGCGCGCCCGCCCCGCCGCCGGGTATGTCCCCGTCGGCCCGGGCGCCCGCCCCCTCCTCCCGCACGTCGCTGTGCCTCACGCGTATCCCCCTCAAGGTCCTTCTTGGTCGACTGTGCGCCGGTCCGACCGGCAACGTCCCGCTACTTGGCGCAGACGGCCTTGTCGGCCTGCGTCTGCTGGACGTCCTTGGGCAACTCCTGCGGGATCGGCGGTGCCAGCGGGGTGCCCGGCTTCTGGAAGTCCGGACCCAGGGTCAGCTTCATCGGCGTCTTCGCCGCCGCGTCCGTCGTCCCCATCTTCAGCGCGGTGGCGGGCAGCCCCAAGGCGTCCGCCAGCGCCCGGGCCTGGTCGGCCTGGTTGGGCGCGAACTCCAGCTGGGTGGCGCCGACCTTCGCCGGTGCGTTGCCCTGGTTGCTGGTCCTGGACATCCCCTTGGTGTCCTGCAGCCACTTCAGGGTGGTGGAGGCGGCGCCCGAGGGCCCGCCGCCGTTGTACACGCTCACCCGGACGTCGCCGGCGGGCGCGCGGTTGCCCTGGAGCAGGGCGTCCTGCTTGGCCTTCGCGTCCGCGTCGGCCGCCTCCTTCGCCGCCTGCTCCTTCTTCTCGACCTCCGTGAGAGAGACGTCCCCCCGGATCATCTGCAACAGCGGGTCGGCCAGCGCCTGGTTGACCACGACGGTCGCCTTGACCTTCTCGGCCGGGTTGTCGAGCACCGGCAGCGTGGTGAAGGTGATGTTCTTGAGGTCGATGTCCTTCAACTCGGTCGCGAGATCGGTGAGCTTGTCGATCGAGCCCAGTCCCTGGTCCACCGTCAGCGACTTGGTGGCCGCCTCCGCCAGCGAGAAGAACTTCTTCGGACTGGTCAGCGTCTCCTTGGACTTCATCTCGCGCATCATCGACCCGAGGAACTGCTGCTGGGTCTTGATCCGGTCCAGGTCGCTCTCGTTGCCGAAGGCGTGCCGGGTCCGTACGAAGGCCAGCGCCTGCTCGCCCTGCAGCCGGTGCTCGCCCTCGGAGAGCTTGAGCTTGGAGTCCTCGTCGTCGACGGCCTTCTCCAGGCAGACGGGCACGCCGCCCACCGCGGTGCTCAGGGTCTTCACCGCGTTGAAGTCGACCATCATGAAGTTGTCGACCTCTATGCCGGTGAGGTCCTTGACGGTGCGCATCGTGCAGCCCGCGTCACGACCCTCCTGGCCCAGGCTGTTGTTGAAGCGCACGCCCTTCGAGCCGCGGATCGCCTTGGTCGTGCCGTCCGGCTGCTTCGTCGGGCAGTCCGGGATGTTCGTGATCAGGTCGCGCGGGATGGACAGCGCGGTGGCGTTGGAGCGGTCCTTGGCGATGTGGAACAGGATCGTGGTGTCCGCGTGGCCCACGCTGTCCTTGTCGCCGTACCCCTCGTTGCCCGCACCGCTGCGCTTGTCGGTGCCGATGACCAGGATGTTGATCGCCTGGTCCTTCTTGAAGCCGCCGGTGCCCGCGCCCGCGATGTCGGTGACGCTGAGGTTGCCGTTCAGGTGGTCGTAGTACAGGTACGCCGCGGTGGCACCGCCGACCAGCAGGAAGGCCAGCGTGCCGCTGGTGATCAGCAGGGCCTTCTTGCGGCGTCCGCCACCGCCTGCGCCGCCCTTGCGGGAGCGTCCGCCGCCCCGGCGGCCGCCCGGCGGGGTCTCGCCGCGGCGCGGTCCGGGTACCCCGGGGGAGGGCTTGGTGGGGGCGGCGGGTGCCGAGGAGGACCGGCGGGGTTTGGCCACCTTGGGCCGCTCTTGCGCTGCGGAGTCGTTCAGTTGCAGCTCGTAGTGGCCGGTGCGGGGATTGAGCACCCACTGGTCTGCGGGGTCGATCTCGTCCGCCCGCCCACGGCTTTGCGCATCCACGGTTGCTCGAATCCTCCGTCGGGTGCCTCGCGACGCGCCTCCCCAAGGCGCACGGTCAACGATCCGGCTGCTGGTACCCGGTCTCCGGTCCGGCCGGGCACCGGATCGCTCACCTTATCCGTCCTGTTCGGCCGTAAACCATGGTGGTGACACATTCCACTCCCCTTATAACGGGGTGAACCGCCCATCCCGCTCGGTTCGGTCACCGGCTTTTTGGATTGCTTTACCGGCACTCCGCGTTCCCTGCGGTCGTTCCTGTGAACGTAGGGATGGGTGCGGAGGGGGTCGGGGTTCCCTCACCGGTCGAATTCCCTTCCGGAGCCGTCCGACTGGCCGTCGCGGACGGGCTCGGGGTGGCGGCCGCGGGTGTGCGGGCGGCGTTCGAGGGCGAGGGCTCCGGCGGGGTCACCGTCAGGGGTTCGTCCTCCCGCAGCTGCCGGAACAGCCGTGTGGCGTCCGGCTGTACCAGCTCGTCCCGGTTGGGGTTGGGGGCGTAGGGCCGGCGCGGCACGGTCAGGAAGGTGATGCGGTCGGTCGGTATGCCCCGTACGCCCCGTACGAGTTCGTACATGTTGCGCAGCGAGGCCAGCCCGGCGTCCGTCGTCAGCGAGGACGTCGCGGCGTCCAGCAGCGGGTACAGCCGGGTCGGGTTGAGCAGGACCCCGCTGCTCTGCACCTTCTTGACGAGCGAGCCGAGGAACTGCTGCTGGCGCTCCATCCGTTCGGTGTCACTGCCGTTGCCCAGGCTGTGCCGGGCGCGGACGAAGCCCAGTGCCTGCTCGCCCCGGAGGGTCTGCCGGCCGGCGGGCAGCCTCAGCTTGGCCTGTACGTCGTCGATCGGCTTCGCGAGGCACACCTCCACCCCGCCGACGGCGTCGACCATCCGCTTGAACCCGCTGAAGTCGATGACCATGTGGTGGTCGATCCGGATGCCCGTGAGCTTTTCGACGGTCCGGATCGTGCAGGCGGCACCGCCCCACTCGAACGCCCAGTTGAACTGCGCGAAGGAGGCACCGGTGCGGCTCCCGTCCGGCCGGAGGCAGGAGGGGATCTCCGCCATCAGGTCCCGGGGTATCGACACCGCCGTCGCGCTCCTGCGGTCCTGCGGCAGGTGCAGCAGGATCGTGGTGTCCGAGCGCTGGGTGCCCTTGTCCTCCCCGTACCCGGCGTTGCCCCGGCCGGAGCGCGAGTCGGAGCCGATCAGCAGGAGGTTCCGGGCCCCGGTGGCGAGGGGTGCCGGGCGTTCGCGTTCGTAGCGCGCCAGCTCGGCGGCGGCCGACGTGTCCTCGGTGATGTTCCCGTCGAGCTTGTTGTAGAGCCACCAGCCCGCGGCCGTCCCCACCAGCACCAGCAGGGCCAGCCCGAGACCGATCCAGCGCAGCAGCCGGCGCCTGCGGGTCCACGGGGGTCGTCGCTCGCCCCCGGCCGCACCGGTGCCGCCCGGTATGCCTGCGCTGTCCGTCACTGGCGTCCGTCCCCTCGCCGCTGCGAGCAGCCGTACGGGTGGGCACGGCCACTGCCGATCCTGCCCCCGGGGCGCCGGAGCAGCCCGGGGGCGGGGTCGTGTCTAGGGCCGTCCGGGTGACAGATCGGCCGTTCCCGGGATTGATCAGTGCGGGTGACGGGCCGCGTGCCGGTGTCAGACCGTGTGGGTGACGCGTTCGCTCGCGGTCCGCTCGGCCAGCGCCTGCGCCGACAGCCGGTCCAGGTGCCGGCAGAGCACCACCGAGGCCCCCGCCGCGAGCGCCGCGTACAGCCCGGCGGACAGCCCCTCCCAGGTGTCGTAGCCCCGCCCGGTCAGCACCCGCGACCCCGCACCCAGGCCGAGCTCCGCCGCGTCCGCACGGGCCCGGTCGACCAGCGCCGCGTGCGAGAACTCCTCGCCGCCGACCGCCAGGGCCGGGTCGGAGGGCTCCACCGGGACGAAGGGGGCGAAGCGGTCGCCCTGCCCCGGCACCTCCACCGCGTAGTCCGCGAACCCGGCCGGGGGCTGCGGGAAGCGCCCGCCCAGCGGGCGCAGGGCCAGCGCCACCCGCTCGCCGGAGCACTCCAGGGCCTGCTCCAGGGTGTCCGGCCCGCTGACGACGAGATCCGCGTCGGCCGGGTCCCCGCCCACTGACGCCACGACCCCGACGGAATCGCAGGCGAGCAGCCACACGGCGCTCTGCCAGTGTGCGGGGAGCAGCAGCGCGAGCCGGTCACCGGGCTCGGCGCCCAGGTCGCCCTGGAGCAGATTCGCGGTCTTGGCCACCCAATTGGCGAAGGTCGCTACGGACAATTCGACGCGTTCGCCCGTGGCGTCGTCGTAGAAGGTGACGAGCGGGCGGCCCGGATCGGCGGCGAGCGCGGATCGCAGCAGGTCGGCAGGGGTGCGGTCAATGGCGTTCACCCGGCCCAGCGTACGCGGGGCCGCGCGGGCCCCTCCCCCGTACGGGGGGCCGCGGCTCCGCCGTACGGGGGAGGGGTGCCCGAGGCGCAGCGGACGGGGCGTCAGATCTCGGATGGCGCCCCGTGGTGCGCGTGCTCACCATCCTTTCCATGCGTGGATTCCTTGCTTCCTCGATCGGCGTCGCGACGGCCGCCGTACTGGCCCTGCCCCTCGCGCTCCCGACTCCAGCACTCGCCGAAACCGTCCCCGCGACCCCGGCCGGGTCCACCCAGTCGCTGCCGCTCGTCCCCATGGGACCCGCGGCGGACCGCACCCCCGGCGTCCCCGGAATGAGCGCCTCGCCCCGCGGTCCCGAGACGCAGGGCCTGACCGCCCGTGAGGTCACGACGTTCTCGCTGGTCGGTGTCGTCTGGGACGACGCCGCCACCCAGCTCAACGGCCGCGTCCAGGTCCGTACGCGCTCCACCCGGACCGCGACCTGGTCCGACTGGCAGGACGTCGAGGTCCACAACAGCGAGCACGCCGCCGACCCGGACACGTCGGAGCGCGGCTCCGGCCGGGTCCGCGGCGCCACCGCCCCGCTGTGGGTGGGCGAGTCCGACGGCATCGAGGTCCGCGTCCAGGCGGAGAGGGACGCTCCGGCCACTCGCGCCGCAGCCCGGCTGCCCTCGGGCCTGCGGATCGAGCTCGTCGACCCGGGCGCGGCGCCCAGCCCCACGGACGGCAAGAACAGCGGCCCGGCCGACGAGAAGGGCGAGATGGTGGCGCCGGGCCTGACCATGGAGATGGCCGAGGCCTCCGCGGCGAACGTGCCGCACGCCCCGCTCGGCGCGAACGAGATCACCGAGCTGAACAAGGCCGACTCCACCGCGGACGCCGTCTTCGCCGCCGAGGGCGAACTGACCGCGGCGGCCGCCCCGTACATCGGCCCGCGCCCGCGGATCGTCACCCGCAAGGGGTGGGGAGCGGACGAGTCCCTGCGCGAGAAGGCCTTCGCCTACACCAACACCGTGAAGGCGGCGTTCGTCCACCACAGCGCCTCCGGGAACAACTACGCCTGCAAGGACGCCCCGGCGGTACTGCGCAGCCTGTACCGCTACCACGTGGTCAGCAGCGGCTGGCGCGACCTCGGCTACAACTTCGCCGTCGACAAGTGCGGCACGGTCTACGAGGGCCGCGCGGGCGGGGTCGGCAAGCCGGTCCTCGGGGCGCACACCATGGGCTTCAACACCGACAGCATGGGTGTGGCGGTGCTCGGCACCTTCACCTCCTCCGCACCCCCGGCCGCCGCCGTCGACGCGGTCGCGCGCCTCACCGCGTGGAAGCTCGGCCTCTTCGGCCGGGACCCCCGCGCCAAGACCACCCTCAAGTCGGGCGGCGGCAACCGCTACCCCAAGGGCCGCAACGTCTCGCTGAACGTCATCTCCGGCCACCGCGACGGCTTCGCGACGGAATGCCCCGGCAGGCAGCTGTACGGCAGACTGCCGGTCACCCGCACCTCCTCGGCCAAGCTCCAGGGCCGCCCGTAGGCTCCCGCCGGGCCCGTCCACCCCCTGAGGCACCCGCCCGCCGGGCGGACGGGCCCGGCTTGCGCAGACCGGGCGGCGCGGCGGAACGCTTAGGCTCGATACATGGCCGGCCGCTTCGAACCCCTCAACCGGACCGTCGTGCGCGGCGGGCGCACCGCCGTCCCGCCGGGGCGGGGGAGCCACGTCGGCCTCGGAGGAACGGCGCGCCGGTGGGCGCCGGACGGCCCCGTCGACCTCGGCCTCACCCTCGGCCCGCTCCGGCGCGGCCCCGGCGACCCCACCTTCCGGGCCGCACCCGACGGCTCCGTGTGGCGCGCCACCCGCACCCCCGAGGGCCCCGCCACCCTCCGCGTGGCCCGGTCCGGCACGGAGATCGACGCCGAGGCCTGGGGCGCCGGCGCCGCCTGGCTCCTCGACCACCTGCCCGCGCTGCTCGGCGCCGGCGACGACCCGGCCGTCTTCGTCCCCCGCCACCGCCTCGTGCACGCCAGCCACCGCACCCGCCCGGGCCTGCGCCTGACCCGCACCGGCCTGGTGCTGGAGTCCCTGATCCCCACCGTCCTGGAACAGAAGGTCACCGCCGACGAGGCGTACCGCGCCTGGCGCCGCCTCGTACGCCAGTACGGCGAACCGGCACCCGGCCCCCACGGGCAGGACCTGTACGTCATGCCCGACCCCCGTACCTGGGCGATGATCCCGTCCTGGGACTGGCACAAGGCAGGGGTCGACGCCAAACGCTCCGACACCATCGTCCGGGCCGTACGCGTCGCGAACCGCCTGGAGGAGGCGGCTGCCATGGACCTGCCCGAGGCGGCACGACGGCTGGAGGCCGTCCCCGGCATCGGCCCGTGGACCTCCGCGGAGACCCTGCAGCGCAGCAACGGCCACCCCGACGCCGTCACCACCGGCGACCTGCATCTGCCCGGCATCATCGGCTACGCCCTCGCCGGCGACCGCGACGCCGACGACGCCGCCATGCTGGAGCTGCTCGCCCCGTACGCGGGCCAGCGCCACCGGGCCGCCCGCCTCGTGCTCCTCGCGGGCCGCACCCCGCCCCGCCGCGCCCCGCGGATGTACCGCAGCGACATCGGCCGTTTCTAGGGCGTGGCCGGGGGCGGCGGGCGCCGACCCCGCACCTCGCCGGAGGCCGGCGGCCCGCCCCCGCGGCAGGTCGGGGGCGGGGAGCGGTCCGACGCGCACGCCGCAGGCGCCGGCGTCAGCGGACCTCGACGAAGTCCTCCGCCGCCCGCCCCGGCCGCCGCGGCGGCGCCGCCGCCGGGTGGCCGACCGCCACCGTCCCCATCGGGTCCCAGTCGTCCGGCAGCTCCAGCACCTCCCGCACCACGTCCCGGCAGAACATCGTCGAGGACACCCACGCCGACCCCAGCCGCTCACCGGCCAGCGCGACCAGCAGGTTCTGGACGCCCGCGCCCATCGCCACCACGAACATCTCCCGCTCGGCGGCGTCCCGCCGGGCGTGCCCGTAGTGGTGCGCACCGTCCGTCACCAGGCACGGCACCACCAGGTACGGGGCAGCCCGCAGGACGTCCCCGCGCCGTACCCGCTTCGCGATGGACTCCTCGGACTTGCCGTCCGACCGCAGGTCCGCGATCCACGCGTCCCGCATGGCGTCCAGCAGCCGCACCCGCGAGGCCTCGGACTCCAGCAGCACGAACCGCCACGGCGTCGTGTGGTGGGGCGCCGGGGCCGTCACGGCCGCCGCCACCGCCCGCCGCACCGCGCCCGGGTCCACCGGCTCCGCCGTGAAGGCCCGTACGGTCCGCCGCTGCGTCACGGCCTCCCGTACCGCCTCCGAGGTGCCCAGCCGGAACATGTCGTCGGCCGGGGAGCGCACCAGGTCCCGCGCGGCGCTGCCCTCGCCCATGACGTGCGCCAGTCCGCGTACGACGGCCACCGGCAGGCCGGCCGCCTTGCCCTTGACCAGGTCGCCGGCGGCGGCGAGCTCGTCCGCCGTCGCGACCACCGTCGCGTTCAGGGGGTTGCCGTGGGTGTCGCCGGCGCCGCGCAGGTCCTCCAGGACCCGCACTCCGGCGGAGCCGATGGCCACGTCCGTCAGCCCGTTGCGCCAAGGCCGCCCGAAGGTGTCCGTCACGACCACGCCGACGTCCACGCCGAGCGCGTCGCGCACCCCGGCGCGGATCGCCGCGGCGGACGCGTCCGGGTCCTGCGGGAGCAGCAGCACCGTGCCGGGCGCGGTGTTGGAGGCGTCCACCCCGGCCGCGGCCATCACCAGGCCCTGCCGGTTCTCCACGATGCGCAGCGCGCCCCGGCGCGCGACCACGCGTACGGTCTCCGCGTCGATGGCCGCCTCGCGCGAGTCCGCCCGGACGATCCGCCCCTCGGCCTTGGAGACGATCTTCGAGGTGACCAGCAGGACATCGCCGTCCCGCAGACCGGGCGCCGCCGTCGTGATCAGCTTCGCCAGGTCGTCGCCCGGCCGGACCTCCGGTATCCCTTCGACGGCCCGCACCTCGTACGAGGGCACACCCGTCACCGAGCGGCCTCCGCCAGCTCCAGTGCGGCCCGGGCCATCGCCGCGGTGGCCTCCAGGTCGGTCATCATCAGCGGCACCGCGCGGCAGCTGATCCCGGCGGCCTCCACCTCGCCGACCGCGTCCGCGTCGGCGGTGTCGACCAGCCAGCCGTCGAGCAGCCCCGTCCCGTAGTACAGGGCGACCGCGGCGGCGGTGGCCTCGACGCCGACGGCGGCCAGCACCTTGTCGGCCATGCCGCGCACGGGCGCCCCGCCGACGATGGGGGAGAGGCCCACGACGGGGGCGTCGGCCTCCGCCACGGCCTCCCGGATGCCGGGTACGGCGAGGATGGTGCCCACGGACACCACGGGGTTGGACGGCGGGAGGACGATCACGTCGGCCGCGGCGATGGCCTCCAGCACGCCGGGTGCGGGCTTGGCCTGTTCGGCTCCCACGGGTACGACGGCCTCCGCGTCGACGGAGGCGCGCAGCCGGACCCAGTACTCCTGGAAGTGGATGACCCGGCGCTCGCCGGTGCCGGCCTCGGTGATGGCGACGTGGGTCTCGACCCGGTCGTCGGACATGGGCAGCAGCCGGACGCCGGGCTGCCAGCGGTCGCAGAGGGCCTCGGTGACCGCGCTCAGCGGGTAGCCGGCTCCGAGCATCTGCGTGCGGACGATGTGGGTGGCGAAGTCGCGGTCCCCGAGGCCGAACCACGTGGGTCCGACCCCGTAGGCGGCGAGTTCCTCCTTGACCGTGAAGGACTCGTCGGCGCGGCCCCAGCCCTGGTCCTCGTCGATGCCACCGCCGAGGGTGTACATCACGGTGTCCAGGTCGGGGCAGACCTTGAGCCCGAAGAGGTGAATGTCGTCACCGGTGTTGCCGATGACCGTGATGTCCGCGTCGGGCACCGCCGACTTGAGTCCGCGAAGGAACCGGGCGCCGCCTATACCGCCGGCCAGAACAACAATGCGCATGCGGACAGTCTGTCAGCCGGGCCCGCGGGCGGCGGGCCGGGACCGTCAGGCGGGCACGGACTCGGTCTCGGCCGGGGAGCAGCTGTGCATGGGCATCTCGGTCAGGCCGGGGAAGTAGACGTGGAGGCTGACCGCGCCTTCGAGGGTGTCGTTGACGACCTCGTGGGCGTAGCCGGGGGCGAAGACGCGCTGGGCGCCCGCCCGGTGGGCGAGCCGGCCGCGGGAGGTGTGCTCGGTGAGCTCCCCCTCCAGGACGGTCAGGACGCCGGAGGAGGCGCCGTGGTCGTGCAGCCCGCTGCCCTGGCCGGGGACCCAGCTGAGCAGCCAGACCTCGTAGCCGGGGCCGGTGCGCAGCCGGTGGTACCAGCGGGTGGTGGCGTCGTACTGGACGAGGTGCTCCCAGGAGGCGCGGTCCTCGGCGATGGAGCGGGCGAGGCCGACGAACTCGGCCACGGTGGCGGGGTGTTCGCGGGCGGGCTGCAGGAGGTGCTGGACGGCGAGGATGTCACCGGCGATCTGGAGGTCGCTCTCGACGGTCGCGGGAGCGGCGGATGCGGTGGCGCTGGTGGTGCTGTTCATCGGGGGGTACCTCGACGGATGTCAGTCGTGCTGGCGGTCGCTGTGGGGGAGGGCCGGAGCTCTGGGGAGCCGGGGCTCCACGGGCATCAACAGCAGCAACAGCAACAGCGAACCTGGGCAGCGCGCAGGAACCCACGAATGGGGGTCCGGGTGGCGGCTGCGGGCGCTGACATGCGAACAAGGAGAACGGGTGCCGGGTCCAGCTGTCAACCCAATGTCCGGTTTGGGGTAAAAGTTTCACCTCATCCGGTTGCCGTTCCGGGAGAAAGGTTTGTGCAACGAAGAGTGGGGCATTTGCGCTGCGCCGGGGTTCAAACCTGATCTCGCCATCGTGACCTGAATGTGATCTGCGCCGCTCTTCCTTGCCGACCGCAACCCCGCTTCCAGGTGACGCGTGGATAACGGGTGAAGGTGACATCTCATGACCCCGGTGGCATGTGTCACGATTTTTGGCGATATGAACACTTTCTGCATAGGCTTGGTTCCGCAGAGTGAATAAGGGGCCCAATAGCAGATCTCGGCTTGACTGCCCCGGAGCCACGCACTTGTAATTTCACTCGTGTCGTTACGTAGCAATGAGTGACGACGTGACCACGGGGACGCACCAACAGAGCGAGGGGCGCACATGACCGAGCTGTTTCAGGAACTGCTGGTCGAGGAAGCGGACGAGGAGCTCGGATGGCAGGAGCGCGCCCTGTGCGCCCAGACCGACCCCGAATCCTTCTTTCCGGAGAAGGGCGGCTCCACCCGCGAGGCGAAGAAGGTCTGCCTCGCCTGCGAGGTCCGGTCCGAATGCCTTGAGTACGCCCTCGCCAACGACGAGCGGTTCGGGATCTGGGGCGGCCTGTCCGAGCGCGAGCGCCGCCGCCTGAAGAAGGCAGCCGTCTGACACCCCCCGGAGCACCACCGCCCCGGCAGCCGCAGCACCCCGCACGACATATCCGAATATCCGAGCAAGACCTCTCCGGCACGACGCACAGCCGGACGAGGAGCACCGCACACGGTCCGCCTCCTGCACCTTCCCCGCAGGAGGCGGACCGTTGCTGTGGCAGCCGTTAGGGTGGGGCGCTGTCCAGCAGCCTCCGAGGGCACACCACCCCCGGACCCCCCGCCGGAGGGCCCGTACCGCGATGTCCCTGCACAGCCAGTCGACGGCCTCCTACCAGGCCCCCGACACACCAGAGTTCCCCCGGCACGTCGTCACCGCCGTCCTCGTCGCCCACGACGGCGCCCGCTGGCTGCCCCGGACGCTCGCCGGCCTCCTCGGCCAGGAACGCCCCGCGCAGAACCACGTCGCCGCCGACACCGGCAGCGCCGACGAGTCCGCCCGCCTCCTCACCGAGGCCCTCGGCGACGACCGCGTCCTCCACCTCGCCCGCCGCACCGGATTCGGCACCGCCGTCGACGAATGCGCCCGCACCGCAGGCACCCTGGGCCCCGAGGACCTCCCGTACCTCAAGCGCCCCAGCGGCTGGGACCCCGTCAGCCGCACCTGGCGCGACGACGCCTACGACCTCCCCGACCTCCCCCACGGCGAACCCGTCCAGTGGCTCTGGCTCCTGCACGACGACAGCGCCCCCGAACCCGACGCCCTCACCGAACTGCTCCGCGTCGCCGACGAGAACCCCGACGCCGCCGTCATCGGCCCCAAACTGCGCGGCTGGTACGACAAGAAGCAGCTCCTCGAAGCAGGCGTCACCATCGCCCGCAGCGGCCGCCGCTGGACCGGACTCGACCGCCGCGAACAGGACCAGGGCCAGCACGACCAGGTGCGCCCCGTCCTGTCCGTCTCCACCGCCGGCATGCTCGTCCGCCGCGACGTCTACGACGAACTGGGCGGCTTCGACCGGCGTCTGCCCCTCATGCGCGACGACGTCGACCTGTGCTGGCGTGCCCAGAGCGCCGGCCACACCGTCCTCGTCGCCCCCGACGCCGTCATGCGCCACGCGGAGGCCTCCGCCCGCGAACGCCGCACCATCGACTGCGCCGGCCGCACCACCGCCGGCCCGCACCGCGTCGACAAGGCCGGCGCCGTCTACACCATCCTCGCCAACAGCTCCGGCCGCGCCCTGCCCTACGTCCTGCTGCGCGTCGTCCTCGGCACCGTCCTGCGCACCCTCGCCTACCTGATCGGCAAAGCCCCCGGCCAGGCCGTCGACGAGATCACCGGCCTCCTCGCCACCCTGCTGCGCCCCGGCCGCCTCCTCGCCGCCCGCAGGGCCCGCCGCCGGCCCGCCGTCCCCGCCTCCGAACTGCGCGGGCTCTTCCCCCCGCCCGGGGCCTCCCTGCGCGCCAACGCCGACCAGCTCGCCGGCTACTTCGGCGGCGACCGCCACACCGACCCCGCCCCCGCCGGCCGGCACGGCGGCGGCAGCATCCTGGCCGCACCCGGCGAGGACGGCGACTACCACGAGACCGAGCGCTTCGCCCGCCTCAAGCGGATCGCCCGCAACCCCGCACCCCTCCTCCTCGCACTGCTCCTTCTGGTCTCCGTCGCGGCCTGCCGCGCCCTGATCGGCGGCGGCTCCCTGATGGGCGGCGCCCTGCTGCCCGCCCCCGACAGCGGCCTCGACCTCTGGAGCACCCACACCGACGGCTGGCACCCCGTCGGCACCGGCTCCACCGCCTCCGCCCCGCCCTACCTGGCCGCCCTCGGCGCCCTCTCCACCCTGCTGTTCGGCTCCACCCAGGCCGCCCTGACCCTCCTGCTCGTCGGGTCCGTCCCCCTGGCCGGCCTCACCGCGTACTTCGCCTCCCGGCCGCTCGTCGAATCCCGGCTGCTGCGCGCCTGGGCCGCCACCGCCTACGCCTTCCTCCCCGCCGTCACCGGAGCCCTCGCCGGCGGCCGCCTCGGCACCGCCGTCCTCGCCGTCGTGCTCCCCCTCACCGCCCGCTCCGCCGTCGCCGCCTTCGACCTCGGCGAAGGCGCCACCGCCGGCGACCAGCGGGGCGGCCGGCGTGCGGTGTGGACGTACACCCTCCTGCTGACCCTGGCCACCGCCTTCACCCCGCTCGTCTGGCCGCTCGCCGCCCTCCTCGGCACGGCCGCGCTCGTCCTGCGCCGCGCACAGTGGAAGACGTACGGCCTCAGGCTGCTCGCCACCCTCGCCGTCCCCCTCCTCGTCCTCGCCCCCTGGTCGCTGGGACTGCTCACCCACCCCGGCCGCTTCCTCCAGGAGGCCGGACTGCCCTACGGAGCCGGTTCCGCCGGCGCCCTGGACCTCCTCGGCATCAGCCCCGGCGGCCCCGGCACCGGCGCCCGCCTGCTGCTCGTGGGGATCGTCCTCGCCGCCCTGGCCGCCCTGCTCCGCTCCGACCGGCAGTTCGCCGTCCGCACCGCCTGGGCCACCGCCCTGGCCGCCCTCCTCCTCGCGGTCCTCGCCAACCGCACCGCCTGGGCCGGCCCCGCCACCCTCGTGTACGGACTCGCCCTCCTCGCCGCCGCCACGGTCGGCGCCGACGGCGCCAAGCACCGCGTCGCCGCCCGCAACTTCGGCTGGCGCCAGCCCGTGGCCGCCCTCATCGCCCTCGCCGCGGCCGCCGGCCCGCTCATCGCCGCCGCCACCTGGATGGTCGCCGGCGCCGACGGCCCGCTGCAGCGCCGCGACCCCGTCCAGGTGCCCGCCTTCGTCGCCGACGCGAGCGGCGACGACAACCAGACCCGCACCCTGCTGCTCGACCCCGACGGGCCCGCCGAGGTCTCCTACAGCCTCGTCCGCGGCCCCGGCGGCCGCCTCGGCGACGCCGAGATCACTGCCCGCACCGGCGACGACCCCCGCCTCGACAAGGTGGTCTCCAACCTCGTCGCCGGCTCCGGCGCCGACCAGTCCAGCCAGCTCAGCGCCTACGCCATCCGCTTCGTGATGTTCCGCCCCGGCGGACCCGAGGACATCCGCCGCGTCCTCGACGCCACCCCGGGCCTGAGCCGCCGCCACCAGCAGGACGGCACCGCACTGTGGGGCGTCGAGCCCTGGCTGCCGCGCGCCGTGATCGTCCCCGCCCGGCAGGGCGAGGCCCCGATCCCCGTCGCCGCCGGCCCCGTCGAGGCCCACAGCACGATCCCCGCCGGCGAGGCCGGCCGGGTCCTGCGCATCGCCGACCGCGCCGACGCCGGCTGGCAGGCCACGCTCGACGGCAAGCCGCTCAAGGCCAAAACCCTCGACGGGTGGGCCCAGGGATTCGAACTCCCCGCCGCCGGAGGCCGCCTCGACCTCGTCCACGAGGGCTCCCTGCTGCGCACCGCCTGGAACTGGACCCAGGGCCTGCTCGCCCTGGTCCTGCTGGTCATGGCGCTGCCGGGACGGCGGGCCCGGCTCGACGACGACCTGCCCGAGGAGGAGGCCGCCGCCACCTCCCGCCCCGGCCCGGGCGAGACCGGCGAAGGCCGCCGCGCGCGCAGGCTCCGCGCCGGGGCCGAGGCGGACGCCGCCCCCGGCCCGGTGGAGACCGCGGTCGCCGCCGACCCGTACGCGCAGATCCCCGCGCAACCGGTGTACGGCGAGGACTCCTACGCCTACCAGCCGTACGACGGCCAGGGCGGCTACATGTACGAGCCGCAGGAGCCCCAGCACCCCCAGGAGCACCAGCAGCAGTACCCGTACGAGCAGCAGTACTCCGGATACGAGCAGCAGGGCGAAGGCGCCCACGACACCCCCTACCCGCAGCAGCACCAGCAGCACCCCCAGCACCAGCCGTACCCGTACGCGCCCTACGAGCCGTACCCACCCCACGACGTCCACCCCCAGCACGAACCGCGTCCTGACGGGAGCACCCAGCAGTGAAGCAGCGCGCACCCCTGACGCTCGCGGCCGTGACCGCGGCGCTGGCCGCCCTCACCGGCGTCGCCGCCCTCACCGCGCCCGACCCCGCGGCCGGGCCGTCCGACGGCCGGCCCGCGGCCGCCTCGGCCCGGATGCCGGTGGAACGCTCCCTGCTGGTGTGCCCGGGGCCGAGCTCCTCGGACATCGCGGAGACCACGTACACCTCCTTCACACCCGGCGGACCCGCCGGCGCGGGCAAGGGCTCGGCCCGGCTGCTCGGCGCCAACAAGGACGCCAAACCGGTCGTGGAGCCCAAGGAACCCGGCAAGCCCGTCGGCGCCACCGCCAACGGAGCCGACGCACCCGCCCTCACCGGCAGCGCCGACGGGTCCCTCGCCCCCGGCTGGACGGCGCAGCTGACCACCAAGGTCTCCGTCGGCCGCGCCCGCGGCGTGCTCGGCGTCGGCTGCACCGCGCCCGGCACCGACTTCTGGTTCCCCGGGGTCAGCACCGCCAAGGGACGCGAGGACTACGTCCACCTCACCAACCCCGACGACGCGGCCGCCGTCGTCGACATCACGCTCTTCGGCCCCGACGGCATGGCCAAGGCCGAGGCCGGCGCCGGCGAGAACATCCGCGTCGACGCCAGGTCCACCAAGACCGTCCTGCTCTCCTCCCTCCTCCCGGCCACCCAGCTCGCCGACGCCACCGCGCACGTGACGACCCGCGCCGGCCGTGTGGGGGCCTCCGTGCAGGTCGCCGAGGAGAACGTGGGCGCCGACTGGCTGCCCGCGTCCACCGACCCGGCGGGCTCACTGGTGCTCCCCGGCATCCCGGCGGACGCGGCCTCCGTACGCCTGGTCGCCTTCGTGCCGGGCGAGGAGGACGCGGACCTCAAACTGCGCCTGGCCGGGCCGGGCGGCCCCATCAACCCGGCCGGCAGCGAGCAGCTGCACGTCAAGGGCGGGATGACCGCGGTCATGGACCTCAAGGACCTGACCCGTGGCGAGCCCGGTTCGCTGATGCTGACCCCCAAGGACCCCGGGAAGGCCACCCCCCTCGTCGCGGCGCTGCGCGTGGTCCGCGGCAGCGGCACCAAGCAGGAACTGGGATTCATCCCGGCCACCGGCCCGGTCGGCGCCCGGGCGACCGTCGCCGACAACCGGCCCGAGGAGAACGCCACCCAGCTGTCGCTGACCGCACCGAGCGCCGAGGCGAAGGTCAGGGTGACGGCGTCCCCCGGCACCGGCGGCGGCGAAGCGGCCTCCCAGGAGGTCACGGTCAAGGCGGGCACCACCCAGACGCTGACGCTGGCCCCCGCCGGCGGGAAGGGCTCCTACGCCCTCACCGTCGAGACCCTCTCGGGCGGACCCGTCCACGCGGCCCGCACCCTCGCCCTCGCCGGCGACGGCATCCCGATGTTCACCGTCCAGGGCCTCTCCGACGACCACTCCACGGTGTCCGTCCCCAAGGCCCGCCAGGACCTCTCCGTCCTGACCGGGTGACGGTCCGGCCCCCGCCGCGCCGGACCGCCCGACCCCGGTCAGTCCTGGCCGTAGCGGGGGTCCACCGTCTCCGGCGTGAGGCCCAGCAACTCCGCCACCTGCTCCACCACGACCTCGTGGACCAGCATCGCCTTCTCGTCGCGCGACTTCGTGCGGATCTCCACCGGCCGCCGGAAGACCACGATCCGGGCCGGCCGCCCCTGCCGGGACTCCGACACCGCGCCCAGCGGCACCGCCTCGTCGTTCCACCCGCCGTCCGGGCCGCCCGGCGGCCCCGGCACGTCGCCGACCAGGAACTCCACGTCCGACAGCTGCGGCCAGCGACGCTCCAGCCGCTCGACGGAGTCCCGTACCAGGTCCCCGAACAGCTCCGCCCGGCTCGCCGCCAGAGGCACCTGGGGAGGGGCCAGCGGACCGCGCATCCCCCGCCCGTGCCGGTCCCGCCGGCGCGTTCTGGGCTCGACAGGACCCCCCGCGGGGGGCTCGGCGGGGCACGGGGGCAGAGGGGTGTCCGTCACCCCCGCAGGGTAGCTCCGAGGGCGACACGGGGGAGGGAGCAGCGGTGGAGTCGTCGCGGCCCGGTCAAGAGTGCGGTACCGTCCAACGTCGTGAGCCTTGTACGTCGCTGTTCGCGCACCGCGTGCGGCCGCCCTGCCGTCGCGACACTGACGTACGTCTACGCCGATTCGACCGCAGTTCTCGGCCCGCTCGCCACCTACGCCGAACCCCACTGCTACGACCTGTGCGCCGAGCACTCGGAGCGCCTCACCGCCCCGCGGGGCTGGGAGGTCGTCCGGCTGTCCGACGGTTCCGGTCCGTCCCGCCCGAGCGGTGACGACCTCGAAGCCCTGGCCAACGCCGTGCGCGAAGCCGCGCGCCCGCCGGGCCGCGCCGCCGGGTCCGGTGGCACCGGCACGGGCGGCCGGGCCACCGGCGAGACCCGCCGCGGACACCTGCGCGTCCTCCGCTCGCCCGATTCCTGACGCTCGGGTCATCTGGGGTGCGGCCGCGGGTTCAGGGTAGGTTTGCCGAACCCGCACAGAACCTCAGGAGGGCAGGCAGTGGCCGCAGATCTTTCGAACATCGTCAAGGCGTACGACGTGCGCGGTGTCGTGCCGGACGAGTGGGACGAGTCCCTGGCGGAGCTGTTCGGTGCTGCGTTCGTCGAGGTCGTGGGCGGGTCGGCGATCGTGGTGGGACACGACATGCGCCCGTCGTCGCCGGGGTTGTCGGCGGCGTTCGCGCGGGGCGCGGCAGCGCGCGGCGTCGACGTGACGCTGATCGGCCTGTGCTCGACGGACCAGCTGTACTACGCGTCGGGGTCGTCGGGCCTGCCGGGCGCGATGTTCACGGCGTCGCACAACCCGGCCCAGTACAACGGGATCAAGATGTGCCGCGCGGGCGCCGCGCCGGTGGGTCAGGACACGGGCCTGTCGCAGATCCGCGGCCTCGTGGAGCGCTGGCTGGACGAGGGCGGTGCCCCGGCGGCGGCGGAGGGCACCGCGCCCGGAACGGTGACGGAGCAGGACTCCCTGAAGGGCTACGCGGCGCATCTGCGCTCGCTGGTGGACCTGTCGTCGATCCGTCCGCTGAAGGTGGTGGTGGACGCGGGCAACGGCATGGGCGGCCACACCGTGCCGACCGTGTTCGAGGGCCTTCCCCTCGACGTGACGGAGATGTACTTCGAGCTCGACGGCACCTTCCCCAACCACGAGGCGAACCCGCTCGACCCGAAGAACATCGTCGACCTGCAGGCCCGCGTCCTGGCGGAGGGCGCCGACCTCGGCATCGCCTTCGACGGGGACGCGGACCGCTGCTTCATCGTGGACGAGCGCGGCGCGGGGGTCTCCCCGTCGGCGATCACGGCGCTGGTCGCGGCGCGGGAGCTGGCCCGCAACGGCGGCTCGGGCACCGTGATCCACAACCTGATCACCTCCTGGTCGGTGCCGGAGGTCGTCCGCGAACACGGCGGCACCCCGGTGCGTACCCGGGTGGGCCACTCCTTCATCAAGGAGGAGATGGCGAAGACGGGTGCGATCTTCGGCGGCGAGCACTCGGCGCACTACTACTTCAAGGACTTCTGGAACGCCGACACGGGCATGCTGGCCGCGCTCCACGTCCTCGCCGCCCTCGGCGGCCAGGACGGGCCGCTCTCCGCTCTGGTGGCCTCCTACGACCGCTACGAGGGCTCGGGGGAGATCAACTCGACGGTGGCGGACCAGGCGGGCCGTCTGGCGGCGGTGAAGGAAACCTTCGGCGGTCGCGAGGGCGTGACCCTGGACGAGCTGGACGGCCTGACGGTCACGGGCGGGGACTGGTGGTTCAACGTCCGCGCGTCGAACACCGAGCCGCTGCTGCGTCTGAACGTGGAGGCCCGCGACGCCGACACCCTGGCCCGCGTCCGCGACGAGGCCCTCGCCCTGATCCGCGCCTGACATCGGGCCGGCCCGCGCCTTTCGGCGCGGGCCGGCCATGTCGGCCCCCCGGCGTTTGAAGCGCGGGTCCGGGCAGTCCGTCAAAGGCGCTCCCTGCGGGAGCCCCGCCGCCCGGACCGGCCGGTGAGGCCCGAGCGGTCCCAGCCCCCGACGCGGCCGATCCACCCCCGCCCGCCCCGGGCCGCACCGGCGGAGCCCCAGGGGTACGCTGACCACGCCCCACCCGCATCCCCGAAGGGAACCCGCCCCATGCCGCTCGAAGCCGGCCTCCTGCAGATCCTCGCCTGCCCCGCCTGCCACGCGCCGCTCGAGGACAAGTCGGCCGACGAGACCCCCGAGCTGCTCTGCACCGGCCAGGACTGCGCTCTCGCCTACCCGGTGCGCGACGGCATTCCGGTCCTCCTCGTGGACGAGGCCCGCCGCCCCGCCTGACCGCCGCCCGCCCGACCGCACCGCGCCACGCGCAGACAGGTTCCCGTCACCCAACAGCCGGAGGCCGCCATGCTCGACGAGTCGCTCCTCGACGCCCCGGACGATCTCGCCCGCGTCGACCGACGGGGGCTGCTCCGCGGCGCGGCCGAGGCCGGGGCCAGGGTCCGTACCGCCGCCCGGCACGCGAGCGAGGCGGGCATCGCCGCCCTGCGCCCCGACGGCCGCCCCCGCGCGGTCCTGATCGCCGGGCCCGGCTCCGCCGCCACCGGGGTCGCCGACCTGCTCGGCGCTCTCGCCGGCGCCTCCGCGCCGGTGATCCGGCTCGACCCCACGGGGGTCGCCCACGCCGCCGGGGCCCTGCGCTGGTCGCTGCCCGGCTGGGTCGGCCCCGTCGACCTGCTGCTCCTGGCCACCACCGACGGCACCGAGCCGGGGCTCGCCGTACTCGCCGAGCAGGCCTACCGGCGCGGCTGCACCGTCGTCGCCGTCGCCCCCGAACGCTCACCGCTGAGCGAGGCCGTCGACGGCGCGCACGGACTCCTCGTACCGATGGCCAAGGCCCCGTACCAGGAGTTCGACGAGTCGGCCGCCGCGGGACCGGGCGCCCTGTGGGCACTGCTGACGCCCCTGCTGCTGCTCCTCGACAAGGTCGGCCTGATCACGGCGGCCCCCGACACCCTCCAACTCGTGGCCGACCGGCTCGACCGGACGGCCGAACGCTGCGGGCCGGCCATCGCCACCTACTCCAACCCGGCCAAGACCCTCGCCGCGGAACTCGCGGACTCGCTGCCGCTCATCTGGAGCGAGGGCACCGGCGCCGGCCCCGCCGGCCGCCGCTTCGCCGCCACCCTCGCCGAGCTGGCCGGCCGCCCCGCGCTGGCCGCCGCGCTCCCCGAGGCCCTGCCCGCCCACGGCGTCCTGCTCGCCGGCGCCTTCGCGGCCGGCGCCGACCCCGACGACTTCTTCCGCGACCGGGTCGACGAGCCCCAGGCCCTGCGCGCCCGCGTCGTCCTGCTGCGCGACCGGCCCGCCGGCGGCCTCACCGCCGCCCCCGCCGCCCGCGAGCTCGCCCTCAGCCACGACACGGCCGTCAGCGAACTCGAACCGGAGGAAGGCGCCGAGCTGGAACAGCTCGCCGAACTGCTCGCCGTCACGGATTTCGCCACCGCCTACCTGGCGCTGGCCTCCGGGGGACACAGCTGAGACCCGAGCACGTGCCCGGATCTATCCAGGAAGACGACGATGGACCGCCTGACCAACACGATCCGCCCCTACGCCTGGGGATCCACCACGGCCCTGCCCGCGCTCCTGGGTGTCGAACCCACCGGTGAGCCCCAGGCCGAACTGTGGATGGGAGCCCACCCGGGCGCCCCGTCCCGCGTCGACCGCGGCGCGGGGGAGAGGTCGCTCGCGGAGGTCATCGCCGCCGACCCCGAGGGCGAGCTCGGCGCCGCCACCGTGGCCAAGTTCGGCCCCGGGCTGCCCTTCCTCTTCAAGATCCTCGCCGCCGGCGCCCCGCTCTCCCTCCAGGTCCACCCCGACCTCGCCCAGGCGAAGGCCGGGTTCGAGGACGAGGAACGGCGCGGGATCCCCATCGACGCGGGCCACCGCAACTACAAGGACCCCAACCACAAGCCCGAGATGATCTGCGCGATCACCACCTTCGAGGGACTGTGCGGATTCCGGTCCCCGCAGGCGTCCGCGGACCTCTTCGAGGGGCTCGGCGTGGACTCCCTCAAGCCGTACGCCGACCTGCTGCGCGCCCACCCCGAGGAGGCCGCGCTGCGCGAGGTGCTGACCGCCGTACTGAGCGCGGACCGCGAGCAGATGGCCCGCACGGTCGCCGAGACCGCGGCCGCCGCCGAACGCCTCGGCGGCGCGTACGCCACGTACGCCGCCCTGGTGCACGAGTACCCGGGTGATCCCGGCGTCATCGCGGCCATGCTGCTCAACCACGTGCGACTCCAGCCCGGCGAGGCGCTGTTCCTCGGAGCGGGGGTCCCGCACGCCTACTTCGACGGACTCGGCGTCGAGCTCCTCGCCAACTCGGACAACGTGCTGCGCGCCGGTCTCACCCCCAAGCACGTGGACGTCCCCGAGCTGTTGAAGATCGTGCGGTTCGAGCCGAGCGACCCGACCGTCATGCGGCCCGAGGGGGACGGCGGCGAAGAGGTCTACGAGGCCCCCATCGACGAGTTCCGGCTCTCCCGCTTCCTCCTCGCGCCCGGCGGTACGCCCCGGATGCTCCCGGACGGCGCCCCGCAGATCCTGCTCTGCACGGCCGGCTCCGTACAGGCCGGCGAACTGGCCCTCACGCCGGGCCAATCCGTTTTCGTGCCGGCGGACGAAAAGGTCGAACTGTCCGGAAACGGCACGGTCTTCCGGGCCACTGTGGTGGTCTGACACGGCGTCCGCCCCAGGGGGCTGCAACAATGTGCCGCCGTAAGCCACTGGCCCCAGGAAGGACACCCTGCACCCATGAGCGCGTCGGGCGGTACCAAGGCGATCGTGGCGGCACTCGCCGCCAACCTCGCCATCGCTGTAGCCAAATTCGTGGCGTTCCTCTTCAGCGGTTCGTCGTCGATGCTCGCGGAAAGCGTCCACTCCCTGGCCGACTCCGGGAACCAGGGCCTGCTCCTCCTCGGCGGCAAGAAGGCCCAGCGCGAGGCGACGCCGCAGCACCCCTTCGGGTACGGGCGCGAGCGCTACATCTACGCCTTCCTCGTCTCCATCGTGCTCTTCACCGTCGGTGGCATGTTCGCCATCTACGAGGGCTACGAGAAGATCCACGACCCGCACCCGATCGAGGCCTGGTACTGGCCGGTCGGCGTCCTGGTCTTCGCGATCATCGCCGAGTCCTTCTCCTTCCGCACCGCGATCCAGGAGTCCAACGCGATCCGCGGGAAGCTGACGTGGACGCAGTTCGTGAAGCGGGCCAAGGCACCCGAACTGCCCGTGGTGCTGCTGGAGGACCTCGGCGCGCTCGTCGGCCTGATTCTGGCGCTCGGCGGTGTCGGACTGGCGCTGCTGACCGGTGACGGCATCTGGGACGGCATCGGCACCCTGTGCATCGGCGTCCTCCTCATCGCCATCGCGATCGTCCTGGCCGCGGAGACCAAGTCCCTGCTGCTCGGCGAGGCCGCGGGCATCGAGGATGTCGAGAAGATCAAGGCCGCCGCCGTCGACGGGGACGTCGTCACCCGCGTCATCCACATGCGCACCCTGCACCTCGGCCCCGAGGAACTGCTCGTCGCCGCCAAGATCGCCGTCGAGGCCCACGACACCGCGACCGAGGTCGCCGACGCGATCAACGCCGCCGAGGCCCGTATCCGCGAGGCGGTCCCGATCGCCCGCGTGATCTACCTGGAGCCGGACATCTACCGCCCCGAGGCCGCCCAGTAGGTCCCGTCCACACGCCGAAGGCCCCCGCGAGCAGCAGCCCGCGGGGGCCTTCGGCGTACGCGCGGGAACTACGGCACGTCCACCCGCGTGGCGCCCCAGACGGGCCCGTGCACCTCGGCAGGCCTGCGCCGCCGCGCCACGAGCGAGGCGATCCCCAGCCCGAGGGACAGGGGCAGGAGGCAGACCCCGGCGGACAGGAGCAGGCCGAGGACCACCATCAGCGGGGACTCCTCGTGCATCCCGGAATCGATCCCGGTCACCGCGGCCAGCGGCAGCGTCCCCCGGTGGGTCTCCGGGTGGAAGCGCGAGTCCTGGGAGTTGCCGCGGTTGTCCCCCAGTACGAACATCCGGCCCGGCGGCACCGAGACGGCGAAGGCCACCCCGCCGGCCCCGGCATCGCCGTCGCGCACGTACGGCTCGTCGAGCGGCTTCCCGTTGAGGGTCAGCGTCCGGTCGCCCGTCGCGTAGGCGATGTGGTCCCCGCCCAGCGCCACGACACGCCCGACGAACGGGCCGTCGTAGCCCCAGGCGGCCGGATCGTAGGTGACCACGTCGCCGTGCCGCACCCCACCGTGGTCCTTCTCCATCACGAGCAGGCTCCCGACGGGGAGCGTGGGCAGCATGTTCTCGCTGAACTGCTTCACCGGGACGAACCGGGTGAACATGTACGCCATCGGACCCGCGACCAGCGCGACCCCGAACACCAGCAGGGCGATCGCCCAGATCCCCCGCCGTCGGCCAGGCCTGTGTTGCATGACTTCCCCACCCCTCCCACCAGTACGAACGGCCGGAAGACTACGGCCTGGCCGAAAAGGTGCTCCGGGTGGGGGCGTCACGGGCGGGCCCGGCGTCCCGGCCCGCCCAGTTCTCCGTTCGACTGGGGCCGCCACCGCCGATCGGTGTAGATTCGTCATCAGTGTCAGGCGTCGCTGCTGATGGCGGGTCGGGCGGTCCCTGCGACCGGCCGAGGGGAGAGAGGACCCCCGACGGACTGTGCTCGGTGTCCCGTCCCCAGGACGGCGCACAGACCAGCCGTACCCACCTCTCGAACCATGAGGAGCAGCACCCATGGACTTCAAGGTCGCAGACCTCTCCCTCGCCGCCTTCGGCCGCAAGGAGATCACCCTGGCCGAGCACGAGATGCCGGGCCTGATGTCGATCCGCCGCGAGTACGCCGAGGCCCAGCCCCTCGCCGGCGCCCGCATCACCGGCTCGCTGCACATGACCGTGCAGACCGCCGTGCTCATCGAGACCCTTGTCGCCCTCGGCGCCGACGTCCGCTGGGCGTCCTGCAACATCTTCTCCACCCAGGACCACGCTGCCGCCGCCATCGCGGTGGGCCCGAACGGCACCCCGGAGAACCCCCAGGGCATCCCCGTCTTCGCCTGGAAGGGCGAGACGCTGGAGGAGTACTGGTGGTGCACCGAGCAGGCGCTGACCTGGCCGAACACCCCCACCGGCGGCCCGAACATGATCCTCGACGACGGTGGTGACGCCACCCTCCTCGTCCACAAGGGCGTCGAGTTCGAGAAGGCCGGCGAGGCCCCGGACCCGTCCACCGCGGACTCCGAGGAATACGCCCACATCCTCACCCTGCTGAACCGCACCCTCGGCGAGAACCCGCAGAAGTGGACGCAGCTCGCCTCCGAGATCCGCGGCGTGACCGAGGAGACCACCACCGGTGTGCACCGCCTCTACGAGATGATGCAGTCCGGCGACCTGCTCTTCCCGGCGATCAACGTGAACGACGCCGTCACCAAGTCGAAGTTCGACAACAAGTACGGCTGCCGCCACTCCCTGATCGACGGCATCAACCGCGCCACCGACGTCCTCATCGGCGGCAAGGTCGCGGTCGTCTGCGGCTACGGCGACGTCGGCAAGGGCTGCGCCGAGTCCCTCCGCGGCCAGGGCGCCCGCGTCATCGTCACCGAGATCGACCCGATCTGCGCCCTGCAGGCCGCCATGGACGGCTACCAGGTCGCCACGCTGGACGACGTCGTGGAGATCGCCGACATCTTCATCACGACCACCGGCAACAAGGACATCATCATGGCCTCGGACATGGCCAAGATGAAGCACCAGGCGATCGTCGGCAACATCGGCCACTTCGACAACGAGATCGACATGGCCGGCCTCGCCAAGATCGACGGAATCGTCAAGGACGAGGTCAAGCCGCAGGTCCACACCTGGACCTTCCCCGACGGCAAGGTCCTGATCGTCCTCTCCGAGGGCCGCCTGCTGAACCTCGGCAACGCGACCGGCCACCCCTCCTTCGTCATGTCGAACTCCTTCGCGGACCAGACCCTGGCCCAGATCGAGCTCTTCACGAAGCCGGAGGAGTACCCGACCGACGTCTACGTGCTCCCCAAGCACCTCGACGAGAAGGTCGCGCGCCTGCACCTCGACGCCCTCGGCGTCAAGCTCACCACCCTCCGCCCGGAGCAGGCCGAGTACATCGGCGTCAAGGTCGAGGGCCCGTACAAGCCGGACCACTACCGCTACTGATCACCACCGATCGACCGCGGACGTACCTGGAGCAGGCCCCCGGCACACGTGCCGGGGGCCTGCCCCGCATCCCCGATCCGAAGAAGCGTGCGCACCATGCCCCGCGGCCGTTACTCCCTCCACGACCCGCACGACCACACCCCCCTCGGCGAGGAGCACTTCCACTGCGCCCCCGGGCCCTCGGGCTGGCGCTACGTCTCCCAGCTCACCACCCCGGACGGCGACCACCGCGGCTCCGTCGACCTCGCGATCGACGAACTCGGCCGCCCCATCCGCCTGGAGGTCAACGCCGCGAGCTGGCAGGTCCGCGGAGCCGCCCTGGACGGCGTCACCTGGGTCCGCACCGACCCCACCGGCACCGAGGCCACCGAGGGCAACATCGCCGCCCCCGGCTTCACCGGCACCTCCCCGGCCTTCCTGGTCGCCACGGCCCGCCTGCTGCGCCCGACCCCCGGCGCCCCCGCCACCCGCGTCCGGCTGCTCGCCCTCACCGACCCGGTCCTGGCCCCCCGTACGGTCGACCAGGCCTGGGCACTGGTCGCCCGCGTGGAGCACCCGACCGACAGCGGACCGCTCCAGGTGGACGAGTACCGGGTCACCGCCCTGGACACGGGCGAGGTCCACACGGTCCACATCGCCGGGGACGTGGTCCTCTCGGCCCCCGGCATCGAACTGGAGCACCTGGAGACCCCGCCCTCGCACTTCGCCGAGCAGTGACGCCTCAGGCCGGCGGCGCGAACCCGCCGGCGCGCGGAACCTCCGCCGGGGCCGCGGGCGCGCCGGGCGGGTACGCGGACGCAACCGGCGGCGCGGGCGCGGCCGGTGCGAGGGGCCCGTGGGGTGCCCCGTGCGGTACCGGCGCCGACGGAGCGCCGACGCCCGACGCGGCGCGGAAGGCCCGGGCCGCATCGCGCGACTGGCGCTCGTGCACCACGGCCATCAGGAACGCCGCGGCCGGCACCCCGGCCGGCGGCGGCGCACCCGTACGGGCCACGAGATCGTCCGCGAGCCGCGCCGCCATCGCCGCACCCACCTGCGGATCCAGCTGGTTCATGCGCGTCAGGTACTGGCGGATCGCCAGCCACAGTCCGTCCGGCACCGCCGACAGGTCCAGCTGCGTGAACCGCCCGGCCAGCCACGGCGGCGGGGGCGGCACCGGCATCACCCGCGCCCCCGGCACCCGCTCCCGCACCACCAGCGTCCCCGCGAAGACATCTCCGAGCCGCCGCCCGCGCACCGACACCAGCGACGCGACGGCAGCCACCGTGCCGAAGGTCAGCAGCAGCTCCACCACCCCGAGGGCCCCGCGCACCAACGCGTGCCGGAAGCGGATCGGCCCACCGTCGTCACGCACCACCCGCAGCCCGCAGGCGAGCTTGCCCAGGGAGCGCCCGTGCGACAGCGTCTCCACCGCGATCGGGACACCGACCAGCAGCAGCAGGAAGCAGGCCACCCCGACGGCGGCCTGCGCCGCCGGGTCCAGCGAGGCAGTCGCGAGGGTCAGCCCGACAGTCAGGAGCACGTACACGGTGACGTACACGGCCAGGTCCAGGAGGATCGCCAGCGCACGGCTCGGCAGCCTCGCCGGCCGCAGCCCCAGGACGACCGCGTCCCCCGTCACCAGATCGCTCACCGCAGCACCAGCACCTCTCCTGTGACCTGACCCGCCCCTACGGCATCCAGTCTGCCAAGCTGACCACACTAGGAATAGGCAGCGGCCAGGGGACCTGGGCAGGGGAGCGCACCGGATGGATCTCGACGTCTTCGTCACGGCACACCGCGCGGAATGGGACCGCCTGGAACAGCTCCTGGGCCGGGGCCGCAAGCTCACGGGCGAGGAGGCCGACGAACTCGTCGCGCTCTACCAGCGCACCTCCACCCACCTCTCCCTCGTCCAGTCCAGCGCCCCGGACCCGCTGCTCACCGGACGCCTGACCCAGCTGGTGGCCCGCGCCCGCGCGACGGTCACCGGCACCCGCCGCGCCGGCTGGCGCGACGCCGCACTCTTCTTCACCGTGGGCTTCCCGGCCGCGGTCCACCGCAGCCGCCGCTGGTGGATACCGACGGCCCTGCTCTCCACCGCGCTGGGCGTGCTCATCGGCTGGTGGATAGCCACGCACCCCGAGGTCCAGGGCGCCATCGCAGCCCCGGAGCAACTGAAGGAGCTGACCAGGCCCGGCGGCGAGTACGAGACGTACTACTCCAGCAACCCGGCCGGCTCCTTCGCCGCGCAAGTGTGGACGAACAACGCCCAGGCGGCCGCGATGTGCCTGGTCCTGGGCGTCTTCCTGGGGATCCCCGTGCTGTGGATCCTCTTCCTGAACATGGCCAACCTCGGCGTGGGCCTGGGCCTGATGGCGTCCGCCGGCCGGCTCGACGTCTTCCTGGGCCTGATCCTCCCGCACGGCCTGCTCGAACTGACGGCAGTCTTCGTGGCCGCGGGTACCGGCCTGCGCCTGGGCTGGACGGTCATCGACCCGGGCCCCCGCACCCGCCGCACCGCCCTGGCCGAAGAGGGCCGCGCCGCCCTCGGCATGGCCCTCGGCCTCGCGGCGGTCCTGTTCGTCTCCGGCCTGATCGAAGGCTTCGTCACCCCGTCGGGCCTTCCCACCTGGGCCCGGATCACGATCGGCGTGGTCGCCGAGGCGGCGTTCCTGCTCTACGTCTTCGTCCTGGGCGGCAGGGCCACCCGCGCCGGCGAAGTCGGCGACGTCGAGGCCGCGGACCGCACGGCAACGCTCCCGACCGCAGCCTGATGTGCGTACTAGCCGGCTGAACTGCTAGTCTCCTCGTCGTCCCGCAAACGCCGTTGACACGGAGCGAGCGGGGAGGTAGATTCGAACGGTTGCCTCGAACTGGACAAGTTCGGCAGCGATGGTTTAAAGTCTCTCTCACCCCATGGACGTCAAGATCCGATCGGGGTACGCCCGACTCCTCATTCAGGAATTCAGCCGGAGAAATCCGGTGGAAAACTTCTGATAGAGTCGGAATCGCCGGAAAGGGAATCGCGAAAGCGAGAACCTGGAAAGCACCGAGGAAATCAGGCCCGAAAGAGTCTGATAGAGTCGGAAACGCAGGACAGCAGAACGAAGCCCGGAGGAAAGCCCGAGCGGGTGAGTACGAAGGAAGCGTCCGTTCCTTGAGAACTCAACAGCGTGCCAAAAATCAACGCCAGAAGTTGATACCCCGTCCACTTCGGTGGATGAGGTT
>NZ_JOFX01000037.1 GCF_000719345.1 Streptomyces sp. NRRL F-2664
GGAAACGCCCGGTTACATTCCGAACCCGGAAGCTAAGCCTTTCAGCGCCGATGGTACTGCAGGGGGGACCCTGTGGGAGAGTAGGACGCCGCCGAACAACCCGCCCTTTTAGCTCAGTCGGTAGAGCGTCTCCATGGTAAGGAGAAGGTCAACGGTTCGATTCCGTTAAAGGGCTCCATCAAAAAAGGCCCCCGCCAGCAGGCGGGGGCCTTTTTTGCGTTTCCGGCACAGCGCGGGCTGTCGGGCCGTCAGTAGTAGCCCTTCTCGCCGTCCACCAGCTCGCGTATCCCGTCCAGGTGGCCGGCATGGCGGGCGGTCTCCTCGATCATGTGGAGCAGGACCCAGCGCACCGATGCGGCACCGTCCTTGAACTCCGTGTTGCGGCCCGTGTCGTCCAACGAGAGCGACGCCACGATCTCGTTGGACACCCTGCACTGGCGGTCGTACTCCTCCAGCAGGCGGCCGAGAGGAATTCCGTCGACCTGCATGTCCGCGTCCTCCACCTCCCCGAACAGCGGATTGGTGTCGGACGGCCGGTTCAGCAGGATCACCTCGAACCAGCAGTGCTCGACCCAGCGCATGTGGGAGACGAGCCCCGCCGCCGTCATCATCGGGGAGGACGGCAGGACCGGGCGGTTGGCGTCCTCGTCGGAGAGCCCTTCGCACTTCCAGCGGATGATCGAGCGCTGCATGTCGAGCCAGCCCAGGAGCTGGGTGCGTTCGTCGGCGGTGTAAGCGGGGCGGGTACGGGGTGTCTGCATGGGCGCCGAGGCTAGCCCGAACGGGCCCCGGGCGCACCAGGATTAATCGCCCGTCCGAGGATGCGGGACGCGGAAGGCGAGGATGGCCATGTCGTCCGAAGCCGGCTCGGCCGCGAAGCGTTCGACCGCACGCAGGACACGGGAGGCGACCGCGCCGGCCGTCAGGCCCGTACACGTCGTCAGGACCTCCGTCAGGCCGTCGTCGCCGAGCATCCGGCTGCCCTCGCGCCGCTCCGTCACGCCGTCCGTGACGCACAGCAGGACATCGCCCGGGTCCAGGGTGACGGTCTGCTCGTAGAGGTCCAGGTCCTCGATGACCCCCAGCAGGGGCTGCGGCTCCGCCGCGGCATCGACCATGCCGTTCGGACGCAGACGCAGCGGGAGCGGATGCCCCGCACAGACGACCTTCATCAGAGCACTGCCGTCCGGCTGCGGGTGCAGCTCGCCGTAGAGGAGCGTGAGGAAGCGGCTGCGGGCGCCCTCGTCGAGGATGGCCGCGTTGAGGCGTTCCAGGACGGCCGGGCCGCCGAGGCCCTCCCGGGCCAGCAGGCGCAGCGCGTGCCGGGCCAGGCCGGTCACCGCGGCCGCCTCGGGGCCCGTGCCGCAGACGTCGCCGATGGCGAAGCCGTACGCCCCGTCGCGGATCGGGAAGACGTCGTAGAAGTCGCCACCCACCTCGTTGCCCTCGCCGGCCGCACGGTAGATGACCTCGACCTCGATGCCGGGGATGGCGGGGGAGCCCGGGGGCAGCAGGCTGCGCTGCAGGGACCGGCTGATCGCGGTGCGCTCGGAGTAGAGGCGGGCATTGTCCAGGGCGAGGGCGGCGCGGCGGGAGAGGTCCTCGGCGAGTTCGAGGATCTCCTGGCGGAAGTGCTCCTCCCGCGGTTTCCCGAGTGTGAGCATGCCGATCACGCGGTTGCGGGCGAGGAGCGGCAGGACCACCGTCTCACCGCCGACCGCGAGGGCGGCCTCCGGCCACGGGCGGGCGCCGGCCTCCCGGACCGGGTCGGGCGGGCTGACCCGGGACAGCAGTGCCTTCAGGCCGTCGATGCGGTCCTCGTCCTCGTGGAGGACATAGGAGAGGTACGGTTCCGATGACTGGTCGGCGATCGTGTAGACGGCGCACCAGGTGGCGAGCGTGGGGACGGTCATCTGGGCCATCAGGGCCAGCGTCTGGTCCCGGTCGAGGGTGCCGGCCAGCAGGTCGGAGGCCTCGACGAGGAAGGACAGCGAACCGCGTCGCAGCCGCTCCAGCTCACCGAGGCGCGCGGACTCCACGGCCAGCGCGATGCGGTCGGCGGCGAACTGGAGGTGCAGGGCCTCTTCGTTCGAATAGCGGCCGGGGCCTTCGGCGGCCACACCGAGGGAGCCGGTCAGGCGGCCCTCCACTTTCAGGGGCACGGTCACCGCGGAGCGCATGCCGGTCGAGTCCAGGAGCGGGACCGCCCCGGGGACGGCGACGAGGTCGTCGTGGACGGCGGGCATCCGGGCGGAACCGTAGCGGTTCGTGCCGGCCTCGACGGGAACGCGGGCGAAGCGCTGGCGGGTGGAGGGCAGACCGGTGGTGGCCCGGACCTCCAGCTCCGTCTCGTCGTCGGTGGCGAGGAGCAGGAAGGCGGCGTCGGCGTCCAGGAGGTCGCGGGCCCGCTCCACGGTGCGCTGCAGCAGGCCGTCGAGGTCGTCGGGGGCGGGTGAGCCGATGAAGACCTCGAACGGGTCGGCGGCACGAGGCTCGGCGAAGTGGGAGCTGTCCCCGGAGGGCACCCGTACGGGGCTCTGGAGGAGGGCGCGCTCGTCGTCGTGGACGAGCAGGCAGACGGTGGACGGCTCTCCGTGCGCGTCGCGGACCCGCAGGTGGGAGGCGTAGACGGGGATGACGCGGCCGTCGGAGCCGCGCATCCCGTAACTGCCCTCCCAGCGGGACAGGCGCAGCGCCTCCGCGATGCCGGTGCCGGTGCCGGGGGTCTGCGGCCAGGCGGCGAGCTCGGCGAGCGGGCGGCCCACGGCCTTCTCGGCGGGGTGGCCGAAGATGTGCTCGGCGTCCTCGTTCCAGGCGGAGACGGCGTCGGACGAGTCGATCTGGACGACCGCGACGCGGACCCGGCTGTCGGCGAGGGGGAGCATCCGGTCGGGGACGACGGGGCCCGCGGAGCGGGTACCGACCGGCCGGTCTGGGAGATCGAGGCGGAACCACACGTGCTTGTGGGTGCCGGTGTACTCCACGCCCCAGCGGGTGGCCAGGGCGGCGCAGAGCATCAGGCCGCGGCCGTTCTCGCGGTCGGGGTCGGCGTACGGGCGCTCGCCGGGGTGCCCCAGCGGCAGCTCGCGCTCCGGGTAGCGGTCGGCGACCTCGACCCGCACGCCGTCCTCGGTGCGCAGGCACAGCACCTCGGCGCGGGTGCCGGCGTGGACGACGGCGTTGGTGACTAGCTCACTGGTGAGGACGACCGCGTCGTCGATGATGTCCGCGAACCCCCAGCCCTGCAGGGTGTCGCGGACGAACGCGCGCGCTGCGGCGACCGAGCGCCCGAGGGGATCGAAGCTGGCAGCCGCCCGTGCCGTGATCACGAATCTCCTTCGACGCGGTTGGACATCGGTTGCCAGGTTACTTACCTTCGCGGACGGCATGGTGCCGTCGTCCGGGAATCCACTCGCAGGGTACGACCGGTGTGCGATGGTGCCGAAGTGTTATGGCCGGGTTCGGCCAGGGTGAAACACTGGGCAGGCTTGGAGTGCCGGCCTGTGCGAGTCAGGTGTCCGGTGGAACAGCGGTCGACCCTTTCGGGAGGGACACGGTGGAGTCTGGCGCAGTGGTGCGGCGTACGGGGACGCGGCCGAAGGGCGGGCGGTCCCGGCGCGGCGGCACGACCGAGGTCGATACCGCCGCGCTGAACCGGCTGCTCACGGCCCTGGTGTCGATGCGGGACGGAAACTTCCGCAAGCGGCTGACGGTGTCCGGCGAGGGCGTGATGGCGGAGATCGCCGCCGTCTACAACGAGGTCGCCGACCGCAATCTCCACCTGACCGGGGAGTTGTCCCGGGTGCGTCGGATGGTGGGCCGCGAGGGAAAGCTGAGCGAACGGCTGGAAACGGGCGCCTGCGAGGGCTCCTGGGCGGCCGCGATCGACGCCTCGAACCAGCTGGTCGACGACCTGGCCCGGCCGGTGTCCGAGGTGGGACGGGTGCTGTCGGCGGTCGCCGAAGGTGACCTGGACCAGCGGATGGACCTGCGGACGCAGTCGCCCGACGGCGTAGGGCACCCGCTGCGCGGGGAGTTCCTGAAGGTCGGGCGCACGGTCAACAACCTGGTCGACCAGCTGTCCGCGTTCACCGACGAGGTGACGCGGGTGGCGCTGGAGGTGGGCACCGAGGGGAAGCTCGGCGGTCAGGCCCAGGTGCGCGGCATGTCCGGTTCCTGGAAGGATCTGACCGACTCCGTCAACACGATGGCGTACCGGCTCACCGCGCAGGTGCGTGACATCGCCCTCGTCACGACGGCCGTCGCCAAGGGCGACCTGTCGCGCAAGGTCACCGTGCATGTGGCCGGCGAGATGCTCCAGCTGAAGAACACCGTGAACACCATGGTGGACCAGCTGTCGTCCTTCTCCTCGGAGGTGACGCGGGTCGCCCGCGAGGTGGGGACGGAGGGCGAACTCGGTGGGCAGGCCAAGGTGCCCGGGGTCGCGGGCGTGTGGAAGGACCTGACCGACTCCGTCAACACCATGGCCGGCAACCTGACGGCCCAGGTGCGCGGGATCGCCCAGGTGACGACCGCGGTCGCCAACGGCGACCTGTCGCAGAAGGTACGGGTCAGCGCGCGCGGAGAGGTCGCACAGCTGGCCGAAACGATCAATCAGATGACGGAGACGCTGCGGACCTTCGCGGACGAGGTCACGCGCGTGGCGAGCGAGGTCGGCGCCAAGGGCCTGCTCGGCGGTCAGGCGCAGGTGCCGGGCGCGGCGGGCACGTGGAAGGACCTCACCGACTCGGTGAACACGGTCTTCCGCAACCTGACGACCCAGGTGCGGGACATCGCGCAGGTCACGACGGCGGTGGCCAACGGCGACCTGTCGCAGAAGGTCACGGTCGACGTGGCCGGCGAGATGCTGGAGCTGAAGAACACCGTCAACACGATGGTCGACCAGCTCCAGTCCTTCGGTGCGGAAGTGACGCGGGTGGCCCGTGAGGTCGGCGTCGAGGGCGAGCTGGGCGGTCAGGCGCAGGTGCCGGGGGCGGCCGGGACGTGGAAGGACCTCACCGACTCGGTGAACACCGCCTTCCGCAACCTCACCGGGCAGGTCCGCAACATTGCGCAGGTGACGACGGCGGTGGCCAACGGCGACCTGTCGCAGAAGGTCACGGTGGACGTCTCGGGCGAGATGCTCCAGCTGAAGAACACCGTGAACACGATGGTCGACCAGCTGTCGTCCTTCGCCGACCAGGTCACGCGGATGGCGCGGGACGTGGGTACGGAGGGCCGGCTCGGCGGCCAGGCCCGGGTGGAGGGGGTGTCGGGCACCTGGAAGGAGCTGACCGACTCCGTCAACTTCATGGCCGGCAACCTGACCTCGCAGGTGCGTCAGATCGCGCAGGTGACCACGGCGGTGGCGCGCGGCGACCTGTCGCAGAAGATCGACGTGGACGCGCGGGGCGAGATCCTGGAGCTGAAGAACACCATCAACACGATGGTCGACCAGCTCTCCGCCTTCGCGGAGCAGGTGACCCGGGTGGCCCGGGACGTGGGGACGGAGGGCCGTCTGGGCGGTCAGGCGCAGGTACCCGGCGTCGCCGGCGTCTGGCGCGACCTGACGGACTCGGTGAACGGCATGGCGGGGAACCTGACCTCGCAGGTGCGCAACATCGCGCAGGTCGCCACGGCGGTGGCGCGCGGCGACCTGTCGCAGAAGATCGACGTGGACGCGCGGGGCGAGATCCTGGAGCTGAAGAACACGCTCAACACCATGGTCGACCAGCTCTCGAACTTCGCGGAGCAGGTGACCCGGGTGGCCCGGGAGGTGGGCACCGAGGGGATCCTCGGCGGCCAGGCCGAGGTCAAGGGTGTCTCCGGCACCTGGAAGGACCTCACCCAGTCCGTGAACTTCATGGCCAACAACCTGACCTCGCAGGTGCGCAACATCGCCGAGGTGACCACGGCGGTCGCCATGGGCGACCTCTCCAAGAAGATCACCGTCGACGCCAAGGGCGAGATCCTGGAGCTCGTCACGACGGTCAACACGATGGTGGACCAGCTGTCCTCCTTCGCGGAGCAGGTGACGCGGGTGGCGCGCGAGGTGGGCACCGAGGGCATCCTCGGCGGCCAGGCCCGGGTCCGCGGGGTCACCGGCATCTGGAAGGACCTCAGCGACAACGTCAACACGATGGCTGGGAACCTGACGGCCCAGGTGCGCGGGATCGCCCAGGTCTCGGCGGCCGTCGCCAACGGCGACCTGACGAAGAAGGTCACCGTCGAGGCGCGCGGCGAGGTCGCGCAGCTCGCCGACACCGTCAACACGATGGTGAAGACCCTGTCGTCGTTCGCGGACGAGGTGACGCGGGTGGCCCGCGAGGTGGGGACGGAGGGTCGGCTGGGCGGCCAGGCGCACGTGCCCGGGGTCTCGGGGACGTGGAAGGACCTCACCGACTCGGTGAACTTCATGGCCTCGAACCTCACCGGGCAGGTGCGGCAGATCGCCATGGTCACGACCGCCATCGCCAAGGGCGACATGACCAAGAAGATCGACATCGACGCGCGCGGGGAGATCCTGGAGCTGAAGACGACCATCAACACGATGGTCGACCAGCTGTCGTCCTTCGCCGACCAGGTGACGCGGGTGGCCCGCGAGGTGGGTACCGAGGGCATCCTGGGCGGCCAGGCACGGGTCCGGGACGTCGACGGCACCTGGCGGGACCTGACGGAGTCCGTGAACGAGATGGCCGGGAACCTGACCCGGCAGGTGCGCGCGATCGCGGCCGTGGCCACCGCGGTGACCCGCGGCGACCTCAGTCTGAAGGTCGACGTGGACGCGGCGGGCGAGATCCAGGTCCTCCAGGACAACATCAACACGATGATCGTCAACCTGCGCGACACCACCCTGGCCAACAAGGAGCAGGACTGGCTCAAGGGCAACCTGGCCCGGATCTCGGCGCTGATGCAGGGCCGCCGCGACCTGGACGACGTCGCCTCGCTGATCATGAGCGAGCTGACCCCGGTGGTCTCCGCGCAGCACGGCGCCTTCTTCCTGGCGGTGCCGGCGGGCGGCACCCCCGAGATCGGGACGGAAGGGAGCGCGGAGGGCTCGTACGAGCTGCGGATGCGCGGGAGCTACGCGTACGCCGGCGGCGCCATGCCCATCTCCTTCCGGCCGGGGGAGGGGCTGATCGGGGCGGTCGCCGAGGAGAAGCGGACGATCCTCGTCGAGAACACCCCGCCCGGCTACCTGAAGATCTCCTCGGGTCTCGGGGAGGCCCCGCCGGCGCATGTGATCGTGTTGCCGGTGCTCTTCGAGGGGAAGGTGCTCGGCGTCATCGAGCTGGCTTCCTTCACGCCCTTCACGCAGATCCAGAAGGACTTCCTCAGCCAGATCGCCGAGATGATCGGCACGAGCGTCAACACCATCAGCGTCAACTCCAAGACGGAGATGCTGCTGAAGCAGTCCCAGGAGATGACCGAGCAGCTGCGCGAGCGCTCCGACGAGCTGGAGAACCGGCAGAAGGCCCTGCAGGCCGCCAACGCGGAGCTGGAGGAGAAGGCCGAGCTGCTGGCCCAGCAGAACCGGGACATCGAGGTGAAGAACACCGAGATCGAGGAGGCGCGGCAGGTCCTGGAGGAGCGTGCCGAGCAGCTCGCGGTCTCGATGCGCTATAAGTCCGAGTTCCTGGCGAACATGTCGCACGAGCTGCGCACCCCGCTCAACTCGCTGCTGATCCTCGCCAAGCTGCTCGCCGACAACGCGGACGAGAACCTCTCGCCGAAGCAGGTGGAGTTCGCCGAGACCATCCACGGCGCGGGCAGCGACCTGCTCCAGTTGATCAACGACATCCTCGACCTGTCGAAGGTCGAGGCCGGGAAGATGGACGTCTCGCCGACCCGGATCGCGCTGGTCCAGCTCGTGGACTACGTCGAGGCGACCTTCCGGCCGCTGACGGCGGAGAAGGGCCTGGACTTCTCGGTGCGGGTCTCCCCCGAGCTGCCCGCCACCCTGCACACCGACGAGCAGCGGCTGCTGCAGGTGCTGCGGAACCTGCTGTCGAACGCGGTGAAGTTCACCGACACCGGTGCGGTGGAGCTGGTGATCCGGCCCGCCGGAAACGACGTGCCGCCGGAGATCCGCGAGCAGCTGCTGGAGGCCGGTTCGCTGCGGGAGGCGGACGCGGACCTGATCGCCTTCTCGGTGACCGACACCGGAATCGGCATCGCGGCGAGCAAGATGTTGGTGATTTTCGAGGCGTTCAAGCAGGCCGACGGGACCACGAGCCGCAAGTACGGCGGCACCGGACTCGGGCTGTCGATCAGCCGGGAGATCGCCCGGCTCCTGGGCGGCGAGATCCACGCCGCCAGCGAGCCCGGCCGCGGCTCGACCTTCACGCTGTACCTGCCGCTGCACCCGAGCGAGCTGCCGCCCCAGGGCTACGCGCCGCCCACGCCCGGCGGTGCCCGCGGCGAGCTGTACCGCCGGTCCCTGGACGGGGCCCGGCCCGGGCTGCCGGTCCTGTCGGCCGGGCCGACGGCGGCGCCGGCGGCGCAGCCGGGGCCCGCGTCGCCCGAGCCGCAGGCCGCAGGCGCGGGGCAGAGCGGCGGGACCGGGCTCTTCCGACGCCGGCGCAAGGCGCTCAGCGACCTGGAGCCGCGCACGGCCGTACCGGGCCAGCCGAACGCGGCGGGCGTCGAGGACGGCTGGGCGGCCGCGGAGGAGGAGCTCCCGGCGGCGCGGACGTACGGCTTCCGCGGTGAGCGGGTCCTCATCGTGGATGACGACGTCCGCAACGTCTTCGCGCTCACCAGCGTGCTGGAACAGCACGGCCTGGCGGTGCTGTACGCGGAGAACGGACGGGAGGGCATCGAGGTCCTGGAGCAGCACGACGACGTGAAGGTCGTGCTGATGGACATCATGATGCCCGAGATGGACGGGTACGCCACGACCTCGGCGATCCGGCGGATGCCGCAGTTCGCGGGTCTGCCGATCATCGCGCTGACGGCCAAGGCGATGAAGGGCGACCGGGAGAAGGCGATCGACTCGGGTGCCTCCGACTACGTCACCAAGCCGGTCGACCCGGACTACCTTCTGTCGGTGATGGAGCAGTGGATGCTCGGGAAGTGACAGCTGGGGGACCGGGCGCGCACCGGTCCCTGACGCACGGTGGCCGCAGCGGTGCGGGAGGGCGGGAAACGGGGAACCTTCTGCTCTCCCGCCACGTTTCTGCTTCGTGCACAGTGACATCTTGGTGACAGGGTGTGGCGATCTCGGGACTGGGGCTACGATGACCGGCACAAGGACGGACGGCGCACGGGTGTCGTCCCTTGGGGCGGGGCCCGGCGCGCAGGCCGGTGCCCAGAGCCGGGGAGGCCCCATGCCGGGGCGAGGAGGACAGGGCATGGTGCAGAAGGCCAAGATCCTCCTGGTCGACGACCGGCCGGAGAATCTGCTGGCGTTGGAGGCCATCCTCTCCGCGCTCGACCAGACACTGGTCCGGGCGTCGTCGGGGGAGGAGGCGCTCAAGGCGCTGCTCACGGACGATTTCGCGGTCATCCTGCTGGATGTCCAGATGCCGGGCATGGACGGATTCGAAACGGCCGCGCACATCAAGCGGCGCGAACGCACCCGGGACATCCCCATCATCTTCCTCACCGCGATCAACCACGGTCCGCACCACACCTTCCGCGGTTACGCCGCAGGTGCGGTCGACTACATCTCCAAGCCGTTCGACCCGTGGGTGCTGCGGGCGAAGGTGTCCGTCTTCGTGGAGCTGTATACGAAGAACTGCCAACTGCGCGAGCAGGCGGCGCTGCTGAGGCTCCAGCTGGAGGGCAGCGGTGCGAGCGGCGTGGACGCGGGCAAGGAGACGGCGGGCCTGCTGGCCGAGCTCTCCGCACGGCTCGCGGCGGTCGAGGAGCAGGCCGAGGCGCTGACCAAGCAGCTCGGCGAGGATTCCGCCGACGCCGGGGTCGTGGCGACCGCGGCCCACCTCGAACGCAAACTGACCGGACTGCGGCGGGCGCTGGACGCGCTGGAGCCCGGGAGCGCCGGAGGGCCTGCGGCCCTGCCCTCGCAGAACTGACCACACGCAGGACCGGCTTGGCGAAGCGTCAAAGCCCCCACTCCGCCGGCGACACGAACGGGTGAAGGGGTGGGCACGCGTGTCCACCGGCGCGCGCACCGGTAACCTCGGGCCCATGGCCTCACGTACGTCCGGCAAGGGTTCCCCGAGCACCGCGAAGGGCCGCACCGGCCGTACGGCGGCGCCCGCCAAGAAGGCGGCCCCCGCACGCAGGCCCCCGGCGAAGAAAGCCGCCGCGGCCAGGCGCGCCCCTGCCAAGAAGGTCGCGGCCAAGCCCGTGCCGTCCCCGACGAGCGGCGTGCTGCGACTGGTGCGGGCCCTGTGGCTGGGCTGCGCGCACGCGGTGGGAGCCGTCTTCCGCGGGATCGGCCATGGGGCCCGGAACCTCGACCCCGCCCACCGCAAGGACGGCGTGGCGCTGCTGCTGCTCGCCCTCGCGCTGATCGTCGCCGCCGGTACCTGGTCGAACCTGAGCGGTCCCGTCGGGGACCTGGTGACGATGCTGGTCACCGGCGCCTTCGGGCGACTGGACCTGCTCGTTCCGATACTGCTCGGCGTCATGGCGGTACGTTTCATCCGCCACCCCGAGCAGACCGACGCCAACGGGCGGATCGGCGTCGGGCTGTCCGCCCTCGTCATCGGCGTCCTCGGCCTGGTCCACATCGCCTGCGGGGCCCCCGGCCGGGACGAGGGGACCACCGCCATGCAGAACGCGGGCGGGCTCATCGGCTGGGGCGCCTCGAAGCCGCTGATCTTCACCATGGGGGCGCCGCTGGCGGTGCCCATGCTGGTGCTGCTCACCGTCTTCGGCCTGCTCGTCGTCACCGCGACCCCGGTCAACGCGATCCCGCAGCGGCTGCGCCGCCTCGGCATCAGGCTGGGGATCATCGCCCCGAACGAGTACGACGAGGGCTACGGGGAGGACCTGGGCGGCGCGGCCCGGCACGACCCGGAGCAGTGGCGGGCGCGGTCCGGAGTCGGCGCGGGCCCCGGCGACCCCGCGGACGGAGCAGAGGAGGAGGCGCTTGCGCGACGGCGCCGGCCGCGCAGGACCGCCGCCCGGCCGGCCGCGGACCGCGGGATGGACGCCGTCGACGTGGCCGCGGCAGCCGCCGCGGCGCTGGACGGCGCGGTCTACGGCGGGATGCCGCCCTCCCCGCTCGTCGCCGACCTCACGCAGGGGATCACCGGTGAGCGCGACGGCGTGGAGGTCACCACGCCGGTGCCGACCGCCCGCGGCGGACGCCCGGCGGCGCCCGCAGCGCCCGCACCCGCGGCACCCGCGCCCGGCGCGGACTCCGCGCAGCCGCCGCACGCCACCACCGCCGCCGCCTCCGGGACGCTGGCCGTGCCCGACCTGACGAAGGCCCCGCCCCAGGCCCAGCCGCTGCCGCCGCGCGCCGAGCAGCTCCAGCTGCGCGGGGACATCACGTACGCGCTGCCCTCGCTGGACCTGCTGGAGAAGGGCGGGCCCGGCAAGACCCGCAGCGCCGCCAACGACGCGGTCGTCGCCGCCCTGCGCAACGTGTTCACCGAGTTCAAGGTGGATGCCGACGTCACCGGCTTCACCCGCGGCCCGACGGTCACCCGCTACGAGGTCACCCTCGGCGCGGCCGTGAAGGTCGAGCGGATCACGGCCCTGACCAAGAACATCGCCTACGCCGTGGCCAGCCCCGACGTACGGATCATCAGCCCGATCCCGGGCAAGTCGGCGGTGGGCATCGAGATCCCCAACACCGACCGCGAGATGGTCAACCTGGGCGACGTCCTGCGCCTCGCGGACGCGGCGGAGGACGACCACCCGATGCTGGTCGCGCTCGGCAAGGACGTCGAGGGCGGCTACGTCATGGCCAACCTCGCCAAGATGCCGCACGTGCTGGTCGCCGGCGCCACCGGCTCCGGCAAGTCCTCCTGCATCAACTGCCTGATCACCTCGATCATGGTGCGGGCCACCCCGGAGGACGTCCGGATGGTCCTCGTCGACCCCAAGCGGGTGGAGCTGACGGCGTACGAGGGCATCCCGCACCTGATCACGCCGATCATCACCAACCCCAAGCGCGCCGCCGAAGCGCTCCAGTGGGTCGTGCGCGAGATGGACCTGCGCTACGACGACCTGGCCGCCTTCGGCTACCGGCACATCGACGACTTCAACCAGGCGATCCGCGAGGGGAAGATCAAGCTCCCGCCCGGCAGCGAGCGGGAGCTCAACCCCTACCCGTACCTGCTGGTGATCGTCGACGAGCTGGCCGACCTGATGATGGTGGCCCCGCGCGACGTCGAGGACTCCATCGTCCGCATCACCCAGCTGGCCCGCGCCGCCGGCATCCACCTGGTACTCGCGACCCAGCGGCCCTCGGTGGACGTGGTCACGGGCCTGATCAAGGCGAACGTGCCCTCACGGCTCGCCTTCGCCACCTCCTCCCTCGCCGACAGCCGCGTCATCCTCGACCAGCCCGGAGCCGAGAAGCTCATCGGCAAGGGCGACGGGCTGTTCCTGCCGATGGGGGCGAACAAACCCGTTCGCCTCCAGGGCGCCTTCGTGACCGAGGACGAGATCTCCGGGATCGTCCAGCACTGCAAGGACCAGATGGCACCGGTCTTCCGGGACGACGTCACCGTGGGCCAGAAGCAGAAGAAGGAGATCGACGAGGACATCGGCGACGACCTCGACCTGCTGTGCCAGGCGGCGGAGCTGGTCGTCACCACGCAGTTCGGCTCCACCTCGATGCTCCAGCGCAAGCTGCGGGTGGGCTTCGCCAAGGCAGGGCGGCTCATGGACCTCATGGAGTCGCGCGGCATCGTCGGCCCGAGCGAGGGTTCGAAAGCGCGTGACGTCCTGCTGAAGGCCGACGACCTGGACGGGGTCCTCGCGGTCATCCGCGGCGAGACGCATTCGTAGCCGTTTGGCGGGCAACCGTTTCCCTTGGGGCCGCGTCAAGTTGAAGAGAGGTGGCGGCCCCGCGCACGACGTCCTGCACGACGTGGGACCGCCACGCCGGAGGGGACCCTCCCGCGCCATTCGGATGGCGTAGGAAGAGCACCCTCCGGTTGCTCCACCCTTTCGTACCCCCCCTAGACTGGACCTCCACCAGGTGGCTACACGCTCGAAAGGCGCCCTTGTGTCCATCGGCAACTCCAACTCCCCCGAAGAAGAGCGGCCTTCGACCGACGACCGGTCCGAGGACCGTCTCGTCGAACGTTCCGTCGAAGAGCCGTCCATCGGGACGGCCCTCAAGAAGGCCCGTATCGCCGCCGGGCTCACAGTCGACGAGGTCAGTTCCACCACCCGCGTGCGCATCCCGATCGTGCACGCGATCGAAGAGGACGACTTCACGCGGTGCGGCGGCGACGTCTACGCCCGCGGTCACATCCGTACGCTCGCCCGCGCCGTCCACCTCGATCCGGAACCCCTGGTCGAGAGCTACGACGCGGCCCACGGCGGCCGGCCGGCACCCACCCCCGCCGCGCCGATGTTCGAGGCCGAGCGGATCCGTCCCGAGCGGCAGCGGCCCAACTGGACCGCCGCCATGGTCGCGGCCATCGTCGCCGTCATCGGCTTCGTGGGCTTCACCGCCTTCAGCGGTGGCGACGCGAAGGAAAAGCGCCCGGTGGCGGAAGGATCCGCCTCCGCCAAGCCCGCACCCAAGCAGAGCGGCGGCACGCCGGCCGCGCAGCCCTCACAGGCTCCGACGGCCCCCAAGCCGGAGCCCTCGAACAGCGCCATCGCCGCCGCGCCCAAGGACCTCGTCACGGTCGTCCTGACGGCCGACACCGGCGAGAGCTGGATCTCCGCGAAGGACTCCACGGGCCGGCTCCTCTTCGACGGCACCCTCGTGCAGGGCGAGTCGAAGACGTTCACGGACAAGGAGGCCGTCGACCTCGTCCTCGGCGACGCCGGGGTCGTGAAGCTCTTCGTGAACGGCAAGGAGATCAAGGACGATTTCCGGCCCGGTCAAGTGGAACGCCTCACATACACCAAGGAGGACCCCTCCCGGGACCAGCCGCAGGCGGGCTGACCGAGGGGCCGCCCCCGGGCGGAAGGCAGGGACCGGGATCCCCGGGGTGCTCCGCGCACCCCGGGGATCTTGCTGTTCGGGGGCCTTGCGGCGGGGGCCGACGCCGGGACGAAGTAGTCTTGAGTCCATGCCCGAACGCCGTACCGTCGCCCTTGTCACTCTTGGCTGCGCCCGTAACGAGGTGGACTCGGAGGAGCTCGCAGGCCGCTTGGCGGCGGATGGCTGGGAGCTCGTCGAGGACGCCGCCGACGCGGACGTAGCCGTCGTCAACACCTGCGGCTTCGTCGAAGCCGCCAAGAAGGACTCCGTAGACGCCCTGCTGGAAGCCAACGACCTCAAGGACCACGGCAAGACCCAGGCCGTCGTCGCCGTCGGCTGCATGGCCGAGCGCTATGGCAAGGAGCTCGCCGAGGCCCTCCCGGAGGCCGACGGGGTCCTCGGCTTCGACGACTACGCCGACATCTCCAACCGCCTCCAGGTCATCCTGAGCGGCGGCAGCGTCGAAGCCCACACGCCGCGCGACCGCCGCCAGCTGCTGCCGATCAGCCCCGCCGCGCGCCAGGCCGCGGACGTCGCCCTGCCCGGGCACGCCCAGGCGCCCGCCGAGGAGCCCGCCGAGGCCCCCGCCGACCTGCCCGAGGGTGTCGCGCCCGCCTCCGGGCCGCGCGCGCCGCTGCGCCGCCGCCTCGACAAGAGCCCGGTGGCCTCGGTGAAGCTGGCCTCCGGCTGCGACCGGCGCTGCTCCTTCTGTGCCATCCCGTCCTTCCGCGGGTCCTTCATCTCCCGCCGCCCCAGCGACGTGCTGGGCGAGACCCGCTGGCTCGCCGAGCAGGGCGTGAAGGAGATCATGCTGGTCTCCGAGAACAACACCTCGTACGGCAAGGACCTCGGCGACATCCGGCTCCTGGAGACGCTGCTGCCCGAGCTGGCCGCCGTCGACGGCATCGAGCGCGTCCGCGTCAGCTACCTCCAGCCCGCCGAGATGCGCCCCGGCCTGATCGACGTGCTGACCTCCACCCCCAAGGTGGTGCCGTACTTCGACCTGTCCTTCCAGCACTCGGCCCCCGACGTGCTGCGCGCCATGCGCCGCTTCGGTGACACCGACCGCTTCCTGGAGCTGCTGGACACCATCCGCTCCAAGGCCCCGCAGGCCGGTGTCCGCTCGAACTTCATCGTCGGCTTCCCCGGCGAGAGCGAAGCCGACTTCGCCGAGCTGGAGCGTTTCCTCACCCACGCCCGCCTCGACGCGATCGGTGTGTTCGGCTACTCCGACGAGGACGGCACCGAGGCCGTCACCTACGAGAACAAGCTGGACGAGGACACGATCGCGGAGCGCCTGGCGCACATGCAGCGGCTCGCCGAGGAGCTCACCGCCCAGCGTGCGGAGGAGCGGATCGGCGAGACCCTGGAAGTGCTGGTGGAGACGGTCGTCCCCTTCGACGAGGCCGAGGAGGGCGAGGGCGCCTACGGGCGCGCCGCCCACCAGGCCCCCGAGACCGACGGGCAGGTCGTCTTCACCGACGGCACCGGCCTGGTCCCGGGGCGCATCGTCACGGCGAAGGTCGTCGGCACCCTGGGAGTGGACCTCGTGGCCGAGCCCCTGGAGACGGACCTTGAGGAGGCGACCGGATGACCGGTGTCCCGGCATCTGCGGCGGGCGGGACCGGCCGCCGGCCCGTGCCCGGCGCGACGCTGGGCGCCGCGGCGGTCGATCAGGCCAGCCTGTGGAACATCGCCAACATCCTGACGATGATCCGGCTCGTGCTGGTGCCGGGGTTCGTCCTGCTGCTGCTCGCCGACGGCGGCTACGACCCGGCCTGGCGGGCCTGGGCGTGGGCGGCGTTCGCGGTCGCCATGATCACGGACATCTTCGACGGGCACCTGGCCCGGACGTACAACCTGGTCACCGACTTCGGCAAGATCGCCGACCCCATCGCCGACAAGGCGATCATGGGGTCGGCGCTGATCTGCCTCTCGTGGCTCGGCGAGCTCCCGTGGTGGGTGACCGGGGTGATCCTCGGCCGTGAGCTCGGGATCACGCTGCTGCGCTTCTGGGTCATCCGCTACGGGGTGATTCCGGCCAGTCGCGGCGGCAAGCTGAAGACGCTGGCGCAGGGCACCGCCGTGGGCATGTACGTCCTCGCGCTGACCGGCGCGCTGGCGACGATGCGCTTCTGGGTGATGGCGATCGCGGTCGTGCTGACCGTCGTCACCGGTTTGGACTACATCCGCCAGGCGATCGTGCTGAGGCGCCAGGGTCTGGCCGCGGAGCGGGCCGCGCGGTGACCGACGGGACGGGGGAGGCTTCGGTGGCGCAGGGGCGTGCCGGAGTGAACGAGGGGCGCACGGCCGCTGCGTACGCGCTCCAGCTGCTCGCGGAGCGTGACGAGACGGTCGCGGTCGCGGAATCGCTGACCGGCGGCATGGTCGCGGCCGAGCTGACGGCCGTCCCCGGGGCCTCCCGCTCGTTCCGCGGATCGGTGACGGCGTACGCCACGGAGATCAAGCACCGCGTCCTGGGTGTGGATGCCGCCCTGCTCGCGGCGGAAGGGGCGGTGAACGCCCAGGTGGCGGCCGAGATGGCGGCCGGGGTGCGCCGGGTGATGGGTGCTTCGTGGGGAATCGCGACGACCGGGGTGGCCGGTCCGGAGCCGCAGGACGGGCAGCCGGTGGGCACGGTGTACGTCGCCGTGGACGGTCCGGGCGGCAGGAAAACGGTCCGGCTGAGGTTGAACGGCTCCCGGGCGGAAATCCGTAGGGAGAGTGCACGCACAGTGCTCGGGCTTCTCTCGGACGAACTCCGTGGGAATGCGCGGGGGCAGGATACGGAACAGAACGGGGGGATTTGATGTTTGCAGCCCTGAGTGAACACGACATCGCTCCCCGCACGGCCGCGGCGCGAGGCGGTACGGTGGGGCGTGAAGGATGCGGCTACACGGTCAGAGGAGGGAGCCACCGATGATTCTGCTCCGTCGCCTGCTGGGTGACGTGCTGCGTCGGCAGCGCCAGCGCCAGGGCCGTACTCTGCGCGAAGTCTCCTCGTCGGCCCGAGTCTCGCTCGGCTATCTCTCCGAGGTGGAGCGGGGGCAGAAGGAGGCATCCTCCGAGCTGCTCTCCGCGATCTGCGACGCGTTGGACGTACGGATGTCCGAGTTGATGCGCGAAGTCAGCGACGAACTGTCGCTCGCTGAGCTGGCACAGTCGGCCGCGGCAAGCGAACCGGTCGGTGCACCGGTCCGCCCGATGCTCAATTCGGTCTCGATGGCTTCGGTCGCCGGTCCGGAACGGGTGACCATCAAGGCACCTGCGGAAGCGGTGAACGTCGTAGCCGCGTGAGCGGGCACGTGCGTGTTTGAGCTTGGCCGGGAGCCCCGGCCGGTGCCAGGAGCACCGGCCGGGGCTCCCGGCCGTTCTGGGTGCGGCTGCGGGGGGCGTGCGAGACGATGGGGCGGTCCGGGTCCCGGCCCCTGGAGGTGGCAGTGCGGACGTCGCTGCGCATACCCGTGCTGTCGGCCCTCGCGCTCACCCTGGGGGTGCTCTGGTGGTGGGCGGTGTTGCGGCTGGTCCTCGCGCCCGACGAGGCGGGGGTGGTGGAGGGCGCGGTGGCGGTGGGCGGCTGGGGACTGGGGCTGCTGCCGGTGCACTGTGTGCCGGCGCCGCTGCGCAAGGCCCGGCGCCGGGCCGGGGCGGCTGCCCGGGACGGCGGCGCGAAGGCCGTGGACGGCCGGGCGGACGTATCCGGGGCGGTCACCAGGGCATCGACACCCCTCCGTTCGGACGCAGGATCTGGCCCGTCATGAAGGACGAGGCGTCCGAGGCGAGGTAGAGCACCGCCTGAGCGATGTCCTCCGGTTCGCCGACCCGGCGCAGGGGTGACATGCGGACCATGGCGGCCTCGGTCTGCTCCTGGGCCTCGTGCCGGCCGGTCATGGGGGTGCGGATCCAGCCGGGGGCGACGGCGTTGACGCGTATGCCGTACGGGCCGCTCTCGCTGGCGAGGGTCTTCGTCAGCTGGACGACGGCGGCCTTGGCGGCGCTGTAGCAGAGCAGGCCGGGCTGGGCGGCGTCCACGGCGCCGGAGGCCATGGTGACGATCGAACCCGGTCGGCCCGCCGCGATCATGGAGCGGGCTGCCTCCTGGCAGGTGCGCAGGACCCCCTTGAAGTCGATGTCCAGGACCCGGTCGAGGTCCTCGTCGGCCGTCTCCAGGACGCTGCTCGTGTGCATGATCCCAGCGATGGCAGCGGCGATGTCGAGCGGGCCGGCGGCGCTGACGGCCGCCCGGATCGCGGCCCGGTCGGTGACGTCGAGGCCGTGGACGGTGGCGGTGCCGCCGGCCTTGCCGGCCAGGCGGGCGGTCTCGGCCAGGCCCTCTTCGTCGCGGTCCGCGCAGTGCACGTGGGCGCCGGCGGAGGCGAGGAGGACGGCGGTGGCCCGGCCGATGCCGCTGGCGGCTCCGGTGACCAGGGCGGTGCGGCCGGTGAGGTCGTACAGGGCGGTGGGTGTGGGCATGCCGGGACGGTACGACCGTATCTGACGGGCCGTCAATCACCGTGTGCGCTCCTGCCCCGAAGGCTCAGGGGGTGGGGCCGGGCTGGCAGCGGGGGCACCAGTAGGTCGGGCGGTCGTCCCGGGAGACCTTGCGGACGAGGGTGCCGCAGCGCAGGCAGGGCCGGTCGCCGCGGCCGTAGACGAAGAGCTCCTGGCCGGGCCGGTGGATGCCGGTGGTGTTGCGGTGGCCCGGCCGGTCGCCGATGTTCGCCGACAGCAGCCGGTGGGATGCGGCGGCCAGCCGCAGCAGCGTGGGCTCGGGGAGGCCGCCGACCGGCGTCCAGGGGGTGACCTGGGCGAGGAAGCAGAGTTCGCACATGTAGACGTTGCCGATGCCGGCGAGGTTGCGCTGGTCGAGCAGGGCCTCGCCGAGGGGTCGCTCGGGGGCGGCCAGGAGGTTGGCGACCGCCCGGGCGGCGTCCCAGTCCGGCCCGAGGATGTCCGGCCCGAGGTGGCCGACGACGCGGTCCTCCTCGGCGGTGCGGATCAGCTCCAGGACGGGGAGGCGATAGCCCACGGCCGTGTGCCCGGCCGTCCCCAGGACGGCGCGGACCTCGTATTCGGGGCCTCCGCGCCACTTCTGGCCGGCGGTGAAGACGTGCCAGGCGCCGTCCATGCGGAGGTGGCTGTGCAGGGTGAGGCCGCCCTCGAAGCGGGCGAGGAGGTGCTTGCCGCGGGGGGTGACGTCGAGGGTGACGCGGCCGGTGAGGTCCGCAGTGGCGAAGCGGGGGACGCGCAGGTCGCTGCGGGTCACCTCATGTCCTGCCAGGGCCGCGTGCAGGCGGGTCGCCGCGCGCCGGATGCTGTCGCCTTCGGGCATGCCCCCATTGTCGCCCGCCGCCGCCCCGGCCGGGTGCGGCAGGGGCCGACGCGCTCACCTCGGGCGGCGGGACGTCTCGCCGGCGCGGGCGGATCCGCCGGGCCGCCGCAGGGGCAGGGTGTCAGGGCCGCGCGGGGAGGAGGGCGTGCCTGAGGACGGCCAGGGTCTCGGCGCGGGTCGGGGGGACCGGGGCGTTCAGCGCGTGGAGGCAGAGGCCGGTCATCAAGGGGGCCGCCGTCGCGGCGGCGGTCGCGCCGAGCAGGGGGGTCAGGACCTCGGTGGTGGTGCGGGCGGGGAGGCTCGCCGTCTCGCGGAGCTCAGGGCGGCGCAGCGCGGCGGTGTGCAGCTCGTACTCGACGACCATGGCGGTGCGGCCCTCGGCCGAACACGCCATCACGCCGTCGGCCAGCGCCTCGACGACCTGTTCCGGGGTGGCGTCGGCGTGGGCCCCGGCCCAGTGGCGCACGAAGCCGGCGAAGCGTTCCGCCGCGCGCTCCAGGGCGGCGCGGACCAGTGCCTCGCGGTCGGCGAAGTGGTACGTGGTCGAGGAGAGCGAGACGTCGGCCCGCTCGGCGACGGCCCGGTGCGTGAGGCCCTCCAGCCCGCGTTCCGCGATCAGCTCCTCGGCCACCTCGGCGATCCGCTCCCGTCGGTTCGGGTCGTGTCGGCGGGTGCGGCGGACTTTCTCGGTCACTGTGGTCAGGCTCCTTCCGGGTGCGAACACTCTTGCACAGAGGGCATTGGTACGGACGTCCGTACCAATGCTACGGTGGACGAGTCAGCGGGAGGGGACGACGCCACCACAGGAACGGAGCACCACCATGAAGATCGCAGTCCTCGGAACCGGGGCCGGCGGCCGCGCCCACGCCGCCAAGCTGCTGAGCCTCGGGCACGAGGTGTACGTCGGCACCCGCGACTCCCAGGTCACGCTGGGCCGCACCGAGCCCGACTTCATGGGCGTCGAGCCCTTCGGCCAGTGGCTGGCGGACTACCCGGGCATCGAACTGCGGACCTTCGGGGAAGCCGCCGCGGCGGCCGACTTCGCCATCAACGGGATCGACGGCGCCAACGCCGTCCGCGTGCTCGAAGGCATCGCCGGGCAGCTCGCCGGCAAGACCCTGATGGACTACGCCGTCCCGTACGTCTACAACCCCGAGCAGGCCCACCCCTGGCCGACCCCCTGGGGCGTGATGCCGGCCCTCGACCCCGTCGACCACGACAGCCTGGGAGAGCGGATCCAGCGCGCGCTGCCGCAGACCAAGGTGGTCAAGGCATGCGTCACCCAGGAGCAGGAGACCGTCGTCGACCCGCGGGCCGTGGCGGGCGGCGACCACACCATGTTCGTCGCGGGCGACCACGACGACGCCAAGGCGGAGGTCACCGGACTGCTGCGGTCCTACGGCTGGCAGGACGTCCTCGACCTCGGCCCGCTCGTGAGCTCCCGCGGCATGGAGATGTACGCCCACATGCACAGCGCCATCCAGTTCGCGCTCGGCGGCGCCCGCTTCGGCGTCAAGGTGATGCGCTGACCGCAGGCCCGCTCACTGCCTCAGGCGCAGTCCCCGGGGCGTCGCGTGGAACCCGGCCGCTTCGAGCGGAGGACCCAGCGGCGAGGTGAGGGCGGCCTCGGCATTGATCCGCTCCACCGTCAGCGCCGGCAGGCTGCCCGATCGGCAGCCGGAGGCGAGGGCGGCGACCGCCGCCGTCAGCCGCGGGTCCTCCGGCCCGGGCCAGGCCAGCAGGGTCTTGCCGCCGCGCTCCAGGTACAGGGTCAGTTCCCCGTCCACCAGAACCACCAGGGAGCCCGCCTTGCGGCCCGGCTTGTGCGTGGCACCGGCCGGCGGCTCGGGCCAGGGCAGGGCCGCCCCGTAGGCGTTGGCCGGGTCGGCGGCGGCCAGGACCACCGCCGCCAACGGGGGCGGGGTGCGCTCGGCGGCCCGGAGCCGGTCCACCGCTCCGTCCATCGCGAACTGGGCGGCACCCAGCCCCTCCACCACATAGCCCCGCCGGGCCTGACCGCTGTCCTCGAAGGCCGACAGGACGCGGTAGACCGCGCTGAAGCCCCCCTCCACGCCCTCCGCGGCGACCGCGCCGCGGGTCACCACCCCGTGCCGGTCCAGCAGGGTGCGGGCCAGGGCGTGCGCCCGGTGGGTCGGGTCGGGCGCCTGGGACGGCAGCAGCGACCAGCGCCCGGACACCGTGGGCGGACCTGTGCGCGACGCCGTCGCACTCAGCGTGCCGTAGCGCCCGCGCGGGACGGTGCGGCGGGCCCGGTGGGCCGTGGAGCCCGCGGTGCGGCCCGACCCCAGCAGCGAGCGCAGCGGGGCCAGCGTGTCGTTGGTGAGCCGGCCCGACCAGGCCAGCTCCCACAGCGCATCGGAGAGCGCGAGGTCCGACACCTCGGGGAACTCGGCGCGGACGGCCTGCGCGATCTGGCGGAAGAACAGGCCGTACCCGCCGGAGAGGGCCGCCAGGACCGCCTGCTGGACCGGGCTCGCCTCCAGCGGGTGCGGCGGGGGCAGAAGCAGCGGGGCCGCGTCCGCCAGGTACAGGGACACCCAGCCGTCCTTGCCGGGCAGGGCTCCGGCCCCCGCCCAGACCACTTCCCCCGTGGTGGTCAGCTCGTCCAGCAGGCCGGGAGAGTAGCCGGCGACCCGCGACGGCAGGATCAGCCGCTCCAGCGCGGACGCCGGCACCGGGGCGCCTTGGAGCTGCTCGACCGCGCGGGCCAGGCCGTCGAGGCCGCGCAGGGCGCCGCCCAGGTGCTGCCACTGGGGCAGGAACGTGGCCAGCGAGGTCGGCGGGACCGGCTCCAGCTCCTGGCGGAGCGCGGCGAGGGAGCGGCGGCGCAGCCGGCGCAGCACCGCCGCGTCGCACCACTCCTGCCCGATGCCGGCCGGGTGGAACTCGCCCTGCACCACCCGCCCCGCCGCCGCGAGACGGTTCAGGGCGCCCTCGGTGACCGCCGTGCCCAGGCCGAAGGCAGAGGCCACGGCCGCCGTGGTGAACGGCCCGTGGGTGCGCGCGTACCGCGCCAGCAGGTCCCCCAGCGGATCCTTGACCGGCTCGGTGAAGGCCTCCGGCACGCCGACGGGCAGGGCGGTGCCCAGCGCGTCCCGCAGCCGCCCCGCGTCCTCGATCGCCGCCCAGTGCTCCGCGCCGCCGATCCGCACCCGGATCGCCCGGCGCGCCTCGGCAAGCTCGCGCGCCCAGCCCGCCTCCGCGCCGCGCTCGGCCAGCTGACCCTCCGTCAGCGGGCCCAGCAGGCGCAGCAGATCCGCCACCGATTCGGCGTCCTTGGCCCGCCGGTCCTCGGTGAGCCACTGCAGCTCCCGCTCCAGCTCCTCCAGCACCTGCGCGTCGAGCAGCTCACGCAGCTCCGCCTGGCCGAGCAGCTCGGCCAGCAGCCGGGAGTCCAGCGACAGCGCGGCCGCCCTGCGCTCCGCCAGCGGGGAGTCGCCCTCGTAGAGGAACTGGGCGACATAGCCGAAGAGCAGGGAACGCGCGAAGGGGGACGGCTCCGGGGTGGTGACCTCGACCAGCCGGACCCGGCGCGCCTCGATGTCGCCCATCAGCTCGGTCAGGCCCGGCACGTCGAAGACGTCCTGCAGGCACTCCCGTACGGCCTCCAGCACGATCGGGAAGGAGCCGAACTCCGATGCCACCTGCAGCAGTTGGGAGGCCCGCTGGCGCTGCTGCCACAAGGGGGTGCGGCGGCCCGGGCTGCGGCGCGGCAGCAGCAGCGCGCGAGCCGCGCACTCGCGGAAGCGCGACGCGAACAGCGCCGAGCCGCCCACCTGGTCGGTGACGATCTGGTTGATGTCGCCGCGGTCGAAGGCGACGTCGGCCGCCCCCAGCGGCGCCTGCGCGTCGTCGAACTCGAAGGCGGGAGCGCCCGCCGGATCGTGGTCCAGGAGGTCCATGGACAGCAGGTCCACGTCCGGGAGGCGGAGCACGATGCCGTCGTCGGCGTGCATCACCTGGGCGTCCATGCCGTACTTCTCGGCGAGGCGGGCGCCGAGCGCCAGCGCCCAGGGCGCGTGCACCTGGGCGCCGAACGGCGAATGGACGACGACCCGCCAGTCGCCCAGCTCGTCGCGGAACCGCTCCACCACGATCGTCCGGTCGTCCGGGACGTGGCCGCACGCCTCGCGCTGTTCCGCCACGTACGCGAGCACGTTCTGCGCGGCCCAGGCGTCCAGGCCGGCCGACACCAGCCGCAGCCGGGCGTCCTCCTCGGCGAGCCCGCCCAGCTCGCGCAGGAACGCGCCGACCGCGCGGCCCAGCTCCAGCGGGCGGCCCAACTGGTCGCCCTTCCAGAACGGCAGCCGCCCCGGCACCCCGGGGGCCGGGGTGACCAGGACCCGGTCGCGGGTGATGTCCTCGATGCGCCAGGAGGTGGTGCCCAGCGTGAAGACGTCGCCCACCCGGGACTCGTAGACCATCTCCTCGTCGAGCTCGCCGACCCGGCCGCCGCCCTTCTTCGGGTCCGAACCGGCCAGGAAGACCCCGAAGAGCCCGCGGTCCGGGATCGTGCCGCCGGAGGTGACCGCGAGGCGCTGGGCGCCCGGCCGGCCCGTGACCGTCCCCGCCACCCGGTCCCAGACCACGCGCGGGCGCAGCTCCGCGAAGGCGTCCGACGGATAGCGGCCGGCCAGCATGTCGAGCACCGCCGTGAACGCCGACTCCGGGAGCGCCGCGAACGGCGCCGCCCGCCGCACCAGCGCGAGGAGGTCGTCCAGCTGCCAGGTGTCCATCGCGACCATGGCGACCAGCTGCTGCGCCAGGACGTCGAGGGGGTTGGCGGGAATGCGCAGGGACTCGATCGCCCCCGTGCGCATCCGCTCGGTGACGACCGCCGCCTGGACCAGGTCGCCCCGGTACTTGGGGAAGACCACCCCGGTGGAGACCGCGCCCACCTGGTGCCCGGCCCGGCCCACCCGCTGCAGCCCGGAGGCCACCGACGGCGGCGACTCCACCTGCACCACCAGGTCCACCGCGCCCATGTCGATGCCCAGCTCCAGACTGGAGGTGGCGACCACGGCCGGCAGCCGGCCCGCCTTCAGGTCCTCCTCGACCAGCGCCCGCTGCTCCTTGGACACCGAACCGTGGTGCGCCCGCGCCAGCAGCGGCGGCGCGCCCGTGGCCGCGCCCGACTGGGCCATCACCTCGGCCGGGGAGGAGTGCTCGGGCAGCTTCTCACCCACCGCCCGCTCGTACGCGATCTCGTTGAGGCGGTTGCACAGGCGCTCCGCGAGCCGGCGGGAGTTGGCGAACACGATCGTCGAGCGGTGCGCCTGCACCAGGTCCGCGATCCGCTCCTCCACGTGCGGCCAGATCGACGGCCGGTCCCCGCCCTCCCGGCCCTCCGACGCGGGCGAGCCCCCCAACTCGCCCATGTCCTGCACCGGGACGACCACCGACAGGTCGAACTCCTTGTCCGACGGGGGCTGCACGATCTCCACCCTGCCGCGCGGCGCCAGGTACCGGGCCACCTCCTCGACCGGGCGGACCGTCGCCGACAGCCCGATCCGGCGGGCCGGCCGGGGCAGCAGCTCGTCCAGCCGCTCCAGGGACACCGCCAGGTGGGCGCCGCGCTTGGTCCCCGCCACCGCGTGCACCTCGTCGACGATCACCGTCTCGACCCCCGCCAGCGCCTCCCGCGCGGCCGAGGTCAGCATCAGGAACAGCGACTCGGGGGTCGTGATCAGGATGTCCGGCGGCCGCGTGGCCAGCGCCCGCCGCTCCGCCGCCGGCGTGTCCCCGGAGCGGATCCCCACGCGGATGTCCGGCTCCGGCAGCCCGAGCCGCACGGACTCCTGCCGGATCCCCGTCAGCGGGCTGCGCAGATTGCGCTCGACGTCGACGGCGAGGGCCTTCAGCGGCGACACGTACAGGACCCGGCAGCGCTTCTTCGACTCGGCGGGCGGCGGGGTCGAGGCGAGCCGGTCGAGGGCCGCGAGGAAGGCGGCCAGGGTCTTGCCCGAGCCGGTGGGAGCCACCACCAGCACGTCCGCGCCCTCCCCGATCGCGCGCCAGGCACCCTCCTGCGCGCTGGTGGGCGCGACGAAGGCCCCCGTGAACCAGGAGCGGGTCGCGGGGGAGAACGAGTCGAGCGCAGCGCCTGCCATGCCCCCATCGTGCACCCCGCCACTGACAACGCCCCGGAGCTGCGCAAACGCGAGTCGTCGCAGGAGCGCAGAATGGGGGGATGGCGACGGACGGAGGCCGCGGGGAGTGGGCCCGGCACTGGCGGTACCGGGAACTGCCCGGGCTCGACCTGCTGCGCGCCCACTACGTCCGCCACACCTTCCCGCGGCACGCCCACGACGGCTACGTCATCGCGGCCGTCACCGGCGGCATCGAGGAGGTCGGCCTCCCCGGCCACGTCGTGCGCGCAGGACCGGGCAGCGTGGTGCTGATCAATCCGGAGGTGCCCCACACGGCGCGTGCCGGCGCGCCCGAGGGCTGGGCGTACGCCACCCTCTACCCGTCCAGCGGCCTGATCGCCGAGGTGGCCGCCGAGATCGGCACCCTGCGCGGCACCCCCGGCTTCACCGCCGACCTCGTCACCGACCCGCAGGCCTCCCGCACCATCACCGAGGTGCACCGAGCCGCCGAGGCGGGGAACGCGCTGGCTGCGGACACGCTCCTGCGGGGCGTGGTCGCCCGAATGCTGACCCGGCACGCCGGACCGCTGCCCGCCCGCACGCTCCGCGGCACCGGCGGGTCCGAAGCGGAGGCCGCCCGGGCCGTACTGGAGGAGCGGCTCGCCGACCCGCCGTCGCTGGAGCAGCTCGCGGCCGGGCTGGGCACGAGCCCCTTCGCCCTGCTGCGGGCCTTCCGGGAGCGGTACGGGATGCCGCCGCACACCTGGCTGACCGATGCCCGGGTCCGCCGGGCGCGCCGGCTGCTCGACGCGGGCACCCCGCCGGCGGAGGCCGCGGTCGCCGTCGGCTTCACCGACCAGCCCCACCTGAACCGGCACTTCACCCGCATCGTGGGGGTGCCGCCGGGCGCGTACCGCCGGGAGCGGGCCGGGTAGCGGGTCTCCCGCCGATCGGGCCGGGTCGGCCAGCTGCGGCCGCACGGGGGAGGCCGTGCAAGAACGTACAAGACCGTCCGGCCGGGCCGCGCGTACGTTCGGGGTGTGGGAGACAAGCAGCTGGTCACCGAGCCAGGGACACGAGAGAGCGCGGCGCCCGGCGGGCGGCCGCGGGCCGCCGTCGTACGGGACGCGCTCGGGGTCGGCGTCGCCGTCGGCCTGTCCGGGTTCGCCTTCGGGGTGACCGCGGCCGGAGCCGGCATCACCACCCTGCAGGCGTGCGTGCTCAGCCTGCTCGTGTTCACCGGGGCCTCGCAGTTCGCCCTGGTCGGCGCGCTGGCCGCGGGTGGGAACCCGTTCACGGCAGCCGCCGGGGCCTTCTTCCTGGGGACCCGCAACGCCTTCTACGGGCTGCGCCTGTCGCAGCTGCTGCGGCTGCCGCGCGCTGTGCGGCCCCTCGCCGCGCACTGGGTGATCGACGAGACCACCGCCGTGGCCCTGGCCCAGCCCGACCGCAGGTCGGCGCGGCTGGGCTTCACCGTCACCGGGCTCACCCTCTACGCGCTGTGGAACATCACCACGCTGCTCGGCGCGCTCGGTGCCGAGGCCATCGGCGACACCCGGGCCTGGGGGCTGGACGCCGCCGGCCCCGCCGTGTTCCTGGCGCTGCTCGCGCCGATGCTGAAGACCGCCACCGAGCGGGCGGTGGCCGCCCTCGCGCTCGTCCTCGGCCTGGGCTTCCTGCCCGTGCTGCCCGCCGGGGTGCCCGTGCTGATCGCGGCTCTGGCCGCCCCCGCCGTGCTGTGGATGAAGGGACGCCGCCCGTGAACGTGTGGATCGCCATCGGCCTCACCGTCGTCGGCTGCTACGCCGTGAAGTACGCGGGGTTGCTCGTCCCCGCCGGCGCGCTGGAGCGGCCGCTGGTGCGCCGCCTGGCCGCACTGCTGCCGGTCGCCCTGCTCGCCGCGCTCACGGCCCAGCAGACCTTCAGCACCGGGTCGGCGCTCGTCGTCGACGCCCGCGCCGCCGGTCTGGCCGCCGCCGGGCTCGCCCTGCTGCTGCGCGCCCCGTTCCTGGTGGTGGTCGCGGCCGCCGTCGCCGTCACCGCGGGGGTACGGGCCCTGGGCGGCTGACCGGGGCGGGCAGACGGCCGTAGGCCCGCAGGGTAAGCAGGGCCTCCAGCGTCGCGATCGGCCGCCGCTCCAAGGAGCTGCCCGGAGCCCAGGCCTCCCGGCGGACGGGCCAGCCGCCGTCCGCCTGCTGGGCGGCGGCCAGGTGGTCCAGGGAGCGGCGCATCTCCTCGTCCGTGAACCAGCCGCGGGCCAGCGACTCCGGCCGCCTCGCGACGTCGTGGGGGAACAGGTGCTCGCCCGGCGCGTAGCCCGCGGCCGGCGGGAACTCCGCCCGCCGCCGCGGATCCAGCACCACGAGCCGCTGCTCGCGCACCAGCCGTCCCAGCCGGTCGGCGGCCGCCGCCGCGCGCGCCCGGTCGGGGACGCCGTCGAGGAAGGCCACGGCGCTCTGGACCTCGTACGGGTGCGTGCGGTGCAGGTGCTCGATCCGGTCCCAGCAGAAGTCGGTGGCCCGGAAGAGCCAGGCGTGCCACACGCGGTTGCGGTGCAGCAGGCCGACGACCGGAGCGGTGGTCAGGAGTTCGCCCGGGGGGTCGTCGAGCACCGGGTGGTAGGGGGCCGCCGGGTAGTCGCGCGGGGCGGGGAAGACCACGGGGAGCGCGCCGTCCGGTGTGGAGACCGCCGTCAGGTGACGGCAGAGCCGCTCGATGCGCTGCCCGGCGCAGCGGCCGAGGCCGTCCAGGACGCGCAGGGCGTGAGCGGTGTGCAGGGGCTGGCTCAGCGGCCCCCGCAGGTCCGGATCGAGCGCGTGTCCGTAGCCGCCGTCCGGGTTGAGGTACGAGCCGAGGGCGGTGTCGACCGGGTCGGCGTCCCCGCCGAGGAAGTGGAACGCGAAGCGGCGCTGCTCCAGCACGCGGGCCGTGAGCCAGATGAACCGCTCGGCACGGTCCAGGGCGGGCAGCGGATCGGACGGCGACCGGGGGCCCGGCGGGGCGGGCGGGGTCCCCGCGGTGTGCGCGGGCGGTACGGAGCGTGCGGACTGCGGGGATCGCGGGCTCTGCGGCGAGGCTTCGTCTCCGGGCATGCGTGCAACGTAGGACCCCGCCGGGCGGGAGCGCGGGGCGAACGCGGCCGGTGCACTCTCCGGGGCGGGATACTGGGGGCATGCGGTTGACGATTTTCTGGGAGCGGATGGCCGAGCACTTCGGTGCCGCCTACGCCGACTCCTTCGCACGGGACCACGTCATGACCGAACTGGACGGCCTGACCGTTCACCAGGCGCTGGAGGCGGGCTGGGAGACCAAGGACGTCTGGCGCGCGGTGTGTTCGGCGATGGACGTGCCGGCCTCCCTGCGCTGAGGCTCCGGGCGGCCGGAGCGCGGTGGCGTGCGCCCGTTTCGCGGTACGGGCGGTCGGTGGGACAGACTGGGCGCCGTGGGAGCCACCGAAGAGACGACCGACCAGCCCGCACCCGTCCAGGGAGCCCTGCCGCAGCCCCGGGCGGCCGACCCGGACGCCGCCTCCGCGGCCCCGGCCGCCTCGGCTGCCGAACCGGAGCCGCAGCCGGGCGGCGCGGACCCGGGCGCGGCCGGCACCGCCGCGGCCCGGCCGGCCGATCCCGCCGCGCCTCCGGGCCCCGCCGGCCCGGGAGGACCCCCGGCCGGCGCCGCACCGAACGGGGCGGGGGACCGCATGCCGCGCTGGCTGCCGCGGGCGGTGGTGCTCGTCCTGGCGCTCGTCGCCTGCTTCCAGCTCGGCAGCTGGGCCTTCCACCAGCTGATCGGGCTGCTGGTCAACATCCTGATCGCGTTCTTCCTGGCACTCGCGATCGAACCGGCGGTCGCCAGGATGGCGGCCGCCGGCATGCGCCGCGGGCTCGCCACCTTCCTGATGTTCAGCGCGGTGTTCGCGGTGTCCGTGGGGTTCCTCGCGCTGCTCGGCTCCCTGCTCGCGGGACAGATCATCGCCATGGTGGAGGGCTTCCCGGGCTACCTCGACTCGGTGATCGACTTCATCAACTCCACCTTCCGCACCGATCTGTCCCGGCTGGAGATCCAGGAGAGCGTGCTGCGCTCCGACTGGCTGCGCAAGTACGTGCAGAACAGCGCGTCCGGCGTGCTCGACGTGTCGGCCACCGTGCTCGGCGGCCTCTTCAAGCTGCTGACGATCGGGCTGTTCTCCTTCTACTTCGCCGCCGACGGGCCGCGGCTGCGCCGGGCGCTGTGCTCCGTACTGCCTCCCGCCAAGCAGGCCGAGGTGCTGCGCGCCTGGGAGATCGCCGTCGCCAAGACGGGCGGCTACCTCTACTCGCGCGGGCTGATGGCGCTGATCTCGGGTGTTGCGACCTACATTGTGCTGGCGGTGCTCGGGGTGCCGTACGCGCCCGCGCTCGCCGTGTGGGTGGGGCTGGTCTCGCAGTTCATCCCCACCATCGGCACCTATCTCGCGGGCGCGCTGCCGGTCCTGCTCGCCTTCAGCGTCGATCCCTGGTACGCGCTGTACGTCCTCGTGTTCGTGGTGGTCTACCAGCAGTTCGAGAACTACATGCTCCAGCCGAAGCTGACCTCGAAGACCGTGGACATCCACCCGGCGGTGGCCTTCGGATCGGTCATCGCGGGCACCGCCCTGCTGGGCGCGGTCGGGGCGCTGATCGCGATCCCGGCCGTCGCCACCTTGCAGGCCTTCCTCGGTGCGTACGTCAAGCGCTACGAGCTGACGCGGGACGCGGATTCCTCTACTTCCCGTCCTCGCCGCCGAGTACGGCTGCCAAGGCTTCGCTGACGGTCGCCTCGGTGGCGGCCTTGTCCACCCCGAGCCCGCTCAGGACGCCTTCGCCGTTCTCCAGTTCCAGGAGCGCGAGCAGCACGTGCTCGGTGCCGACGAAGTCGTGGCCCAGGCGCAGGGCCTCACGGAAGGTCAGCTCCAGCGCCTTCTTCGCCGAGGCGTCGAAGGGCACGAGCTCGGGGACCTCGGCCCGGGCCGGCGGCAGTACGGCGGCCGCGGCGGCCCGTACCTCGTCCGGCGAGACCCCCTGGGCGCGCAGGGCGACCCCCGCGAGGCCGTCGGCCTCGGCCATCAGGCCCAGGACGAGGTGGACGGTGCCGATCTCGGTGTTGCCCGCGGCGCGGGCCTCGTTCTGCGCGGCCACGACCACGTTGCGGGCGCGGGGGGTGAAGCGGGCGAAGCCCGCGCTCGGGTCGAGGCCGCCGGCGCCCTCCTTGTCCGCCTTCGGCACGAAGCGCTTCTGGGCCGCCTGGCGGGTGACGCCCATGCTGCGGCCGATGTCGGTCCAGGAGGCACCGGAGCGTCGTGCCTGGTCGACGAAGTGGCCGATGAGGTGGTCCGCGACGTCTCCGAGGGCCTCCGCCGCGACGACGGCGCCGCTGAGCTGCTCCAAGGGGTCGGTGTGGACCTTGTTGATGGCCTCGATCAGATCGTCGAGGCGTACCGGATGGGTCATGCGGACGGGTTCCACCGAAGGGTTCGTCATAGACGCAACCCTAGGTTGACAGTCGGAGCGGCGTCAACCTTTGGTTGTCAGTGGGTGTCGACCGCCGTCCGCCCCCGCCGCCAGTGCCATGCTGGTTGCCGGTAACTCCGGGACGGAGGCTGTGATGGGTTTCTACGCCGAACGGATCGTGCCGCGGATCGTCGACCTCGCCTGCGGGGCGCAGGGGGCCCGGCCGCTCAGGCGCCGCGTCTGCGCCGGGCTGGCCGGGGAGGTCGTCGAGATCGGCTTCGGTACCGGCCACAACGTCCCCTTCTACCCGCCGGGCGTCACCGGCGTGGCCGGGATCGAGCCCTCCGACCTGGGGTGGAAACTCGCCGCCGACCGCGTGGCGGCCTCGCCGGTCCCGGTGCGCAGGGCCGGCCTCGACGGGCAGTCGCTGCCCTTCGGGGACGCCACTTTCGACGCGGCCCTGTCCACCTGGACGCTGTGCACCATCCCGGATCCCGTGGCGGCCCTGCGTGAAGTACGGCGCGTACTCAAGCCCGGGGGAAGCCTGCACTTCGTCGAGCACGGCCTGGCCCCGGCGCGGGACGAGGGCGTCCGCCGCTGGCAGCGGCGGATCGAACCGCTGCACAAGCGGCTGTGCGGCGGGTGCCATCTCACCCGGCGCACCGTCGACCTGCTGACCGCCGCCGGCTTCACCGTCACCGAGCTCGACGTCTTCTACGAGGAGCGCGCGCCGAGGCCCTTCGCCGCCGACTCGCTCGGCGTCGCGCTGTCGCCCCGGCCGGGCGGGGGGGATCCGGCGGAGCAGGGGCGGCCGGCGGATCAGTAGGTGACGGTGATCCGCCGCGCCGGCCCGTCCACCCGGATCCGCCCGCCCACGGGCACCACCAGCTGCGGGTCGGTGTGGCCGAGGTCCACGTCGAAGACCGCCATGGTGTCGGGAGCGTACTGGCGCAGCGCGCGCAGGACGGCCTCGCGCTGCTCGGCGCGGTACCGCTCCTTCTGCCCGGCGTCGAACCTGTTCTCGAACGACCAGCTCTTCGCCCTGCCCATCAGCAGCGCGGGGAACTGCCGCAGCAGGCCGCGCTCGCCCATGGCCCGCAGGATCCGGTACACATCCTCCGCGCGCGGCATCTCCTCGGAGGTCTCCAGGAAGAGCACGTCGCCGGCGTACGACTCGGCGGGCAGCACCTCGCGGCCGGCCATCAGCAGCCACGAGAGGATCTCCACGTTGCCGCCCCAGCCGGCCCCTTCGACCACCCGGTGTCCGTTGTGCCAGGTCCAGCCGTAGGAGCGCTCCATCGACGGCTCGGCCTCGAAGGTGCTCGGGTCCTCCCAGGGGCCGTTGACGTCGCCGTACTCGCCGGAGCGGTTCAGCTCGTACGTGCCCGAGGTGAACAGCGCCGCCCGGAGGGAGTCCGCGGTGGCCGGGTGCATCGCGCCCGGGCGGCCGAGCTCGACCATCACCGAGCCGCCGTGGTAGCCGACGATGCCCAGGTTCCGCAGGAACAGCAGGAGATTGGTGTTGTCGCTGTAGCCGAGGAACGGTTTGGGGTGGGCACGCAGCAGGTCGCCGTCGAGGTGCGGGAGGACGGTGATCTGGTCGTCGCCGCCGATGGTGGCGATCACCGCCTTGATGTCCGGGTCCGCGAAGGCGGCGTGCAGGTCCGCGGCCCGCTCCTGGGGGCTCGCCCCCATCTTCCGCGTGGTCGGGTACTCCACGGGCTCCAGCCCGAAGTCGTCCCGGAGCCTGCGCAGCCCGAGCTCGTAGGGGAGCGGGAAGAGCCCGGGCAGCCCGGACGAGGGGGACAGGACCGCGATCCGGTCCCCCGGGCGGGGTTTGGGCGGATACAGGAAATCGACCATGCGGCGATCGTACGAGCCGCCCGCCCGTCCACCCGCCGCATTTTTCCGCGCGTGCGGGCCCCCGTGCGGGCCTCAGGGCTCCGCGGGGCGCGGGCCGCGCAGGCGGACGGCGAGGGCAGCGATGTCGTCGTCCAGGCGGCCCCTGCTGTAGTGCAGGAGGTCGCGGTGGAGGGCCGTGAGCAGCTCGTGGGGCGGGGTCGGGGGCTGCCGGCCCATCCAGGCCGCCAGCGGGAAGAACTCGCCGTCGCGGGCACGTGCCTCGGCGATCCCGTCGGTGTAGAGGAGCAGCAGGTCGTCGGGGGCGAAGTCGAAGGTGTCGATGCTGTACTGGTCGCCGATCAGGTCCGCGAGGCTGAGCAGCGGCGAGGGAGTGGCCGATTCGAGGGCGCGGGGCTCGCCGCGGTTCAGCAGCAGCGGCGGTGGATGTCCGCAGTTGAGGATGTCGATGCGGCTCCCCTCGTGCGGGATCTGGACTAGGAGGGCGGTGGCGAAGCGCTCCATCGGTCCCTCGGGGGGAAAGGCGGAGTTGTAGCGGGTGCTGCTGGCATCCAGCCGGCGCGCGACGTCGACCAGGTCGGCCTCGCCGTACGCGGCCTCCCGGAAGGCGTTGACGATCGCTGCGGCCGCCCCCACCGCGGGCAGGCCCTTGCCCCGCACGTCGCCGATGAGCAGCCGGACCCCGAACGGGGTGTCGACCACCTCGTAGAAGTCCCCGCCGATGCGGGCCTCCGCAGCGGCCGCGAGGTACAGCGACTCGATCTCGATCCTGCCGAAGCGGCGCGGCATGGGGCTCAGGACCACCTGCTGCGCCGCGTCCGCGACCAGCCGCACCTGGAAGAGCGTGCGCTCCCGCTGGAGCCGGACGTGGCTGCCGTACGCCGCCGCCACGGTGACCGCGATGATCCCGGCGGCAGTCCACCACGTCCCCAGGTCGGGGAAGACGAGGCTGAGGCCGATCATCAGGACGAGGCAGACCGTCCCGAGCAGGACGGTGGGGAGGACCGGCCACATGGCGGCCGCGAGGGCCGGCGCCGCGGGCAGGAGGCGGCTGAAGGCCATCTCCGGCGGAGTGGTGTATGCCAGGCTGGCGATGACGACGGTCAGGATGACCGGCGACAGCCGCACGAGTCTTCCCGGGCCGGGGCGCCTACGGAGTCGTGGCCGTCCAGACTCGATCACACTTCATAGGATATCCACGCAATGAGGGCATAGCGCTCCGAGCGTGGCGAGCTTGACACGGAAATCGAACATCCATTCTGATGAGTTGTCCACAGCCGAACCGGTCGTGGGGCGCATTGTCAGTGGCAGGCATTAGCGTCAATGGCGTGAAGCGATCGACTCAAGCAAACCGGGTGGAACCCATGGCAGGCACCGACCGCGAGAAGGCTCTCGACGCCGCGCTCGCACAGATTGAACGGCAATTCGGCAAGGGCGCGGTCATGCGTCTCGGCGACAAGCCGAACGACCCCATCGACGTGATCTCCACCGGGTCGACCGCGCTGGACATCGCCCTCGGCGTCGGTGGTCTGCCGCGCGGCCGTGTCGTCGAGATCTACGGCCCGGAGTCCTCCGGTAAGACGACCCTGACCCTGCACGCCGTGGCCAACGCGCAGAAGGCCGGCGGCACCGTCGCCTTCGTGGACGCCGAGCACGCGCTCGACCCCGAGTACGCCAAGGCGCTCGGTGTCGACACCGACAACCTCATCCTCTCGCAGCCGGACACCGGCGAGCAGGCACTGGAGATCGTGGACATGCTCGTCCGCTCCGGTGCCCTCGACCTGATCGTCATCGACTCGGTGGCGGCCCTCGTGCCGCGTGCCGAGATCGAGGGTGAGATGGGCGACTCCCACGTGGGTCTCCAGGCCCGCCTGATGAGCCAGGCCCTCCGCAAGATCACCGGTGCGCTCAACCAGTCCAAGACCACCGCGATCTTCATCAACCAGCTCCGCGAGAAGATCGGCGTGATGTTCGGCTCGCCGGAGACCACGACCGGTGGCCGCGCGCTGAAGTTCTACGCCTCGGTGCGCATCGACATCCGCCGTATCGAGACCCTGAAGGACGGCACGGAGGCGGTCGGCAACCGGACCCGCTGCAAGGTCGTGAAGAACAAGGTCGCGCCGCCGTTCAAGCAGGCCGAGTTCGACATCCTCTACGGCCAGGGCATCAGCCGCGAGGGCGGCCTGATCGACATGGGTGTGGAGCACGGCTTCATCCGCAAGGCCGGTGCCTGGTACACGTACGAGGGTGACCAGCTCGGCCAGGGCAAGGAGAACGCCCGTAACTTCCTGAAGGACAACCCGGATCTCGCCAACGAGATCGAGCGGAAGATCAAGGAGAAGCTGGGCGTGGGCGCCCGCAAGGACGGCGACGACACGGCGGCTGCCGCTGCTGCTGCCGCCCCCGCCGATGCCGCTGCAGTGCCCGCAACCGCGTCGAAGGCCAAGACGACGGCCAAGGCCGCCGTCGCCAAGAGCTGACCCGTGCGCGAGGAGGAGGGGGGCGGCGGGCGCCGGCGAGGCCGGGAGGACCGTCCGGAGCTGCCGCCCCAGAGCCCCGAGGAGCAGGCGCGGGCGATCTGCCTGCGCCTGCTCACGGGGAGCCCGCGCACCCGTCGGCAGCTCGCGGACGCCCTGCACAAGCGGGGCATCCCCGACGAGGTGTCGCAGGAGGTCCTCTCCCGGTACGAGGAGGTGGGCCTCATCGACGACGCGGCCTTCGCCGGAGCCTGGGTCGAGTCCCGCCACCGCGGCCGCGGCTTGGCCCGCCGGGCGCTCGCCCAAGAACTGCGGACCAAGGGGGTGCACGCCGCCCTCGTCGAGGAGGCCCTGGAGCAGCTGGATGGCGACCAGGAGGAGCAGACCGCCCGCGAGCTCGTGGACCGCAAGCTCCGCTCCACCCGGGGCCTGGAGCGGGACAAGCGGATCCGGCGCCTGGCCGGGATGCTCGCCCGCAAGGGCTACCCGGAGGGCATGGCCCTACGGGTGGTCCGCCGCGCCCTGGAGACGGAGGGCGAGGACACCGAGGACCTGCGTCACACGGGGGAATGAGCCGGCTCGCCCCCGAGCTGCCCCCGAGTGCTCACGGCTGCGATGGCGTCTGCTGGGCAGCCGCGCCCCCGACGACGGGGAGCCCAGCCGCCCGCCACGCCTGGAAGCCACCGGTCAGGTCGGTCGCCCGGTGCAGCCCCAGGGCGTGCAGCGAGGCGGCCGCGAGGCTGGACGCGTACCCCTCGTTGCAGATCACCACCACCCGCAGGTCGTGGCTCGTGGCCTCGGCGGCCCGGTGGCTGCCCGTCGGGTCCAGGCGCCACTCCAGCTCGTTGCGCTCGACCACCAGCGCTCCCGGGATGAGCCCGTCCCGCTCCCGCAGGGCCTGGTAGCGGATGTCCACCAGGAGCGCTCCCGCCGACGCGGCCGTGTACGCCTCCTGGGCGTCGACGCGGGTGTATCCGGCCCGGACGCGCTCCAGCAGCTCGTCGATGCCGACCGGCGCGCTCACTGCCAGTCCGCCGGACGCTCGACGTGCTCCAGGTGCAGCACCGGCCCACTGCGGCTGTACCGGCGGATCAGCGGCAGCGGCGGGTAGTAGGCGTGGACCGAGACCGCGTGTTCGTCCGCGGACTCGTTGAGGACCTCGTGCACGTGGTGCCGCCCGAAGGCCCGCCCGCCGCCCGCGGGCAGCGTGCGGCTGCGGTCGACGTCGGGCGCCAGTTCGAGCGACCGCCAGCCCTCCGAGGGCAGGCGCACGGCCAGCGAGCGTTCCGTGAGCCGGCCGCGGGCGGTGGCGAACGCGCCGAGCGACTCGGCGTGATCGTGCCAGCCGGTACCGGTGCCCGGCGGCCAGCCGATCAGCCAGGCCTCGCTGCCCCCGGGCCCGTCGAGGCGGATCCAGGTGCGGCCCTCGGGATCGAGCGGCAGCGAGGCCACGACCTCGGGGTCGGAAGCGGTGCGGAGGGCGAAGTCGAGGAGCTCGGGGGCCGTGGGGCCGCCGGCCGCCACGGGCGCAGGGGTGTGCGCGGGTGCGGTGAGAGACATGGGGATGAGGACCGTTCCTGGGTTCGCGGAAATGCGCGCAGGCCGGTGGACGGCACGGGGCGCGCGGAGGGAAGGGCGAATCAGCAGGAAGGGCGACACACGCAGCCCGCATAGCGGAGCAGGTCCATATGGACCCTCCGCCACAGGCGTACGTCGTTGCCGGTCATTTCGCGAGTGAACCATGCGGGCCCGCGCACGGTCAATCGATCACCCCGGTCGGGGAGATGGAGGCCGGGGACGGGGCCGAGCCGGCGGACGAGGTCGACGGCGCCGGCAGCCGGGACTCGGGCGCACCGGCCCGGACGGCGTCCGCCGCCTCGTACAGCTCGGCCGGACGCACCCCCGCGAACGTCGCCGCCAGGTGCCCGTCCGGCCGCACCAGCAGCACGGTGTGGGCCGGAGCGCCCGGGTAGCTGTCCGCGACCAGCAGGTCGGCGCGGACCGGGAGGGCACTGACCGCCGCGGCGAGGCGGGGCATCAGCCCGGCGCCCAGCCAGTGGCGCCGGTCCCAGACCCCGGTGCCCGGGGCCACCAGGACCACCAGCACCCGCCCCTGCCCCAGCAGGTCGCGCAGCGGCACGGTCGCGCCGTCGGGAGCGGTCACCGGGACGTTCGCCACGGGACCGCCCGGTTCCGTGGCCGTCGGCACCTCGCGTACGGCCACCGGCGGGGCGTACGCCGGCTCCGAGCCCAGCGGGCCGCGCCCCAGGTGTCCGTCGGTCAGCAGGGACTCCGCGGAACGCGAGGCCCCGGGCAGGTAGGTGCGCAGGCCGCCGCCGGAGCGCAGCGTGGGCATCGCCTGGTCGGCGGCGCGCAGCCGCGAGGCGACCGCGGTGCGCCGCTCCCCCTCGTAGCTGTCGAGCAGGGCCTCGGAAGCACCCTGGTGCCAGGCCAGGGACAGCTTCCACGCCAGGTTCTCGGCGTCGCGGAGCCCCTCCTCGACGCCCTGGGTGCCGAGCGCCCCCAGCAGGTGCGCGGCGTCACCGGCGAGGAAGGCCCGGCCGTCGCGCCACCGCCGGGCCAGCCGGTGGTGCAGCGTGTGCACGCCGGTGTCCAGCAGGTCGTACGGGGGAGTCGTGCCGCCGCACCACTGGGCGAGGCTGTCGCGGATCAGGGTGACCAGCGCGTCGGGGGTCACCAGCTCGCCGCGGGCCGGGAGCAGCCAGTCGAGCCGCCAGACCCCGTCGGGCAGCGGCCGGGAGGTGGCCTCGTGCGGTGCGCCGCGGTGCAGCAGGGCCTCGCCGGGCCAGGGCAGTTCGGTGCGCAGTGCGGCCACGGCGTGGCGTTCGACGGCGGTACGGCCCGGGAAGCGGATGCCGAGCAACTTGCGGACGGTGGAGCGGGCGCCGTCGCAGCCGACCAGGTAACTCCCGCGCCACCAGGTGGTCTCGGCGCCCCGGGTGTGCGCGGTGACGCCGCGGTCGTCCTGTTCCAGGGCGTCCAGCCTGGTGTCGCAGACCAGCTGGACGAGGGGGTGCGCGGCGGCGGAGTCGCGCAGTCCGCGAGCCAGGGCGTGCTGCGGGACGTGCAGCGGAGCCGGATGGTCCTCGAAGGTGAGCCGGTGGCCGTCGCGGCCGCGGCGCATGGTGCGCCAGGCGGCGAAGTACGCCCCTTCGTCGCGCAGCGGCGTACAGCCCAGCCGGTGCGCCATGGCGGCCGTGTCCGCGTGCAGGACGACCGTACGGGCCGGCCGGACCTCGTCCTTGCCGGGCCCTTCGTCGAGCACGACGGAGGGCACGCCCGCGCCCGCGAGGGCCAGGGCCAGGGACAGCCCGACGGGCCCCGCGCCGACGACGATCACCGGGTCCATGGCGCGGCTCCCGATGTCCGGTATGTGATCACAGAAGTATGCAACCGACTGAAGGTTCCTGCGTCAAGTGACACCCGTCGGCGCACAGCAGCGTGGTGCGGCGGATGAACTCCGCCGCACCACGCGGGTCACGCATCAGGACTGACCGTGTGTCAGGCCTCAGGTGGCTCCGGCCGGGGCGCCGTCAGGCTCCGGCCGCAGTGTTCGCCCCGGGGACCGGGTCGTCGATCTCCTCCGCGCCGAGCACTGCGCCGGTGCTCTTCTTCGACTTCCTCAGCCGGCTTTCCAGCTGGGAGGCCAGGCTGGTGAGGGCGAAGTTCACCACGATGTAGATCAGGGCGATCACGAACATGGTCGCGATGGTGTTGCTGTAGTTGGCTGCGATCTGCCGGTTCATGGAGAGCAGCTCGGCGAAGCCGAGCAGGGCGCCGCCGAGCGCGGTGTCCTTGAGGATCACGACGAGCTGGCTGACGAGCGCCGGCAGCATCGCCGTGACGGCCTGCGGGAGCAGCACGTGGGTCATGGTCTGGCCCTTGCGCAGGCCGATCGCCTTGGCCGCCTCGGCCTGCCCCTTCGGAAGGGAGAGCACACCCGCCCGGACGACCTCCGCGATGACGGCCGAGTTGTAGAGGACCAGGCCGGTCACCACGGACCAGAACGGCCGGGTGTCGGAGGGGACGTCCATGAGCTGCGGGGCGTACAGCGCGGAGCTGAACAGCATCAACATCAGCACCGGGATGGCGCGGAAGAACTCCACCCAGGCGCCGACCGCCGCGCGCACCCAGGCGTGGTCGGACAGCCGCCCGATGCCCAGCGCCGCGCCCAGCGGCAGGGCGATCACCATGGCGAGCGCGCCGGCCTTGAGGGTCTCCATCAGGCCGGGGACCAGGTACGTGGTCCAGATCTGGCTGTCGGTGACGAACGGGGTCCACTTGTCGGCGTCGAGCTGGCCCTTCTCGGCCATGAGCGAGATGGCCCACCACAGGACGAGCCCGAACAGGACGACGAAGATCCCGCTGTAGATCCAGTTGCGCACCTTGGCCCGGGGGCCGGGGGTGTCGTACAGCACGGAACTCATCGCTTCACCGCCACTCGCTTGGCCACCCAGCCCAGCAGCAGGCCGGTGGGCAGGGTCAGCAGGACGAAACCGAGGGCGAAGACCGCGAAGACCGCGAAGACCGCCTGCGCCTCGTTCTCCAGCATTTCCTTCATCAGCAGGGCCGCCTCGGCCACACCGATGGTCGCCGCCACCGTGGTGTTCTTGGTGAGTGCGATCAGTACGTTGGCGAGCGGTGCGACGACCGCCCGGAACGCCTGGGGGAGCACGATCAGGGTGAGGACCTGGAAGAAGCTCAGACCCAGTGCGCGGGCCGCCTCGGCCTGGCCGACGGGCACCGTGTTGATGCCGGAGCGGAGGGCCTCGCAGACGAAGGTGCCGGTGTAGGCGATCAGGCCGAGGACCGCGAGCCGGAAACCGGTCTCCTTGAAGTTGTCGCCGCCCAGGTTGATGCCGAGGGTCTGGCTGAGGCCCAGCGAGCAGGCGATGATCAGCAAGGTCAGCGGCGTGTTGCGCACCAGGTTGACGTACGCGGTGCCGAAGGCACGCAGCAGCGGGACCGGGCTGACCCGCATCCCCGCCAGGACGGTGCCCCAGATCAGGGACCCGACCGCCGAGTAGAGGGTGAGCTGAACCGTCACCCAGAAGGCTCCGAGCACGTCGTACTGCCCGGAATCAAGAAAATCGAACACGATGCCCTGCGCTCTCCCCAGGATGGCCGGTGGGGTGCGCCGCCGCCCGCAGCAGGCGGGCGGCGACGCCCCTCACCGATGAATCAGCTGCCTTCGGTGATCTGCGGGGCAGGCTCGCTCTTGAAGTTGGCCGGGCCGAGGTTCTTGTCGACGGCCTTCTGCCAGCTGCCGTCCTCGACCATCTTCTTGAGCGCGGCGTTGATCTTGGTCTGGAGCTCCTTGTCGCCCTTCTTCAGACCGATGCCGTAGTTCTCGTTGCTCAGGCTCAGGCCGACCAGCTTGAACTTGCCCTTGTTCTTCTCCTGAGCGGCGTAGCCGGCCAGGATCGAGTTGTCCGTGGTCAGTGCGTCCACGGCCTTGTTCTCCAGGCCGGTGAGGCACTCGGAGTAGCCGCCCTGCTCCAGCAGGTCGGCCTCGGGGGCCAGCTTGGTCTTGACGTTCTGCGCCGAGGTGGAGCCGGTGACCGAGCAGAGCTTCTTCTTGTTCAGGTCCTCGGCCTTGGTGATGCTCGTGTCGTCGGCGCGGACCAGGAGGTCCTGGTGCGCGAGGAAGTACGGGCCGGCGAAGTCGACCCTCTCCTTGCGCCTGTCGTTGATCGAGTAGGTCGCGACGACGAACTTGACGTCACCGTTGGAGATCAGGTTCTCGCGCTCGGCGCTGACGGCCTGCTTGAACTCGATCTGGTCGGGCTGGTAGCCGAGCTCCTTGGCGACGTAGGTCGCGACGTCGACGTCGAAGCCGGTGAACTTGCCGTCCGGCGTCTTCAGGCCCATACCGGGCTGGTCGTACTTGATGCCGACGACAATCTTGTCCTTGGCGCCACCGGAGGCACCGCCGTCACTGGAGGCATCCTGCTTGCTGCCGCCGCACGCGGTCGCGGTCAGGGAGAGGACGACGGCAGCGGCCACGGCCGCGCCGGCCTTGAAGAGCTTCATGGTGAACTTCCCTCGGATGAGACGTGGTTGAAGACGAGCGACGACGCGTGCGCGGGGCCGCCAGGGGATCACTACCAGACGACAGCCGTCAGTGGTGCAGGATCTTCGACAGGAAGTCCTTCGCCCGATCACTGCGCGGGTTGCTGAAGAACTGCTCGGGGGTGGCCTCTTCGACGATCTTTCCGTCGGCCATGAAGACGACGCGGTTCGCCGCCGAGCGGGCGAAGCCCATCTCGTGGGTGACGACCACCATGGTCATGCCCTCACTGGCGAGCTGCTGCATGACCTCCAGCACCTCGTTGATCATCTCCGGGTCGAGCGCCGAGGTGGGCTCGTCGAAGAGCATCACCTTCGGCTCCATCGCCAACGCCCGGGCGATCGCCACGCGCTGCTGCTGGCCGCCGGAGAGCTGGGCCGGGTACTTGTCCGCCTGCGACGCGACGCCGACCCGCTCCAGCAGGGACAGCGCCTTCGCGTGGGCCGCGGCCTGGTCGGTCCTGCGGACCTTGAGCTGGCCCAGCATGACGTTCTGCAGCACCGTCTTGTGCGCGAAGAGGTTGAACGACTGGAACACCATGCCGACGTCGGCGCGCAGACGGGCGAGCTCCTTGCCCTCCGAGGGCAGCTCCTTGCCGTCGAGCGTGATGGTGCCGGAGTCGATGGTCTCCAGGCGATTGATGGTCCGGCACAGCGTGGACTTGCCCGATCCCGAAGGACCGATCACCACGACCACCTCGCCGCGGGCAATGCTCAGATCGATGTCCTGAAGCACGTGCAGCGCGCCGAAGTGCTTGTTGACGTTGCTCAGCACGACCAGGTCGTCCGCGGTACCGGCCGCGTCCTGAACGTCCTTGGTTACTGATACTCCGCTCATCGGCTTCTAGCTCCGTCCTCCTCGGTTGGGAGGACAGTAGTGACGACCTGCGCACAACGTCATCACATCTGAGGGAGAATTGAGCATAACGATCCGGCCTCTTCCGGATACGCTCCGTGCGCGGCACCGGCGTGGTCGATCATGTGCGCGTACCGGGTGCATAACGGTGGGCGCGACGCGGCGGAACCCTCTTGACGTGGGACTCCGCATGGGCGTGGATGCAGGGTGGCCGTTTCTGCGGCCGTACGCGCGGCACCGACCGGTCGCGCGGAGACCGAGCAGGCCGCACGAGCCGTGACCGCGGCCCGGGAAGCGGGCCGCCCGAGACAGACGTGAGGAGAGGGGGACGACATGAGACTGCTGCTCGTCGAGGACGACGATCACGTCGCCGCCGCCCTGTCCGCGATCCTCGCCCGGCACGGCTTCCAGGTCACCCATGCCCGCAACGGCGAAGAGGCCCTCCAGGCGCTGCTGCCCGCCGGCGCCCCGCCCTTCGGCGTGGTCCTGCTCGACCTCGGGCTGCCCGACCAGGACGGCTACGAGGTGTGCGGCCGGATCCGCAAGCGCACCGCCACGCCCGTCATCATGGTCACCGCGCGGGCCGACGTGCGCTCCCGCATCCACGGCCTGAACATGGGCGCCGACGACTACGTCGTCAAGCCCTACGACACCGGCGAGCTGCTGGCCCGCATCCACGCCGTCGCCCGGCGCACCGGCGCCTCCGAGGAGGCCGTCGCCACCGGCACCGGCGCGCCCACCACCGTCCGCCTCGGCCCGGTCAGCATCGAGCTGCCCACCCGCCGGGTCAGCGTGGACGGCACCGACGTACCCCTCACCCGCAAGGAGTTCGACCTGCTGGCGCTGCTCGCGCAGCGGCCCGGCGTCGTCTTCCGCCGCGAGCAGATCATCAGCGAGGTGTGGCGGACCAGCTGGGAGGGGACCGGGCGGACCCTGGAGGTCCACGTCGCCTCGCTGCGCTCCAAGCTGCGCATGCCCGCCCTCATCGAGACCGTCCGCGGGGTGGGCTACCGGCTCGTCACCCCGGCCGCCCCGTAGGCGGCTCCTGCCGTGCGTGCCCGCCTGCTCCCCCTGCTCGTCATCCTGATGGCGGGCACGCTCCTCGCCCTGGGCTTCCCGCTCGCCGTGAGCCTGGCCGCCGGGCAGCAGCAGCGGGTGGTCGTCGACCGCATCGACGACAGCGCCCGCTTCGCCGCCCTCGCCCAGTTCGTCATCGACGCCCGGGGCTCCGGCTCCACCGGCGCCGACGAGCGCGAGCAGACCCTCCAGCACGAGCTGGGCCGCTACCACGAGCTGTACGGCATCCGCGTGGGGATCTTCAACCGCGACGACAACGCCATGGTCCGCTCCCCGGGCTGGTGGCATCTGCCCGAGTCCGGCGAGGGCCGCCAGGCCTTCGTGGAGGCGCTCGCCGGACGCCGCAGCCACGACCCGCCGCAGGTGTGGCCCTGGCAGACGAACGGCAAGCTCCTCGTCGTCTCGCCGGTCGTGCTCGACGGCGACGTGGTCGCCGTCGTCGCCACGGAATCGCCGACGGACCTGATGCGGGGCCGGATCCTGAGGGGCTGGCTGCTCATCGCGGGCGGCCTCACCGCCGCCATGCTGGTCGCCTTCGGCGCCGCGCTGCGGCTCACCAGCTGGGTGCTCAAGCCCGTACGGACCCTGGACACCGCAGCCCACGGCATCGCCACCGGCCGGATGAACTCCCGCGTCTCCGCCGCCGGCGGCCCACCAGAACTCCAGCGCCTGGCCCACTCCTTCAACGAGATGGCCGACAACGTCGAAGAGGCGCTGGAGCAGCAGCGGGCTTTCGTCGCCGACGCCTCGCACCAGCTGCGCAACCCGCTCGCGGCCCTGCTCCTGCGCATCGAGCTGCTCGCCCTGGAACTGCCCGAGGGCAATGCGGAGATCGCCTCCGTGCGCACCGAGGGCAAGCGCCTGACGCAGGTCCTCGACGACCTTCTGGACCTGGCGCTGGCCGAGCACGCCTCCGCCGAGATCAGTCTCACCGACATCGGTGCGCTGGCCGCGGAACGGGTCGCCGCGTGGCGGCCGTACGCCGAGGAGAAGGGCGTACGGCTCACCGGGACGGGCCGGACCGCCGTGACCGGCTGGGCCGATCCCATCGCCCTGTCCAGCGCGCTCGACGCCGTCATCGACAACGCCCTCAAGTTCACCCCCGCCGGGGAGGAGGTCGAGGTGACGGTCTCGGCCGAGGGCCGCTCGGTCCGCGTCGTCGTCGCCGACCGGGGGCCCGGCCTCACCGAGGAGGAGCTGCTGCGGGTGGGCGACCGCTTCTGGCGCAGCGGCCGCCACCAGAACATCAAGGGCTCCGGGCTCGGCCTTTCGATCTCCCGGACCCTGCTCGCCGCGGGCGGCGGGACCCTGTCGTACGCGACGAACGAGCCCCACGGGCTGCGGGTGACCGTGACGGTCCCGCGCACCGGCCCCGAGGGCTCCTGACGCGCAGAGCGGACCCGGCCCACGGCTCCCGGGCCATGGTCGTACGGGCGGGCGCGGACCCCGCGTACAGCTCCTCGACCGCCCGCACCTCCAGGGCGACCGCCCGCTCCGGGCCGGCTCGCGGCCCGGCGACCACGTCGGGGTCGGCCCTCACCTCGTCGAGGTCGAAGTCCAGCCAGTGGCGGAAAACGTATGCACCGGGCGGGCCACAGAACTGCCGATACGGCTGCGGAATTTCAACGGGCTCACTGAGACCCACTTATGCGCTTCAGCCCGGGCGCCCCAAGGGGACCTGGTCCGAACTGCCGGGAGGCTGCAGCGGTTTGGCGGCGGAGGCGCCGAGGGAAGTGTGCCGCTGTGCACAGCGGTATTCGGGACAGGAGGCAGGCCATGGCCCGCAGACCCACCATCAAGGACATCGCCCGCCGTGCCGGAGTGTCGCAGAGCGCCGTGTCCTTCGCGCTGAACGACCGGCCGGGCGTCTCGCAGGACACCCGGGCGCGGATCCGCCGCGTCGCCGAGGAACTGGGCTGGCAGCCCAACAGCGCCGCCCGGGCGCTGTCCGGGGAACGCGCCGGCGCCGTGGGGCTCGTCCTGGCCCGGCCCGCGCACACCCTGGGCGTGGAGTCCTTCTTCCTGCAGCTCGTCTCCGGCATCCAGGAGGTCCTCTCCACCGCCCGGACGGCCCTGCTGTTCCAGGTCGTCGAGGACGTGGACGCCGAATGCGCGGTCTACCACCGCTGGTGGGCGGAGCGGCGGGTCGACGGCGTGCTCGTCGTCGACCCGCGCACGGGCGACCCCCGCCCGGCACTCCTGGCGAAGCTGGGCCTGCCCGCGGTCACCGTCGGCGAGCCCGGCCCGCCCGCCGCGCCCCCGGTGCACACCGTGCCCCCGCCGCTGTCCTCGGTCCGGGCCGACGACGCCGGGGCGATGGCCCGGATCCTGGAGCACCTGCACGGGCTGGGGCACCGCCGGATCGTCCACATCGCGGGGCTGCCCGGCCTGGCCCACACCGTCCGCCGGATGGAGTCCCTGCGGGCCCAGGCGCAGCGGCACGGCCTCGGGCCGGACCACGTGCGCTCGGTGGTCACCGACTACTCCGACGCCCAGGGCGCGGCCGCCACCCGCCGGGTCCTCGCCGAGCCGCCGCCCGCGCATACTGATTCCTGAACCCTTCCTGGAGCCGCCACCGTGATCACCCCCACCGCCCCGTCGCCCACACCGCGTGCCGCCGCGGCCGCCGGACCGACGGTGGCGATCGACGTCGGCGGTACGAAGATCGCCGGGGCGCTGGTGCACGCCGACGGCACGATGACGGCCACCACCCGCCGCGCCACCCCGCGCGCCGTGGACGCCGAAGGGGTCATGGCGGCGGTGGCCGAGGTCGTCGCCGACCTGTCCGCCTCGCCGCTGTGGGCCTCGACGGTCCGCTGCGGCATCGGCAGTGCCGGACCCGTGGACACCTCCCGGGGCACGGTCAGCCCGGTCAACATCGGGGCCTGGCGGGACTTCCCGGTCCAGGAGCGGGTCGCGGCGGAGCTCGCGGCGCGCGGAGCGCACGTGCCCACCGTCCTGGCCGGCGACGGCGTGGCGATGACGGCGGCCGAGCACTGGCTGGGTGCGGCCCGCGGCTACGCGAACGCCCTGTGCATGGTGGTCTCCACCGGCGTCGGCGGCGGCCTGATCCTGAACAACCGGCTCCACCCCGGCCCCACCGGCAACGCGGGCCACATCGGTCACATCAGCGTGGCTTTCGACGGCGAGCCGTGCGCCTGCGGCGGACGCGGCTGCGTGGAGTCCGTCGCTTCCGGCACGGCCATCGCCCGTTGGGCCCGCGACCAGGGCTGGAAGCCGTCCGCCGACTCGGGCGCGGGGGCCGCGCCCGACACCACGGCGGCGGGCGTGGCCGCCGCAGCCGCGCAGGGCGACCCGGTCGCCCTGGCCGCCTTCGACCGCGCCGGCCGCGCCCTGGCCGCCGCGATCGCGGCGGCCGCCACCCTCGTGGAGACGGACATCGCGGTCATCGGCGGGGGAGTGGCGGCCGCCGGAGACATCCTCTTCGGGCCGATCCGCACCCACCTCGCCCAGTACGCCACGCTCTCCTTCGTCCAGGGGCTCAAGGTGGTGCCGGCGACCCTGGGCACCGACGCGGGCCTGATCGGCGCGGCCGCCGCGGCGACCATGCTGCTGCCGCCCGCACCCGCCGCCACGCGGTGAAGGTCAGGGCTTGACGGACCGGTAGTACCGGCCGGCGCCCTCGTGCAGCTCCAGGGGATCGGTGTAGATCGCCGTCCGCAGGTCCACCAGCTGCGCCGCGTGCACCTCGCCCCCGACCCGGTCGCGGCTGTGGATCACCGTCCGGGTCAGCTGCTCGGTCAGCCTGGGGTCGGTCTTCACCGTCGTCACCAGCAGGTTCGGTACGGCCAGAGTGGCCACCGCGCTGGTGTTGCGGGCCCGCTTGTAGGCGTCCTGCGGCATCACGGCCGTCCGGTAGTAGCGCGCCGGGCTCCCGCTGCCCTGGAGCTCCTCCACCAGGTCGCCCAGCGGCACGAGCCGGATGTCGAAGCGCTCCGACAGCTCGCGCACCGCGTTCGTGGGCAGGCCGCCCGACCAGAAGAAGGCGTCGATCCGGCCCGCCTCCAGCTCGGACGGCATGGTGTCGATGCCGATGGACACCGGCGTGATGTCCAGGACCGGGTCGATGCCGGCCGCGATGAGCAGCCGCTCCGTGACCAGCCGCACCCCGGAACCAGGCTGGCCGATCGCGACCCGCTTGCCCCGCAGGTCCCGCGCCGACTGCACCGTGGATCCGGCCGGCACCACCAACTGCACGTAGTCGTCGTAGAGGCGCACACAGCCGCGCAGCAGGTCAGCGCCCGGCTTCCCGTCGAGCCGGTACTTCGCGACCGCGTCCGCCGTGGCCACGGTGAAGTCGGCCTCCCCGGTGGCCAGCCGCTTGAGGTTCTCCTGCGAGCCCTCGCTCGTCACCAGCTCGACGTCCACCCCGGGCATGTCCCGTCCGAGCGCCTGCTGCAGAAGCTGCCCGTACCGGTGGTAGACACCGGTCTTCGCACCCGTGCTGAAGGTCAGCCCGCCCTGCAGCTCCGGCTGCCCGAAGGGCTTCAGCCACCACGTGAGGACGCCGAGCACGGCGAGTACGGCCACCAGGACCCGCAGGGCATGGCGCCTGCTGATCCGGGGCGGTACGAGAGGCATGGGCGCGATCCTGCCACCCGGCCGCCGTCCTGTCACGGCGCGGGCCGGGCCCCTGTCCGGCCCGAGCCCCCTACCGCCCCTTCGACCTGCGGCGGGGCAGGTTCGGCCGGCCCCCGCCCGGAGGCCGGCGGCACAGCGGCCGGAGGGCTGCCGTCCACCACCTACCCTTGATGCATGACCAGCAGCGACCGGAGCCAGGCAGTGGACGAGAAGCGAAGCTACGAGGTGCGCACCTACGGGTGCCAGATGAACGTGCACGACTCGGAGCGGCTCTCCGGTCTGCTGGAGGACGCCGGGTACGTCCGGGCGCCCGAGGGCTCCAACGGCGACGCCGACGTGGTGGTCTTCAACACCTGCGCGGTCCGCGAGAACGCCGACAACAAGCTGTACGGCAACCTCGGCCGCCTCGCCCCCATGAAGACGAAGCGCCCCGGCATGCAGATCGCCGTCGGCGGCTGCCTCGCCCAGAAGGACCGCGACACGATCGTCAAGAAGGCCCCCTGGGTCGACGTCGTCTTCGGCACGCACAACATCGGCAAGCTGCCCGTGCTGCTGGAGCGCGCCCGCATCCAGGAGGAGGCGCAGGTCGAGATCGCCGAGTCGCTGGAGGCGTTCCCCTCCACGCTGCCGACCCGCCGCGAGTCCGCGTACGCCGCCTGGGTCTCGATCTCCGTCGGCTGCAACAACACCTGCACCTTCTGCATCGTCCCGGCGCTGCGCGGCAAGGAGGAGGACCGCCGGCCCGGCGACATCCTCGCCGAGGTGGAGGCCCTGGTCGCCGAGGGCGTCTCGGAGATCACCCTCCTCGGCCAGAACGTGAACGCCTACGGATCCGACCTCGGCGACCGCGAGGCCTTCTCCAAGCTGCTGCGCGCCTGCGGCGGGATCGAGGGCCTGGAGCGGGTCCGCTTCACCTCCCCGCACCCGCGCGACTTCACCGACGACGTGATCGCGGCGATGGCCGAGACCCCGAACGTGATGCCGCAGCTGCACATGCCGCTGCAGTCCGGCTCCGACCCGATCCTGAAGGCGATGCGCCGCTCGTACCGCCAGGAGCGCTTCCTCGGCATCATCGAGAAGGTGCGTGCCGCGATCCCGCACGCCGCGATCTCCACCGACATCATCGTGGGCTTCCCCGGCGAGACGGAGGAGGACTTCCAGCAGACGATGCACGTCGTGCGCGAGGCCCGCTTCGCGAACGCCTTCACCTTCCAGTACTCCAAGCGGCCCGGCACCCCCGCCGCCGACATGGACGGGCAGATCCCCAAGGAGGTCGTGCAGGAACGCTACATGCGCCTGGTCGCCCTCCAGGAGGAGATCTCCTGGGAGGAGAACAAGAAGCAGGTCGGCCGCACGTTGGAGATCATGGTCGCCGAGGGGGAGGGCCGCAAGGACGGCGCCACGCACCGCCTGTCCGGGCGCGCCCCCGACAACCGCCTGGTCCACTTCACCAAGCCGGAGCAGGAGGTCCGCCCCGGCGACGTGGTCACCGTCGACATCACCTACGCCGCCCCGCACCACCTGCTCGCCGAGGGCCCGACGCTCAACCTGCGCCGCACCCGCGCGGGCGACGCCTGGGAGAAGCGCAACGCCGCCCCCGCCCAGCCGGCGGGCGTCATGCTCGGCATCCCGACCCTGGGCGTCCCGGCGCCCCTGCCGGCCGTCGCCTCCGGCTGTTCGGTGCCCGCCTCCTCCTGAGGCTGCGGGACGGCGGTCCGGCTAGGCTGCGGATCATGCTCGTAGCCGCTGCCGTCTGTCCCGCCCCGCCGCTGCTCGTCCCGGACGTCGCCGCGGGCGCCGCCGCCGAACTGGGCGACGCCCGCACCGCCTGCTCCGACGCGCTCGCGGTGCTCGCCGCCTCCCGGCCCGACCTCCTCGTCGTGGTCGGGGCCGCGGCCGAGGGCGGCGGGTACGACCAGGGCACCCCCGGCAGCTTCGCCGGCTTCGGCGTCGACCTCACCGTCACCCTCGGCGAACCGCCGAGCGGTCGGGCCACCGGGGACACCCTCCCGACGTCCCTCGCAGTGGGCGGATGGCTGCTCGGGCAGGCCCGCTGGGCGGCCGCCCCCGTCGCCGGTGTGGCCGTCGCCGAGGACCTCCCGCCCAGCGGCTGCGGCCTCCTCGGCGCCGACCTGGGCCGTTCCGCCGACCGGGTCGCCATGCTCGTCCTCGGCGACGGCAGCGCCTGCCGCACCCTCAAGGCCCCCGGGTACCTGGACGAGCGCGCCGCCGGCTTCGACGCGGCCGCCGCCCGGGCGCTGGCCGCCGCCGACACGGCCGCGCTCGCGGCCATCGACCCCGAAGTGGCCGCCGAACTCCAGGCCGCGGGCCGGGCCCCCTGGCAGGTGCTGGCGGGCGCCGCCGAGGGCGCGGGCCTCGCGGGCCGGCTGCTGTACGACGCCGCCCCGTACGGCGTGGGCTACTTCGTCGCCACCTGGGCCTGAGCCGGAACGCCGGAGGGGCGCGCCGGCAGCCACTGCTGCCCGCGCGCCCCTCCGGCGTTCCCGACGGCGTCAGGAGGCGGGTGGCGGCGTCGGTCCGCCGGGGGTGTCCTTGTGCGCGATCTTCCCCAGGGCGTCCTTGGCCTTGCCGGTGCCGCTCTTGATCGGGCCGCTGTACTTGCCCCCGGTCCTGGAGTCGACGGCCTTGGCGACCTTGTCCAGACCCTCGCCGATCCTGCCCTCGTGCTGCTGTGCGAGGTCTCCGACCTTGTCCTTCGCCGGAGCGAGCTTGGCCTTGAGATGGTCCAGCAGGCCCATGGGTCACCTTCCGTTGGCGTGCACTACGTACGGGCGCCCTCGCCGGCCCCGCTGTCCGCGGCGGCCCCGGCCGACTGCTGCTGGGGGATCTCCACGGCTTCCGCCGGCTCGCTCTCCGCAACAGCGGGCTCGGCCCCGTCACCCGCGACGGACTCCGCCGCCGGAGCCGTGGCCGCGACCTCCTCGGTCACCGCCCCGTCCTTACGACGAAAAAACCGATCAAAAACGCCCATGTCTACTCCCGTAACGTTGCGCATGCGAGTGAAGTTCCGCGTCGACCGAACCGGACCGTGCCGGTGCCCGCGCCGGGGGCACGCACGGCGTCCGCCCGGCCGGAACCTCGCCAGGGCAACGACCCCGCCCCCACCCCGTCACGTAGCTCGATCGGGTACACCCCCCGGGGTTTGCGAGACTGGGGCGGTGAGGAAAGCAGCCCCCGCTCCGCGGGTCATCGCCGTCGTCGGTCCCACCGCGGCAGGAAAGTCCGACCTGGGCGTAGCCCTGGCCCGCCGGTTCGACGGCGAAGTCGTCAACGCCGACTCCATGCAGCTGTACCGGGGGATGGACATCGGCACCGCCAAGCTGACGACCGAGGAGCGCGGCGGTGTCCCGCACCACCTCCTCGACATCTGGGACGTCACCGACACCGCCAACGTCGCCGAGTACCAGCGCCTGGCCCGCCTGGAGATCGACAAGCTCCTCGCCGAGGGCCGCACCCCCGTCCTCGTCGGCGGATCCGGTCTGTACGTCCGCGGCGCCCTGGACGTCATGGAGTTCCCCGGCACCGACCCCGAGGTCCGCGCCCGGCTGGAGGAAGAGGTCACGCTGCGCGGACCCGGCGCCCTGCACGCCCGGCTCGCCGCCGCCGACCCGGAGGCCGCCCGGGCGATCCTGCCCAGCAACGGCCGCCGCATCGTCCGCGCGCTGGAAGTGATCGAGATCACCGGGAAGCCGTTCACGGCGAACCTGCCCGGCCACGAGTCCGTCTACGAGACCGTGCAGATCGGCGTCGACGTGGCCCGGCCCGAACTCGACGAGCGGATCGCGCAGCGCGTCGACCGGATGTGGGAGGCGGGGCTCGTGGACGAGGTCCGCCGGCTGGAGGCCCGGGGGCTGCGCGAGGGGATCACCGCCTCCCGGGCGCTCGGCTACCAGCAGGTCCTCGCCGCGCTGGCGGGCGAGTGCACCGAGGACGAGGCGCGGGCGGAGACCGTCCGCGCGACCAAGCGGTTCGCCCGCCGGCAGGACTCCTGGTTCCGCCGCGATCCGCGGGTCCACTGGCTCAGCGGGGCCGCCGCCGACCGGGCGGAACTCCCCCGACTCGCGCAGTCGTTGGTCGAACGAGCGGTCACAGCCTGATCACGTGATGGCATCGGGACGCCCCAGGCGCCCGTAGCGGGGCTGAGGGCGTGCCATCATCAAACTCCAGCGGGTGCGATCACCTGCGATGCATGGCGGCGTACTGAGTCCGAGTGGGGAGGGCGCGTGGCGATGGAGGCCGGCCCTCGCGACACCGGGCGGGACGACACCCGGCGGGAAGCGGACGAGATGCTTCTCGGCGGTACGGACGGGACCGCCGGCCTCGGGCTGCCCGCCGAACCGGCGCGGCTGAGCCCGGACGGCCCCGACGCCCCGGACACCGCCGAGGCCGAAGCGGCCGCCGGAGCGGAGTTCGAGGTCGAACTGCGACCGCAGCGCCGCCTGCGGGTCTGGCAGATCGCCCCGATCGTGATGCTCGCCGCAGCCGGCTCCCTGATGTTCGCCTTCCCGCTGGCCTTCGAGTTCGGCGACGGCGGAGCTGTCGTCGCCATGCTCGGCTTCCTCATCAGCTGCTGCGCCGGGGGCTGGGGGATGATGGCCGCCCGCCGGGTCGGCTACACCTGGCCCGGCCTCCCGGCCCGGGGGAGCGGCCGCCGCCCCGACTGGCGCATGGCCGCGCTGTACGCCGTGGTCGCGCTGGTCGTCGTAGGCCTCGCGGTGTACCGGGTGGCCCGGCTCCGCTGACCGCGCCCGGCCGGTCCCGGCCCCTCTGAGCTGCGGCTGGGTACGATGGGGCGGTGACGCACACCACCCTCTCCTTCCTCAAGGGCCACGGCACCGAGAACGACTTCGTCATCGTCCCGGACCCGGACAACACCGTCGAGCTGTCCGCGTCCGCCGTCGCGAAGCTCTGCGACCGGCGGGCCGGGATCGGCGGCGACGGCGTCCTGCACGTCGTCCGCACGGCCGCCCACCCCGAGGTGGCGCACCTGGCCGACGAGGCGGAGTGGTTCATGGACTACCGCAACAGCGACGGCTCGGTCGCCGAGATGTGCGGCAACGGCGTGCGCGTCTTCGCCCGCTACCTCCAGTACGCCGGCCACGTCGAACCGGGGGACCTCGCTGTCGCGACCCGCGGTGGCGTCAAGCGCGTGCACCTCGCGAAGACGGGCGACGTCACCGTCTCCATGGGCCGGGCGAACCTCCCCGCGGGCGAGGTGACCGTCAGCGTCGGACCGCGCAGCTGGCCCGCCCGCAACGTGAACATGGGCAACCCGCACGCGGTCGCGTTCGTCGACAGCCTCGACGACGCCGGGAGCCTGCTCACCGCTCCTGCCTTCACCCCGGCGTCCGCCTACCCGACGGGGGTCAATGTCGAGTTCGTCGTCGACCGCGGCCCCCGGCACGTCGCCATGCGCGTCCACGAGCGCGGCTCCGGCGAGACCCGCTCCTGCGGCACGGGCGCGTGCGCCGTCGCCGTGGCCGCCGTCCGCCGGGACGGCGCCGACCCGGCCGTCACCGGCGAACCGGCCACCTACACCGTCGACCTCCCCGGCGGAACGCTCGTCATCACCGAACACCCCGACGGGCAGATCGACATGACCGGACCGGCCGTGATCGTGGCCTCCGGCGCCTTTGACCCGGCGTGGCTCACCGAAACGGCTTTCTCCTGAAGCTTCCCTCTAAGGGGTGATCCGTTTCACGCTGAGCGAGAGGCGGACTGCGCCACGTGGTGGGGTCGGTAACATCAGGCACCGGCCCTGAGGGCGCACCCCATGCCCGCCACCGCCGGTCGAAGCCGCCGGAGGTGCCCATGAGTGCAGAGGCCACGAACCCCGAAGCACACCCCGAAGCGCGCCCTGAGCTCCGCAGACGGGCTCGGAGCAGGATCGATCTGCGCCGGCTCGGGCGCGCGGCGCTGCTCGGGCCGACGTCCCGGGACCGGCTCCCGGACGCGATCGGCCATGTCGCGGAGGCGCACCGCGCCCACCATCCGGACGCCGACCTGTCCATTCTCCGGCGCGCCTACCTCCTGGCGGAGAGCTCCCACCGCGGCCAGATGCGGAAAAGCGGTGAGCCGTACATCACACATCCGCTCGCCGTCACCCTCATCCTCGCCGAACTGGGCGCCGAGACCACCACCTTGACGGCCTCCCTGCTGCACGACACCGTCGAGGACACCGATGTGACCCTGGATCAGGTCCGCGCCGAGTTCGGTGACGAGGTCTGCTTCATCGTCGACGGCGTCACGAAGGTCGAGAAGATCGACTACGGCGCCGCGGCCGAACCCGAGACCTTCCGCAAAATGCTCGTCGCCACCGGCAACGACGTCCGCGTGATGTCCATCAAACTCGCCGACCGGCTGCACAACATGCGCACCCTCGGCGTGATGCGACCCGAGAAACAGGCCCGCATCGCCAAGGTCACGCGCGACGTCCTCATCCCGCTGGCCGAACGACTGGGCGTGCAGGCCCTCAAGACCGAGCTGGAAGACCTCGTCTTCGCGATCCTGCACCCCGAGGAGTACGAGAGCACCCGCGCCCTCATCGCCGCCCACGCGGGCGAGCGCGACCCGCTCCCCGCCATCGCCGACTCCGTACGCAGCGTCCTGCGCGACGCGGGCATCGGCGCCGAAGTCCAGGTCCGGCCACGGCACTTCGTCTCCGTGCACCGGATCACCCGCACGCGCGGCGAACTGCGCGGCTCCGACTTCGGCCGCATCCTCGTCCTCGTCGGCGAGAACGCCGACTGCTACGCCGTGCTCGGCGAACTGCACACCTGCTTCACCCCGGTCGTCTCGGAGTTCAAGGACTTCATCGCCACCCCGAAATTCAACCTCTACCAGTCCCTCCACACCGCCGTCGCCACCCCCGAGGGCCACGTCGCCGAGGTCATCGTGCGCACCCGGCAGATGCACCGCGTCGCCGAGGCCGGTGTGGTGGCGCTCGGCAACCCGTACGCCACCGCCACGCCGGACGCCGCCGCCGACCCCGACGAGGAGCGGGTGGACCCCACCCGGCCCGGCTGGCTGTCCCGGCTGCTCGACTGGCAGCAGTCGGCCCCCGACCCCGACACCTTCTGGAGCGTGCTGCGCGCCGAACTGGCGCAGGACCGCGAGATCACCGTGTTCCGCGCCGACGGCGGCACCCTGGGCCTCCCGGCCGGAGCCAGCTGCATCGACGCCGCCTACGCGCAGCACGGCGACGCCGCCCACGGCTGTATCGGCGCCCGCGTCAACGGGCGCCTCACCTCGCTGTCCTCGGTGCTCTCCGACGGGGACACCGTCCAGCTGCTGCTCGCGCAGGACGCCTCCTCCGGACCGGCCGCCGAATGGCTGGACCACGCCCGCACGCCCGCCGCCCGCATCGCCATCAGCAGCTGGCTGGAGTCCCACCCCGACCGCGCCATGGCCACCACCACGGCCGCGCGGGCACCGCTGTCGGTGGTCGGCGCCCGCGGCGGCGGGGCCAACGCCGTCGCCGACCTGCCGGACGCCACCGTACGGCTGGCCGGCTGCTGCACCCCCGTCCCCCCGGACGCGGTCGCCGGCTTCCTGGTGCGCGGCGGAGCCGTCACCGTGCACCGCGTCCACTGCGCGGCCGTCGCGCAGATGCGGGCCGTCGGGCGCACCTCCGTCGCCGTGCACTGGCGGGCGACCGCCGACTGCCGGGTCACCCTGCTCGCTGAATCGTTCGGCCGCCCGCATCTGCTGGCCGACCTGACCGAGGCCATCGCCCGCGAAGGCGTCGAGGTGGTCTCGGCGACCGTGGAACCCCCGGTCGAGGGGCGGGTCCGGCACACCTACACCCTCCAGCTGCCCGACGCGACCGGCCTCTCCGCGCTGATGCGCGCCATGCGGGACGTCCCGGGCGTCTACGACGTCAGCCGGGCGTAGGCGGCACGCCGGAAGGGTCCCGTTCGGGTGGACCCGTCGCGCGCCGTCCACGGTGCCGCGGCGGGCGCCGGTAAACGGTGGTGGATGCAGCTCTCCTCCCCCCGCCTGCGCGCCGCGCTGCTCGCCGCGGCCACCCTCACCCTCGTCGCCGCCGTACTGCCCCCGCCGAAGCCCCTGGGCATCGGCGACCGGCTCTTCCCGGAGCTCGGGAACCCCGGCTACGACGTGCTCGCGTACGACCTTTCCCTCACGTACAAGGACAACCGGACCCCCCTCGACGCGGTCACCGTGATCGACGCCCGGGCGCAGGCGCCGCTGGAGCGGATCAACCTGGACTTCACGCACGGCAAGGTGGCCTCCGCCGAGGTCAACGGCGCGCCGGCACGGTTCGAGAGCGTGGGGGAGGACCTCGTCCTGACCCCGCGGCGCGCAGTGGCGGACGGCGCACCGCTGCGCATCACCGTCCGGCACACCAGCGACCCGCGCGGCCGCGGGGACGGCGGCTGGGTCCCCACCGAGGACGGCCTGGCCATGGCCAACCAGGCGGACGCCGCCCACCGCGTGTTCCCCTGCAACGACCACCCCGCCGACAAGGCCCTCTTCACCTTCCGGATCAGCGCCCCCAACGGGCTCACGGCCGTCGCCAACGGCCTCCAGGCGGCTCCGGCCCGGCGCTCGGGCCCCTCCACGACATGGACGTACCGCACCCGGCATCCCATGGCCACGGAGCTGGCCCAGGTCTCCGTGGGCCGGTCCGCCGTCGTGCACGGGACCGGACCGCACGGGCTGCCGCTGCGCGACGTCGTGCCCGCCGCCGACCGGGAGCGGCTCGACCCCTGGCTGAAGAAGACCGCCGGCCACATCGCGTGGATGGAGGAGCGCGTCGGCCGCTACCCCTTCGAGAACTACGGGGTGCTGATCGCGCGCGCGACCACCGGCTTCGAGCTGGAGACGCAGACCCTCTCGCTCTTCGAGAGCAGTCTGTTCTCGGGCGAGGGATACCCCGAGTGGTACGTCGAGGCGGTGATGGTCCACGAGCTGGCCCACCAGTGGTTCGGCGACAGCGTCAGCCCGCGGACCTGGTCCGACCTCTGGCTCAACGAGGGCCACGCCACCTGGTACGAGGCCCTCTACGCGGACGGGCTCGGCGCGTACTCCCTGGAGCGGCGCATGCGCGAGGCGTACCAGCGCTCCGACCAGTGGCGGGCGGCCGGCGGGCCGCCGGCCGCCCCGAAGGCCGCCGCGCCCGGCGAGAAGATCGGGCTGTTCCGGCCGGTGGTGTACGACGGCTCCGCGCTGATCCTGTACGCGCTGCGCCAGGAGGTCGGCGCCGAGGCCTTCGACCGGATCGAGCGGCGCTGGGTCGCGCAGTACCGCGACGGGGTCGCGGGCACGGCCGACTTCGTCCGCCTGGCCTCGCAGGAGGCGGGCCGCGACCTCCGGGCCTTCCTGGAACCCTGGCTGTACGGGACGAAGACCCCGCCGATGCCGGGGCACCCGGAGTGGAGCACGCCCGCGGCGACGGACAGGGGCGCCCCCGGCGGGCCCGCGCGCGGCAGCGCCGGTTCCGGCGGGAAAAGGGTGTGACCGCCGGGGAACGGGCATGTCACCATCGACGGGTCCGTTCGGGGAATCCCCGGGCGGTGTGACACGTTGGACAAGACAGCCCTCGTGTCCCCGCCAGGCGTGACACTGCTATTCGAATCGACGTAAGGATCCAATGACCTCCTCTTCCTCCCCTTCCCAGGACGCGCGGGACGCATCGGACGTGCGTGACGCGCAGAGCTTCACCGAGAGCCTTCGGGCCGATGCCCTGATGGAAGAGGACGTCGCCTGGAGCCACGAGATCGACGGAGACCGGGACGGCGACCAGTTCGACCGCTCCGAGCGCGCGGCCCTGCGGCGCGTGGCGGGCCTCTCCACCGAGCTCGAAGACGTCACCGAGGTCGAGTACCGACAGCTCCGCCTGGAGCGCGTCGTCCTCGTCGGTGTCTGGACCTCCGGCACGGTGCAGGACGCGGAGAACTCCCTCGCGGAGCTCGCGGCCCTCGCCGAGACGGCGGGTGCTCTCGTACTGGACGGCGTGATCCAGCGCCGCGACAAGCCGGACCCGGCCACCTTCATCGGTTCGGGCAAGGCACGCGAGCTGCGGGACATCGTCATGGAGAGCGGCGCCGACACCGTCGTCTGCGACGGTGAGCTCAGCCCCGGCCAGCTCATCGCCCTCGAAGACGTCGTCAAGGTCAAGGTCGTCGACCGGACCGCCCTGATCCTCGACATCTTCGCCCAGCACGCCAAGTCCCGAGAGGGCAAGGCGCAGGTCGCCCTCGCGCAGATGCAGTACATGCTGCCGCGGCTGCGCGGCTGGGGTCAGTCGCTGTCCCGGCAGATGGGTGGCGGCGGCGGTGGCGGCATGGCCACCCGCGGCCCCGGTGAGACCAAGATCGAGACCGACCGGCGGCGGATCCGCGAGAAGATGGCGAAGATGCGCCGGGAGATCGCGGAGATGAAGACCGGCCGCGACATCAAGCGGCAGGAACGGCGCCGCAACAAGGTGCCCTCGGTCGCCATCGCCGGCTACACCAACGCCGGCAAGTCCTCGCTGCTCAACCGCCTCACGGGCGCGGGCGTGCTGGTGGAGAACGCGCTGTTCGCCACCCTCGACCCGACCGTGCGCCGGGCCGAGACGCCGAGCGGCCGGGTCTACACCCTGGCCGACACGGTCGGATTCGTCCGGCACCTGCCCCACCACCTCGTCGAGGCGTTCCGCTCCACGATGGAGGAGGTCGGCGACTCCGACCTGATCCTGCACATCGTGGATGGTTCGCACCCGGCGCCGGAGGAGCAGCTGGCGGCCGTGCGCGAGGTGATCCGCGAGGTCGGCGCCGTCGACGTGCCCGAGATCGTGGTCGTCAACAAGGCCGACGCCGCGGACCCGCTCGTCCTGCAGCGGCTGCTGCGGATCGAGCGGCACTCCATCGCCGTCTCGGCGCGCACGGGCATGGGCATCGAGGAACTCCTCGCGCTCATCGACTCCGAGCTGCCGCGGCCCGAGGTCGAGGTGGAGGCCCTGGTGCCGTACACGCGGGGCTCGCTGGTCGCCAGGACGCATGCCGAGGGCGAGGTGATCTCCGAGGAGCACACCCCGGAGGGCACCCTGCTCAAGGCGCGCGTCCACCAGGAGCTGGCCGCCGACCTGGCGCCGTACGCGCTGGCGAAGCAGTAGCAGCCCCGGGCCTGCGACGACGAGGGCCCCCTGCGTGTGCAGGGGGCCCTCGGTCGTTCGTACCGGCGTCCGGGCGGTCGGCCGCCCGGACACCGCCGGTCACTTGAACTTGTTGCTGACAGCGGTGAAGATGCCCTTCGCCTCCGGGCCCAGCCGCGGTCCGGCCAGCCAGCCCGCCTTGGCGGGGCCGATCGACGTGTTCGACACGAGCGCCGGCTTGCCGTCGGCGCCCGCCGCGATCCAGCCGCCGCCCGAAGCGCCACCGGTCATCGTGCAGCCGATGCGGTACATCACCGGCTCGTTCGCCCTCAGGGTCAGGCGACCCGGGCGGTCCGTGCACTGGTAGGCCTTCTGGCCGTCGAACGGGGCCGCCGCCGGGTAACCCGTCGCCGTGATGCTCGCGACCTTCGGCACGGCGGGCGCGGCGAACTCCACGGGCAGCGCCGAACCGACCGTCTCCTCCAGGGACTTGCCGCTGCCCTTCTCCGGCGTCACGTGCAGCACGGCGAAGTCGTACGGGGCGCCGGCGCCGCCGGTGGGACCACCCGTCGCGATCCACTGGTCGGACGTCTGCGCCCAGTCGCTCCACCACACGCCGAACGGCGCCACCTGCTCGCGCGGCGCACCCTTGAGCTGCGCCGACGGCTTGCCCGCGTTGTTGTAGGAGGGGACGAAGGCGATGTTGCGGTACCAACCGCCCGCCTTGCCCGCGTGCACGCAGTGGCCGGCGGTCCAGACGAGGTTCGACTTGCCGGGGCGGGCGGGGTCCTTGACGACCGTCGCCGAGCAGACCATGGAGCCCTCGGGACCGTCGAAGAAGACCTTGCCGGACTCCGGAACGCTCCGGTGGTACGGGGCGTTCGCCTGCTTGGCCGCCACCGGAGCGGGAGTCGGGTCGGTGACGCCCTGGTCCTTGCCCGCGTCCGGGTCGACGGACGGCCGCTGCGGCTGCTCGGCGTCACGCATGCGGTCCGGGTCCCACAGGTCCTCGATGATCGGGTTGATGTAGTCGCCCGCCTCGCGGAGCCAGTCCTCCTGCTTCCAGTTCTTCCACTCACCCCCCTTCCACTTCTCCAGGTCTATACCGCGTTCCCTGAGCTTCTGCTTGAGCTGATCAGGGATCTTTATGCCGTCCGTGCTGGGCAGGCTCGCCGCCACGGTGGGCTTGGCGTCGCCGCCGGCCTCCCCGTCGCCGGGTCCGCAGGCAGCGGCGGTCAGCACGAGGGCGGCCGCGCACAGCGTCGCGGTGACCGGTCGGTTCGGTCGCATGTCGTTCGTCCCCCTGGAGGTTCGAGGCGTGGAGTCGGAGCCCCCCACTATGCCGCTGCCGCCGAGGACGACACAGTCCGGGTCACCGGTTCCTTTTGCTCATTCTTTGAGTACAAGGATCTTGGGCCGACCCGTGATCCCCCGCCGTCACCGTCGTTGGTACGTACGGGGGACGGCAGGGGCGCCGGTGTTCGAAGCGCCATCCGTCCGTGCAGCCAAGGCAGTTGATGCAGTTGATGCGGGAGGAGCGACACTCGTGGCAGTCACCGAGCCGGCCGGAGCGGCCGCCGCGACACGGACCCCGCCACCGGCAGTGCCGCAGCCGCCGCCCCACCTGCCGACGCAGGGCGCCCGTACCGCAGCGGCTCACGACGGCATCCTGCGCAGGCAGGCCCAGCGGGAATCCGCGGCCCGCACCTACGCCCGCTCCCTGCCCATCGTCCCGGTGCGGGCCCGCGGACTGACCATCGAGGGCGCCGACGGCCGGCGCTACCTCGACTGCCTGTCCGGCGCCGGAACCCTCGCGCTGGGACACAACCACCCGGTCGTGCTCGAAGCGGTCCGCGGTGTCCTCGACTCGGGCGCGCCGCTCCACGTCCTGGACCTCGCAACCCCCGTCAAGGACGCCTTCACCACTGAGCTGTTCACCAACCTGCCCCCGGCGCTGGCCGCCGACGCGCGCATCCAGTTCTGCGGTCCCGCCGGCACCGACGCCGTGGAAGCAGCCCTCAAACTGGTCCGCACCGCGACCGGTCGCCCCGGACTGCTGGCCTTCACCGGGGCCTACCACGGCATGACCGCCGGCGCCCTGGAAGCGTCGGGGGGCGCCGGCGAGGGCCGGGTGACCCGCCTCCCCTACCCGCAGGACTTCCGCTGCCCGTTCGGCGTCGGCGGCGCCGAGGGAGCCGAACTCGCCGCACGCTGGACGGAGAACCTGCTCGACGACCCCAAGGGCGGCGTCCCCCTGCCCGCCGGCCTCATCGTCGAGCCCGTCCAGGGCGAAGGCGGGGTCAACCCGGCCCCGGACGGCTGGCTTCGCCGCATGCGGGAGATCACCGCGTCGAGGGGCATCCCCCTCGTCGCCGACGAGGTCCAGACGGGAGTCGGCCGGACCGGAGCCTTCTGGGGTGTCGACCACGCCGGGGTGGTTCCCGACGTGATGGTCCTGTCCAAGGCGATCGGCGGCAGCCTGCCGCTCGCGGTGATCGTGTACCGGTCGGGCCTCGACGTCTGGACACCCGGCGCCCACGCCGGCACCTTCCGCGGCAACCAGCTCGCCATGGCCGCCGGTACCGCCACCCTCGCCTTCGTCCGCGAGAACCGCCTCGCGGAACGCGCAGCCGTCCTCGGCGACCGGATGCTGTCGGCCCTCCGCGGCCTCGCCTGCGACCACCCGTGCATCGGGGACGTCCGCGGCCGCGGCCTGATGATCGGCCTCGAACTCGTCGATCCCGACACGGGGGCCGCCGCACCGGCCCTCGCGTCCGCCGTCCGCCAGGAGTGCCTGGACCGCGGTCTGATCGTGGAACTCGGCGGCCGCCACAGCGCGGTCGTCCGTCTCCTGCCGCCGCTGACCCTGACCGACGAGCAGGCCGCGGCGGTCCTCGACCGCCTGTCCGACGCCATCCCGGCCGCCGCCCGCCGGCCCCGCTGACCCGCACCGGAGGACCCGCGATGCCAGAGCCGCACCAGTCCACCCCGACCACACCCGGCCCCACCCCTCCCACCCCGACCCCCACCCCT
>NZ_JOFX01000038.1 GCF_000719345.1 Streptomyces sp. NRRL F-2664
GGACTGGCTCAAGTCCAACCTCGCGCAGATCTCCGGTCTGATGCAGGGCCACCGGGACCTCGCCGTCGTCGCCGAGCTCGTCATGGACGAACTCACCCCCCTCGTCGACGCCAGCTACGGCGCCTTCTACCTCGGCGAGGAGATCGACGGTCAGGCGGGACTCACGCTGATCGGGTCCTTCGGACGGCCGGTGGAAAGCCCCGCCGCCACGACGGTCAGGCACGGGGAGACCCTCGTGGGACAGGCGGCCCGCAGCCGCCGGATCCTGACCACCGACAACGTGCCGCCCGGCTACCTGATCTCGTCGGGCCTCGGACAGGCCACCCCCGCCCACCTCATCGTCCTGCCCATCGTCGTCGAGGACCAGGTGCTCGGCGTCATCGAGCTCGCCTCCTTCGCCCCCTTCACCCCCGTGCACCGCGACTTCCTGGGCCGGCTGATGGAGACCATCGGCGTCAACGTCAACACGATCGTCGCCAACGCCCGCACCGACGAGCTCCTCGGCGAGTCGCAGCGGCTGACGACCGAGCTCCAGGCCCGCTCGGAGGAACTCCAGGTCCAGCAGGAGGAGCTCCAGCGCTCCAACGCCGAGCTGGAGGAGAAGGCAGCCCTCCTCGCCAGCCAGAACAGCGACATCGAGGCCAAGAACCTGGAGATCGAACAGGCCCGTCAGGAACTGGAGGACCGGGCGCAGCAGCTGTCGCTGGCCTCCAAGTACAAGTCCGAGTTCCTCGCGAACATGAGCCACGAGCTGCGCACCCCGCTCAACAGCCTGCTCATCCTCGCGCAGCTGCTCGCGCAGAACCCCACCCGCAACCTCACCCCCAAGCAGGTCGAGTACGCCGGCATCATCCACTCGGCGGGCTCCGACCTGCTCCAGCTGATCAACGACATCCTCGACCTGTCCAAGGTCGAGGCGGGCAAGATGGACGTGAATCTTGAGCGGGTCTCCCTCAAGCAGCTCCTCACCTACCTCGAAGCCTCCTTCCGGCCGCTGACCAGCCAGAAGGGCCTCGAATTCGATATCACCACCGCTCCCGGCGTGCCGGTGGACCTCCTCACCGACGACGCCCGGCTGCAGCAGATCCTGCGCAACCTGCTGTCCAACGCCGTGAAGTTCACCGAACACGGCAGCGTCCACGTCAAGATCGAACCGGCGAGCGCGGCGGAACTCCCCGACGAGCTGACGCACGCCGGATCGGTGGTCGCCTTCCACGTCATCGACAGCGGCATCGGGATCGCCGAGCAGCAACTGGAAGCCATCTTCGCCGCGTTCCAGCAGGCCGACGGCACCACCAGCCGCAAGTACGGCGGCACCGGCCTGGGCCTGTCCATCACACGGGAGATCGCCCGGCTCCTCGGCGGGGCCGTCACCGCCCGCAGCGAGATCGGGAAGGGCTCCACCTTCACCCTCTACCTGCCGGTCTCCGGACGCGAACCCGGCGAGCAGGAGACGCCGGCCCTGGACAGCGCCGAAGCCGGCATCCCGATGCTCGAACGGGCCGACGAGGAGGGCGCGCCGGCTCCGGAGGAGCAGCGCCACCCCCGGCGCATCCTGGTCATCGAACAGCGCAGCAACGGTCTCCTCAGCCTCGTCGCGGAAAGCGCGGCCGGTGACCTGACCGCAGGACGAGCCGTCACCGTGCCCGCCGAACGCGCCGAGGTCGTGACCGCCGTCACCGCAGCCGACGCGGCAGCCGTACTGGCCCAGGCGCCCTTCCACTGCGTGGTCCTCGAACTCGCATCCGACGGGGAGGGCCTGCGCTTCCTGCAGGCGCTCGACGGCGACAGCGCACTGGCCTCCCTGCCGGTCCTCGCCCACGACAACCGGCGCATGACGAGAGAACAGCAGGCACAGGTCGCCGAACACGCTGCCGCCCACCCCTTGGAAGTGCTCACCAGCCTGGACGAACTGCGCGAGCGCATCGCCCTGCACCTGTCGGCGGACCGCCCGGGCGACGTCCCCACCCTCGTGCGCGACGACAGCCGGCCCGCCGGCCCCGACCACGCCGTCGTCGACGCCAGCCTCGCGGGCCGGTCGGTCCTCGTCGTCGACGACGACCCGCGCAACCTCTACGCCATCAGCGGGATCCTGGAACTGCACGGAATCCACGTCGTGCACGCCGAGAACGGCCGCAGGGGTATCGAAACCCTCACCGCCACACCGGGTATCGACCTGATCCTGATGGACGTAATGATGCCGGAACTCGACGGGTACGCCGCTACCGCGGAGATCAGGCGCATGCCCGAATACAGCGCTCTCCCCATCATCTCGGTCACCGCGAAGGCCATGCCGGGAGACCGCGAGAAGAGCCTGGCGTCCGGCGCGAACGACTACGTCACCAAGCCCGTCGACGCCAACGACCTCATCGCCCGACTCCGCCGGTGGTTGCCGCACCAGAGCACCTCAGGCCCCACCCCCGCCTGACGACCCTGCCACTCGACGGAGGAACGCGACGCACGGTGAACACCACTCCAGACGACAACGCAGCACATCAGCCCCCCACCACCACCGGCCCCGAAGGGGACAGCACCCCGACCGACGCACGCACGGAGCCCCACGGGGGACTGGAGACCAGGCCGTCCGCCTCCGCCGCCACGGAGGCCGGCCGGCTCGCCGCGACCGTAGAGAGACTGCGCGAGGAGGCCCTGGAAGCCCAGTCGGCCGCCGACGGCCGTGCCCTGGTCGAGCTGGCCAAGGGCATCCTGGTCGGACGCCTCGGCTGCGGCCCCGCCGAGGCGTCCCGGCAGCTCGCCAAGCTCGCCGAGCAGTCCGGCACCACCCTGCTCGCCCTCGCCGTCGACGTCGTCAACCAAGCGGCCCGTGACCGCGTCAGCGAAGTCGCGCAGGACTTCCTCGCGACCGCTGTGGCCGAGCAGGGGTCCGCAGAAGCCGCTCCGGCCGTCCGGCTGAGGACAGCCGAAAGCCGTGTCCTGGCAGCCGGGGACACGCCCGCCGTCGCCGCGGCCCTCCTCGACAACGCGCTGGCCCCGCTCGGCGCCCACGCCGTCGCGATCTGGCTCGCCGGAGCCGACTCCTCCCTCACCCTGGCCGGCCAGGCCGGCTTCACGCCGGAGGACGCCGACCGCTGGCACTACGTCCCGCCCGAGGTCGCCACCTGCGCCCGGCTCGCCCTCACCCACCGCGAGCTCTCCATGGTCACCAGCCTCTCGCAGGCCAGTCTCCCGACCATCGGGCGGCGCCAGCACCCCGACGGCGGCCGCATCGTCATCCCTGCGGGTACCGGCGGCCGCATCCACGGCGTTCTGGAAATCGGCTGGCCCCAGCCGCTGCCCGCACAGCCCGCCCAGGTCATCCGCCAGCTCGAAGCGCTGGCCGAACTCTGTGCCCACACCCTGGAAGAACAGCCCTCCCACAGCACTCCGGACCCGTCCGGCGCGGCCCACCACGCCGCTCTGGCCGAACTCGACGACCTCGCCGACCACCTCGACATCCCCGTCCTCGTCCTGGCCCCGCTCCTCGACGCCGGCGGCCACCTCGCGGACTTCCGCATCCACCACGTCAACAACAGCTTCATCGACCCGGGCGGCCGGCCCCGCTCCATGGTCACCGGGCGCCCCTTCCTCGAGATCTACCCGGCAGCAGCCGAGAACGGCGGCCTGTTCGACAAGCTCGAGAGGACCTACGCCACCGGTGAGGCCTCCCAGGCCTCACGCACCGTCCTGACGAACCTCGTCGGAGAGGTCCCCCTCACCACCGTCGCCGACGTGCGCATCAGCCGGCACGGCTCCGCCCTCCTCCTCATCTGGAAGATCGAGGACGAGAAGGCGCGACTGGCGAACCTGCTGCAGCACGCGCAGCGACTCGGCCGCGTCGGCGGCTTCGAACAGAACATGCACACCGGGGAGATCAGCTGGAACGAGCAGCTGTTCGCCCTGTTCGGGCTGCCGATGACCGCCACGCCCGTCCCCCTGGAGGACCTCGCCGCCCACGCCCACCCCCACGACATCAACTCCATCGGGCGGTTCCTGCGCACCCTCCTGCACAGCCGACGCGAATCGTCCGTGGAGTTCCGCCTCCAACGGCTCGACGGCATCACCCGGCACATCCGCATGGTCGCCGAACCGGTCCTGGACAGCCAGGGCCGCCTCTACGCGGTGCGCGGCGCATGCCAGGACGTCTCGTCCCAGCACTGGACCGAGGTCGCCCTCGCCGCCACCCGCGACCAGCTCGCCGACACCGAGGCAGAATCCGCCGACCGCAGCCGTCTCGCCCTCCAACTGCAGCACGCCATCATGCCTCCGGCGCCGGCACTCCTGGAGGTACCCGGCATCCGGATCGCGGTCCGCTACCGACCGGCCGAATCCGAATCCCTCGTCGGCGGTGACTGGTACGACTCCGTCGTCCTTCCCAATGGGAACGTCCTCCTCAGCGTCGGCGACGTCGCCGGCCACGGCGTCCAGGCAGCCACCGGCATGGTCGCCCTGCGCAACGCCCTGCGCGGCCTCGCCGTCACCGGCGCCGGCCCGGCGCAACTGCTCGCCTGGCTCAACCACGTCGCCTTCCACCTCACCGGCCACCTCACCGCAACCGCCGTCTGCGCCCTCTTCAACCCCACGACCCGCAAGCTGCAATGGGCCCGCGCCGGCCATCTGCCACCGGTCCTCGTCAGAGGCACACAGGCCCAGTCCTTCCCCCTCACCGCCGGCCTCCTCCTCGGTGCACTGCCGGAGGCCACATTCAAGGAGGAGGAGGTACAGCTCGAAACGGACGACATCCTCCTCATGTACACGGACGGGCTCGTGGAGCGCAGGGACATCGCCGTCACCGACTCCATCGCCCAGCTGCTCCAGATCGCATCCCGGTCTGCTGACACGCTGGAGAAGCGACTGGACAGCGTATTGACATACAGCGCCTCCGACACCGACGACGACACCTGCCTCATCGGCATCGAGGTCCGCTGACCTCGGCCACCGCACTTCACCGTCCGCGGGCGACGGGCACACGTGGGCGGACCGCGTCGCCGTGCCCCGCCCGGGGCGGGGCGGCCCAACGGCGCCCGGAACCACGGGTGTTGCGCGGATCACAGGGGGGCGGCAGGCGGCAGCCGCGTGAACCGCCCGCCACGTGCGGTACGGTGTTCGAAGCGTCGCGTGCCGGTGGCAGACCGTGTCAGGCATGGAGGCGCCGAACCGAAGGAGGTCGACGATGCACTCGTCGTACCCTTCGCTCTCGCGTGACTGAGCGCGAGACGACCAGGCTCGTCGCCTGGAGCCAAGAACTCCGCCGGGTGCACGACCGGCTGCGGGAAGCGCTGGCCCTGACCCGCGCCTCCCTTGCCGACGGCACTCCCGGTGAGGCGGCCGCCCGCGAACTGCTGCTGTACTGCCACGGGTTCTGCACTGCCCTCGACGGCCACCACCAGGGCGAGGACCGAACCCTGTTCCCGGCCATCGCGGCCGCACACCCCGAGCTGCGACCCGTGCTGCGCGCGCTGGAGCAGGACCACTCGATGATCGCCCACCTCCTGGGCGGTCTCCGCGCCGCCGTCGACCGGGCGGCACCGCCCGACGAGCTCGACCAGCACCTCGAAGGCATCGCCGCACTCATGGAGAACCACTTCCGCTACGAGGAGCGGCAACTGCTGACCGTGCTCGAAACCCTTGAGCTGACAGCGCTACCCGGCGAGGTGCTCGGCCCGCTGTAGAGCGCGAGCAGCCCCGGCCCTCACCCGCACAAGGAGCGGACCCTGTTTCCGCGGACCGCGCTCCGGGCGGCACGGGCCGACGCCGACCCGCACGGCGAGACACGGGTCCTGAACGTGCTCGGCTGGGTGCTCATCGAGGAAGGACGCACCGCGGACGCGCTGACGCACCTGGGGGCCGCCTCCGCGCGCGCCTCCCGGGCAGGTGACGCGGTGGCCGAGGCGAACGCCCTGATCGTCCTGGCCCTGGCCCGCGCCGCGCTCGGCGACGTGGAGGAGGCCGCGCAGGGATGCGAGCGGGCGGTGGAGCTGGCGCGCCGCCGACGACTGGACCGTGGAGAGGCTCGCCCTGCAGCACCTCGCCCGGCACCGCGCGGACGCCGGCCACTGGCGCCGGGCCCTGGACACGGCGACCGCGGCCCTGGCCCTGGACGACCGACCGACACGGCCGACGTGCCCCGCATCCTGCTCCTCATCGTGCAGGGGGAGGCGCTGCTGGGACTCGGGGACGAGGCCGGGGGCATCGGGCAGCTCGACCTGGCGGCCCGGCAGGCGGAGTCGTCCGGCTACGAGGACGGCGCGGTACGGGCACTCGGCGCGCTGCTGCGGGTGTCCGCAGACGCGGATCTCCGGGCGCGATACGACGCGGCGGTCGCGCGGCTCACGCAGCGGACGTGAGGCCGCGGTCCGCCGTGCCGCTCACGCCAGAAAGCGTTCCAGAGCCTCGCGGGCGCGGGCGTTCGAGGCCGCGGCCTGCGCCAGGCACCGTGCCAGGGCGTCGACCCATACGTCCAGGTCCACTTGGCGCCGGGAGAGCACGATGCCCCGGACCTCGTGCCGGACCTCGCCCACGACCCGCCCCCGCTCCGTCCGCAGCGAGAGCCGCTGCTCCCCGAGCGCGACGTCCAGTTCCACGACGGAACCCTCGCGCCCGGCCAGCCGTTCCGCGAGTGAACGGCTGCGCCGGACGTGCACGGCGCCGGGCGGCAGCGCATCCGCCAGCTTCGCCGACAGCACCCGCGCGTACAGGGTGAGGTCTGCGCTGTCCCGACGCAGCGCGGCGGCCAGCAGTTCCACGTCCGTCTCAGCCATCCAGGCTCACCACCACGGTCGGTCGGTCGATGATGTGGTCGTCGCGCAGCGGTCGCACCGCCGTCCCGATGGCGAAGAACTCGGTGGTGTGGCCTCCCCAGCCGTGCGTGTGCTGCTTCAGCTGCACGGCCACGATGCCTTCGGCCTCCAGGGCCTCGCCTTCCGCGCGCATACGGCTCATGGCCAGTTCCCGCGCGTCGTACAGCGCCTGGGTGAACGGTTCGATCTCGACGTTGCGTCCCGCGTTGCCGAGTACCTGGGTGAAGCGCTGGTGCGCCACGTGGTACACGCACGACCCCATGACCAGGTCCAGGGGCGCGTAGCCCGCCCTGATCAGCGTCCAGAACTCCTGGCCGGACAGGTCCGAAGTGAAGGGCCTGCCCTTGTTGTTGCGCCAGGTCCCGCCCGGTCCCGGGTCCGCCCCGTCCGCCTTCACGGCCGTGCCGACCGCGATGAACTCGGCGATGTCCGAACCGAATTCCTTGAACTCGATGTCCAGCCGCACGCCCACGACCCCGTCCGCCCCGAGGGCGCTCGCCTCGGCCTCCATCCGGCTCATCGCCAGCTCGCGTGCTTGGTACATGGCTTGTGACAACTTGGTCAGCTCCTGGTTCTTCGACCACCGGCCGAGCTGCAGGCCCACGTGGTGAACGGAGGAACCGAGGACCAGACCGAGCGGGCGGAAGCCGGCCTCGCGCACCAGCAGGAACTCGCTCACCGTCAGGTCGGAGGTGAAGAGCGGGTCCTTCCCCCCGGGCTGGACCCGCGCGAGCCGGCGCATGGCGTCCTCGGCCACGTCCTGCACTGCCGGCTGTGCGGCGTTCCCGAGGACGTCCCGCCCCGTTCGTTCGGTCATCTCAGCCCTCACGCTCCAGTCTCATGATCGTCAGTGGTGGTCGGGTGCCCGACCGCTGTGCGGAGCGGCCGAACCGGGCGATCGAGGTGCCCACGAAGACCGCCTCGGCCGTGAGGTCGCGCGTCGATCCGTACGTGGGGCACTCGCTCTCCTCCACCCGCAGCTCCACGTCGTCCACCACCACCCCGTCGGCGCCGTGCCTGCCCGTGTCGACGACCAGCTGCTTGCGGGCCTCCCGCCGGACGTGGCCGATCAGGCGGGTGTAGCAGTCGACCTCCTGGTTCCGCGCAGTGAGGGGGACCCGGAAGGAGGTGCGCCAGTCGTCGTGTGTGATCGCGAAGGCGACGCCGAAGGCGAGTCCGACGGGAACCCACCCGGCTTTCACGAGCCTGGCGAAGTCCTGACCGCTCAGGTGCGAGGTGAAGGGCGTATGCGGCCGGATGCGCGAGCGGCCCCGGACCGCAGTACCGCGGGCCGTGAATTCCATCCCCTCTGCCGGGAATTCACCGACCTGCAGTTCCACGCCGACGATCCCGTCACCGCCGAGGGCACCGCATTCGGCGACCGCGCGGGCCAGAGCCGACCTGCGTGCCGCGTACATCGTCCGCACCAGCTGCGACAAGGAGGACGACCACCGGGAGGGCGGCACCGCGGCGTCGTCGTCGGTGACCGACCACCTGCCGGGGCAGCCCCAGACACCCGAGTACCCGATGTTGAAGACCGCCGTACCGAGCACCTGCCCCACCGGTTCGAACCCGACGCCGCCGATCGCTGCGAACTCCTCGCTCGACAGCGCGGAGTCCCAGGTGGCGCGCGAGCGCGACGCATCCCCGGCGGTGGCCCCCGGCAGGCCGGCGTTCCCCTGCTGTGTCATCGGCTTCCCCCGGCCATCAACCACTCGCCCCACGGCGCGGATCGCGCCCCCCTTCGGCGGATTATGTCACCGCCGTGATCAGCGAGCGGTGCCGCGCGACCCTCCCCAGGCTCCGACTCGGGTCACTGGGGCCGGCGGCCCGTGCCCGAGGCGAAGCCGAGCCAGGTGTGGCGGTTGCCCCACCAGCACCAACCGACCTTGGGGGCGTTGCGTCGCTCGCGGCCGTCGCGTCCGGAGCCGTTGCTGATCCAGATCGCCGGAGTGCGTGAGTCCAGGGCGCCACCGGCCTTGCGGAGGCGGGAGCCGATGGTCATGAAGCAGCGGTTGCGCTCCAGCGCGGCGGGCTGCTGGAGAACGAAGTGGATGCCTTCGGTCAGCAGCAGGGGGGTGCGGCCCTCCGCGGTGAGCGCGGGCAGCGCCTCTTCCGGACTCCAGTTGGCCATGCGGTCGCCGCGGTCGACACCGGTGACGAGGTAGAGGGGGGCGTCCGGCAGGTCGAGGGCGTGGGGACCGAAGAGGTCGACGTCGGGCATGTCGACGACGACGAAACCGGCTTTGCCGTCGCGCTGGAGCAGCGGCGCGAGTGCGGAGGCGGCGACGCGGCCGGGATGGACGGCGAGCAGGGTGTTGTCCTCGGCGTCGGCGGCGCCCGCGTTCTCGGCGGCGAAGGCACGCAGGTCGTCGGCGGTCATCCCGGCGAGCTCGTGCACCCCGAGCTCGATCAGGCGCTCCGCCTGGGCGCTGAGCGGGGGCAGGGGGGTCAGGGCGGTGGAAGCGGTGTCGGGCAAGGTACTCCTCGATCTGCAGCAGGACGTGGCGACCCGTCAACGGGGCACAGAGCCGCTTTGTTCCCCGCACGGACCGCCACCCCGCGACGACGACGGTGCGCCCGCCGCGGGCAGGGGGCGGTCCGTCAGTGCGTACAGGGGCGATATGACCGCTCCGCGGCGTCGCTTGGCCTCGACCGTCGTCATGCCCGCGTGCAGTGCCCTCGTGCCGTGGGCGTAGGCGTCCTCGACGGGCAGGTAGTACATGAGGTTGAAGTACAGGTGCGGTGCCGGACGCGTGCGGTCGACGGCGACCGCGCGGATCCATGTGGTGGCGGCGTAGTGGTAGTAGAGGCAGAAACCGACCATGTGCCGGCCCGCGTAGGCCGCCACCACGCGGGCCGCGTCGCCCATCGACGCCGCCTGCCGCTTCAGCAGGCCCGTCATTGCGTCGGCGCCGTCCCCGTCGTGGCCGTGGTCCTGCTGGTGCCCGGCCAGCAGGATCCCGGCGTCCTCGGCGCAGTCCGCGAGCGCCAGGTGCCGTACGTCCAGTCCGGCGGCGCCGAACTCCCGCCGTTCGCGGCGCACGCCGACGCGGCGCCGTGACGGCAGGGAGGCGACGTAGGCCTCGAAGTCCGCACCGGGCAGCGGTATCAGGGCGTCGTCCTCCAGGTGGAGGGGATCCCCGGGATAGAGCGGGGAAAGTCGGGCGGCGGCCTGCGCGGTGAGGTACGGCCACCAGTGCACGGTTCCGTTCCGGTCGGCCAGTGCGCGCGCCGCGTCCCGCAGCAGGGCCAGGCACGCGCCGCGCCGTACGGCGTCCAGGCCGGGGGCGGTCAGCGGCGTGTTCCGGTAGCCGCGCCGGGCACCGGCGATCACCCGCGGTTCGTGCGGGGGCGGCAGGAGCCCCGCGGGCCGGTAGGCGTCGTTCGGTTCCTCGTGCACCACGTAGAGCGGCGCCGCCGCGAGCAGGGTGCCGTCGTCGTCCCGGACCAGTGCGTACGCGGCGTCGGCGGTCGGGTCCGCCTCCTCCCCGGCGAGCCACCGGTGGGAGAGGTACAGACCGGCCGGGCGGGCGAGCCGCTCCCACTCGGCGGCCGGGACGGCGTGGACGGACTCGACGAGCGTCGTGATCAACGGGCGTTCCTCCGGCGGTGGCGGGCGGGGGCCTTCAGGGCGGGGGCCGCGGCCATGGCGATCAGGCATGCCACGGCCTCGGCGCCCCAGGGCAGCAGCGGTCCGGCCTCCAGCAGCAGCGTGAACAGGGCCGGGGCGGCGACCATCCCGACGGCCCACGAGAACTGGTACAGGCCCTGGGTGAAGCCCCCGGCGGCCCCGGGGGTGAGGGTCACGGACAGCTCGCTCAAGGCCGGCCCGAGCAGCATCTCCGCCACGCTGAACAGGGTGATCGCGCAGCCGAGGGCCACCCAGGCGGTGGAGGCGAGCGACGGCAGCGCGGGCAGCATGAAGGCGCCCATGCCGGCCGCCATGACGAGGTAGCCGGCCGCCACGGCGCGACGGGGCGCCTTCGGCGCGAGACGGGCCGTCACCACGGTCGAACACGCGGACACGATCACGGTGTTGACCACGAACAGCAGGCTCGCCGCCGAGGCCGGAAGTCCCAGCGAGCGGGTCGTGTAGAGGGCGACCAGCACGGACAGGGCGGCCTGCGCGAGCACGTAGGGCAGGTTGACGGCGACCAGCAGCAGGTAGCGCCGCGTGTGAGCGCTGCGCGTCACCGGCCCGCCCACGGGGGTCTCCTCGCGCCCGGGCGGGGTGGTTCTCAGCGTGGCGAAGCACAGGGCGGCCAGCAGGTAGGTCGCGGCGTCGAGGGCGATCATCCACGACAGGGCGCCCTTCCCGAAGAGCGCCAGGGCTCCCGCGGCCCCCGCTGCTCCGGCGGCGAGGCCGACATTGCGCAGCGACCCGGTGAACGCGAACCACGCGCGCCGTTCGCCCGGCGCGGTGACGTGCGTGATCAGGGTGCGCTGGGCGGTGAAGTACATGTTGATGCCGGCCTGCACCACGACGTGGACGGCGGCCACGTGCCACAGCCGGTCCGCGAACAGCAACAGCGTGAACCCGACGGCGGAGAGCACGTTCGCCGCGACCACCACCGTTCGCGGCCCCGTACGGTCCATCAGGCGGCCCGCGAGGAAGGTGACGGGCAGGGCGAGGGCTTGGCCGACCGTCATCGCGACGCCCACCTGCGCGGCCGGCAGGCCCCGTACGTCGGTGAAGTACAGCAGTCCGAGGGGCAGGAGCATGCCATTGCCGACGGAGTCGATCAGATTGCCGGTGACGAAACGGCCGTGCCCCCGCAGCGCGGGCAGACCGAGGCGCGCGGCGGTTGCAGTGCCCCGGCGGGCGGTGGCCGTGGTCATACCGCGCGTCGGTGCAGCAGCGACGTGATCTTGCCCAGGACGTCGGCCGCGGGGAAGCCCGTCACAGCGTGGAGGTCCGTCAGGCCCTGCACGGTGGCGGCCTCCTCGCCCTCGGGGAGGGTGAACACGACGATGTCGCCGCGCGAGACGCCGTCGATGACCAGCTCGTGCGCCGTGACCACGCTGGCGATGTCCCGCAGCCGGGCCAGCGCCGCCACGGGGACGCCCTCGGGCGCCAGGAACTCGACGGCCCACCCGGTGCGCCCCGCCGGCCCGGCGGCCGGCGGCAGGCCGCGGGCCATCCGGGCGAGGGTGGCGAAGGTGTTCGTGCCCGATGCCGCGCACGACAGGGTGGTCGCGCCGCCGACCCGCGGGTTCACCTCCAGGACCACGAACCGTCCCCCGGTGTGCACCATGTCGACGTTGACCGACCCGTGGACCCCGAGTTGCCCGCACAGGGCGACCAGCGCGCGGGCCGTGTCGGCGAAGGCGGCGTCCGCTGCGGGGCGGGGGCCGCACCAGCGCAGGTCGGCGAAGGTGAACACCGGCTCGGCGCCGGCCCGGCCGGTCCAGCACAGGGGGAGGACCCGGTAGGCGCCGGGCCGCCCCACGATGTCGACGCTGCACAGGTCGCCCTCGACGACCTTCTCCAGTACCGCCGAGGACTCCGGCGGGTCGGCGAGCCAGGCGTCCAGTGCGGCCGGGGTGCGCAGGGTGCGGATGCCGGCGCTGGTGGAGTCCCACAGGGGCTTCGCTATCAGCGGGTAGCCGATCCGTACGGCCTGCGCCCGCAGTGCGTCCCGGTATCCGGGGACGGGCAGGCCGCGGCCCGCGAGCAGGTCGGCGTCGGCGCGGATCCCGTCCGGCACGGGCAGGCCCGCCCGGCGGCAGAGCTGCTTGGTCTCCCACTTGTCCACCAGCAGCATGGTCGACGCGAGCGGCGTGACGACCGTCGGGATGCCGGCCGCCTCCAGGTACGACGCGGCCGCGGCATCGCGCAGCGCGTTCTCGCAGGGCAACGAGATCGACACCGCGGCGTCCGCGCCCCAGGCGGCCACCAGATCGGCGAGCTGCCGGGGCGTGACCCCCCGCTCCAGCCGCTGCCGGTGGCCGGGGAAGTCCTCGTCGCCGGGGCTGCCGCTGGTGTGGAACAGGCCCGCCTCGATCCCCTCGGCGGCGAGCCCCCGTACGGCCTGCTGGATGTAGGGGTCGGCGCGCCGGATGCCCACCGACCGGAGAAACGCGATCTTCCGCACGGTGTCAGCCCACTTCCACCCGGGACCGGGCGACCACCTCGGCGGCCACATCCCGTGCCCGCTCGGCGGTCCCCGCGCGCGCGACGACGTGCCCGATCCGGCACGAGGAGTCGGCCGGCTCCGGCACCGCATCGCCGGGACGCAGGTACAGCTCACTGTGGGTGCCGGGGACGGCGGGGATCGCGGCCCGGCGCAGGACACCGCCGCGCTCCGGGAGCAGGAAACGGATCGAGGCGGCGCCCGCGGCCGTGGGGGCGGTGTCGGGGACCCGGCCCAGCACCGCCTGCAGGTGGGCCGCGGCCTCGCTGATGCCCGTGGCGGCCTCGACCACCTCGCACAGGTTGTCCCCGGGCAGCCGGGCCCCGGTTTCGATCACGTACGGCGTGCGGGTCCCCGGTGGGATCTTCAGCTCGGTGTGCGCGATGCCGTTGCGGATGCCGACGGCGAGCGCGGCGCGGGCCGCGGTGGCCTGGACGATCCCGGTCAGTTCCTCGTCCAGGCCGGCCGGGCAGGTGTGCCCGGTCTCGATGCGGTACCTGCCCGGTGTGGTGTCCTTGCGTACGACGGGCAGCGGGTGGGCCACCCCGTCCGCGACCACCGTGTCGCAGGAGTACTCCGGCCCCGGTACGTACTCCTGCAGCAGGACGGTGGTGTCCAGCCGCAGGCCGTGCGGCCGGGCGTGCGTGAACCGCTGGGCCGCGGCGACGGCGGCGCCGAGCGGGCCGGGGCCGTCCACCACCGACACCCCCCACGAGCCGCCCTGCTCCGCGGGCTTGACCACCAGGGGCCGGCCGAGCCCGCCCGTCGCGGCGATCCGGTGCGCCTGCGCGGCGTCGCGGGCCGCCGCCCAGCGCGGCGCGGGGACCCCGGCCGCGGCGAAGGCCTCGGCCATCAGGACCTTGTTCCTCGCCGCCCGGGCGAGGCGCGGGTCGTTGCCGGGCAGTCCGACCCGCTCGGCCAGCAGCGCGGCGAGCGGGGTGAACAGCTCGAAGCAGGCGGCGACACCCGCCGGACGGTGCAAGCGGCAGAAGGCCGCCATGTCGTCCAGGGCCCGCGCGGTGTCCGTGAGGTCCGTGGCGCACAGCCCTGCGAGGGCGGAGCGCAGCCGGTCCGGATAGGCGTCGTGGACCTCCTTGTGGGTCGCTGCGTACAGGCGCAGTCCCAGCCGGTCAGCGGCCTCCGTGAGGAAGCGCCCGGCGTTCCCCATCGGCTCGATCACCAGCACTCCCGGGCCGCGCAGGCCCGCACCGATCGTCATTCGCCCAGCAAAGCCGCAGGTGGGGAGCGGCGGCTATGGGCCTGACAAACGAAAATAACTCGCCTCAGAGCAGGCGCACTTGGAGCAAAGACCAAGCAACTGACCAGTAACAGCAAGGCATTTGGTGCAGATCGCTCATGGAATCGCACAACTGTCCCGTGATCGGATCACCACGCCAGGTAAACCCGCATCTGCGACCCGAACGGGGAACGAGCACAGTGACCAGCCTGCGCCAGCAGCACACCGACCGGCTCACCGACCAGATCGCCGACCAGATCGACCAGGGCGTCATCCCGCCCTACCAGTACTCCTACCCGCCCCGCTCGACCTACCGGCCCCTGCCGGAGGGCAAGTGGAGCATCGCCGAGGTATGGGCCACGGACCTCGCCAACTACCAGGTCCCCGAACTCAACCTGTACCTCCACGTCCCCTTCTGCGACCGCAAGTGCGGCTTCTGCAACCTCTACACGATCATCAGCACCGACGAGGACGTCTTCGACGCCTACACGGACGCCCTGTGTACGCAGATCGAGGACCACGCCGAGATCATCCAGGCCCGCCGACTGCGCACCGTCTACATCGGCGGCGGTACCCCGGCCCTGCTCAAGCCCCGCCACTTCGAGCAGATCTTCACGACCCTCGCCCGCATCTACCCCAACTGGCGCTCCACCGTGGAGGAGGTGGCCGTGGAGGCCACGCCGTCCTCCATCGCCGACGCGCCCCACGAGTTCAAGGCCCTCATCGACATGGGCCTCACCCGCGCCAATGTCGGCATCCAGTCCCTCGTGCCGCGCGAGATCCGCGAGGCCGGCCGCGGCGGTGAGGACGAGAACGTCATCCGCCGCGCGGTCCGCACCGCACACGAACTCGGCCTCCCGGACCTGTCCACCGACCTGATCATGGGCTTCGCAGGACAGACCCCCGAAAGCTGGCGGCACAGCGTGGACGAGCTGGCCGCGCTGAAACCCACCACCATCAGCACCTACTTCCTCACCGTCCGGCCGGACGCCTGGTTCTCCAAGACCGGCGCCTACCAGTACATGTGGCAGCCCGAGCTCTACGACCGCTACGACTACGCCCGCCAGGTCTTCCTCGACCACGGCTACGTCCAGGAGGGCTCGGTCCGCTACAAAATCCCGGGCCGCGGCGGCTACGCCCAGAAGGTGCTCACCTTCCACGGCGTGCCCCTGCTGGGCCTCGGTGTCGGAGCCCGCTCCTACACCAGCGTGCTCGACTACATGACGGGCAGCGTGAAGCCCTCCACGGCCGAGGTGGCCGACTACATCAGGAAGGCCCGCAGCCACGAGATCGTGCCGGTCACCGGCATCGAACTGACCGCCGAGGAGATCGTCCGCAAGCGCCTGGTCCTGGACTCCTTCGACCTCGACCTCTCCGAACTGGACCGGTTCGGCTACGGCAAGCACGCCGACGAGTTCGAACCGATCCTGGACGCCGCCGAGGCCAACGGCCTCCTGCACCGGCTCGGCCGGCGCATCCAGCTCACCCCCAAGGGCTTCAAGTACCGCGACGTCCTGTCCTGGATGTTCTACTCCGACCCCGTCAAGGACCTGGACCGCGAGTACTACGAGAAGCTGCACGCCGCGAACGCCCGCGCACGCAAGAACATGGGGGCGACCCCCGTGCGGATCACCGGCGTCGACCTGCGCGAGGGCGCGGCGTGAGCGACCTGTACGTCGCGGCGGGCGGTGGCGGTGACCCCCTCGGCACCCTGATCGCCGCCCGCGCCCTCAGCGCATCCGCGGACCCGCCGCTGATCGCCACCTACGCCTGGGAGCGCCCCGAGGTCAGCGAGACCACCGGGCCCCTCGGGGAACACCACTTCGCCGGGCTCGCCCGGGGAGTGGGCGGCGCCCCCGCGTTCACCCCCGCCACCCGGGCCCGGCCCCCTGCCGGATCCACCCTGCCCGGGCTCGCCCGGGACCTGCCGGCCCGGCTGCTGCTGCTCGACCCCGCACGGGGGCTCGACGCACTGGCAGAACGGATCGGTGCGACGGCCGCGGCGGCGGGGGGCCGCATCCGCATCGTCGACATCGGGGGCGACATCCTCACCCATGGCGACGAGCCGGGCCTGTGCAGCCCGTTCGGGGACGCCCTCACCCTGGCCGCCTGCCACCTCACCGGCATCCCCACCACCGTCCATGTCGCCGGACCCGGCCTCGACGGGGAGATCGACGAGGCGACCCTGCTCACACGCCTGTCCGGACACCGTGCGCTCACCCCGGGCCCGGACGCGGCCGGCGCTGCCGCACAGGCCCTGGCCTGGCACCCCTCGGAGGCCTCGGCCCTGTGGGCGGCCGCCGTCCACGGCGCGCGGGGCACCGTCCGGGCGGTCAACCACACACTCGCACTCGGCGCGGCCTCGACACGGTTGTACGACCTGCCGCTGGAGGAGGCCGTCGGCCACAACCCGGTCGCGCGCGCCCTGCTCGACGAGCGGCCCCGGACCCTCGGGGAGGCCGCCGACCTCTCCCACCGGCTGACCGGGATCCACGGCCTGGCGCCCGAGCGCGCCCGTACGGCCCGGCAGGAACCCCCGGCCGGCGCGGCCGCCTTCCTCGACCGCGACGTCGCCGTGAAGGCACTCCACGAGGCAGCGGGCGGTGCCGCCCACCTCACCTTCCGGTACGCGGCCCGCTCCCTCGGCCTCGCATGGACCGACATCCCGGCCCTCCGCGAGCTCCTCGGCAGTGACACCCCGCTGCTCCGCATCACCTGAGTCGCCTGAAATGCCGTACCGAGGGCCCCGGCCGCACCACCGTGCGGCCGGGGCCCTCTCACGGCGAGAGGACACCGCACACCCCCAGCCGTACCCGCGACCCCATGCGCCGTGAATGCGCCGATCGACCCGGGGGAAGTCCGGTCGTCGTTTCTCGGTCGACACCCCGCAGAAGCCGGGTTCTCGTTCTCATTTCGCATTCGCATTCGAGCAGCGGGAAATGGTGAGACGCCGAACGGAACCGGAGCACTCGCCTTCCCGGGGACATTCCCCTCCGCCCGCCGGGACCGTCCGCACGTCCGTTCCTTTCCACCCCGCGCACTCCTGCGTGCTTCTTTTCTGCGCCGGTTGCCCCCTTCCGGTGGCGCAACGACACCGTGCGCTCGTCGCAGCCAGTGACGCCCGTCCCGAACGGCCGATACGTTCTTGCTTACCGAAGGCATATTCCACCAGCGGTCCTCGCCGTTGAGAGGGACAGGCATGACGAGCCACGCAACCGAAGTCGACCTCGAAGAGCTGCTCCGCCGGGCGCTGGAAGCCTCCGGTGCGGGCCCGCGCTGGACCACCGACGCGGACGAGATGTGGTGCCGCCTCACCCCCCTGACCGCCACCCGACGCGACCAGGGGTGGAAGCTGCACGTGTCGGCGACCTCCGCCTCCGCCCCCGCGGTCCTCGCCGCGGCCCTGGACGTGCTGCTGCCCGAGCAGTCGGCGTTCAAGTTCGCCCGGTCCCTGGAGAAGGTGGGCGCGCTCAACTCACGCGCCACACCCCGCGGCAGCTCCGGCAAGTTCCTCACCGTCTACCCCGGTTCCGACGCCGACGCGGCCCGCATCGCGCTCGCACTGCATCGGGCCACGACGGGACTGGCCGGCCCCCGGATCCTGTCGGACCAGCCCTACGCCGTGAACAGCCTGGTGCACTACCGCTACGGCGCCTTCGTCGGCCGCCGGCGGCTCTCGGACGACGGTCTGCTGGTCTGGTTCATCGAGGACCCCGACGGCAACCCCGTCGAGGACAGGCGCACCGGCCACTACGCCCCGCCCCCCTGGGCCGTCAGCCCCTTCCCCGACCCGGCCACCGCCCCGCCCCCCGACCGGAACGCGGCGAACGGGCCGGTGCTCCTCGGCGGCCGCTTCTCGGTGCGCGAGGCGATCCGCCACACCAACAAGGGCGGCGTCTACCGGGGTACCGACGTCACCACGGGCGCAGGCGTGGTCATCAAGGAAGCCCGCCCGCACGTGGAGGCCGACGCGTCCGGCTCCGACGTGCGCGACTGGCTGCGCGCCGAGGCACGCACCCTGGAGAGCCTGCACGGCACGGGCCTGGCACCCGAACCCCTCGCGATGTTCGAGCACGGCGGACACCTCTTCCTCGCCCAGGAGGAGATACCCGGCGTCCCGCTGCGCACCTGGGTCGCCGAGCACTTCCGCGACGCCGGGAGCGGCCGCTACCGTACCGACGCCCTGGCCCAGGCCGCCCGCCTCGTCGACCTGGTCGCCGCGGCCCACGCCCACGGCTGTGTCCTGCGCGACTTCACCCCCGGCAACATCATGGTCCGGCCGGACGGCGAACTGCGCCTGATCGACCTGGAACTCGCCGTCCTGAAGGGTGACCCCGCCCTTCCGACCACCGTCGGCACCCCGGGCTTCAGTGCCCCCGAGCGCCTCCAGGACGCGCCCGTCTCACCCACGGCCGACTACTACAGCCTCGGCGCCACCGTCTGCTTCGTCCTCGCGGGCAAGGTGCCCAACCTGCTGCCCGAGGAGCCCGCCACCCGAGACCCGCAGCAGCGGCTCGCCGACTGGCTCACCGCCTGCGACGCGGCGCTCGGCCTCCCCGACACGGTGCGCGCCACGATCCTCGGCCTGATGCGGGACGACCCCGCCGAGCGCTGGGACCCCGCCACGGCGCGTGAGGCACTGCGCCGCACGGAGCAGCGGCCCCCGCATCCCCGGGCCGGCGGCGCGCAGCGCACGGACGGCCGCGGGGACGCCACGCGGACCGCTGTCGAGGGCATCGTGCAGCACCTCGTCGACTCGATGACCCCGCACGACGACAAACGGCTGTGGCCCGTCTCCACCCTGGCGGGGGAGACCGACCCGTGCACCGTGCAGCAGGGCGCGGCCGGCGTCCTGGCCGTCCTGACCCGCTCCTTCGAGACCACCGGCGACCCCCGCCTGCCCGAGCTGATCTCCACAGCAGGCCACTGGATCGCCGCCCGCACCGACCCCGCATCCGTACGGCCCGGCCTGCACTTCGGCGGCCGCGGCACCGCCTGGGCGCTGTACGACGCCGGTCACGCCGTCGACGACCGCGCCCTCATGGACCACGCGCTGGCACTCGCGCTCGCGCCCCAGGCCCCTACGCCCAGCCATGACATCACCCACGGTGCCGCGGGCAGCGGACTCGCCGCCGCCCACCTGTGGCACCGCACCGCAGACCCACGCCTCGCCGAACGGGTCGCCGACGCCGCCGACCGGCTCGCCGCCGCCGCGCGGCCCGAGCCGTCCGGCGTGAGCTGGCCGGTCCCCGCGGAAGCCGTCTCCGAGGAAGCCGGCAAACGCTACCTGGGCTTCGCGCACGGCACCGCCGGCATCGGCTGCTTCCTCCTCGCCGCCGCCACCGTCACCGGCCGGGCCGACCACACCGCCCTGGCCGTCGCCGCGGGCGAACACCTCGTGGCCAACGCCGTGCGCGTCGGCGAGGCCGCCCAGTGGCCCGCCCAGGCCACCGACCCGCCCACAGCCCCGTACTGGTGCCACGGCTCGGCCGGCACCGGCACCTTCCTGGTCCGGCTCTGGCGCGCCACCGGCGACGACCGGTTCGGTGATCTCGCGCGCCGCGCCACGCACGCCGTCGTCGAACGGGCCTCCCGTGCGGCCCTCACCCAGTGCCACGGCCTGGCGGGCAACGGCGACTTCCTCCTCGACATGGCCGACGCCACGGGGGAGTCGTCCTACCGCAGCACGGCCGAAGACCTGGCCCGCCTCATCGTCGCCGAACGGGCACACCGCGCCGGCCACGTCGTCTTCCCCAACGAGTACGGGGACGTCTCGACGGGCTGGAGCGACGGATCCGCAGGAATCCTCGCCTTCCTCCTGCGCATCCGCCACCCAGGACCCCGGCTCTGGATGATCTGATCCGGCAGCCGGTTTGAGCGGCAGGGACCCTGCCGCCACGTCACAGAGAAGGAGAAAGTCATGGAGAACCGCGACCTCGAACTGCTGGCTCACCTGCACGCCCTTCCGGAGACCGACCCGGTCGGCGTCGACGGAGCCCCCTTCGCCGCCACCTGTGAGTGCGTCGGCCTGCTGACGCTCCTCAACACCGTCTGCGTGGGCGTCAGCTGCGCCTGAGCCTGACGGCGGGCCCTCTCGGCCGGAGCACCAGACCCCGCCCGCCCCCACCGCACACCCCGGGTCCGCAGCACACACCCCGCAGACGAGGACCGCCCATGCAGCCACTCGCCGGTGACGACGCCACCGCCCGGGCCCTTCTCCCGGCCGCCGCGCCCGAGGACCCGGACCCCGCCGGATCCGCGCCCGAGCCGGCCCACGCCGTCAGCACGCGCGGACTGGTCAAGAACTACCCCGGTCCGGACGGCACCACCGTCCGGGCCGTCCGCGGCCTGGACCTCGACGTGCGGCAGGGCGAGACCTTCGCCTTCCTCGGCCCCAACGGCGCCGGCAAATCCACCACCATCGCCCTGTTGTGCGCCCTCGCCCGCCCCACCGCCGGCCGAGCCGTCGTGGCCGGCGCCGACGTCCTGGCCCGGCCGGACCTCGTACGCCGCCACGTGGGCATGCTCTTCCAGCACAGCGCCCTGGACCCCGACCTGACGGCCGAGCAGAACCTCTACATCCATGCACGCCTGTACGGAGCGGGCCGCCGCCACGCGCGCCGGCGCGTCACCGAGACGCTCGAAGCGGTCTCCCTCGCCGACCGGCGCCGTGCCCTCGTGCGCACCCTGTCGGGCGGCATGCGGCGACGACTGGAGCTCGCCCGGGGACTGCTGCACGAGCCCCGCATCCTCTTCCTCGACGAGCCCACCACCGGACTGGACCCGCACGCCCGCGCCCAGGTGTGGGACCACCTGCGCGCCCTGCGCGACCGGCACGGCACCACGCTCTTCGTCACGACCCACTACCTGGAGGAGGCCGAGCACTGCGACCGCCTCGCCATCATCGACGCGGGCCGCCTGGTCGCACAGGGCGCCCCCTCCGCCCTGAAGGCCGCGATCGGCGACGACCGCGTGGTCCTGCGTACCGGCGACGACGACACGGCCCGCGAAGTCGTCCGGCGCAGCGCACCACCCGGCACCGCCCTCACCCTGGACGCCGACGGCGTCCGCCTGCGCGTACCCGACGGCAGTGCCTGGATTCCCCGGCTGTGCGCGGCGCTGGCCGCCCACGGCATCCCCGTACGGGCCGCGTCCGCTGCCCCGCCCACCCTCGACGACGTCTTCTTCCACCACACCGGTCGCAGCATCACCACCGCACGGCCCCCGCAGACCACGAAGGAAGCCGGGAAGGACGTATGACGGCACCCGCGCCCGACGCCTCGAAGACCCCCGCGGCCACCGGCACCACCGGCCACGCACCCTCCCGTCCGCGACGTGAACTGCGCGCCGTCCACGCCCTGGTCCACCGCGATCTGCTGCGGCTGTCCTCCCAGCCCACCCACACGGCCCTGATGCTGCTGCAGCCCGTGCTGTACCTCTTCATCCTCGGCGGGGGACTGGCCGCCCTGATCCCCGTCTCCACGCTGGGCGTCGGCTACCGGACATACCTCTTCCCCGGGATGCTGATGATGACGGTGCAGACGCCCGCCATCATGGTCGGCATCCGTCTGATCACCGACCGGCAGAGCGGCTACCTGCGCGAGCTCCTCATGGCCCCGGTCAGCCGCACCACGCTGCTGCTGGGCAGTTGCGCCGGCGGCACCGCCGTCGCCGCGGTCCAGGGTGCGGTGCTCCTCGCGCTGGCCGGCGCGGTGGGCCTGCCCTACGACCCGCTCCTGCTGGTGCTGCTCATGGCCGGCATGATCCTGGTCTCCTTCACGCTCACCGCCCTGTCCCTGGCCCTGGCCGTCACCATCCGGCGGGCCGAGGCCTTCCACATGCTGCTCGGCGTCGTGATGATGCCCCTGCTGTTCCTCTCCGGCGGGTTCTTCCCCCTCGAAGGGCTCCCGGGCTGGGCCCGTTCGCTGGCGGCCGTGAACCCGATCGCCTACGGAGTCGACCTGCTCCGGCGTGCCGTCGCCCTCCGGTTGCCGGACCGCACCGCCGTGACGGGCATCGAGTGGTTCGGCCACCGGCCCCCACTGGTCCTCGAAGCAGGAGCCCTCTTGGCCGCCGGCGTCCTGGCGCTCCTCTGGGCGGCCCACCGCTTCAAACGCCCCGACTGACTGATGGTTTCAGAATGAGGTCGCGAGGCGGCGAAGGCGTATGGGGTACCGCCGGATGAGGCGAGGGCCCGTCCGGTCTGCCCCATGCAATTCTGTGTCGCGGCCTGTCCCACGACGGCCGGCAGCCGTGCAGGCTCGCCCGGTCGGCCTGCACAGTTGCATAGTGTGCTCATGGATCGATTCGTGGGTCAGGGCCGCCTCGAATGGTGGGCTAATCAGTCGATTTGCCTTGAAATATACGACATTAACATCACTGCCACTGTCGACGCGGATGGCAAGTGGCGGGCGACCGGTCGGCATGCCAACGCCCTTGACGCGACCCAACGCGAGGGCTGGGACTTCCTCATGGAGATGGATCCCCACTTCTCCATTGCGTTTCCAGGTGAGGACTGCGGCGGGATCACGGTGCGAGTTGTCGAGGCCGAGGATGGAACCCTCACGCTCGTGGAGGCACCGGACTGGGACGGCTCCGTGAGCGTCACCTTCGACCTCACCTGAGTTCAGCTCGGAAGGGAAGACACCCGACTTCGCTACCCTGCCACCGACTTCTATGCGTCGCCCCTTACTGATCTTTCAGAATGAAGTTCGGAGGCGACGCAGGCATATGAGACTGCAGGCCAGTTCGAGCAGGCCCTGGTGGAGATCGGCGCGGCGCTCGTAGCGGGTGCGGAGCCGTTTGAACTGGTGCAGCCAGGTGAAGGCGCGCTCGACCACCCAGCGCACCTTGCCCAGTTCGGAGCCGTGAGCGACGCCGCGTCGGGCGATCATCGGCTTGATGCCCGTGCTTCCACAGCAAGCGGCGGTACTTGTCGAAGTCGTAGGCCCGGTCGGCATACAGACGCCGGGGCTTGCGGCGAGGACGCCCCCGCAGACCCCGGATCGACGGAACGGCGTCGAGCAGAGGAAGGAGCTGGGTGACGTCGTGCCGGTTGCCGCCGGTGAGCGTGACGGCGAGCGGAGTTCCGTGACGGTCGACGATCAGGTGGTGCTTCGAGCCAGAGCGGGCCCGATCGACGGGCGAGGGTCCGACGTGGTCCCCCCTTTGAGCGCCCGGACGTGCGATCCGTCCACGGAGCAGTCCTCCAGGTCCAGCAGGCTGGCGCGACGAAGCTCGGTCGACAGGGCGGTGTGCAGGCGTGGCCAGACGCCGGCCTCGGTCCAGTCCCGCAGTCGGCGCCAGGCCGTCACCCCGGAACAGCCCACCGCCTCCACGGGGACGTCCCGCCACGCAACACCGGTCCGCAGCACGTACATGACGCCGGTGAGCGCCACTCGATCGGGAACACGCAGCCGCCCCGGGTGGCGATGGCACCGTTCGGGGGCGGGCGGCAGCAGCGGGGCCACCCGCTCCCACAGGTCGTCAGGAACAAGATCAGCACGCACGCCGGACACCCTGCCGACCAAGATCGTCGAGCGCAAGACCCACGGCTCAACTCATTCTGAAACGATCAGTGAGGCCGTCACTTCGTGACTGTCCGTCACCGGACGCGAGCAATAAGACGGTTGCTCTGATTTCGGCTCGAACGGAAGTGTGGGAATTGCGGGAATCCGCGGGCCGTGAAGAATTCGTACGGGCGAGCGGATATGGAACCGGAATTCCCGACCGGGTGGCGCGCTGCCGCCCCGTTACAGGAAGCGGCGCAGCGGCTGAATGGAGATTTCCCGGGCGCGCTGGAGGACCGAGCGGCGGCGCCAGCGCTCCGGGGCAATGCGCGTGCTGGCCCGCAGGTCCTCGTCGTAGTGCTCGTCGAGGGTCCGGGTCACCGCCGGGTCCATGACGGCCAGCATGACCTCTTCGTCATGGTCCAGCGAGCGGCGGTTGAAATTCGACGAGCCGATGAGGGAGACCACCCCGTCCATCGTCATGATCTTGGCGTGCATCATCGTCGGCCGGTACTGGTGGATGCGCACCCCGGCGGCGGTGAGCGTCTCGTAGTGGTGCTGGCCCGCCAGTTGGCACACCCGCTTGTCGGTGTACGGGCCGGGCAGCAGGATCTCGACGGTGACGCCCCGCCGGGCGGTCGCGCACAGCAGCTCCACGAAGTAGTCGTCGGGGGCGAAGTACGCCGTCGCCAGGCGCACGCGCTCCTCCGCCGACTCCAGGACCACCCGCATCAGGGTCTGCATGTCCTGCCACCCGAAGGCGGCCGAGCCGCGCACCACCTGGACCACCGCGTTCCCGGCCGGCTCGTGGCTCACGAAACGGTCGCGGTCGTCGAAGAGCTCGGGATGGCACTCCGCCCAGTTCTGCGCGAACGCCGCCGCGATCCCGTCGACGGCCGGGCCGCGGACCTCGGCATGCGTGTCGCGCCACTCGTGCGGATTGCGGGCGTCGCCGCACCACTCCTCGGCTATGCCGACACCGCCCGTGAAGGCGGTCCGTTCGTCGACGACCAGCACCTTGCGGTGGCAGCGGTGGTTCTGCTTCAGCGGGGACAGGAACACGGGTCTGCGGAACCAGGCGACGTGCACCCCGGCCGAGCTCATCCGGTCCAGAAGGTCCTGCTCGATCAGACGGCTGCCGAAGCCGTCGAGCAGCAGCCGGACGCGCACACCGCTGCGCGCCCGCTCGGCAAGGGCCTCGGCGAACCGGCGGGCGATGTCGCCCTTCCAGTACACGAAGGTCATCATGTCCACGGTGTGCCGGGCGCGGGAGATGGCGTCGAGCATCGCGGCGAAGATCTCGTCGCCGTTGCGCAGCGGCCGTACGGAGTTCCCCTCGGTCGCGGCGATGCCGATGAGGCGTTCGAGGCGGCGGCGGATGCGGTGGATGCGCTCGTCGGCCCGGTCGGTGACCTCGGCCAGGGTGGTGCCGGTGTCGGTGCTGATCATGAAGTGGCTCCTCGGGCGGGGGCGGACGGGGCGGGGGCCGGTGCGCCTGCGGCGTCCCACGGGGGCGGCGCGCTCTGCTCGGTCCAGGCGGCCAGGGCCTCACCGTCGACGCGGACGATCCCACATGTGTCGGCGTACTCGGCGGCGGGCGCAGTGAAGGAGCTGGTCGTCACGAGCACGGCGACATCGGCCTCATGCACCGCGAAACAGGTGCCGCCGAAGCGCTGGAGGTCCTGCGAGCCGACCCGGTTGTCCTCGGCGTAGTGCTTGCACTGGAGCACGACACGTCGCCCGTCCGCCGTCGTGGCGAGGACGTCCGCGCCCAGGTCGCCGGCACCGCCGACGACTTCCACCGAGGTGCAGCCGTCGCGAGCGCACAGGGCGGCCACCGCGTGCTCGAATCCGTCGGCGTCCACCGCGGCGTGGTCGAGCGCCGCGCTCCCGACCTCGGGCAGCTCCACGGGATCGTGCGGGCACCCGGCGGTCGGCGCGATGCCGGGACGGCGCCGCTCGGGCGCGAAGCCCCACTTCGCCAACAGCACACCCAACAGCAGGACGGCTAGGGCCGCGACCGGCATCACCGGGAGCCCGAGGCCGTCCGCCGGGGCGGCCTTCACGAAGGCGGCCACGCCCGCTATGCCGGTGCCGAGCAGACCGAGCGCGAGCACCGCGTCCCGCCCCATGCCGGTGCGCCCCATGCCGGTGCGCCCCCGGGCTCCGGGCCGCCCGACGGATCCGGCGGCGCGCAGGGACGCGGGCGCGTCCTCCGGTGTGGTCATACGAGTTCCCCCTTCCGCCCCGGCACACCGCGGTCCCCGCCCCGACCGGTGTCGGGGCGGGGACCGCGGCAGACGCCGAAGCCCGTTCGACGCCCGTATGGCCGAAATTCCGGGACTCAAACCCGACCCCGGATCGGCGGCGGCCTCAGTCCGGCAGCGGACCGTCCCGGGGGCCGACCACCGGGCCGAGCGGCACGACGGCCTCGATGCACTTGCCTCCGTGCGCGCCGGGGGTGATCGTCACGCTGCGCGCGAGGCGGTGCACCAGCGGCCATCCGAAACCGCCCCGCCCCGTCATCGCGCCGGCGGGGCGAACCGCCGGCTGTGGGGGAGCGGCGCTCACGCCGTCCGACACCCGGAGCCGTACGGCGCTCCCACCGGCGCACAGGACTGCCTCGAAGCCGAGCAGCCCGCCACCGTGCCGCACGGCGTTCGTGACCAGCTCCGAAGTCACCAGCAGGACGTCGGTGAGGGCGTCCTCCCGGGCGGCGGAACCGGCCCGCGGGGTCCCGCGGGACTCCCACAGGGCCCGTATGCGGTCACGTGCCTCCCCGGCGTTGCACGGAACGCCGGGGCTCCTGCGGATGTCGCTCAGAACGGTGGGGTGCAGCACCGTTCACCTCCTCGTACGTCCTCAGCCCGTGCGGGGTGGGACGATCATGACTGCGCCCTCGGCCACGCTGGGCGCGGTGGCGAAGGCCAGGTCGGCGCCGGTGAGCTCCAGCAGCCGGGCCAGCCGGCCCGGCACGGTCCCCGCCAGGACCACCGGCCGGTCCAGGGCGGGCTGCAGCATGACGCTGAGCGCGGTCGAGTCCACGAAGGTGACCCCGGCCACGTCCAGGACGTACCGGGAGACACCGGGCGCTGCGGGATCCATCGCGGTCCGCAGGTCGGCCACGTTGTCCATGTCGAACTCTCCCGCCATCACGACGATGCGCACATCCCCGTCGGACCGGGTCTCGACATGGCTGCGTGCTTCGGCATTGTGCGTGTCCATGCTGCTCACGTCCGTCTTCCCCACATTTCCGTTCGCATTCCAGAACATTTCCGCTTCGCTCTCGGCCCGGCCACGCCCTCACCCCGTCCGGGGCAGCTTGACCACGGTGACGAAGAAGTCGTCGATCTGCTGGATCGCCCGGATGAACTGGTCGAGGTCCACCGGCTTCGTGACGTAGGCGTTGGCGTGCAGCTTGTAACTGCGCAGGATGTCCTCCTCGGCGGCCGAGGTGGTGAGCACGACGACGGGGATGTGGCTCAGGTCCGGATCCGTCTTGATCTGTTCGAGGACCTGCCGTCCGTCGTACTTGGGCAGGTTCAGGTCCAGCAGGATCAGGTCGGGGCGCGGCGCGTCGACGTGCTCGCCCCGGCGGTAGAGGAAGTCCAGGGCCTCCAGCCCGTCCCGCACCACGTGCAGCACGTTCCCGATCTTGTTGTCCTCGAAGGCCTCGCGGGTCATCAGCTCGTCGCCCGCGTCGTCCTCGACCAGCAGGACGACGGCGGGGGCGGCCTGGGGCCGGTCTGCGGGAGTGCTCATCGGACGGTTCCTTCGGTGGGTACGGGGGAGGGGGACGCATGGGTGCCGGGACCGGATGCGGCGTCGGGCTCCGCAGCGGAGGCGGTGTCGGGCTCGGCGGCGGCACCGGCGCCGGACGCCGTGTTCTCGGCCGCGGCGGCGACGGGCAGCGTGAAGACGATCCGTGTGCCCTCCCGGTGGTCGGTGTCGATCCGGATGCGGCCGCCCGCGTGCTCCACGATCTTCTTGCAGAGCGAGAGTCCGATGCCGGTGCCGCCGTAGGTCTCCCGGCCGTGCAGCCGCTGGAAGATCACGAAGACCTTCTCCGCGAACTCCGCCGGCACGCCGATGCCGTTGTCGGTGACCGTGAAGGTGTGGAAGCCGGGCTCCGCGGCGGGATCGTCGACCAGAGCCACCTCGACGCGCGGTGCCCGGTCCGGCGAGCGGAACTTGACGGCGTTGCCCACCAGGTTCTGCCAGAGCATGGTCAGCAGGGTCGGATCGCCCACCACGTCCGGGAGCCGCTCGGGCCGGACGATCTCCGCGCCGCTCTCCTCCACGGCCGCGGCCAGGTTGCGCAGGGCCCGGTCCAGCGGGCCGTCCATCGCGACCGTCTCGCGCGCGTCCTGGACGCGGCCCACCCGCGAGAAGGTCAGGAGGTCGTTGATGAGCACCTGCATCCTCTTGGCGCCGTCCACGGCGAAGCCGATGTACTGGGCGCCCCGTTCGTCGAGCTGGTCGCCGTAGCGCTTCTCCAGCAGCTGGCAGAACGAGGCCACCTTGCGCAGCGGCTCCTGCAGGTCGTGCGACGCCACGTACGCGAACTGCTCCAGTTCGGCGTTGGAGCGGCGCAGCTCCATCGCCTGCGCGTCCAGCTCGGCGGCGATGCGGTCGAGCCGCTCGGCGTTGCTCCGCGAGGCGTTCAGTTCGGCCACCGTGCGGTGCCGCATGGCCTCCACCGAGCGGGCGAGCGCCCGCAGGTCGGAGGGGCCCTGCAGGGAGATCTCCTCCTCGAAGGCGCCGTCCGCGACACGCTGGGAAGCCGTCCGCACCTTGGCGAGCGGGCGCAGCACGCCCACGTGCAGCAGGACCGCGAGGGCGGTGCCCGCCAGCAGGAACGCCGCGACAATCGCCAGCAGGATGTGGTCGCGCTGCGTACGGGCTTCGCCGAAGGTGGTGCGGGCCTCGGCCTGCATGCCGTCCAGGTGCGCCTGCTGGGTGGCGATCCGGCGGCGTACCTCGTCGAAGAGGTCCTTGCCGGTTTGGAGGGAGGGGGGCGCGGTGCCGTTGTCCACGGAGGAGACGGCCGGGGCCGCGAACTGCTCGCGCCAGCTGCGGGCCGCCTCCTGCACGGCCGCCAGGTCCTCGCGCGCCCTCTTGTCGCCGCCCAGGACCTTCGCCAGGCGCTCGGCGGAGGCGGTCTCGTCGGCCAGACCGCGCTCGTACGGCTCCAGGAGCGCGGGCTCGTCGGCCAGCAGGTAGCCGCGCACGCCGGTCTCCTGGTCCAGCAGGGCCGTCTCCAACCGCAGGGCGTCCCGCTGGGCGGGCAGGATCCCGTCGACCAGCCGGTTCCCCACCGTGGTGGTGTGCGACAGCAGGGTGGCGCCGAGGGCGCCGGTGCCGACGACCATGAGGGCCAGGACGACGAGCACGGTCGTCAGCCAGGTCTGCAGGCTCGGCCCTCCGCGGCCCGGGGCGCGCCCTCGGGACGTTGCGGAAGGCTGTGCGGGGATGGTCACGTGGGGGAGTTCCATTCCAGGTGGAGGACGGCGACATCGTCGGCCAGACCGCCCCAGTCCGCGGCAAGGGCCTGCGCCGTCTGGATCAGGGTGTCGACGAACGGTTCCGCGGGCAGCTCGGCGTGCTTGCGGGCGATTTCCAGCAGGCCGGTCTCGTCGAGGCGGTCGGGACCGGGGCCGACGCGCCCCTCGATCAGGCCGTCCGTGAAGAGCATCACGGCGCCGTCCGCCTCCAGGTCCACGTCGGTGACGGGCCAGCCGGCGCCCCAGCCGGGCACGAGGCCCAGGGCGGGCCCTCCCGGCACGGTGCGCAGCTCCACGCCGGCCGCCGAACGGACCAGGAAGCCGGGGTGCCCGGCGCGCTGCACCGAGACGGCGCGGGCGCCCGCGGGACGCGTGACGCAGACCAGTGTGGCGAAGATCTCGGGACCGGAGCGCTCCGCCAGCAGGATCCGCTCCAGCAGGCCGAGCAGTTCGGCGCCGCGGGCCCCGGCCATGACGAAGGACCGCCAGGCCACCCGCAGGCACACGCCGAGCGCCGCTTCGCTCGGGCCGTGGCCCGAGACGTCGCCGACGACGGCATGCGTGGCCCCGTCGGGGGTCTGCACGACGTCGTAGAAGTCCCCGCCGAGCAGCGTCTGGGACCGTCCCGGGTGGTAGCGGGCGCAGACGGTGACGGCGTCGGCCGCGTCCTCCAGCAGCAGCGGCGTCGGCAGCAGGCCGCGTTCGAGGCGTGCGTTCTCCTCCGCGCGCAGCCGGCCCGCCTGGAGGGCGGACGCCGCCAGCTCGGTGCGCTTGCGCTGGATCGCGTACCGGATGGCCCGCATGAAGACGTCGGGCTCCAGACGTCCCTTGACCAGGTAGTCCTGGGCTCCGGCCGCGACGGCCGCCAGGCCCGCCTGCTCCTCCGACAGTCCCGTCAGGACGACGACCGCGGACTCGGCGGACACGGCGAGGACCTTCTTCAGCCCGTCGAGCCCCTGGGCATCGGGCAGGTGCAGGTCCAGCAGGACGCACTCGGGCGCCTCCGCCTCCAGCACATCCAGGGCGCCGGCAAGGGACCGGGCCCGACCGAGGCGGACCTCGATCCCGCTGTCCTCCACCAGCTCCTCGACGAGCACGGCGTCGCCCTCGTCGTCCTCGATGAGCAGGACGTACGGCGGTGCGCCGTTCCACAGCGCCAGCGAGTCCTCCGCCCTGTCCGCGGATGCCGACGGAGGAGGAATCACCGCCTGCTGCGGCGCGGGGGCGGCCGGGCGCTGGGCGCCGAGCCCGGAGGTGCTCACCATGGCGTCGCGTCAGTCCCTTCTCGTTTCGGACGGCGGACGCCCGTCGGACGCGTGGTTGCGTCGGGTAAGCCTAGAGTGATCATTTGCCGCTGGGCAATATTTTACGAACTCAATGATTCTGCCATGCCCTGGGGGCCTGCCGGCAGCGGCTGCCGGGTGAGCGGGCCCACTCGGGGCCCGGGCCGTCAGGCGCTGTCCTGGACGCGGGCCGGAGCCGGCTCGCCGGATGCCGGCGCGGGGGAGCCGTCGGCGGGCGGCCCACCGCTCGGGTACGTCTCCGCGGCCGCCTCCCGGAACGCCGCCAGCCCCGCCACCAGCGCGTCCAGCGCCTCGGGCGCCATCCGCCCGAGTACCGCCGACAGCTCGCGCACCCGGATCGCCCGCCGCTCCTCCAGCAGCGCCCGCCCGACGGGCGTGAGCCGGACCTCCACCTCGCGCCGCCGGGACGGGTGCTGCGAGCGGGTCAGCAGGCCCATCGCCTCCAGCCGGTCGCAGAGGCGGGTCACCGACGGCGGACGGGAGCCCAGCACCTCGCTCAGGGTCCGCAGGTTGACGCCCTCGGCGCCCTCCACCGCGAGCAGGGCCCGCAGCTGCGACGGTGACACCGCGGGCGCCGCACCGTCCTGGCCCCTGGCATGCAGCACCGCGAGGAGTTCCGCCGCGGCGGCGACCGCCGCGGCCGAGTCCTCGTACGCGCCGGAGCGGCCGGGACGGGGCATGCCACCACTGTGCCACCGTCCGGCCCGCTCGGCGCCCACCGGGCCCACCACCCCCGCCCTACACCAGGTCGCCCTGCGGCCCGCCCGCGGCCGGCTGCGCACCGGGGCGGCCGTGCCAGTCCAGGCAGACGACCATCGCATCGTCGGCGGCGTCCCCGCCGCCCCGGTACCCCGGCAGCTCCTCCAGCAGCGCCCGGGGCACCTGCGACGGGGGCAGCAGCCGCGTGTTCATCACGGCCCGCGTCAGGGCGTGCAGGGCGTACGGCTCCCCGACGGGGGAAAGGACGTCGTAGACGCCGTCGCTCAGGAAGAACAGCCGGTCCCCGGGCAGGACCCGGAAGTGCTGGGAGGTGTAGACGGTGTCCTCGAACATGCCGAGCGGCAGCTGCGCCTCCAGCGTGCACGGCTCCACGACCCCGGCGCGCAGCCGCCAGATGCGCGGCGACCCGGCGTCGATCACCTCGACCTCGCCGGTGCCCAGGTCGAAGCGCAGCAGCAGCATCGCCAGGTGCAGCCGCCCCTGATACTGGCCGTAGACGGCCTGGTCCGCCAGGGCCGCCTGGTCGGCGAGGCTCAGGCCGGCCCGCCGGGCGTTGCGCAGGGCGCTGACCGCCAGGCTGGTCAGCAGCGCCGCGTCGATGCCCTCGCCCATGCCGTTGTTCACCGTCAGCGTCAGGTGGTCGGCGGAGGCCGACCAGTCGAAGCTGTCGCCGAAGATGGCGTACGCGGGCTCCAGTTGCGCCCCGAGGTCGTACTCGGGCCGGGAGCAGGACCGCCCCGGCAGGAGCTGCCACTGCATCTCGGCGGCCAGCGTGAGCCGCTTGGCCCGCCGCGCCTGGAGGAAGAAGTCGGTGTCCCGGTCGGCGACGAGGATCTCGTGGGCCAACGCGTCGGCCACGTCCTGCAGCGCGTCGAGCAGGCCGCCCACCGGGACGCCGACCGGGTAGTGCACGCTCAGCACCCCCAGCCGGTCCCCCCGCACGCTCACCGGCAGGTGCACGGTCGTCCCCCCGCCCTCCCCGGCGACCATGTACGCCTCCTGCGCGCCGTACGCCCGGCCCTCGGGGCTGTTGTACGCCGACACGGAATCGGCGGTGAAGGGTTGCGCGGTGACGGGCTGGAGCCGCGCCGAGGCGTAGTCCGCCATCAGCAGCTCGGCGCCGACCGCCCCGTGGTCGCGCCCCAGGATGCGGCGGACCTCCTCGACCAGCTCGTGCGGGGCGGCGCCGCGCAGCACGCGCTCGACGTTCCCACCGCCCCTGACACCCTCGCCGCATACGCCTTCAGTCACCGGTCCCGTACCTGTCTCGCTCGCAACTGCCAAGATGGGGGACCACGACGCCGCCGGTCCGCCGGGGAAGGGCTGCGCGTGTGTCCGGTAGGGAGTGTCACATGAGTCAGCGGCCGATCGGCTCCCCGCGGCCCTCCGTGTCGGCGGTGGTGGAGATGAGCGCGCTGATCGAGCTGCTGGAGGTGGTCTGGGAGCGCGGCCGGGACACCGCCGGCGCCCCGCCGGTCTCCTCCGCGCAGGCCCGCGTCCTGTTCCTCGTCGACGGCAACGACCGACTGAACCTGCGCGAACTCGGCCGGCTGCTGGAAGCGGCCCCGCCGTCCGTCAGCCGCCTGTGCGACCGCCTGCAGGCGGTGGGCTTCCTCGAACGGCACCCCGGGGCCGACGACCGCCGCGAAGTCCTGCTCACGCTGTCCCCGGCGGGCCGCGCGTACCTCGAAGGCCTGCGCGCCCGCAGACAGGAGGTGCTCGCCGAGGCGATGGCGCAGATGCCGGAAGCCTCCCGCGCCGCACTGGCGACCGGCCTCGCCGACTTCTGCGCGGCCGTCACGAAGCCCCTGCGGTTGCCGTCCTCCGAGTCCTTCTCCTCCCGAACGGCCTGACCGTCCGCCTTCAAGCCGTACCGGAGGACCGCGGGGACTCCGGCTCCTCGGAGGAGGACAGCTCCGGCTCCAGGCCCTCGCTCACCGGAATCCGCGCCCGGCCGGTGTCGGCCCGCCAGGCCTCGAATACCAGGGTCGTCGCCGTGACCACGGCGAGTCCCAGCAGCCACCCCCCGACGACGTCGCTGACCCAGTGCACCCCCAGGGCGACCCGTGTGTAGCCCACCCCCACCACCGCCGTCACCGCGAGCGCCCACGGCAGCGCACGCCAGCGCCGCGGTACCAACGGGAGCAGCACCAGGAGCAGCACCGCGCAGGAGGTCGTCGCCGCCATGGCGTGTCCGGACGGGAAGGAGAAGCCGGGGGCGTGCGCGACGGGTTCCGGCAGATGCGGGCGGGCCCGCTCCACCACGTTCTTGACCAGGAACCCGATCAGTCCCCCCGCCGCCGCGGTGACCCCGGCCCAGGCCGCCAGCCGCCATGCCCGCCGGGTCAGCAGCCACACCACCAGGGCCGCCACCAGCAGCCGCATGGTCACCGGGTCCCACACCACGTCGGTGAAGAAGTCCAGGACGCGCACCCAGGCCGGGTGTTCGAGGGCCGTACGGTGCAGCCGTTCAGCGGTGGCCCGGTCGAGCCGGTGCAGCGGCGGCCACTGCGCCTCGACGAGGACCAGGGCGAGGGCGAACGGTACCGCCACCACGGCCGTGGCCGCCACCGCCAGCACCAGCCTGCGGCCGAACGCCACGTCGGGCCCCGCATGCCGGGCGAGCACCGCCCGGACGGCGGGGAAGCGGTGTCGGGAACGGGCCGTGCGCTGTGTCATGACGGCGGATCCTGCCTTTCGGGAAAGCCATGAGGAAGGAGAGGGCGGGGGAGGGGCGCGACGGGGAGGCCGTCACCGGGGCGGTGCCGATCAGACACCCGGATCCCGGGCCACCGGCTCCTTCGTCCCCGCGCGCACCGCTTCCAGCTGAGCCGCGAAGGACAGCCCGAGGAACAGCGCCACCGAGGTCAGGTAGGACCACAGCAGCAGCGACATGATCGCGCTGAGCGGCCCGTACACGCTGGTGAAGGAGCTGCTGGCACCCACGTACAGGCTCAGCGCCCACGTCGCGACGAGCCAGAGCACCAGGTGGACGACGGCGCCGAAGGCGAGCCAGGTGTAGCCGGGCTGGTCACGGCGCGGGGAGAGGCGGAAGATCGCACTCGTGGCGAGCACGGCCAGCAGTACGCCGACGGGCCACCGCAGGACGTCCCAGGTCTGGATGGTGTCCGGGCCCAGGTGGTACACCTCGGCGAACGCGTGCGTCAGGTCGGCGCCCAGGACCATGAGGACGAAGCTCAGTCCCAGCGGGAGCCCCGCCAGCACCGCCATGGCCAGGCCGCGCGAGTACTTGCGAAGGAAGGGCCGGTCGCGTTCGTTGCCGTAGATGCGGTTCGCGCCGCGCTCGACCTGGCACAGGCTGGTGGTGACGTTGACGAGGGAGAACACCAGGCCCAGCCACAGGGCCGCCTGCCCGCCGTCGCCGGCGTGCCGACGGCTCTCCCGCAGGGCCTCGTCGACCATCTGCTGGCTGGGCCCGCTGGTCATCCGGCTGATCGTCAGCTCGGCGACGCGCCCGATGTCCTCGGTGTGCAGGACGCTGGAGAGGCCGATCGCGGCGATGGCGAGCGGCACGATGGACAGGACGGTCTGCAGGGCGAGCGCCCGGGAATGGCTGAAGCCGTCCGCGTAGCGGAAGCGGACGAAGGAGTCCCGGGCCAGGTGCCAGCCGCCGTAGCGGCGCAGCGCGGCCCAGGCCTCGTCGCCGGACAGTTCGTCGCCCCGCACGTCGCGCCGCTGCGGTACCCGGGTGGCGGTTCCCATAATGCGTCTCCCTTCCTGACAGGTGGGCCCAGCAGCTCAGAGCTGTGCGACGGGTGCGGAATGCGTGGAACGTGCGGAAGGTACGGTATCGGCGGCGCGTACGGCGCCGCCGGGTACGCGGGGCAGGCGCAACAGCAGGGCGCCAGGTTCGGTGTCGACGGTCAGCCGGACGCCGTCGCCGACCGTGTCCCCGTCGACCTCGCGGACCTGGGCCCGCGCGAAACGGACCTCGATCCGGGTGGCACTGAAGTACTCCAGCGAGCCTGCGGCGACGGACACCGCCGCGCCGTCGGGTGCCGGGTCCGCGGCGGGACGTCGTACGAGACGGGCAGCCAGGTGCGCCGCCGCCGCGAGCCAGCCGGCCGCGCCCCGCGGGTCGAAGAGCACGACCTCCAGCCGGCCGCTGTCCGGCCGCGCCCGCGGCAGCAGTTCCAGGCCGGCCTGGAGCGCTCCCACGTTGCCGACGACGACCATCCGGGCGCGCCGCCGGATGCGGCGGCCGCCGTCGAGGCGGAGGGTCAGCCGCATGTGCGGGTCGCGCAGGTGCCGGACCGCCGACAGGGCGTAGGCGGCCCAGCCCAGGTGCGTCTTCAGGACGGGGGACGCGTCGCGCACCATGGCGGCGTCGAAGCCGGCTCCCGCCATGACCGTGAAGCGCGTCGGCGCCAGCCCGTCCCCCTCCACCCGGCCCGCGTCGATGGGGACGTCACCACCGGCCAGGGCGGCGTCGAGGGCCGCCACCGGGTCGGACGGGAGGTCCAGGTTGCGCGCGAGGAGGTTGCCGGTGCCGCAGGGCACCAGGGCCAGCGGGATGCCGCTGCCGGCGACGACATCGGCGCAGGCGCGCACGGTGCCGTCGCCGCCGCATGCCACGACCAGGTCCACGTCCCCCGCGGCGCACTCCTCGGCCAGGCGCCCGCCCGGGCGCTCCACCGTGGTCGACGTCCACCGCTGGACGGTGAAACCGTGCCGGTCGAGCAGCGCCCGCACCTCGGCGGCCAACGCGTCCCGGCAGCCGAGGGGATGGCGTACGACGACGACCCTGCCGCCCCGGCGCCGCTCTGCCGCGGGACCGGACCGGCCCGGCCCCGCGGGCAGGGCCGAGCCGCCACCCGGAGCCGCCTGCGGTGTCCGGCCCTCGGCGGCGCTCCGGCCGGCCAGGACCACGGAGCCCACGACCAGCAGCGTCAGGGCGCCGTTGAGCAGGCCGCCGAGCACGTCGGAGGGGTGGTGCATCCCCCGGTAGACCCGGGACACGCCGACCGCGAACGGTACGAGGAGCAGCAGCCCGGCCGTGAGGTACCGCAGGCGACCGCGCGTACGGGTCAGGACGAGGACCGCGAGCCCCCCGTACAGCGCGACGGACGCTCCCACGTGCCCCGAGGGGAAGCTCGACGTGGGCGGCGCCCCGTCCAACTGCACGACGTCGGGGCGGGGCCGCTCCACGAAGAAGGTGACGACGAGGAAGACCGCCGACTGGACGGCGACCGACGTCCCCAGGAACACCGCCTCCACCCACCGGGGGCCGGGCGGCAGCGCCAGCAGCGCCGCCAGGCACATCAGCGTCACACCGATGATGCCCTCCGTGCTGGCGAGCAGCGAGAGCCCTTCGGTGACGGCGTTCCCGACCGGGTTCCGCCGGGTCACGACGTCCTCGGACAGGCGGTCCTCCAGGGCCAGCGGCCCGTGCCCGGCCGCCACCCGGGTCACCCAAACGCCCACAAGTACCATCAAAAGGGTCTGAACCGCGGGCAACCACAGCAGCCGTGCGCGTCTGTGTCTCGCGGCCCCGCCGCCATCGGTCGTCATGAGCCCCGTCTTGCCCGCCGCGCGCCGATGATGCGCCCCGCCCGCAACCACCTCGGCGACCGCATGCGCAGAGCGCCCGCCGCGCGGCCGACGGCCGGGCTGCGACGCCGATGGCGCCCGCAACGACCTCCGCCCCGGGGGGCGGTCGCTTTCCGCGGCCGACGGTCAGCTCAGGCGGAGCGACGTCGTGATGGTCTTGCCGTCGGGGCGGGTGCTGCAGTCGACGTGCTCCGTCAGGCGCTGGATGAGCGGCCAGCCGTATCCGCCGGGCTGGTCGACCGTACCCGTACGGGCCACGGGGATGCGCGGGTTGGCATCGGCGATCGACAGCAGCAGCACGTCGTCCGCGACGTCGGCACGGAAGGCGATGACACCGTCACCGTGCCGGATCGCGTTCGTCACCAGCTCCGAGGTGACGAGCAGCGCGTCCGCGGCGGTGACGCTGTCGAGGCTGACGCCCGCGAGGACCAGCAGCTCGCGGACCCGGTCCCGGGCCGCGGCCGCCGAGTCGGGCGGCGCTGCCGGGCGGTCGCCGGCGGCGCCCCCGGGGCGACGCCCTACGTCGTCCTCGCGGTGCCGCTGCGAGTCCTGGGGGACTTCGGACGGCTGGGGTGCGTTCATACTCATCGCCTGCCCATGGCCGCACGGGTCGTACCGTGACGACCCGTTCGGGGACGGGGTGTTGGGGTCAGCATGTCATCGCGGCCGCCACGCTGTCCGCCATGCGGAAAGCGTGGGCCGATCCGGTGACGTCGAACAGCCGCCGGACGGCGGTGTGCAACGGGCCCGCGAGGACGAGAACCGCCCCCGCGGCCGTGTGGGCGCGCTGCGCGTCGAACAGCGCGTGCAGCACGGAGGAGTCCACGAATCGGGTGCCCGACAGGTCCACCACCGTGCGCGGCCGGTCGCTCGCCGCGGCCCGCGCGAGGGCCCTGGCCAGCAACGGCGCGTAGTCCTCGTCCACTTCGCCGCACAGGCTGATGACGGTCGCGTCGTGTTCTGTCGTCGTGGTGACGACCGCTTCCTCTCCGGTCACCGGGACATCCTCCTACATCGTTCGCGGGCCTTGTGACCGGGTACCCGGAAGAGCAAGCGGTTCGGCCTTTCGTCACCCCCAGGGAGGAGGCTTCGCTCCCGCGTCCCCCGCATGCCCGGTTGCGTCGTGCACGGCCCATGGAGGATGGTTGCCGGAGGACAACTGTTGTCCCGAGGTGATTCCGGCGGTCTCCCCCGGCGGTCTGGCCGACGTGATGAACACGATAAAGAGGTGAGGGGTTCGCGCAGCGGGCCTTCAACGTTTGGTTCCTTCCACCGAGACGACGCCGAACTCGCCCACCGCGGGCCTGTCGTGGAGTCAGGCCCCCTACCCGGTGCTGGTCGCCGACGCCGACGCCGTCGTGGTCCACGCCAACGAGGCGGCAGGGCTGGTGTTCCCGGACGCCCGCCCGGGATCGGCGATGGCGGACGCGGTCCCCGGCTGGCTGGCCTCGGCGCACGCGCGCCACACCGCCCACCTGCCCGCGCAGCGCCCGCACGCCGGGTCCGGCACCGTGCAGGGGCCCGTCGGCGAGCGCTCGTACGAGGCGCACCCGACCCCCCGCCCCGACGGCACCGTCGTGTGGTGGCTCGTCGACGACACCGACCACCGGCTGGCCCGGGAGGCGCTGTGGACGGAACGGGAGCGCACGCAGTTCCTGGTCCGCTCCTCCAACCTCCTGCTGTCGTCCCTGAACCTCGACCGGTGCATGGACGTCACCGCGCAGATGGCGGCCGACCACCTCGCCGACGCCGCCCTGGTGATCGCCCCCGCGCACGGCCACGAGCTCCCGATCGTGTCCTGCGTCCGCGGCGGCAGCCCGTCCGTCACCCGCGCCGCCGTCGACCCCGAGGCGGTCCCGGGGCTCGCCGAGGCGCTGCAGGGCTTCCCGCCCGTCCCCTCCCGATGGCTCGACCCGTCCGCAGCCCCGGCCTGGCTGGTGCCCGAGGGCCTTGACACCCTGGGGTCGATCGTCATCACGCCCCTGCCCGGCCACGGCGTACCCGCGGGCGCGCTGGTCCTGCTCCGAGCCGACGGCGAGAGTGCATTCACGGAGGGCGAGGAGGTCTTCGCCCGCCTGTTCGCCGCCCGCGCCGGCGCCGCGATGTCCGCGGCCCGGCTCTACGCGGAGCAGGCATCGATCACCGACACCCTCATGCGCGAGCTGCTGCCGCCCTCGCTGCACCAGGTCTCCGGAGTCGAGTACGCCGGCGGCTACCGGCCGTCGAAGGACCACGAACGGGTCGGCGGCGACTTCTACGACGTGCACCCCGCCACCCACGAGGGCGCACCCTCCCTCGTCGTCCTCGGAGACGTGTGCGGCAAGGGACTGCAGGCGGCGGTGATGACCGGCAAGATCCGCAACACGCTGCACGCCCTCCTGCCCATGGCGGACGACCACCACCGGATGCTCAGCCTGCTCAACACCGCGCTGCTGAACTCCGAGAACACCCGCTTCGCCACCATGGTGCTGGCCTCCGCGGCCCGGGACGGCAACGCGGTGCGGCTGCGCCTGACGAGCGCCGGACACCCCGCCCCGCTGATCCTGCGCTCCGACGGCCGGGTGGAGGAGGCCCGTACGAAGGGCACACTGGTCGGTGCGCTGCCCGACATCACCACCGAGACGGCCCACGTGACCCTGGCCCCAGGGGACACCTGCGTGCTGTACACCGACGGGATCAGCGAAGCACGGGGAGGACCCATGGGCGGTGCCATGTTCGGCGAGGAGCGGCTGCGCCGCGCCCTGTCGCAGTGCGCGGCGATGCCCGCCGAGGCAGTGGTCGAGCACGTGCAGATGCTCACCTCCCAGTGGGTGGGGTCGGGCCGCCACGACGACATGGCCGTCGTCGTGATCGCGGCGCCGCGCACCAACCACCTCAGCGCCGTCGACGGCCACACCCGCGGGCGGTTCACCGCGTGAGCCCGTACGATTCCGCCCCACCCGCCGCTTCCGCCACCGCCACGCTTCCCGCTTCGGCGTCGGACGAACTCCGCGCGCAGGTGTGGGAGTCGGTGATGGCGTTCGACGAGGCCACCACCATCGGTACGGTGCTCCGCGCACTCGACGGGGGCATGGACGCGGAGGACCTCCTGATCGACGTCATCGCCGCCGTACAGGGGCGCGTCGGCCGGGAGTGGGCCGCCAATCGCATCACCGTCGCCCAGGAACACGCCGCGACCGCCATCAACGACCGGGCCGTCGCCGCCGTCGCCCTGCATCCCGCGACCCGCACGACTGCCACCCGCGGCCGTCTCACCGTGGCCTGCGTGGACGGCGAATGGCATGCCCTGCCCGCCCGCCTCCTGGCCGAGGTGCTTCGCATCCGGGGCTGGCGCGTCGACTACCTGGGGGCGCAGGTGACCGCCCCGCATCTCGTTGCCCACCTGCACCGCACCGGCCCGGACGCCGTCGCTCTCTCCGGCTCCCTCGCGACCCGGCTGCCCGCCGCGCACGCGACCATAACCGCCTGCCAAGCCGTCGGGACCCCCGTGATCGTCGGCGGCGCCGCCTTCGGACCCGGCGGTCGCTACGCGCGCCTGCTGGGCGCGGACGCCTGGGCCCCCGACGCCCGGACCGCGGCCGACGACCTGGCCGGCGGCCCCCTGCCCCGGCCCCGGCCCGGCCACCAGGCCATCGACGACCTGCCGCACCTCAGTGACCAGGAGTACACCCTGGTCGCCCGCAGCCGCCCCCGGCTCGTCCGGGCCGTGTTCAAGGAACTGGACGACGCCAGTCCGGCGATGCGCGCCTACACCGAGGCGCAGCGCGAGCGCACGGCCGAGGACCTGTCGCACATCGTCGAGTTCCTCGCCGCCGCCCTCTACACCGGCGACCAGGACCTCTTCTGCGACTTCCTGGCGTGGACCGCCGGGGTCCTGGAGGCCCGCGGCGTGCCGGCCACCTCGCTGCTGCCGGCGGTACAGCTCCTGCAGCGGGAACTCCAGGACTTCCCCCGCGCCACCGCCACCCTGCGGGCCGGAGCCGCCCGCCTCACCTTCACCCCTCTCACCGCTGCCGGGACCCCTGAATGACGAGCCTGCCCTCCGCCCCGCTCGGCCTGACGTACTCCACCTCGCACGAGGCCGTGCGCATCGAGCTGAGCGGCGACCTCGACCACCGCCACGCCGACCGCCTCATCGAAACCGTGGACCGGGTCCTGGCCGCGCATGCCGAGGTCCGCGACCTGTGGCTGGACTGCGCCGGACTGTCCTGCGTCGACTCCAGCGGCCTGGCAGCGCTGCTGATGGTCCGGCGCCGCACCGACAAGGCGGGCGCGGGACTCCACCTCGACGGCCGGACCGTGCAGCTCGACCGCCTCCTGGAGATCACCGGCACCCTGGCCCACCTCACGGCACCGAGTGCGCAGGCACAGGCGATGCGCCGCAGCGGCGCCGCCCCGCGCAGTGGCCCTCCCGAGGAGAAGCGGCCCGCCGCGCCGTCGGCCGGCCAGGAGCCGCGCGCGTGAAACCGCCCCCCACACCGGGGCGCCGGCCCTGCCGGGCGGCATGCCCGGCGGGCCCCCGCACCCCCCGCCGCGGCGGACGCGCGGGGTCCGGGTGCGCCTGCCGGTGATCGGAACCGCGGGGGTGTGACCATCGCAGGATTCACTCGTTTGACGCGGACGTGAGCACCTCTCAGAGATTCGGCTCGGCCGCCGTCGAGCACGCCGAGGCGGTCCTGGTCGAGCAGTATCCGCGACTGGTCCGGCTCGCCTACCTGACGCTCCCGGACTCGATGAGCCGGCACACCCGGGTCCTGCTGGCCCACAAGGCCGTCCAGCGCGCGCTGCCCCGCCCGGGCACGCCGGCCGGCCCCGACCGGGCCGACGACGCCCCGGACGGGCCCGACCGGCACCTCGCCCTGGTCCGCACCCGCGTCCTGCGCGCCACCCTCACGCCCGCGGGCCCCGCCGGCACCGCCCGGGCCCGCCTCGGCCGGCCGCCCGTCCCGCCGTTCGTGTGGGGCCTGAGGCTGTGGCCGCCCGCCGGCGGGATCGACGAGGCCGCCCGGACGCTCAGCGGCGCCCCCGCCCCGGTGCGGGCCGCGTTCGTCCTCCACCACCTGGACGACCTGGCCGAGGACGAAACCGCCCGCCTCCTGCGCCTGGCCGGCAGCGCCGACCCCGCCGGCGCCGTACGGGACGCCCTCGCGCTGCCCGTCGCAGAGGACCTTCTGCGGGCCCTGCGCCGACCGGAGTTCGACGCCAGCGTGGTCAGCGCCCGCCCCACCGACCTGCTGCGCCGGCGCCGCAGGGTACGGGCCGCCTGGGCCGGCCTCGCCACTCTGGCACTGACCGTCACCGTGTTCGCCGTCCACGGCCCGCCCGCCGACCTGGACGTACGGCCCGCCTCCGGCCCCGCGGCCGCCGCGGTACTGGACCCCGCCCGGCTCCAGCGCGTCCCCGCCGAGGCCTGGGCGGACACGGCCCGCGTCGACTTCACCGCCTGGCCCGCCCGCGGCGCCCGGACCGGCGACCGCGCACTGCTGACCCGCGCCCTCGGCACGTGGGCCACGCCGGGCGCCACCCCGGTCACCACGGCGCCCGGCACCACGGCCGAACCCCCCGCCCGGCCGTCCCACCTGCTGTACGCGGGCGCGGTCGAGGGCCGGGCGGTGGTGCTCCTGCGGGACGGCGACCGCGTCGTGCGCTACAGCGAGCCCGCCACCGGGTCCGGCGGCCGCACCCTCGACGTCACCCGTACCGACGAGGCCGGGGTCACCACCGCGGCCGCCCTCACCCTGTCCCGGGCCCCCGACGGGGCGTCGGCCCGCTACCTGCTCGCGCCCTGGATCGCCACGGCCGCCACCCGCGACCTGCTCCGGGCGGGCGACCCGGCCCGGCCGCTCGCCGTCACCGGCGACGGGGTCACCGCACCGGCTGCGGTGCCGTCGGCCGGCGGTGCGTGTGCCACCTGGCCCGTCCTGGAGCTGACCTCCTCCGCCCGCATCGTCGAGAAGCACTCCTTCGTCCTCACCGACCTCGGAGCGCTGTCCCCGGTCCACCTGACCCACACCCCGCTGCCGGACAGTTTCGCCGCCGCCCCCGCCCGCCAGCCGCGCGAGGCCACCGGTCCCGAGGCGCGCGCCGCCTGGGCCGCCCAGGCCTGCCGGCTCGGCGAACTGCGCGCAGGCGGATACCGGGCCGTGAACGTCTGGGACTTCGCGGCCGCCCAGCTGCCCGACGGTGCCGGCCGTGCGGTCTGGTCCTGCACCCGGGCCTCCGGCTGGGCCGGACCCGGTGACGTCACGGTCCGGCTGCGCCTGCCGTCCGGCGCACCGCAGGACGTGGCACGGGCCCGCGCCACCGCCGCCTGCGGGCGGTTCGGCCAGCACCTCCTCGCTGGCTTCCGGTGGCGCTCGCCCGCGGACCGCTGGTACCTGCTGGCCGCCGGGAGCCGGCAGGTCACCGGCATCACGGCGACCGGAGCGGTCCGCGCCGGCGCCGCGGAGCGCACGCTCGCCGCCCCCTGGACCGGCCCGGACGGCAAGGTGTTCCTGACGGGCAGCCTCGCCGGCGGCGGCACGGTCACCGCCCTCGACGGAGCGGGGGGCGGCCGCGACTGACGGGCGCCGCCTGCCACGCCCGCCGGGCCCGGCCACGGACCTGCACGTGCGGCGGGGGCGACCGTCCCGTGGTCGCCCCCGCCTGTTCATCGCGGCTCAGGAGTCACGTGCTGCACGGTGCGCTCAGAACTGCAGCGCCCAGGAGTCGATCTTTCCGGTGTCGAGGTTCGCGTTGTCGTTCACCCGGAGCTTCCACACCCCGTTCGCGACCTCCGAGGAGGCGTTGACGGTGAAGCTCTTGATGATGTTGTCCGCGCTGCCGCCGGAGCGGTTGTGCAGGTTGTAGAGGGTGCCGTCGGGCGCGACCAGGTCGACCTTGAGGTCGCCGATGTAGGTGTGCTTCACGTCGACCGCGACGGTCAGGGCCGCCGGGGCGTTACCGGTGACCCCGCTGACGGTGACGGGGGAGTCGACCGTCGCGTTGTCGCTGATCGCGTAGTCGGCGGTGTTCTCGAAGCGCTTGCCCGGCGGGACGGTGCCGCCGTCACCGACGTTGAGCAGCAGGTTGGGGGAGCCCGTACCGGGGCTGGTCACCACGTTCGGGGTCGCGGCGGCCACCAGGGCGTCGCGGACCTGCGCCGGCGTGCCGGCCGGGTTCTGCGAGAGGTGGAGGGCCGCCGCGCCGACCACGTGCGGGGTGGCCATCGACGTGCCGGAGATGGTGTTCGTCGCCGCGTCGCCCGTGGCCCACGAGGAGGTGATGGAGGAGCCGGGGGCGAAGAGGTCCAGGACCGTGCCGTAGTTGGAGTAGCCGGCCTTGGCGTCGGTGCTCGTGGTGGCGCCGACGGTGATGGCCTCGGTGACCCGCGCGGGGGACCTGGTGGAGGCGTTGGTCGACTCGTTGCCCGCGGCGACGCCGTAGGTGATGCCGGAGGCTATGGAGTTGCGGACGGCCGTGTCGAGCGCGGAGTCGGCTCCGCCGCCGAGGGACATGTTGGCCACGGCCGGCTTGACGGCGTTGCGGGTCACCCAGTCGATGCCCGCGACCACCTGGGCGGTCGTGCCGGAGCCGTTGTTGTCCAGGACGCGCACGCCGACGATCTTGGCCTTCTTCGCCACGCCGTACGCGCCGCCCGCGACGGTACCGGCGACGTGCGTGCCGTGGCCGTGCCCGTCCTGGGCGGTGTTGTCGTTGTCGATGGCGTCGTAGCCGTTGGAGGCGCGGCCGCCGAAGTCCTGGTGGGTGATGCGGACACCGGTGTCGATGATGTAGGCGGTGACGCCCTCGCCCGCCTTGTCGGGGTAGGTGTAGCTCTGGTTCAGCGGCAGCGCCCGCTGGTCGATCCGGTCGAGGCCCCAGGACGGCGGGTTCGGCTGGGTCGCGTCGACGGTGAAGACGCGGTCCTGCACGACCGACTGGACCGCCGGGTCGGCGGCGAGCTTGCGGGCCTGGGCCTCGGAGACCTTCAGCGAGTAGCCGTTGAGGGCCGCGCTGTAGGTCCGGTCGATCTTCGCGCCGTACCGCTTCGCGACGGCCTTGCCGCTGTCGGCGTCGGAACGGGCCGCGGAGTCCTTCAGGGTCACGATGTAGCTGCCGGAGATCGTCCCGGCGGCGCCGGCGTTCTCGATGACGCCCTGCGCACCGGTGTCGGCCGCCGAGGCGGGCAGGGCGGCGGCCGCGCCGAGGGCGAGGGCCGCGACCGCGGTCGCGCTGATGCCGGCGAGCCTTCGACGGGTGTAACGCATCACGGACATGTGGGGGGTCCTCCTCATGGATGGTGCAGGACGGGGATGGAGCGCGGGGGAGCAACTGCCGACGAGCGACCGCCATGCCGTCATGTGCATGACAACCCGTCAACTCCGCCTCGCCCTCGAAAGGTTGACCCACCCCCGGCCCGCCCACAAGAGTCCGACGGGCGCGTAACATCCTTGCCATGCTCCGGCCATGAACGGGCAAAGACGCACCGCACATGACGCGGGCACGGCCGCTGCGGCCGGCGCGGGGGCCGCAGGAGCCCCCGACGCGTCCCGACACCGCTGGGACTGGTCGGGCCGCGGGGATACCAGAGGCTCGATTTCACGCCGGGAGCGATGCGGCCGCGCAGAGCGCCCACCCGGCGGCGTCCTCCCCCCGACCTCCCGCCCCACCGAGCCCGCTGCCTGCATCCTCCCCGGCGCCCCCGGGTCGGAGCCACCCGCTCCACCACCCCCGCGCAGAGGGCGTGTTCACGCCACCCGCATACGGGCCCGGCCGCCGTGACCGGGAGGGACCGAGGCCGGCCGCATCGCCCCGGCGCCGGGCAGCGGCCCCACCGCCAGGGCCGGGGGAGCGGCACCCGGACTCCGCGGAGCGCGAGCTCACACCAGCGGGAGACGAGTTGTGAAATTTTCGTGAGCGGGCACCGTCCAGGCCCTTTCCCGGGGCACCCGGATCAGGCCGCACCGGTACGACCGCTCAGCCACCGTGCCGCTTCGCGCGGGCTGCGCAGGCGGACCACGTGCAGCGGCGCGAACCGGGGGTCCGCCGCCCGCCGACCGATCCCGGCGCGCCGCTCCGCGAACCGGGACCAGGCCCACCGGACCGGATGGTCGGCCTGGAGCCAATCGCGCCAGGCCTCCCGGTTTCCGCCGAACAGCCGCTCGCGCCGCAGACTCCGCCGCAGCGAGCGCAGCAGGACGCGCCGCATCACCACGCGCCGCGGAAGGTCGAGCCACACCACGGTGTCGGCCCGTTCCCACATCAGGTCGCGCACCGCCGCCGGACCCTGGCCGTCCAACACCCACCGCTCCCCGGCCGCGATGCGGGCCGTGTCCTGCGCATAGGTGGGGCTGACCTGCCACTGGGGTCCGCAGAAGTGCAGGGCGTCCACCTCGTGGTAGGGCAGGTCGAGGCCCCGCCCCAGCGCCCTGGCCAAGGTCGACTTCCCGGCTCCGCTGATCCCGAGGACGAGCACCCGTTCCATCGGTGGATCATAGGGCGCAGCGACGCCGTGCCGGCCTGCTGGTCGGAACGGACCCCGGCACCAAGTGGCCCGCCGCTGTTCGCGGCCCCGCCCCGTGCGCCGGCACCTCGCGCGGGCGGCACTCCGCCCGGGGCGCCGCCCGCTCCCGCCCCGGTGCCCCGCGACGGTTCAGCCGATACGGACGGTGATCTCCGGGAGGGGTAGGCCGGAAAGGTTCAACTGCAGCCCGGCCAGGGTCAGATGGGTCTGCGAGTCGGTCAGGGCGGAGGTGGTGGACGGCGCCAGGGTCTTACCGCGCGTGCTCACCAGCAGGTGCCAGCCCCCGCGCTTGTAGCTGCGGGAAGCGTCGGGCCGGTCGCCGTTCGGGTTGGGCGTCCAGCCCTGCCGTTCCAGGTCGGCGCAGACGGCGTTCATCTCGGACTGCGCGGCGCTCTTCTCCCGGACGGCCGTCCAGCCCGTCCGGTCGGAGTCGGCGCCGGCCGGGGCGATCGGGCGACCCTGCGCCGGATCGAGGCCTGCCGCTGCGAGCGCGGTCCGGATCACCTCGTCCACGGCGTCCCGCGTCAGCGGCGGCGACGTCGGCTCCGACGCAGGCGCCTCCGCGGACGCGGACGGCGCCGGCTCGCCCAGCCGGATCCGCCCGTCGTCGTCCACCTGGACGTGATCGGGCACGACCACGGCAGCCAGACTCACGATCAGCGTCGCAGCCAGCCCGCTCCACACCCTCTTCATCAGTGCGTTCACCACGACTCCCCCGAGTGATCATCCGCAAGGAGTCTCACACACCCCCCTCGACACCGAGCGGCCGCCCCCGACCCGACCGCCCGGTCACGAACGGGCGGGCGGAACTGGTGGTGGCGGGGACGTACTCGGCGGTCGCCCGTCCTGTGCCGCGGACGATCGTGGCTCGCGCAGCGGGCATCCGTATCCGGCTCGGCCGCCCCGCTCAGGGCGACGGCGGGGGTGTGCCCTGCGTGAGCCTTCGGGCCGTGGCGAATTCCTCGCGCCAGATGTCGTCGGCCTGCTCCAGGTAGCCGTAGGCGTCCGCGCCGACCGGGATGCGCAGCGGAGTGGGTTCTTCGGCCGTGACGATGCCCAGGACCTGGGCAGCGAAGTCCTCGGGGCGTCCGGTCTCCGGGTTGTCCGCCATGCCCCGCGCGCCTTCGAGCATCTCGCGGTTGGTCACGTCGTACGCCGGGATCCTCCGGTGCGCCTGCGTCATCGACGCGCCGTAGCGCGTGGCGAACATGCCCGGCTCGATCACCGTGACGCGGATGCCGTGCGGGGCGCCCTCGGCGGCCAGGGCCTGGCTCATGCCTTCCAGGGCGTGTTTGCCGGCGACGTAGGCGGCCAGGCCCGGGAACGCCATGCGGCCGGCCACGGAGGAGACGTTGACGATGTGGCCGTGGCCCTGGGCGCGCATCAGCGGCAGGACGAGGCGCGCGAGCCGCCACGGACCCACCACCAGGGTCTCCAACTGGTCGCGCAGTTCCGCGTCCGAGACCTCCTCGACCGCGCCGAACAGCCCGCCCCCGGCGTTGTTGACGAGGATGTCGATGCCGCCCAGGCGGTCGGCGGCACGACGCACCGCCTCCTCGCAGGAGGCGGCGTCCCGCAGTTCGAGCGGGATCGGCACGATGCGGCCGGCCAGGGCGGCGGCGAGGTCCTCCAGATCTGCGGTCTTGCGTGCGGTGACCGCCAGTGCGTCCCCGGCCCGTGCCGCGGCCGTGGCCAGCGCACGTCCGAGCCCCGAGGAGCATCCGGTGATCAGCCAGCGTCGTCCCATGCTTCCCCCGTGACAGTTGAGCGTTCCGGATCGTGGTGGTGCAGGCCATGGTCGAGGTGGCGAAGCATGCGGTCATCACCTCCCGCGGGGGCGTGCGGAGGCGCGCCGGCGCACGTACGGGCGCGTACGACTCGGCCCGTGCGGGCCCGCCCATGTCTCGCGGTGGATGACGCATGACCGCTGACACGGTCCGGCCCGGAGGTGCAGAATCGATCGAGCGGCACCGGGCGGGGGCCCGGTCCGGGGGCGGGGGCACCGATGGCACGGGCATGGGGCTGGGGACTGACCGTACTGACGACGGCATTCGTGCTGTGGTACGCCTCCTACTACACGACCGTCATGGTCTGGGAACTGCGCAAGCTGTTCGCCTGGTTCGCCCTGCCCCTCTTCACCGTGGCGGGCTGCATCGCGGTGGGGCTGGTCCTGCGACGGCTCCGGCGGCGCGCCGGCCGTCCCGCGGGCGGCGGTACCGCGGCCATCGTCCTCGGCTGGTTCGGCGGAGCCTTCGCGCTGGTCCTCGCCGTCGGCTGGCTCGTGTACGGGGCCTACCTGCAGGACCGCGCCTACATGACCTCCGCGCAGATCGTGACCGACCCGGTGCCCGCACTGTCCGCCCGCTCCCCGTACGTGGTGGGCAAGGCGCAGGCCGCCCCGCACCTGGGCGACGTGACCGGTGAGATAGCGGACATCACCTACCTCCCTGATTCCGACCGCTTCGGCGCCCTGGTCGAGCGTCGCGGCTGGCTCGCCGGCTACGAGGTCGGCCTCGTGCAAGAGGTCCCCCTCGGCGGCACCGGCCGCAGCCAGGAGCGCTGCCCCTTCGACGTGGAGAAGGCGGACGCCCGGATCGGCGGCTGGTTCACCCACAACCTCGGCCGGAAGATCTCGGCTGTGAAGCGGTGGGTCCGCTTCGAGGCCGACGACGCCTACGTCACCTGCTCGAACGGCGATCCGGTCGTCGTCGTCCCCCTCAAGCGCCAGACCGGGCTCCTGGTCGTGACCGAACGCCCCGCGGGCGTGGCCCTCTACGACGGCAGGACCGGCCGGCTCACGGTCACCGCCGACACGTCCGACGTCCCCGGCCCCTCCTACCCGCTCAGTCTCGCCGCGCGCCAGCGCGAGGGCACGGCCGCAGTGGGCGGCTTCGGCGACTGGTGGTTCGAGCGCAGTGGCTGGGACGCATCCGAGGACGGCGCCAACGACGGCAACGAGTCCGAGTTCACCCTCCGCCACGGCGCCTCCACCGGCGGCAGTGCCTACGTCACCCCCCTCACCCCGCAGGGCGACGCCAGCTCGGTGGTGGCCGTGTCGACGGTGCCGACCCGCCACCAGGGCGGAGCCCTCGCCCCGATGACCGTCTACCGCCTCGATCCCGCCTGGTCCTCGCCGAAGGCCCTCGTGGCGCTCATCAAGGCCGAGTACCGGGACGTCTGCTGCTACAACGACGACGAGGTGTTCGAGATCGTCCCCACCGGCGGCAGCACGTGGACGGCCACCATCGGCAGCGAGCAGAACATCCGCTACCGCGTGGAGGGGCGGGGCCCCGTCGACGGGCGCGAGGCCACCTGCCTCAAGGCCGCCGACGGCGCCCTCATCCGGTGCGCGTACGCGGCGCCCGGCTCGCCCGAGCAGCAGGAACTCGAACGCCGCGAGCAGCAGAAGCAACAGGACGGCGCGGCGAAGGGCGGGGGCGACCCGGGTGACCTCAAGGGCCTGACCGACGAACAACTGGCCGACCTCCAGCGGCGCCTGGGCGACGAGTTCGTCCGCCGCCTGAAGAGCACCTGAGCCCACCCCCGACAGGCCGCCCGGCTGCTCCGCCCCCGGCCTCCTGACGGGCGCGCCCGCCGGAGCACCGTCGTCAGGCGGGGAGGAGGGTGGCGAGAGCGGCCGCGTAGTCGGCGGGGGCCGGCAGGTCGGTGAGGTAGTGGCCCGGGACCGCGGACGGTCGGGGGAGGGTGCTGACGTACGGGTCGGCAAGGCCGTTCGCGAGGCCGGTACCGGCTGCCTTCAGGCAGGCCTCCTTGCGGGCCCAGCAACGCGCCAGCGCGGTGGTGCGCCGCTCGGCGGGCAGGGCGGTGAGCTCCTGCGTCTCGGTGGGGTGGAGGAGGTGGAGGACGTCGGTGATGGTCTGCGGGGTGGGATGTTCCTCGATGTCGACACCGACGGGGGTGGTGGCGAGCGCGATGTAGGCGTGGTCGCCGCTGTGGGAGAGGGAGAAGTGGAGCGGGTTCCCGGGGATGTTGGGGCGGCCGTGCGGGGCGCCGCAGCACGGGCAGTCCTCGCGGCCCAGCCGGATGGTGCGGGGCGCCCGGTCGAGGTGGATGCCGAGCAGGATGCGCAGGGCGAGGTGGGAGGCGACGTAGCGGTGGGCCAGCCCGGGATGGTGGAAGCGGGCGGCGCGCTCGCGCTCCTCGCCGTCGAGGACGGAGTCCGCGTCGGCGACCGGGTGGCCGCCGACGACGTCGATGGTGGTGTTCAGGGCCCAGACCACGGGGGTTGCGGTGGTGGGCGCGGGGCCTGCGACGGCCGGGGCGGCTCCGAGCTGATGCACGTACTCGATCACGCGTTTGAGAGTAGTCGAGTCGCACGCGCCGCCGTTCGGTGACTGCTGGATCCGGTGCACGGCTGCGGACGGCTCGGGGCGCAGACGCCTTGAGGGCGCCGCGCTCCTGATTCCGGATGCGAAGTACCTGGCCCCGACGAGGTCGAGCGAGGGCCCGAAGCCGCGCCTCAAGGTCAAGTTTCATTTTTGTACAGATTCTGACAGTAAATAATCTGTCACCGATAGGTAATGTGCTAGAAAAATTGGAGTTGCGGCTGCGAACGCCCTCCGCCGCAACAGGGTGTGACGCATGCCCCGAAGACGCGGCACCGATGAAACCCGGCCACACCCGACCCCTCCCGACCGACCCGACCGACCACACCGCGCCCCGGCCGCAAGCCGCGCAGGCGCAGGAGGCAGGCCATCATGAAGTCACTGATCGACAACGCGCGCTCCTTTTCGGCCCTGCACGTCGCCGACCCCCGACACGCCGAACACTTCCAGGCCCTGGAGGCAGGGCAGTCCCCGGAAGTCCTGTTCATCACCTGTTCGGATTCGCGCGTCGTACCCGCTCTGATCACCGGGGCGCGCCCGGGTGAGCTCTTCGAACTCCGCACCGCCGGCAACATCGTCCCGGCTTGTCCCGATGACGGCCGCCCCAGCGGTGAGGCGGCCACGATCGAGTACGCCGTCCGCGTGCTCGGCGTCCGCGACATCGTCGTGTGCGGGCACTCCCACTGCGGCGCGGTAGGGGCCGTGGTCCGCGGCGAGGACCTCTCCTCCGTACCCGCCGTCCGAGACTGGCTGGACGTGGCCGTACCCGCGGACGCGCCCGTCCGCTCACTGCCGGGCCACTCGTCCGACGTCGCGGACGCTGTGCAGGCCCATGCCCTCGCACAACTCGAAGCCCTGCGCGGCTACCCCTGCGTGCGGGAAGGCGTCGAGGCGGGCCGGCTGGGGCTCCACGCCTGGTACTACGAGGTGCACACCGGCTACGTCAGGGCGCACCGGGCCGACGACGGCAACCCCGCGTTCGGCGTCCTGTGAACCGGCGCGCCATGACATCGGGACGACAGTTACTCATGCGTGCCGTTCGCGGGAACCCCGCCACGCTGCGCCAGGACGCGCTCGCCTCGCTGGTGGTGTTCCTCGTGGCCCTGCCGCTCTGTGTCGGGGTGGCCGTCGCCTCGGGCGTGCCCGCCGAACTCGGCCTGGTCACCGGCATCGTCGGCGGACTGGTCGTGGGCTTCCTGCCCGGCAGCGCCCTGCAGGTCAGCGGCCCGGCAGCCGGACTGACCGTGCTCGTCTTCGAAGCCGTACGGGAATTCGGCCTCGGCAAGCTCGGCGCCATCGTGCTGGCCGCCGGAATGCTCCAGATCGCGCTCGGCCTGCTGCGCTTCGGGCGCTGGTTCCGGGCCATCTCCGTGTCCGTCGTCCAGGGCATGCTGGCCGGCATCGGGCTCGTGCTCATCTTCGGGCAGCTCTACACGATGGCAGGCGCCAAGCAGCCGGGCTCGGGACCGGAGAAGGTCCTGGGAACCCCGGGCCTGATGGGGCAGATCGCCACCAGCGGCACCGCGCTCACCTCCTTCGCGGTCGGCCTGGGGACCATCGCCGTCCTCGTCGGATGGAAGAGGCTCCCTGCCGGAGTGCAACGGGTGCCCGCCCCGCTTGCCGCCGTGGCCCTCGCCACCGCCGCCGCGGCGATCGGCGGCCTGGACACCGCCAGTGTGCAGGTGCAGGGTCTCCTGGAGGCGGTCCAACCGCCCGCCGCAAGCGACCTGGCATCCCTGGGCAGCGCCGCCGCGCTCGGCACCGTCCTGGGCTTCGCGCTGATCGCGTCGGCGGAATCGCTGTTCAGCGCAGCGGCGATCGACCGGATGCACGACGGTCCGCGCACGCACTACGACAAGGAACTCGTCGCGCAGGGCATCGGCAACACCGTATGCGGAGCACTCGGAGCGCTCCCCATGGCCGCGGTCATCGTCCGCAGCTCCGCCAACGTCCAGGCCGGCGCGAAGACCAAAGCCTCGCGCATCCTGCACGGACTGTGGCTCCTGCTCTTCACCGCGCTGCTCCCGGCGGCGATCGGAGTCATCCCGCTCGCAGCGCTCGCCGGCGTACTGGTCCACGCGGGCTGCAAGCTGATCCCCGTCAAGGACCTCGTCGCGCTGTGGCGCAGCCACCGCGACGAGTTCCTCATCCTCGTGATCACGGCCGTCGCCATTCTGGCCACCAGCATGTTCGAAGGGGTGGTGCTGGGACTGGTGCTTGCGGTGGCGAAGTCGGCATGGGAGACCTCCCACGTTCACCTCGAAACGCGGCCACTCACCGGCGGGCGGATCGTGGTCGTCCTCTCCGGCAATGCCACCTTCCTCCGCCTGCCCCGCATCCTGCACACCCTGGAGGCACTCCCGAAGGACCGGCCCATCGAGCTCGACCTGACCGACGTCCGGCACCTGGACCACGCCTGCAGGGCAGCCCTCGAGAACTGGGCCGCACGGCACAACGCTGCCGGGACCGAACCGGTACGGATGACCGGATACGCGGTGGCGGACGCCACGGCCACCGCTCCCTCGCGGACGACTGGCTGATCCGAGGACGACACCCGGCAGGCAGGCGGGGATCCCCCGGGCCCGTGGCGCAGGCGTGGTCCCGGGCCTGTCGGCCACGGAGAAACGGTCGTCCCCGTGGCGAGTGCGCGGCGGGCGCGTGCTGCGAGCCCTGCCCCGCACCGCGGTGTGTCCGGCCCCGAGGGGCCGGACACACCGTCCCGGCGGGGGGCCGAGCCGTCACCTCGGTGCGCCTGCAGGGCTGTACCCGCCAGCTCCACCGCGCCTCGTTGACGATGATCGAGTCGTCGTCCAGGTCGCTCACCTTCCCCGCGGCGAGCGGAAGGCGGGCCGTTACCGCGAGGGACACCGGCTCAACAGCCCGGGCGTCGGACCCGACGAGCGCCACGCCGTCCTCCAGGACGAATACGGCGCTCGACGAGCCGGCGTGGACCTCGGCGCCGGACCACCGCAGGGTTCTCGCCGTCCTCACCTACTTGCGGTCCTGAGCCCGTACAGGTCCGCCGCAGGTCCGACGCGCCCACCGCGGACAAGGCGTACTGTCCGGGGCGATCCGCCGGTTCGTGCGGCGCGGGGGCCATCCGTGCGGTGACGCCGGAACCGGCGGATCCGAGGGCCGACCGGGCGCGGCGGGCTTCAGGCCGCCGGAAGGCCGCCGGCCTCCGACCGGGAGCTCTCAAGCCCCGCAACCTGGTCGAACACGGCATACACGTCGAGCAATTCCGCGTCGCGATCGCCACCCGCTTCGACCACCTCACCACCCGCTTCTGGCGCATGTGCCGGTCAGTGCACCGGCCGCACCATCGGCGAGTCCTTCGCGTTCCGCGGCGACGACCGAGGGCTCCACTGACCGCCGAGGAAGCGGCGCCCTCCGGCGTGCCGGGGCAGCCGAGCGGGCACCGCTCTCCCGCACCACACCCCTCCCGCCGCCACCGCCGGGGCATCAGGGGCATCAGCCGGAGGATCCGCCGGAACGACTCGCCCGAGCCCGCGCCCTGCGCCTCCTGGCGGCCCGGCGCTCCTCCTCGCTCAAGCCTCCGCACACCCCGAACTCCTGACCCCCGTCCAGGGCCCACTCCAGGCAGGCCTCCCGCACCGGGCAACGGTGGCACACCGCCTTGGCCTCCTCGATCGGGAGGAGTGCCGGGCCGCTGGAGCCGACGGGGAAGAAGAGATCGGGGTCCTCCCACCGGCAGGCCGCCTCATGGCGCCAGTTCATCGTCGTTCCTCCATCCGGTTCGTCTTCGTCCATGTCCTTCCTCCCTCTCCTGGCCGTTATGGGTGGCTCTATTCGGTGGCGCGGCAACCGTTCACGGCCTCACCACATCGGGCACGACCGGTCGCCCCGGGGATTGCGCCGGCCCACCGCGGGGGATTCGAAGGCCGATACCGGGGCATCCACACAACTCAGCCCAGCCGACCGACTGGAGGCAGCAGTGACCACCTACGTCATCACCGTGCCCGGCACGTTCCTGAGGGACATCGACGACGCGACCCGTTCCGAGCTGGCAAAGAGGCTGGCCTCGCACCACACCGACCTGAGCGAGACGGAAGACGTGGAACTGCTCACGGTCCACGAGGGCGGCACCTTCTCCGTACGGCTCGAAGTCGAAGCCCTGGACCGGTCGAACGCCGAGGCCGACGCCGTCCGGCTCCTGTCGTCCACCCTCCAGGAACTCGGCTTCGCGGAGAAGGACGCCCCGCTCGGTCCTCCCGCCGTCACGGGCATCGACGGCGAGTCCTGACGCGCAGTACGGCCCGGATGGACCGGATGGACGCCTCCGGGCGGGGCAGCAGCGCGACATGGCTCTCCTACGAAAACTCGCACGCCCCCTGCTCGCCGCCCCGTTCATCACCGCCGGGCTGCACACCGTACGCCGGCCCGACACCGCGTCGGCGGACCTCGTACAGTCCGTCGTACGGGCGGTGGCCGATCGCATCCCCACGCACCCCACCACGGTGCCGGACCGCATCCCGGCGGACCGTACTCCGCCGGCGGACCGCATCTCCGTTTCGGACCGCCTGCCGGCCCTCGCCACCGCGGATCCGCGGCAACTGCTGCGCGCCACGGGCGCGCTCCAGGCCACGGCGGGTCTGCTGTTGGCGACGGGGCGCGCCCCACGCCTGGCCGCGGTCACCCTCGCGGCCACGCTGGTGCCGACCTCCCTCGCCGCACACGCCTTCTGGACGGAGGACGACCCGGAGGAGCGCGCACGGCAGCGCACCCACTTCCTGACGGACCTGTCCGCACTGGGCGGTCTGCTGATCACCGCCGCGGACACCCACGGCAAACCGTCACTCGCCTACCGCTCCCGGCACGCGGTCCGCGCCGCCGCTACCGCTTCTCGCGCGTCAACGCTGCGGCGGGGCCTGGGTACACCACGCCGGTGAGCGGTTCCGAAGGCCCCCGCATCCGGGCGGTGGTGACGGCGTCACGAATCGGGGCTTGCCGGCTGCACAGCACCGGTTCGCCACGGAGCCGGGACGGCCCGGCGGGCACGACGTAGCTCCCGCCGGGCAGAGCGGGCGGAAGCGGGGCGGCGTACGGCGTCAACATGCCCCCTCCGGCGCGGACGGAAGGCACTGCGTTGAAGGCACTGCGCGGGAGGGAGCGGAGCAGCGCAGCGACCGGTCGGGGGACCGGGCAGCGGACGTGGCCCCGGAGCCGCGGCCCACGCCCGCGTCCTCCGGCGGCGCCCCGATTCCGCGGCTCACCGCCAGGCGGGGTGCCCCTCCGCGGAGCCGCCCGGCGTGAGGGCCCGCTCGTCGGACCCGTCCTTGCGGACGGCCCGGATCGCCGGCTTCTCGTAGGGGCCACGGACGAACGCCACCCACGCGCCGTCGACCGACCAGGTGGGGTCCATCTCGTGGTCGCCGGTGGTGACGAGTCCGCGGTCGTCGCTGCCGTCGGCGTCCACGAGGCGGATGTCGCCCTGGGTGCCCGTGCCGTAGATGCCCGCCGTGTAGGCGAAGGTGGTGCCGTCGGGTGACCACACCGGGTCGAGTGCCGCGTGGGGGAGCCGGGTCACCTGCTGGGGGGCGCGGTCCGGGGCCGTGGGGTCGACCACGTGGATCTGCCAGTTCTCGGGCCCTGCCTGCAGGCAGACCGCGATGCTCCTGCCGTCCGGCGACCATGCGGGATCCTCGACCTGCGCCGAGCCCGAGGTGAGCTGGCGGGACGCCCCGTCGGCCACGCTCACCGCGAACAGCTGCTGCACGCCGTCCTTCTTGCGGAGCACGGCCAGCTGGCTGCCGTCCGGCGACCACGACACCCGGCCGGCGGCGATGGGGGCGATCCGGCGCGCGTTCGAACCGTCGGCGTCGGCGGTCCACACGGCCGTGCCCTCCGGCGTAGTGCGGGTGAACGCGAACGACTTCCGGTCGGGAGACCACTGGGGAAGCGTGTCGCAGGCGCCTGCGCCTCCTGCGATCAGCGGTACCGGCTTCTCCGTCCCGGCGTCCCGGCGGGCGATGACGCCGTGGCAGGTGGCGGGCCAGCCCGGGGCGGTGTCCTGCCGGATCAGCAGGGGCCCGGTCGGGAACGGGGCGGGACCCGGGGCGGAGGCCGATCCGGTGGGGGACTCGGCCGGGGGCTTCGCGCTGTCCTTGGCGGAATCGTTCCAGGGCTGCCACGCGGACAGGCCGGCAGCCACGAGGGCCACCACGACCGCTGCCGCCACCAGGGCGGGACGACGCCGGGGCCGCTCCGTCGCCGCCTGCTGCGCGTGCGAGGCATGCGGGGCATGCGGGGCGTGCGCGGTCGCGGCTGCGGACGACGAGGGCGCCACCACGGGTCCCGTCACCGTTCGGGGCTGTTCCGCCAAGGGCCGCTCGGCACGCGGCTCTTGCGTACGGGGCTCTGGCGTACGGGGCTCTTCCGTACGGGGCTCCGCCACGCCGGGCCGGGCGGTGTCCGACGTCGGCAGGGGCTGCGGGGTGGCCGGTGGTTCCGCCTGCGGGCTCTCCGACAGCTCCTCCGCACGGCTCACCGGCGGGCTGTCGGGGGCGGTGGCCGTCACCGTCGGTTCCGGGGGCGGGAGCAGCTGCGTGGCCGCCGCGGGCAGCCACGAGTCACCGTCCGGGTGGCGGACCGTGAGAGCGCCGAGGAAGGCGGCCGGGGTGGGCCGTGCCGCCGGGTCCTTGGCCAGACAGGCGCCGATCGCCTCGCGGAGTTCAGCGGGCACCGCGGTCAGGTCCGGCTCCTCGTAGACGACCTTGTAGTGCCGGGCCGCGGACGGACCGTCGCCGAACGGGGCTCCGCCCGCCGCCTGGGTGAGCACCACCCCCAGGGCGAACATGTCGACCGCGGGAGTCAGTACCCTGCCGCCGGTGAGCTGTTCGGGTGCCAGGAACCCCGGCGTGCCGACTTGCAGGCCGGTCTGCGTGAGAGACGTTCCGTCCAGGGCACGCGCGATGCCGAAATCGATGACGCGCGGCCCGTCCTCCGCGATGATGATGTTCGCGGGCTTCAGATCGCGGTGGATGACCCCCGCGCGGTGGATCGCCTCCAGGGCCTCGGCCAGGCCGGCCGCCAGGACGGTGAGCGTGTCCGGGGGCAGCGAGCCGACGCGCGCGAGTACCGCTTGCAGGGTGGGTCCGGGCACGAAAGCGGTCACCAGCCAGGCGGGCTCCCCGTCCGGGTCGGCGTCGACCACCGGCGCGGTGTGGAAGCCGCCGACCCGCCGCGCCGCGGCCACCTCGTCGGCGAACCTGCGCTTGAAGCCGGGCTCGGTACTCAGTTCGGGGCGTACCACCTTGACGGCGACCGCACGGCCCGACCGGGAGCGGCCCAGGTAGACCACCCCCATGCCGCCCTGGCCGAGCCGTCCCACCAGCCGGTAGCGGCCGTCGCCGAGCGAAGTAGGATCGCCCGATTCGAGCGGCTTCATAGGTCCCCCGTTTCACACCTTGCGCGATGAACAGCCTCTCCCTACCTGTCGCGCCGTCCACCAGTCAAGCGAGCCCCGCGCGGGGGTCGGCGAGGGCCGGATCAGGACGTGGCGGCGGGTGCGGTGGCCTCGGAGGACGTGGAGGCCTCGGCGGGGGCCGCCGGGTCGGACTCGCCGTGGGTCTCCGGGCGGGTTCCGACGGGGGTTCCGTTGCGGGTCCCGACGCCCGTCCCGGCTGCGGCTGCGGCCTCGGTCGCGGCCTCGGTCTCGGTGTCCGTGCCCGGCCGGGGGATCCGGTGCAGGCCCCGGAGGTCGTAGAGGCGGGTGGTGGCGAAGCCGAAGAGCAGCGCCGCGACGAGGGCGACGCCCATCGACACCCACGCCCGGGCGAGCCCCGCGTCGGCCTGGGCCCCGTAGTAGAGCAGGGAGCGGAGCCCCTCCGTGATCTGGCGCAGCGGCTCGAACTCGGCGAGACCGCGGAAGAACCCGGGCAGCGCCTGCACGGGCACGGTGGCACCGGACGAGGGAACGGCCATCGCGACGAAGACGATCGTGGCGATCAGCATGCCCGGGGTGCCGAATGCGGCGAACAGGGCCAGGCTCCCGATGCCGACGACCGCGATGGTCGCGACGGAGTAGAGCCACAGCAGGCCCAGGTGGGACGCGTCCATGTCGAGGACGGCGACCGTGGCGACCTCCACCAGGGTGCCCATGACCAGCGACAGACCGAGCATGAGGGCCATGCCGATGGCCAGCGTGCGGACGCGGCTGGTGTGCTGGACGGGTTCGCGCTTCCTGAAGGGGCCGAAGTCGGTGTGCAGGTATCCGAGCGCGGTGTCCACCTGCGAGTTCACCACGTTGGCGCCGAGCATCCCGCAGACGACCAGGACGAGCGCGTAGTAGAAGGCACTCAGGCCCATGGCGCTGCGCTGACCGACGGGGTGGCCGTCGGTGACCGTCACGGTCACCGGATCGGCCAGCTTGAGCTGCGCAGCCGTCGGGATCGGGGCCTTCTGGGACCCGGCCTGCTTCAGCAGCTCCTGGCCGAGCTGGGAGGAAGCGGCGTGGGCGGCCTTCTGCGCGGCCTGCGAAGCCATGGAGGAGCCGATGCTGCCCGCGGCCTGGTTGGTCAGCACGGTCAGCGTCGGCGGGGCGGCCTTGCCCTGCGGCGCGGGCTGCGGCGCCGTCAGCCCAATCACCGTGGCGGAGAAGTCGTCGGGGATGACGAGGGCGCCGAAGAGCTTGCCCTTGCCCAGCCGCTCGTCGGCCTCCGCCCGGCTCAGGACCTGCCAGTCGATGCTCTTGTCGCCCTTGGCGGCCTTCTGTATCCCGGAGACGACCTGGTCGCCCATGTTGACGTGGGGGCCGCCGCCGCCCGCCGGGGCGCCGCGGTCGGCGTTGACCAGGGCGACGGGCAGGTCGCGCAGATTGCCCCTGGGGTCGACATTGCCGCCTACGTAGAGCAGGGCGAAAAGCATCGAGACCACTGCGGCGATGAGTCCCGTCCCGATCCACAGTCGGGGTCGGCGGAGCACGGACGGGGGCGGCGGCGTGGGCTGAGGCATCGACTCTCCGGTGCGGCGGCTGGCTGCATGGACGAACTGGATACTTCAGGTATCCAGCCAGTGGATAGTGGCAGTATCTTGTGGGTGGTGTCCAATTGCCGACGCCGGGAGCTCGGTGCCGGACCGCACGACCGAGAAGCAGGGAAGCCGCAATGAAGATCTCGGAGCTCAGCCGGACGACCGGCGTACCGGTCGCCAGCATCAAGTACTTCCTGCGGGAGGGCCTGCTGCCTGCGGGGCGGGCGACGGCTGCGACCCTGGCCGAATACGGGGAGGGGCATGTTCGGCGGCTTCGGTTGATCAAGGCTTTGACCTCGCTCGGCGGTCTGTCGATCGCAGCCACGCGTGAGGTTCTCGGGGCTGTCGATCGGGCCCAGGGCGCCGAGGGTGCGTTGGGGGCGGTCAGCTATGCCCTGCCGGTCGGGTCCGGCCGTCCGGAGGAATTGCCCGAGGGTGACGCCGCGGCCGGGGCGGAGGTGGCGGAGCTGCTGACGGCGCTGGGGTGGCGGGTGCCGGAGAGTTCGCCGCATGTGGAGGGGTTGCGGGTGGCTCTGGGGGAGTTGCGCCGGTTGGATGCGCAGTACGCGCCGGCTGAGCTGGTGGCGTATGCGCGGTTGGCGGGGTCGGTGGCGAGCCTGGATCTGGAGCGCGCGGCGGGTATCGATGATCCGGTGTTGCTGGCGGAGCGCGCGGTGGTGGTCCTGGCGGTGTGTGCGCCGATTTTTGAGCTCCTTCGCCGGTTGGCGCAGGAGGACCTGGTCAGGCGTCGTCTGGGGGCTGGTGGTGGTGGGGTGGTGTTGGGTTAGGGGGTGGGGTGGTGGTGGGGGGTGGTTTGGTGTGTTTTGGGGGCTTGTGGCGGGTTTGTTACGCGGGGTGGATGGTTTGGTGAAGGGGGGTGGTCAGGGTGGTGTGTGTCGGTATGGGGCATCTCGTTGGTGGGGTGTTCTTTCTGCTTCCGAGGGTGTGAGCAGTGGTGGCCGGGTCTGTTTCGGCGGAGGTTGTCGATGATTGCCACTTTGATCACTCGTGATGTGTC
>NZ_JOFX01000039.1 GCF_000719345.1 Streptomyces sp. NRRL F-2664
CCCGCGACCGGCGCCGACGGCCGCATCGTGCTGCCGGAGGTCTTCACCGACGCGGACCTCGCCCCGGGTACCTACCAGCTGCGCCTGGCCACCCCGGACGGCGTGATCCTGATCCTCGACATCGAGATCACGGCCCCGGCCCCGGCCGCCACCCCCAAGTAGCCCAACGCGGCGGCCCGGACCCGCACGGGTCCGGGCCGTAGGGCGCCTCTGGGCCCGCACCGTGCACACGGTGCGGGCCCAGAGGCGCATCTGCGTCCCCTCCCGCCCAGGGCCTCCCGCCCCGGGAGGAAAAGGCAGGAGCCCTGCCGCTCTGCTCGCGCAGAGGGGACAGGGCTCCTTGGGTACTGCTTTCCAACCCGCGACGAGGTTGGCCCAGGCGACTAGGCCGGGGTGACGTTCTCCGCCTGCGGGCCCTTCGGACCCTGCGTGACGTCGAAGTTCACCGTCTGGTTCTCCTCGAGGGAGCGGAAGCCAGAGGCGTTGATCGCGGAGTAGTGGACGAAGACATCCGGGCCGCCGCCGTCCTGGGCGATGAAGCCGAAGCCCTTTTCAGCGTTGAACCACTTCACGGTTCCGGTAGCCATGAGCCCTCCTATGGGCCAAAGGGTCGCCCTGCTCCAGAACCTGCTAAGAAGTCTGAAAACTACAAAAGCCTGCGGGTCACATTCTCCGCAGGCCTCGTACTGCAAGGGAAACCAAACTGCAACTTGCGTCGAGCGTAGCACGCACCCTGCGGCCGAGACCAGAGGGAAAGATCACGTCACTCGGACGTTTGAGACCCGCCTCAAGGCTGACGCAGACCGGGGGACTAGTCTCGCGATGTGGACGTCTACCGCAGCCGGCCCCGCGTCGGCCACATTCAGTTCCTGAACTGCCTGCCCCTCTACTGGGGGCTCGCCAGAACCGGCACGCTGCTGGACCTGGAGCTGACCAAGGACACCCCCGAGAAGCTGAGCCGGCGACTGGTCGAGGGGGAGCTGGACATCGCCCCGATCACCCTCGTCGAATTCCTCCGCAACGCCGACCGCCTCGTCGCCTTCCCCGACCTCGCGGTCGGCTGCGACGGCCCGGTGATGTCCTGCGTGATCGTTTCGCAGGTCCCCCTGGAGCAGCTCGACGGAGCCCGCGTCGCCCTCGGCTCGACCTCCCGTACGTCCGTACGTCTGGCCCAGCTGCTGCTCTCCGAGCAGTACGGAGTGCGGCCCGACTACTACACCTGCCCGCCCGACCTGGGCGTGATGATGCAGGAGGCCGACGCCGCCGTGCTGATCGGCGACGCCGCGCTGCGCGCCTCGCTGCACGACGCGCCCCGGCTGGGGCTGACCGTCCACGACCTGGGGCACATGTGGAAGGAGTGGACCGGGCTGCCGTTCGTCTTCGCCGTCTGGGCCGCCCGCAAGGACTACCTCGCCCGGGAGCCCGCCGTCGTACAGAAGGTCCACGAGGCCTTCCTCGCCTCCCGCGACCTCTCCCTCCAGGAGGTCACCAAGGTCGCCGAGCAGGCGGCCCGCTGGGAGTCCTTCGACGCGGAGCTGCTGGAGCGGTACTTCACCACGCTCGACTTCCGCTTCGGCCCCGACCAGCTCGCAGGGGTACGGGAATTCGCCCGCCGAACCGGACCGACGACGGGGTATCCGGCGGACGTCTCGGTGGAGCTGCTGGGCGCAGTGGTTCAGGAGTGCTGATCGGGTTTACCGCCGGGTGGATCGGAAGCGCCCGACAGGTGAATGCCCGGTTTCCCGGGAATTCCCGCTTTCCGCATTTCTCCACCGTGCGGGGGAAATGCAAAAGGTGACGCCGCACCCCCGCCCCGGCCCGCACCCCCTAGGCTGCTGCTCGGCCGGATGCCACAAGGTGCCCGGCACGACGGGGAATTGGGGGCGCGATGCATCCGCTGGAAGCCGGTGAGCCGCGGACCATCGGCGCGTACCGGTTGCTCGGCCGGCTCGGCGCGGGTGGCATGGGCCGGGTCTACCTGGGGCGCAGCGCCGGCGGGCGGACCGTCGCCGTCAAGATCGTGCACCCGCACTTCGCCTCCGACCAGGAGTTCCGGGCCCGCTTCCGCCGCGAGGTCGACGCGGCCCGGCGGGTCGGCGGCGAGTGGACCGCGCCGGTCCTCGACGCCGACCCGGAGGCCCCGGTCCCGTGGGTGGCCACCGGCTACGTGGCGGGCCCCTCCCTGGACCGCGCCCTCGCCGCGCACGGTCCGCTCCCCGAGCCGGCGGTACGGGCGGTCGGCGCGGGGCTCGCCCGCGCCCTGGTGGCCGTGCACGGACTCGGCCTCGTCCACCGGGACGTGAAGCCGTCGAACGTGATGCTCACCCTCGACGGGCCCCGCCTGATCGACTTCGGGATCGCGCGGGCCACCGACGGAACCGCCTCGCTCACCTCCACCGGTGTCTCGGTCGGCTCGCCCGGTTACATGGCGCCCGAGCAGATCCTCGGCAAGGGGGTCACCGGGGCCGCCGACGTGTTCTCGCTCGGCGCGGTCCTGGCCTTCGCGGCGACCGGCCGGCCCCCGTTCACCGGGGACAACTCCGCCACCCTCCTCTACAAGGTGGTCCACGAGCCGCCCGAGCTGGGCGAGCTCCCGGCCGGCGAGCTGCGCGACCTGATCGAGGCCTGCCTGGCCAAGCAGGCCGCCGACCGGCCCGCCCCGGAGGCCGTCGCCGCCGCCTTCGCCGACGCGCTCGACGCCCCCGGCCGGCTGCCCGCACCCCTCGTCGAGGAGGCCAGCCGGGCCGCGGTGGCCTGCTCGACCTCGACGCCGATCCGGCCGGTCCCGACGAGGGCGGGCCGGGGCCTGCCGCGCCCGCCCCGGAGGCCGCCTCGGGCCCGGTCCCCTTCACCGCCGGGGCGTACACCCCCGCCGGCGGCGGCTTCGGCGCTCCCGACCCCTCGTACGGCGGCCAGGGCTCGTACGGCGGGCCGGGCGGCCCGTACGGCAGCCGGGGCGCGGGCTCCCCGTACGCCGCCGGGGCCGCGGGCCCCTACGGCACTCCCGCCGCGACCGCAGGCGGCGGCCCGGCCGGTACCGCCAGCGGCGCGTTGCCGCAGCCGCGGACCGCGTCCGACGGGCGGCAGGTCTCCCTCAGCGCCGCGGGCCGCCGCTTCAGCTGCACCCTGGTGCTGGCCGCGGCGGCCGTCCTCGCCCTGCTGTCGGGCGGGATCTACTTCCTGGACCTGCTGCCGGGCGGCGGCGGGCGGGACCTGGCCGACGCCGGCGGGCGGCCCTCCGCCTCCTCGCCCGCCCCGGGCGCCTCGGCCCCGTCGGCGGCGGCCAGCGGCGCGGGTTCCGCGGCGCCGTCCGGGAGCCGTACCGATGTCCCCGAGAAGCTCGTCGGTACGTGGAAGGGGACGGTCACCACCGCCCGCGCCGGGCTCTCCTCGGAGTTCGAGATCACCATCAGGGCCGGCAAGGTCGGTGAGGTGGTCGCCCGGGACAAGTCGGTCCTCCCGCTGCTCGGAACGGACTGCAGCGGGGACTGGAGGCTGGCCTCCGCCACCGACCGCTCCCTGGTCCTGGACACGTCGGGCGGCCCCAACCCGGCACCAGGGGTGTGCTCCAACGGGTCCGCCGACGAGCGCTTCAGCCTGAACGCCAACGGGACCCTGCACTACAAGTCGGGTGACAGCGCGGCCGGGAACCCCGAGGGAGACCTCACCCGAAGCCCCTGAAAACCCCCGCCAGGTGCTGGCGTAGGCTGGATCGGTCCGGACCCTGACACAGACACACCGCCGAAAGGTGACTCCCGGTGACCGACCAGGCCGTTCTCCAGTCTGTCCTCGACCGCGCCGCCGCGGGGGGCCGGATCACCAAGGAAGAGGCGCTCGACCTCTACCGCCACGCGCCGCTGCACGCGCTCGGCCAGGCCGCCGACGCGGTGCGCCGCCGCCGCTACGCCGGCACCGAGCACATCGCGACGTACATCATCGAGCGGAACATCAACTACACGAACGTGTGCGTCACGGCGTGCAAGTTCTGCGCCTTCTACGCGGCCCCCAAGGACACGAAGAAGGGGTGGTCCCGCGACCTCGACGACATCCTGCGCCGCTGCGCGGAGACCGTCGAGCTGGGCGGCACGCAGATCATGTTCCAGGGCGGCCACCACCCGGACTACGGCGTCGAGTACTACGAGCACCACTTCTCCGCCATCAAGAAGGACTTCCCGCAGCTGGTCATCCACTCCCTCGGCGCGTCCGAGGTCGAGCACATGGCCCGCATCTCCGGCGTCTCGGCGGAGGAGGCCATCCGGCGCATCCACGCCGCCGGCCTCGACTCCTTCGCGGGCGCCGGCGCCGAACTGCTGCCGGCCCGGCCGCGCAAGGCGATCGCCCCGCTCAAGGAGTCCGGCGAGCGCTGGCTGGAGATCATGGAGATCGCCCACAAGCTGGGCGTGGAGTCCACCTCCACCATGCTGATGGGCACCGGCGAGACCAACGCCGAGCGCATCGAGCACATCGCGATGATCCGGGACACGCAGGACCGCACCGGCGGCTTCCGCGCCTTCATCCCGTACACGTACCAGCCCGAGAACAACCACCTCAAGGGCCGCACCCAGGCGACGATCTTCGAGTACCTGCGGATGATCGCCATCGCCCGCCTGTTCCTCGACAACATCGCCCACATCCAGGGCTCCTGGCTGACCGTCGGCAAGGAGGCGGGCCAGCTGTCGCTGCACTACGGCGCGGACGACCTCGGCTCGATCATGCTGGAGGAGAACGTCGTCTCCTCGGCCGGCGCCAAGCACCGCTCCAACCGCCAGGAGATCATCGACCTGATCCGCAAGGCGGGCCGCACCCCGGCACAGCGCGCGACGACGTACGAACACCTGCTGGTGCACGAGGACCCGGCGAACGACCCGGCCGACGACCGCGTCGTCTCCCACATCTCCTCCACCGCCATCGAGGGCGGTACCGCGCACCCCGAGCTGAAGCTCATCTCCGCGAACTGACGCGTCCGACACGATGCTGACGCTGCACGCCGCGGAACTCCTCGTGACCGGAGCGGGGTCGGCGCCGCTCCAGGGCGGTGCGGTCCTCGTCGAGGGGGACCGGATCGCCCACGTGGGCCCGTACGAGGAGCTCGGCGCGGCCCATTCGCACGCGCGGGTCCGCCGCTGGCCGGGGGTGCTCACCCCGGGACTGCTGGTGCGCGGGGCGGACGAGCTGCTGGAGCGGACGTACTACCCGGACGACCCGTACGAGGTCACGGAGCTCGGCGCCGACCCGATCAGCGGCGAGGAGGCCCTGCAGGCCCTGAAGATGACCGAGTCGCGGTGGGGCCACAGCGCCCGGCGCGGCACGCAGCGGCTGCTGGCCCGCGGGGCGGTGGCGGTGTGCGGGCGCTTCACCGTGGCGGCGGTGCGCACGGCGGTGTCCCGGTCGGGGCTGACGATCCTGCCGCCGGCACCCTACGAGGGGCGGCCCTGCCTGGATCCGCTCGCGGGCCGGGAGTCTGCGGCGGAGGCCTTCCACGGGGTGCTGGAGCCGGGTGCCGCGGCGCGCTTCGCGGTGTTCGCGGTGGCGGACGAGGCCGAGCTGCTGGCGCGGGGCGCGACGACGTGCGTGGCCACGGTCATCGGGGGCAGGCTGCTGCACCGTCGTCGCTGAGCCCGGCGTCCCCGCGCCCGGCCCCGCCGGGAGGGGGTGCGGCCGCGGCGACGGACCGGCCGCCCTCCCGGGCGAGGGCGGCCAGCAGGCAGGCCTGGAGGCGGCTGATCCCGCCGAGCTTGGCGCGTATGTTCACGACGTGGAACTTGACGGTGCTGACGGACAGTCGGAGTTCGTCGGCCAGCTCCCGGTTGGATGCGCCGGTGGCCAGGCACAGGAACACGGCGGACTCCTGCTCGGTCAGCAGGGCCTCGGACGCCGGGTCGCCGTGCGGCGGCCCGCCCGGCTCCTCGTACGAGGGGAACCAGGTGGGGACGCTGAAGCTGACGACGCGCACGGTTTCCCACTCCTCGACGACCCCCGGGCGGCCCTTCGGCGGGCGCCCTCCGACCTAGAGGACGGACGGACCGGACAGGTAGGTTCCCTTCGCGTCGTACGGCCAGGCGTTGGATGTGCATCCGCCCAGGCCCTTGATCTGCTGCATCATCGCCGGAGCGGGTTTTCCGGGGCCGGGGCAGCCCTCGTGCCCGCGCCCCAGTTCGTGCCCGACCTCGTGGTTGACGATCAGCGCCCGGTACTCCTCCACGGTGCCGCTGAACTGCGGCGAACCCTCCTTCCAGCGCTTGAGGTTCACCACCACGGTGTGGCCCACGCGGCAGTTGGTCTCGCCGATGAGCTCGGGGGTGACCACGTCGCACAGGAGGTCGGTGGTCCTGGGCGTCGCGATCTTGACGGTGAAGTCCACCGGCTGGCCGGGCCCCACGAGCTGGAAGCCGTACTGCGGGTCCCTGGTCCAGCCGCGCGGGTCGCCGAGGATCGCCTCGACGGAACGGGCGGCCGCCTCCGGGTCGATGCCGCTGCCCTCCTCGACCTCCAGCCGCCAGCGCCGGGTCGTCCCCTTGCCCTGCGCCCCGCCCGAGGCGGACGAGCCGGTGAAGGTGCCCGGCTTGCCGGGCGTCGCGGGCGCGCCGGTGGACGGCGAGGGCGGGGCCGAGGGCTGCTGCGAGGGGGCGGCGGGGGACTTCGCGGCCTCGGGGGACTTCGCGCCGCCCTGCGGGAGCGGGTTGCCCGCGTCGTCGGTGCCCTCCCCCTTCGGGGCGTCGGGGCGGGCGGCGGTGCGGCCCTTGGCCGCGGTGGTGGTCTCGTCCTCGGGCAGCAGCGCGTAGGCGGTCGCCGAGACGGCGACCAGTGCCGCCGAGCCGAGGAGGATCGTGCGCCGCAGCCGCCTGCGCCGTTCGGCGCGGCGCCTGGCGCGCGGGCCGTCACGGCGGGGACGACCGGTGGAATGGCCTGCCGGCATCGTGAAGCTTCCTGTTCGCGGCGGCCACTGCCGGACCCGCCCACGGTTTGCGGTCCTGATCCGGTGGGTGACCCTCACCGGGCCGCACCCTGGCAGTCAACGCGCATGCGACGTCGCAGCGTAACTGTCCTTCGGAACAGTTCTACGGTCGGGTACGCGACCGGCACGGCGCGGTACGGCCGAGCCCGCGCCCTGCGGCCCGGCGCGGCCTGAGAGGATGGGGCCGTACCCGCCGATTCCGCATCGCAACACGAGGGGCGAACGCCAGTGACAAGGGCCTCCCTGGACAAGCAGCCGCACGAAGTCGCCTCCATGTTCGACAGGGTCGCGGCGAACTACGACCTGACCAACGACGTGCTCTCCCTCGGCCAGGACCGGGTGTGGCGCAAGGAGGTCGCCAAGGCGGTCGGCGCGCGCCCCGGGCAGAAGGTCCTCGACCTGGCGGCCGGTACGGCGACCTCGTCACTGCCGTTCGCCGCGACCGGCGCGTACGTCGTCCCGTGCGACTTCTCCCTGGGCATGCTCAGGGAGGGCAAGAAGAGGAACGCGTGGCTGCCGCTGACCGCCGGTGACGCGACGCGGCTGCCGTTCAAGGACGACGTCTTCGACACCGTGACGATCTCCTTCGGCCTGCGCAACGTCCAGGACACCGATGCGGCCCTGCGCGAGCTGTACCGGGTGACGAAGCCGGGCGGGCAGGTCGTGATCTGCGAGTTCTCGCAGCCCACCTGGGCGCCCTTCCGGACGGTCTACACCGAGTACCTGATGCGGGCGCTGCCGCCCGTCGCCCGCGCGGTGTCGTCCAACCCCGACGCGTACGTGTACCTGGCCGAGTCCATCCGCGCGTGGCCCGACCAGCCCGCGCTGGCCGCCCTGCTGCAGAAGGCCGGCTGGTCCAAGGTCGCCTGGCGCAACCTCAGCGGCGGCATCGTGGCGCTGCACAGAGGCACCAAGGACTGACCGCCGTGCCCGACATCGCGCCCACGGACTACGGGCCCCTGCTGGAGCGGATCGCCGCCGACGTCGCCCCGCTGCTGGGCAGCGGCACGCCCGCCGAGTACATCCCGGCGCTGGCGGCCGTGGACCCGCGGCAGTTCGGGATGGCGGTCGCCGACCTCGACGGCAACGTCTTCGGGGTGGGGGACTGGCAGGTGCCCTTCTCCGCCCAGTCGATCACCAAGGTCTTCGCGCTCGCCCTGGCGCTGGCCGGGGGCGGCGACAGCCTGTGGGAGCGGGTCGGCCGGGAGCCTTCGGGCAACCCGTTCAACTCGCTCGTACAGCTGGAGCACGAGAACGGAATCCCGCGCAACCCCTTCATCAACGCGGGCGCCCTCGTGGTCACCGACCGGCTCCAGACCCTGACGGGCGACGCGAGCAGCGAGGTGCTGGAGTTCCTGCGGCAGGAGAGCGAGAACCCGGACCTGGGCTTCGACGCCGACGTCGCCGCCTCCGAGCAGGAGCACGGCGACCGCAATGCCGCCGTCGCCCACTTCATGGCCTCGTACGGCAATATCGACAACCCGGTGCCGGCGCTGCTGGAGCACTACTTCTGGCAGTGCTCCATCGAGACCAGCTGCGCCGACCTGGCGCGAGCCGGACGCTTCCTGGCCCGGCACGGGCTGCGCGCGGACGGCTCGCGGCTGCTGACGCGCAGCGAGGCCAAGCAGGTCAACGCGGTGATGATGACCTGCGGGACGTACGACGCGGCGGGCGAGTTCGCCTACCGCGTCGGGCTGCCCGGCAAGAGCGGGGTGGGCGGCGGGATCGTCGCCGTCGTCCCGGGCCGGTGCTCGCTCGCAGTGTGGAGCCCCGGCCTGGACGCCCGGGGCAACTCGGTGGCGGGCGTAGCGGCACTGGACCGCTTCACGACCCTGACGGGCCTGTCCGTGTTCTGACCCCCGCAGCGCCGGTCAACGGGGCCCGGGGAGGTCGCTCAGGTCCAGGGCGTAGCGGCGGGCCGGGTTCCCCCCGGGGGTGGTGAACTCCTCGGCCAGGGTCATCCCGAGCCGCTCCGCCACCGCCACGGAACGTGCGTTGCCGGCGTGGATCATCGCCACCACCCGCGGGATGCCGGCCCGGCGGACCCGCTCCAGGGTGGCCAGCGCCGCGGCGTAGGCGTAGCCGTGGCCCCAGGCCGCCCGGCCGAGCCGCCAGCCGATCTCGATCTCGCCGACCGGGCCCCACTCCTTGTCCACCGGCCACGGCTGCGCGCCGGTGAAGCCGATCACTTCACCGTCGCCGTCCAGCAGCGTCCACAGGCACAGTCCGAGCTGTGCGTCGTGCATGCGCTGGCGCGCGGTGAACTCCTCGTACTCCGACAGCTCGGCGGGGCCGCCGAGGAACTCCATGACGTCGGCGTCGTTGAAGACGCGGTGCCAGGCGTGCGCGTCCTCGTCGGTGGGCACGCGCAGCCGCACCGCGGGGAGCGGCGGCCGGGTCGGCGAAGTCGTCATGGGGGCAGCCCTTCGGGTCGCGATCTCTCTCGCTGCATAGACTGCACGTGTCCGGTGCCGTTGGGCACCCTTTATCGAGCCTTCGGGAGACCCCGCAGTGACCGAGCTCCTCTCCGAACACTCCGCGGACGTGATCGTCGTCGGGGCCGGGCCTGCCGGCTCGACCACCGCCTACTACCTCGCCAAGGCCGGATTGGACGTCCTGCTGCTGGAGAAGACGGCGTTCCCGCGCGAGAAGGTGTGCGGCGACGGCCTGACCCCGCGCGCCACCAAGCAGCTGGTGGCGATGGGCATCGACATCTCCGAGGAGGCCGGCTGGCTCCGCAACAAGGGCCTGCGGATCATCGGCGGCGGCCAGCGGCTCCAGCTGGACTGGCCGGAACTCGCCTCCTTCCCGGAGTACGGACTCGTCCGCAAGCGCGACGACTTCGACGAGATCCTCGCCCGCCAGGCGCAGAAGGCCGGCGCCCGGCTGCACGAGCGCTGCAACGTCGGCGAGCCCGTGCGGGACGCCCGTACGGGCCGCATCACGGGCGTGCAGGCGAAGCTCGGTGAGGAGAAGACGCCGGTCACCTTCCACGCCCCGCTGGTCGTCGCGGCCGACGGCAACTCCTCCCGGCTGTCGCTGGCGATGGGCCTGCACCGGCGCGAGGACCGCCCGATGGGCGTCGCGGTGCGCACGTACTTCACCTCGCCGCGGCACGACGACGACTATCTGGAGTCCTGGCTGGAGCTGTGGGACCGGCGCGGTCCGCAGGACCGGCTGCTGCCGGGCTACGGCTGGATCTTCGGCATGGGCGACGGCACCTCCAACGTCGGCCTGGGCATCCTCAACTCCTCCTCCGCCTTCAAGGAGCTGGACTGGCGCGAGGTCCTCAAGGCCTGGTGCGCCTCGATGCCGAAGGACTGGGGCTACACCCCGGAGAACATGACGCAGCCGATCCGCGGCGCGGCCCTGCCGATGGCCTTCAACCGGCAGCCGCACTACACCAAGGGCCTGCTGCTGGTCGGCGACGCGGGCGGCCTCGTCAACCCGTTCAACGGCGAGGGCATCGCCTACGCCATGGAGTCCGGCCGGATCGCGGCGGACGTGATCGTGCAGGCGCAGGCCCGGGCCACCCCGGCGCAGCGCGAGCTGGCGCTGCACAACTACCCGAAGGTGCTCAAGGAGACCTACGGCGGTTACTACACGCTCGGCCGCGCCTTCGTGAAGCTGATCGGCAACCCGAAGGTCATGAAGGTCGCCACGCAGCGCGGCCTGACCCATCCGCTGCTGATGAAGTTCACGCTGAAGATGCTGGCCAACCTGACCGACCCGGCGGGCGGCGACGCGATGGACCGCATCATCAACGGCCTGTCGAAGGTGGCCCCGAAGGCCTGACGCGGCCGGCTCACGAGGGGCGGCGGTCCCGGGCCTCCCGGCCCTCCGGGTCGGGGCCGCCGTGCACGGTGCGCACGCACCGGGCCAGCAGGACCAGGCCGCACACCAGCAGGGCGCCCGAGACCGTCCAGCCGGCCGCCAGGAGGAGCGCGTGCCCCTGCTTCTGCCACGGGCGCGCAGTGTTCAGCAGCAGGCCCCCGGCGGCGAGGAGCCCGAGCCCGAGGGCGGCCCGGACCGCGGTCGGGTCGCCGGCCTCGTGGTGCTCGTACGGCTGTGTGCCCACGGGACCACCACCTCCAGGGTCTGCACGTTCAGCGCCTTCACGGCCATCTTCGCAGGGCGCCCCGGGTCCGCAGGACCCGCCCGCAGGATCCGCCCGCAGGACGGACGCGACGGGCAACGGCCGCAGGGCCGGTACTCCACCCCCGAGCGGGGGAGTACCGGCCCTGCGGCCGTCGGATGCGCCGGGGCCCGAGCGGGGGCCCGGGGGCGGGCTCAGAGGACGCGGACGGCGCCCGTGGGCCTGTCGTAGCTCAGGCTGCGCTCGACGATGCCGGTGCTGGGGTTCTGCGCGCCGACGAACTTGCCGCCGCCCACGTAGATGGCGACGTGGTACGCGCTGCCCTTGGAGCCCCAGTACAGGATGTCGCCCGGCTGGAGGGCGTTGAGGGACACGGAGGTGCCGGCCGAGGACTGCGCCTGGGACATGCGCGGCAGAGAGATGCCGGCCTGGCGGTAGGCGGCCTGGACGAGCCCGGAGCAGTCGAAGGAGGACGGGCCGGTGCCGCCCATGACGTAGGCCTTGCCGACCTGCGCCCGCGCGAAGTTGACGATGGCGGCGGCGGAGCCGGTGGCGGGGGCCGTCACGGTGCCGGTGCCCTGGGGGGCCTTGGCGGAGGTCGAGGTGCTCTTGAGCGAGGTGCGGTCGGAGTCGCGGGTGGCGCGCTCGGCCTCGGCCTTGCGGTCCGCCTCCTCCTTCGCCTTCTTCTCGGCGGCCTTCTGGGCCGCTTCCTTGGCCTGCTTCGCCTCGGCGGCGGCGCCGGTGCGGGCGCTCTCCTCCTGGGCGGTCAGTTCGCCTTCCACGGCGGCCAGACGGGTGTTCTCGGCGGCCGTGGTGACGGCGGAGGAGACGTCGGCCGCCAGGTCCAGGCTCAGGACCGGCATTTCGAGCGTCGTCTCGGCCACGGGCTCGGTCGGGGACGCGCTCGCGGTGCCGGCCATGGCCAGGGTGCTGAGGACGCCACCGGCAACTCCGGCGCGGACCGCGAGCTTCGAGGCGCTGCGGCGGGGCTTCCGGTGGCTGGGTATGTGAGCGGTGTGGGACATGAGAACAACCGCTATCAGGGCGTCAGGGTTGTCTTCAAGAAACGTGGGGTGCGCCACAGTTGCGCGCGAAGCACGCGAACCGGGCGCGTCCCGCGTCTTATTGACGCCGTAACGGGCGAAACGGACACGCCCTCACAAGGCTGTGATCATGGGGTTTCAGTATTAAGTCCGAATTGATCCGCGGACTACCATCCCTCCGCACAGATGGCCAAGCCCGCTTTCGGAACGCCGGATTCAGAGTGGCGCAGGTCACAGTCGGATCACGCCATGCGGACGCTGTGGCCGGTCCGTGACCTTCCTGTGAAGCGGCCCGGGGCGGCTCGTGAACGGATGCACGCAGTCGGGGGCCCCGGCGCCCGGCCGCACCCCCGCCCGACCCCGCGTCCACCTCCGTACGCGCGGCCTCCCCCGACCGGGCGACGCGGATCCTCATAGCACCGGCGGCGCCTTCAGGCCAATTTGCCTGCACCGGCCACCGTTTGATAGGGCGGTCCGCCCTGGACCTGCAACAACGGGCTCGAATGTCACCTTTGGTGATCATGCGGATGCTTCGCGTATGAAGATCACCACTCATCGGGCTTCATGATCGTTCGTCAGGTGGTGGAGATCACAAACTCGGTGTTGTTACCCGTGTCGCAGATCACAGACGAGCAGGCATAAGATGCGCACCAGTCCGGCTTGTGAACTGCCTCACATGTGCACGATCTTCGCGAGGCGGGGCACGCGGCGCCGGCAGCGGTCCAACGGTCAAGGACGACTGGAAGGAGCGAGGAGCGTGAATGCGTACGCGCCCATCCTCGTGCTCGGCGCCCTCGGCGCAGGGTTTGCGATCTTCTCCGTGGTCATGGCCACGCTGATCGGTCCAAAAAGGTACAACCGGGCGAAGCTCGAAGCCTATGAATGCGGCATCGAGCCGACGCCGATGCCGGCCGGCGGCGGTCGCTTCCCCATCAAGTACTACCTGACGGCGATGCTCTTCATCGTCTTCGACATCGAGGTTGTCTTCCTCTACCCCTGGGCCGTCACCTTCGACGCCCTGGGGATCTTCGGGCTCGTCGAGATGCTGCTCTTCGTGCTCACCGTCTTCGTCGCCTACGCCTACGTATGGCGCCGCGGCGGCCTGGAATGGGACTGAGGGGCTGAATTTCCCATGGGACTGGAAGAGAAGCTGCCGAGCGGCTTCCTGCTGACCACCGTCGAACAGGCCGCGGGATGGGTGCGCAAGTCGTCCGTCTTCCCGGCGACCTTCGGCCTCGCCTGCTGCGCGATCGAGATGATGACGACCGGAGCGGGCCGGTACGACCTGGCCCGCTTCGGCATGGAGGTCTTCCGCGGGTCCCCGCGCCAGGCCGACCTCATGATCGTGGCCGGGCGGGTCAGCCAGAAGATGGCGCCGGTGCTGCGCCAGGTGTACGACCAGATGCCCGCTCCCAAATGGGTCATCTCCATGGGGGTCTGTGCATCGTCGGGCGGAATGTTCAACAACTACGCGATCGTCCAGGGCGTCGACCACATCGTCCCGGTGGACATCTACCTCCCCGGCTGCCCGCCCCGCCCCGAGATGCTGATGGACGCGATCCTCAAGCTCCACCAGAAGATCCAGGGCGGAAAGCTCGGCGTGAACCGGGAGGAAGCGGCCCGCGAGGCGGAGGCGGCGGCCCTCAAGGCGCTCCCCACCATCGAGATGAAGGGGCTGCTCCGGTGAGCGAGACCCAAGAGCCGCACGACGGCACCCACGCCCCCGACGCCGGCGGCGGCCTGCCCGCACCGCGCGCCCAGGGCCCGGAGGTCATCGGCGTCCGCAAGGGCATGTTCGGCGCGGCGAACGGCGGCGACACCAGCGGCTACGGCGGCCTCGTCCGAACGGTGGCCCTGCCCGGCGCGAGCGCCCGGCCGTACGGCTCCTACTTCGACGAGGTGGCCGACGAGCTGGAAGGCGCCCTGGAGGAACAGGACCTGGTCCCGGAGAACGCCATCGAGAAGACGGTGGTCGACCGGGGCGAGCTCACCTTCCACATCGCCCGCGAGCACCTCGTCCGGGTGGCGCGCACCCTGCGCGACGACCCCGCGCTGCGCTTCGAGCTGTGCACCGGGGTCTCCGGCGTCCACTTCCCCGGGGACAAGGGCCGCGAGCTGCACGCCGTCTACCACCTGCGCTCGCTGACCCACGGCCGGATCGTGCGGCTGGAGGTGTCCGTCCCGGACGCCGACCCGCACCTGCCGTCGCTGGTCGCGGTGTACCCGACCAACGACTGGCACGAGCGCGAGGCGTACGACTTCTTCGGCCTGGTCTTCGACGGGCACCCGGCCCTCACCCGGATCATGATGCCGGACGACTGGCAGGGCTTCCCGCAGCGCAAGGACTACCCGCTCGGCGGCATCCCCGTCGAGTACAAGGGCGCCCAGATCCCGGCTCCCGACCAGCGGAGGTCGTACAGCTGATGTCCACGTCCAACCACTCCTCCGCCCGCGAGACGACCGAGGGCACCGTCTACACCGTCACCGGCGGCGACTGGGACGAGATCGTCCAGTCGGCGGCCAAGGCCGACGACGAGCGGATCGTCGTCAACATGGGTCCCCAGCACCCGTCCACCCACGGCGTGCTCCGGCTGATCCTGGAGATCGACGGCGAGACGGTCACCGAGGCCCGCTGCGGCATCGGCTACCTCCACACCGGAATCGAGAAGAACCTCGAATTCCGCAACTGGACGCAGGGCACCACCTTCGTCACGCGCATGGACTACCTGACGCCGTTCTTCAACGAGACGGCGTACTGCCTCGGCGTCGAGAAGCTCCTCGGCATCACCGACCAGATCCCGGACCGCGCCACCGTCGTCCGCGTCCTGCTGATGGAGCTCAACCGGCTCTCCTCGCACCTGGTGTGCATCGCCACCGGCGGCATGGAGCTGGGCGCGACCACGATCATGATCTACGGGTTCCGCGACCGCGAGCTGATCCTCGACCTCTACGAGCTGATCACCGGGCTGCGCATGAACCACGCGTTCATCCGCCCCGGCGGCCTCGCGCAGGACCTGCCCCCGGGTGCCGTCGACCAGCTGCGCGAGTTCGTCAAGACCATGAAGAAGAACCTGCCGGAGTACGACAAGCTCGCCACCGGCAACCCCATCTTCAAGGCCCGCATGCAGGACGTCGGCTACCTCGACCTCTCCGGCTGCCTGGCACTCGGCGCCACCGGCCCCGTCCTGCGCTCCGCCGGCCTGCCGCACGACCTGCGCAAGTCGGACCCGTACTGCGGCTACGAGACCTACGAGTTCGACGTGCCGACCACCGAGACCTGCGACTCCTACGGGCGGTTCCTGATCCGCCTGGAGGAGATGCGCCAGTCGCTGCGGATCGTCGAGCAGTGCCTGGAGCGGCTGGAGCCCGGCCCGGTCATGGTCGCCGACAAGAAGATCGCCTGGCCGGCCCAGCTGGCCATGGGCCCCGACGGCCTCGGCAACTCGCTCGACCACATCAGGAACATCATGGGCACCTCCATGGAGGCCCTCATCCACCACTTCAAGCTGGTGACCGAGGGCTTCCGGGTACCGGCCGGGCAGGCGTACACGGCCGTCGAGTCGCCCAAGGGCGAGCTCGGCGTCCACGTCGTCTCCGACGGCGGGACCCGCCCCTACCGGGTCCACTACCGCGACCCGTCCTTCACCAACCTCCAGGCCATGGCAGCGATGTGCGAGGGCGGCCAGGTCGCCGACGTCATCGTCGCCGTCGCCTCCATCGACCCCGTGATGGGAGGCGTCGACCGATGACCGCCAGTCCTCAGAACCGAGGGGTCTCGCTGGGCATGCCCCAGCTGCCCGCCCCCGACTTCCCGGCGGAGGTCCGCACACGCCTCGAAGCGGACGCCAAGGAGATCATCGCCCGCTACCCCGACAGCCGCTCCGCGCTGCTGCCGCTGCTGCACCTGTGCCAATCGCAGGAGGGCCACGTCTCCAAGACCGGCATCCGCTTCTGCGCCGAGGTGCTCGGCCTGACCACGGCCGAGGTCACGGCCGTCGCCACCTTCTACACCATGTACCGGCGCAAGCCGTCCGGCGACTACCAGGTCGGCGTCTGCACCAACACCCTGTGCGCGGTCATGGGCGGCGACGCCATCTTCGAGGAGCTCAAGGAGCACCTCGGGGTCGGCAACAACGAGACCACCCCCGACGGCAAGGTCACCCTCGAACACATCGAGTGCAACGCGGCCTGCGACTACGCCCCCGTGGTGATGGTCAACTGGGAGTTCTTCGACAACCAGACCCCCGAGTCCGCCAAGGCCCTGGTCGACGACCTGCTGGCCGGCCGGGAGGTCTCGCCGACCCGGGGCGCGCCGCTGTGCACGTACAAGGAGACCGCCCGGATCCTGGCCGGCTTCCCGGACGAGCGCGCCGGCGCGGTCGAGGCCACCGGCGGCGCCGGCCCCGCCTCCCTGATCGGCCTGCGCATCGCGCGCGGCGAGTCCCCGCACGCCCCGATCGTCCACCCGCGCGGCGAGAGCACCACCGAGGGAGGGGAGTGATGTCCGTGTCGACTGAGCTGAGCAAGAACGGCACCAGCCCGGAGAAGCTCCTCGCCCCCGTCCTGTCGGCGTTCTGGGACGAACCCGAATCGTGGACGCTGGAGACCTACCGGCGCCACGGCGGCTACGAGGGCCTGCGCAAAGCCCTGGCGATGACGCCGGACGAAGTGATCGCCTACGTGAAGGACTCGGGTCTGCGCGGCCGTGGCGGTGCGGGCTTCCCCACCGGCATGAAGTGGCAGTTCATCCCGCAGGGCGACGGAAAGCCGCACTACCTCGTCGTGAACGCGGACGAGTCCGAGCCGGGGACCTGCAAGGACATCCCCCTCCTCTTCGCCAACCCGCACTCCCTCATCGAGGGAATGATCATCGCCTGCTACGCGATCCGCTCGCAGCACGCCTTCATCTACCTGCGCGGCGAGGTCGTGCCGGTGCTGCGGCGCCTGCACGAGGCGGTGCGCGAGGCGTACGAGGCCGGATACCTCGGCAAGGCGGACCATCGTGACAGGAGCGGCCTGGGCAGCGGCCTCGACCTCGACATCACGGTGCACGCGGGCGCGGGCGCGTACATCTGCGGCGAGGAGACGGCGCTGCTCGACTCCCTCGAAGGCCGGCGCGGCCAGCCCCGGCTGCGTCCCCCCTTCCCTGCCGTCGAGGGGCTCTACGCGTGCCCCACTGTCGTCAACAACGTCGAGTCCATCGCCTCGGTTCCCGCGATCATGAACAGGGGCAAGGACTGGTTCAAGTCGATGGGGACCGAGAAGTCCCCCGGCTTCACGCTGTACTCGCTCTCCGGGCACGTCGCCGGGCCCGGCCAGTACGAGGCCCCGCTCGGCATCACCCTGCGCCAGCTCCTGGACATGAGCGGCGGCATGCGGCCCGGGCACCGGCTGAAGTTCTGGACCCCGGGCGGCTCCTCCACCCCGATGTTCACCGACGAGCACCTCGACGTCCCGCTGGACTACGAGGGCGTCGGCGCCGCCGGCTCGATGCTCGGCACCAAGGCCCTCCAGTGCTTCGACGAGACCACCTGCGTGGTGCGGGCCGTCACCCGGTGGACCGAGTTCTACGCACACGAGTCCTGCGGCAAGTGCACGCCCTGCCGCGAAGGCACCTACTGGCTGGTCCAGCTGCTCCGCGACATCGAGGCCGGCAAGGGCGTCATGTCCGACCTCGACAAGCTCAACGACATCGCCGACAACATCAACGGCAAGTCCTTCTGCGCCCTCGGCGACGGCGCGGCCAGCCCGATCTTCTCCTCGCTCAAGTACTTCCGCGAGGAGTACGAGCAGCACATCACGGGCAAGGGCTGCCCCTTCGACCCCAGGAAGTCGACCCTCTGGGCCGACACGGAGGTGAACGCATGACCGTCACCACTACGGCCGCCTCCGGGGGAGAAGCCGCCGTCCCGCCGGAGGACCTGGTCTCGCTCACCATCGACGGCGTCGAACTGTCGGTGCCCAAGGGCACCCTCGTCATCCGCGCCGCCGAACAGCTCGGCATCGAGATCCCCCGCTTCTGCGACCACCCCCTCCTTCCCCCGGCCGGTGCCTGCCGCCAGTGCATCGTCGAGGTCGAGGGCCAGCGCAAGCCGATGGCCTCCTGCACCATCACCTGCACCGACGGCATGGTCGTCAAGACGCAGCTCACCTCCGAGGTCGCCGACAAGGCCCAGCGCGGGGTGATGGAGCTGCTGCTCATCAACCACCCGCTGGACTGCCCGGTCTGCGACAAGGGCGGCGAGTGCCCGCTGCAGAACCAGGCGATGTCGCACGGCAACGCCGAATCCCGCTTCGAGGGCCGCAAGCGGACCTACGAGAAGCCCGTCCCGATCTCCACCCAGGTCCTGCTGGACCGGGAGCGGTGCGTGCTGTGCGCCCGCTGCACCCGCTTCTCCAACGAGATCGCCGGCGACCCGATGATCGAGCTGTTGGAACGCGGCGCGCTCCAGCAGGTCGGCACCGGTGAGGACGACCCCTTCGAGTCGTACTTCTCCGGCAACACCATCCAGATCTGCCCGGTCGGCGCCCTCACCTCGGCCGCGTACCGGTTCCGCTCCCGCCCCTTCGACCTCGTCTCCTCCCCGAGCGTGTGCGAGCACTGCGCGGGCGGCTGCGCGACCCGTACCGACCACCGGCGCGGAAAGGTGCTGCGGCGGCTCGCCGCCGAGGACCCCGAGGTCAACGAGGAGTGGGTCTGCGACAAGGGCCGCTTCGCGTTCCGCTACGCACAGCGCCCGGACCGGCTGACCACCCCGCTGGTGCGCAGCGCCGCCGGGGTGCTGGAACCGGCGAGCTGGCCCGAGGCCCTGGAGGCCGCGGCGAACGGACTCGCCGCCGCGCGCGGCCGGGCCGGGGTGCTGACCGGCGGACGGCTCACCGTCGAGGACGCGTACGCCTACGCCAAGTTCGCCCGCGTGGTGCTCGACACCAACGACATCGACTTCCGGGCCCGCGTGCACAGCGCGGAGGAGGCCGACTTCCTGGCCGCCACCGTCGCCGGCACCGGCAAGGACCTCGACGGCGACGGCATCACCTACGCCTCGCTGGAGGCGGCGCCCGCGGTGCTGCTCGCCGGCATCGAGGCCGAGGAGGAGGCCCCCGGGGTCTTCCTGCGGCTGCGCAAGGCCCACCGCAGGTTCAAGCAGCGGACCTTCGCCCTCGCGCCCTTCGCCACACGGGGACTGGAGAAGGCCGGCGGCACCCTGCTCGCGGCCGCTCCCGGCACCGAGCCGGACTGGCTCGACGCCCTGTCCTCGCGGACCGGCCTGGAGGCGGGCGGCGCAGACGCCGCCGAGGCCCTCCGCCGGCCCGGCGCCGTCATCGTCGTCGGAGAGCGCCTCGCCGGCGTGCCCGGCGCGCTGACCGCCGCCGTCCGGACGGCCGCCGCGACCGGTGCGAAGCTGGTGTGGATCCCGCGCCGGGCCGGGGAGCGGGCGGCCGTCGAGGCCGGTGCGCTGCCGTCCCTGCTGCCGGGCGGTCGTCCGGCGACCGACCCGCGTGCCCGCGACGAGGTCGCCACCGCCTGGGGCCTGGACGAACTCCCGCACCGCTACGGCCGCGACACCGGCCAGATCGTCGAGGCGGCCGCGACCCGGGAGCTGTCCGCGCTGCTCGTCGCGGGCGTCGAGGTCGCCGACCTGCCGGACCCGGCCCGCGCCCGGACCGCCCTGGAGGAGGCCTTCGTGGTCTCCCTGGAGCTGCGGCCCAGCGAGGTCACCGACCATGCGGACGTGGTCCTGCCGGTCGCCGCGGTCGCGGAGAAGGCGGGTGCGTTCATCAACTGGGAGGGCCGGGTCAGGCCGTTCGAGGCCGCCCTCAAGCCCGACCAGATGACCCGCAGGCTGGCCCCGGCCGACGCCCGCGTGCTGCACATGCTGGCGGACGCCGCCGACCGGCCGATCGCGCTGCCCGACGTGCACGCCGTACGCCGGGAGCTGGAGCGGCTCGGCCCCTGGGAGGGACCGCTCGCCACCGAGCAGTCCACCCGGCCCGTGCCGCTGCCCCGGCCGGGCGTCGGCGAGGCGGTCCTCGCGGGCCACCGGCTCCTCCTCGACCAGGGCCTGCTCCAGGAGGGCGACGAGGCCCTGGCCGGCACCCGGCACGAGGCGAGCGCCCGGCTGTCGGCCGCCACGGCCGCCGAGACGGGCGTCAAGGACGGCGACGTCCTCGCGGTCACCGGCCCCGCCGGCACCGTGGAGCTCCCGCTCCGGATCACCGAGATGCCCGACCGCGTCGTCTGGCTCCCGCTGAACTCCACCGGCTCCGGCGTCCTCGCCGACGCCGGAGCCCGCCCGGGCACCCTCGTACGCATCGGCCCGGCGACGTCGGCCGGCGCAGGCGACACCACTGCGGAGGTGGGCGCGTGAACACCGTGCAACTCGCTGCCGAGGACCTGTCCCTCTTCGGACGGGACGTCTGGTGGCTCGTCGTCGTCAAGGCGGTGTTCTGCTTCGCCTTCCTGATGGTGACGGTGCTCTTCTCCATCGTGTGGGAGCGCAAGGTCGTCGCCTGGATGCAGCTGCGCATCGGCCCCAACCGGCACGGCCCCTGGGGCATGCTCCAGTCGCTCGCCGACGGCGTGAAGCTGATGCTCAAGGAAGACATCGTCGTCAAACGGGCCGACAAGGTCGTCTACGTCCTGGCCCCGATCATCGCCGCGATCCCCGCCTTCATGGCCATCGCCGTGATCCCCTTCGGCCCCGCCGGCAGCGAGGTCTCGATCTTCGGCCAGCGCACCTCGATGCAGCTGACCGACCTGCCCATCGCGATGCTCTACATCCTCGCGGTGGCCTCGGTCGGCATCTACGGCATCGTCCTCGCCGGCTGGTCCTCCGGCTCGACCTACCCGCTCCTCGGCGGCCTCCGCTCCTGCGCGCAGATGATCTCCTACGAGATCGCGATGGGCGCGGCCTTCGCCTCGGTCTTCCTCTACTCCGGGTCGATGTCGACCTCGGCGATCGTGGAGGCGCAGCAGGACCGCTGGTTCATCGTGCTGCTGCCGGTGTCCTTCATCATCTACGTCGTCACGATGGTCGGCGAGACGAACCGCGCCCCCTTCGACATGCCGGAGTCGGAGGGCGACCTGGTCGGCGGCTTCAACACCGAGTACTCGTCCATCAAGTTCGCGCTGTTCATGCTCGCCGAGTACGTCAACATGGTCACCGTCTCGGCGGTCTCGGTCACGCTGTTCCTCGGCGGCTGGCGGGCCCCGTACCCGATCAGCTCCTTCTGGGAGGGCGCGAACCACGGCTGGTGGCCGCTGCTCTGGTTCGTCCTGAAGGTGCAGCTGCTGCTCTTCTTCTTCATCTGGCTGCGCGGAACGCTGCCGCGCGTGCGCTACGACCAGCTGATGAAGCTCGGCTGGAAGGTCCTGATCCCGGTCTCGGTGGTGTGGCTGATGATGGTCGCCACCGTCCGGGCCCTGCGCAACGAGGCGTACGAGATCGGCGACATCGCCCTCTACGTCGGCGGCGCCGTCGTGGCGATCCTGCTGCTCTCCCTCGTCGCGGACGTCTTCCGCGACCGGCGCGAGAAGGCCGCGGCCACGAAGGCCGCCGGGACCGCCGAGCCCTTCGACCCGCTGGCGGGCGGGTTCCCCGTACCGCCCAAGCCCGGCCAGCACCTGGCCCCCGTACCGCGCAGGCGGCCCCGCGGCGAGCGGGAGCTGATCGTCAGTGGCGGCGCCAACACCAGTGACCGAGAGGAGGGTGCTGAGAATGTCTGACGAGAAGTGGCAGAACCCGGTGGCCGGCTTCGGCGTGACCTTCAAGGCCATGTTCAAGAAGCGCCTCACCGAGCAGTACCCGGAGCAGCAGAAGACGACCGCCCCCCGCTTCCACGGACGGCACCAGCTCAACCGGCACCCCGACGGTCTGGAGAAGTGCATCGGGTGCGAACTGTGCGCCTGGGCCTGTCCCGCCGACGCCATCTACGTGGAGGGCGCGGACAACACCGAGGAGGAGCGCTACTCCCCGGGTGAGCGCTACGGCCGGGTCTACCAGATCAACTACGCCCGCTGCATCCTGTGCGGACTGTGCGTCGAGGCGTGCCCGACCCGGGCGCTGACCATGACGAACGAGTTCGAACTGGCCGACGCCAGCCGCGAGTCGCTCATCTACACCAAGGAGCAGCTGCTCGCCGGACTGACCGAGGGCATGGTCGAGGCCCCGCACTCGATCTTCCCGGGCACCGACGAGCAGGACTACTACCGGGGGCTGGTGACGGGCGCCGCCCCGGGCACGGTCCGGCAGGTGGCCGTCTCCAAGGGTGAGGAGCCGGCCGATGCCGCCGGCGGCACCGCGGCGGAGGTGGGGGCATGAACGCCGTCGCCGCGACCGCCACCTCCGGCGGTGAGGCCGTGCAGTTCTGGATCCTCGGCACGGTCGCCGTCATCGGCGCGCTGGCCACGATCCTGATGAAGAAGGCCGTGCACAGCGCACTCAGCCTCGCCGGGACGATGATCATCCTGGCCGTCTTCTACCTCGCCAACGGGGCGTACTTCCTGGGCGTCGTCCAGGTCATCGTCTACACCGGCGCGATCATGATGCTCTTCCTCTTCGTGGTCATGCTCGTCGGTGTCACCGCCGCCGACTCCCTGAAGGAGACCATCAAGGGGCAGCGCTGGCTGGCCCTGCTGTGCGGACTCGGCTTCGGGATCCTGCTGTTCGCCGGGATCGGCCACGCCGGGCTGAGCCGGTTCAACGGGCTCGGCCGGATCAACTCCGCCGGGCACGTCGAGGGTCTGGCGCAGCTGATCTTCACCAAGTACGTCTTCGCCTTCGAGATCACCGGCGCGCTGCTGATCACCGCGGCCGTCGGCGCGATGGTGCTCACCCACCGCGAGCGCACCGAACGGGCCGCGACCCAGCGCGAGCTGGCCGAGCGCCGCGTGCGCGAGGGCGGACAGCTCCCGCCGCTGCCCGCGCCCGGCGTCTACGCCCGGCACAACGCGGTGGACGTCCCCGGCCTGCTGCCGGACGGCACCCCGTCCGAGCTGACCGTCAGCAAGACGCTGCGGGCCCGCGGCCAGGTCCGCGACGTCTCCGGCGAGGCGCTCGACGACCTCAAGGCGCTGGAGCAGCGTTCCGCGGAGCGCCTCGGCCGTGAGGAGGCCTCGAAGTGAATCCGGTCAACTACCTGTACCTGGCGGCGCTGCTGTTCACGATCGGCGCCACCGGAGTACTGATCCGCAGGAACGCGATCGTGCTGTTCATGTGCGTCGAGCTGATGCTCAACGCCTGCAACCTCGCCTTCGTCGCGTTCTCCCGGATGCACGGCAACCTCGACGGCCAGATCGTCGCCTTCTTCACGATGGTCGTCGCCGCCGCGGAGGTCGTGGTCGGCCTGGCGATCATCGTGTCGCTGTTCCGTACCCGCCACTCGGCCTCGGTCGACGACGCCAGCCTGATGAAGCTGTAAGGGGTCGCTGTGGAGAACCTGATTGCGCTGCTGATCGCGGCGCCCCTGCTCGGAGCGGCGGTGCTGCTCTGCGGCGGCCGGCGCCTCGACAAGACCGGCCACTGGCTCGGCACCCTGCTCGCGGCCGTCTCCTTCGGCATCGGCGTCGTGCTCTTCGCCGACATGCTGGGGCGCAGCGCCGACGACCGGACGCTGACGCAGAACCTGTTCACCTGGATCCCCGTCGAGGGGTTCCAGGCGGACATGGCCTTCCAGCTCGACCAGCTGTCGATGACCTTCGTCCTGCTGATCTCGGGCGTCGGCACGCTGATCCACGTGTACTCGATCGGGTACATGGAGCACGACGAGCGCCGCCGCCGCTTCTTCGGCTACCTGAACCTGTTCGTCGCGGCCATGCTGCTGCTGGTCCTCGCCGACAACTACCTGCTGCTGTACTTCGGCTGGGAGGGCGTGGGCCTCGCCTCGTACCTGCTGATCGGCTTCTGGCAGCACAAGCCCAGCGCGGCCACGGCCGCGAAGAAGGCCTTCCTGGTCAACCGCGTCGGCGACATGGGCCTGTCGGTCGCCATCATGCTGATGTTCACCACCTTCGGGACCTTCGCCTTCGAGCCGGTGCTCGGCGCGGTGGGGGAGACCTCCGAGGGCACGCTCACCGCCATCGGCCTGATGCTGCTCCTGGCCGCCTGCGGCAAGTCGGCGCAGGTGCCGCTGCAGTCCTGGCTCGGGGACGCGATGGAGGGTCCGACCCCGGTCTCGGCCCTGATCCACGCGGCCACCATGGTGACCGCCGGCGTCTACCTGATCGTCCGCTCCGCCGCCATCTTCAACGGGGCGCCGGACGCCCAGCTGGTCACCACCGTCGTGGGCGCGGTCACGCTCCTCTTCGGTGCGATCGTCGGTTGCGCGAAGGACGACATCAAGAAGGCCCTGGCCGGCTCCACGATGTCGCAGATCGGCTACATGATCCTCGCGGCGGGCCTCGGCCCGATCGGCTACGTCTTCGCGATCATGCACCTGGTGACGCACGGCTTCTTCAAGGCCGGCCTCTTCCTCGGCGCCGGGTCCGTGATGCACGGGATGAACGACGAGGTCGACATGCGCAAGTACGGGGGCCTGCGCACGTACATGCCGGTCACCTTCGTCACCTTCGGCCTCGGCTACCTGGCGATCATCGGCTTCCCCGGCCTGTCCGGCTTCTTCTCCAAGGACATGATCATCGAGGCGGCGTTCGCGAAGGGCGGCACCGAGGGCTGGATCCTCGGCGGCGTCACCCTGCTGGGCGCCGGCATCACCGCCTTCTACATGACCCGCGTCATGCTCCTCACCTTCTTCGGCGAGAAGCGCTGGCAGCCCGACGCGCACGGCCACGCGCCGCACCCGCACGAGTCCCCGAAGTCCATGACGATCCCGATGGTCGTCCTCGCCCTCGGCTCGGTCCTCGCCGGCGCCTTCTTCCAGATCGGCGAGCGCTTCCTGAAGTGGCTGGAGCCCGTCACCGGCTACGCGCACGGCAACCCGCCCGTCAGCGCCATGACGGTGACCGCGGCCACCATGGTGATGCTCCTCGCCGGCGTCGGCATCGCCTGGGCCATGTACGGCAAGCGGCCCGTCCCGGTCGTCGCCCCGCGCGGCTCCCTCCTCACCCGGGCCGCCCGCCGCGACCTGTACCAGGACGACTTCAACCACGTCGTGCTGGTGCGCGGCGGGGAGCACCTGACCCGCTCCCTCGTGTACCTCGACCACAGCCTGGTCGACGGGGTGGTCAACGGGACGGCCGCCTCGGTCGGCGGTCTCTCGGGCCGGCTGCGCAAGCTGCAGAACGGCTACGCCCGCAGCTACGCGGTCTCGATGTTCGGGGGCACGGCGATCCTCATCGCCGCGACCCTGCTGATGAGGGCGGTGTGACATGAACTTCCCGCTTCTGACGGTCACGGCCGCGGTGCCCGCGGTCGGCGCGATCCTGACGGCGGCCGTCCCGGCCACCCGCCGGACCGCCGCCAAGTGGCTCGCGCTGCTCTTCTCCCTGGCCACACTGGCCCTCGCCGTGCTCATCGCCGTCCGCTTCGAACCCGGCGGCGACCGCTACCAGCTCACCGAGTCCCGGCCGTGGATCGCCGACTTCGGCGTCCGCTACGAGCTGGGCGTGGACGGGATCGCCGTGGTCCTCATCGGACTCACCGCGCTGCTGATCCCCTTCGTCATCGCGGCCGGCTGGCACGACGCCGACCCCCTGGAGACGAGCTCCAAGCGCTGGCGCCCGACCCAGGGCTTCTTCGCCCTGATCCTGATGGTCGAGGCGATGGTGATCATCTCCTTCGAGGCCACCGACGTCTTCCTCTTCTACATCTTCTTCGAAGCCATGCTCATCCCGATGTACTTCCTCATCGGCGGCTTCGGGGACCGGGCCCACTCGGGCAGCGACGAGAACGCGGCCGCCCAGCGCAGCTACGCGGCGGTCAAGTTCCTGCTCTACAACCTCGTCGGCGGCCTGATCATGCTGGCCGCGGTCATCGGCCTGTACGTCGTCGCCGGCAACTTCTCGCTCCAGGAGATCACCGCCGCCCGCGCCGCGGGCACCCTGGACATGGCGACCAACACCGAGCGGCTGCTGTTCCTCGGCTTCTTCTTCGCCTTCGCGGTGAAGGCCCCGTTGTGGCCGCTGCACACGTGGCTGCCGAACGCGATGGGCGAGTCCACCGCCCCGGTCGCCGTGCTGATCACCGCGGTCGTCGACAAGGTCGGCACCTTCGCAATGCTCCGCTTCTGCCTCGGGCTCTTCCCCGACGCCAGCAAGTGGGCCACGCCGGTGATCCTCGTACTGGCCCTGATCTCGATCGTCTACGGGGCCCTGGTGGCCGTCGGCCAGCGGGACATCAAGCGGCTGGTGGCCTACGCCTCCATCTCGCACTTCGGCTTCATCATCCTGGGCATCTTCGCGATGACCTCCCAGGGACAGTCCGGCGCCACCCTCTACATGGTCAACCACGGCCTGTCGACGGCGGCGTTGATGCTGGTGGCCGGCTTCCTCATCTCGCGGCGCGGCTCGCGGCTCATCGCCGACTACGGCGGCGTCCAGAAGGTGGCCCCGGTCCTCGCCGGGACGTTCCTGATCGGCGGCCTCGCCACCCTCTCGCTGCCGGGCCTCGCGCCCTTCGTCAGCGAGTTCCTGGTCCTGGTCGGCACCTTCGCCCGCTACCCGGTCGTCGGGATCATCGCCACCCTCGGCATCGTGCTGGCCGCGCTCTACACGCTGGTGCTGTACCAGCGCACGATGACCGGCCCGGTCAAGGAGGAGGTCCGCACCATGCCGGACCTGCGCCTGCGCGAGGTACTGGTGGTCGCCCCGCTGATCGCGCTGCTGATCGGGCTGGGCGTCTACCCGAAGGTCCTCACCGACATCGTCAACCCGGCGGTGGAGCACACCATGTCGGACGTGAAGCAGACGGACCCGCAGCCCGAGGTCGCCGTCGAAGCCAAGAACGGGGAGGAGGCGAAGTGAGCACCCCGACTTTCGCCCACAGCCTGTGGACACTGGCGGCCGACACGCCGGCCGACCGCATCCCGGCGCCCACCATCGAGTACGCCCAGCTCGCTCCCACGCTGATCGTGGTGGGCGCGGCCGTCGTCGGGATCCTCGTGGAGGCCTTCGTGCCCCGCAGGTCCCGCTACTACGTGCAGGTCTTCCTCACCCTGGCCGCGCTGGCCTCGGCCTTCGCCGCGGTGGTCGGCCTCGCGGCCGGCGGGTACGGCTCCTCCAAGGCCCAGGTCGCCGCGATGGGCGCCATCGCCGTGGACGGCCCCGCCCTCTTCCTGCAGGGCACGATCCTGCTGGCCTCGGTCGTCGCCGTCTTCACCTTCGCCGAGCGGCGGCTGGACCCGGCCGCGCACGGCAACCGGGTGGACTCCTTCGCCGCCCAGGCCGCGTCGGTACCGGGCAGCGACAGCGAGAAGGCCGCCGTCAAGGCGGGCTTCACCACCACCGAGGTCTTCCCGCTGGCCCTGTTCGCGATCGCCGGCATGCTGATCTTCCCGGCGGCCAACGACCTGCTGACACTGTTCGTGGCCCTGGAGGTCTTCTCCCTCCCGCTGTACCTGCTCTGCGCCGTCGCCCGCCGCCAGCGGCTGATGTCGCAGGAGGCCGCGGTAAAGTACTTCCTGCTGGGCGCCTTCTCCTCGGCCTTCCTGCTCTTCGGCATCGCGCTGCTCTACGGCTACGCGGGCTCCATGTCGTACGCGGTGATCGCCGACGTGGTCGACGGCACGGTCACGAAGATCGACCCGGCGCTGGCCGGCACCATGGGCAACGACGCGCTGCTGCTCATGGGCGGTGCGCTGATCCTGACGGGTCTGCTCTTCAAGGTCGGTGCGGTCCCCTTCCACATGTGGACCCCGGACGTCTACCAGGGCGCTCCGACCCCGGTGACCGGCTTCATGGCGGCGGCGACGAAGGTGGCCGCCTTCGGCGCCCTGCTGCGGCTGCTGTACGTGGTCCTGCCCGGCCTGCGCTGGGACTGGCGTCCGGTGATGTGGGCGGTGGCCATCGTCACGATGCTGGCGGGTGCGGTGATCGCCGTGACCCAGACGGACGTCAAGCGGCTCCTGGCGTACTCCTCCGTCGCGCACGCCGGCTTCATCCTGGCCGGTGTGATCGCGACGTCCGCGGAGGGGGTCCAGTCCGTCCTCTTCTACCTGGCCGCCTACTCCTTCGTGACGATCGGCGCGTTCGCGGTGGTCACGCTGGTGCGCGACGCGGGCGGCGAGGCGACGCACCTGTCCAAGTGGGCCGGCCTGGGGCGGCGTTCGCCGCTGACGGCGGCCGTCTTCGCGGTGTTCCTGCTCGCCTTCGCCGGCATTCCGCTCACCTCGGGCTTCACCGGCAAGTTCGCCGTGTTCAGCGCGGCGGCGGAGGGCGGCGCGGGAGCGCTGGTCGTGATCGGCGTCCTGTCGTCCGCGATCGCCGCGTTCTTCTACATCCGGGTGATCGTGCTGATGTTCTTCAGCGAGCCGAAGGCCGACGGCCCGACGGTGGCCGTTCCCTCGCCGCTGACGATGACGACCATCGCCGTGGGCGTCGCGGTCACCCTGGTCCTGGGCCTCGCGCCACAGTACTTCCTGGAACTGGCGGGGCAGGCGAGCACCTTCGTCCGCTGACCGGTCCGCCGCACAGGCCGAGGGCCCGGCCCCCTTCGGGGGGCCGGGCCCTCGGCCTGTGGTGCTGGGTCCCCGGACGGTGCCTGGGGGTGATCGCCGTGAGGTCGACATCGATGGTGAACGGTACGGAGCCTTCAGGGTCGTGGAAGATCCCCGATCACGTACGGCACTTGACCGCGTAGGCGGGCGGGTGGTCCGTGCCGACCGGGCCGCGGGGAAGCAACCGGTCCAGCCACTTCGGCAGCCACCAGTTGGTCCGGCCGAGCAGTGTCATGGTCGCCGGTACCAGCACCATGCGTACGACCGTGGCGTCGATGAAGATCGCGGTGGCCAGGCCGAGCCCGAACATCTTGGCGGAGGGGTCGTCGGCGACGGCGAAGGACAGGAAGACCGCCACCATGATGAGGGCGGCCGAGGTGATGATCCGGGCGGTGCGCGAGATGCCCTCGACGATCGCCGTGCTGTTGTCGCCGGTGCGCAGGTACTCCTCGCGTACGTGGGAGAGGAGAAACACCTCGTAGTCCATCGACAGGCCGAACAGGATGGCGAAGAGGAACATCGGGATGAACGACACGATCGGAACCGGCGCCTCAAGCCCGATGAGGGCGCCTCCCCAGCCCCACTGGAAGACCGCGACCATGATGCCGTAGGACGCGCCGATGCTCAGCAGATTCAGCAGTACCGCCTTGAGCGGTACGAGTATCGAGCGGAAGACCAGCATCAGCAGCAGGAAGGACATCGCCAGCACGGCGGCGACGAACACCGGCAGGCGTTGGCTGGTGCGCCGGCCCACATCGGACAGGCTCGCGGCGGCGCCGCCGACGTGGGCCCTGGCCGGGCCGTCCCCGATCGCCGTGGGCAGCACGTCGGTCCGCAGCCGGGCGATGGTGTCGGCCGTGGCATTGTCCTGAGGGCTGGTGGTCGGGAACACCACGAGGGTCGCGATGCCGGTGTCCCGATCGATGTGCGTCGGCGTGACGGACGCTATGCCCGGATCCGCCGCCACCGCCCCGACGAGTCGGTCCAGCACTCCCGGATCACCGGCGGGGTCCGCGGCGATGACGAGGGGACCGTTGGTGCCCGGGCCGAACCCGTCGGCGACGAGGTCGTAGGCCCGGCGCTCGGTACGGCTGTGGGGCAGCGAGCCGTCGTCGGGCAGGCCGACGCGCAGGCCGAGCACGGGCAGCGTCGCGGTCAGCAGCAGCCCCGCCGCGCCGACCGCGTACGGCACCGGGTGCCGGCCGACGTGTCCGATCCAGCGACGCCACCCGGTGGCGTGGGCGGCACCTGCCGCCGGGTCCCGCCGCTGTGCGAGCCGGCCCGGCTTCCCGGTCCGCAGAGCCCGGCCGATCCGGCTGACCCGGCCGGCCCGGCCCAGGCGCGGGCCCGCCGCGCCGAGGAAGGCCGGCAGCAGCGTCACCGACGCGAGCACCATCGTCAGGACGACGATCGAGACGGCAACCCCGCCCACCGTCATGAACGGCACGTTCGCGACCGCCAGGCCGAGGATCGACACGACGACGATGCCGCCGGCGAAGACCACCGGCCGCCCCGCCGTTGCCACCGCTCGTCCGGCCGCCGCCTGCGGATCGAGCCCGCACGCGAGGTACTCCCGGTGTCTGGCGAGCACGAACAGCGCGTAGTCGATGCCCACTCCGAGCCCCACCATGCTGCCCAGGACCGGTGCGAAGGCGGGGACGTCCGTCACTCCCGCCAGTACCGTCATCGTGGCGACCCCGACGGTCAGCCCGAAGACCGCCATGCCGATCGGCAGCGCGGCGGCGACGAGCGAACCGAACGCCAGGAACAGGATCGCGGCCGCGGCGAGGAGGCCGATCAGCTCGCTCACGCCGCCGCCGGGGTCGGAGAAGGCGTAGAAGAGGTTCCCGCCCATCTCGACGCGCAGGGGCAGTTCGGCGCGCAGCCGGTCGCCGAGTTCGACGAGGGCATCGAGGTCCTCGGCCGACAGCCGGCTCTGGTCGGGGTACTGCACCCGGACGACCGCGATCCGTCCGTCGGCCGACACGAGGCCGCCGCGCACGGCGGTGTCCCCGCCCGCGTCGAGCGCCCCCGCCGGGTCGCTCGCGCCGAGCACGTGCGGCAGCCGCTGCACCTCGCCCCGCAGCCGAGTGAGAGCGGTGCGCGCGCCGTCGTCGTCGAAGAACGTCACACCCTCGTCGACCGGGGTGACGACCACTTGGGCGGTCATCCCCTCCTGGCCGGTGCCGGCCCGCTCGATCAGTTCAGCGGCCCGCTGTGAGTCCAGTCCCGGAGCGGTCATCGAGTCCGCGGTCCGCCCGCCGAAGGCGACGGCGGCGAGGACGGCGAGCGTGGCGATGATCAGCCATGCCGCGATCACCCGCCAGGGATGGCGGGCGGCGCTTGCGCCCACGCGCAACAGGGCTTTCGAGAGCATCGGGTCCTCCAACCACGTCGTCGGCCGTCCTTGCACGGCCGCCGATGCCGAGACTCGCCGCCACGGCGCTCCGCGGCATCGGCCCGCGGGCCGCGGATCCGTCGGCCCCGGGGCGGAGTGACGACCCGTCCTTTCGGCCGATGCGCGGCGCGCCGCGGTCCCTAGGCTGAGAACCGTGCTCCGAGACGACCTGAGAACCCTGTGGACCGAACCCCGCCCGCCCGACGCGCCCGCCCGGGTGCGGCGGGACTGGGTACTGCTCGCCGCGGGCCTCGCCGGTGTGGCGCTGGAGGCCATCCTGCGCGAGGACGTCGTGTGGCGGCCGGTGGCGGTGGTGTTCGCCGTATGGCTGTGCCTGCTGACCCTGTGGCGCCGGACCCGCCCGCTGGCGGCGGTGACGCTGGCGTTCGGCTCGGTGGTCCTGCTTCCGGTGGCCTCGCTCGTCGCCGCGCCGCGCGAGCCCGTCGGCCTGTACACCGGCGCGGTCGTGCTCGTGCTGGTGTACGCGCTGCCCCGGTGGGGATCGGGACGCGAGATCGTGCTGGGCGGCGCGGTGATCCTCGCGGTCGGCGGGCTGTGTTCCGTCATGGACGAGACCCCGGTCGTCGAGAACGTCGTGGGCTTCGCCTTCCTGCTGCTGCCCGGCGTGGCCGGGGCTGCCGTGCGGTTCCGGGTGACCGCTCGCGAGCGGCAGTTGGACCAGGTGCGCTCCCGCGAGCGCGAACAGCTCGCCCGGGAACTGCACGACACGGTGGCCCACCACGTGTCGGCCATGGTGATCATCGCCCAGGCGGGCCGGGTGCTCGCGGGCACCGACCCGTCCGCCGCCGTCGAGGCACTGGAGGGGGTCGAGGAGGAAGGGGCGCGCACGCTGGAGGAAATGCGCGCCATGGTCGCCACGCTGCGCGACCGCGGGGTCGGGGCCGAGCTGGCGCCCCCTGCCGGAGTCGCGGATCTGGAGCGCCTGGTGCGCACCCCGGGTGGTCGCCTCAGGGTCGACCTGGGGCTCGACGGCGAACTGGACGCACTGCCCCCGGCCGTCGACGCGGCCGTCTACCGGATCGTGCAGGAGTCGGTGACCAACGCGCTGCGCCATGCGGTCGACGCGACCGAGCTGGTCGTCCGGGTCGCCGCGGAACGGCACACGGTACGGGTGAGCGTGCGCGACGACGGCCGGCGCACCGGCCGGGGTCGCGACGGATACGGACTCACCGGATTGCGCGAGCGCGCGACGCTGCTCGGCGGCACACTACGAGCCGGCCCGGGTACCGACCGGGGCTGGCATGTCGACGCCGAACTGCCGAGAGCGAGGAGCGAGAGCGGTGTCCATTCGCGTGCTCGTCGCTGACGACCAGACGATCATCCGCACCGGGTTGCGGATCATACTGAACGCCCAGCCCGGCATCGAGGTGGTCGGCGAGGCCGCCGACGGGCGGGAGGCGGTACGTCTCGCCCGCGAACTGCGCCCCGAAGTCTGCCTGTTCGACATCCGCATGCCCGTACTCGACGGGCTCGGGGCCACCCGGCTGGTCGCCGGCCCGGGCGTCGCCGACCCGCTGGCCGTGGTCGTCATCACCACGTTCGACCTCGACGAGTACGTCTACGGCGCGCTGCGTGCCGGGGCCCGCGGATTCCTCCTCAAGGACACGGGCCCGGACCTTCTGACGCAGGCCGTTCGGTCGGCGTCCGACGGTGAGGCGCTCATCGCGCCCAGCGTCACCGTCCGTCTGCTCCAGGCGTTCGCGGACCTGCCCGCCGGCCGGCCGGTGGCCCAGCCGGTCTCCCCCGTCACCGCCCGCGAGGAGCAGGTGCTCCTCGCCGTCGCTCGCGGGCTGACCAACACCGAGATCGCCGACGCACTGCACATCAGCCTCAGCACGGTGAAGACGCATCTGGCCAGCCTGATGGCCAAACTCGGCGCCCGCAACCGGGTCGAGATCGCGATGTGGGCCTACGAAACGCGCCGTATCCTCCCCGGAACCTGATCCGGCTGCCGGCCATGTGCCAGCCACATCCCATGAGTCCCCACCACCAGGACCACCCGGTGATCACGACTGATACACGCCTGGCGACAGGGCCTGGCTAGTGGCCGTGCGCGTGCGGCGCGGTGGGCGGCTTGCCCGGGGTGGGGGCCTTCCTCGGGCAGGTCAGGGCAGGGTTCCAGTTGTGGAAGCGGCCGGCCGGGTTCTTCTTGTACGCCCACATGTGCAGGTCGTAGTGCTTGGGCATGCCCGCCCAGTGGCCCGGCATGGGGCCGTCGAAGGGCACGCCGAACATGCTCGGCCGGTCGTCGGCGGTCTTCAGGTCCTGGTCCCGGTCGGTGGACATCCACTCCACGGTCTCCAGCCTGCGCAGGCCGTTCTTGTCCTTCTCCCGGCTGTAGAGGAGCGCCGTGGGCCTCGCCGGGTCCTTCGAACCCCAGTTGGCCTGCTTGACGTAGTGGTAGTTCATGGCGCCCACCCCGAACGGGTTGGTCATGCAGTCCTCGCCCTTCGGGACGTACCCGTCCTTGATGGCCTCCCGCTCGTCCGCGTACTTGGCCGTCGCCGCGATCGCCGTCGCCATGTCGCGCATGGCCTTCGCGTTGCGCGGGTCCGGTGCGGGCCCCTCGACCCCGTGGGCCGGGGCCACGGCGGTCAGGCCGAGCGTCACGGCGGCTGCGCAGGTGACGAGGGTCCTCAGGCTGCGTTCGGTCATGGCGGCGGCTCCTCGCGGTGGGGGTAGGGGGTACGGGTTCCCCCTATCCGGTCGTCCGTCCACCATCCCGGCCCGCCGCGCGCGCCGCACGCGGCGGGCCTCCGAACGGGGCCCCGGGGTCCGCCGGTCGGACGCGGGCGTCGGCGCGGGCCGCGTACGCCCGGACGTCCGCGTCGGGGTCGGCGACCGCCGTGGCGAGGGCCGCCCGGGCCTCGGCGGAGTCCCGGTGGGCCAGCAGGGCCAGCACCGCCGCCTTGCGGACGTCCGCGTCGGCGTCGGCCAGGGCTCCCGCCAGGGCCGGCACCGCCGTCCCCGCGGCGGCCGCCGACAGCCCGGCCGCCGCCCCTGCGCGGACCTGCCAGGCCGGATCGGCCAGCGCAGCCACCGCCGTGCGGGCGTACCCGTCCGGGCAGCCGACCGGGGCCAGCGCGGCCATCGCCGCGCCCCGCACCAGCGGGTCGGGGTCCGACAGGAGCGGGTCCAGCGGCTCCGGCGCCGGATTGCGCACCGCGGCGAGGCCCTTGGCGACGGCCACCCGTACCTCGCGGGCCGGGTCGCCGGCGGCCGCGGCCAGTTCCGCCGCCGCGTCCACGGCCACCAGCCCCCGCACCGCGTGGATCCGTACGTCGACGTCCGCGTCCGCGAGCGAGGCCGCGTACAGCCCGGCGTCGCCCAGCCGCAGCGCCCGCAGCGCTTCGAGCGCGGCCGAGCGCACCGCCGGGTCGGCCACGGCCAGGGCCGCCCGCAGGGCCGTACCGAGCTCGGGCCCGCCCGGCAGGACCTCCAGCAGCTCGCGCAAGGCGGCCGCCGCGGCGGCCCGTACGGCCGGGTCGGGATCCGCGAGCCGGGCCGCCAGCGCCGGCCCGGCCCCCGCCGGTACGGTCTCGCCGAGCGCGGCCACGGCCGCCGCGCGCACCCCCGGATCGGAGTCGGCCAGGTACGGCCGCAGGGCCGTGAGGTCCGGGGACTCCTCGGCGAGCGCGAGGAGTTCGAGGATTCGGGGGGAGGCGGCCGTCCCGGCGGCCGGCACACGTCCGGCGTCCGCCGCGCCGGGTGAGCCCTCCCGTGCCGCCGGCGGAGTACGGCGCGGCCCGGCCGTCGCCACCGGCACCAGAGCCACCTCGCCCAGGTGCCGTTCCGGGCCGCCCGGCGGGCTGAAACCCTCCACCGGCACCAGGTACGGCTCCACCGGCCGCGCGGTGAACACCATCGTCCCCGAAGCCGACTTGCGCAGGTCCAGGTGGTGCAGCCAGCGTGTGTCGTCCCGCTCCGGATGGTCGGTCCGCTCGTGGTAGAGGCCCCAGCGGGACTCCGTACGGGCCAGCGAGGCCCGGGCGGCCATCTCCGCGCAGTCCCGGATGAAGGACACCTCCGCACACCGCATCAGCTCGTGCGCGGTGGTGGCCCCCATCCCCTCGATCTCCGCGCTCATCCGGTCGAAGGCCTCCACGGCGAGGGAGAGCTTCGCGCCCGTCTTCGGCGGAGCGACGTAGTCGTTCACGAACCTGCGCAGCTTGTACTCCACCTGCGGCTGCGGCGGCCCGTCCGGATGCCGCAGCGGCCGGTAGACCAGCTCGTGCGCCGCCGCCAGCTGGTCGGCGGGCAGCGCGCCCTCGTAGGGCCGGTACCGGGCGGCGTCCGCGCCCGCCAGGTCACCGAAGACGAACGCGCCGATCATGTAGTTGTGCGGTACGGAGGCCAGGTCACCGGCCGCGTAGAGCCGCGGGACGGTCGTGCGGGCGTGGTCGTCCACCCGGACGCCCGAGGCCGAATGGCCGCCGCACAGGCCGATCTCCGAGATGTGCATCTCGACGTCGTGGGTGCGGTAGTCGTGGCCGCGGTTCGCGTGGAAGGTGCCGCGGGTCGGCCGTTCCGTGGTGTGCAGGATCGATTCGAGGGAGGCCACCGACTCCTCCGGCAGGTGGCTGAGCTTCAGGAACACCGGGCCCCGGTCGGAGGCCAGTTCGGCTGCGAACTCGGACATCATCTGCCCCGACCAGTAGTCGCAGTCCACGAACCGTTCGCCGTGCCGGTTGACCTGGTAGCCCCCGAAGGGGTTCGCGACGTACGCGCACGCCGGCCCGTTGTAGTCCTTGATCAGCGGGTTGATCTGGAAGCACTCGATACCGGTGAGCGCGGCGCCCGCGTGGTACGCCATGGCGTATCCGTCACCGGCGTTGGTCGGGTTCTCGTACGTCCCGTACAGGTAACCGGAGGCCGGGAGCCCGAGCCGCCCGCACGGGCCGGTCGCCAGGATCACCGCCCCCGCGCGCACCGTCACGAAGGCCCCGGTACGGGTGTTGAAGGCCGCCGCGCCGATCGCCCGGCCGTCGTCGGGGGCGGTCAGGACCCGCACCGGCATCACACGGTTCTCGATCCGGATCAGCTCGCGCATCTCCCGGCGCCTCAGCTGCCGGTAGAGGACCTTCTTGACGTCCTTGCCCTCGGGCATGGGCAGAACGTACGAGCCCGAGCGGTGGACCTGGCGCACCGCGTACTCGCCGTGCTCGTCCTTCTCGAACTTCACCCCGTACGACTCCAGGCGCTGCACCATGGCGAAGCCGCGGGTGGCCGTCCGGCGGACCGTGGACTGGTCGACGACGCCGTCGTTGGCGCGGGTGATCTCGGCGACGTAGTCGTCGGGTTCGGCGCGGCCTGGGACGACCGCGTTGTTGACGCCGTCCATGCCCATGGCGAGCGCGCCGGAGTGGCGTACGTGCGCCTTCTCCAGCAGCAGGACGCGTGCCCCGCGCTCGGCGGCGGTCAGCGCCGCCATCGTGCCGGCGGTGCCGCCGCCCACCACGAGGACGTCGCAGGAGATCTCCTCGGCGTCGCCGAGTGCGGGGATGTCCATGGTGCGGCCCTTCAGAGTGAGTCGATGACGTGACGGCGGAGTCCGGGGTGGGTGACGGCCCTGTCCCGGGGAGCCGGTACGGTCACCACCGCTCCGGTGCCGAGCAGGGCGACGCGGTCACCGAGGAACAGCGCCTCGTCCACGTCGTGGGTGACGAACACGACGCTCGCGCCGGTGCCCGCGAGGACGTCCACCAGGAGGTCCTGCATCTCGGCGCGGGTCTGTGCGTCCAGCGCCCCGAACGGCTCGTCCATGAGGACGGCGCGGGGGCGCGCGGCGAGCGCGCGGGCCAGCTGGACGCGTTGGCGCTGCCCGCCCGACAGCTGGTGCGGCAGTTTGCGGGCGTGCCCGGACAGGCCCACGCGCTCCAGCCAGTCCTCGGCGGTGCGGCGCCGTTCGGTGCGCCCCCGGCGCCCGATGGCGAGCGGCAGCTCGACGTTGGCCAGTGCCGTGCGCCAGGGGAGCAGGGCGTCGTCCTGGAAGACCAGCGCCCGGTCGGCGTCCGGCCCGCGGAGCGGGAGGCCGTCCTGTTCCACCACGCCGTCGAGCGGCGCCAGCAGGCCCGCGAGGGTGCGCAGCAGCGTGGACTTGCCGCAGCCGGACGGGCCGACCACGGCGAGCACCTCGCCGGGCTCGACCGTCAGATCGACCCCGTCGAGCACGGTGCTCCCCCGGTGGCCGAGCCGTACGCCGCGCAGCGCGAGCCGCGCTCCGGGCTGCGCGGCAGGCACCGTGGTACCCGGACCGCTCCGCAGGTCCGCAGGGGCCGGGTTCATCGGGTCACCTCTCGGGTCTGTTCGGGCGAGGTCCGGGCCCCGGGCCGCGGGCCGGTCGTGCCGGCCGGACCCGTGGCGGCCGGTGCGGCGCGATCGGCCGGGGCCGGGGCGGTGAGCGGCTCCGGGGACGGGCGGCGCCGGCTGCGCCCTCGCCGGGGCCGGACGGCGGCGGACGGTACGGGGCCGGAGGCGTCGCGCGCGGGGAGCCAGCGCGTCAGGCGGCGCCCGGCCCGCTCCACCGCCGTGGACGTCAGCCAGCCCAGTGCGCCGATGGTGACCATGCCGACGAGGACGCCGGGGTAGTCGACCACCGTGTAGTCCTGCCAGGTCCGGTAGCCGACCCCGTACTCGCCGGAGATCATCTCCGCCGAGATCACGCAGATCCACGAGACGCCGATGCCGACCGACAGGCCGCCGAAGACGCCGGGCAGGGCACCCGGCAGGACCACCGAGAACAGCACCCGCCACCGCCCGCCGCCCATCGTCAGCACGGCCTCCTCCCACACCGGGCTCAGCGCCCGCACCGCGTGCCGGGTCGAGACCACGACGGGGAAGAACGCGGCGGCGAAGGTGATGAAGACGATCCCCTGCTCGTTGGAGGGGAACAGCAGGATCGCCACCGGGACCAGCGCGATGGCCGGGACCGGCCGCGCCACCTCCAGCAGCGGACCCAGCAGGTCCTCCGCGATCCGGGACCGGGCCACCGCCGTGCCCGCCGCGACCCCGAGGACTGCGGCGAGTACGAAGCCCGACACGATCCGGCGCAGGCTGAAGCCCAGGTCCTGCCAGTACGCCGCGGCCCCCGCCCGCTGCCCGAAGGCCGAGGCCACCTCGCCCACCGTCGGGAACTGCTCGAAGCGCAGCCACAGGTTCACGTCGAGGGAGGTCAGCCCCTGCCACAGCAGCAGGGCCGCACCGAGCGAGGCCGCGCGCAGCGCCCACCGGCCGGCGGTCATGACGCCAGGGCTCCGGCCTCGGCGAAGCTCACGATCCGCGCCCCCGACCCCGGGCGGGCGTCGATGTAGGACTTCGCGCCCGCCGGGGTGACGAAGGCCCGCAGCTCCGGCCCCTCGGCGACCCACACGGCCCGGTCGGCGAACCACAGGGTGCCCGTCACCGCGTCCGGGACGTACGCGGCCCTCACCGCGGCGCCGCGGGCCGCCTTCAGCAGCTCGCGCGGCGAATCGAAGGACTGCGTACGGCTCTGGCCCTTCAGCCACAACTCGGCGCGGGCGGGCGCCGCCACCGGCAGGGGCTGCGTGCCCTGCGCCGCCCTCTTCAGCGGCTCCGGATCGACGAACGCGTCCACGTCGACGTCCGGGACCAGACCGGCGTCCTTCAGCACCGGCACGTCCTGCTTCAGCGCGTCGATCAGCTCCGGCCGCAGGGCCGGGTCGAAGGTGGCGATGCCGTTCGCCCCGTTGTAGAGGTACACCACCTCCGCCGGGAGTCCCGTCTCCTTCGCCACCGACTCGGCCGCTGCCACGGGCTCCGCGCGCAGGTGGTCGGTGGCCCGGCGCTGGGCGCGCAGGAAGTCCTCCAGCACCCCGGACCGTTCCTTCGCGAACCTCTCGCGGACCGTGACCCCGTGGAAGGTCGGCAGGTTCAGCTCGGCGCCGTCGTACAGGGCCTTCGCCCGCCCTTCGAAGGCCAGCTGCCCGGGCCATGCCACGAACTGCGAGAGGGCGTCCACGCTGCCCGCCTGGAGGGCCGAAGCGCCCACGCTGGGTTGCTGGTTGAGCTTCTCGATCCCGCTCGACGGGTCGATCCCGGCACGTCGCAGCGCCCGCTGGAGCGTCCCGTCGGCGGCGGATCCGACACTGGTCGACACCTTCTTGCCGCGCAGGTCGGCCAGCGACTCCAGTGTCGAACCGGGCGCCGTGACGACGGTGTTGAGGCCTCCGCGCAGGTTGTAGCCGGTCACCGCGACGAGCCGGGTGGGCTGTTTCAGCTCCTTGCCACGGGCGGCGTTGATGAGGAGCGGGAAGTCGCCCATCGAACCTATGTCGATCTTCCCGGCGGTCATCTGCGCGGTGATCGGGGCGCCGGTGGCGTAGTCCTGCCAGTCCACCTTGTAGGTCACGCCGTCCTTCGCGCCGCGCGCCGCGAGTTCCTGCTCGAAGTAGCCGAGGGAGCGCAGCAGGGTGCCGGCGGTGACGGTGTTGATGGTCTTGGACTGGTAGCCGACGGTCACCGTGACCGTCCTGGAGCCGGTGGCCCCGGCGGAGCCGGTGCAGGCCGTGGCGAGGGGAGCCAGCAGCAGGGCGAGCGCGAGCGGCGCGACTGCTTTCGTACGCATGGGTGGGGGACCTTTCACCGGAGCAGGTAGGGCATGTTGACGGTGACCGCGCCGGTGGGACAGCGGGCGGCGCAGGGGCCGCAGTACCAGCACTCGTCCACGTGCATGTAGGCCTTGCCGTCCTCCTCGCGGATCGCGAGCGAGTCGAGCGGACACATGTCGACGCAGAGGGTGCAGCCCTCGATGCACAGGGACTCGTCGATGGTCACGGGCACGTCGCCGCGCTGGGGGACCAGAGGCATGGCTGTCTCCAGGAAGGTCGGTACGCAAGGGGTTAAGCGGGAGTCCGCAGCGAACGCCGCAGCAGGCCGCTCATGGTGATCCGGTCACCGCGGAAGCGGATGAACTCCAGGTCCACGGGCCGCCCGTCGGCGAGGTGGGTGAGCCGCTCCAGCATCAGGACGGCGGCGCCGCGCGGGGCCTGGAGCACGGCGGCGGAGTGCGCGTCGGCGTTGACGGCTTCGAGGGTGATCTCGGCGTGGCCGAGGGCCTGTCCGGTCTGCTGCTCCAGCAGCCGGAAGACGTCGGTGTTCTTCAGGTCGCAGCCCAGCAGCGCCGAGCCGATGTCCAGGGGGACGTAGGTGAGGTCGAGGGAGAGCGGCAGCCCGCCCAGGCGTCGCAGCCGCTCGATGTAGAGCACTTCGGTGTGCTCGGGCAGGCCCAGCCGGTGGGCGACCGGTGCGGGCGCCGGCACCGGGCCGGCGGTGCGGACCTCGTTGGTGACGGTGCCGTGCTCGTGCAGGGTCTCGGCGAGCCCCTGCAGCCGGTCGAGGCCGTGCGGGTACTTCTCGCAGACGACGACGGTGCCCACGCCGGGCTGCCGTTCCACCAGCCGTTCGCCGCGCAGCAGGTCGAGTGCCTGGCGGACGGTGTTGCGGCTGCTCCGGTAGTCGGCGGCGAGGGTGTTCTCCAGCGGGAGGATCCCGGTGGGGAAGGCGCCGGTGAGGATCTGGTGGCGCAGCAGGTCGGCGAGCTGCCGCGCCTGGTCCGCGCGCAGTCTCCGCCGCCGCGCGGCGTGTTCGAGGCTGCGTTCGGCTGGCATGGCAGGGAACATACCGACGACCCGCACGCGGTGGTGTTGCGGCAGTATTGCGCCACCGCAGAGCTCTGCGGACCCCTCGGTGACCTGCGGTTTCGGCGGGGTGGCGGAAAGATCCGCCACCCCGCCGACCAAGGGGTGGACTACACGGCCGTTCCAGGTGAGCTCCAGCAGCGAGCCGCGCTGGCCGACCTCGGGGCCGCTGACGGTGCCGGAGCCGAAGACGTCGCCGGTGCGCAGGGAGGCGCCGTTGACGGTCATGTGCGCGAGCTGCTGGGCGGCGGTCCAGTACATCGTCGCGAACGGCGGCTGCGCCACCTCCTGCCCGTTGATGGAGACGGTGATGTGCAGGTCGAAGCCGCCGGGGCGGTCGACGGCCGCGTCGTCCAGGTACGGCAGGAGCGGGAAGTCGCGGGCGGGCGGGGCCACGCGGGCGGCGTCCAGGGCCTCCAGCGGGGTGACCCAGGGGGAGACGGAGGTGGCGAAGGACTTGCCGAGGAAGGGGCCGAGCGGCACGTACTCCCAGGCCTGGATGTCCCGCGCCGACCAGTCGTTGAGCAGGAAGAGTCCGAACACGTGGTCCTCGAAGGCGCCCAGCGGCACGGGACGGCCCAGCTCGGACGGAGTGCCGACGACGAAGCCGACCTCGGCCTCGATGTCGAGCTTGACGGACGGACCGAAGACGGGCGCCGGGTCGGTGGGCGCCTTGCGCTGCCCGCAGGGGCGCACGACGTCCGTCCCGGAGACCACGATCGTGCCGGAGCGGCCGTGGTAACCGATGGGCAGGTGCTTCCAGTTGGGGGTCAGCGCGTCACCGTCGGGGCGGAACATGCGGCCGACGTTGGTGGCGTGGTGCTCGCTCGCGTAGAAGTCGACGTAGTCGGCGACCTCGTACGGCAGGTGCAGCGTGACCTCGTCCAGCGGCAGCAGGTGCGGCTCGACGGTGGGGCGGTGGCCGGGGTCGGTCACCCAGGCGGTCAGCGCGCGCCGCACGTCGCGCCAGGCGGTGCGCCCGGCGGCCAGCAGGGGGTTGAGGGAGGACCGGCCGAGCAGCCCGGCGTACGGGGAGCCGAGCGCGAGCGCGGCCGCCCCCGCGTCGAGCACGTGTCCGCCGATGCGCACGCCGATCCGGCGGCGCTCCTCGCCGGCGGTGGAGAAGACGCCGTAGGGGAGGTTGTGCGGCCCGAACGGGTCGCCCTCGGGGACATCGAGGGGGCTCTGCTGGGGCATGGGGTACTGCCTCGCTTTCGACGCGGTCCGGGGGTGTCCCGGGGGCTGGTTGACACGTTACGTGGCTGAGGGGGCGCGTGGGAGGCCGGATTCGCGCTCTATTTGTAGGACTTGTCCAAAGGGGTCCGTATCCTTGGCGCCGTGACTTCCGCGCCTCTTCCGGCCCTCCCTCATGCCTTGATCGCCACCGACCTGGACGGGACTCTGCTGCGTGCCGGGGACACCGTTTCAGCCCGTTCCCACAAGGCTCTCGACGCGGCCCGCGCGGCCGGTGCCCGGCACATCATCGTCACCGGCCGTCCCGTCCCACAGGTCCGACACGTCTTCGACGGCCTCGGCTACACAGGGCTCGCGGTGTGCGCGCAGGGCGCGCAGGTGTACGACGCGGCGCGCGACAGGCTGCTGCACTCCGTGTCCATGGACCGGGAGCTGGCGGAGGTCGCCCTCGGCAAGATCGAGGCGGAGGTGGGCGAGGTCTACGCGGCGGTCAACCAGGAGGGCCTGGACGCGGAGATGCTGATGGGCCCCGGCTACCGGATGTGGCACCCGCACCTGCCGACGGTGCGGGTGGCCCGCCGCTCGCGCCTGTGGTCGGCGCCGATCAACAAGGTGCTGCTCCAGCACCCGGAGCTGGACGACGACGAGCTGACGCGGGTGGCACGGCAGGTGGTCGGAGACCTGGTGAACGTCACCATGGCGGGCGAGCACACGGTGGAGCTCCAGCCGCCGGGCATCGACAAGGCCAGCGGGCTCGCGCGGGCGGCGGAGGTCCTGGGGGCGTCCCCGGCCGGGACGATCGCCTTCGGGGACATGCCGAACGACGTGCCGATGTTCGCGTGGGCCGGGTACGGCGTGGCCATGGCCAATTCCCACCGCGAGCTGGTGGCCGTCGCCGACGAGGTGACCCTGTCGAACGAGGCGGACGGCGTCGCGGTGGTCCTGGAGCGGCTCTACGGCTGACCGCCGGGCCGGGGGCGCTCAGCCCGCCGCGCGCGGCAGGCGGCGCTCCCACGTGCGGTGGAAGACCACCTCGTCCCCCTCCCGGCACACCACCTCGTCCGACGTCAGGAAGCCGCCCTCGTCGCAGGAGATCTCCGACCGGGTCTCCACCTGCGTGCGCCAACCGGCCTCGGGCCGGTGGAACCGGATCCGCCACTGCGAGCGGGTCCGGGCCGACAGCGGGTCCCCGTCCTGGATCTCGTACACCTCCGTCGCGTCCTCGGCGTACTCCAGGCCGTCCGGGTGGACCAGGGTGCCGCCGTGGCGCGGGTCCACCTCCAGCCGCCAGGTCCCGCGCGCGACGTCCCGTACGACCAGCCGCTCCGGGCCCGGCTCGTCCAGGGTGGCCGGGGACGAGACGCCCAGCGGCGGTGCCTGCTCCGGCGGCTCGAAGACGATCCCGCCCTCCCCGGCCGGGGACGCCGCCCGCACCGGCAGGGTCACCGCGCTGCCCACCGGGTCCAGCGTCCACCCGGCCTCCGATCCGGCCCGCGGCCAGATCCACGGCCAGTACGCGGAGGACACCGCCAGGCGGATCCGGTGCCCCGGCGGAAAGGCGTGGCCGATGCCGCCCAGCTCGAAGGTGACGTCCTCGTACGAGCCCACCGGCCACGGGACGGCCCGGTCCCGGCCCTGGCGGGCGGACAGGTTCAGCGCACCCCGGGTGACCAGCGTCGAGGAGCCGTCCGGGGCGACGTCGCACAGGCGGGCCACGACCTGCCCGTACGGCACGTCGAGCCGCAGCCGCAGGGTCACCGACGGCCGTCCCAGGATCTCCACCGGCTCCCCGCCGGCCACGGGGAACTCGAAGCAGGCCGACTTCGCGTCCTCCTCCCGCTGGTCGGGCGGCAGGTCGGCGCCGTCGCCCGCGGGGGAGAAGCGGCCCGCGTCCAGTCCGGTGTGCTGCGGGGAGGCGACGGCCACGGGTGCGCCCTGGAAGACGTACGGGACGGGGACGACCGTGGGCGAGGGCCAGGCCTTCTCGCCGACCCAGCGCCCCGGCAGCTCCTCGTACACGGTCGCCGGCCGGTGCGCGTCGCTGATCCAGGCGCGCAGCAGCGGTTCGTCCGTCGCGCCGTTGTCGGCCCCCTTCAGCCAGTGGTCCCACCAGCGCAGGGTCTCCTGGAGGAAGCCGATCGCGGGTCCCGGCGGCAGCCCCCGGTCCGGGTACTGCTGCGACCAGGGGCCGGTCAGGCCCCGGACGCGGGCGGACGGCAGGTGCTCGACCAGCCGCAGCACGGTGTCCCGGTGGGGGTCGTACCAGCCGCCGACCGCGAGGACGGCCGCGCGGACGGCGCCGTAGTCCTCGCGGACGCAGGCACGGCGCCAGTAGGCGTCCCGGGTCTGGTGCGAGAGCCAGGTGTGGACGAGGGGTTCGACCGCCTCCAGCCGCTCCAGCCACTGCGCCCGCCAGCTGTCCCCGGCGTGGAGCGGGTCGGGCGGGCGCGAGGCGAAGGCCAGCATGGCCGCCGACGCCGCGTGCATGTCGACGGCGAGCACCGAGCCGCCCAGGTAGTGGACGTCGTTGTCGTAGCGGTCGTCCGTCGAGCAGACGGTGACGACCGCCTTCAGCGGTTCGGGCGCGAGAGCGGCGACCTGGAGGGCGTTCACGCCGCCCCACCCGATCCCGAACATTCCCACGGATCCCGTGCACCACTCCTGCGCCGCCAGCCACTCCACCACCGCGGTCCCGTCGGCGAGCTCGCGGTCGTCGTAGGCGTCGCCGGGCAGGCCGCCGCTGCAGCCGTGCCCGCGCACGTCGACGCGTACGGAGGCGTAGCCGTGCCCCGCATACCAGGGATGGCGCTGCCAGTCGCGCGGCGCGGTCCCGTCGGTGAGCCGGTGCGGGAGGTACTCCAGCAGCGCCGGGACGGGCTCGTCCGTCACCGGACGCCAGATCCGGGCGTACAGCTCCACTCCGTCGGGGAGCGGGATCCGGACATCCTCGTGGGTGGTCCGGTACGGGAACTCGGTTCGGATGGTCATCGGTTCTGCCGCCAATCGCCGTGTGGCCGTGGGCCTCGGCCCCGTGGGCCGCGTGGGCCACCGGGGCGGCGGCCGGGAGGAGGGGGCGCAGGCCGTCGAGGGAGCTTCCCGTCGTCAACCGGCCGGTGACCGCCGGAAGAGTGGCGAACACGGTGGCGGCCGGGTGTGCGGCCCCTGCCCTCCGGCCCGTACAGGAGGGCGAGGCCCGAGGTGCGGCCGAGGAGGGCACGGTCGCCCTGCGGCGGCGGCTGGTCGGCCGCCGGCTCCGCCGGCTCGTCCCTCTCGGTCACTCTTCTGGGCAAAACGTACTCTCCGGTTGTTTCGGCTCCTCCCGAACATACCGGTGCTCATCGGGCAGTGTGGGGAGGGTGGCCGGGAAGGCCCTCTCGGTGATCGAAAACAGACCCGATACGCTGGCTTGAGTGATGGCAGCGACACATCGACAATCCATGTGATCGTCAGCGTGATCGTCAGCAGACAGGAGTACCCCTCGTGACCGTCGTCGGGCCGTTCGGACTGAGCGTGCGGGACCAGGCTCTTGAGACCGATGTCCAGGCCGGACTGGCCGCCGTCGAGGCGGGTCTGCTGGAAGCCACCAAGAGCGAAGTCCCCTTCATCACCGAGGCCGCGCAACACCTGGTCCGGGCCGGGGGCAAGCGGTTCCGGCCGCTGCTCGTCATGCTCGCGTCCCGCTTCGGCGACCCCTACGCGCCGGGGATCGTCCCGTCCGCCGTGGTGGTCGAGCTCACGCACCTGGCGACGCTCTACCACGACGACGTCATGGACGAGGCCGACGTGCGCCGCGGGGTGGAGAGCGCCAACGCCCGCTGGGGCAACTCGGTGGCAGTCCTCACGGGTGACTTCCTCTTCGCCCGCGCCTCCCACATCCTGGCCGACCTCGGGCCGGAGGCCGTCCGCATCCAGGCCGAGGCCTTCGAGCGGCTCGTGACCGGCCAGATCCTGGAGACGGCCGGTCCGCGCGACGGCCGCGACCCCGTCGCCCACTACCTCGACGTGATCGCCGGCAAGACCGGCTCGCTGATCGCGGTCTCGGGCCGCTTCGGCGCGCTCATGTCCGGCGCCGACGAGTCGGTCGTCGACATCCTGACGCAGTACGGGGAGCGGCTCGGCACCGCCTTCCAGCTCGCCGACGACGTCCTCGACATCGCCTCCGACACGCACGAGTCCGGCAAGACCCCGGGCACCGACCTGCGCGAGGGCATCCCGACGCTGCCCGTGCTGCGGCTGCGCGAGACGGCCGCGCGCGACGGGCGCCCGGAGGACCTGGAGCTGGTCGCGCTGCTCGACGGCGACCTGACCGACGACGCCCGCCACGCCGAGGTCCTCGCCCGGCTGCGGGCGCACCCCGCCCTGGAGCAGGCCCGCCGCGACACCGTCCGGTACGCCGAGGACGCGCGCGCCACGCTCGCCCCGCTGCCGGAGTGCTTCGCGAAGGCGGCCCTGGAGGAGCTGTGCGACGCGGTGGTGCACCGCGCCGGCTGACCCGCGCGGACGGGCGGACCGCCCCACGACACCGCAACGGGCCCTCCACCCGCCGACCCCTACGGGTCGGGGGAGGAGGGCCCGTTCCGTGTCATCCCACGGTCGTACGTCCAGTTGCTTCCGGGGACTGACGCCCCGGCGCCGCCGTTTTGGTCAGATGGAGTCATCAACCCCACCAGATCGGGTGAGTGCGGCGACACGCGGATCGCCGGAGTCGACACAGAGGGCAGGGCACTGACATGGCAGCGAACACGAAGACTTCTCGCAAGGCCGCCCGGTACGCCGTACCGGTCGCGGTGGCGGGTGTCGCCGCGGCGACCGTGGCGATGGTCCCGGCCTTCGCCAATGCCGGCGGGCCCGACCTGCCCGGGCTGACGGCGCAGCAGCTGATCGAGAAGGTCGCCGCCTCGGACGTGGAGCAGCTGTCGGGGACGGCGAAGATCAGCACCGACCTGGGCCTGCCGAAGATCGCCTCCGGGCTGCTCGGCGGCGGGGGTGTCACGGGCGGCTCCGCCAACCCGGAGGACAAGGTCGCGCAGCTCGCGAACGGTACGCACGCGCTCCGGGTGGCGGCCGACGGCGAGGACCGCCAGAAGGTCACCTTCCTCGACGGCAAGGACGAGTACAGCCTCATCCACAACGGCGACGAGGTGTGGGGCTACGACTCCAAGTCGAACGAGGTCTTCCACGAGAAGGCGACCCCGTCGGAGAAGGCCGGCCGGGGCGCGGACAAGGAGCACAAGACCGGTGACCGGCTGACCGCCTCCCCCCAGAAGCTCGCCGAGGAGATCCTCGCGGCCGCCGGCCCCACGACGGACGTCAGCGTGGGCGAGACCGCGCAGGTGGCCGGGCGGGACGCCTACCAGCTGGTGCTCAAGCCCAAGCAGGCCGGCTCGACGGTCGGCTCGGTGCAGATCGCGGTGGACGCCAAGAACGGCGTGCCGCTGCGCGTGCAGCTGCTCTCCGCGCAGGGCGGCAAGCCGATCGTGGACGCCGGCTTCACCAAGGTGGACTTCGTCAAGCCCTCCGCCGACACCTTCGCCTTCACCCCGCCCAAGGGCGCCAAGGTGACCGAGGGCGCGGACGGGCACGGCAAGGGCGACAGGGACGGCGCGTTCAAGGCGCTGGAATCCTTCCCCGGCCTGGAGGGCCTGGCCGGCGGCCCGGGCGGCAAGGGCGACGTGAAGGTGCTCGGCGAGGGCTGGGCGACGATCGCGCGGATCGACTCCGGTGCGGGCAGGAGCCTGAAGGACCTGGAGAACGACAAGAACACGCCCAAGGAGGCCAAGCAGTTCCTCGACTCCCTCGGGGACAAGGTCAACGGGACGTTCGGCGAGGGCCGCGTCATGTCGACCCGCCTGTTCAACGTCCTGGTCACCGACGACGGCAAGGTCTACGCCGGTGCGGTCACCAAGGACGCGCTGGTGAAGGCGGCCGACGCGGACAAGTAGCCGCTCGGGGCAGGCGTGCCGGGGTGGGCGGGGAGTGTGTCCCTGCCCACCCTTCTCGCGTTGCGCATGACCGTACAGCGCCTGCGCTGTACGGTGTTGGGCATGTCGAGACACGTCACCATCCGCCTGGACGAAGAGTTCCACGAGCGCCTCAAGGCGCGCGCGGCGGCCCTGGGGACGACGGTCACCGCTCTGATCACGGAGGTCACCGAGCGGGAGCTCGACGAGGACCGGAAGAACTTCCTCTCCGGCATAGAGGAGTTCGCCGATCACTGGGGCTACTTCCAGGAGCGGTTCGGCAATTGAAGATCACCATGGAGTGGGCCTGGACCGCTCTGGCCCACCATCTCCCGTCAGATCCCGCCGTGTGGGATCCCTCCGGGGTGGCCGCCGCGGTCGCCCGGCACCAGAACGACCTGGTCCTGGTGCCAGAACAGCCCGCCCCGGACACCGCGTGGCGGGCCGCTGCGTTTCTGCACACCCTCGCGGTCTGCCCGGCGCTGGAATCGCCGATGAACGAGTTCTACGCGGCCGCGGCGACCCGCTCGTACCTGCGCGTGGCCGGTGCCGCGAAGCTGCCCTCGCCCGAGGAGCTCGGCGATCTCGTCGAGGCGGCGAAGCTGGGCCGTGCGGACATCGCGGCCGTGGCCGAGGAACTGCGGGCGCGGATGAGAGAGCCGCTGGAGGCCTCGTCCCGGTCGGCCGGCGCCGAGGACGCTTGAGCTCCGGCACGATCCGGGCGGACCGTGCCGGAGCTCTGAGCAGGGGCCGGGTGCGGCGCGCGCCCGGGGCGGCTAGAAGGTGATCTTCCAGCTGTTGATGTAGCCGACGTCCTGTGCGGCCGAGTCCTTGACGCGGAGCTTCCAGACGCCGTTGGCGACCTCGCTGGAGGCGTTCACCGTGTACGACTGCACGAGGTTGTCGGCGCTGCCGCCGGAGCGGTTGTGCAGGGTGTAGACCGTGCCGTCCGGGGCGAGCAGGTCGACCACCAGGTCACCGCGGTAGGTGTGGACGATGTTCACGTCCACCTTGGTGGTGGCCGGCGCGTTGCCGGCGACGCCCGAGACCGTGATCGGGGAGGTGACCGCCGCTGCGGGGGAGTCCGGGATGGTCACGTCCGCGGTGTTCTCGAAGGACGGGCCCGGCGGGACCGGGGTGGACGCGCCCAGGTTCCAGATCGCGTAGGCGATGGCGTCGGAGTTGCGGTCCAGGGCGGTGTCGTTGATGTTCGCGGTGTTGTCGCAGGAGGAGTGGTAGCAGCGGTCGAAGGCCTGGCCGGCGGTGCCGCCCCACTTCTGCGCCTGCGCGGAGGACTTGGTGTTGCTGGCCCCTGTGAACAGGCCGCCGACGGGGATGCCCACGTTCTTGAACGAGGCGTGGTCGGAGCGGCCGTCGCCCTCCGTCTCGATCTCGGTCGGGACGCCGATGCCGGCGTAGTAGTTCTTGAACGTCTGCTCGATCGTCGGGTCGTCGTCGTAGACGAAGTAGCCCGGGTTCGGCGAGCCGATCATGTCGAAGTTCAGGTAACCGGCGAACTTGGCCCGTTCGGTCGCCGGCAGGTTGTTGACGTAGTACTTCGACCCGATCAGGCCCAGCTCCTCGGCGCCCCACCAGCCGAAGCGCAGGTGCTTGGTGGGCTGCAGCCCGGCCCGGGAGACGGCGAGGGCCGTCTCCAGGACTGCCGCGCTGCCGGAGCCGTTGTCGTTGATGCCCGCGCCCGAGCTGACGGAGTCCAGGTGCGCGCCCGCCATCAGGACGGAGTTCGGGTCGCCGCCCGGCCAGTCGGCGATCAGGTTGTAGCCGGTGGCGCCGCTGGTGGTGAAGGTCTGCAGCGTCGTGGTGAAGCCGGCGGCGTCGAGCTTGGCCTTCACGTAGTCGATCGAGGCCTTGTAGCCGGCCCGGCCGTGGGCGCGGTTGCCGCCGTTGTTGGCGGCGATGGTCGACAGCTGCGACAGGTGGGCCTTGACGTTGGCCAGCGGTATGTCGGGCGGGGTCGGCGCCGCGGCGACCGCCGTGGGGGCGGCGAGGGCGGCGGGGGCGGCGGAGGCGAACAGGCCGGCGACCGCGAGGGCGGTCACGGCAGCGAGGCGCCGGGAGACGGACAGGCTCATGTGGGGGCTCCGGGATTCCGCTGGGGATATGACGGAACGAGCGAGGGAGAGCTGGCTGAGCGTTAGTGCGTCAGTGCGTCAGTGCGAGCCTGATGGTCAGCGAGAATATGACTGTCCGTCAAGACCATAATCCGGTCAGGGTGGTTCGGAAAACGGACGATCCCCGGTACGGATGGTCCGTACCGGGGATCGTGGGGTCGGGGAGTTCGCTGGTGCGCGCCCTGCGGGGTCCTTGTCAGGCGGGTTCGCGGGCCGCTGCCGGGACGATCACGGGTGCCGCCTCCAGCCGGGCGCGGGAGCGCCGGGCCGTCCGCAGCGCGTCCCAGGTCAGGATCGCCAGCGCGGCCCAGACCAGCGAGAAGCCGGCCCAGCGCTCCGGCGGCATCGCCTCGTGGAAGTACAGGACGCCGAGCCCGAACTGGAACACCGGGGCCATGTACTGCAGCAGTCCGAGGGTCGACAGTGGGACCCGGATCGCGGCCGCCCCGAAGAACACCAGCGGCACCGCCGTGACCAGGCCGGTCGCGGCCAGCAGCAGGGCGTGCCCGATCCCTTGCGAGGCGAAGGTGGACTGCCCCTGCGCGGAGAGCCACAGCAGGTAGCCGAGGGCCGGGAGGAAGAGCATGGCCGTCTCGGCGGCCAGTGACTCCAGGCCTCCCATGTTGAGCTTCTTCTTGATCAGTCCGTACGTCGCGAAGGAGCAGGCCAGACCCAGGGAGATCCACGGCGGCCGCCCGTAGCCGATGGCGAGCACGAGCACGGCGACGAAGCTGATGCCGACGGCCACCCACTGCGCGCGGCGCAGCCGCTCGCCCAGCACCAACACGCCCATGGCGATGCTGACCAGCGGATTGATGAAGTAGCCGAGGCTCGATTCGACCACGTGGCCGTTGTTGACCGACCAGATGTACAGGCCCCAGTTCACGCTGATCACCGATGCGGCCAGCGCGGTCAGGCCGAGTTTGCGCGGCCGGCGCGCCAGCTCCCGTATCCAGCCCCAGCGGCGTACCGCGAGCAGGGCCAGCCCCACCACGGCCAGGGACCACGTCATGCGGTGGGCGAGGATCTCCACCGCGCTGGCGGGCATCAGCAGTGGCCAGAAAAGTGGGACCAGACCCCACATGCCGTACGCGCCGAATCCGTAGAGCAGACCCGCGCGCTGCTCGTTCTCTGCCTTCACGGGGCCTCCTGTGCGACTTCCGGCCAACTTCACGACGGTATCGCCGCACGGCCCAGATGTCATGCCCGTCACTACGAGAGACTCATGACACTTCGGGAGCGCGGGCCCGGGTGCGGGCGGTGGCCGTCCCGTCGGACCGGCGCGGCGCCGATCGCCCGGAGCGGGCATGCCGAAGCCCGGGCCCCGAAAGGGGTCCGGGCTTCCGGCTGACGTGTGGCGCGTGCGCCCGGCCCTCAGCCGACGACGGTCCAGGTGTCGTTGCCGCTCAGCAGCGCGCCGAGGTCACCCTTGCCGCTGCGGTCGACGGCGGCCTCCAGCTGGTCGGCCATGAGCGTGTCGTAGACCGGCCGCTCCACGCTGCGGAACACCCCGATCGGGGTCCGGTGCAGGGTGTCGGGGTCGGCGAGGCGGGAGAGCGCGAACGCCGTCGTGGGGCTGGCCGTCCGGGTGTCGTGGACGAGGACCTGTCCCTCGTTGTCGGGGGTCACGTCGACGACCTCCAGGTCGCCGGTGGCCTGATTGCGCACCACGCCCTTGCCGTCGTCCGCGCCGAAGCGGATCGGCCGGCCGTGCTCCAGCCTGATCACGGCCTCCCGCGCCTGGTCCTTGTCCTTGAGGATCTCGAAGGCGCCGTCGTTGAAGATGTTGCAGTTCTGGTAGATCTCGACGAGCGCCGTGCCCTGGTGGTCGGCCGCCTGGCGCAGCACCTCGGTGAGGTGCTTCCGGTCGGAGTCGACGGTGCGCGCGACGAACGAGGCCTCGGCACCGATCGCCAGCGACACCGGGTTGAAGGGCGCGTCGAGCGAACCCATCGGCGTCGACTTGGTGATCTTGCCGACCTCGGAGGTGGGGGAGTACTGGCCCTTGGTCAGCCCGTAGATCCGGTTGTTGAACAGCAGGATCTTCAGGTTCACGTTGCGGCGCAGGGCGTGGATGAGGTGGTTGCCGCCGATGGAGAGCGCGTCGCCGTCACCCGTGACGACCCACACCGACAGGTCGCGGCGTGAGGTCGCCAGACCCGTCGCGATGGCGGGGGCCCGGCCGTGGATCGAGTGCATCCCGTAGGTGTTCATGTAGTACGGGAAACGCGAGGAGCACCCGATGCCGGAGACGAAGACGATGTTCTCCTTCGCCAGGCCCAGCTCCGGCATGAAGCCCTGGACGGCGGCGAGCACGGCGTAGTCGCCGCAGCCCGGGCACCAGCGGACCTCCTGGTCCGACTTGAAGTCCTTCATCGACTGCTTGCTCTCGGCCTTCGGTACGAGCGAGAGCAGGGTCCGCGCCCCGTCGGTCGCCTCCGTCACCTCAGTCATCGATGGCCTCCTTGAGAACCTTGGCGAGCTGCTCGGCCTTGAACGGCATTCCGTTGACCTGGTTGTACGACCTGGCGTCGACCAGGTATTTCGCCCGGATCAGGGTGGCGAGCTGCCCGAGGTTCATTTCCGGCACCACTACCTTCTCGTAACGCTCCAGGACCTCGCCGAGATTCCTGGGGAAGGGGTTGAGGTGGCGCAGGTGGGCCTGGGCGACGGGGAGTCCGGCGCCCCGGACCCGGCGGACCGCGGCGGTGATGGGACCGTAGGTGGAACCCCAGCCGAGGACGAGCGTGGTGGCGCCGTCCGGGTCGTCGACGTCGAGCTCGGGCACCTCGATGCCGTCGACCTTGGCCTGACGGGTGCGGACCATGAGGTCGTGGTTGGCCGGGTCGTAGGAGATGTTGCCCGTGCCGTCCTGCTTCTCGATGCCGCCGATGCGGTGTTCGAGGCCGGGCGTGCCGGGGACGGCCCAGGGCCGGGCCAGCGTCTGCGGCTCCCGCTTGTAGGGCCAGAAGACCTCGCTGCCGTCGGCCAGCGTGTGGTTCGCGGCGGTGGCGAACTTGACCTTCAGGTCCGGCAGGTCCGCGACCTCCGGGATCCGCCACGGCTCGGAACCGTTGGCCAGATAGCCGTCGGAGAGCAGGAAGACCGGCGTCCGGTAGGTCAGCGCGATCCGTGCCGCGTCGAGGGCGGCGTCGAAGCAGTCCGCCGGGGTCCGCGGGGCCACGATCGGCACGGGCGCCTCGCCGTTGCGGCCGTACATGGCCTGCAGGAGATCCGCCTGCTCGGTCTTCGTCGGCAGACCCGTGGAGGGGCCGCCGCGCTGGATGTCCACGATCAGCAGCGGCAGCTCCAGCGACACCGCGAGGCCGATCGTCTCCGACTTCAGCGCCACACCGGGCCCGGAGGTGGTGGTGACCCCGAGCGCCCCGCCGAAGGCCGCGCCGAGCGCCGCCCCGATGCCGGCGATCTCGTCCTCGGCCTGGAAGGTCCGCACGCCGAAGTTCTTGTGCTTCGACAGCTCGTGCAGGATGTCCGAGGCCGGGGTGATGGGGTAGGAGCCCAGGTAGAGGGGCAGGTCGGCCTGCTGGCTCGCCGCGATGAGGCCGTAGGAGAGCGCCAGGTTCCCGGAGATGTTGCGGTAGGTGCCGGTGGGGAAGGCATGGGTGGCGGGCGCCACCTCGTAGGAGACCGCGAAGTCCTCCGTCGTCTCCCCGAAGTTCCAACCGGCGCGGAAGGCCACGATGTTCGCCTCGGCGATCTCGGGCTTCTTGGCGAACTTCTGCCGCAGGAAGCTCTCCGTGGCCTCGGTGGGCCGGTGGTACATCCACGACAGCAGGCCCAGCGCGAACATGTTCTTGCTGCGCTCGGCCTCCTTGCGGGAGAGCCCGAAGTCCTTCAGCGCCTCCACCGTCAGGGTGGTCAGCGGTACGGGGTGCAGGTTGTAGGCGGCCAGCGAGCCGTCCTCCAGCGGCGAGGTCTCGTAGCCGACCTTGGCCATCGGACGCTTGGTGAACTCGTCCGTGTTCACGATGATCTCCGCGCCGCGCGGCACGTCGGCGATGTTCGCCTTCAGGGCGGCCGGGTTCATCGCCACCAGCACGTTCGGCGCGTCGCCGGGGGTGAGGATGTCGTGGTCGGCGAAGTGCAGCTGGAAGGAGGAGACGCCCGGCAGGGTGCCGGCGGGGGCGCGGATCTCGGCCGGGAAGTTCGGCAGCGTGGACAGGTCGTTCCCGAACGACGCCGTCTCCGAGGTGAACCGGTCACCGGTGAGCTGCATACCGTCACCGGAGTCACCCGCGAACCGGATGATCACCCGATCGAGGCGCCGTACTTCCTTGCCGTCCGGACTCCCCGGGATGCGCTGTCCACCGACGACCGCACCCCCGGCCCCGTCGGCCTGTTCGGCTGGGCTGCTGACCTGGCTGGTCACTGAACTGGACCTCCTTCGAGGCGTGAGCACCCCCATGACCACCCTACGACGGTAGGGATCAGGTCCCCAGGAGCGACCACATTCTGGACCGTAGGACCGCCCTTCGAGACGGCCCTGCCGGTATGCCGTATCTGACAGAGTTTCAGTCGATCAAGACTTCAGGTAGGTGAGAACGGCCAGAACCCGCCGGTGATCCCCGTCACTCGGCGAGAGGCCCAGTTTCATGAAGATGTTGCTGACGTGCTTCTCCACCGCGCCGTCGCTGACGACCAGCTGCTTCGCCACGGCGGAGTTCGTACGGCCCTCGGCCATCAGCCCGAGCACCTCGCGCTCGCGCGGCGTCAGACCCGCCAGCACGTCCTGCTTGCGGCTGCGCCCGAGCAGCTGGGCGACGACCTCCGGGTCCAGGGCGGTGCCGCCCCGGGCCACCCGGACCACGGCGTCCAGGAACTCCCGCACGTCGGCGACCCGGTCCTTCAGCAGGTACCCCACGCCGGTACTGGAACCGGCCAGGAGCTCGGTGGCGTACTGCTCCTCGACGTACTGCGACAGCACCAGCACGCCCGTCCCGGGATAGTCCCGCCGCAGCCGCACGGCGGCCCGCACGCCCTCGTCGGTGTGCGTGGGCGGCATCCGCACGTCCGCCACCACCACGTCGGGCAGCGCGTCCTCGGCGGCCAGCTCCGCCATGGTCTTCAGCAGGGCTTCCGCGTCCCCGACGCCCGCCACGACGTCATGCCCCCGGTCGGTCAGCAACCGGGTCAGGCCCTCGCGCAGCAGCACTGAATCCTCGGCGATGACCACCCGCACCCTGTCTTCCACGACTCAGCAGCTCCCGCGTCCACTCGTTCCCGTACTGCCCGACCCAGCCAAGCATCCCAGCCTTAAGTCCCGGTGAAGGCAGAGCCGGGACAACCCGTGGGCGTACGGGAGGAGTTTTCGCACCCGGGGAGGGCGCAAGCCCAAGGTCCGGATCCCGGCACCCCGCCCGGCGCCGCACCGGACGGGCGGGCGGGACCCGGGGAGCCGGGGCCGCGCCCGGGCAGCGGCCCGGGCAGCGGAGACCGTGCCGCCGAGGACGGCGGTGGCGGCTCCGGACAGGCGGGAGGGACCCCCGCCCATCCCGGACGGGAGTCCCGGCCCTGCATCCGCCCCGGCTGCTGCGGGCTACGCCCGCCACGGGAGCTCGGCGGTCACCGTCGTCCCACCCCCCGCGGGGGAATCGACGACCAGCACCCCGTCCACCGCGTCCAGCCGGTCCGCCAGCCCTGCCAGCCCGTGCCCGGCGTCCGCATCCGCGCCGCCCCGGCCGTCGTCTGCGACCTGGAGGAGCAGCCGCCCCCCGGACGTCCACACGTCCACCGAGGCGGACCGGGCCCGGGCGTGCGTACTGACGTTCCGCAGCAGCTCCGACACCGTGAAGTACGCGATCCCCTCGATCGCCGCGGCCGGCCGGGCCGGGAGATCCACGGCCACCCGTACGGGCACGGAGCACCGCGAGGCCACCGACGACAGTGCCGCGTCCAGGCCGCGGTCCGTCAGCACCGCCGGGTGGATCCCGCGGGCCAGGTCCCGCAGCTCCTGAAGGGCGATCTTCACCTCGCCGTGCGCCTCGTCCACCAGGCGGGCAGCCGCCTGCGGGTCCTCGGCCAGCTTCTCCCGCGCCGTCCCCAGCTCCACGGCCAGCGACACCAGCCGGGCCTGCGCCCCGTCGTGCAGGTCCCGCTCGATGCGCCGCAGGTCGGCGGCGGCGGTGTCCACGACGACCCCGCGGCCGGACTCCAGCTCGCTGACCCGGCTGTCCAGCCGCGACGCCCCCAGCAGCCCGCCGACCATGACCCGGTCGACGGTGGTCAGCGCCCGGATCACCCACGGCGTGGCGAGGGTGAGGGCCAGCCCGAACAGGCAGGCCAGGGCGATCTCCGCGGGGGAGTCGAGGTAGAAGGAGTAGTCGCCGTTCTGGTAGAGCTGCAGCCCCGGCTGGTCGGTGTAGGCGGGGAAGACCCAGAACCACAGCGGGTACAGCAGGTACGCCCAGCCGGTCGCCCAGAACGTCAGTGCCAGGCAGAAACCGAACACCGCCCACGGGAAGTGGATCACCGAGTACAGCGCGTGCCGCCAGGCGCTGCCGCTCTTCAGCACCGCGCCCATGGCGGCCAGGGGGCCGCTCTTCCTCGCCCGGATCGGCGCCGGCTCGGTGATGTCCGCCCCCAGCAGCACCCGCACCCGGGCGCGCTCCAGCGCCCCGAAGCCGCGGCACATCGCGAGGACGCCGGCCAGGACCGGGACGCCGAGGAAGGTGACGAGCAGCCCGGCGCCCAGGCTCACGCCGGTGATCGTGAGCGAGAAGTACAGGATGCTCAGCGGAAGCCCGAGCAGCAGGTACCCGAACTCCCGCCAGGTCCGCCCCGCCACCGGTGCCAGCAGCACCGCCCCGGCGCCGCCCCGCCGCCCGCCCTTGCCGTCGTCCATCTCCCGACCCGCCCTTCCGCTCCTCGTCTGCACCCCAGCCTCCCGCCCGCCCGCACCCCGGCACCATGCGGCGGGTAGGCATCTGCACCGGGGGGTTAACCCCACCCCGCCCGCCGCGGCGCCCCACACGCACGAACGACGGGACCCCCGCCCACCCCGGACGGGAGTCCCGCTCACGACCTCGCGCCGGCCGCGGCGCCGCCGCTCACCCCCGCCCGCGGTCCCGCCACGGCAGCTCGGCCGTCACCACCGTCCCCCGGCCCTCCGGGGAGTCCACCACCAGCACCCCGTCCACCGCATCCAGCCGCTCCGCCAACCCCGCCAGCCCGGTCCCGCCGGACGTGTGCGCCCCGCCCCGGCCGTCGTCCGACACCCGGATCATCAACCGGGCCTCCGCCCGCCACACCTCCACGGTCGCGCCGCGCGCCCCCGCGTGCTTGCTCACGTTCTGCAGCAGCTCGGACACCACGAAGTACGCGATCCCCTCGATCGCCTCCGCGGGCCGCGCCTCCTGCCCGGCCGGCAGGTCCACCAGCACCTTCACCGGCACCAGGCACCGCGCCGCCACCGACGACAGCGCCGCGTCCAGCCCCCGGTCGGTCAGCACCGCCGGGTGGATCCCGCGCGCCAGGTCCCGCAGCTCCTGGAGGGCCAGCTTCACCTCACCGTGGGCCTCGTCCACCATCGCCGCCGCCCCCTCCGGGTCCTCCAGCAGCTTCTCCTTCGCCAGGCCCAGGCCCATCGCCAGCGCCACCAGCCGCGCCTGCGCCCCGTCGTGCAGGTCCCGCTCGATGCGCCGCAGGTCCGCCGCCGCGGTGTCGACCACCACGCCCCGGTCCGACTCCAGCTCCGCGATCCGCCGTTCCAGGTCGTCGGAGGGGGACAGCAGCCCCCGTACCATCGCGCGGTCCGCGTTGGTGAGCAGCCGCACCAGGTACGGCAGGACCGGCCACAGCACGAACAGCCCCGCCAGGACTACCGTGAAGGTGAGTACCCCCCAGGGCAGCCGGATCAGCTGGTACAGCACGGTCCGCCAGCCGACCGGGTCCTTGATGCTCGTCCACAGCCAGGGGAAGAACCCGCCGGACCGCCGCGGTCCCGGGATCGGGCTCGGCTCCTCCACGTGGACGCCCAACAGCAGTCGGGCGCGCGCCCGCTCCATGCGTCCCATTTGCCGAGACAAAAAGAGACCGACCGCAAGCAAAGGAAGTCCGATCGCGGTCACGGAAAGTCCGCCCGCGGTGGAAACCATGACGACCGTGTAAACGAAACCGAGGATCGCCTCCGGCAGATTGGTCACCAGATGGGCGATTTCCTTCCACGTGACGGCACTGAATACGGGCCGTACGGGGGGCGGTCCGTCGTGGTCGGAGATGGCAGGGCTCGTGGTCATGCGCCACACCCTGTCAAGCCCGGCCCGCCGATGCCATGGGGTGTCCGGGGTGCTGTGAACGGGGGATAACCCCACCCCGTGTGAGGCAGGCCCTAGACTCCCGTCCGTACCAGATCGTCGACAGTGACCGAGGAGCGAGGAACGGACGTGTCCGAACCAACGGTATCGACCGTAACCGTGCTCGCGGCGGACTACTTCCGGAGTTATTCGGTCGTCGGTCTGCTGGCAGCCCTCGGTGTGCTCTTCGTGGCCGTCGCCTTCGGAGCCGGCCGCCTCCTGCGGCCCGTCGTACCGACCCACGAGAAGCTGCTGACCTACGAATGCGGCGTGGACCCCGTCGGCGAGGGCTGGGCGCACACCCAGGTCCGCTACTACGTCTACGCCTTCCTCTACGTCATCTTCGCCGTCGACTCGATCTTCCTGTTCCCGTGGGCGACGGTGTTCGCCGCCGCCGGCTACGGCGCCACGACCCTGGTCGAGATGTTCGTCTTCCTCGGTTTCCTGGCCGTCGGCCTGCTCTATGCGTACAAGAAGGGCGTCCTCGAATGGACGTGACACCTCAGCCGGAGCTGCTCCCCGAGCCCAAGCGTCTGGGAGTCCTCTCCCGGCTCGCCCCGGAACCGATGAAGGTGGTCCTGAACTGGGGCCGCCGGTACAGCCTGTGGGTCTTCAACTTCGGCCTCGCCTGCTGCGCGATCGAATTCATCGCCGCGTCGATGGCCCGGCACGACTTCATCCGCCTCGGAGTGATCCCCTTCGCGCCGGGCCCCCGCCAGGCCGACCTGATGATCGTCTCGGGCACCGTCACGGACAAGATGGCGCCGGCCGTCAAGCGGCTCTACGAGCAGATGCCGGAGCCGAAGTACGTCATCTCCTTCGGCGCCTGCTCCAACTGCGGCGGCCCGTACTGGGACTCGTACTCGGTGACCAAGGGCGTCGACCAGATCATCCCCGTCGACGTCTACGTGCCCGGCTGCCCGCCGCGGCCCGAGGCACTCCTCCAGGGCATCCTGAAGCTCCAGGAGAAGATCGCCCGCGAGTCGCTCGCCGAGCGGTACGCGTCGGGACCATCCGTCTCCCAGCTGACCAGCGGCCTCGTCACGCCCCCGCCGGCACCCGGGCAGGGGGCCGGCGCGTGAACCTCTACGACTCCCTCCCCGACGCCGCGCCGACCGTCTTCGGCGCCGAGGCCGTCGCCGAACGCTCCTACGACGTGCTCACGGTGGACGTACCCGTCGGAAGCTGGATCTCCTCCCTGGAGATCGCCCGCGACAAGCTGGGCTGCACGTACTTCGACTGGCTGAGCGCCGTCGACGAGCCGGGCACCGGCTTCCGCGTCTGCGCGCACGTCGCCTCGCTGGAGAACCGGCGCGTACGCCGGCTCCTGCTGCGCACCACCGTCCCGTACGGCGCCCCGTCGCTGCCGTCGGCGGTCGCCGTGTACGCGGGGGCGGAATGGCACGAGCGCGAGACGTTCGAGATGTTCGGGATCACCTTCACCGACCACCCGCACCTGGTGCACCTGCTCCTCCCGGAGAACTTCGAGGGGCACCCGCTGCGCAAGGACTTCGTGCTGGCCGCGCGCGTCGCGAAGGCCTGGCCGGGCGCGAAGGAGCCGGGCGAGGCCCATGACCCGGACGCCCCGAAGCGCCGCCAGATGCTGCCGCCCGGCGTACCGGACCCCAACGACTGGGGTCCGCTGAAGGGCCAGCTCCCGCCGGCCCCCGCCCGCCCGGCCCGCACCCCGCGCGCCGCCGGAGTGGCGGGCGCCGCCGCCCGCACCCCGCGCGAGGGCGCCCCCGTCCGCCGGACCCGCTCGGTCGCCGAGGGCTCGGCGACCCAGGCCGGCGAAGCCGCCACCCCGGAAACCCCGGCCCGCCCGGCCCGTCGTACCCGCTCGGCCGCGGAGGGGTCGGCGACCCAGTCCGCGGCCGCCGCCGCGCCGGATGCCGCGCCCCCGGGTACGGATGCCCCGGCCCGCCGCACCCGTACGACGGCGGACGGCTCCGCGAGCCAGGCGGAGGCGGCGGCCGCGTCCGAGCCCGGTCCCGCTGACGCGGCGGCCCCGGCGCGCCCGCCGCGCCGCACCCGTTCGACGGCGGACGGTTCCGCGAGCCAGGCGGCGGAGGCGGCGGCCGCGTCCGAGCCCGGTCCCGCTGACGCGGCGGCCCCGGCGCGCCCGCCGCGCCGTCCGGCCCCCCGCAGTGCCGACGCCCCATGGCACGACCCGAAGCCGGCCTTCGACGAGTCGGCCGCCGCGCGGCGCCCGGGCGAGGCCGATCCCGAAGCCCGTCCCGAAAACCGTCCCGAAGCCCGTCCGGAAACTCATCCCGAGGCCGATCCTGGGACCGAACCCACCACCGACACCGGAGGCACGGCGTGAACGACGTCCTCGACGTCGCCCTGCGGCTGCTCGTCGTCTTCGCCGTCTTCCTCGTGCTCCCGCTCGTCGTCGGGCAGACGGAGCACAAGGTGATGGCCCACATGCAGGGCCGCCTCGGCCCCATGTACGCCGGCGGCTTCCACGGCTGGGCCCAGCTCGTCGCCGACGGCGTGAAGTTCGCCCAGAAGGAAGACGTCGTCCCGGCGGGCGCCGACCGCCGGATCTTCCAGCTGGCTCCCGCGGTCGCCCTGCTGCCGTACCTCCTCGTCCTCCTCGCCATCCCCATCGGGCCGGGCGAGGGCGCGGTCGGCCAGGTCATCGACGCCGGAGTGTTCTTCGTGCTCGCCGTCATGGGCGTCGGAGTCCTCGGCTCGCTCATGGCAGGCTGGGCCTCCGCGAACAAGTTCTCCCTGCTCGGCGGCCTGCGCACGGCCGCACAGCTGCTCGCCTACGAGCTCCCCATGCTGCTCGCCGCGGCCTCCGTGGCGATGGCGGCCGGGACGGTCTCGCTCACCGGGATCGTCGAGGGCTTCGAGTGGTGGTGGCTGCCCTGGCAGATCGTCGGCGCGCTGGTCTTCTTCACCGCCGGCCTGGCCGAGCTCCAGCGTCCCCCCTTCGACATGCCCGTCGCCGACTCCGAGATCATCTTCGGCGCGTACACCGAGTACACCGGCCTGCGCTTCGCGTTGTTCCTGCTCGCCGAGTACGCCGGAATCGTCGTCCTCTGCTTCCTGACCACCGTCCTCTTCCTCGGCGGCTGGCACGGCCCCTTCGGCGCCGACGGCCTCGGCTGGGTCTGGACCCTCCTGAAGACCGCCGTCCTCGCCTTCGTCGTGATCTGGCTGCGCGTGAGCTACCCGCGCCTGCGCGAGGACCAGCTCCAGAAGCTCGCCTGGACCACACTCATCCCGCTCGCGCTCGCCCAGATCGCGCTCACCGGCATCGTGAAGGTGGCGATCCAGTAATGCCCATCCCCGGATCCGGCCTCGCCAAGGGCCTGGCCGTCACGCTCCGCACGATGACGAAGCGCTCGCACACGGCCCAGTACCCCGAGGTCCAGCCCGAACTCCCGCCCCGCTCCCGCGGGGTCATCGGCCTGTTCGAGGAGAACTGCACGGTCTGCATGCTCTGCGCCCGTGAGTGCCCCGACTGGTGCATCTACATCGACTCGCACAAGGAGACGGTCCCCGCCTCCACCCCCGGCGGCCGCGAGCGCAGCCGCAACGTGCTCGACCGCTTCGCCATCGACTTCTCGCTCTGCATGTACTGCGGCATCTGCATCGAGGTGTGCCCCTTCGACGCCCTCTTCTGGTCGCCGGAGTTCGAGTACGCGGAGACCGACATCCACGAGCTGACGCACGAGCGCGACAAGCTCCGCGAGTGGATGTGGACCGTCCCGGCCCCGCCCGCCCTCGACCCGCGGGCCGAGGAGCCCAAGGAGATTGCCGCCGCCCGCAAGGCGGCGGAGAAGGCCGAGGCCGCGGCCGCGGCGGCAGCCGCCGAAGCCGCGCAGGCCGCCGAAGCAGCCCACGCCTCACAGGCGCAGGCCCCCGAGAACGAACCGCCGACCGCCCCGAACCCGGAGGGAGACGCGTGACCCCCGCCGCCCCCCTGGCCGCAGCCGCCACCACCGGGCCCGGCTTCCTCTCGCCGACCGGCGTCGAGATCGCCTTCCTCCTCGTGGGTCTCGCCACCTTCGGCGCGGCCCTCGTCACCGTCACCACCAAGCAGCTGGTGCACGCCGCGCTCTGGCTGGTCGTCGCGCTCGGCGGCATCGCCGTCGAGTACCTGCTGCTGACCGCCGAGTTCATCGCGTGGGTCCAGGTCCTGATCTACCTCGGTTCCGTCGTCGTCCTCCTCCTCTTCGGCCTGATGCTCACCAAGGCCCCCATCGGCCGCTCCCCGGACGCCGACTCCGGCAACCGGGGCATCGCCCTCGGCGTCGCCGTCGTCGCCGCCGCGGCCCTGGTCTGGGTGGTCGTCGACGCCTTCCGCACCACCTGGATCGACCTCGACGGGCCGGTCCAGGGCTCCACCAAGGTCTCCGGGGAGATCCTCTTCCAGCACTGGGTGCTGCCCTTCGAGGCCCTGTCCGTCCTCCTCCTGGCCGCCCTGATCGGCGCCATCGTGCTGTCCCGCCGCAACGACCCCGCCGACGCCGGTGACAAGGGGAAGCGCTGATGCACCTCGCCTACCCCGCCGTGCTCGCGGCGCTCCTCTTCTGCACGGGCCTGTACGGAGTGCTCGCCCGCCGCAACGCCATCCTGGTCCTGATGTCCGTCGAGCTGATGCTCAACGCCGCCAACCTCAACCTGGTCGCCTTCGACGTGTGGCTGCGCGACACCCTCCACGCCGGCCAGGCCCTCACCCTCTTCACCATCGCCATTGCCGCCGCCGAGATCGGCATCGGCCTCGCGATCGTGCTGATGGTGTACCGCAACCGCGGCACCTCCGACGTCGACCGCCTGCGCGACACCGCCGAGGGCCACGAACCCGACCCCGACACCCCGGGCGACAGCACCAGCACCCGCACCGCCCGGCCGGAGGTCGCCGCGTGAGCACCACGACCCTCGCCGTCCTCGTCCCGCTGCTGCCCTTCCTGGGTGCGGTCGCCGGCCTGCTGCTCGGCCGTACCGCCCCCGGCTTCGTCCGCCCGCTCGCGATCCTGCCGACCCTGGCCGCCGCCGTACTGGCCGTGACCGTCGCCGTGCGCCAGGGCGGCGGACAGCCCATCAGCACCGCGACCGAGCTGACCCCGACCGGCTCGGTGCCGATCGACCTCTCGCTCTCCATCGACGGCTTCGCCGCCCTCGTCGCCGTCCTCGTCGGGGTCGTCGCCACGTGCGTACAGCTCTACTCGACGGCGTACCTCCGCGAGGACCCGCGCTACCCGTCGTACGCCGCCCTCGTCTCGCTGTTCACCTCCGCCATGCTGCTCGTCGTCTACTCCGGCGACCTCATGGTGCTGCTGGTCGGCTGGGAAGTCATGGGCATCTGCTCGTACTTCCTCGTCGGCCACTACTGGGAGACCGAAGCGGCCCGCTCCGCCTCCCTCAAGGCCTTCCTCGTCACCAAACTGGGCGACGTCCCCTTCCTGATCGGCCTGTTCGCGCTCGCCACCGACGCCGGCTCCTTCCGGATCACCGAGATCCTCAGGACCGTCGCCGCCGGCGGACTCGACCACCCCACGCTGGTCGCGCTCCTCCTGCTCGCCGGAGTCGCCGGCAAGTCCGCGCAGTTCCCGCTGCACACCTGGCTCCCCGACGCCATGGCCGGCCCCACCCCCGTCTCCGCGCTGATCCACGCCGCGACGATGGTCGCCGCCGGCGTCTACTTCATCGCCCGCCTCCTGCCCGTCTTCGCGGCGTCCGCCGCCGCACTGGTCGTCATGGCCGCCATGGCAGCCGTCACGATGGTCGGCTCCGCCCTCGCCGCCCTCGCCCAGGACGACATCAAGCGGGTACTCGCCTACTCCACCATCGGCCAGCTCGCCTACATGACCGGCGCCCTGGCCGTCGGCGACCGCGGCGCCGCCGTCTTCCACCTCCTGTCCCACGGCGCCTTCAAGGCGCTCCTCTTCCTGGGCGCGGGCGTGATCATCCACGCCGCCGGTACGAACTCCCTGGCCGCCATGTCCCGCATGGACGGCCTGGCCAAGCGCATCCCCGACGCCTTCTGGACGATGACGATCGCGCTGCTCGCGCTCGCCGCCATCCCTCCCTTCGCCGGCTTCTTCTCCAAGGAAGCCGTCCTCGTCGCCGCCGAGCAGACCGCCACCGGCCACTCGGACCTCGCTCCCGGTGCCGCCGGCTGGCTGGTGCTGATCGCCGGCGTGCTCACCGCCCTGCTCACCGCCGCCTACGCCGCCCGGCTGTGGCTGATGGCCTTCCGCGGCCGGGGAGCAGCCGCCCCCGACCACGGCAAGGAGCCCCTCGCCATGACGGGCGTGCTCTGGCTGCTGGCCGTCCCGTCCGTCGCCTTCGGCCTCGCCGCGGGCCCGCTCGCCGACTGGTTCGACGGCAGGGCCCTCACCCCGACCGTGGCCACCTCCGTCCTCGGCACGGGCGCCGCCGTCATCGGCGCGATGCTCACCTACGCCCTCTGGCAGCGCGCCACGGCCAGGGCCGCGACGGCCCCCGCGGCCGGACCGGCTCGCACCGCCACCGCAGCGGAGCAGCCCGCCGCCGTGGCCGCCACGGTGTCCGCGGCCACCGCCGCCGCCGAGTCCGCCGCGGAGACGCCCGAGGTCGCGGAGGTCACCCACGACCACCCCGCCGTCCCGACGGGTCCCGCCGCCGACCCCGGCCGCGCCCTGCTCGGTCCCCTGCACCGCCACGCGGCCGAAGGCTTCCACCTCGACGCCGTCTACGACCGGCTCTTCGTCCGCCCCGTCCGTGCGTCGGCCCGCCTCGTCACCTTCCTCGACCGCGAGGTCGTGGAGACGTACGTCCGCGGCGCGGGCACCGGCACCCGGCTGCTCGGCGGCCTCGTCCGCCGCGCCCAGACCGGCAACGTGCAGAGCTACCTGAGCGCCCTGCTCGCCGGCGCCGTGGTCCTGGCCGTCGCCACCGCCGTCCTCGCCAACGTCAACGCCGGATCGTGAGCCGTGAGTCAGCCGTGATTGATATCAGCCCGTCCGTGATGCAGTTCCTTCTGGCGTTCATGCTGGCCGCGCCGCTCCTCGGCGCCGTCGCGGCCCTCCTGCCGGCCCCGCCCGGCCTCAAGGGCCGCAGCCCCGAGCAGGCCGTGCTCCGCCACGGCGTGACGGTGACCGGCGTGGTCCTCGCCGCGGCGATCGCCCTCACCGTGGGCTTCGACCACGACGCCCCCTCCCGCTTCCAGGCGACGACGGACATCAGCTGGATCCCGGCCCTGGACGTCCGGATCCACCTCGGTGTCGACGGCATCTCGCTCCCCCTCCTCGTGATGACCGCGCTGCTGTTCTTCCTCTGCGCGCTCTACAGCTACTTCAAGCTCCCCGCGGGCCCCTCCCCGAAGGCCTTCGTCGCGCTGCTCCTCGTCCTCGAGTCCGGCACCCTCGCGACGTTCGCCGTCCTCGACCTGCTGCTGTTCTTCCTCGCCTTCGAGATGGTCCTCATCCCGATGTACTTCCTGATCGCCCGCTGGGGCGGGGCCCAGCGGCAGGCAGCCGCCTGGAAGTTCATCCTCTACACGCTGCTCGGCTCCGTCGTCATGCTGCTCGGCCTCCTCCTCATCGGTGTGACGGCGGACACATTCGACATGGTGGCACTCGCCTCTGACAACGGCCGGGGACTCACGCACACCACCCAGCTGCTGGCCGTCCTCGCCATCGGCATCGGCCTCGCCGTGAAGACCCCCATGTGGCCCCTGCACAGCTGGCTGCCCGACGCCCACACCGCCGCCCCCACCGTCGGATCCGTCCTCCTGGCCGGCGTCCTGCTCAAGATGGGCACGTACGGGTTCGTCCGCATCCTGCTCCCCGTCACCCCGGACGGCATGGCCACCGTCGCCCCCTACCTGGGCGCCTTCGCCGCCGTCGGCATCGTCTACGGATCGCTCGCCTGCCTCGCGCTGGCCCGCAAGGGCAACAAGGGCGACCTCAAGCGCCTGATCGCCTACTCCTCCGTCGGCCACATGGGCTTCGTCCTCCTCGGCATCGCGTCCATGACCCCCACGGGAGTCAACGGCGCCCTCTTCGCCAACATCGCCCACGGCCTGATCACCGGCCTCCTCTTCTTCCTGGTCGGCGCCCTCAAGGACCGCTACGGCACCGCCGACCTCGACACCCTCGCCGGAGCCACCGGCGCCGCCCTCTACGGCCGCGCCCCGCGCCTCGGCGCGCTCCTCGCCTTCGCCGCCGTCGCCTCCCTGGGCCTGCCCGGGCTCGCCGGGTTCTGGGGCGAGATGCTGGCCCTCTTCGGCGCGTTCGACCCCGCCGAGGGCCTGCCCCGGGCCGCGTTCCTGACGTACACGGCCGTCGGCGCCTTCGGCACCCTGCTCACGGCCGCGTACCTGCTGGTCGTCGTGCGGCGCGTCTGCATGGGGGACCCGGCGGCCGGCCCCGCGCCCGCCCTCGCGGACGTCCAGCGGTACGAGTTCGCCGCCTGGACCCCGCTCGTCGCCCTCACCGTCCTCGCCGGCCTGTGGCCCGCGCTCCTCCTCGGCCTGACCGACCCGGCCGTTCAGCAGCTCCTCGCAGGAGGCACCTCATGACGGCCCCCACGGTCCTCGCCGCCGAGACCCCCAGCCTGGTCCAGTCCGTCGACTGGCTCGCCATCGCCCCCGTGGTCATCGCCGCCGCCGTCGGCCTGGCCGTCCTCGTGGCCGACCTCTTCACCGCCGAGCGGAACAAGCCGGTCCTCGGCTGGATCTCCGTGGCCGGCCTGGCCGCCGCGACCGCGACCCTGATCCCGCTGCGCGCCGGCGACCGCTCCACCTTCTGCCTCACCGCCGATCCGGAGGCCTGCAGCTACACCGCCGACCACTTCACGGTGGTCGTCCAGTTCCTGGTACTGGCCGGAGCCCTGCTCACCGCACTCCTGTCGGTCACCGCCGTGCGCGACACCCGGATGCCCCCCGGCGAATACTGGTTCCTGCTGCTCTCCTCCGCCGCGGGCGCCGCCCTGCTGCCCGCCTCCCGCGACCTGGCCACCCTGATCGTCGCCCTGGAGGTCGCCTCCCTGCCCGCCTTCGCCCTCGTGGGCATGCGCCGCGGCGACCGGCTCTCCTCCGAGGCCGCCCTGAAGTTCTTCCTGTCCTCCGTGACCGCCACCGCCGTGTCGCTGATGGGCGTCGGCTTCGTCTACGGCGTCACTGGATCGCTGCACCTCACCCAGGTCGCCGACCGCCTCGAAGACGTCCCCGGGCAGCTCGACACCCTCGCCATGGCCGGAGTCGCGCTCACCCTCGTCGGCTTCGCCTTCAAGACCGCCGCCGTCCCCTTCCACTTCTGGGTCCCCGACACCTACGTCGGAGCCCCCCTGCCCGTCGCCGGCTACCTCTCGGTGATCGGCAAGGCCGTCGGCTTCACCGGCCTCATCCTCGTCACGGTGATCGCCTTCCCGGCGTACTCGCAGGTCTGGGGCCCGGCACTCGCCGTCCTCGCCGCCCTCACCATGACCCTGGGCAACGCCGCCGCCGTGCGCCAGTCCGCGGACCGCCCGAACAGCGCCGTACGACTCCTCGCCTGGTCCTCGGTGGGCCAGGCCGGCTACCTGCTGGTCCCGATCGCCGCCGCCGCGTACTCCGAGCGCGACCAGATCGGCTCCACCCTCGCCTACGCCCTCATGTACGCCGCCGTGAACCTCGGCGCCTTCGCCGTGGCCGCCCTCGTCGGCCGGACGAAGCCGCTCCACCGGATCAGCGACTACCGCGGCCTGTACGCCGAGCGCCCGCTGGCCGCGCTGTCCCTGGCCTTCTTCCTGCTCTGCCTGGCCGGTCTGCCGCCCGGCATCATCGGGCTCTTCGCCAAGGTCACGGTCTTCCAATCGGCAGTCGACGCGGGCCTGGGCTGGCTGGCCGTCCTCATGGCGGTCAACGTCGTCATCGCCCTCTACTACTACCTGCGCTGGACGGCGCTGCTCTTCCGCGCCCCGGAGGGCGCCCCGGCCGGGGCGGATGCATCGGCCCGTACGAAGGCCCCGTGGCCCGTCGCGGCGGCCATCGTCGCGACTGCGATCACCGCCGTCGTCCTCTCGGGCGCCCCGCAACTGGTCCTGCGCGTCGCGTCGGGCAGCCTCTTCGCGCAGTAGCCCGCCGCGGGCCGGCATGCCCGTACGGAGCAACGCCCGCGGCGGCCCGTCGCGCCCGCCCGGTGGGCGGTGGCGGGCCGCCGACCCGCCACGCCCTGGGAACCGGACGCCCTCACCTCGCGTTGACCAGGAAGGGAGGGTCCACTGGACCGTAGACCCTCAGACCATGACGGGCTCCCCTGCCGCACCACTTGGAGGGCGTACCGTGCACCGCCGGCACAACGGGTTCAAGACCGCCGTACTCCTCGGCGGGCTGTCCGCACTCATCATCCTCATCGGCAGCTTCTTCGGCCGGACCGGCCTGATCGTCGCCGTCCTCGTCGCACTCGGGACGAATGCCTACGCGTACTGGAACAGCGACAAGCTGGCCCTGCGCGCGATGCGCGCCCGTCCTGTCAGTGAATTCGAGGCCCCCCAGCTCTACCGCATGGTGCGCGAGCTCTCCACGTCCGCGCGCCAGCCCATGCCGCGCCTCTACATCTCCCCCACCGAGGCACCGAACGCCTTCGCCACCGGGCGCAACCCGCGCAACGCCGCGGTCTGCTGCACCGAGGGCATCCTGCGCATCCTCGACGAGCGCGAGCTGCGCGGGGTCATCGGCCACGAGCTGAGCCACGTCTACAACCGCGACATCCTGATCTCGTCGGTGGCCGGAGCACTCGCTTCCGTGATCATGTTCCTGGTGAACTTCGCGTGGCTGATCCCCGTCGGCCGGTCGAACGACGACGAGGGGCCCGGCCTGCTCGGCATGCTGCTGATCATGATCCTGGGCCCGCTGGCCGCGTCGGTGATCCAGCTCGCCATCAGCCGCTCCCGCGAGTACGAGGCGGACGCGTCCGGCGCCCAGCTCACCGGGGACCCGCTGGCCCTCGCCAGCGCCCTGCGCAAGCTCGACGCGGGGACCAAGCAGCTCCCGCTGCCTCCCGAACCGCGGCTGGAGACAGCGAGCCATATGATGATCGCCAACCCCTTCCGTCCCGGCCAGGGACTGACCAGGATGTTCTCGACCCATCCGCCGATGGCCGAGCGCATCGCCCGGCTCGAACAGATGGCAGGCCGCCGCCCATGAAGACCATCCTGAACGTCATCTGGCTCATCCTGAGCGGCATCTGGCTGTTCCTGGGCTACCTGCTCGCCGGTGTGCTCCTCTGCATCACCATCATCGGCATCCCCTTCGGCATCGCCGCCTTCCGCATCGCCGTCTACGCCCTCTGGCCGTTCGGCTACACCACGGTCGAGCGCCACGACGCGGGCGCCCCCTCCTGCGTCGGCAACGTGCTCTGGCTCGTCCTCGCCGGCTGGTGGCTCGCCCTGGGCCACATCGTCACCGGCATCGCCCTCTGCGTCACGATCATCGGCATCCCCTTCGGCATCGCCAACTTCAAGATGGTCCCGCTCTCCCTGCTCCCGCTGGGCCGCGAAATCGTCCCCACGGACGCCCCGTTCGCCTCCCGCTGAGGCGCTCTGACGCGTCCCGGTCAGGAGTTGTCCACAGGCCGGGCGGCTGTCGGTGGGGTGCGTCACCATGAACGCATGAACGGGACCGAGCAGTTGCTGGAGCGAGTCGCAGACCGTGCGCGCAACGCCGCGCACCAGCACGGAAAGCCCCTGCCGGAGCCGCTGGGCGCCGGGGAGGCCGCCCGCGCCGAGGGGGTACTCGGCTTCGCCCTGCCGCCCCTGCTCACCCGGCTCCACACCCGCGTCGGGGACGGCGGATTCGGCCCCGGTGAGGGACTGCTGTCCCTGCGTCAGGCCGTCGCCGCCTACGAGGGGCAACGGGCCTCCGGCTGGAGCTGGCCCGAGGCGGTCCTGCCCGTGGCCGACTTCGGATGCGCCGTGTACGCCTGCGTGGACTGCAGATCCGAGGCCGCCCAGGTCCTGCTGTTCGACCCCCATCCCGGTGAGCCCGACCTCGCCTGGTCCGTGGACGCCCCGAGCCTGGCGGACTGGCTGCGCGGCTGGCTCGACGGCACAGCGTGGTTCTGCGCGGAGTCCCCCCTCGGGGAGGACCTCGACCTGGACCTCGCGCCCTGGGCGGAGTTCAGATCCCGGATCTGAACCGGCCGTGCACCCGGTACGCCACCGCGCCCACGGCCAGCACGACTGCCCCCGCGACCACCGACGCGAGGGGCAGCGCACACGCCAGCACCACACAGCCGGACAGCCCGACGGCCGCCACGGCCCGCCCCTTGACAGCTGCATCGAGAGACCACGCGGAGGCGTTCGCGATCGCGTAGTAGGCGAGCACTCCGAAGGAGGAGAAACCGATCGCGCCGCGCAGATCGGCGGTGGCCGCGAGCACCGCCACGACCGCCCCCACCGCGAGCTCGGCATGGTGCGGCACCCCGTGCCGGGGATGTACGGCGGCCAGCGTGCGCGGGAGACGGCCGTCCCGGGCCATCGCCAGGACGGTCCGCGACACCCCGAGCACGAGCGCCAGCAGCGATCCCACCGCGGCCAGGGCCGCACCCGCCCGGACCACCGGCGCCAGCTCCGCGGCGCCCGCCGCCCGGACCGCGTCGGCCAGCGGCGCCGACGACCCCGCCAGCCCCTCGACGCCCAGCACCGACAGCACGGCCACCCCCACCGCCGCATACACCAGCAGGGCGATCCCCAGCGCCAGCGGCACCGCCCGCGGGATCGTCCGTTCCGGGTCACGCACCTCCTCGCCCAGGGTGGTGATCCGCGCATAGCCCGCGAAAGCGAAGAACAGCAGCCCGGCGCCCTGCAACAGCCCGAAGAGGGTCCAGTCCGCCCCGACCAGCCGCTCCGGTGCTGCCGCACCCGAGGACAGGCAGACCACGACCACCCCGGCCAGCACCGCCAGCACCGCCGCCACGATCAGCCGGGCGATCCGGGCGGACTTCTGGACACCGCCGTAGCCCGCGGCGGTGACCGCCACCACCGTCGCCACGGCCACGGCGTGCTCCCGGCCGGGCCACACGTAGGCACCCACCGTCAGTGCCATGGCCGCGCAGGACGCGGTCTTGCCGATCACGAACCCCCAGCCGGCCAACCACCCCCAGAACGGGCCGAGCCGCTCCCGCCCGTACACGTAGGTCCCACCGGAGGCCGGATACCGGGCGGCCAGCCGCGCCGAGGAGTGGGCGTTGCAGTAGGCGACGAGGGCCGCCACCGCGAGAGCGGCGAGGAGCGCCCCGCCCGCGGCCTCCGCGGCCGGCGCGAAAGCCGCGAAGACACCGGCGCCGACCATCGCGCCGAGCCCGACGACGACCGCGTCGGAAACCCCCAGGGTGCGCTTCAACTCATTCGTCACGGCCGGAGGGTAACCCCCTCAGGTGACGCCCTCCCGGCGGGGGAGCGGCCTACGGGTGCGCTCCCAGCCCTCCAGAGCGGTCAGGCAGGCGTGGTCGAGGTGGCGCAGGCCGCTCAGGTCGAGCCGCACGGGCTGCCCGTGCGGCAGCGCCTCCAGGGCATCGAGCAGCTTGGGAAGCCGCAGGAAGCTCGCGTTCTCCACGACCCGCACGCACAGCTCCTGGCCGTCCCGCACCTGCTCGACGTGCACGTGGGAGGTCTCCCAGGCGGCCTTGGCGATGGCCATACCCAGCCCGACCAGCACGCCCTCGAAGAGATTGGTGACGACGATCGCGCCGGCCGTGACGACCAGCACCACCGCCTCGCCGCGGTGCGTGCGCCACAGCGCGGCCACCGCCCTGACCGGCAACAGCTTCCATCCCGCGTACAGCAGCACCCCCGCCAGGGCGGCGAGCGGCACGTTCTGCAGCACCTGGGGGAAGGCCACGGCGAAGAGCAGCAGCCAGCCGCCGTGCATGACCCGGGCGGCACGGGTGCGCGCGCCGGCCTCCACGTTGGCTGCGCTGCGGACGATCACGGCGGTCATCGGCAGGGCACCGAGCAGTCCGCAGACACCGTTGCCGACGCCCTGCGCAATCAGTTCGCGGTCGTACTCCGTCCGCGGCCCGTCGTGCATCCGGTCCACGGCGGCGGCGCTGAAGAGCGTCTCGGCGGAGGCGATCAGCGCCAGCGCGACCACCGTCCCGACCGCGCCCACGGAGGCCAGCACTCCGAAATCGCCCCAGGCGGGCGGGGACACGGCGTCCAGGACCCCCGTCACCCGCACCTTCTCGACGGGCAGCCGCAGCAGGGCGGCCGCGGCGGTGGCGGCGGCCACCCCGACCAGTGCGCCGGGCAGCAGCCGCAGGCGGGCGGGCGCCCGCTGCCAGGCGACCATGACGGCGACGGTCCCGGCCCCGAGCAGCACCGCGGCCCAGTCCGCCCGCTCCGCGAGGCCGTGCACCCCGCCCAGCTTCGCCAGGGTCTGCCCCGGGGCCTCCGCGTCGCCCAGGGCGTACAGCTGCCCCGAGATCAGCACGAGTCCGATGCCGGCCAGCATCCCGTGCACGACGGCCACGGAGATCGCCCGGAACCACCGCCCGAGCCGCAGCACCCCCATGCCCAGCTGCAGCAATCCTGCGGCCAGCACCAGCACCCCGAGAGCGGCCGTGCCGTACGCCTGCACCGCTTCGTACACGAGCACCGTGAGCCCGGCGGCGGGCCCGCTCACCTGCAGGGCGCTCCCTCGGAACCAGCCGGTGACCAGCCCCCCGACCACTCCGGTGACGATGCCCAGCTCGGCCGGCACCCCGGAGGCGACCGCCACCCCCACGCACAGCGGGACGGCGACCAGCGCGACGACCACGGAAGCCCCCAGGTCTGCGCGAAACGTGCCGGCCCCAGGCATGCGAGAACCCCCTGCCACGCAGTGATGTGATGCCACCACCGTGCTGGGCGCACCCCCCGCGGCCCAAGTGCCCACGGGAGCCCGCGGCGGCGCGTGCGCCGCACACGCCCGGCACACACGCCCCACGTACCCCGCAACCACCGCGGCCCGGCGGTCGGTGAGGACCGCCGGGCCGGCGTGGTGACGGACAGCGCCGCGGACCTGGGGTCAGCGGTAGTTCACGAACTGGATCGCGAAGTCCAGGTCCTTGCCCTTGAGGAGGGCCTGGACGGCCTGGAGGTCGTCGCGGCTCTTGGAGCTGACGCGCAGCTCGTCGCCCTGGACCTGAGCCTTGACGCCCTTCGGACCCTCGTCCCGGATGATCTTCGCGACCTTCTTGGCGTTCTCCTGGGAGATGCCCTCCTCGATCGTGGCGAAGATCTTGTACTCCTTGCCGGACAGCTGCGGCTCACCGGCGTCCAGCGCCTTGAGCGAGATCCCGCGCTTGACCAGCTTGGTCTCGAAGACGTCGAGAACGGCCTTGACGCGCTCCTCGGAGTTCGCCTCCATCAGGATCTTCTCGCCGGACCAGGCGATGGTGGCGCCGGTGCCCTTGAAGTCGTAGCGCTGCGAGAGCTCCTTGGCGGCCTGGTTGAGGGCGTTGTCGACCTCCTGCCGCTCGACCTTCGAGACGATGTCGAAACTGGAGTCGGCCATGTGCTGTGGCTCCTTGAAGTCGATTGCGATCACCCCGGAGGGCGCGGCCGGACATACCCGGACCGCTCGGCAAAGCCTAGCCACCGCACCCACCCGCGGCGCTGATCAATCCGGTGGCGGAGCACCCCCGGTCATCAGGTATCGTTTACGTCGTTGCCAGGGAGAACCGCGGACAAGCGGTCTCGAAGGCGGCATCCCATGGCGGTGTGCCCGAGTGGCCAATGGGAGCGGACTGTAAATCCGTCGGCTTAGCCTACCCAGGTTCGAATCCTGGCGCCGCCACACTGGAGGAACGGCCCCTGATCTGCGGAAACGCGATCAGGGGCCGTTCTGCGTTCCTCGCCCAGACAGGGCGAACTGTCTCACCGCGTCCCGCTCGATCACCCTCTCTACCAGGGCGTGTGGACGGGCTGTGGACGGAATCTCCGGGCCCGACTTGCGGTTGTGGCCGGGCGTGCGTTCACCGGGCCGGGGGCGCCGCCGGGCTGCGATGCCGACTCAGGAGCGCCGAAATCTTCGCGTTGGCGGCTTCGTCGCCGCCCTTGAGGAACTTCGCGTACACCCGGAAGAGGACGCCGACCGAGTGGCCGGCCCGCTGGGCCACAAGCTGGGGCTCCACCCCGGAACTGAGCCACGTCGACACGGCCGCGTGACGAAGATCATAAGGGCGCTTGGCCAGCTTGGACTCGCGCTCCGCGACGCTCAGCACCTCCTCGCGGGCGGCGGCCCAAACGGCCCCGTAGCCACTCTCCTGGACCATCCCGCCCCGGGCGGTCCGGAACAGCCGGCCGTCCTCATGGGTGCCGTACGCCGTGACGTGCCACCGCAGCATCGCCACCAGCTCGGGCGGGATGGGCACGTGCCGGACCGTCTTGCGGGTGCGGTGCTTGAGTCCGCGCCGGTCGTGGGCCTCGCCCGTGTCCGTCCAGGCGGTGCCGGAGCGGGCCCGGCTCTCGCGAAGCCGGATCATCCCCCACCCGCGCCGGGGCAGGTCGACGTCTTGGAGCCGTAAGCCGACCAGTTCGCCCGGCCGGGCGGCCGAGTAGTAGATGCACCCGAAGAACGCTTCCAGGTGCCGCCCGCGGGCCCCCTGCTCCCGTACAGCGGCCAGGAGGGAGGCGACCAGCCCGGGATCCGGCACCGCCTCCGGGTCTACCTCCTCCTCAACCTTCTCCGGCGCAGTCCACTTCATCGCGGTGAGCGGGTTCTCGCCCAGCAGCCCGGCGTCCACGGCCAGCCCCAGAGCCTGGTGGAAGATCGCACGCTTCCGGGCGATGACGGCGCCGGACGACGTCTTGCCGTCCAGCCGGCGGGCGCACGCGTCGAGCGCCCGCCGTACGGCCATCCGGTCCGCCAGGGTGGAGGTGGGGACCGACTTCCGCTCGACCCAGGCCAGGAGTGCGGCTACGTCGTCCGGCGCGTCCTCCTCCCACCGGTTCACGTTGAAGCCCCACGTGTAGAGCGCCCGACGGACGGCCCGGTGGTCCGCCATGCCCCTCGTGTCCTTCACCAGCGCCAGGGTCACGGTGGCCATCGCCTCGGCGAGGTTCCGACGCGTGGAAGCGGGGGAGTGCTGCCACTTCATCTCCACGTACCTTCTGGCGTGCTCGTACCAGGAGATGTCCTTGGCCTTTTGCAGCAGGGACTTGGGGAGCCCGCTCTCGGCGTCCCACGGCTCGCCCTCGCGGGCCGCGGTGATGAACTGCGCCCGCCGGCTCTCGGCGAGGCCGAGGGTCAGGAAGGACTCGGAGTGCGGCTTCGTGCCCACCTGCCAGCGCAGTTGGTACGGCTTGCGGTAAGGCCGCTTGCGGATGCTCCAGATTCGCACGGTGTAGCTCCAGTCGGTCACGCGGTCTCCAGCTCGTTCAGGAAGGTGTCGAGCGCGCTGCGGCGGACCCGCAGGTGCCCGTTGGGCAGGCGCTTCACCTCGGGCCCGTAGCCGCGGTTGCGCCAGCGGTACCAGGTGGCTCGGGTGATGCCGATCTCGGCGAGGACGTCGGTCAGCGGGAGCCACTCGTCGACGGGCTGACGGCGGCGAACGGGACGGGCCATCGGTTCTGCCTTTCGGAGTTGAGCGAGCGGATGTGTCCGAAGTCGCGATTTCTGCGTCACTGCGTCATCAGCGTCACTCGGGCCGCTGACCTGCGAGTTTCCGTGACGCAGGAGGGGGCGGGCTGCGTCACCGGTGACGCAGCCGTCTGTCACGGGGTGACGCAGGTGACGCGGGGTGACGCAGAGATCGGGGCTCTGCGTCACCCTTGTCTGTGCAGGTGGGGAGCGGTTTGCGGGGCCCCGGTGACGCAGGTGACGCAGCGTCTTCCTACTTAGGAAAAAGAGGGGCCTGTGTTCTGTTATTGGGTGCGCCTTCAGGCGTGAAATGGGGAGCCGCGAAGCGGCACGCCCTTTGAGCGGCGGCGAGGCCGCCGAAGAGCAAAAGGAGCACCGCCCCGGCGGGGGCGGGGTGCTCTTCTTGCTTGTGCGGTCGGGCCCGCGTGGCGTCAGTCAGAACGCCTGCTGTTGCTCGGCCTGCGTGGCCTTGGGGCGAGCGATCTCGATGTAGCGGGCGCTGTTCTTCCGACCCCAGTCGACGAGGACGCCGCGGGCGGCGAGGACGGGTTGCAGGCGCTTGAGGCGGTCGGAAAGGACTTTGCCGGTGGTGGGCCAGCCCTTGGCCAGGGGCCGGAACTCCCCCTCGCCGGTGTAGAGCTGGGTGAGGCTGTGCAGCCACTCGGCGGACGTCATCCGCACGTCGGTGCCGGGCTCGATGTCGGCGGCGCGCTTGAGGACGGTCTGGGCGAGGAGGTCGCCCTCGATGACGTCGTCGTTCAGGTCGTCCAGACTCGCCCGGTAGGCGTCCAGGGCGCCGAGGCTGCGGGCGGCGTCGAGCTGCGCGCAGAGGTGGGCGAAGTCGGCCATGCGCAGGTCGGTGGGGATGTCGGCCTGCGTGGCCCGGACGGCGACGGCCAGGTCGAGGATGGAGCCGAGGATCACGGGCAGGTCGCGTGCGAACTCCGCCCACAGCTCCGCTTCGGTCCGCCGCACCCTGGGCCGTTCCAGGCGGAGGGGGAGGAGGCGTTCGGCGAGGTCGGGGCGGATGACGCCGACGTCGATGCCGGTCAGCAGCATCGGCCGGCGGTAGCGGGCGCGGACGACGTCGCCGTCGGTGAACAGGGCGCGCTTGATGTTCTCGGCGCCGGTGACGATGCAGCACATCAGGTCGGAGAGGTCGGGGCCGAGGTGGGAGAGGTTGTCCAGGCCGGTGACCCACCCGGCGGCCACGGCGGTGATCAGGTTCTCCTCGTCCTTCGGGGCGCGGCGAAGGTCGCCGCTCATGCCCTCGATGATCCGGACGAGCATCTTGCCGGCGGTGGACTTGCCCGCGCCCTGGGGGCCGGTGAGGAAGGGGGCGGGGACGGGGACGTCGGGGCCCAGGCAGCCGATCAGCCAGGCCAGGGCCAGGGACTCGGCGCGGGCGTCGGAGAAGTTGCACAGCCGCATCAGCAGGTCGATGCCCTTGCCGTCGGTGTCCTCGGCCGGCAGGGGGAGTTCCCCGGTGAGCTGGGTGCGGCGCCAGCAGACCTCGCGCGGGTCGGGGATGGTGATGTCCCAGCCGGTGGGGTGGATGCGAACGGACCGGCCGTCGTCGCGCCCGAGGTCGAGCCAGGTGGCGCCGTCGAAGCCGGGGGCGACGCGGATGTGGACGGGCTGGACGTCCTCGGTGAGCGCGAGTGCTTCGATCAAGTCGAGTGCCTCCTTCAAGGCGGTTCCGTTGAAGACGGCGTAGTCGGTGATGACCTCGCGGGCCGGGTTCTTCTCGTCCTCGGCCACGGCTACATCCCCAGCGTCGTGGCGGCGTTGGACCAGGCAGCCGTGCAGTGCCGCAGGGACTCGCCCTTGGCCTGCGCGGCGGCGAACAGGCGGCCGATGTGGGTCTCGGTGAGGCAGCCGCACCAGCCGTGGGCGGACAGCACCGCCAGGAACGTGGCGTACACCGTCGCGTGCACTCCGCTGGTGGCGGCGGTGATCCGCTGCTCCGCCATCGCAATACCCCGTTCCAGGAAGACGGGCGAGCGGTGCGGGCACCGCCCGCCCCCGCCCGGAGCAGGCACCGCGACCGGGCGGGGCGCCGGCCCGGCGGCGGGCTTCTTCTCGACCAGCTCGTGCACGAGCGCCGGCACCGCCGCCATGGCGCCGGTGCCGGGGCCCAGCCACCGGGCGTAGGACATGGTCGACTTGATGTCCACGCCCTCACGGACCCGGTTCACCGACCGGACGGTGCCGGAGTAGATCCAGTGCTCCCCGCGCGTCGTCGCCACGGTCGTGGTGGCCGGGAGGGTGGAGCGGGCCCATGCGACCGCGTTGGCGTTGTCGAGGTCGACCACGGTGAGGCCGGTACCGCCGGGGTGGTAGGCAACGGCCGCGGCCTGCCGCCAGGCCGGAGCCCAGGCGGCGGAAGTGAGGACGGCCGGGTCGGCGGTGGCGGCGGCCCAGGCGTGGCACGGCGCCGCGCACTCGCACGGCCCGGGGAACTTCATGTTCGGCCGGCCGCCGCAGGCGTTCGTGCGGCAGGCCCGGCAGTTGCCCACGGGGCCCTTGCCTGCCCGTAAAGGCAACACGGGAATGCCCCGCTCAGCGAGGTCGAGAGCCGCGCGTAGCTGCGGGGAGGGGGTGGGTTGAGTCATGCTGGTTCCTCCATAGATCTGTTGATGGGTGGTGGACGAGGGCGGCCCCGGACTTTGCCGAGACGGGGCCGCCCTCGTTGTCTTCAGTGGCGGGTGCGGTCAGAAGCCGTTGTGGGCGGCGGGGCCGGGGCACTCGTACCCGGGGCAGTCGCAGCCCTGGCATTCCTGGCACTCCTCGGTGTCGCAGTCCTCGCACCAGTGGTGGCCCGGGCAGTTGGTCTGGCAGCACTCGTCGCAGTAGAGGTCGTCCATGGGTGCTCCTGATTAGTGGTTGTTGAGGGTGCCGGTGGCGCGGCCGAACATCCGGGACACGCTGATGTTCTGGGTGATGTGCTGCACCGGCCCCGCCCCCCGGCCGCCGCGGCTGCGGGTGGCGCGGAGGAGGAGCGGGGCGAGGGCGCCGGCGGCGATGAGGGCGACGGTGGCCCAGAGGGCTTCGGCCATGGCGAGGACTCCGGGTGCGGCGTAGGAGATCCCGAACCCGGCCGCGGCGATCCCGCCGCCGAGCGTCGGCGCAAGGAGCGCGGTCGTCTTGGCCCAGCGCGGAATCGGCTCGGCTCGGGCCGGTTCCGGTTCCGCTGCCGGGCCGGGGTGGGCGTGGGTGTAGGCGAGGATGCGGATCCCGTTCGGGAGGGTGACCCAGTCGACGCCGGGCGGGATGTTCTGGGGCATCAGGACGGTGTGCGGCTCGACCGGCCGGGGCCGGTGGACGGGGTCGCCGTAGGGGGTGGCGGGGGTGAGCGGCTGGTGGGGTTCGGTGTGCACGACGCGGTCCCTTCAACGGGACGGGTCACATACCAAAATTGGTATGTGACCCGGCTGGTCGGCTTGTCGCGTGCTTGTCGTCCCGCTTGTCGCGTGCCTTGTCTTGTCGCTTGTCTTGTCGCTTGTCGCCCCCGAGGTCAAAGCCCGTTTCGGGCCCTCCAGAGGGGCGGAAACGGGCCCGTGCCGGCCGGGGCCGACAAGCGACAAGGGGTCATGCGTCGGGGGTGTGGGTGTGGTGGACGTAGCGGGTCTTGGTGCCCGTCCCGACCCGCACCGCCAGGCCCTCGTCCGCCCACTCCTGGAGCCACCCGCTGATGGTCTGCCGGTTGGTTCCGTGTGCGTCGGCGAGGGCGCGGGCGATCGCCGATGCCCCCGTGCCTTCGGGCCCGGCCGCCTCCAGCACGGCGAGGGCGGCCTGCCGGGCGGCGTTGTCCTGCTCGCCGCGCAGCGCGGACAGGTTCAGCCCGCCCGGGGCCCCCTTCGGCGCCGGAGCGGATTCCGTTTCCGGGTCGGGGGCGGTGGCGAACTGGGCGTCGATCTGGGCGCGGAAGGCCTCAGCCAGCCGGTCCTCGTCCGGCGTGGCCACGGTGGTCTGCCGGTGGGCACTCAGGTTCAACCCGCCCGCCGGCGCGGCGGTCGGCGCCGTGCCGCTGGTGGTGTCGGTGTCGTCGGGGGTGTGGTCGTTGATCCAGGCGGTGCGGCCGGCGTCCCAGCGGCGGGCGTAGTTGGGCCCGGCGGCCTTGGCGGAGACGTCGTCCAGGCGGGGGTGCCGGTCGGAGGTGGCCAGGACGATGTCGCGGATCTGCGCGGGCTTGATCCGCCACGATTTGAACAGCGCAGCCGGGGACTCGGGGGTGCCGAGGAAACCGGAGCCCTTGTAGGGGGCCTGCTCGACGCTGAGGCCGCGGCGGCCGGGGAAGAGCTTGGCCAGGTCCATGCCCTCCTTCTCACCGCCGGTCAGCGCAATACGGACCTTCGCTTCGCGGCGGATCATCAGGTTGCCGAGGACGGCCCCGGTGGCGCCGAGCGCGGTGAGGAAGGTCCGCAGGCCCATGGCGCGGGAGATCCGGATGACCTCCAGGATCTTCGCTGCCAGTGCCCGCATGGCCTTGTCGCTGGAGGCGAGGATCTCGGCGCCCTCGTCGATGATCAGCATGATCTGAGGGATCTGCGGGGTGATGGGCAGCAAGTCGGTGTCTGCGTCGGCCATGAGCTGCTGGTAGGCGACCTTGCGGCGTTTGGCGATCGCGATCGCCGCGTCCAGCATCAGGTGGGCCTCTTCCGGGGTGGAGGCGAGCCAGTCGATCCCCGGCCGCACCGCCTGCCCGCTGTCGGTCGGGGTCATGGCGGGCCGTACCCAGGGCAGGCCGGCCGATCCGGCGTTGAGGTCGATGACCCAGCCCAGCATGTCCGTGGTGCGTGCCACGGCGCCGATGAAGGTGTGGACGAAGTTGGTCTTGCCCGACCCGGTGGGGCCGACCGCGAGGGCGCACTGCTCGCGCAGGAACACCTCCACCGGGCGTCCGTCGGTCCGCACCCCGAGCGGCAGCCCGGTGTGGACCGACAGGGGCCCGTAGTCGGTCGGGTGGGTGATGTCCTCGGCGAGGACGTTGACGGTGGTGACGTCGATCAGTACCCGGCCCTGGTTGATGCCGGCGGAGGCGGCGGCGGTGCAGCCGTTCGGCAGCCTGGCGTCCGCGGAAAGGGCGGCGTTGTACTGGGCGACCTTGTGCCAGGTTGCCCCGCCGGGCGGGAGTTCGGCGTCGATGGTGAAGCCGGTGTTCGTCGGCCACATCTCCACCGCCAGGATCCGCAGCGTCAGCCCGCACACCCGCTGCACCCGGTCCACCCACTCCGCGGCGATCGCCCGGCGTTCGGCGGACAGCTCGCGGGCGACCTGGCGTTCGGCGGCGGCGATGGCCTCCAGCTCGCGGGCTTCCTCGTAGAAGCCGACGGAGCGGGCGGCGGCGCCCATGCCGACGCCGAGGACGGCGAGGGCGCCGAGCTTGGTCCACTCCAGCGGGCCGGTCGCAAGGGCCCAGGTGGTCCAGCCGGATCCGAGGAGCCAGGAGGCGGCGCGCGAGGTGATGGTGCGGCCGGCCAGCTTCTGCCGCAGACCGGACGCGGTGTGGCCGATCGCGCCGACGGTGCCGACGGCGAGGGCCCAGCCGGGCGGCATGTGGGCGAGGGTGCCGACCGTGGCGACCGCGTACGCGCCGGTTGTCGCGGACAGCGCCCCGGTGATGGGGCCGTGGCCGGCGGCCCAGTCCAGCGCGAGACCCTGGTGCTCGACCGTCTTGCCCTTGGTTTTGCCGGGCATCAGACGTTCCAGCCCTTCTCGGCGTCAGGGCCGTTGCGGGGGTCCTCGTGGCGGGCGATGTCGGCCTCGTGGGCCTGCCGGAACGCCGGCCCCAAGTCCTCCGCGACCGCGGTCGCGGAGTTGAGGGCGCCGTAGATGTCGGCGAACCCGTCCGCCACCTCCTTCTCCAGCGGGAACTCCGAGTCGGAGCGCTCGGCGAGAATCCGCATGATGTTCGCGATCGAGGCCAGCGCCTCCGGCAGGCCCTCAACCATGGCCAGGATCTCCATGGCGTTCTCGGGCTCGTAGGCCTGCGCCGCCTGCTCCATCTCCGCGGCCAGTTCCTCGAACCTGAACCCGGACGTCGTGCTGTCCATCAGCTGTGCTCCTTCACCAGTGGGTGGTGCGGGGGTCGGGGTGTCCGGCCGCTCGGCACGCTCGCCGAGCTGGTCGCCATTGATGTCCTGCTCGTGCTCGGCGTCCGCTTTCTCCTCGGCGGCCCGCTCGGCGTCCTCAAGCCCGTTGCGGATACCGGCGTCCCGGGCCTCCCGCTCCGCCCGGGCGCGGCCGAGGAGGAAGCGGTACAGGCGGCGGCCGGGGTGCTGCAGCCACGCCCAACCGAGCTTCCGGCCCAGCGGGGTGGTCACCATGCCCAGCAGTCCGAGCGCGCCGCCGAGGGCGGCGGCGAGGGCCCGCCGGGCTTGGAAGCGGGCCGCGGACCGCAGCAGTGCCTTCCGGGCCGCTTTCTGCGCGGGGGCTTGGAGCTGCGCGACCCGCGCCCGATGTGCGGCCGTCTGGACGGCGGTGCGGCCGCTTGCGACGGCCCGGCCGGCGGCCCGGTCACGCGCGCTGCGGGTGGCGGTGGTGGCCTTGTCACGGGCGGCTGCGGCCTTGGTCATGCCCTTGGCCAGCGTGCGGGCAGCAGGACCACGGGCCTTGGACCCTGCGGCGGTGGCCGTACGCTCGGCGGCCTTGGCGGCGCGGCGGGTGTCGGCGACCTGGCGACGGGCCTGCACTGCCGCCGTCCGCGCCGCGGCGCGGGTCGGTGCCTGGGTGCGAGCCTGCTGGCGCAGCGCCTGCACCTGGCTGGCCCGGCCACCGGCCAGGCCACCCGCCGCGTGTGCGGCGCGCTGCCGGACCGACGGCTTACCGGACTTGCTGCTGTGCTTGCCGACCGAACCGCCGGACCGGCCGCCAGCGACGGAGCGTCCGGGACGGCTACCCGTGCGACCCCCTGCGGATTTGCCACCTCCCGCGCCGCCAGCCGCCCGGGGGCTGGTCCGGGGCTGTGTGGGGATCCGGCCCGAAGTGCTGCGTCCCCCGCCGCCGGCGTCCTTCGGGGCCGGGGTCTTCTTCTTGCTGTCCTTGCTGTTGCGGCGGTGGGCGGCGGCGGTGCCGAGGACGGCGGCTCCGGTCATAGCGATCGCCGCCGCCAGCGGGCCGCCCGCGATCGCGGCTGTCGCGAACAGTCCGGCGGCGGCGTTCGTCCCCGACAGGGACAGCGGCACCACCGGGAAGCCGCCCGGGGTGTGCTCCACCTCCTTGCCCGCCTTCGGGTTGCCGGGGTCGGCAGGCGGCGGAGTGGGGGTGGCTGTTTCGGGGGGAGCATGCGGTTCGGTGATGGTCTCGGTCATGCTGAACGTGCTCCTTCACGGGAGAGAGAGCCCGGCCGGCGCTGTAGGAGGTTGGCGGCCGGGCTCTCGTGCTGATCAGGCGACGCGCTGTTCATCCGGGTACGCGCACGGGGTGCACATGCCGAGCGAGGCCGGGATCACGTACCCGGCGTCACGGCGGCAGATCGGGCAGCAGCGGCGGGCGGCGTTGGCCTTCGCCAGAGCGGCCCGCCGGGCCGGGGTCATCGGGCGGACGGGCTTGGCGAGGTCGAGGCGGTAGAGGTAGGCGATAAGCGGGCCGCGCCGGCGGCGGGGCCGCTCGATCTGGGCGGCCACGTCCTGGCCGCCGGGCCGGAGCCCGGCGGCGCGGAGCTGGCGGCCGGTGGCCAGACCGTCCGGGGCCAGGCGCCACCGGTAGACGGGGAAGCCGCCCATCAGCCGGTCCCGGCCGCCGGGACGGCGGCCAGGTGGGGCCGCTCGTCCTGACGCGCGGCGAGAATCTGCTTGCGGCCCCAGGACTCGCTCATGCCGAACGCCTCACCCAGCGCACGCGCCGACAGGGGCCGTGCGGCCTGTACGGACTCGGCGTACGCACGGCGTGCGTCCTGCCGCAGCCGCTCCAGCTCCGCCTCCTCGAACACCTCCTCCGACACCGCGTGCGCGTCATGGGGTGCGGGCTGTGCGGGGACGGCGTGCGGCGTGTGCGGATCGTCCGCCCGCACACCGTCCGCATGGGCGGTGAGCTGCGGCAACGCCTCCCGCACCGGCAGGTGCCCAGACTCCGGGCCGGGGACTGGCTCGCGGTCGACGTCGACCGTGTCGGGGGTGTGCGGCTGCCGTGCGGGCCCGTCCGCACGCTCCCCGCACGGTGCGGGCTCGGAGGGTTCGGGCCGGTGGTGGAGGACCTTGGCGACGAGATCGGAGCCGAAGTAGATCGACCCGACCGGCAAGCTCGTGGCGAGAAGGACGAGCGCCCAGTTCGCCGGGTCCCACTCGGCCAGCCGCATCCAGTCCACCGTGCGGTCGTGCAGTGCGGGCACGAGCCCGTGCACGTAGTTCAGGACCAGAGAGGCGACCGTGTAGGCGGCGAGGACCCTCAGGGCGAACCGGCGGGCATCGTCGGTCAGGACGAGTGTCGCGACGAGAGCAAGGGCCATCAGGCCGTCCACGACGAACGGGTACAGAGTTGCCGCGGTCCCGTCTGCGCCGATCGCGCGGGCCACGTCCCGCAGCGCGTTCCAGGAGACTCGGAAGGCCATGCCGACCACGGCCACCAACGCCAGCACGAGAAGCGTCTTGGGGCCGCGGTTCATGCGGCGCCCCCGATCGGGGCGACGTCGAGCGAGGCGAGGAGCCTCACGTCGGCCCTGGCGGTGTCGCGCATCTCCATCCACTCCCAGACGGCGTCGTCGTCGGCCGCCGCGTAGCCCAGGCGGGCCATCGCGGTGTTCCGCTCGGCGAGCGTGGGGATCGGCTGGATGCGGCGGAACTCGTACGTCAGCCAGCACCGTGAGGGGCCGTCGGTGACGACGTAGAGCTCCCACTCCCCGGACGGGGAGTTGACCAGGCGGGCGGAGTGGTTCATGCCGCGTCCCCCGAGACCGTCAGGCCGGCTGCCCGGTTGGCCAGGTCGCGGCGGGCGTCCAGGACCCGGTTGCGGGCCCGGCGGATCCGGCGGGCGTCGAACTCCGACGGCGCCCGGTCGAGCTGGGCAATCAGCGCGTCCAGCAGCTCGACCTCAGCCAGGACCAGGGGCATCTCGGTCTCGAGGGCGTCCAGCTCCGCGCCCGTCGGCTCCAGATCCGGCGGCAGCGCGGTAACGGGCATCTGACGTGCAACGATGAACTTCATTGGGTCTTGCTCCTCTCACACAGGAACGGGCCCGAACAGAAGCCCCGGTGTTCGCGCACCGGGGCTTCGCCGTGAAGCAGGAAGGCTCCAGCTCCCCCACCCCGCCCGTACGCCGCCGAAGCGACGGACGGGCGGAAGAGGCAACCGGCCGCGGCCATGGCCGCGGCGTGCCGACCCCGCGCAGCACCGGCGGTGCCGGTGCGCTTGCGCGGTTGATCGGGGAGACGCGAAGGGCGACGCTGACTCGCCGGTCCAGCAGGTCAGCGGCCGAGGGTCTTGAGCGGATCACTTCGAACCTTCAGAGACGGTGTGCACATGAGTTGCACTGCAAGGGGGACCTGTGTCCCCACCCTCCGGCCGTTGCTCGCGGTCACCGGGCCACCTCGCCAGTCGGGCCGAAGCCCTGTCCCCTGGCCTTTAGCGGGATTGCAGCGTCCCCGCCCTGGTCTGCGGTCTCTGGCATGCGAGACCTGTGCGAGTTACCTAGGTCACTCGCCTAAGATGAAGTTACCTAGGTCGCTTGGTCGGGTCAAGCGGCCCGCGGCGAGTACTGAAAATGACCTAGGTTGGTTAGGCTCTAGTCATGGACTGGAACCCGGAGAAGCCCCCGTCTGCCAAGGACATCGCCGCGAAGTTCCGCAAGGACATCGGCGCCGGCGTCTACCCGACCGGTTCCCCCCTGCCTGGAGCGAAGGGTCTTGCGAAGCAACTCGGGGTTGGCCTGATGACCGTCCAGAGCGCCTACAAGCAGCTCGCCGAAGACGGCCTGGTCGTCGGCCGGCAGGGGAGCGGGACGTACGTGCTGGACCCGAAGAAGGGCGACCCGACCGCGAGGGAAACCGCGCTTGGGCTGCGCGACCTCCAGGAACACGTCGCTCATCTCACCTCCCAGCTCTCCGAGCTCCAGGGCCGGGTCGAGCGGCTGGAAGCCGCTCGGTCGGGCCCGTCTGACGAGAACCAGTAGGCCGCATTTCGCGCCGTTCCACAGTGGACAGGGTTAACAGTCAGCCCCTGTTACCTGTTAACTCCCCACGTCAGCAGCCTGCTTGGGCATGATGGGCGCCAGGGCGTCACCGGCACCGGGGGAGCGATGAAGACGAAGCTTCAGGCGGCACGGGCTGCTGCGGGGTGGACTCAGGCGGAGCTGATGGACGCCATGGAAGACGCCGCCCCGCGGCTCGGCATCCAGCTGCCTTCCCGGACCAGCCTGAAGACACAGCTCTCCATGTTCGAGAACGGGCGACGTGACCCCGGATCGGACTACCAGCAGCTCTTCTGCGAGGTATACCAGGCCACCCGCATGGAGCTGGGCCTCGCTGTGGAGGTGGCCCCCTCCCAGTTGGACACCCTCCCGGCGCTTCCTGCCCCGCGTTCCGCCTCGCCGGAAGCCAGTCCGGGGGTTCTGGACTACCTGAAGGCCGTGTTCGTCCAGCACGTTCAGGCTGAGCCGCTCGTCGGCGCACGATTCCTTGTGCCTGCCGTTCAGAGTCAGCTACCGCTGATCGAGGAGCTGTGCAAGGAAGCCCAGGGCCCGCTTCGTGACGACGCGGTCCGAGTGGGCGCGCGCTACTCGGAACTCCTCGGGTGGCTGCACCAGGACACGGGCGACTCGCAAGCCGCCATGCTGTGGACGAATCGAGCGCTGGACTACGCCGCCGAGCTGGACGACCCGGGCCTCAGCGCCTACGTCTTCCAGCGGCGGAGCAACATCGCCGCGGAAGCTGGTCAGGCCGGATACGCCCTCGGCCTGGCCAACGCCGCACTGCGGCAGGCCGGCAAGTTACCCCCCGACGTCCGGGCCGTTGCGCTCCGGGCGCGCGCCTACTCGGACGCACTGCTCGGGCACGGTGACGAGAGCGCGCGCTCGCTCGATGAAGCGCGGCGCCTTGCCGACCAGGCGCAGGACCCTGCGGGACTCGCCCCGTACTGCTCGCTTTCGTACATCGACATGGAGGCGGCGAACTGCGCGCTCCAGCTCGGCCGACCGGACCAAGCGGTGCGGACACTCGAAGCGAGCCTGACGCGGTGGCCGGCGGAGCAGCAGCGCGACCGTGGCCTGTGCCTCGCCCGCCTCTCCACCGCCTACGCTCGGCTCGAAGACCTGGAGGGTGCCTTGAACGCCGCATCGCAAGCCGCGGCCATCGCGCAGGCCACCGGCTCGGCGCGCATCCTGGCCGAGCTTCTGCGTCTTCAGCCGCTCCTCGACCCGTGGAAGAAGCTGGTGGAGATTGCTGAACTGAACCGGCTTCTGGGCACTATGAGGGCGAGCTGACTCGACCGGAGGAGAGCTGTGACCCTGCTTCCCAACATCACGACCGTCGACGTCCAGGAACAGGCCCCGCGCGTGGCCGTACTCCCGGTTGGGTCGTACGAGCAGCACGGCCCGTACCTGCCGCTGATCACGGATACGGCGATCGCCTGCATCATCGCCCGTGAAATCGCCGCCGCCTACCCGGTCCTGAGCCTGCCGCCCATCTCGATCGCGTGCAGCCACGAGCACGGGACGTGGCCCGGCACGGTCAGCATCAGCGCCCGGACGCTGCACGCGGTCATCGCGGACATCGCCAGCTCCCTGGAAGCTTCCGGCATCCGCAGGCTGGTGCTGGTCAATGCCCATGGCGGCAACTACGTGCTCTCCAACATCGTCCAGGAAGCTAACCTGACCGAACCGCGGATGAGCCTCTTCCCTCAGAGTCGAGAATGGTCCCGAGCGCGTGAATTGGCAGGTCTCGTGAGCAGTGCGCACGATGATATGCATGCCGGAGAGATCGAAACGTCGATTCTTCTGCACGCCGAGCCTTCCTTGGTGCGGCCGGGATATGAGACGGCGGACCACGACGCTTCCGATCGCCCCTTTCTGTTGACGCTGGGGATGAAGGCTTATACAGAGAGTGGAGTCATCGGATTTCCGTCACAAAGTGCGCCGACGAAAGGCAAGGCTGTACTTGAGAGCCTGGTGCAAGATTTCGCCAGGCACATGGAAGTGCTCGACAAGTGACTTACCGGCTGGGGTCTGTCCTTCCCGGTACGTGATTGTTTGCGTACTCACGGAAGAACTTATCCGCCGCATCGCAACGACTCAGCGGCGCGAGAAAAGAGACCCTATCTCGATCGACTATGTCGGAAACAGCTTCCAGTGCGATGCGATTCAGGAAGTAGAGGAAGTTCGCTGCGGCTCCGGCCACCCATGCTGTGGAGTAGTAATCGACCTGGCTCCCCGTCGCATTTCGGAAGGGGTTACGCTCGTCGAAGCGTGTGGTCACCGCCATGGCTCCGGCGTGGATTGCGTGGTTCATGGTCAGATAGCAGTGACGCATGCTGTCGAGCCCGGTCGCCTCCTCGATTTCACGGAAAGTTACACGAACTGGCGGGGGATCGCTGATGCCGGGTGCCGCCCACCCGTGAGGTTTGAAGAACCCGCTTCCCCAGCGGTCTCGGATTAAGTCTTCGAGGCCGTCGGCCTGGGTGAACGGGTCTTCCTCTCCTATATGAGAGGTCTCCTTGCGTTTCTCCACCATGGCGGACAGATGGTATCGCTCAGTCAGTTCGAAGTCGGGGGTGTTGCGTGCGACGAGGAAGCCGGTAAAGATCATGACTTCATACAGACTTCTGGCCCGCGCGTGAGCCCCCTCTGGAAACCCTTTTCGCGCCAACAGGTCGATTTCCGAAGCTATGGTGCACCCACGGGCGTGCAGTCCGAGCAGTGTCAGGACATGCAGGGTCGGTCCGCCGATGTGGTTCTGCGGATCCACTAGGCTTCGTTGTTCGGAGCCGTTGCAGGAAGCAAGCCATCGGCCGAATGCAGCGAAAAGATCCCTGTTTGCGTCCTCGGAAAGCGCGATGGCGTCAGAGAAGTCACGAAATCCTTGGCCGAGCCTTTTCAGGATTGACCGCTCGTTGTGGGCTGCGCTCCGCGCGCGGCGCCTGCGGCCGTATTTAAGGCTCCACCGGGTGCTCTGCCTGGTCTCGATATCCAGAACTTCGATGTGATTGGTAACGTAGTCGTCCGCCGCGTAGAAGGCGGGCTCCATTTCCGCTAGGGGGCGCTTCGTTTCCGGATCACCTCCAAAAGACTCGATCACCCGGTTCAGTACGAGTTGCTGGAGCCGCGACATAGCCACCCTGGTCCCCCTAGCTGGAAGTAACCTGCCAGAATGGGCCCAACTGGTGTGGCTCGCAACCGGTTTGACCACACCCTGACCGTTCTCGGTTCAGCGCGTCGGGCCGCCTCTTCCAGGCGGATGCCAGAGAGTAGAACGCTCGGCTAGCGATGACGTGCGCCAACCCCGGAACCTGTGCCCGCGCTTGGAAATCAAGATCAGGACGAGCTGTGGACGGCGCTGGACATCCCCTGGTTTGTCCGGGGTTCCACCACAGGTCAGAGACGGTTTGAGGCTGCGCACAGGAGAGGACTGTAAATCCGTCGGCTTAGCCTACCCAGGTTCGAATCCTGGCGCCGCCACGCGAGTGGAACCCCCGTTCATCTGCGGAAACGCAGTGGACGGGGGTTCTTTCGCATACGACCGCCGCGCTTGTCGCAGGGGTGCCGACCCGCATCGTCGGGGGCTTACGGTCGTTCACCCGGCGTGAAATGGACATCTGACACACGGGGGAAGGTCGGCGGCGGCGTGCTCGTCGCCCTGCTCGGCGCGGGGATTCCGGCTCTGGTGGGAGCCGCGCTGGGTACGGACGTGGGGGAGCCCTACCGGGAGACCCGGCTGTACTTCGGCACCGAACGCACCGACGGCGGCGGGCCGGTCGCCGAGGCGGAGTTCATGCGGTTCCTGGATCAGGAGATCACTCCCGCCTTCCCCGAGGGGCTGACCCTCCACGACGGGTACGGCCAGTGGCGCGGCGCGAACGGCAAGATCGTTCGCGAGGACTCCTACGAAGTGGTCCTGCTGTACCCGGAGAAGGACGCCGACGACCGCAGCGTGCGCATCGAGCGGATCCGCGACGCGTACGAGAGCCGCTACCAGCAGGACTCGGTCGGACGCTCCGACGACAAGGTGGAAGCGGGGTTCTGAGCCGACCGGCGGGCAGGGCCGGCGGGCCGGTCCCGCTCCGGCCCGGCGCCGGATCGGCCCACCGGCCCGTCAGTTGCCGGCCACAGCCTTGACGGCCACCCCCACCGGGGTCGCCCCCGAGACCAGCTCCAGGGTCAGGCCGGCCGTCGCGGGCGTCTCCACCAGCTCGGCCAGCACCGCCGCCACGTCGTCGCGCGGCACGGCCCCCCGCCCCGTCCGCGCTTCCAGGCGGACCTGCCCCGTACCGGCGTCGTCGAGCAGCGACCCCGGGCGCAGGACCGTCCACTCCAGGCCCAGCCGGGTCCGCACGTGGTCGTCGGCCTCGCCCTTCGCCCGCAAATAGACGTCGAACACCTCGTCGCCCTCGTGATGGGCATCCGCGCCCATCGAAGAGACCATCAGGAAGCGGCTCACGCGCGCCCGTTCGGCCGCGTCGGCGAACAGCACCGCCGCGCCCCGGTCCACCGTGTGCTTGCGTTCCACGCCACTGCCCGGCCCGGCGCCCGCCGCGAACACCGCCACGTCCGCGCCCTGCAGGATCCCCGCCACGTGCTCCACCGTCGCCGACTCCAGATCGCAGAGCACCGGTTCGGCGCCCGCCTCCCTCAGGTCGTCGCCCTGTTCGAGGTCGCGGATGATGCCCGCGACCTCGTACCCGCGCGCGGCGAGCAGGCGCTCCAGCCGCAGCGCGATCCGACCGTGTCCACCCGCGATGACGATGCGCATGCCCCGACGGTACGACGCCCCGCGCGACCCCGCCCGGGAAGCACCCCCAGGGGTGTACCGCCGGCCATGTCCGCCCACGCCGGCTCGCGGTGGCCGCCCCGCTCCCGCGCTGCTCGCCGCCCGGGACGACCGGGCGTTCTGAGACCGGTCGGGAGCGCCCAGGTACGTCGGCCGGAGGACAGTCCGTGGGCGCGACCCGCCGGGACCGCGCGGGCGCGGCCGCCGCCCGTACGCCGACCTGCACCGATACGCGCCGCCCGTTGTGAGCCTCTGTGCCCGCATCTCGTCTCCGGAGGCCGGGCGGGCGGGACGGGCCGCGGCTTACGGGCCGGGCTCGGTGCGGCCCTGCCGGGGCAGGTCCAGGGCCACCGCGACGGCGGAGTCGCAGTACTCCCGCACCGCGCTCGTCCGGGCCACCACCCGCCCCCGGTGGATGACGATCCGGCTGTACGCGAGGGACAGCACGCCCGCGATCCGGTCGCCGCGCACGGCGAGCAGCTCCGCGGGGAAGCCGGCCTCAACCCGCACCTCCGGCAGGCCCATGGCCTCGCGGGCGAAGGCGCTGACGCAGTCGTAGGCCTCGCCCGGGCGGAGGCCGCCCTGGGAGGCCAGCAGGTACGCGGCCTCCAGCGGGTCGCCCCGGCCGACCGGGTTCCCGGCGTCCCGCAGGGCCCCGCTGCCGGCTGCGACCCGTACGCCGGCGGCGCGCAGCAGGCGTACGGGGGCGGTGCGCAGCCCGCGGCGCTCCAGGGCCGCGCAGTCGCCCTGGGGCAGGCAGGTCACCCGTACGCCGGCCGCGGCCAGCTGGTCGGCGGCCCGGGCGGCCGCGTCCAGCGGGAGCCGGGACAGGCCGCCGCAGGGGCCGATGGTCACCCCCGGGCGCAGTCCGCCCGCCATCGCCGCGAGCCGGGCCAGGCGGGCCGGGTCGTCACCGTCCGTGTGCAGGTCCACGGGGCAGCCGTGCTCGTCGGCCAGTTCCAGGACCGCTTCGAGGAAGCCCGTCGGGTCCGGATCCAGGTCCGGGCAGCCGCCGATCACCGAGGCGCCCATCTTGACCGCGTCGCGCAGCATGGCGAGCCCGTCGGCCCCGGCCACACCGGTCAGCAGGCGCGGCACGGCCACCGCGGTCAGGTCGGCCAGCCCGCGCAGCGACCGCCGGGCCTGGAGCAGGGCCTCCAGGGGGCCGAGGCCGTGCACGTCGCCGATGCGCACGTGGGAGCGCATCGCCGTTGCGCCGTGCCCGAGCTGAAGCAGGGCCGCCTCGGTGGCCCGGCGCTGCACTTCGTCAGGCGCGCAGGAGACGGGCCCGTCGCCGTCGGCGGTCAGCGCGGTGTCCCCGTGGGCGTGCGGCTCGGCGGGGGCGGGCAGCAGGAGGTAGCCGCTCAGGTCCACCCGGGACAGGACGGGGGAGGCGAGGCTGCCGGTGGTTCCGACGGCCTGGATCCGGCCGTTGCCGAGGCGGACGTCTACGGTACGGCCGTCCGTGAGGCGGGCCCCGGCGAGGAGCAGCGTGGTGGCGTCGGGGGCGGCCGCGCTGCCGCTGCCCTTGCCGCTGCGCGGGGAGGGGGAAGGCTGCTGCGGCGGGCTGTCGGACATCGCGCTCCTGCGGTGGCTCGGGCGGTTCCTGGAGCCGTGGCCGCGACCCGCGGCCCAAGATCACGCAGCGTGCTCAGAGCCTAGGGCGCGCCGCACTCCGCTTCGCGGAAGAGCGCAATAGTCGTACCGGTGTGGTGCCCCCACCACCGGCGCCCCGACCCCCGGCCGACACCCCCGCTCCACCGACCCCGGCACCCCGCCGACCCTTTGCCCCTACCCCACCGTTCCCGTCCCCGCTCTCCTCCACCCGGCGGCCCGGGGCCCCGGCCCGAGCCCCCGGAGTCCCCGCTCCCCGGCCCCCGGCGTCCCCGCTCGGCCCCCGGCCCAGCGGCTCGGCCCGGGCCGCCGCCCCGGCCTCAGCCCTCCGTCCCCGGCCCCGGGCCTCCCCGCTCGGCCCCCGGCTCGGCCCGGGCCGACGCCTCGGGCTCGGCCCCCAGCCCCCGGCCCACGGCCCCCAGCGTCCTCGCTCGGCCCCCCGGCCAGCGGCTCGGTCCCGACCGACGCCCCGGCCCCCAGCCTCTTGGCCCTGCCACCCCTGGTCCCTGGCTTGGCGTCCCCGCTCCCTCCGCCCGGCCCCCGGCCCAGCGTCCCCGTTCTGCGCCGCCGGCGCCCAGCCCCGCGCCCCTGGGGTCCGCCGCTCCGGGGTCCGCGCCCCCGTGTCCAGGGGCGCCGCGCCCAGGCGTCCGTGCCTCCAGTGGGCCCGGCCTCCTGTCGACGCACCCCTGGCGCTTCGGGCACGAGGCGCTCGGGCCGCGCCGCACAAGGGCCTCTGCGGGCCCCGGAACCTTCGGCCCTGCCCCCTGGGTCCTCGCTCCCGCCCGGCTTCCTCGGCGTCGGCGTCCCTGGTCCGCGTCCCGCGCCGCGCGGCCCAGTGCCACGGCCCCCGGGCGCCCTCGGACCCGGGCACCCCGGCTACCGGCGCCCTCGGCGGCCAGCGCTCATGCGCCCCGTCCACCGCCGGCGCCCCCGGCCTCCGGCGCAGCGGTGCCCCTGCGCCTCGTACCCCGGTGCTTTCGCGCTCCTGCGGCCCCACCCCGGGGGTTGTGGTGGCGGGCTGCCCTGGGTTTCGTTCCGGCGGGGCCGTCCCAGGGTGGGCTCGTACTCCGCCGCCCGTCCCGTGCCCGGGCTTCGGCGTGCCCGCCGCTCGCCCCCCGTCGGCCTCAGGCAGGCCGCGGCGTGTGTGAGTCCGCGCACACATCGGGGGAGAAGTGGGCCCGGCCTGGCCTGCGCCTTGATCGGGAGAGGCTTCCGAACGGCCTCCGAGCCCAGCTCCCGCAAAGGATTTGGGCGATGGGCGGGCAACCGTGTAATGTCTTCATCGCTCGCCCCAATAGCTCAGTCGGTAGAGCGTCTCCATGGTAAGGAGAAGGTCTGCGGTTCGATTCCGCATTGGGGCTCTGGTGAGAGAGGTTCCCCACCCTCGGGTGGGGAACCGATCACATCAAAGCGGCGTAGCTCAGTCGGTAGAGCAAGCGGCTCATAATCGCTGTGTCACCGGTTCAAGTCCGGTCGCCGCTACCCACAGTAGCCGATTGCGGGGTCGGTCTCCCGATCGGCTACTCTTTTATGCGTTCATCCGTCCCATAGTCCGTCAAGGAGCACTCACGTGGCTGCCACCGACGTCCGCCCGAAGATCACGCTGGCCTGCGTGGAGTGCAAGGAGCGGAACTACATCACCAAGAAGAACCGGCGTAACAACCCGGACCGCATGGAGATGAAGAAGCACTGCCCGCGCTGCAACTCGCACACCGCGCACCGCGAGACCCGCTGACCCCGGCGAAGTCTCGAATACAGGCACCGTCATGAGGTCGTCCCCTTCATTGGGGGCGGCCTCGTGTCGTTTTCACAGTCGGCGTCGGCGCCTGTCGACTTCGTACCTGTGTGTTTCGTGTCCCTTCAACAGGAGGTAGTGAGTCATGGCTCTCGACCAGTCCTTCGTGGGGCGGAGCTACCCGCCCACCGATCCGTACGAGGTCGGCCGGGAGAAGATCCGCGAATTCGCGGTCGCGGTGGGTGACGCCAATCCCGTCTACACGGATCCCGACGCGGCCAAGGCGTACGGCCACTCCGATGCGATCGCCCCGCCGACCTTCGTGTTCGCCATCACCTTCAAGGCGGCCGACCAGGTCATCCAGGACCCGCAGCTGGGGCTGGACTACAGCCGCGTCGTGCACGGCGACCAGAAGTTCGCGTACTCGCGCCCGGTGCGTGCCGGTGACCGCCTGTCGGTGACCTCCACCATCGAGGCCGTGAAGACGCTCGCGGGCAACGACATCATCGACATCCGCGGCGAGGTGCACGACGAGACCGGCGAGCACGTGGTGACGGCGTGGACGAAGCTCGTCTCCCGCGCCCCCGAGGAGGCCTGACATGGCAGCGCAGATCCAGTACGCCGATGTCGAGGTCGGCACCGAGCTGCCCACGGCGACCTTCCCCGTGACGCGCGCCACGCTCGTCCAGTACGCCGGCGCCTCGGGCGACTTCAATCCGATCCACTGGAACGAGAAGTTCGCCAAGGAGGTCGGACTGCCGGACGTGATCGCGCACGGCATGTTCACCATGGCCGAGGCGATCCGCGTGGTCACGGACTGGGTGGGCGACCCGGGCGCGGTGGTCGAGTACGGCGTGCGCTTCACCAAGCCCGTCGTGGTCCCGAACGACGAGCAGGGCGGCCTGATCGAGGTCACCGGCAAGGTCGCGGCCAAGCTGGACGACAACCGGGTGCGGGTCGACCTGACCGCCATGAGCGCCGGCCAGAAGGTGCTCGGCATGTCCCGCGCCGTGGTCACGCTGGCCTGAGCGGCCTGAGCGGCCTGAGCGGCCTGAGCGGCCTGAGCGGCCTGAGCGGCCTGAGCTGCCTGAGTCATGCGCGTCCGAGTGGGCCTGCGGCTCTGCGTGCCTCAGTGTGCGCGTCCGAGATCGCGAGCGGCTGACTGGCTGAGTGCCTCAGGTCCAAGGGCGTGAGCGGCTGACTGGTTGAGCGCCCGAGTGCTGGAGCGCCTGCGCCTCCCCGCCCTCGCGCGCGAGGGCGGGGAGGCGCGTAGAGGGCGGGTGCCCGCCCCCTCGCCGCCCGGCTCGGGTCGGCCCGGTCGTCGAGCCCTTGACCAAGTTAGTGATTGCGTACTAACTTCATCGCATGGCAAGGATGAGCGCAGAGGAGCGACGCGAGAGCGTCATCCGCGCGGCGATGCACGAGTTCGCCCGGGGCGGGTACTACGGGACCTCCACCGAGGCGATCGCCAGGCGGGTCGGGGTGTCGCAGCCGTACCTCTTCCGGCTCTTCCCCAACAAGCAGGCGATCTTCCTGGCCGCGTCCGAGCGCTGCCTGAGGGACACGCGTGAGGTGTTCGCCGCCGCGGTCGAGGGGCTGAGCGGCGAAGAGGCCGAGCGCGCCATGGCCGAGGCGTACACCCGACTGATCACCGAGGATCCGGACAAGCTCCAGATGCAGCTCCAGATGTACGTCACCGTCGCCGCCGCGGAAGCGGCCGGCGACCACGCGCTGGGCGAGCTGGTCCGCCAGGGCTGGATGGAGCTCTGGGACACCGTGCACCTGCCGCTGGGTGCGGATGCGAAGGAGACCACGACGTTCATGGCCTACGGCATGCTGATCAACACGCTCGCCGCGATGGGCTTCCCGCCCGGGCATCGGGTGTGGGAGGGGTTCTACCCCACGACGCGGGTCACGGGCCGGTCGGAGAGGTGACGGCGGACGCGTGCGCGGACCTTCGCGCATCCGCACGTCCATGCAAGTTAGTCAGCAATAACTAACAACCGCAGGGGGACATCATGCACACACCGGAAGCAGGAACAGCACTGCGCGGGCCCGCCGTCTGGGCCCTCGTCCTCACCGCCGTGGCCGGGTTCATGGCCGCCCTCGACAACCTGGTCGTGACCACCGCCCTCCCCGCCATCCGCGCCGACCTCGGCGGCGGGCTGGAGGACCTGGAGTGGACGGTGAATGCCTACACGCTCACCTTCGCCGTCCTCCTCATGTTCGGCGCGGCCCTCGGTGACCGCTTCGGCCGCCGCCGGCTGTTCATCGCCGGCCTCGCCGTCTTCACCGGCGCCTCCGCCACGGCCGCCCTCTCGCCCAGCATCGAGGCCCTCATCGCCGCCCGCGCCGTGCAGGGCGTGGGCGCAGCCGTCATGATGCCGCTCACCCTCACCCTCCTCACCGCGGCCGTTCCGGCCGCCCGCCGGGGCACGGCCCTCGGCATCTACGGCGCCGTCACGGGCCTGGCCGTCGCCAGCGGCCCCCTCATCGGCGGCAGCCTCACCGAGCACATCTCCTGGCAGTGGATCTTCTGGCTCAACGTGCCGATCGGCCTGGCCCTGATCCCGCTCGCCCGCCTCCGCCTCGCCGAGTCCACCGCCCCGGGCGCCCGCCTCGACGTCCCCGGCACCCTCCTGATCAGCGGTGGCCTCTTCGGCATCGTCCATGCCCTCGTCAACGCCAACGCCGAGGGCTGGACCAGCGCCCCCGTCCTCACCGGCCTGGTCCTCGGCTCCGCCCTCGTCGCCGGCTTCGTGTACCACGGCTCCCGCGCCGCGAACCCCATGCTCCCCATGCGGCTCTTCCGTGACCGCGGCTTCCTGGGGATCAACCTGGCCGGCCTGCTGATGTACCTGGGCATGTTCGGTTCGATCTTCCTGCTCAGCCAGTTCCTCCAGGGCGTCGCCGGCCACTCGCCCACCGAAGCAGGCCTGCGCATGCTCCCCTGGACCGGCATGCCGATGATCGTGGCCCCGCTGGCCGGGATCCTCGCCGACCGCATCGGAGGCCGCCCCGTGGTCGCCGCCGGACTGGCCTTCCAGGCCCTCGGCCTCGGCTGGTTCGCCGCGATCCTGAGCACGGACGTCTCGTACGCCGCACAGCTGCCGCCGCTGATCCTCAGCGGGATCGGCATGGCCCTCTACTTCGCCCCCGCGGCCCATGTCCTGATGTCCACCGTCCGCCCCGCCGACCAGGGCAGGGCCTCCGGTGCGAACAACGCCCTGCGCGAGGTCGGCGGAGCCCTCGGCGTCGCCGTCCTGGCCTCCGTCTTCTCCGCCCAGGGCGGCTACGCCTCCCCGCAGTCCTTCACCGACGGCACCGTCCCGGCCCTGTGGGTGGGCGCCGCAGCGGTCGCCCTCGCCGCCGCACTGGCCCTGCTGGTACCCCGCAGGTCCGCGACCGCCCCTGCCCCGGTCCTCGCGGGCCGGACCGCCACGGGCCCCGAGAAGGTGCCGGCCGCGAGCTGACCGCCCATCGCACACCGACCGTCCCCGCACCCAGAGCGACAGGAGAACACGTCATGCCCGACATCCCCTGGTCCGTGCCCACCCCGGCAGAGCCCGGCGCCGAGGCCCACGTCATGGCCTCCCGCTTCGAGACCGCCACCCTCACCGGCGCCATCAGGTTCCTCCTCAAGGCCCCCGGCATCGTCCGCCAGATGCGCAAGGCCCCCGGCGCCCACGGAGTCGCCCTCCGGGCCCGCCTCCTGCAGCGCACCTTCCTCACCCTCTCCGCGTGGGAGGACCGCGACGCGCTGTACCGCTTCGCCCGCTCCGAGCCCCACCGCACCAGCGCCCGCGCCGCCGGCGCGTACATGCGGGAATCCGTCTTCGTCCACTGGACCGCGCCGGCCGCCGAGCTGCCCATCACCTGGGCCGAGGCCGAGCGCCGCCTCGCCGAGCAGCAGGCGGGCCGCTGACCCGCCGGCACGGAGGGACCTACGCGTACGGTCCGTGCCCCGCAAGGATGCGCGGGGCACGGACCGTACTCTTGTCCACGTGCAGGAACTCCACGACGCCCCCCTCGCCCCGCTGACCACCTTCCGCCTCGGTGGCCCCGCCGCGCGTCTGGTCACCGCGACCACCGACGCCGAAGTGGTCGCCGCCGTCCGGGCTGCGGACGAGAGCGGCACCCCGCTCCTGATCATCGGCGGCGGCAGCAACCTCGTCATCGGCGACCGCGGCTTCGACGGAACCGCCCTGCGCATCGCGACGACCGGCTTCACCCTCGACGGCACCACCTTGGAACTCGCCGCCGGCGAGAACTGGAGCGACGCCGTCGCCCGCACCGTCGCAGCAGGGCTCGCCGGCATCGAATGCCTCGCCGGCATCCCCGGCTCCGCCGGCGCCACCCCGATCCAGAACGTCGGGGCGTACGGGCAGGAGGTCTGCGACACCATCACCGAGGTCGTCGCCTACGACCGCACCACCGGCGAAACGGTCACCCTCACCGCCGCCGAGTGCGCCTTCCGCTACCGCAACAGCACCTTCAAGGACCAGCCTGACCGCTACGTCGTCCTGCGCGTGCGCTTCGCCCTGGAGGACGCCGGCGGCCTCTCGGCGCCCATCAAGTACCCCGAGACCGCCCGCGCCCTCGGCGTCGAGGCCGGCGACCGGGTCCCCGCCGCCACCGCCCGCGAGACCGTCCTGCGCCTGCGCGCCGGCAAGGGCATGGTCCTCGACCCCGCCGACCACGACACCTGGTCCGCCGGCTCCTTCTTCCACAACCCGATCCTGACCGACGAGGCCTACGCCGCCTTCCTCACCCGCGTCCAGGACCGCCTCGGCCCCGACACCGCCCCACCCGCCTACCCCGCCGGCCAGGGCCGTACGAAGACCAGCGCGGCCTGGCTGATCGACAAGGCCGGCTTCACCAAGGGCTACGGCACCGGCCCCGCCCGCATCTCCACCAAGCACACCCTCGCCCTCACCAACCGCGGCGGGGCCACCACCGAGGACCTCCTCGCCCTGGCCCGCGAGGTCGTCGCCGGCGTCCACGCCGCCTTCGGCGTCACCCTCGTCAACGAGCCGGTGACGGTCGGCGTCAGCATCTGAGGAGCCCCGGCCGCCCATGCTCTGTCCCCTTCACGGGGCCGGTACGGACCCCACTCGGCTCGTGGGTCGCACGCTCAGCAGGGTCGTCGCGTCCTGGCACGTCAGTGACGGCGAACGCTCCGAGGCCCCCCTCGACGTCTGGCTGATCGACAGCGTCGGCGACACGATCCGGATCACCACCGGCTCCGACCAGTGCCTCATCGTCGAGTCCGCCCCGCCCCACGAGCCGTACGACATGGGGGAGTGGGGCCGCATCGAGGTCGGCGAGGACCTCGGCGACCACCCCTTCCTGCGCCACCTCGGGGAGACCGTCTCCTCGGTCGCCGAATTCGCCCTGCCCGAACAGGGCCGCACCCACCTGGAGATCGGCTTCCCGAACGGCCGCCGCGTACGTGCCGACTGCTACGAGGGAGACCTGCGGCTCACCCGGTGAGCCAGTCGTCGATCCCCGCCAGCAGCTTCGCCTGCACCTCGTCCGGCGCGGCGCTGCCCCGCACCGACTGGCGGGCCAGCTCGGCGAGCTCCGCGTCCGTGAAGCCGTGGTGGCGGCGGGCGATCTCGTACTGTGCGGCCAGCCGGGACCCGAACAGCAGCGGGTCGTCCGCACCCAGCGCCATGGGCACCCCGGCCTCGAACAGCGTGCGCAGCGGGACGTCCTCGGGCCGCTCGTACACACCCAGGGCGACGTTCGACGCGGGGCACACCTCGCAGGTGATCTGCCGGTCCGCGAGCCGCTGCAGCAGCCGCGGGTCCTCCGCGGCCCGGACACCGTGCCCGATACGGGCCGCGTGCAGGTCGTCGAGGCAGTCGCGGACCGAGGACGGGCCGGTGAGCTCACCGCCGTGCGGGGCCGCCAGCAGACCGCCGTCGCGGGCGATGGCGAAGGCCCGGTCGAAGTCGCGCGCCATGCCGCGGCGCTCGTCGTTGGACAGCCCGAACCCGACGACACCGCGGTCGGCGTAGCGCACGGCGAGCCGGGCCAGGGTGCGGGCGTCCAAGGGGTGCTTCATGCGGTTCGCGGCGATGAGCACGCGCATGCCGAGGCCGGTCTCGCGGGAGGCCGCGTCGACGGCGTCCAGGATGATCTCGACGGCCGGGATCATCCCGCCGAGCAGCGGAGCGTAGGAGGTGGGATCCACCTGGATCTCCAGCCAGCCGCTGCCGTCGCGGACGTCCTCCTCCGCGGCCTCCCGCACCAGGCGCCGGATGTCGTCGGGCTCGCGCAGGCAGGAACGGGCGGCGTCGTAGAGCCGCTGGAAGCGGAACCAGCCCCGCTCGTCCGTGGCGCGCAGCTTGGGCGGCTCCCCGGCGGTCAGGGCGTCGGGAAGGCGTACGCCGTACTTGTCGGCGAGCTCCAAGAGGGTCGATGGTCGCATCGAGCCGGTGAAGTGCAGGTGGAGGTGGGCCTTCGGCAGAAGCGTGAGATCGCGTACGTGCTCCATCCGGTGATCCTGCCGTACCGCTGCGCTCGGCGGGAGGGGGATTTACCGATCGGGGGCTTGCGCGAACGGGTGAGCGGGCGCGCCGCCGCTGCCCCCGGGCCCCCGCGCCTCAAACGCCGGCGGGGCTGGATGAGCCGGCAGGGCCGGAAATGCTTGGGCGGCGGCACCCCTCGGGTGCCGCCGCCCAGTTCGTGCTGCGGGCCGCCTGAGGCCTAGGCCTTGGCCTCCGCCAGGAGCTTCTGGATGCGGGACACGCCCTCGACCAGGTCCTCGTCGCCCAGGGCGTACGACAGGCGCAGGTAGCCCGGGGTGCCGAAGGCCTCGCCGGGGACGACCGCGACCTCTGCCTCGTCGAGGATCAGGGCCGCCAGCTCGACGGAGGTCTGCGGGCGCTTCCCGCGGATCTCCTTGCCCAGGAGGTCCTTGACCGACGGGTAGGCGTAGAACGCGCCCTCGGGGGTCGGGCAGAAGACGCCCTCGATCTCGTTGAGCATCCTGACCATCGTCTGGCGGCGCCGGTCGAAGGCCTTGCGCATCTCGGCGACCGCGTCCAGGTCGCCCGAGACGGCGGCCAGCGCGGCGACCTGGGCCACGTTGGAGACGTTGGAGGTGGCGTGCGACTGGAGGTTCGTCGCCGCCTTGACGACGTCCTGCGGGGCGATGACCCAGCCCACGCGCCAGCCCGTCATCGCGTACGTCTTCGCCACGCCGTTGACGATGATGCACTTGTCGCGCAGCGCGGGGACGAGGACCGGCAGCGAGGTGAACTTCGCGTCGCCGTACACCAGGTGCTCGTAGATCTCGTCCGTCAGCACCCACAGGCCGTGCTCGGCGGCCCACTCGCCGATCGCCTTCGCGTCGGCCTCGCTGTAGACCGCACCGGTCGGGTTGGAAGGGGAGACGAACAGGACGACCTTGGTGCGCTCGGTGCGTGCCGCTTCCAGCTGCTCGACGGAGACGCGGTAGCCGGTGGTCTCGTCGGCGACGACCTCGACCGGGACACCGCCCGCGAGGCGGATCGACTCCGGGTAGGTGGTCCAGTAGGGGGCCGGGACGATGACCTCGTCACCCGGGTCCAGGACGGTCGCGAAGGCCTCGTAGATCGCCTGCTTGCCGCCGTTGGTCACCAGGACCTGCGACGCCTCGACCTCGTAGCCGGAGTCGCGCAGCGTCTTGGCGGCGATGGCGGCCTTCAGCTCCGGCAGGCCGCCGGCCGGCGTGTACCGGTGGTACTTGGGGTTGCGGCAGGCCTCGACCGCGGCTTCGACGATGTAGTCCGGGGTCGGGAAGTCGGGCTCGCCCGCGCCGAAGCCGATCACCGGGCGTCCGGCGGCCTTGAGGGCCTTGGCCTTGGCGTCCACGGCGAGGGTGGCGGACTCGGAAATGGCGCCGATACGGGCGGACACCCGGCGCTCGGAGGAAGGCGTTGCAGAGGTCATACCGGCAATCGTCCCAGACGGCGATGAGACGCGGCACACCGTTTCAGTCAACGGACCGGAGCATGTCAGCCCGGGTGCTGTTCGACGTCACGGCCCGGTTCACGTACACTCACCTGTCGTTGGACCTCGCCGACCGCTGCAAAGCGTGAGCACTCCGTGCACTCGCGCGGATGCGGTAGGTTGGGGGACGCAAAGGGTCGTAGCTCAATTGGTAGAGCACTGGTCTCCAAAACCAGCGGTTGGGGGTTCGAGTCCCTCCGGCCCTGCTCCACACTCCTTCTCGGATGTGTGTGCGCAGGTACGTACTTAGATGCAACGCCGTGCGGCGCAACCGGGCGCGGTACGGCCACGACCCGGATTCAGGTGAGAGACGTGACGGACGCCCTGGGCTCCATCGACAAGCCTGACGCCGAGGACGAGACGCGCGAGAAGAAGGCCCGCAAGGGCGGCAAGCGCGGCAAGAAGGGTCCTCTGGGCCGTCTCGCGCTGTTCTACCGCCAGATCGTCGCGGAACTCCGCAAGGTTGTCTGGCCCACTCGCAATCAGCTCACGACGTACACCACCGTGGTGATTGTCTTCGTGGTCATCATGATCGCTCTGGTGACCGTGATTGACTATGGGTTCCAGGAAGCCATCAAGTTCGTCTTCGGCTGATCCCCGCGGAGGGCGGCGCCTTGATGGGTGCCGCCCCTTTTCGCATGTTCCACCACTTTTTCCAGGAAGAAGCAGCCACCGTGTCTGACCCGAACCTGAACGCGAGCCACGACTCCGTCGAGTCCGTCGAGGACGAGCTCGACATCGTCGAGGCGGCAGACGCTGTGGACCCCGACGAGGCCGAGCTCGCCGACATCGAGGCGGGTGACGCCGCCGAGGAGGCCGCGCTGCACGTCTCCGACGACGAGGTCGAGTCGGACGACGACGAGGCCGAGGCCGAGGCCGGCGACGACGAGGCCGCCGAGCCCGACGCCGAGCTCGAAGAGGCCGCCGACGGCGCCGAGACCGCGCAGGACGCCGAAGAGGCCGAGCCGGTCGACCCGATCCAGGCCCTGCGCGAGGAACTGCGCCTCCTCCCCGGCGAGTGGTACGTGATCCACACCTACGCCGGCTACGAGAAGCGCGTGAAGGCCAACCTGGAGCAGCGCGCCGTCTCGCTGAACGTCGAGGAGTTCATCTACCAGGCCGAGGTGCCCGAGGAAGAGATCGTCCAGATCAAGAACGGCGAGCGCAAGAACGTCCGGCAGAACAAGCTGCCCGGCTACGTCCTCGTCCGCATGGATCTGACGAACGAGTCCTGGGGCGTCGTCCGCAACACCCCCGGCGTCACCGGCTTCGTGGGCAACGCCTACGACCCGTACCCGCTGACCCTGGACGAGATCGTCAAGATGCTCGCCCCGGAGGCGCAGGAGAAGGCCGCCAAGGCCGCCGCGGAAGAGGCCGGTCTGCCCGCGCCCGCCGTCAAGCGCACCATCGAGGTCCTGGACTTCGAGGTCGGCGACTCGGTCACCGTCACCGACGGTCCGTTCGCCACGCTCCAGGCGACCATCAACGAGATCAACCCCGACTCGAAGAAGGTCAAGGGCCTCGTCGAGATCTTCGGTCGCGAGACCCCGGTCGAGCTCAGCTTCGACCAGATCCAGAAGAACTGATCCACTCCCCTGGATCACGGCTTCTGAGCCACCGCTTCCGGACAGGTCAGACCACCCCTCGTGGGCGGTCTGACCTGCTCGGTTTTTAGCCCCGCACTGATACCCGTTATCGTGGTGCGGTATGCCTCCATCCGGATGACCGGATGGGCGGCTGAAAACTCTCACTAGGACCCGGAGAGAGCAATGCCTCCCAAGAAGAAGAAGGTCACGGGGCTTATCAAGCTCCAGATCAAGGCCGGTGCGGCCAACCCGGCTCCGCCGGTCGGCCCCGCGCTCGGTCAGCACGGCGTCAACATCATGGAGTTCTGCAAGGCCTACAACGCCGCGACCGAGTCGCAGCGTGGCATGGTCGTGCCGGTGGAGATCACGGTCTACGAGGACCGCACCTTCACCTTCATCACCAAGACTCCGCCGGCGGCGCGCCTCATCCTGAAGCACGCGGGCATCGAGAAGGGCTCCGGCGAGCCCCACAAGACCAAGGTCGCCAAGCTCACGGCTGCCCAGGTCCGCGAGATCGCCGAGCTGAAGATGCCCGACCTGAACGCCAACGACATCGACGCCGCCGTGAAGATCATTTCCGGTACCGCGCGCTCGATGGGCGTCACGGTCGAGGGCTGATCCAGCCACCGCCCAGCACCACCAGTGGTAGGGCCAAGCGCTGGCCCGCACCACGACTCCATGCCTGAATCCGAAATACAGGAGCTGAAGTGAAGCGCAGCAAGACTCTCCGCGCTGCGGACGCCAAGATCGACCGGGAGAAGCAGTACGCCCCGCTCGAGGCCGTCCGTCTCGCCAAGGAGATCTCCTCGACCAAGTTCGACAGCACCGTCGAGGTCGCCTTCCGCCTGGGTGTCGACCCGCGCAAGGCCGACCAGATGGTCCGCGGCACCGTGAACCTCCCGCACGGCACCGGTAAGACCGCCCGGGTCCTGGTCTTCGCGACCGGTGACCGTGCAGCGGCCGCGGAAGCCGCCGGCGCCGACATCGTCGGCGACGACGAGCTGATCAACGAGATCGCCAAGGGCAACCGCCTGAACGAGTTCGACGCCGTCGTGTCCACGCCGGACCTCATGGGCAAGGTCGGCCGCCTCGGCCGCGTGCTGGGTCCCCGTGGCCTCATGCCGAACCCGAAGACCGGCACCGTCACCATGGACGTCGCGAAGGCTGTCACCGAGATCAAGGGTGGCAAGATCGAGTTCCGCGTCGACAAGCACTCGAACCTGCACTTCATCATCGGTAAGGTCTCCTTCTCCGATGAGCAGCTCGTCGAGAACTACGGCGCGGCCCTGGACGAGATCCTGCGTCTGAAGCCGTCCGCCGCCAAGGGCCGCTACCTGAAGAAGGCCGCCCTGAGCACCACCATGGGCCCCGGCATCCAGCTGGACCCGAACCGCACCCGGAACCTCCTCGTCGAGGAAGACCCGGCTGCTGTCTGAGCCTGACGGCTCACCGAGTGGCTGAACGGGCCCCTCGCCCCCTTCACGGGCGGCGAGGGGCCCGTTTTTCGCTTCTCCGGGCGAGCCCCGTGTGATCATCGTCGGTGTCGAGCCGTACAGTCGTACGGACGGCGGCGCGGGCGACATCGCCGGAGACCATGCGCCGCCACCGACACGGGGTGGGGAACGCATGAAGGCATACCGCAAGAAGACCGTCGCCGCCGTCGCGGCCGCCCTTCTGCTCACGGCCGGGGCCACGGCCTGCGAGAAGGGCGACGACGCCACGAAGGACACCGGGGCGCCCGCGCCGGCCGCGGCCGCGCAGAAGCCGGCGGAGGGTACGCCGGGCGAGGTGACGCCGGCCGCGTACCTGGAGAAGACGAAGAAGAAGTCCGAGGAGATCACCTCCCTGCGCTACACCCTCTCGGGCGACGCGGCGGGCAAGAGGATCAGCGGCGAGGCCGCCATGCGGCTCAAGCCCACCGTGGCCATGTCGATGACGATGGACTCGCCCGAAAAGCCCGGCGAGAAGGTGCAGATCCGCCTCCTCGACGGCGCCATGTACCTGGGCGCCGAGAGCAAGTGGCTGAAGTTCGACCTGAAGGCCCTGGCCCCGGAGCAGGCCAAGCAACTGGACTCGCTCGGGTCGGCCCAGCAGGGTCAGAACCCGGCCGACACGGTCGACGGCCTGAGCGCCGCCAAGGACCTCAAGAAGGTCGGCGACGAGACCATCGACGGCCGGAGGACGACGCACCTGAGCGGCACCGTCTCGGTCGACGAGCTGCGGTCGCGCAGCGCCGCCTCCACTCCGGAGGCCAAGGAGCGCCAGGAGAAGAACGTCGCGGCACTGGAGGCCCAGGGCATCAAGACCCTGACCATGGACCTCTGGATCGACGACAACGACCAGGCGAAGCAGGTCCGTACCCGGGGCACGGGCACGTCCGGCCCGATGGACATCACCATCAAGTTCCTGGACGTCAACAAGCCCGTCGAGGTCACCGCACCGCCGGCCGAGCAGGTCGTCGACCTCGCCGAGATGATGAAGGGCGCCGACGAGGGCTCCGCCTGATCCGCTGCCGCAGCACCGTACGACCGCAGCACCGTCGCGCTGCCGCTCCACGGCGGCGGCGCGGCGCGCAACAACCATTCACGGGGGAGAACCAGATGAACAGCGCTGTCCGGACCCGGACCGGCGTGGCGATGGCCGGTGCCGCACTTCTCGCGGGCGGCCTCACGGCCTGCGGCGGGGCCGACGGGGCCAAGGGGGCCGACGCGAAGGCGCACGACCCGGTGGAGGCCGTGAAGGCGTCCTACCTGAAGACGGTGGCCGCCAAGTTCGCCAAGGCGGAGCTGTCCACCGTCGACAAGGAGGGCAAGGTCAGCTCCCAGTCCGGTACGAAGGGCTGGTACCCGTCCGGCCACGACGTGGTCCTCAAGGGCGGCGGCGAGCCCGACAGCCGCTCGATCATGATGGGCGACACGGTCTACACCCAGCTGGACAAGCCCCTCAAGGGCAGGACCTGGATGCAGATGGACCTGTCCAAGGACGGCAAGCCGGGGGTCCGCCTGAACGAGGACCCCGCCGAGTACCTCGCCATGCTGCTCGGGCAGGAGAAGCTCACGCACGTCGGGGCCGAGCAGACCGACGGCATCGACGCCCAGCACTACAAAGGCAGCTTCACCAACGCGGACCTGCTCAAGGCGGACGAGTCCACCCGGGCCATGGAGGACAAGAACCGCCAGTACCTCCACGAGTCCGTGAAGCACATCACCGCCTTCGAGGTGGACCTCTGGATCGGCGCGGACGGCTACCCGGTGCGCGTCGACAGCTCCAGCACGGACGACAAGGGCACGTCGAAGACCACGGCGAAGTTCTCCGACTTCGGCAGGCCGGCCCCCGTCCAGCCCCCGCCCGCCGACCAGGTGGTCAGCTTCGACGCGGTGATGAAGGGCGTCGACGCCGACCTCGAACAGGCCGACAAGGACCTGGAAGAGGCCGACAAGACGCTGCGGGACGCCGGGCTGCCCGGGCTCCGCAGCTGACCGGCCGCTGACCGATTTGCCTCGACCGGAACGCTTCACGTAGTCTTCCCCGGAAGCCAAAGACCGCTGGTCGTTGCTGTGCCCCAGGGTGCGGTGGCCGAAGGATCCGCTTACTGCGGACGACCCGCGCAGGTGACTGTGGAATGCTCCCGGATTCGTTCCGGTCGAGCTACGCCCTGGCGCCTGCGCCGGGGCGTTTTGTATGTCAGCCCCTTCTGAGCGGTCCTCATCACCCGGAAGGAGGCGAACGCACCATGCCGACGCCCAACAAGGCTGCATCGGTGGCCGAGCTCACGGACGCGTTCCAGAGCTCCAACGCCGCCGTGCTGACCGAGTACCGGGGTCTCACCGTCGCGCAGCTCAAGACGCTGCGTCGCTCCCTCGGTGAGAACGCCCAGTACGCCGTGGTGAAGAACACGCTGACCAAGATTGCGGCCAACCAGGCCGGGATCACCGCGCTGGACGAGCACTTCGCTGGTCCGACTGCGGTCGCCTTCGTCACCGGTGACCCGGTGGAGTCGGCGAAGGCTCTGCGTGACTTCGCCAAGGAGAACCCGAACCTCATCATCAAGGCCGGTGTCCTTGACGGTAAGGCTCTCTCCGCCGACGACATCAAGAAGCTTGCGGACCTCGAGTCCCGCGAGGTTCTGCTCAGCAAGCTGGCCGGCGCGTTCAAGGGCAAGCAGTCGCAGGCTGCTCAGCTCTTCCAGGCGCTGCCGTCGAAGCTCGTCCGCACCGTGGACGCTCTTCGCGCCAAGCAGGCCGAGCAGGGCGGTGCCGAGTAATTCGGCTCGCGCATTGATCCGCGCCGCCTAGTGCGCGGGTCGTAGCGGGCCGTTACGCCCGCCTCTATAGACACATCGGCACCTGCCGAATTAGTGGAAGGATCGCCCATCATGGCGAAGCTCTCTCAGGACGACCTCCTCGCCCAGTTCGAGGAGATGACCCTCATCGAGCTCTCCGAGTTCGTGAAGGCCTTCGAGGAGAAGTTCGACGTCACCGCCGCCGCGGCCGTCGCCGTTGCCGCCCCGGGTGCCCCGGGCGCCCCGGTCGAGGCCGCTGAGGAGAAGGACGAGTTCGACGTCATCCTCGCCGGCGCCGGCGACAAGAAGATCCAGGTCATCAAGGTCGTGCGCGAGCTGACCTCCCTGGGCCTGAAGGAGGCCAAGGACCTCGTCGACGGTGCGCCGAAGCCCGTCCTCGAGAAGGTCAACAAGGAGGCCGCTGACAAGGCCGCCGAGGCCCTCAAGGGTGCCGGTGCCTCCGTCGAGGTCAAGTAACACCTCCGAGGCCGTCTGACGGCCTCCACAAGGGGCGATCACCCGTAAGGGTGGTCGCCCTTTGGCGTATTCGCAGTGCCTGACTTGCCCTGGTCTCGTTGGGGAGTAGGGTGATCATCGTTGCCCCGACGCAGGGTCCGGAGATGATCCGCTCGGAGCAGGGGGCCTTGACGAACGGGTCGCGGCGCGCAATTCTCAGACCCGTCGAGAGGTCGGCCATCCTCGATCAGAGATCCGAGGCATGGATCGACTACGAAGAGGGCAGTACTGATACGCGCTCTGTGTACGAGAGCCGCAGTGTTGGACGCAGGGTTGAACGACATGGGGAAGGGCCTGTTGCCGGTTTCCGGAGACCTGGTCTGGACATCAGTGAGCCGAGTGGCTACACTGACCCTTTGCGCTGCCTGTTAGCTGTCCCCTGCCCGTCGCCAGGGACATGCCCACGCTTGAGCACACTTGATTGATCTGCCCTGACCTGGCCTTTTGGGCCGGAATCGGGGGGCCTGTCTTCTGTGTCTGCTGGGACCGGTACGCGCGTAGTGAGTCCGAGCCCTCGGAAGGACCCCCTCTTGGCCGCCTCGCGCAACGCCTCGACCAATACGAACAACGGTGCCAGCACCGCCCCGCTGCGCATCTCCTTTGCAAAGATCAAGGAGCCGCTCGAGGTTCCGAACCTCCTGGCGCTGCAGACCGAGAGCTTTGACTGGCTGCTCGGCAACGCCGCCTGGAAGTCTCGCGTCGAGTCGGCGCTTGAGAGTGGACAGGACGTCCCCACCAAGTCCGGTCTGGAAGAGATCTTCGAGGAGATCTCGCCGATCGAGGACTTCTCCGGGTCGATGTCGCTGACCTTCCGCGACCACCGCTTCGAGCCGGCGAAGAACTCCGTCGACGAGTGCAAGGAGCGCGACTTCACGTACGCGGCTCCGCTGTTCGTCACGGCCGAGTTCACGAACAACGAGACCGGAGAGATCAAGTCTCAGACGGTCTTCATGGGCGACTTCCCGCTCATGACCAACAAGGGCACCTTCGTCATCAACGGCACCGAGCGTGTCGTCGTGTCGCAGCTTGTCCGCTCCCCCGGTGTCTACTTCGACTCCTCCATCGACAAGACGTCCGACAAGGACATCTTCTCCGCCAAGATCATCCCCTCCCGGGGTGCCTGGCTGGAGATGGAGATCGACAAGCGCGACATGGTCGGTGTCCGCATCGACCGCAAGCGCAAGCAGTCCGTCACCGTCCTCCTGAAGGCTCTCGGCTGGACCACCGAGCAGATCCTCGAGGAGTTCGGCGAGTACGAGTCCATGCGCGCCACCCTGGAGAAGGACCACACCCAGGGCCAGGACGACGCGCTGCTCGACATCTACCGCAAGCTGCGCCCGGGCGAGCCGCCGACCCGTGAGGCCGCTCAGACGCTGCTGGAGAACCTCTACTTCAACCCCAAGCGCTACGACCTCGCCAAGGTCGGCCGCTACAAGGTGAACAAGAAGCTCGGCGCCGACGAGCCGCTCGACGCCGGTGTGCTCACCACCGACGACGTCATCGCCACGATCAAGTACCTGGTCAAGCTGCACGCCGGCGAGACCGAGACGATCGGCGAGTCCGGCCGCTCCATCGTGGTCGAGACCGACGACATCGACCACTTCGGCAACCGTCGTCTGCGCAACGTCGGCGAGCTCATCCAGAACCAGGTCCGCACGGGTCTGGCTCGTATGGAGCGCGTCGTGCGCGAGCGCATGACCACCCAGGACGTCGAGGCGATCACGCCGCAGACCCTGATCAACATCCGGCCGGTCGTCGCCTCCATCAAGGAGTTCTTCGGCACCAGCCAGCTGTCGCAGTTCATGGACCAGAACAACCCGCTCTCGGGCCTGACCCACAAGCGCCGCCTGTCGGCGCTGGGCCCCGGCGGTCTGTCCCGTGAGCGGGCCGGCTTCGAGGTCCGAGACGTCCACCCGTCGCACTACGGCCGCATGTGCCCGATCGAGACCCCCGAAGGCCCGAACATCGGTCTGATCGGCTCGCTCGCCTCCTACGGCCGCGTCAACGCGTTCGGTTTCGTCGAGACCCCGTACCGCAAGGTCATCGACGGCGTCGTCACCGACGAGGTCGACTACCTCACGGCCGACGAGGAAGACCGCTTCGTCATCGCGCAGGCCAACGCGGCCCTGTCCGAGGACATGCGCTTCACCGAGAACCGCGTCCTGGTCCGCCGCCGTGGCGGCGAGATCGACTACATCGCCGGCGGCGACGTCGACTACATGGACGTCTCCCCGCGCCAGATGGTGTCCGTCGCGACCGCGATGATCCCCTTCCTGGAGCACGACGACGCCAACCGTGCCCTCATGGGCGCGAACATGATGCGCCAGGCCGTTCCGCTCATCAAGGCGGAGGCCCCGCTCGTCGGCACCGGCATGGAGTACCGCTGTGCGGTCGACGCCGGTGACTCGATCCGTGCGGAGAAGGACGGTGTCGTCCAGGAGGTCTCGGCCGACTACATCACCGTCGCCAACGACGACGGCACGTACACCACGTACCGCGTCGCGAAGTTCTCCCGGTCGAACCAGGGCACCTCGGTCAACCAGAAGGTCATCGTCAACGAGGGTGACCGGATCGTCGAGTCCCAGGTCCTCGCCGACGGACCGGCGACCGAAGAGGGCGAGATGGCCCTCGGCAAGAACCTGCTCGTCGCGTTCATGCCGTGGGAAGGCCACAACTACGAGGACGCGATCATCCTGTCGCAGCGCCTCGTGCAGGACGACGTCCTCTCCTCGATCCACATCGAGGAGCACGAGGTCGACGCCCGTGACACCAAGCTCGGCCCCGAGGAGATCACCCGGGACATCCCGAACGTCTCCGAGGAGGTCCTCGCGGACCTCGACGAGCGCGGCATCATCCGCATCGGTGCGGACGTCGTCGCCGGCGACATCCTGGTCGGCAAGGTCACGCCCAAGGGTGAGACCGAGCTGACCCCGGAGGAGCGCCTGCTCCGCGCGATCTTCGGTGAGAAGGCCCGCGAGGTGCGTGACACCTCGCTCAAGGTCCCCCACGGTGAGATCGGCAAGGTCATCGGCGTCCGCGTCTTCGACCGCGAGGAGGGCGACGAGCTTCCCCCGGGCGTGAACCAGCTGGTCCGCGTCTACGTCGCCCAGAAGCGCAAGATCACCGACGGTGACAAGCTCGCCGGCCGCCACGGCAACAAGGGCGTCATCTCCAAGATCCTCCCGATCGAGGACATGCCGTTCCTGGAGGACGGCACCCCGGTCGACATCATCCTGAACCCGCTGGGTGTCCCGTCCCGAATGAACCCGGGGCAGGTCCTGGAGATCCACCTCGGCTGGCTCGCCAGCCGCGGCTGGGACGTCTCCGGTCTGGGTGAGGAGTGGGCCGAGCGACTGAAGGCCATCGGCGCCGACCGCGTCGAGCCCGGCACCAACGTCGCCACCCCCGTGTTCGACGGCGCCCGCGAGGACGAGCTCGCCGGCCTGTTCGAGCACACCATCCCGAACCGCGACGGTGACCGCCTGGTCCTCCCGTCCGGCAAGGCGCGCCTGTTCGACGGCCGCTCCGGCGAGCCGTTCCCGGACCCGATCTCGGTCGGGTACATGTACATCCTCAAGCTCCACCACCTGGTCGACGACAAGCTCCACGCCCGTTCGACCGGTCCGTACTCGATGATCACGCAGCAGCCGCTGGGTGGTAAGGCACAGTTCGGTGGCCAGCGATTCGGTGAGATGGAGGTGTGGGCGCTCGAGGCTTACGGCGCCGCCTACGCCCTCCAGGAGCTGCTGACCATCAAGTCCGACGACGTCACCGGCCGCGTGAAGGTCTACGAGGCCATCGTCAAGGGCGAGAACATCCCCGAGCCGGGCATTCCCGAGTCCTTCAAGGTGCTCATCAAGGAAATGCAGTCGCTCTGCCTCAACGTGGAGGTGCTGTCCTCGGACGGCATGTCCATCGAGATGCGCGACACCGACGAGGACGTCTTCCGCGCGGCGGAGGAGCTCGGTATCGACCTGTCCCGGCGCGAGCCGAGCAGCGTCGAAGAGGTCTGACGGGCCTGACGGGGGGCTCACGAACAGAGCCCCCCGTCATCCCCGGGACCGTTCAGACCACTGATCAAGAGACACGACCCCGAAAGAGGGATTGACGCACAGTGCTCGACGTCAACTTCTTCGACGAGCTGCGGATCGGCCTTGCCACCGCGGACGACATCCGAACCTGGTCGCACGGCGAGGTAAAGAAGCCGGAGACCATCAACTACCGCACCCTGAAGCCCGAGAAGGACGGACTCTTCTGCGAGAAGATCTTCGGTCCGACCCGGGACTGGGAGTGCTACTGCGGCAAGTACAAGCGTGTCCGCTTCAAGGGCATCATCTGTGAGCGCTGTGGCGTCGAGGTCACGCGCGCCAAGGTGCGCCGTGAGCGGATGGGCCACATCGAGCTTGCCGCCCCCGTGACCCACATCTGGTACTTCAAGGGCGTCCCGTCGCGCCTGGGCTACCTGCTGGACCTCGCGCCGAAGGACCTCGAGAAGGTCATCTACTTCGCCGCGTACATGATCACGTTCGTCGACGACGAGCGCCGCCAGCGCGACCTGCCGTCGCTGGAGGCCCACGTCTCCGTCGAGCGCCAGCAGATCGAGAACCGCCGCGACGCCGACCTCGAAGGCCGTGCCAAGAAGCTCGAGTCCGACCTGGCCGAGCTCGAGGCCGAGGGCGCCAAGGCCGACGTGCGCCGCAAGGTGCGCGAGGGCGCCGAGCGCGAGATGAAGCAGCTCCGTGACCGCGCCCAGCGCGAGATCGACCGCCTCGACGAGGTGTGGGCCCGCTTCAAGAACCTCAAGGTCCAGGACCTGGAGGGCGACGAGCTGCTCTACCGCGAGCTGCGCGACCGCTTCGGCACGTACTTCGACGGCTGCATGGGCGCCGCCGCGCTGCAGAAGCGCCTGGAGTCCTTCGACCTCGAGGAGGAGGCCGAGCGCCTCCGCGAGATCATCCGCACCGGCAAGGGCCAGAAGAAGACCCGTGCGCTCAAGCGCCTCAAGGTCGTCTCCGCGTTCCTGCAGACCAGCAACAAGCCCAAGGGCATGGTGCTCGACTGCGTGCCGGTCATCCCGCCGGACCTGCGTCCGATGGTGCAGCTGGACGGTGGCCGCTTCGCGACCTCCGACCTGAACGACCTGTACCGCCGCGTGATCAACCGCAACAACCGCCTGAAGCGCCTTCTCGACCTCGGTGCGCCCGAGATCATCGTGAACAACGAGAAGCGCATGCTCCAGGAGGCCGTGGACGCGCTCTTCGACAACGGTCGTCGCGGCCGCCCGGTGACGGGCCCCGGCAACCGCCCGCTGAAGTCCCTCAGCGACATGCTGAAGGGCAAGCAGGGTCGATTCCGTCAGAACCTTCTCGGCAAGCGCGTGGACTACTCCGCGCGTTCCGTGATCGTCGTCGGTCCGCAGCTGAAGCTGCACCAGTGCGGCCTGCCCAAGGCCATGGCGCTGGAGCTCTTCAAGCCGTTCGTGATGAAGCGCCTGGTCGACCTGAACCACGCGCAGAACATCAAGTCGGCCAAGCGCATGGTCGAGCGCGGCCGCACGGTCGTCTACGACGTGCTCGAAGAGGTCATCGCCGAGCACCCGGTGCTGCTGAACCGTGCGCCCACGCTGCACCGCCTCGGCATCCAGGCCTTCGAGCCCCAGCTGGTCGAAGGCAAGGCCATCCAGATCCACCCGCTCGTCTGCACCGCGTTCAACGCGGACTTCGACGGTGACCAGATGGCCGTGCACCTCCCGCTCTCCGCGGAGGCGCAGGCCGAGGCCCGCATCCTGATGCTGTCCTCGAACAACATCCTGAAGCCGGCCGACGGCCGTCCGGTCACGATGCCGACCCAGGACATGGTCCTCGGTCTGTTCTTCCTGACCACCGACGGTGACCTCCGTGACACCAAGGGCGAGGGCCGCGCGTTCGGCTCGACAGCCGAGGCGACCATGGCGTTCGACGCCGGCGAGCTCGCGCTGCAGTCGTCCGTCGACATCCGCTTCCCGGTGGGCACCATCCCGCCGCGCGGCTGGGTGCCGCCGGTCGCCGAGGAGGGCGAGCAGGAGTTCCAGCCGGGCGACAGCTTCCGCCTGCGCACCACCCTGGGCCGCGCGCTCTTCAACGAGCTGCTGCCCGAGGACTACCCGTTCGTCGACTACTCGGTGGGCAAGAAGCAGCTCTCCGAGATCGTCAACGACCTGGCGGAGCGCTACCCCAAGGTCATCGTGGCGGCGACGCTCGACAACCTGAAGGCGGCCGGCTTCCACTGGGCGACCCGTTCGGGCGTCACCGTGGCCATCTCCGACGTCGTCGTGCCCGAGGCCAAGAAGACCATCGTCGCGGGCTACGAGGCGCAGGACGAGAAGGTCCAGAAGCAGTACGAGCGCGGTCTGATCACCAAGGACGAGCGCACGCAGGAACTCATCGCGATCTGGACCAAGGCGACCAACGAGGTTGCCGAGGCGATGAACGCGAACTTCCCCAAGACGAACCCCATCTTCATGATGGTTGACTCGGGTGCCCGAGGAAACATGATGCAGATGCGGCAGATCGCCGGTATGCGTGGTCTGGTGTCGAACGCGAAGAACGAGACCATCCCGCGTCCGATCAAGGCGTCCTTCCGTGAGGGCCTCACCGTTCTGGAGTACTTCATCTCCACGCACGGTGCCCGTAAGGGTCTGGCGGACACCGCCCTGCGTACCGCCGACTCGGGTTACCTGACCCGTCGTCTGGTGGACGTCTCGCAGGACGTGATCATCCGCGAGGAGGACTGCGGCACCGAGCGCGGCCTGAAGCTGAAGATCGCCGTCCGCGGCGAGGACGGCGTGCTGCGCAAGGCCGACGACGTCGAGACCTCGGTCTACGCCCGCATGCTGGCCGAGGACGTCGTCATCGACGGCAAGGTCATCGCGCCGGCCAACGTCGACCTCGGTGACGTCCTGATCGACGCCCTGGTCGCCAACGGCGTCGAGGAGGTCAAGACCCGCTCGGTCCTGACCTGCGAGTCCGCGGTCGGCACCTGTGCCTTCTGCTACGGACGCTCCCTCGCCACCGGCAAGCTGGTCGACATCGGTGAGGCGGTCGGCATCATCGCCGCCCAGTCCATCGGTGAGCCCGGTACCCAGCTGACGATGCGTACCTTCCACACCGGTGGTGTGGCCGGTGACGACATCACGCAGGGTCTGCCGCGTGTCGTCGAGCTCTTCGAGGCCCGTACCCCGAAGGGTGTCGCCCCGATCTCCGAGGCCGCCGGCCGCGTGCGGATCGAGGAGACGGAGAAGACGAAGAAGATCGTCATCACGCCCGACGACGGCAGCGACGAGACGGCGTTCCCGATCTCGAAGCGCGCCAAGGTCATCGTGCACGAGGGCGACCACGTCGAGGTGGGCCAGAAGCTCACCATGGGTGCCACCAACCCGCACGACGTGCTGCGCATCCTCGGCCAGCGTGCCGTCCAGGTCCACCTGGTCGGCGAGGTCCAGAAGGTCTACAACTCGCAGGGCGTGTCGATCCACGACAAGCACATCGAGATCATCATCCGGCAGATGCTGCGCCGCGTGACGATCATCGAGTCCGGCGATGCGGAGCTCCTGCCGGGCGAGCTGGTCGAGCGGTCGAAGTTCGAGACCGAGAACCGTCGTGTGGTCACCGAGGGCGGTCACCCCGCCTCCGGCCGTCCGCAGCTGATGGGTATCACCAAGGCCTCGCTCGCGACCGAGTCGTGGCTGTCGGCGGCGTCCTTCCAGGAGACGACCAGGGTCCTGACGGACGCGGCGATCAACGCCAAGTCCGACTCCCTGATCGGCCTCAAGGAGAACGTCATCATCGGTAAGCTCATCCCGGCCGGTACGGGCCTCGCCCGCTACCGCAACATCCGGGTGGAGCCCACCGAGGAGGCGAAGGCCGCGATGTACTCGGCCGTCGGTTACGACGACATCGACTACTCGCCCTTCGGCACCGGCTCCGGCCAGGCGGTCCCGCTGGAGGACTACGACTACGGCCCGTACAACGGCTGACAGCTCGTATGAAGAGGCCCCCGCTGCTCCGAGAGGAGCGGCGGGGGCCTCTTCGTATGCCGTCCTCCCCGCGGGCGTGAGCCCGGGGGAGGACGGCCGGTCAGCGGTGGCGGCGCAGGCGGGCGGCCGTCGGGACGGCGGCGAGGACGAGGAGGGCCAGTGCGCCGCCGGCCAGGCCTGCGGTGAGTCCCTCCGGGGTGAAGGTGCAGGAGAAGCGGGTCGTGCCGGCGGGGAGGTCCACGGCCAGGAGGCCGTGGAAGGGCGTGACCGGGGCGGAGCAGCTCCAGCCCGGGACGGCCGTGGTGGCGACGACCGCCGTGCCGCGGGTGCCCGGCGGGAGAGTGGCCCCGATCGAGTGACCGCCGACCTCGACCGCGGTGGCCCCGGTGGCCTTCAGGCGGTCGACGGCCGCCCCCAGGGCCGCGCGGTCCAGGCAGCCCAGCGGGTGGGCGCCCGCGTCGGCGTCCTGTGCACGGCTCTGCACCGTGACGGCGAGCGTGCCCGACGCGGGGACGGGGCCGAGCGGGACCACTCCGGTCCTCCGGCCCTCCAGCGGCTTCTCGGTTCCTGCGGTGCGCAGGGTGCCGTCGACACCGGGGGAGTACCAGTAGGCCTCCGAGCCCGGCCGGCAGCGGGCCGCGTACGTCCGGTCCCCGGAGCTGCCGCCGGGGGTGACCGCGGGGACCTCGTAGACGGTGGCGCCCAGGACGCTCTCCTGGCGGGCGTAGACGCTGTCCGCGGGGTGGGGGGAGGTGTACGGGGCGGTGCGGACGGTGACCAGCGGGGGAGCCGGGAACCGCTCGGCCGTCCAGCTGTTCGGGGCGGCCCCCGGCCGCACCCGGGCGCCGATCGAGAAGATCGCGTCGAGCACCGGGTTGTCGGCGCCGAAGAAGGTCCGGCCGTCGTTCTTGAAGCCGTAGCCGAGGGGCTCCAGCGCCTTGTACGTGGCTTCGGGGAGGTAGCTGCTGTAGTACTGCGGGCCCTCCGCGCGCAGCGCCAGGGCGTCGTTGTAGGCGGTCTGCGGCGCGCCCGAGTCGGTGCGGTGGGCGGGCCAGTCCCCGGCGCCGAGAACGGCCTCGAAGTGCCGGGAAATCGACTCGTTCGAGGTGGGCACGGGTTTCGCCCAGCGCTCCCGGGCCCGCCGGGCGTCGGCGCCGGCCGCCGCCGCGGTGGACTCGGCCAGGACGACTGCGGTCATCAGCACGGCGGCCACCGGGACCAGGAAGCGGCGCTTCTCGCCGAGCCGCAGCAGCACCAGAGCCAGGAGGGAGACGCTCCCGCCGCCGAGCACCGCGGGCCAGGTCCAGCCGCCGAAGTCGTCGGTGCGGCGGAGCACGAAGGCGGCCGCGACCAGCACGCCCGCCATCAGGGCGAGATGCCGCGGGCGGGGCCGGTTGGCCAGCGCCAGCCAGGCCAGGACGACCACCATCCCGCTGAAGACGAAGGTCTCCCGGTACGGGTTGCCGTTGGGCACCGCCAGGCCGTGCCACACGTACTGCGTGGGCGGGAACTGGAAGGAGGCGAGGACCAGCGCGGTGGCGGCCGCCCACACCAGGCGGGTCCGGCGGGCGACGGCGGTGTTGAGGAGGAAGGAGCCGGCCAGGATCAGGCCGAGCGAGGCCACGTAGAGCCGGGGGCGGCCGCCCCACAGGTGGGTGGCGGGCAGCATGCCGGCGAAGAAGACCTCGATGCGCACGGGGTCGAAGGCGGCGGCCCTGGTGGGCTGGGCGGCCCCGCTGGACAGGAACGAGGGCAGCAGCAGGGGCAGGGTGAGCAGGATGCCGGTGCCGGCGGCCGTGGCGGCCCGCCCCAGGGCGAGGAGCCGCTCGCGGGCCGTGGTGTCGCGGGTGGCGAGACGGATCGCCAGCAGGACGCAGGCGGCCATCGTGGCCATCATCGCGGTGTAGAAGTTCCCGAACCAGGCGAGCGAGACCAGCAGGGCCGCACCCGGCCAGCGACGCCCCTCCAGGCACCACTCGACGGCGATGCCGAGCAGGGGGAGGGCGACCAGGCCCCAGAGCCACATCGGGATGTACGAGGCGTCGCTGAGCGCCCACCCGCACAGGCCGTACGTCGCCCCGAGCACGCCCCGCTGCCACCAGGGCCCGGCGTGCAGTTTGCCGAGGTAGACCGTCATCACGGCGGCCGCGGCCCCCATGGTGACCGGGGTGACGGCGAAGACGGCGAGGTCCACGTGGGCGCGGGGGACCAGGACGGCCATCCAGGAGAAAGGATTGCCGAGGTAGGTGTGGTAGTCGGACAGGAACTGCTGTCCGAATCCGCCCCGCCAGCTGAAGAGCAGGTCCCCGGCGGCCTGCCCGTGGGCCAGGTCCCACAGGGCCCGGTGGAAGGGCACGTACTGGTTGGCCTGGTCGTTGAGGGCCCGCCCGGTGTTGCCGAAGGGGAAGGTGCCGCGGGCGGCCCAGGCGGCGGTGAAGGCGGTCGCGGTCAGGAGGAAGGCCAGCAGGGGTCCGCGCAGGCGGGCGGACCGGCGGACAGATCTGCGAACGGATCTGCGGACGGCCGACCCGGGGCGTTCCGGGGCGGAGGGCCGGGCGTCGAGGGCGGTCGGCTCGGGTGCCACGGTCCCCAATGTGCTGCTCCCTGCTGATCGGCTCGCGGGCGCCCGGCGTCCGGGCAAAGCGTCAGTTTAGGGCGGCGGCGAGCGGTGTCGGGCCGAACGGCCCTCTACCGCTTGCGCGCGGCGGGTTTTCGTGCTGGGCATTTGTTTTGACCTACCTCTGTGAGGTAGGTACGCTCTGACCTTGTGCCTGGGGTGTGCCCTGGGCTCCCGCGTGCGCTCAAGACCCGCGGTGAGCCGAGAAGACCACACCGCGATCCGTGCCCCTCTCACCTCGGTGGAAGTGTGCAGGGTCCGACACACCCGACCGCGTGGGTCGGCAAAGTTCCAGGTTAGCTTCACTACACGGCACACAGAAACCGGAGAAGTAGTGCCTACGATCCAGCAGCTGGTCCGCAAGGGCCGGCAGGACAAGGTCGAGAAGACAAAGACTCCCGCGCTCGAGGCCTCGCCCCAGCGTCGCGGCGTCTGCACGCGTGTGTTCACGACCACCCCGAAGAAGCCGAACTCGGCGCTCCGTAAGGTCGCGCGTGTGCGTCTGACCTCCGGCATCGAGGTCACCGCTTACATTCCGGGTGAGGGACACAACCTGCAGGAGCACTCGATCGTGCTCGTGCGTGGTGGCCGTGTGAAGGACCTGCCGGGTGTTCGTTACAAGATCATCCGCGGTGCGCTTGACACCCAGGCTGTCAAGAACCGCAAGCAGGCCCGCAGCCGCTACGGCGCCAAGAAGGAGAAGTAAGAATGCCTCGTAAGGGCCCCGCCCCGAAGCGCCCGGTCATCATCGACCCGGTCTACGCCTCTCCTCTGGTGACCTCGCTCATCAACAAGATCCTCCTGAACGGCAAGCGCTCCACCGCCGAGCGCATCGTCTACGGCGCCATGGAAGGCCTCCGCGAGAAGACCGGCAACGACCCGGTCATCACGCTGAAGCGCGCGCTGGAGAACGTCAAGCCGTCCCTCGAGGTCAAGTCCCGCCGTGTCGGTGGCGCGACCTACCAGGTCCCCGTCGAGGTCAAGCCGGGTCGCCAGTCGACCCTGGCGCTCCGCTGGCTCGTGGGTTACTCCCGCGCCCGCCGTGAGAAGACCATGACCGAGCGCCTCATGAACGAGCTGCTCGACGCCTCCAACGGTCTTGGCGCTGCCGTCAAGAAGCGCGAGGACACGCACAAGATGGCCGAGTCCAACAAGGCCTTCGCGCACTACCGCTGGTAGTCCCACCCCACATCGAGACCGAGAGAAGACCGAAGCCTTATGGCTACCACTTCGCTTGACCTGGCCAAGGTGCGCAACATCGGCATCATGGCCCACATCGACGCGGGCAAGACGACCACCACCGAGCGCATCCTGTTCTACACCGGTGTGTCGTACAAGATCGGTGAGGTCCACGACGGCGCCGCCACGATGGACTGGATGGAGCAGGAGCAGGAGCGCGGCATCACGATCACGTCCGCCGCGACGACCTGCCACTGGCCGCTCGAGGACGTCGACCACACCATCAACATCATCGACACCCCGGGCCACGTCGACTTCACCGTCGAGGTGGAGCGTTCGCTCCGCGTGCTCGACGGTGCCGTCACCGTGTTCGACGGTGTCGCCGGTGTGGAGCCGCAGTCCGAGACCGTTTGGCGTCAGGCGGACCGCTACGGCGTCCCGCGCATCTGCTTCGTCAACAAGCTCGACCGTACCGGTGCCGAGTTCCACCGCTGCGTCGACATGATCAAGGACCGCCTCGGCGCCGTCCCGATCGTCATGCAGCTCCCCATCGGTGCCGAGGCCGACTTCCAGGGTGTCGTCGACCTGGTTCGCATGAAGGCGCTCGTCTGGTCCGCCGAGGCCACCAAGGGCGAGATGTACGACATCGTCGACATCCCGGCCAGCCACACCGAGGCCGCTGAAGAGTGGCGCGGCAAGCTGGTCGAGACCGTCGCCGAGAACGACGACGAGATCATGGAGCTCTTCCTCAACGGCGACGAGCCGACCGAGGAGCAGCTGCACGCCGCCGTCCGTCGCATCATCCTCGGCTCCGGCAAGGGCAAGGGCGAGCCCACGATCACCGCGGTGTTCTGTGGCACGGCGTTCAAGAACAAGGGCGTCCAGCCCCTGCTCGACGCCGTCGTCCGCTACCTGCCGTCGCCGCTGGACATCGAGGCCATCGAGGGCCACGACGTCCGCGACGCCGACACGGTCGTGAAGCGCAAGCCGTCGGACGAGGAGCCCCTCGCCGCGCTCGCGTTCAAGATCATGAGCGACCCGCACCTCGGCAAGCTCACCTTCGTCCGGGTTTACTCGGGCCGCCTGGAGGCCGGCACCGCGGTGCTGAACTCCGTCAAGGGCAAGAAGGAGCGCATCGGCAAGATCTACCGCATGCACGCGAACAAGCGTGAGGAGATCGACTCGGTGGGCGCCGGCGACATCGTCGCCGTGATGGGCCTGAAGCAGACCACCACCGGTGAGACGCTGTGCGACGACAAGCAGCCCGTGATCCTGGAGTCCATGGACTTCCCGGCTCCGGTCATCCAGGTCGCCATCGAGCCCAAGTCCAAGGGTGACCAGGAGAAGCTGGGTGTCGCCATCCAGCGTCTCGCGGAGGAGGACCCCTCCTTCCACGTTCACTCGGACGAGGAGACGGGCCAGACCATCCTCGGCGGTATGGGCGAGCTGCACCTCGAGGTGCTGGTCGACCGTATGAAGCGCGAGTTCAAGGTCGAGGCCAACGTCGGCAAGCCGCAGGTCGCGTACCGTGAGACGATCCGCAAGGCCGTCGAGCGCCACGACTACACCCACAAGAAGCAGACCGGTGGTACCGGTCAGTTCGCCAAGGTGCAGATCGCGATCGAGCCCATCACCGAGGCCGACGGCCCGGCGTACGAGTTCGTGAACAAGGTCACCGGCGGTCGTGTGCCGAAGGAGTACATCCCTTCGGTGGACGCGGGTGCGCAGGAGGCCATGCAGTTCGGCATCCTGGCCGGCTACGAGATGACGGGCGTCCGCGTCACGCTTCTCGACGGTGGCTACCACGAGGTCGACTCCTCCGAGCTCGCCTTCAAGATCGCCGGTTCGCAGGCCTTCAAGGAGGCCGCGCGCAAGGCTTCGCCCGTGCTCCTCGAGCCGATGATGGCCGTCGAGGTCACCACGCCGGAGGAGTCCATGGGTGACGTCATCGGCGACATCAACTCCCGCCGTGGCCAGATCCAGGCCATGGAGGACCGTCACGGAGCCAAGATCGTCAAGGGCCTCGTGCCCCTGTCGGAGATGTTCGGCTACGTCGGCGACCTCCGCAGCAAGACCTCGGGTCGCGCCAGCTACTCGATGCAGTTCGACTCCTACGCCGAGGTTCCCCGGAACGTCGCCGAGGAGATCATCGCGAAGGCCAAGGGCGAGTAACTCTTCGGAGTACACGCTTTAGGCTTGTCACCGGCAGCCTCTGGGGCAACAGGAGCCACTCCCGTTGCCCCGGGGACCGGCCGGCTTTCCAGCAAAGATCACCTGGCGCCGATCTGTAAGGCGTACAGAACCACTCTCCAGGAGGACCCCCGTGGCGAAGGCGAAGTTCGAGCGGACTAAGCCGCACGTCAACATCGGCACCATCGGTCACATTGACCACGGTAAGACGACCCTCACGGCCGCCATTACCAAGGTGCTGCACGACGCGTACCCGGACCTGAACGAGGCCTCGGCCTTCGACCAGATCGACAAGGCTCCTGAGGAGCGCCAGCGCGGTATCACCATCTCCATCGCGCACGTCGAGTACCAGACCGAGGCGCGTCACTACGCCCACGTCGACTGCCCGGGTCACGCGGACTACATCAAGAACATGATCACGGGTGCCGCGCAGATGGACGGCGCCATCCTCGTGGTCGCCGCCACCGACGGCCCGATGCCGCAGACCAAGGAGCACGTGCTCCTGGCCCGCCAGGTCGGCGTTCCGTACATCGTCGTCGCCCTGAACAAGGCCGACATGGTGGACGACGAGGAGATCCTGGAGCTCGTCGAGCTCGAGGTCCGTGAGCTGCTCTCCGAGTACGAGTTCCCGGGCGACGACCTGCCGGTCGTCCGCGTCTCCGCGCTGAAGGCGCTCGAGGGCGACAAGGAGTGGGGCGAGAAGCTCCTCGGCCTCATGTCCGCCGTCGACGAGGCCATCCCGACCCCGCCGCGTGACACCGAGAAGCCGTTCCTCATGCCCGTCGAGGACGTCTTCACGATCACCGGTCGCGGTACGGTCGTCACCGGCCGTATCGAGCGTGGTGTCCTGAAGGTCAACGAGACCGTCGACATCATCGGTATCAAGGAAGAGAAGACCACCACCACGGTCACCGGTATCGAGATGTTCCGCAAGCTGCTCGACGAGGGCCAGGCCGGTGAGAACGTCGGTCTGCTCCTCCGTGGCATCAAGCGCGAGGACGTCGAGCGCGGCCAGGTCATCATCAAGCCCGGTTCGGTCACCCCGCACACCGAGTTCGAGGCCCAGGCCTACATCCTGTCGAAGGACGAGGGTGGCCGTCACACCCCCTTCTTCAACAACTACCGTCCGCAGTTCTACTTCCGTACCACGGACGTCACGGGTGTCGTCACCCTGCCGGCCGGCACGGAGATGGTCATGCCGGGCGACAACACCGAGATGTCGGTCGCGCTGATCCAGCCGGTCGCCATGGAGGAGGGCCTGAAGTTCGCCATCCGTGAGGGTGGTCGTACCGTGGGCGCCGGCCAGGTCACCAAGATCACGAAGTAATTCGTGTTCTGACCTGGTAGCTCGTTCGACGAGCACCAAGTTGCACGGAGGGCCCCGGCCCATCGCCTCGGCGGTGGGACGGGGCCCTTCGGCGTGGTCGGTGCCCGGGGCTGCGGCCCGGGCCGGACACGAAGGAGGGCCGCACCCCTTGCGGGGTGCGGCCCTCCTGCTGCGTGCGGGCGGCGCGTCAGTTCACGCGCAGGGACTCGGTGAACTCGACGCAGGCGGCGTGGTCCGGCAGCAGGCCGGTCGCGATGGCCTCGGCCAGCGACGGCGCGGCCTCGTCGCGCGCGGACAGCTGCGGGGCCTCGGCCGGCCACTCGATGCCGAGGTCCGGGTCCAGCGGGTGCACCGAGTGCTCGCCGGTCGGGTTGTACGTCTCCGAGCACAGGTACGACAGCGTGGCGTCGTCGGTCAGGGCGCAGAAGCCGTGGCCGAGGCCCTCGGGGATGTAGACGGCGCGGCGGTCGACGTCGTCGAGGCGGACGCCCTCCCACCGGCCGAAGGTGGGGGAGCCCACCCGGAGGTCGACGATGACGTCGAGCACGGCGCCGCGCACGCAGGTCACGTACTTGGCCTGGCCGCGCGGGACGTCGGCGAAGTGGATGCCGCGGACCACGCCGGCGGCGGAGACGGAGAGGTTGGCCTGGGCCAGGTTCAGCGGGTGGCCGACGACCTCCGCCAGGCGGTCGAAGCGGTACCACTCGGTGAACAGGCCGCGGGGGTCGCCGTGCAGCTGCGGGGTCACCTCGAAGGCGCCCGCGATGGAGAGTTCGCGGAACTTCACTTGCCCTCCTCCTCGTCCAGCAGGGCCAGGAGGTACGTGCCGTAGCCGCTCTTGGTCAGCGGCTCGGCGAGCGCGCGCAGCCGGGCGCTGTCGATCAGGCCGGCCCGCCAGGCCGCCTCCTCGATGCAGCCGATCTTGAAGCCCTGGCGCTCCTCGATCACGCGGACGAACTCGGAGGCCTGGACCATCGAGACGAAGGTGCCCGTGTCCAGCCACGCGGTGCCGCGGTCGAGGATGGTGACGTTCAGTTCGCCGGCCTGGAGGTACGCGTCGTTGACGGCGGTGATCTCCAGTTCGCCGCGGGCGCTGGGCTTGAGCCCCTTGGCTATCTCCACGACCCGGTTGTCGTAGAAGTACAGACCCGGCACCGCGTAGCGGGACTTGGGCTTGACCGGCTTCTCCTCGATGGAGATGGCCTGGCCCGTCTCGTCGAACTCCACGACGCCGTAGGCGGTCGGGTCGGCCACCGGGTACGCGAACACCCGGCCGCCCTTGGCGTCGGTGTGCTGGGCGAGGCGGGTGCCGAGGCCGCTGCCGTGGAAGATGTTGTCGCCGAGGATCAGCGCGACGGACTCGTCGCCGATGAAGTCGGCGCCGAGCACGAACGCCTGGGCGATGCCCTCGGGGCGCTCCTGGACGGCGTACTCCAGCCGCAGTCCGAACTGGGAACCGTCGCCGAGCAGGCGCTCGAACTGGTCGCGGTCTTCAGGGGTGGTGATGATCAGGATCTCGCTGATGCCCGCCATCACCAGGGTGGAGAGCGGGTAGTAGATCATCGGCTTGTCGAAGACGGGCAGCAGCTGCTTCGAGACGGCCCGAGTCAGCGGCCAGAGTCGCGATCCGGTGCCACCGGCCAAAAGGATTCCACGCATGGGTGAACCCTATGCGAGAGGGCCGGGGCGGTCCGACCGTCCGGCGTGTGACGTTCGGCAGGCGGCTAGACTCTTCGTATTATGCGCATCCTCGTGACCGGCGGCGCCGGCTTCATCGGTTCAGAATTCGTCCGCCAGCAGCTCGGTGCAGACGCCACGGCGCAGATCACCGTCTTCGACAAGCTGACCTACTCGGGCGTCGAGGCCAATCTCGCCCCGGTCGCGGACCACTCCGGCTACCGCTTCGTCAAGGGCGACATCTGCGACGCCGAGGCCGTGGACCAGGTGATGGCCGGCCACGACGTGGTCGTGCACTTCGCCGCCGAGTCGCACGTGGACCGGTCGATCGCCGGGGCGGGCCCCTTCGTCATGACGAACGTCGTCGGCACGCAGGTGCTGCTGGACGCCGCCCGCAAGCACGGCGTCGGCCGCTTCGTCCACATCTCCACCGACGAGGTCTACGGCTCCATCAGCGAGGGCTCCTGGACCGAGGAGTGGCCGCTGGTGCCCAACTCCCCCTACTCCGCATCCAAGGCGTCCTCCGACCTGCTGGCGCTGGCCTACGCGCGCACGCACGGCATGGACGTGGTGGTCACCCGCTGCTCGAACAACTACGGGCACTACCAGTTCCCGGAGAAGGTCATCCCGCTGTTCGTCTCGAACCTGATGGACGGCAAGAAGGTCCCGCTGTACGGCAACGGCGGCAACGTGCGCGACTGGCTGCACGTCTCCGACCACTGCCGCGGCATCGACCTGGCCATGCGCAAGGGCCGGGCCGGCGAGGTCTACAACATCGGCGGCGGCACCGAGCTCACCAACAAGGAGCTGACCGGCGTCCTGCTGGAGGCGGCGGGCCTCGGCTGGGACATGGTCGAGCACGTCGAGGACCGCAAGGGCCACGACCTGCGCTACTCCATCGACATCAGCAAGATCGGCGCCGAGCTGGGCTACACCCCGCAGGTCACCTTCGAGGACGGCATCAAGGCCACCATCGACTGGTACCGCGAGAACCGCGCCTGGTGGGAGCCGCTGAAGGCGAAGGCGGCCCTGCAGAAGTGAGGACCAACTCGTTCGCCGGCCGCTGGCTGGTCACCGGCGCCGCCGGGATGCTCGGCCAGGACGTCCTGAGCGTCCTGCAGCGCGCCGGGATCGAGGCCGTGGGCCTGCGCCGCGCCGACCTCGACATCACCGACCCGGACGCGGTCCGGGCCGCGGTCGAGGACGCCACCGTGGTCGTCAACTGCGCCGCCTGGACGGACGTGGACGGCGCCGAGACCGCCGAGGAGGCCGCCACCGCCGTCAACGGCACCGGCGTGCGCGTCCTGGCCGAGGCCTGCGCCGCCGCGCACGTGCGCCTGATCCACGTCTCCACCGACTACGTGCTCCCCGGCGACGCCGCCGAGCCCTACCGCGAGGACGCCGGGACGGGCCCGGTCAACGCCTACGGGCGTTCGAAGCTGGTCGGCGAGCAGGCCGTGACCGAGCTGCTGCCGCAGGACGGGTACGTCGTACGGACCGCCTGGCTCTACGGCGAGCACGGGCCGAACTTCGTCGCCACGATGCTGAAGCTGGCCGCGCAGCGGGACACCCTGGACGTGGTCGACGACCAGCACGGCCAGCCCACGTGGTCCAAGGCGCTCGCGCAGCACCTGGTCGAGCTGGGTCTGGCCGCGCTGCGCGGCCACGCCATGGGCGGGATCTACCACGGCACCGCGAGCGGCCGCACCACCTGGATGGGACTGGCCCGCGAGACCTACCGCTTGAGCGGTCTGGACCCCGAGCGGATCCGGCCGACCACCTCCGAGGCGTTCGTCCGCCCCGCCGTCCGCCCCGCCTTCAGCGTGCTCGCGCACGACGCCTGGAAGGAGCAGGCCGGCCTGGAGCCGCTCCCCGACTGGCGCGAACAGCTCGCGCAGGCACTCGCCACCCCCGGATTCGCCGCACTCGCGAAGGCGGCCCGGAACGGCCGTACGGGATGAAAACCCTGCTGAACAAGTTGAGCGCGGCGCTGCCGCCGGGCACCGTCGCGGTGGCCGGCGGCACCGTCGTGCTCGGCGCGGCCTCGTACGTCCACCTCGGCGTGGCCGGACACAGTCTGTCGACGCAGGACCTGGCCAACGTCTCGGTGCTGTGGACGATCGTGATGTCCATCGGCATCGGCGTGTTCTTCCCCGTCGAACAGGAACTCACCCGGATCGTCTCCGCCCGCGTGGTCCTGGGCCACGGCGCCGCCCCGGTGCTGCGCCGCGCCACCCTGCTCACCGCGGGGATCCTCGCAACGACCCTGCTGGTCCTCGCCGTCGCCGCCGGCCCCCTCGCCGACCTGCTCTTCCACGGGGACCGCGCCCTGGTGGCCGCGCTCGGCGGCGCCTTCACCGGCATGGCCGTCTGCTACCTCACCCGCGGTGTGCTGGCCGGCCTCGGCCGCTTCGGCGCGTACGGCACCCAGCTCGCCGTCGACGGCGGCCTGCGGATCGTGCTCGCCTTCGCGTGCGCCCTGTTCGGGCTGCACTCGGCCCTCGCGTTCAGCCTCGTCCTGGCCGTCGCGCCCGTCGTGGCGACGCTCGTGACGCTGCCGGCGCTGCTGCGCGCGGCGGGCCCCGGCGAGCACATCGCCTGGCGCGAACTGTGCGGCGGGCTCGGGCTGCTCGTCTGCGCCACCCTGCTGTCGCAGCTCGTCGTGAACGCGGCCGTGATGAGCACCAAGCTGCTGGCCCCGGCCGACAGCGCGCTGATCGCGGCGCTGCTGAGCGCCCTGGTCCTGGCCCGCGTACCGCTCTTCGTCTTCGGTTCGCTCCAGGCCTCGCTGCTCAGCGGCCTCACCGCCGCCTTCACCGCCGGCGACCGGGCCGCCTTCTGGGCGATGCTGCGCCGCATCGCGCTGGTCGTCGCAGCGCTCGGCCTGCTCGGCGGCGTGCCCGCCACGGCTCTCGGCCCCTGGCTCATCGAGGTGCTGTTCGGCATCGAGGACCCGGTGCTGGGACGCTTCGACTTCTTCCTGTTGTCCGCCGGCACCGTGGCGTACATGTTCGCGATGGTCCTCGGGCAGGCGCTCATGGTATTCAAGCGCCACAACCTGCAGTTGCTCTGCTGGGCCGTCGGAACCGCGGTCCTGCTGGGCGTCACCCTGATCCCCGGTGAGGTGTCCGTGCGCGTGATCGCCGCTTACGCCCTGGGATCGACGGCCACCGTGCTCGCTATGCTGGCAGCCCTCAGGCTGAGCTTCCCCGGAGCCGCGGCCGCAGCCGGTGAAGCCCCCCGGCAGACGGCCGGCGCCGGCGCCCCGGGCGCGGGCACCGCAGGGAGATGACCATGCCGGCACAAGACGTCACACCGATCACCGAGCACTCGTACGTGCCACATTCCGCTGGAGCTACCGTGTCCCAATACGACGATGTCTGGCTGGTCATACCGGCCTATAACGAGGGCCAGGTGATCGCCGACGTGGTCGAGGGGGCCCGCAAGACGTTCCCCAACATCGTCGTCGTCGACGACGGCAGCACCGACGCCTCGGCCGAGCACATAGCGACCACGGGTGCCCACCTGGTCCGCCACCCGGTCAACCTCGGTCAGGGCGCGGCCCTCCAGACCGGTCTGAAGTACGCGCTCGCCCAGCCCGGTTCCCGCTACTTCGCGACCTTCGACGCCGACGGCCAGCACCAGACCAAGGACGTCGAGACGATGGTCGGCGTGCTGCGGCGCGACGAGGCCGACGTGGTGCTGGGCTCCCGCTTCATCGAGCAGAACGGCCAGGTGCCGTGGATCAAGCAGGTCGTCCTGCGCACGGCCGCCGCCGTCAGCCCCACGGCCCGCAAGCTCAAGCTCACCGACGCGCACAACGGTCTGCGCGTCCTCAGCCGCAAGGCCGCCGAGCAGCTGAACATCACCATGAACGGCATGGCGCACGCGTCCGAGCTCGTCGGTTTCCTGGCGGGTTCCGACCTGCGGGTCACCGAGGTCCCGGTGGACATCCTCTACACCGAATACTCGCGCTCCAAGGGCCAGTCCCTCATCAACGGCGTGAACATCATCTTTGACATTTCGCTGCGGGAGCGTGGGCGTCGATGAAGTACTTCTGGATCCAGCTCGTCCTGATCGTCGGCTCCGTGTCGATGGCCCTGGTGTTCATCCGGACGTGGAGTCAGGCGAAGAACCGCGCCTGGAAGCGCATCGCCTTCTCGCTGTTCGTCGTCGTCAACGTCTACGCCGTGCTCCGCCCCACCGACGTCACCTGGCTCGCCCAGCAGCTCGGCGTCGGCCGCGGCACCGACCTGGTGCTCTACGTGATGGTCCTCGCGATGGGCTTCCTCACGCTCAACACCTTCCTGCGGTTCCGCTCGCTGGAGAAGAAGATCACCGACCTCGCCCGGACGGTCGCCATCAACGAGGGCACGCGCCACAACGACGAGCGCCTGGGAGCGGTTTCCGCCGCCGGCACGGCGCCGGAGCCCGAGGCCGCCCCGGCCGCCGGCGCCAAGGCCGACTCCGACTCCGTGAAGGCCTGACGCCCCATGGTGACGCTCGACTTCATGCTCCCCTACTACGGGGACGTGCAGCTGATGCAGGACGCCGTCCGCAGCGTCCTGGCGCAGACCGACCGGGACTTCCGCCTCGTCGTCATCGACGACGGCAAGGAGCCCGACGTACCGGGCTGGTTCGCCGGGCTCGGCGACGACCGCGTCCACTACACGCGCAACGAGCAGAACCTCGGCATCACCAAGAACTTCCAGAAGTGCGTGCAGCTCTCCGAGGCCGACTACGTGGTCATCATGGGCTGCGACGACCTCCTGCACCCGCACTACCTGGAGACCGTCCGCGCGATCGTCGAGGCACAGCCCGGCATCGGCATGGTGCAGCCGGGCGTCGAGGTGATCGACGGCACCGGACAGGTGGCCCAGGGCCTGGCGGACAACACCAAGAAGCGGCTCTACGCCCCCCAGGTGAAGGGCCGCCGCTTGATGGGCGGCGAGGAGCTGGCCGCCAGCGTGCTGCGCGGCAACTGGCTCTACTTCCCCTCCATCGCCTGGCGCGGCGAGGTGCTGCGCAAGGTGAACTTCCGCGACGACTACTCGGTGATCCAGGACCTCGCGCTCGTCGTCGATCTCCTCGAAGCCGGGGAGCAGATGGTCATCGACAACTCCACGACCGTCTTCCAGTACCGCCGGCACGCCGTCAGCGAGTCGTCCGTGCAGGCCTTCTCCGGCACCCGCTTCGCCGAGGCCGAGCGGTACTTCTCCGCGGTCGCGGCCCGTATGGACGCCCGCGGCTGGCCGAAGGCGGCCCGCGCGGCGCGCTTCCACAGCGCCTCCCGGCTGCACGCGCTGACGATGCTCCCCGGAGCCCTGCGCAGCGGCAACAAGGCGGGCGCCCGCACCCTGGCGAAGCACGCCTTCACCTCCGGCCAGAACTGATCGACCGCCGCCCACCACGAAACGGACCGAGATGACACACCTGGCCCCCGAGGAGGTCGGCGAGGCCGGCGCCCCGGCCCGGCGCACCTCCGAACCGCCGCAGGGCACCGGCAGCCCGTCCCCCGCACGCATGCGGGTGTGGCTGTCCCGGCGGTGGGTGCAGATCCTGGCCGAGGTGGTCGTCAGCGTGGTGGCGGCGCTCGGATTCACATGGCTCAGCCGGCACGTCGGCGTCAACCCGATGAACCGCATCGGCCAGGTCAGCGGACTCGCCAAACTGCAGCTGTACGTGGCGGTGCTCGGGCTCCCGCTGCTCGGACTGCTTCTTCATACGGCCCACCGGGGCTCGGCCCGGCGCCACCAGCTCGTCAAGCGGCTGGTCTGCGCCGCCCTCGCCGGGCTGGCCACCGGTGTCGTGGCGGGCGGCGTCGTCGTCGCCCTGCGCGGAACCCCGCACCCGCTCGGCGGGCAGGAGGGCGACCCGAGCGTCCTGGTGGAGATGGCCAACTCCTTCCTGTCGGGCGAGGGCGTGTCCGGCATCTACCCGCCCGCGTTCCCCGCGCTGATCGCCCTGTGGTCCAAGGTCCGCTACGACGGCCTCGGCACCGCGGGATTCGCCCTGCACGACCTGCAGATCATCTGCAGCGCCCTGGTCGGCCCCATGGCGTACCTGGCGTGGCGGCTGCTGCTGCGCCCCTTCTGGGCCCTGCTGATCGCCGTCCCGTCGGCCCTGCTCTTCCTCGACCCGGTCCGCCCGTACAGCCACGTCGTGATGATCGTGCTGCTGCCGCTCCTCGGGTACTGCTTCCGCGAGCTGCGCCGGTCGGCCGGCCGCACCCCGAAGGCGCTCGTCCTGCGCGGCGCCGGCCTCGGCGCGATCTTCGGCGTGCTGTTCCTGTGGTACTCGGGCTGGTTCGTCTGGGCCGCGCCCGGCGCCGCCGTGCTCTTCCTCTTCCTCTTCCCGTGGCGGGCCGGCGCGCCGGCGGTGAAGCGGGCGGCGCTGTTCGTCGGCTCCGTCCTGGCCACGGCCGGGATCATCGGCGCCCCGCTGCTGTACCAGATGGTCCGGCTGGGCTCGCAGACCCCCGACCGGTACGCCTACCTCGGCGTGTACGCGGACCCCGGCTACGTCCTCGGCTGGATCTCGGACCGGACCGGCTACATCAAGTACAACCAGTGGCCGGTCTCCGGCGAGATGGCCGGCCAGACCGGCTTCGCCCTGCTGCTGATCCTCGGTGTCGGCCTCGGCATCGGCCTCGGACTGCGCCACGTCATGGTCCGCACCGCGGCAGCCGTCCTCGCCGGAGCCTGGCTGGCCCGCTTCTGGTTCGCCTCGCACATGGCGCAGGACAAGGCGGTCCAGCTCTTCCCCCGGACCACCTGGATCATCATGTACTCGCTGATGATCCTCGCCGTCCTCGGGGTGATGGCGGCGGTCCAGCGGGGCTCGGGGTGGACCGAGCGGACGCTGCGGCCCGCCTCCGCCGACCCCTCGGCGCGGGTCCTCGCGCCCCGGACGATCCGTCAGCTCTCGGCCGGCATGGTGTGCGCGGTCGCGCTGTTCGCCACGATGGGCGCCTCCTGGTCGGCCAACCGCTACATGCCGACGCACGAGGACACCGACCTCATGGGCCTGGACGCCTGGCGCGCGCACAACATCAAGCTGCCCAACGGCACGTGCCCGCGCTTCGCTCCGAACAAGGACTGCGAGGACCTCGACGTCAAGCTGTGGAAGCAGTTCAAGGACGACGGCGAGATCTGGTGCGCCAACATCGTGGCCAAGGACTGGCCCGCGATCTGCGGCCGGAAGGCACCCTTCAAGGACAAGTCGGTGGAATAGCACCTCAGTACGATCCGGCTGCGACGCGCATCACGCCCGCAGCCCCCGTCCCGCCCCGATCAGCCGTGCGCGCGGCCAGTAGGATCCGGTCGGCCAGTGGTGTCACCTGGCCGGATCGGCATAGGGGTTGGGGACAACTTGAAGATAGGTCGTGTGCGCGGGACGGCTCTGGCCGCCGCGCTCGGCGTCGTGGCGGTCCTGGGCATCCAGGGCGTCGCCAGCGGCACGGGCGGGTCCGACGGGGACGAGGTGTCGCCCTACAGCGCCCGCGCCCGCGAGAAGGGCCCGGTCGCGGGAGAGCTGCACAAGCTCGCCCTCAAGCCCAAGGGCAGGGGAGAGGCCGTCCTCTCCCAGCAGGACACCGAGCCGTTCGGGCTCCTCGGCGTCTCCTGGGCCGACCCCGAGGCCGAGGTGAAGGGCAAGATCGAGGCCCGCACCCGCGACGCCGACAGCGGCAAGTGGTCGAAGTGGGTCGTGCTGGAGCAGGCCGAGTCCGGCCTCGACGGCAAGCGCCCGGGCCTGCGCGGTGCCACCGAACCGGTCTGGGTCGGCCCGTCCGACGGCGCCGAGGTACGGGTGACCGGCGGTGGCACGCTGCCTGCCGGCATGGAGCTGAACCTGGTGGACCCGGGTGCCGGCGCCGCGAAGGCGAAGAAGAAGAGCGATCTGGGCCTGGCCCCGGCCGCCTTCGCCCTCCCCGCCGTGGACCCCGCGCCGTCGACGCCGGGACCGGAATCGACCGCCCCGCGGCCGGACGTGGTCTCGCGCGTGCAGTGGGGCGCCGACGAGTCCCTGAACAACGAGGGCCCGGTCTACCTGCCCGGCGGGAAGATCAAGGCGGTCTTCGTCCACCACACCGCCGCCACCACGCCGTACGAGTGCTCCGAGTCCGCGGCGATCGTCCGCAGCCTGCACGTCTACCACGTCAAGGGCAACGGCTGGCGCGACCTCGGCTACAACTTCCTCGTCGACAAGTGCGGAACGGTCTTCGAGGGCCGCCAGGGCGGTGTGGACCAGCCCGTCCAGGGCGCCCACACCTACGGCTGGAACGCCGAGTCGACGAGCGTCTCCGTCCTCGGCGACTACACGAGCGCCGGCGCCTCCGCCGCCGCGCTCGACGGCATATCCAAGGTCACGGCGTACAAGCTGGGCCAGTACGACGGCGACATGAACGGCACCGCCACGCTGACCGCGGGCGCCACCCAGACGAACTTCTCCGGCAAAAGCTTCACCGCCGGCCAGCAGTACGAGTTCAAGTCGCTCTCGGGTCACCGCGACGGCTTCAACACCCAGTGCCCGGGCAACTCTCTCTACCCGCAGCTCGAAGCGCTCCGTCAGACGGGACCCGCCGCCCAGCTGAAGGTCGCCTCCGTGAACGGGGCGACGGCCACGCCGGGCGCCACCCTCCCGAGCGGCGCCGCCCTCACGGTCGACTGGACCACCAGCACGGCCACCGGCCGGCTGGCCAAGTTCGAACTGCTCGTGGACGGCGAGGCCACCGCGGTGACCGACGGCGCCGCCCGCAAGGCGACCGCCGTCGTGACCGACGGCAAGCACGAGGTCCGGGTCCGGGCGACCGCCGCGAACGGCAAGGTCTCCACAAGCCTGCCGGTCACCGTCGAGGCGGAGGTCAAGGGGGCCGAGTTCGTTCCGCTCTCCCCGAAGCGCCTCATGGACACCCGTGAGGGCCTCGGCGTCCGCAGGGGCCCCGTCGGCAGCGGCGAGGTCGTCACCCTGCCGGTGGCCGCCGCCACCGGCGGCACGCCCACCGCGGTGGTGCTGAACGTGACGGCGACGAACCCGACGCAGCCCAGCTTCGTGTCGGTGTACCCGAGCGGTACGACCCGCTCCAGCGCGTCGAACCTGAACTTCACCGCAACCGGTGACGGCGCCACGCAGACCAACTTCGGCCCGAAGCGCCTGATGGACACCCGCAACGGCACCGGTGTCCCGGCCGCCCCGGTCGGCAGCGGCGGCGTGGTCACCCTCCCGGTGGCGGGCGTCGACGGCATCCCGGCCGTCGGTGTCAAGGCCGTCGTGCTGAACGTGACGGCGACGAACCCGACGCAGCCCAGCTTCGTGTCGGTGTACCCGAGCGGTACGACCCGCTCCAGCGCGTCGAACCTGAACTTCACCTTCGGCCCGAAGCGCCTGATGGACACCCGCACCGGCACCGGCGTCCGCCAGGGCCCGGTCACCGGCGGCGGCGTGGTCACCCTGCCCGTGGCGGGCGTCGGGGGAGTCCCGGCCACCGGCATCAAGGCCGTGGTGCTCAACGTGACCGCGACGAACCCGACGGAGTCCAGCTTCGTGTCGGTCTTCCCCAGCGGCACGACCCGTACGAGCGCGTCGAACCTGAACTTCACCCGCGGCCTGACGATCCCCAACCTGGTGGTCGTGCCCGTCGTGGACGGCAAGGTCAGCTTCTACAACAACTCCGGTTCCGTGGATCTCATCGCGGACATCACCGGCTACTTCAACTGACGGAAGAAACGTCTTTGCGCAGCTGAGGGGCTCCGCACCACCCGGTGCGGAGCCCCTCACGCATGTGCGGGCGGACGCAGGAACCAAGGGGAGGACAGGCATGGGGAACAACGACGACAACGGCACACCCGGCGTCTCCGACGAGGAGTGGGCCCGGTTCGCGGAGCAGGCCGCGCAGGGGGCGGGGGACGCGCCGAGGGAGCCGTCCGCACGGGCGCGGATGGTCACCGCGCGACTGCGCGCCACCCAGGGCCAGGAGCCGCCCGGGTGGCGCACCGGGCCCGCACGGCGCGAACGCCGCGGGCCGGGCCGGCTCAAGGCCGCGGCCGCCGTCGTGCCCATCGCCGGGCTCGCGCTGATCGCCGTGCGGCCCGAGTTGGTCATCGACCGCATCACGGGCAAGGCCGAGGCCCGCGAGGAGGCGCGGACGGCGGGCCCGCTGCCCGCGGAGTCCGTACGCCCGACCGCCGCACCCCCGTCGCTGCCGCCGGACCGGCCGACCCTGCGGGAGCCCTTCCGCGGCTCCCCGGCCCTGCAGTGGGCGGACGGCGCCGCCGGGATCGAGCTCCCCGCGGTGACGTCCGTGGCCGGGATGTCCGCGGAGACGGTCGCGGACGCGCTCCAGAAGGCCCGGCAGTTCCTGGTCGCGGCCAACCTGGACCCGGCGACCCTGCGGGGGGAGCGGCCCGCCTCCGCGATCGCGCTCCTCGACCCCCGCCAGCCCGACCTGCTGAAGGACGTGGAGCAGTACCTGAAGGCTCCCACCGCGAAGGACACGCCCGTCCTGCTGTTCACCCGCTTCGACCCCGCCCGGGTCAAGCCGGTCGGCGAGGTCGTCAAGGTGCGCGGCAGCATGCGCGCGGAGCAGGGGGAGCCCGGCGAGCTGCTCGTGGTGGCGGACTACACCTTCGTCCACCCCGTGACGCCCGCACAGGGGGGCTCGGAGGTGCAGCGCACGATCGTGCGGCGGCAGACCACCTTCGCCCTGCTCGACCCGGCCCGCTGGGAGACCACCCGGGGCCGACTCCAGCTGCGCGCCTACCACTCGGAGTGGTCGAACGTGGAGTGCGAGGCGGCCGACGGCTTCCTCCACCCGCAGTTCACGGCGGACCTGCCCGCGGGGCCGCAGGGCACCGGGCAGGCGGTGGACCCGTACGACCGCAGCAGGAAGATCGGGGACGGCAAGGGCTGCGGGACGGTCACCCGCTCCTGACCTGGAGGGGCCCGCCGGGCGGGGGGTGCGGCGCAGTTTGACCACGCAGCGTGGCGGGGTATTGTCTTCGGCCCGATTGGCCAGGTGCGTGTCCCGTATGGCAGACTGTTCAAGTTGCTCGGTTGAGTGCCGATGCTGCGCGCCTCCCGCCGGGAGGACCGGAAGCGAGTCCCACAGTACTCGTCGTCCTTAATCTGCCCCTCGGGGCAGCAATGGGGACGGAAGTACGGGAATCTTCTGGGAAGTGTCAGCACGGTGCCCACCAGGCACTCGGTGGGTGTTTCTCCCCCGAATCGCGGTCATGGGACCGTACCCCCTTGGACGAGGGAATTTCCGTATGGGAATTTTCTGTGGAGGGAGTGCGACACGCCCGACCGCGGGGGTCGGAGGAGAGGCCGCGGGACCCCGTTCCGCAGCCGACCGGGAGCCAGAGCGTTTCCACATAGAGACAGGACTACGGAGTAGCCATGGCGGGACAGAAGATCCGCATCCGGCTCAAGGCCTACGACCACGAGGTCATCGACTCCTCGGCGAAGAAGATCGTCGAGACGGTGACCCGCACTGGTGCGTCGGTCGCGGGCCCGGTGCCGCTGCCCACTGAGAAGAACGTGTACTGCGTCATCAAGTCGCCGCACAAGTACAAGGACTCGCGCGAGCACTTCGAGATGCGCACGCACAAGCGCCTGATCGACATCCTCGACCCGACGCCCAAGACCGTTGACTCGCTGATGCGCCTGGACCTTCCGGCCGGCGTTGACATCGAGATCAAGCTCTGAGAGGCGCGGAGAAGATGGCAAAGCAGATCAAGGGCGTCCTGGGCGAGAAGCTCGGCATGACCCAGGTCTGGGACGAGAACAACCGTGTCGTCCCGGTGACCGTCGTCAAGGCCGGGCCCTGCGTCGTTACCCAGGTCCGTACGAACGACATCGACGGCTACGAGTCGGTCCAGATCGCCTTCGGCGAGATCGACCCGCGCAAGGTGAACAAGCCCCTCAAGGGCCACTTCGCCAAGGCCGACGTGACCCCCCGCCGCCACCTGGTGGAGCTCCGCACCTCCGACGCCAGCGAGTACACGCTCGGCCAGGAGATCACTGCTGAGGTGTTCGAGTCCGGCGTCAAGGTTGACGTCACGGGCAACAGCAAGGGCAAGGGCTTCGCCGGTGTCATGAAGCGGCACAACTTCCGGGGCCTCGGCGCCGGTCACGGTGTGCAGCGCAAGCACCGCTCCCCCGGTTCGATCGGTGGCTGTGCCACCCCTGGGCGTGTCTTCAAGGGCATGCGCATGGCCGGTCGCATGGGTAACGAGCGCGTCACCACCCAGAACCTGACCATCCACGCGGTAGACGCGGAGAAGGGTCTGCTCCTCATCAAGGGCGCAGTCCCCGGTCCGAACGGCGGCCTCGTCCTGGTCCGTACCGCGGCCAAGGGGGCTTGAGGTTAATGAGCACCATTGACATCCTTTCGCCGGCAGGCGACAAGGCCGGTACCGTCGAGCTCCCCGCGGAGATCTTCGACGCGAAGACCAGCGTTCCGCTGATCCACCAGGTCGTCGTCGCGCAGCTGGCCGCTGCCCGTCAGGGCACGCACAAGACCAAGACCCGCGGTGAAGTCCGTGGTGGTGGCCGCAAGCCGTACCGCCAGAAGGGCACCGGCCGCGCCCGTCAGGGTTCGACCCGCGCTCCGCAGTTCGCAGGCGGTGGCGTCGTCCACGGCCCGCAGCCGCGTGACTACTCGCAGCGGACCCCGAAGAAGATGAAGGCCGCCGCCCTCCGCGGTGCCCTCTCGGACCGTGCGCGTCACTCCCGCATCCACGTCGTCACCGGCGTGGTCGAGGGTGCCGCCTCCACCAAGGCCGCCAAGACGCTGTTCGGCAAGATCTCGGAGCGCAAGAACCTGCTCCTGGTCGCCGAGCGCTCTGACGAGCTGGCGTGGCTGTCCGCCCGCAACCTGCCCCAGGTTCACATCCTGGAGCCGGGCCAGCTGAACACGTACGACGTGATCGTCTCTGACGACGTGGTCTTCACCCAGGCCGCGCTCGAGTCCTTCGTGTCTGGCCCCAAGGCCGACGAGACCGAAGGGAGCGACGCCTGATGTCTGAGGCGACCGTTACCAGCAAGACCTTCACCGACCCGCGCGACCTGCTGATCAAGCCGGTCGTCTCGGAGAAGAGCTACGCGCTGCTGGACGAGAACAAGTACACGTTCATCGTCGCGCCCGGCGCCAACAAGACCCAGATCAAGCAGGCCGTCGAGGCGGTCTTCTCGGTCAAGGTCACCGGGGTCAACACGATCAACCGTCAGGGTAAGCGCAAGCGCACCAAGACCGGTTTCGGCAAGCGCGCCAACACCAAGCGCGCCATCGTGACCCTTGCCGAGGGCAACCGTATCGACATCTTCGGCGGCCAGGCCTCCTAACGGAGGTCTAGTCGTCCGGAATCGGACGAGGACTGAGAAATGGGTATCCGCAAGTACAAGCCGACGACCCCGGGCCGTCGTGGCTCCAGCGTCGCCGACTTTGTCGAGATCACGCGGTCCACGCCGGAGAAGTCGCTGGTCCGCCCGCTGCACAGCAAGGGCGGCCGTAACAACACCGGTCGTGTGACCGTTCGCCACCAGGGCGGTGGCCACAAGCGCGCCTACCGCGTGATCGACTTCCGTCGTCACGACAAGGACGGCGTGCCGGCCAAGGTCGCGCACATCGAGTACGACCCCAACCGCACCGCGCGCATCGCGCTGCTGCACTACGCCGACGGCGAGAAGCGCTACATCATCGCGCCGCGCGGCCTGCAGCAGGGTGACCGGATCGAGAACGGCCCCACGGCCGACATCAAGCCGGGCAACAACCTCGCGCTCCGCAACATCCCGGTCGGTACCACGATCCACGCGATCGAGCTCCGCCCCGGTGGCGGCGCCAAGTTCGCGCGTTCCGCTGGTGCCTCCGTGCAGCTGCTCGCGAAGGAGGGCGTGATGGCCCACCTCCGCATGCCGTCCGGCGAGATCCGTCTCGTCGACGCGCGCTGCCGCGCCACGGTCGGCGAGGTCGGCAACGCCGAGCAGTCGAACATCAACTGGGGCAAGGCCGGCCGCATGCGCTGGAAGGGCGTCCGCCCGACCGTCCGCGGTGTCGCGATGAACCCGGTTGACCACCCGCACGGTGGTGGTGAGGGCAAGACCAGTGGTGGTCGCCACCCGGTCTCCCCGTGGGGTCAGAAGGAGGGTCGTACTCGCTCGCCGAAGAAGGCTTCGAGCAAGTACATCGTCCGCCGCCGCAAGACGAACAAGAAGCGCTAGGAGCGGGTTTAGATGCCGCGCAGTCTCAAGAAGGGGCCCTTCGTCGACGACCACCTCGTAAAGAAGGTGGACGCCCAGAACGAAGCCGGCACCAAGAACGTCATCAAGACCTGGTCCCGTCGCTCGATGATCATCCCCAGCATGCTGGGTCACACGATCGCGGTGCACAACGGCAAGACCCACGTCCCGGTGTTCGTCACCGAGTCGATGGTCGGCCACAAGCTCGGTGAGTTCTCGCCGACTCGCACCTTCCGCGGCCACGTCAAGGACGACCGGAAGTCGAAGCGCCGCTAATCGCGGGGTGGTTACGACTATGACTTACACCGAAGGGACAACCATGGAAGCCAGGGCCCAGGCGCGGTACATCCGCGTCACGCCCATGAAGGCCCGCCGAGTGGTGGACCTCATCCGTGGCATGGATGCCACGGAGGCTCAGGCGGTCCTGCGTTTCGCCCCGCAGGCCGCGAGCGTGCCGGTCGGCAAGGTGCTGGACAGCGCCATTGCCAACGCCGCACACAACTACAACCACCCGGACGCCTCCACGCTGGTCATCAGCGAGGCGTACGTGGATGAGGGCCCGACCCTGAAGCGGTTCCGTCCGCGCGCCCAGGGCCGTGCCTACCGGATCCGCAAGCGGACCAGCCACATCACCGTGGTCGTCAGCAGCAAGGAAGGTTCCCGGTAATGGGCCAGAAGGTAAACCCGCACGGGTTCCGACTCGGCATCACCACGGACTTCAAGTCCCGCTGGTACGCCGACAAGCTGTACAAGGACTACGTCAAGGAAGACGTCGCCATCCGTCGGATGATGACGTCCGGCATGGAGCGCGCCGGCATCTCGAAGGTTGAGATCGAGCGCACCCGTGACCGCGTGCGTGTGGACATCCACACCGCCCGTCCTGGCATCGTCATCGGCCGCCGCGGCGCCGAGGCGGACCGCATCCGCGGTGACCTGGAGAAGCTGACCGGCAAGCAGGTCCAGCTCAACATCCTCGAGGTCAAGAACCCGGAGCTCGACGCTCAGCTGGTGGCCCAGGCCGTCGCCGAGCAGCTGTCCTCCCGCGTCTCCTTCCGCCGTGCCATGCGCAAGAGCATGCAGGGCACCATGAAGGCCGGCGCCAAGGGCATCAAGATCCAGTGTGGTGGCCGTCTCGGCGGCGCCGAGATGTCCCGGTCCGAGTTCTACCGCGAGGGTCGTGTGCCGCTGCACACGCTGCGCGCGAACGTGGACTACGGCTTCTTCGAGGCCAAGACCACCTTCGGCCGCATCGGCGTGAAGGTCTGGATCTACAAGGGCGACGTCAAGAACATCGCCGAGGTTCGCGCCGAGAACGCTGCGGCCCGTGCGGGTAACCGCCCGGCCCGCGGTGCCGGCGCTGGCGACCGTCCCGCCGGCCGTGGTGGCCGTGGTGGCGAGCGCGGCGGCCGTGGTGGCCGCAAGCCGCAGCAGGCTGCTGGTGCCGAGGCCCCCAAGGCCGACGCTCCCGCCGCCGCTCCGGCCGAGAGCACCGGAACGGAGGCCTGACCGACATGCTGATCCCTCGTAGGGTCAAGCACCGCAAGCAGCACCACCCGAAGCGCCGCGGTATGGCCAAGGGCGGTACTGAGGTCTCGTTCGGCGAGTACGGCATCCAGGCGCTGACCCCCGCCTACGTGACGAACCGCCAGATCGAGGCGGCTCGTATCGCGATGACCCGCCACATCAAGCGTGGTGGCAAGGTCTGGATCAACATCTACCCGGACCGCCCGCTCACGAAGAAGCCTGCCGAGACCCGCATGGGTTCCGGTAAGGGTTCCCCGGAGTGGTGGATCGCGAACGTGCACCCGGGTCGGGTCATGTTCGAACTGTCCTACCCGAACGAGAAGATTGCGCGTGAGGCTCTGACTCGTGCGGCCCACAAGCTGCCGATGAAGTGCCGGATCGTCAAGCGCGAGGCAGGTGAGTCGTGATGGCGGCCGGTACCAAGGCGTCGGAACTGCGCGAGCTCGGCAACGAGGAGCTCGTTGCCAAGCTGCGTGAGGCCAAGGAAGAGCTGTTCAAGCTCCGTTTCCAGGCGGCCACGGGTCAGCTGGAGAACAACGGCCGGCTCAAGGCCGTCCGCAAGGACATCGCCCGGATCTACACCCTGATGCACGAGCGTGAGCTCGGCATCGAGACGGTGGAGAGCGCCTGATGAGCGAGAACAACGTGACTGAGAACAAGACCGAGCGCGGTTTCCGCAAGACCCGTGAGGGTCTGGTCGTCAGCGACAAGATGGACAAGACCGTCGTCGTCGCCGTCGAGGACCGCGTGAAGCACGCCCTGTACGGCAAGGTCATCCGCCGTACGAACAAGCTCAAGGCGCACGACGAGCAGAACGCTGCCGGCGTCGGCGACCGCGTCCTCATCATGGAGACGCGTCCGCTGTCGGCGAGCAAGCGCTGGCGCATCGTCGAGATCCTCGAGAAGGCCAAGTAAGCACCTGAGGGGTTTCCCTCGGGTTCGTTCCGCCAGGCTCGGTCGGGGCTCCGCTCACAGCAGTGAAGCCCCGGCCGGGAACCGGCAGACAAACAGGAGATAGACGTGATCCAGCAGGAGTCGCGACTGCGTGTCGCCGACAACACTGGTGCCAAGGAGATCCTTTGCATCCGTGTTCTCGGTGGCTCCGGTCGCCGCTACGCGGGCATCGGTGACGTCATCGTCGCCACCGTCAAGGACGCGATCCCCGGTGGCAACGTGAAGAAGGGTGACGTCGTCAAGGCGGTCATCGTTCGCACCGTCAAGGAGCGCCGCCGCCAGGACGGCTCGTACATCCGCTTCGACGAGAACGCCGCCGTCATTCTGAAGAACGACGGCGACCCTCGCGGCACCCGTATCTTCGGCCCCGTCGGCCGTGAGCTGCGCGAGAAGAAGTTCATGAAGATCATCTCGCTCGCGCCGGAGGTGCTGTAAGCATGAAGATCAAGAAGGGCGACCTGGTCCAGGTCATCACCGGTAAGGACAAGGGCAAGCAGGGCAAGGTCATCGTCGCCTTCCCCGCGGAGAACCGCGTCCTCGTCGAGGGTGTCAACCGGGTCAAGAAGCACACCAAGGCCGGCCAGAACCAGGCGGGCGGCATCGTGATCACCGAGGCTCCGGTGCACGTGTCCAACGTCCAGCTGGTCGTGGAGAAGGACGGCAAGAAGGTCGTCACCCGCGTCGGTTACCGCTTCGACGACGAGGGCAACAAGATCCGCGTTGCCAAGCGCACGGGTGAGGACATCTGATGGCTACCACTCCGCGTCTGAAGACGAAGTACCGCGAGGAGATCGCGGGCAAGCTGCGTGAGGAGTTCTCCTACGAGAACGTCATGCAGATCCCCGGCCTCGTCAAGATCGTCGTGAACATGGGTGTCGGCGACGCCGCCCGTGACTCGAAGCTGATCGACGGTGCCATCCGCGACCTGACGACGATCACCGGTCAGAAGCCGGCCGTCACGAAGGCCCGCAAGTCCATCGCGCAGTTCAAGCTGCGCGAGGGTCAGCCGATCGGCTGCCACGTCACCCTCCGTGGTGACCGTATGTGGGAGTTCCTGGACCGTACGCTGTCGCTCGCGCTGCCGCGTATCCGTGACTTCCGTGGTCTGTCGCCGAAGCAGTTCGACGGCCGTGGCAACTACACCTTCGGTCTCACGGAGCAGGTCATGTTCCACGAGATCGACCAGGACAAGATCGACCGTACCCGGGGTATGGACATCACCGTGGTCACCACGGCGACCAACGACGCTGAGGGCCGCGCGCTCCTTCGTCACCTCGGCTTCCCCTTCAAGGAGGCGTAAGCGAGATGGCGAAGAAGGCTCTCATCGCGAAGGCTGCCCGTAAGCCCAAGTTCGGTGTGCGTGCGTACACCCGCTGCCAGCGCTGCGGTCGCCCCCACTCCGTGTACCGCAAGTTCGGCCTCTGCCGCGTGTGCCTCCGTGAGATGGCTCACCGTGGCGAGCTGCCGGGCGTGACCAAGAGCTCCTGGTAATCCCCACGCCCTTTGGGTGTTGAGGTTTTCCAGACGCTCTCGGTAAGCATCAGGTCGGCGGACCGCCCTGCCCGCATGCCGTAGGCTTGTGGGGTTGGGCGTCCGCCGCCCTATCGACTTACTACGCCGTAGGTCCCCGTGCCGCACCCGTCCCGCCACCGAGCGGGGAGAGGGATGGCGCATACAGGAAACCCCGGCGAGAGAGGCCGAAGGCCACTTCATGACCATGACTGACCCCATCGCAGACATGCTCACGCGTCTGCGTAACGCTAACTCGGCGTACCACGACACCGTCGTGATGCCGCACAGCAAGATCAAGTCGCACATCGCGGAGATCCTCAAGCAGGAGGGTTTCATCACCGGCTGGAAGGTCGAGGACGCCGAGGTCGGCAAGAACCTCGTCCTCGAGCTGAAGTTCGGGCCGAACCGTGAGCGCTCCATCGCGGGCATCAAGCGGATCTCGAAGCCCGGTCTGCGCGTGTACGCGAAGTCCACCAACCTGCCGAAGGTCCTCGGCGGCCTGGGCGTGGCGATCATCTCCACGTCCCACGGTCTCCTGACCGGCCAGCAGGCAGGCAAGAAGGGCGTAGGTGGGGAAGTCCTCGCCTACGTCTGGTAGTCGGGAACGGAGGAAAAGCAATGTCGCGAATCGGCAAGCTCCCCATCCAGGTTCCCGCCGGTGTGGACGTCACCATCGATGGCCAGACGGTCAACGTGAAGGGCCCCAAGGGTTCCCTCGCGCACACCGTCAAGGCGCCCATCGCAGTTGTCAAGGACGAGGACGGCGTTCTGAACGTCACCCGTCCGAACGACGAGCGTCAGAACAAGGCCCTGCACGGCCTGTCCCGCACGCTGGTGGCGAACATGATCACCGGTGTGACCACGGGATACGTCAAGGCTCTCGAGATCAGCGGTGTCGGCTACCGCGTGGCCGCGAAGGGCTCCGACCTGGAGTTCCAGCTCGGCTACAGCCACCCGATCCTGGTGGAGGCGCCCGAGGGCATCTCCTTCAAGGTCGAGTCGCCGACGAAGTTCTCGGTCGAGGGCATCGACAAGCAGAAGGTCGGCGAGGTCGCCGCCAACATCCGCAAGCTGCGGAAGCCCGACCCGTACAAGGCCAAGGGTGTCAAGTACGCCGGCGAGGTCATCCGCCGCAAGGTCGGAAAGGCTGGTAAGTAGCCATGGCATACGGTGTGAAGATCGCCAAGGGCGACGCGTACAAGCGCGCTGCCAAGGCTCGCCGCCACATCCGCATCCGCAAGAACGTCTCGGGTACGGCGGAGCGTCCGCGCCTCGTCGTGACGCGTTCCAACCGCAACATCGTTGCTCAGGTCATCGACGACCTCCAGGGCCACACCCTGGCGTCGGCGTCGACCCTGGACGCTTCGATCCGCGGTGGCGAAGGCGACAAGAGCGCCCAGGCCCAGGCTGTCGGCGCGCTCGTCGCCGAGCGTGCCAAGGCCGCGGGTGTCGAGACCGTCGTCTTTGACCGCGGTGGCAACCGATACGCCGGGCGCATTGCCGCTCTGGCTGACGCCGCCCGCGAAGCCGGGCTGAAGTTCTAAGCCCCGGTTCCGGGACTCACGGACGTAACAGAGAGAGGTAATCCAATGGCTGGACCCCAGCGCCGCGGAAGCGGTGCCGGTGGCGGCGAGCGGCGGGACCGGAAGGGTCGCGACGGTGGCGCTGCCGCCGAGAAGACCGCTTACGTTGAGCGCGTTGTCGCGATCAACCGTGTCGCCAAGGTTGTCAAGGGTGGTCGTCGCTTCAGCTTCACCGCGCTCGTCGTGGTGGGTGACGGTGACGGCACCGTAGGTGTCGGTTACGGCAAGGCCAAGGAAGTTCCCGCGGCCATCGCCAAGGGCGTCGAGGAAGCCAAGAAGAACTTCTTCAAGGTTCCCCGCATCCAGGGCACCATCCCGCACCCGATCCAGGGCGAGAAGGCCGCGGGCGTCGTCCTGCTGAAGCCTGCTTCCCCCGGTACCGGTGTTATCGCCGGTGGCCCGGTGCGCGCCGTTCTGGAGTGCGCCGGCGTTCACGACATCCTGTCGAAGTCGCTCGGCTCCGACAACGCGATCAACATCGTGCACGCGACCGTGGAGGCCCTCAAGGGCCTGCAGCGTCCCGAGGAGATCGCGGCCCGCCGCGGTCTGCCGCTCGAGGACGTCGCCCCCGCGGCTCTTCTCCGTGCGCGTGCAGGGGCGGGTGTCTGATGGCCCGCCTCAAGATCACGCAGACGAAGTCGTACATCGGCAGCAAGCAGAACCACCGCGACACCCTGCGTTCGCTCGGGCTCAAGCGCCTGAACGACGTGGTCGTCAAGGAGGACCGCCCCGAGTTCCGCGGCATGGTGCACACCGTCCGCCACCTCGTGACGGTTGAGGAGGTTGACTAATCATGGCTGAGAACAGCCCGCTGAAGGCTCACAACCTCCGTCCCGCCCCCGGTGCCAAGACCGCGAAGACCCGTGTGGGTCGCGGTGAGGCGTCGAAGGGTAAGACGGCTGGTCGTGGTACGAAGGGTACGAAGGCCCGCTACCAGGTTCCGCAGCGCTTCGAGGGTGGGCAGATGCCCCTCCACATGCGCCTGCCGAAGCTGAAGGGCTTCAAGAACCCGTTCCGCACCGAGTTCCAGGTCGTCAACCTGGACAAGCTCGGTGCCCTCTACCCCGAGGGTGGAGAGGTCACGGTGGCCGACCTGGTCGCCAAGGGCGCGGTTCGCAAGAACAGCCTCGTCAAGGTCCTGGGCCAGGGCGAGCTCTCCGTGGCGCTGCAGGTTTCGGTTGACGCCGTCTCCGCATCCGCCAAGGAGAAGATCACCGCTGCCGGCGGTACCGTCACCGAGCTCGTCTAAGACGATTTCGGTGGCTGAATAGCTCAAAACCCGACCGGGGGTGCCTCACATATGGGGCATCCCCGGTTGGTCGTTCCACGGGGGGCACACTCGCCGGTAAGGTGGCGTGCACCATTGCTTTGTCGTATACGTCGATCCCTCAGACCGTCACCTCTGACGCAGTAGCGCGGGGGTCGCAGGAGGCACCGTGCTCACCGCGTTCGCCCGGGCGTTCAAGACGCCCGACCTGCGCAAGAAGCTGCTCTTCACGCTCGGCATCATCGTGCTGTTCCGGCTCGGGTCCCACGTCCCGGTCCCCGGCGTGAGCTACAAGAACGTACAGATCTGCGTGGAACAGGCCGGAAGCAGCAATGGTCTGTTCGGCCTCGTCAACATGTTCAGCGGCGGCGCGCTGCTGCAGATCACGATCTTTGCGCTCGGCATCATGCCGTACATCACGGCGAGCATCATTCTGCAGCTGCTGACCGTGGTCATCCCGAAGCTGGAGACCCTCAAGAAAGAGGGCCAGTCCGGCACGGCGAAGATCACTCAGTACACGCGCTATCTGACGGTCGCGCTCGCGATCCTGCAGGGCACCGGCCTCGTCGCCACCGCCCGCACCGGCGCCCTGTTCCAGGGCTGCCAGGTCGCCAGCCAGATCGTTCCCGACCGGTCGATCTTCACCACGGTCGTCATGGTCGTGACCATGACCGCCGGTACCTGCGTCGTCATGTGGCTCGGTGAGCTCATCACCGACCGCGGCATCGGCAACGGCATGTCGATCCTGATGTTCATCTCGATCGCCGCCGGCTTCATCGGCGCCCTCTGGCAGATCAAGCTCCAGGGCAAGATCGCCGACGGCTGGGTCGAGTTCGGCGTCGTCATGCTGGTCGGCCTCGCGATGGTCGGCCTGGTGGTCTTCGTCGAGCAGGCGCAGCGCCGGATCCCGGTCCAGTACGCGAAGCGCATGATCGGCCGCCGCGCGTACGGCGGCACCTCCACCTACATCCCGCTCAAGGTGAACCAGGCGGGCATCATCCCCGTCATCTTCGCCTCGTCGCTGCTCTACATCCCGGCGCTGGTCGTGCAGTTCAGCGGGTCCACCGCCGGCTGGGCCACCTGGATCCAGAAGCACTTCGTCAAGGGCGACCACCCGTACTACATCGCGGTCTACTTCCTCCTGATCGTCTTCTTCGCGTTCTTCTACGTGGCGATCTCGTTCAACCCCGAGGAAGTTGCAGACAACATGAAGAAGTATGGTGGGTTCATCCCGGGTATCCGCGCCGGTCGACCCACCGCCGAGTACCTGAGCTACGTACTCAACCGGATCACCTGGCCGGGGTCGCTGTACCTGGGTCTCATCGCTCTTGTGCCGACGATGGCGTTGGCCGGCTTCGGAGCGAACCAGAACTTCCCGTTCGGCGGGACGAGCATCCTCATCATCGTGGGTGTGGGTCTGGAAACCGTGAAGCAGATCGAGAGCCAGCTCCAGCAGCGTAATTACGAAGGGTTCCTCCGCTGATGCGAATCGTCCTCGTCGGACCGCCCGGTGCGGGCAAGGGAACGCAGGCCGCGTTCCTTGCCAAGAACCTGTCGATCCCGCACATCTCCACGGGCGACCTGTTCCGGGCCAACATCAGCCAGGGCACCGAGCTGGGCAAGCAGGCGAAGGCGTTCATGGACGCCGGCGACCTGGTCCCCGACGAGGTGACCATCGGTATGGCGAAGGACCGGATGGAGCAGCCCGACGCCGTGCACGGCTTCCTGCTCGACGGCTTCCCGCGCAACGTCTCGCAGGCCGAGGCGCTCGACGTGATGCTCCAGGCCGCGGGCATGAAGCTGGACGCCGTCCTCGACCTGGAGGTCGAGGAGGACGAGGTGGTCAAGCGCATCGCCGGCCGCCGGATCTGCCGCAACGACTCCGCGCACGTCTTCCACGTGACGTACGCCCCGCCGAGGGCCGAGGGTGTCTGCGACACCTGCGGCGGCGAGCTGTACCAGCGCGGCGACGACTCCGAGGACACGGTCCGCAACCGGCTGGAGGTCTACCACACGCAGACCGAGCCGATCATCGACTACTACAAGGCCCAGGGCCTGCTGGTGACCATCCCGGCCCTCGGCGAGGTGTCGGACGTCACGAAGCGCGCCATGGACGCCCTTCAGAAGTAGTCACCCCTTGGTGTGCAGGTACGGCCGCGGTGTCCCCTCGGGGCACCGCGGCCGTCTGCATGGCGCGCCCCGGCACCACATCAGCCGATAATTGAGCAACCACGGCGGACAGCGACCACGTCCGCGAGAGCGGCGGCGGTTCAGCCGCAGAAAACGGAAGGCACGCCCACATGGTGCAGATCAAGACCCCCGAGCAGATCGCGAAGATGCGCGAGGCGGGGCTGGTCGTCGCAGCGATCCATGCGGCGACCCGTGAGGCGGCCGTGCCGGGCGCCACGACGCGGGATCTGGACATGGTGGCCCGCAAGGTCATCGCGGACGCCGGGGCGAAGTCGAACTTCCTCGGCTACGGCGGTTTCCCCGCGACGATCTGCACCTCGGTGAACGAGGTCGTCGTCCACGGCATCCCGGACGACAAGACCGTCCTCAAGGACGGCGACATCATCTCGATCGACGCCGGTGCGATCGTGGACGGCTGGCACGGCGACGCGGCGTACACCGCCTTCGTCGGCACCGGTCACGCGCCCGAGCTGGTGGAGCTGTCCCGGGTGACGGAGGAGTCCATGTGGGCGGGCATCGCCGCCATGAAGGCGGGCAACCGCCTGGTGGACATCTCCAAGGCGATCGAGACGTACATCAAGCGCCAGCCCCGCCCGGCGACCGGTGACCACAGCCGCGGCAAGTTCGGAATCATCGAGGACTACGGCGGCCACGGCATCGGGTCCGAGATGCACATGGACCCCCACCTGCTCAACTACGTCTCGCGCAAGCGGGGCAAAGGGATCAAGCTGGTTCCGGGCGTCTGCCTGGCGATCGAGCCGATGGTCTCCCTCGGCACCGCCCAGACGGAGGTCCTCTCGGACGACTGGACCGTCATCACGACGGACGGGACCTGGTCCTCCCACTGGGAACACTCGGTCGCGCTGACGGAGGCCGGTCCGATCGTCCTGACCAGCCCGGACTGCGGCAGGGCGAAGCTGGCGGAGTACGGGGTCACCACGGCCCCGGACCCCCTCGGTTAATGATCTAGACTCTGGGGCAAACTTTCCGGATTCGTCTTTCTGGGTGCCCTGACGTAGACTGACTCGTCGGCTCTCGTGCACTTCCATGTCCGCATGGTGCATGGAGCCGATCAAGGTAGCCGATTCGAAAGGCGAAGCGTGGCCAAGAAGCAAGGTGCCATCGAGATCGAGGGCACCGTGATCGAGTCCCTCCCGAACGCCATGTTCAAGGTGGAACTTCAGAACGGTCACAAGGTCCTCGCGCACATCAGCGGGAAGATGCGCATGCACTACATCCGCATCCTTCCCGATGACCGGGTCGTCGTGGAGCTCTCTCCCTACGACCTGACGCGTGGCCGGATCGTCTACCGATACAAGTAGATCTTGCTCTCACTCCTGCCTGGGCGTCCGTCCCGGTGCGGGTGGTGGCACTGACCCGGAGAACCTCACCCACATGAAGGTCAAGCCGAGCGTCAAGAAGATCTGCGACAAGTGCAAGGTGATCCGCCGTCACGGCCGGGTCATGGTCATCTGCGACAACCTGCGCCACAAGCAGCGCCAGGGCTGACGCACGCCGACCGACCTGCCTTAACGCAGTTCTTCGCGCGACGTAAGAAAACGTACATACGCAGAACCCGCCCAGCCCCTCACCGGGCCGGCGGCACCTCCGGCGGGGGCCGGGGACCCGGACGTACCACCACCCGGCACGGGTGGTCGGCGGTCGGGATCGGTTCTGTGGAAGACCCCCGAACACACAGGAGCCATTGAATGGCACGCGTTTCCGGTGTTGACATCCCGCGCGAAAAGCGTGTGGAGATCGCACTCACCTACGTCTTCGGTATCGGGCGCACCCGGTCCAAGGAGATCCTCGCCTCCACCGGCGTGAACCCGAACACCCGCGTTCGTGACCTGGCCGAAGAGGACCTCGTCAAGATCCGCGAGTACGTGGACGCCAACCTCCGTACCGAGGGTGACCTCCGCCGCGAGATCCAGGGCGACATCCGCCGCAAGATCGAGATCCAGTGCTACCAGGGCATCCGCCACCGTCGCGGCCTCCCGGTGCACGGTCAGCGCACCAGCACGAACGCGCGTACCCGCAAGGGCCCGCGTCGCGCGATCGCCGGTAAGAAGAAGCCGGGCAAGAAGTAGTCCTGTTCAGCGGTCTTGCGCTGTAGGACCGACCACCTCCCGTAGGAGATTTAGATGCCCCCCAAGGGTCGTCAGGGCGCTGCCAAGAAGGTGCGCCGCAAGGAAAAGAAGAACGTCGCTCACGGGCACGCCCACATCAAGAGCACGTTCAACAACACCATCGTTTCGATCACGGACCCGTCCGGCAACGTGATCTCCTGGGCCTCCGCCGGCCACGTCGGCTTCAAGGGCTCGCGCAAGTCCACCCCCTTCGCCGCGCAGATGGCCGCCGAGTCGGCCGCCCGCCGCGCGCAGGAGCACGGCATGCGCAAGGTCGACGTCTTCGTCAAGGGTCCCGGCTCCGGCCGTGAGACCGCGATCCGCTCCCTCCAGGCCACCGGCCTCGAGGTCGGCTCGATCCAGGACGTCACCCCCACCCCGCACAACGGCTGCCGCCCGCCGAAGCGCCGCCGCGTCTGACGCAGCGGACGCACCTGTGCGTTCTTGAGTGTCCGGGCGGTACGACCCCTTCGGGGGACGTGCCGCCCGTACCCTTGCAGTAGCCGTACCCCCGGGTACGGCCCCCGTCGGGCGTCAAATAGTGGGCGTCCACGAATGAAGGAACACAGACATGCTTATCGCTCAGCGTCCGTCGCTGACCGAAGAGGTCGTTGACGAGTACCGCTCGCGCTTCGTGATCGAGCCGCTGGAGCCGGGCTTCGGCTACACCCTCGGCAACTCCCTGCGCCGTACCCTCCTGTCCTCCATCCCGGGTGCCGCTGTCACCAGCATCCGCGTGGACGGCGTCCTGCACGAGTTCACCACCGTGCCGGGCGTCAAGGAAGACGTCACGGACATCATCCTCAACATCAAGCAGCTGGTCGTCTCCTCGGAGCACGACGAGCCGGTCGTGATGTACCTGCGCAAGCAGGGCCCCGGCCTGGTCACCGCCGCGGACATCGCGCCCCCGGCCGGTGTCGAGGTGCACAACCCGGACCTCGTCCTCGCCACGCTCAACGGCAAGGGCAAGCTGGAGATGGAGCTGACCGTCGAGCGCGGTCGCGGCTACGTCTCCGCCGTCCAGAACAAGCAGCTGGGCCAGGAGATCGGCCGCATCCCGGTCGACTCCATCTACAGCCCGGTCCTCAAGGTCACCTACAAGGTCGAGGCGACCCGAGTCGAGCAGCGCACCGACTTCGACAAGCTGATCGTCGACGTCGAGACCAAGCAGGCCATGCGCCCGCGCGACGCCATGGCGTCCGCCGGCAAGACCCTGGTCGAGCTGTTCGGTCTGGCCCGCGAGCTCAACATCGACGCCGAGGGCATCGACATGGGCCCGTCCCCGACGGACGCCGCCCTGGCCGCCGACCTGGCGCTGCCGATCGAGGAGCTGGAGCTCACCGTTCGGTCGTACAACTGCCTCAAGCGCGAGGGCATCCACTCCGTGGGTGAGCTCGTCGCCCGCTCCGAGGCCGACCTGCTCGACATCCGCAACTTCGGTGCGAAGTCGATCGACGAGGTCAAGGCGAAGCTGGCCGGCATGGGCCTGGCCCTCAAGGACAGCCCGCCCGGATTCGACCCGACCGCCGCCGCCGACGCCTTCGGCGCCGACGACGACGCGGACGCCGGTTTCGTCGAGACCGAGCAGTACTGAGAAAGCTTGCGGGGGGCCCCGCCCCCCGCACCCACCCTCTCGCGACCGCCTGAGGGAACTGACACCGGTACCTGACACGGCCGGTGCAGATATGAAGGAGTAACAATGCCGCGTCCCGCAAAGGGTGCCCGCCTGGGCGGCTCCGCCGCACACGAGAAGCACCTCCTCGCGAACCTCGCGAAGGCGCTCTTCGAGCACGGCCGCATCACCACCACCGAGGCCAAGGCCCGCCGCCTGCGTCCCTACGCCGAGCGTCTGGTCACCAAGGCCAAGAAGGGCGACATCCACAACCGTCGCCTGGTGCTGCAGACGATCACGGACAAGAGCATCGTGCACACGCTGTTCACCGAGATCGCCCCGCGCTACGAGAACCGCCCCGGTGGTTACACGCGCATCACCAAGATCGGCAACCGTCGTGGCGACAACGCCCCGATGGCCGTGATCGAGCTCGTCGAGGCCCTGACGGTCGCCCAGCAGGCCACCGGTGAGGCCGAGGCCGCCACCAAGCGCGCGGTCAAGGAGGCGGAGGCCAAGGCCGAGGCCACCGAGACCGAGGCTCCGGCCGAGGAGACCAAGGAGGCCTGATCCCGCCAAGGGATCGAGCTTGCTTGACCGGCTCTGAACGGGCCCGCCCCCTTCCGGGGCGGGCCCGTTCTGCATATGGGTGATTCTGAGAGGATCGGTCGCGTGAGTGACGAGGTGGAGCCCGGGCACGTCCGGGTACGGCTGGACCTGAGCTACGACGGCAAGGACTTCTCCGGCTGGGCGAAGCAGCGCACGCTGCGGACCGTCCAGGGAGAGCTGGAGAGCGCCCTGCAGACCGTGATGCGGCTGAAGGAGCCGGTCGAGCTGACCGTGGCCGGGCGTACCGACGCGGGCGTGCACGCCCGCGGGCAGGTCGCGCAGTTCGACCTCGCCGAGGACGTGTGGGCCGAGCACCACGACAAGCTGCTGCGCCGCCTCGCCGGCCGGCTGCCGCACGACGTACGGGTGTGGAGGGTCGCCGAGGCCCCCGAGGGCTTCAACGCGCGCTTCTCCGCCATCTGGCGCCGCTACGCCTACCGCGTCGGCGACCACCAGGGCGGAGTGGACCCGCTGCGCCGGGGCCACGTGCTCTGGCACCAGTGGCCCCTCGACGTGGCCGCCATGAACGAGGCGGCCACCGCGCTGCTGGGCGAGCACGACTTCGCCGCCTACTGCAAGAAGCGCGAGGGCGCCACGACCATCCGCACGCTCCAGCAGCTCAGCTGGGAGCGCGCCGAGGACGGCATCGTCACCGCGACCGTCCGCGCCGACGCCTTCTGCCACAACATGGTCCGCTCCCTCGTGGGCGCCCTGCTGCACGTCGGCGACGGTCACCGGCCCGTCGACTGGCCCGGCAAGGTGCTCGCGGCCGGCGTACGGGACTCCTCGGTCCACGTGGTCAAGCCGCACGGGCTGACCCTGGAGGAGGTCGGCTACCCGGCCGACGAGCTGCTCGCCGCCCGCAGCAGGCAGGCGCGCAACATGCGGACCCTGCCGGGCGCCGGCTGCTGCTGAGCAGAGGCAAATGGTTTGGGCGGATCGCGCGCCGACCGGGACAATGCCCGGCATGGGACACCTCGAAGCCAGCCATCTGGAGTACTACCTTCCCGACGGGCGGGTACTGCTCCCCGACGTCTCCTTCCGTGTGGGGGAGGGGGCGGTGGTCGCCCTGGTCGGGGCGAACGGCGCCGGGAAGACCACCCTGCTGAAGCTGATCTCCGGGGAGCTCCAGCCGCACGGCGGCGGCGTGACCATCAGCGGCGGCCTCGGCGTGATGTCCCAGTTCGTGGGTTCCGTGCGGGACGAGACGACCGTACGGGACCTGCTGGTCTCGGTGGCCCAGCCGCGGATCCGCGAGGCGGCGAAGGCCGTCGACCGGGCCGAGCACCTGATCATGACGGTCGACGACGAGGCCGCGCAGATGGCCTACGCCCAGGCCCTCAGCGACTGGGCCGACGTGCAGGGGTACGAGGCGGAGACGCTGTGGGACGTCTGCACCATGGCCGCGCTCGGCATCCCGTACGACTCCGCCCAGTTCCGGGAGGTGCGCTCGCTCTCCGGCGGTGAGCAGAAACGGCTGGTGCTGGAGGCGCTGCTGCGCGGGCCGGACGAGGTGCTGCTGCTCGACGAGCCGGACAACTACCTCGACGTCCCGGGCAAGCGCTGGCTGGAGGAGCAGCTGCGGGCGACCCGCAAGACGGTCCTCTTCGTCTCCCACGACCGGGAGCTGCTGACCCAGGCCGCCGAGAAGATCATCAGCCTGGAGGCGAGCCCGACCGGCTCCGACGTCTGGGTGCACGGCGCGGGCTTCGGCACCTACCACGAGGCCCGCAGGGAGCGCTTCGCCCGCTTCGAGGAGCTCAAGCGGCGCTGGGACGAGGAGCACGCCCGGCTGAAGGCCCTGGTGCTGCGGCTGCGCAACCAGGCCGCGAGCAGCCCGGACATGGCCTCCCGCTACCGGGCGATGCAGACCCGCTTCCAGAAGTTCGAGGAGGCCGGCCCGCCGCCGGAGCCGCCCCGGGAGCAGGACATCAGAATGCGGCTCAAGGGCGGTCGTACCGGTGTGCGCGCCCTGACCGTGGAGAACCTGGAACTCACCGGGCTGATGAAGCCCTTCTCCCTGGAAATCTTCTACGGGGAGCGGGTCGCGGTCCTCGGTTCCAACGGCTCCGGCAAGTCGCACTTCCTGCGGCTGCTGGCGGGCGAGGACGTCCAGCACACCGGCGACTGGAAGCTGGGCGCACGGGTGGTCCCGGGCCACTTCGCACAGACCCACGCCCATCCGGAGCTGTTCGGCCGCACCCTCGTCGAGATCCTGTGGACGGAGGCGGCCAAGCCCCTGGGGCAGGCGATGGGGGCTTTGCGCCGCTACGAGCTGGAGCGCCAGGCGGAGCAGCCGTTCGAGAAGCTTTCGGGCGGTCAGCAGGCGCGTTTCCAGATCCTGCTGCTGGAGCTGGCGGGCACCACCGCGCTGCTGCTGGACGAGCCCACCGACAACCTCGACCTGGAGTCCGCGGAGGCCCTGCAGGACGGTCTGGAGTCCTATGAGGGGACCGTGCTGTGCGTCACGCACGACCGATGGTTCGCGCGCACATTTGACCGTTACCTGGTCTTCGGTTCGGACGGTGTTGTGCGGGAGACTCAGGAGCCCGTCTGGGACGAACGCAGGGTCGAACGCAAGCGCTAGCGGAGAGGGAGGGGCGTCGTGGGCCTGAGGCCTGGCATCCGGCTCATGAGGTGGGAGGCGCCGAGGTCCTGGGACCGGCCGGTGGACTGGCTGCTGAGGCCGGCCCCCCGGTCCTTGCAGGTGGTCTCGCTCGCGGTGCTCCTCGGGATCTGCGTCTCCACGAGCCTGCGGGCGAACTGGGGCTCCGACAACGCCTTCGTCGTCAAAGCGGCGCAGACCCTGCTGGAGGGCGGGTCCCCGTACGAGGACAAGCGCTTCCTCTACCTGCCCAGCGCCGTGCTCATGGCGGTGCCGGAGGCGCTGGTGCCGCGCGGGGTGCTGCGCTGGATCCTCCCGGTCGGGATGTCGGGACTGCTGGGCATCGGCTGGCTGGCGGCGCTGCGGCTGTTCTCGGTGCCGCTGCGCTCGCGCTTCGCGGTCGGCGTCCTCGCCGTGTTCGCCCTCGCCTACAAGCCGTACGTGAACCTGGTGCTGATCGGCAACTGGACGGCGATCTCGGCGGCCGCGCTGCCCGTGGCGCTGCTGCTCGCGCACCGGGGGTCGTGGGGGAGGGCGGGGCTGGTGGTGGGGCTGGCCATTGCGTGCAAGCCCATGCTGGTGCCGATCGGGCTGCTGTTCCTGCTGGCCCGCCAGTGGCGGGGACTGGCCGCGCTGGTGCTGGTGCCGCTGGCGATCTCACTGGCCGGGGCGCTGATGATGCCCAGTCCGTCGCTGTTCTTCACCAAGACCCTGCCGTTCCTGCTCCAGGGGCAGGACGCGTACGCGCTGCCCTGGGACGCCTCGCCGATCGCGGTGCTGCCCCGGCTGGGGGTGCCGCAGCCGCTCGCGGTGCTGGTGGCCTTCGCGGGGGCCGCGGTGGGGCTGTGGGCGGCCCGCGTGCGCTGGCGGCGTCCCGAGGGGGACGGGGACGGCGGTGAGCTGCGGCTCGTGGAGACCGCCTGCATGGTGATGCTCGCCGCATTCCTGGTGTCGCGGCCGTCCTTCGACCACTACCTCCTCGTGGTGCTGCCGCTGCTGCTGGCGTCGGTGGTTCGGAGGGGCTCGACGGCCCGTTCGCCCTGGTTCTGGCTGGCCCTGACGCCGCAGCTGGCCCTGGTCCCGTGGCCGTCGGAGCTGGCCCACAAACGGCGTGCGTTCAAGGACTGCGCCACCCTGTGCGGGCTCGCGATCCTGCTGGCGCGTCGTGCGCTGCGCTCCGGTCGGGTTATTCTGGAGCCCGTAACAACTGCGGGGTCCCCACCCAGGACCGAACCGGAGTGCGCCGCGACGCCAGCAGAATCGGCATCGCGGACCGCGTTTTGACCCGTACGGGTCTGCTTGGGTATCCTGCTGGTTTGTTATGCGTATTGGCTCTCATTCTCACGTGAAAGGGCCTTGCGCCGGTCCACCGGACCGATGACCAGCAGTTGGCCGCTCACACGGGTTGCGTCCCCGGAGCGAGCGAGGGCTGTCGTGATCGTCCGTGGTGACCCTGTCAGGACCCTTCCCGTGGGGCTAGCGCCCTTTGGGACGACCCACCACTGAAGAAGCGAAGGCATACGCGTGCGTACGTTCAGCCCCAAGCCCGGCGACATCTCGCGCCAGTGGCTCGTCATCGACGCCCAGGACGTTGTCCTCGGCCGTCTGGCGACCCAGGCCGCCACCCTCCTCAAGGGCAAGCACAAGCCGACCTACGCCCCCCACATGGACATGGGCGACTTCGTCATCATCATCAACGCCGACAAGGTGCACCTGTCCGGCAACAAGGCCTCCCAGAAGATGGCCTACCGCCACTCCGGCTTCCCGGGCGGTCTGCGCTCCGTGCGCTACGACGACCTGCTGGCGAACAACCCGGAGAAGGCCGTCGAGAAGGCTGTCAAGGGCATGCTCCCCAAGAACTCCCTGGGCCGTCAGATGCTCTCGAAGCTGAAGGTCTACTCGGGCGACCAGCACCCCCACGCTGCGCAGCAGCCGGTGCCGTTCGAGATCACCCAGGTCGCGCAGTAGTTCCGGCCACCCCCTAAGTCACAGAGAATTCTGAGGAGCATCGTGGCCGAGACCACCGCCGAGACCCCCGTCGACGAGTTCGAGGGCGTCGAGGAGTACACCACCGAGTCCGAGGTCGTCGTCGAGGGCGACTACACCTCCGAGTCCCTTGCCGGTCGCTTCGGCGACCCCCAGCCGGCTGCCGGCCTGGGCCGTCGCAAGAACGCCATCGCCCGCGTCCGGATCGTTCCGGGCACCGGCAAGTGGAAGATCAACGGTCGCACCCTTGAGGACTACTTCCCCAACAAGGTGCACCAGCAGGAAGTCAACGAGCCCTTCAAGCTCCTGGAGCTCGACGGCCGCTACGACGTCATCGCCCGCATCTCGGGTGGCGGCGTCTCCGGTCAGGCCGGCGCCCTGCGCCTCGGCGTGGCCCGCGCGCTGAACGAGGCGGACGTGGACAACAACCGCCCGGCGCTGAAGAAGGCCGGCTTCCTCTCCCGCGACGACCGTGCGGTCGAGCGCAAGAAGGCCGGTCTCAAGAAGGCCCGTAAGGCTCCGCAGTACAGCAAGCGCTAATCTGCGCCTGCTGTTCTGCAACGAAACCGCCCCGGCAGCACTCTCTGTGCTGCCGGGGCGGTTCGTTTACCGCCACAAGCGGCACATACCTGACACAAGCGGTCATACGCGAAGCGCAAACTCGGGAGGACAACAGTGGGACGACTCTTCGGGACGGACGGTGTACGCGGCGTCGCCAACGCGGATCTGACGGCGGAGCTCGCGCTCGGCCTCTCCGTGGCGGCTGCCCACGTACTCGCCGAGGCGGGCACCTTCGAAGGCCACCGGGCGACCGCCGTGGTCGGCCGGGACCCGCGGGCCTCCGGTGAATTCCTCGAGGCCGCGGTCGTGGCCGGCCTCGCGAGCGCGGGCGTGGACGTCCTGCGCGTCGGTGTGCTGCCCACCCCGGCGGTGGCGTATCTCACCGGTGCGCTGGGTGCCGACCTCGGCGTGATGCTCTCCGCCAGCCACAACGCCATGCCCGACAACGGCATCAAGTTCTTCGCCCGCGGCGGCCACAAGCTCGCCGACGAGCTGGAGGACCGCATCGAGTCCGTCTACGAGGAGCACCGCACCGGCGCCCCCTGGGACCGTCCCACCGGCGCCGGCGTCGGCCGGGTCTCGGACTACACCGAGGGCTTCGAGAAGTACGTCTCCCACCTCATCGGGGTCCTCCCCAACCGCCTCGACGGCCTGAAGATTGTCCTGGACGAGGCGCACGGCGCGGCCGCCTACGTCTCGCCCGAGGCGTTCGCCCGGGCCGGCGCCGAGATCATCACGATCGGCGCCGAGCCGGACGGCCTGAACATCAACGCCGGCTGCGGCTCCACCCACCTCGACCTGCTCAAGGCGGCCGTGGTCGAGCACGGCGCCGACCTCGGCGTCGCGCACGACGGGGACGCGGACCGCTGCCTGGCGGTGGACGGCAGCGGCGCCGAGGTCGACGGCGACCAGATCCTCGCGGTGCTGGCCCTGGCCATGCGCGAGGCCGGCCAGCTGCGCGAGAACACCGTGGTCGGGACCGTCATGTCCAACCTGGGCTTCAAGCTGGCCATGGAGGCCGAGGGCATCCAGGTCGTGCAGACCGCGGTCGGCGACCGGTACGTGCTGGAGTCGATGAAGGAGCACGGCTACGCGCTGGGCGGCGAGCAGTCCGGCCACGTGATCATCCTCGACCACGCGACCACCGGCGACGGCACGCTCACCGGCCTGCTGCTCGCGGCCCGGGTCGCGGCCACCGGCAGGTCCCTGGCCGAGCTGGCGGGCGTCATGCAGCGGCTGCCGCAGGTCCTGATCAACGTCCCGGACGTGGACAAGTCCCGTGTCGGCACGTCCGCCGAGCTGGCGACGGCGGTGGCCGACGCGGAGCGGGAGCTGGGCACCACCGGCCGGGTGCTGCTGCGTCCGTCCGGTACGGAGCCGCTCGTACGGGTGATGGTCGAGGCCGCCGACATCGAGCAGGCCCGCGCCGTCGCGGGCCGGCTCGCGGACGCCGTGAAATCGGCGCTCGGCTAGAAGGCACCCGCTCCAGGCCTGCGTGGCGCACCCGGTTTCCGGATCACCCGGTTCTGCGGGGTGCGCCACAGCAGTTTCCAGCAGACGAGGGTGAGGGTCCCGGCGAGGATGATGCCGGCCAGGTTGAGTGCCAGCTGGATGCCCGAGCCCCACATCTGGCCGAGGTCGCCGTAGCTCAGCGCGACGGCGGCGTTGGCGGCCGCCGGCACGGTGGTGACGGAGATCGCCACGCCCACCAGGGCGCCCGCCTTCGCCGATGTCAGCGACAGCATGCCGGCCACGCCGGCGAGCAGCGCGACGACGAAGGAGAACGGGTCGGGCTGCCAGATGAAGCTGGTGTTCGGCCGGTCGTTCTCCAGCATGTGCTCGTGGAACAGGCCGAGCGCGTCCATCACCAGGCTGAACGCGGTCGTCGTCACGATCGCGGCGGTGAAACCGACCACCAGCGCGATGAGGGAACGCCAGGCGAGCCGGGGCCTGCGCTGCACGAGGCCGGTGCAGACACCGGCGAGCGGACCGAACTCGGGGCCGACGGCCATGGCGCCCACGATGAGGACGGCGTTGTCGAGCACGACACCGCAGGCCGCGATCATCGTCGCGATGACCATGAAGGCGGCGTAGGTGATGGTGAGGGTGGACTCCTCGTGCGTCGACTCGGCCAGCTGTTCCCACACCACCGCGTCGGCGGCCTCGCCCGGAGCCTCCTTCTCCGCCTCGTCGGCGCGCCGGGAGATCGACAGGTCGATGTTCTCCACGGCGATCGAACCGGTCCGGTCGATGCCGAGCGCGCGCACCTCCTGGAGCAGCTCGTCGGCCGACTCGCGGGCCACGTCGCACAGCACGAGATCGCCCGCGGGGTCGCGGGCGGCGCCCGCGAGGACGACCAGGTGCGCGGTGCCGACGGTCCGGTCGATCAGCTCCACCACCTGCTCGGTCAGGTGGTGCGGGGTGATCATCCGTAGATGCAGCATCCCCGCACCCTAGCCACTACAGCTTGCGCAGGCTGAGCTTCTGCACCTTGTGGTCCGGGCCCTTGCGCACCACGAGGGTGGCGCGGCCGCGGGTGGGCGCCACGTTCTCCAGGAGGTTGGGCCTGTTGATCGTCCGCCACATCGTCCGCGCGTACTCCATGGCCTCCTCCTCGGAGACCTGCGTGTACTTGCGGAAGTACGAGAAGGGGTTCTGGAAGGCGGTCCCGCGCAGCTTGCGGAAGCGGTTGAGGTACCAGCGCTCGATGTCCTCGGCGCGGGCGTCCACGTACACGCTGAAGTCGAAGTAGTCGGCGAGGGCGACGCGGGTGCGCCCGTCGGTGCCCGGCAGCGCCGGCTGGAGCACGTTGAGGCCCTCGACGATGAGGATGTCCGGGCGGCGTACGACGAGTTCCTCGCCCGGCACGATGTCGTAGATCAGGTGCGAGTAGACCGGGGCCCGCACCTCGTCCTTGCCGGCCTTGATGTCGGCGACGAAACGGGTCAGCGCGCGGCGGTCGTAGGACTCGGGGAAGCCCTTGCGGGAGGTGAGCCCGCGCCGCTGCAGCTCCTTCATCGGGTACAGGAAGCCGTCGGTGGTGACCAACTCCACCCGCGGGTGCTCGGGCCAGCGGGCGAGGAGGGCCTGGAGCAGGCGCGCCACGGTGGACTTGCCGACGGCGACCGAACCGGCGACGCCTATGACGAACGGGGTGCCGGCCTGGGCGCCGTGGCCGTTGCCGGCATCGCCGAGGAAGGTGTTGAGGGTGCCGCGCAGGTTGCTGGTGGCACCGACGTAGAGGTTCAGCAGGCGCGACAGCGGCAGGTAGACGTCGCGGACCTCGTCGAGGTCGATGACGTCGCCCAGACCGCGCAGGCGCTCCACCTCCTCGGCGGTGAGCGGCAGCGGCGTCCGCTCGCGCAGGGCGCTCCACTCGGCCCGCGTGAGGTCGACGTACGGGGAGACCTCCGGGCCCCGGCGGTGCGCGGGGCGCGGGTGCTGCCCCTCCCGGCCGGCGTGCTCCGTTGCACCCTCGGGCGTGTTGCTTCGTGGCGGCGAAGTGATCACACCGCCATTGTCGGGGCTCGGGGGCCGTCGTGGGTGGTGGGGTCGGTCACGTGGTGGAGGCCGGGACCGGCCCTCCCGTCTCGATTCGGGGCGATCGCGGTTTCGCTCGGATCACGATCCGCCCGCAGGTCAGGCACGCCGGTGGCGGGCGGGCGGGTGAAACGTAGAGTGCGGAGCGCGTCATTCCAGTTGATCGTTCCGCCGCTTTCCGGGAGCCCTCCTTGCCCACCGCCTCCGCCCGCCGCGCCCTCCTGGCGGCTTCCTGTGCGTCCCTGGCCCTGCTGGCCGCAGCCTGCGGCCCCTCGGGCGGCGGCGCGGCGCAGCAGGACGCGAAGCCGTCCGCGGCCGCACCGTCCCCCTCGCCCACGCCCGAGGTCAAGGCCCTCGCCGCCGCCGAGCTGGAGAAGCTCACACTGGCCGACGGGGACGTCCGCGACGTCAAGATCAGGAAGGCCGGGGCGGACGACGTGGCCACGGCCGCCGAGGTCACCACCGACAAGCCGCAGTGCATGCCGCTCGCCCAGGCGGGCGGCCTGGCCCCGACGGGCAAGGCGGTCACCACGACGGAGCGCATCGGCATCGGCAAGCCGTCCGACCCGGCCGATCCGATGAGTATCGCCGCGACGTCCGTGCAGCTCGCCTCCTACGACGGCAAGGGTGCCGAGGAGGCGCTCGCCTCGCTGAAGGCTGCCGGCCAGGCCTGCGGGGGCGGGTTCGTGACCACGGCGAAGGGGGAGAAGACCACGGTCAAGTCGGTCACGCCGTCGGCCGTGACCGCCGGCGACGAGGCCGCGGCCTGGGCGATCACCTCCGAGGACGAGGGCGAAGTGCTGCGCAGCCAGATGGTCGCCTTCCGCAAGGGCAACAACCTCGTCGTCGTCCACGCGGTCCGGTTCGACGCCAAGCCCGCCACCGCGCAGCCCTTCGTCGACGCCCAGCTGAAGAAGCTCGGCTGACAGGTCTCATGCAGGTCACGATGTGGGGCGGCCCGCGAAATGCGCGGGCCGCTGATCATCGGACCAGTAGATTGCTCCTACAGCAGTTCAGAGCCGCGCCCGGGCGACGGGTGCCGCTCCTGCGCGCCGTTTTCGTTGTTTGTGGGGGAGTCTTCTCGTGCGTAACGCTTTCGTCCGTCGTTCTGTCATGACCGCGTCCGCGCTGTCGCTGGCCGTGCTGGCCACCGCCTGCGGCTCCGACAAGGCCGACAAGGCCGACGCCAAGCCGTCCGATGCCGCCGCGACGTCGGCCGCCCCGGCCGCCAAGGGCAAGACCGACGCCGAGCTGGCCGCGCTCCTGCTGACCCAGGCCGAGGCGCCCAAGGACTCCGTCGTCAAGGCGCCCACCGCGGCCCAGCTCGCGGCCCTCACGGCCACGACCGACAAGGCCGAGTGCAAGCCGGTCGTCCAGGCCGCCTCGATGGCCCCCCAGGGCACCTCCACCGGTGTGGCCCGCACCCAGGTCGGGGGAACGTCCGGCAAGGCCGCCGACCCCAGCGCCTCGGAGGCGGACAAGCTCAAGGCCGGCCTGGAGATGCTCACCGGTGCCACGGGCACCTCCGTGACCCTGACGTCCTACGACGGCAAGGGCGCCGCGGAGGCTTTCGCCGCCTTCAAGACCGCGGGCACCGCCTGCGCCGGCGGCTACACGATGACGCAGGACGGCGAGACCGTGAAGGTCAACAAGGTCACGCCGGGCGAGGCCGTCGCGGCCGGCGACGAGGCAGCCTCGTTCCTCGCGGACTTCGGCGACGCGGAGGCCCCCATGGCCGCCCAGCTGATCGTGGTCCGCAAGGGCAACACCCTCGCCACGTTCTCCGTGCAGAACGTCGGCGGCAAGCCGGCGCTGCCGAAGGACGTCATCGACGCCCAGGTGAAGAAGCTCGGCTGAGGCGCCGCCCGACACACCGTCAACCCCGCTCCGGCCACCCGCCGGAGCGGGGTTTTCGTCTTGTTCGGCTACGGGGCAGACGGCCGGACGGGGCGTACGCTGCGCCCTATGTGCGGAATTGTGGGTTACGTGGGAGCGCAGTCTGCGCTCGATGTGGTCATCGCCGGACTCAAGCGACTGGAGTACCGCGGCTACGACTCGGCCGGCGTCGCCGTACTCGCCGACGGCGGCCTGGCCGCCGCCAAGAAGGCCGGCAAGCTCGTCAATCTGGAGAAGGAACTGGTCGCGCACCCGCTGCCGGCCGGTTCCACGGGACTCGGGCACACCCGGTGGGCGACCCACGGCGGACCCACCGACGCCAACGCCCACCCCCACCTCGACAATGCGGGGCGGGTCGCCGTCGTCCACAACGGCATCATCGAGAACTTCGCCGCGCTGCGGGCCGAACTCGCCGAGCGCGGACACCGGCTGGACTCCGAGACCGACACCGAGGTCGTCGCACACCTGCTCGCCGAGCACTTCTCCGCCACCGGCGACCTCGCCGAGGCCATGCGGCACGTGTGCCGCCGCCTCGACGGCGCGTTCACCCTGGTGGCCGTGCACGCCGACGAACCGGACGTGGTGGTCGGCGCCCGCCGCAACTCCCCCCTGGTGGTCGGCGTCGGCGAGGGCGAGAACTTCCTCGCCTCCGACGTGGCCGCGTTCATCGCCCACACGCGGTCCGCGATCGAGCTGGGCCAGGACCAGGTCGTCGAACTCCGCCGCGAAGGCGTCACGGTGACCCACTTCGACGGCTCGGTCGCCGAGGTGCGCGCCTACCACGTCGACTGGGACGCCTCCGCCGCCGAGAAGGGCGGATACGACTACTTCATGCTCAAGGAGATCGCCGAGCAGCCGAAGGCCGTCGCCGACACCCTCCTGGGCCGGATCGACGCCGGCGGCTCGCTGAGCCTGGACGAGGTCCGCATCCCCGCCTCGGTGCTCAGGGAGGTCGACAAGGTCGTCATCGTGGCGTGCGGCACCGCCTACCACGCCGGCATGATCGCGAAGCTGGCCATCGAACACTGGACCCGCATCCCGTGCGAGACGGAGCTGGCGAGCGAGTTCCGCTACCGCGACCCGATCCTCGACCAGCGGACGCTCGTGGTCGCCATCTCCCAGTCCGGCGAGACCATGGACACCCTGATGGCGCTGCGCCACGCACGCGAGCAGGGTGCCAAGGTACTGGCCATCTGCAACACCAACGGATCGACGATCCCCCGCGAGTCGGACGCCGTGCTCTACACGCACGCCGGCCCGGAGGTCGCCGTCGCCTCCACCAAGGCGTTCCTGACGCAGCTGGTGGCCTGCTACCTGGTCGCCCTCTACCTCGGGCAGGTCCGCGGCACCAAGTGGGGCGACGAGATCGAGGCCGTCGTCCGCGAACTGTCGGACATCGCCGCGGCCGTGGACACCGTCCTGGAGACCATGGAGCCGGTACGCCGGCTCGCGCGCTCCCTCGCCGACAAGGACACCGTGCTCTTCCTCGGACGGCACGTGGGCTACCCGGTGGCGCTGGAGGGCGCGCTCAAGCTCAAGGAGCTGGCGTACATGCACGCCGAGGGCTTCGCGGCGGGCGAACTCAAGCACGGACCGATCGCCCTCATCGAGAAGGACCTGCCGGTGGTGGTGGTCGTCCCCTCCCCGCGCGGCCGCTCCGTCCTCCACGACAAGATCGTGTCGAACATCCAGGAGATCCGGGCCCGCGGGGCACGGACCATCGTGATCGCCGAGGAGGGCGACGAAGCCGTCGTCCCGTACGCGGACCACCTGATCCGCATCCCGGCGACGCCCACGCTGCTGCAGCCGCTGGTGGCGACGGTGCCACTGCAGGTGTTCGCCTGCGAACTGGCCACCGCCCGCGGCAACGAGGTGGACCAGCCGCGTAACCTCGCTAAGTCCGTGACCGTGGAGTAGTCGGGTAGTGGGGTAGTCCTTGTGATTGTCGGCGTCGGGATCGATGTGGCGGAGATCGAACGGTTCGGCGCGGCGCTGGAGCGCACACCCGGCCTCGCCGGACGGCTGTTCGTCGAGGCCGAGTTGACGCTGCCGAGCGGCGAGCGGCGCGGGACCGCTTCGCTCGCTGCCCGCTTCGCCGCCAAGGAGGCGCTGGCCAAGGCGCTCGGCGCACCGGCCGGACTGCTGTGGACCGACGCCGAGGTCTACGTGGAGGACAGCGGACAGCCGCGGCTGCGGGTGTCGGGGACCGTCCGGGCACGGGCGCTGGCGCTGGGCGTGAAGTCCTGGCACATCTCGCTCAGCCACGACGCCGGTGTGGCCTCCGCCGTGGTGATCGCCGAGGGTTGATCCCATGCGTACTGCTTACAGCGTGGAGACCGTACGGGCCGCCGAGCGGGAGCTGATGGCCCGGCTGCCGGAAGGCGCCCTGATGCTGCGCGCGGCGGCCGGACTGGCCGCCGTGTGCGCGGGACTGCTGACACGGCGGCGCGGCCGCGTCTACGGGGCGCGCGTCGTGCTGCTCGTCGGCCCCGGAGACAACGGCGGCGACGCCCTGTACGCCGGTGCGCGCCTGGCGCGGCGCGGGGCCGGGGTGACGGCCGTGCCGATGGACCCCGAACGGATGCACGCGGGCGGCCTGGCCGCGCTGCGGGCCGCCGGCGGGCGGGTGGAACGCCACCTGCCGCACCGGGCGGACCTGGTGGTGGACGGCCTGCTCGGGATCGGCGGGCGGGGCGGTCTGCGGCCGGCCGGCGCCGCACTGGCCGAACGGATCCCGGCCGGGGCACCGGTGGTCGCCGTGGACCTGCCCAGCGGAGTGGACGCCGACACCGGCGAGGTGGCGGGCCCCGCCGTCACGGCAGACGTCACGGTGACCTTCGGGGCGTACAAGCCGGGCCTGCTCATCGACCCCGGCGCCACCCGGGCGGGCGCGCTGCACCTCGTCGACATCGGGCTGGAGCTGCCGGAGCCGGAGCTGGAGGCCCTCCAGCACGCGGACGCGGCACGCCTGCTGCCGGAGCCGGCGGCGTCCAGCGACAAGTACCGGCGCGGTGTCGTCGGCATCGTCGCCGGATCGGTGCAGTACCCGGGAGCGGCGGTGCTGGCGGTGGCCGGGGCCCTGCGCGGCGGCGCGGGCGCGGTGCGCTACGTCGGCCCGGCGGCGGACGCCGTCCTCGCCCGCTACCCCGAGACGCTGATCGGGCCCGGGCGGGTCCAGGCATGGGTGATCGGCCCGGGGCTGGGGGAGGGGCGCGCCGGTGAGGTCGCCGACCTCCTGACGGGTGACGCGGCGGTACTCGTCGACGCGGACGGTTTGCGCGGCCTGGACCCCGCGGTGCTGCGCGCGCGCACCGCCCCGACCCTGCTGACCCCGCACGCGGGGGAGGCGGCGGCGCTCCTGGGAGTCTCCCGGGAGTCGGTGGAGGCGGGCCGGCTGGGGGCCGTACGGCGGCTGGCGGAGCGGTACGGGGCGACGGTGCTGCTGAAGGGGTCCACGACGCTGGTCGCCTCACCCGGCGGCGGGCCGGTCCGGGTCAACCCGACGGGCACGCCGTGGCTGGCCACCGCCGGCAGCGGGGACGTGCTGTCCGGACTGGCCGGCTCCCTCCTGGCGGCCGGGCTGTCCGGCTCGGACGCCGGCTCGGTGGGCGCGTACCTCCACGGCCTGGCGGCCCGCCGCTCGGGCAGCCGCCCGCTGCTGGCGCACGAGGTGGCCGAAGCCCTCCCCGCAGCCTGGCAGGACACCACCCACCCCTGACCCCCGGGGCTCCACCCCGCACCCCGCGCCTCAAACGCAGGCGGGGGCTGGTGTGGGCTGGGCGGGCCGGATCTGTTGGGCGGGGCCGGGTTCCCGGGGCTCCACCCCGCACCCCGCGCCCAAACGCCGGCGGGGCTGATCGGTGCCCGGCGGGGCCGCTGGTGCAGCCTCGCCGGCGTTTGAGGCGCGGGTGCGGGCGGAGCCCGGGAAACGGGGAAAGGGCGGGGCGGGGAGAAGGCTCCGCGCAGCGGCGAACCGCACCCGGCCCGCCCCGCACGCCCGGCCCCGCGAGACTCTTCGGCCGCCCGCACCAGGACCCGACAGGGATTCTGAGAGACTGTCCGCGATGAACGAGACACCGACGCGCGTGTACGCAGAGATCGATCTTGACGCCGTACGGGAGAACGTGCGCGCCCTGCGCGACCGGGCGCCCCGCTCCGCGCTGATGGCCGTCGTCAAGGCGAACGCCTACGGACACGGGGCAGTGGAGTGCGCCCGGGCCGCCCGGCAGGCCGGCGCGACCTGGCTCGGGACCGCCACCCCCGAGGAGGCCCTCGCGCTGCGCGCCGCCGGACTCGAAGGCCCCGTCATGTGCTGGCTGTGGACCCCGGGCGGGCCCTGGCGGGAGGCCGTCGAAGCCGACCTGGACGTCTCCGTCAGCGGAATGTGGGCCCTCGACGAGGTCCGCGAGGCCGCCCGCGCGGCCGGCCGCACCGCCCGCATCCAGCTGAAGGCCGACACCGGCCTCGGCCGCAACGGCTGCCAGCCGGCCGACTGGGAGGCCCTGGTCGGCGCGGCCGTCGCCGCCCAGGCCGAGGGCACCGTCAAGGTCACCGGCCTCTGGTCGCACTTCGCCTGCGCCGACGAGCCCGGCCACCCCTCGATCACGCTCCAGCTCGAAGCCTTCCGTGAGATGCTCGCCCACGCGGAGAAGGAGGGGATCGACCCCGAGGTCCGGCACATCGCGAACTCGCCGGCCACCCTCACCCTCCCCGAGTCGCACTTCGACCTGGTGCGCTGCGGCCTCGCCGTGTACGGCGTCTCGCCCGCGCCCGAGCTCGGCACCCCGGCCCAGCTCGGCCTGCGGCCGGCGATGACCCTCAAGGCCTCCCTCGCCCTGGTCAAGACGGTTCCCGCCGGACACGGCGTCAGCTACGGCCACCACTACGTCACCGACGAGGAGACGTCCCTCGCACTGGTCCCCGCCGGTTACGCCGACGGCATTCCGCGCCACGCGTCGGGTACCGGACCGGTGCTCGTCGGCGGCAAGGTCCGCCGCGTCGCCGGCCGCGTCGCCATGGACCAGTTCGTGGTCGACCTGGGTGCGGACCGGGCCCGGGCCGGTGACCAGGCCGTCCTCTTCGGCGACCCGGAACGCGGCGAACCGTCCGCCGAGGACTGGGCACAGGCCGCGCACACGATCGCGTATGAGATCGTCACCCGTATCGGTGGACGCGTGCCCCGGGTGTACCTGGGCGGCTGAACGGAGAGGGGGCGGCGGCGTGAGCGAGAACTGGCGCAGGGCCGGCTGGGCCGGCGCCGCCATCGGCGTGATAGCCGCGGGCGCGGCGGCCGGTGTCGCGGTCGAGCGGATCACCGTCGGACGCGGCATGCGCCGCAGGGCCCGCCTGGCCCTCGACGCCGCCGGGGACTACGGCTCCCTGCGCGGCACCGAGGGGACCTGCCGCGCCGAGGACGCCACCGAGCTCCACTACGAGGTCGACGAACTCCCCGAGGACGGCGGACGCCGGCGGCTGCGCCGCAGGACCGACCCCCCGGCCACCGTCGTCTTCTGCCACGGCTACTGCCTCGCCCAGGACTCCTGGCACTTCCAGCGCGCGGCCCTGCGCGGCGTGGTCCGCGCGGTCTACTGGGACCAGCGCAGCCACGGGCGCAGCGGGCGCGGCATGGCCCAGGCCGACGGTGAACCGCTGACCATGGAGCAGCTCGGCCGGGACCTGAAGGCCGTCATCGACGCCGCCGCCCCGGAGGGTCCGCTGGTGCTGGTGGGCCACTCGATGGGCGGAATGACCATCATGGGATTCGCCGAGCAGTACCCCGACCTCGTGCGCGACCGCGTCGTCGGCGTGGCCCTGATCGGCACCTCCAGCGGCCGCCTCGCCGAGGTGACGTACGGGCTTCCCGCCGTCGGCATGGGCGCGGTGCGCAGGATCCTGCCGGGTGTACTGAAGGCCCTGGGCTCACAGGTGGAACTGGTCGAGAAGGGCCGCCGGGCCACCGCCGACCTGTTCGCCGGAATGATCAAGATGTACTCGTTCGGCTCCCGCGACGTGGACCCGGGTGTCGCGCGCTTCGCCGAGCGGCTCATCGAGGGCACCCCCATCGACGTGGTCGCGGAGTTCTACCCGGCTTTCCAGATCCACGACAAGACGGCCGCTCTCCAGCAGTTCGCGGGCATCCCCGTCACCGTCGTCGCCGGGGACAAGGACATGATCACCCCGCCGGGGCACAGTGCGGCCATCAAGGACGTGCTGCCCGCCGCCGAACTCGTCGTCCTGGAGTCCACCGGGCACCTGATGATGCTGGAGCGGCCGGAGACCGTGAACCGGCTGCTCACCGAGCTGCTGGCACGCACCGGCGCGGTCCCGGTCCCGGTAGCGACTAACGTTGGCCTGCATGGAAGAAGTACCGCTGGAAGCACAGCGCAGCCAGGCACCGGCAGCTGACGCCGGGCACGGCGCCCAGGCCCGGATCACCGTCGACTCCCCCCACGCGATGCAGGAGCTGGGCCGCCGGATCGCCGGCCTGCTGCGCCCCGGCGACCTCGTCCTGCTGACCGGTGAGCTGGGCGCCGGCAAGACCACGCTGACGCGCGGGCTGGGCGAGGGCCTGGGCGTGCGAGGGGCCGTGACCTCGCCGACCTTCGTGATCGCCCGGGTGCACCCGTCCCTGACCGGAGGGCCGGCGCTGGTGCACGTGGACGCGTACCGGCTGGGCGGCGGGCTGGAGGAGATGGAGGACCTGGACCTCGACGTCTCGCTGCCCGAGTCCGTGGTCGTCGTCGAGTGGGGCGACGGCAAGGTCGAGGAACTCTCCGACGACCGGCTGCACGTGGTCATCGCGCGGGCCGTCGGCCACGAGGAGGTCCTGGACGACGTGCGCGAGGTCTCGGTGCGCGGGGTCGGGGCGCGCTGGGAGGCCGGAGCGGGGCTGGAGGCCCTGGCCGGAGCGCTCTCGGAGTAAACGTGCCGACAACCCGTCGGCAAGATATTGCGCTGGCGGCGGCGCTCGTGATGACATGGTACCGAGAGTTTCTTAGGCATGCCTAAGTTCGGCGTCCCGGGGTCCAGGAGGCAGCCATGTCGGCACCAGCAGGAGCACAGCGCCACCCCCGCCCGTCCGCCGTCTCCATGCACGCGCTGCTGGCCGCCGGGGCGGCCGCCAGCGCCGTCTCGACGCCGCCCTCGCGCGAGGAGGGCGCTGGGCGCGAGGCGCGCGCACGGCGCGAGGAGGCGCCCGATGGCGGCGTGCGGGAGCAGGCCGCTCCGGAATCCGAAGCGGCCTGAGGAGGCGTGCGGGCCCGAAGGGGCCCGCGGGCCGCATCGGTCGCCCACGGGCCGCTGCGACTCACCCGTACGGGTGAAGGGTGCCGGGTGGTCGAGGGCCGGCCGTCCCGTCAGGGAATGACGACGACCTTCGAGTTGATCGTCGCGAAGGCCCACATCGCGTCCCCGTCGGCGCGCGTCATGCGGATGCCGCCGGTCTTCTTGTTCGGGTCCGGCTCGGGGGTGGCGCCGTCCACCCGGGCGCTGAACCCGACCGCCACGCCCTCGGCGGTGGCGAACCGGACGACGTGCTCGATCGGCACCCCGTCCGAACCCGTGACGGCGCCCGACCGCGACCCGACGATGTAGGTGCCCGGCTTCGGGTGCACCGTGCTCGGCATCACCGTGAACGACTTCGGCGGCTGTCCGCCGTCCGCGACCAGCCACACCCGCTTCTGGCCCACCGAGTACACGACGCGCACCCCGCTGCCGGAACCTTCCGGCAGCGGCACCGGCTTCGCCGGATCCTGCTTGCCCGCGGCCGCCGGGCTCGCGGCGGGTGCCGGCTCCTGCGCGGCCGCCTGCGGGGGATGCGCCGGCGCCGTCGCGGAGGCCTGGTAGCCGAGGAAGCCGACGGCGGCGATCGCCGCGGCGGTGAGCCCGGCCACGATTCCCGAGCTGCTGCGTGCCACCTTGCTCCACCTCTCCGCGCGCCGACGCGATCCGTCACATCCCGTGCGATCAACTGGGGCCCGCATCGCGTCCCTGGTGATCCTGTGACGATCCCCGGTGATCCGCGAAAGATCCCGGGAACCCTCGGTCGAAAGGTAGCAGCCGCCCCGCTCCGCGACGGGGCGCAAGGGGTGCCGCCGCAGGAGTCGTAGGCTGTTCGCGTGCTCTTGCTCGCAGTAGATACCGCCACGCCCGCCGTCACCGTCGCCCTGCACGACGGCGAAACCGTCGTCGCCGAGTCCGGCCAGGTCGACGCCCGCCGCCACGGGGAGCTGCTCATCCCCTCCGTGGACCGGGTCCTCGCCGAGGCCGGGCTGAAGCTCGACGCGCTCACCGGCATCGTCGTCGGCGTCGGGCCCGGCCCCTACACCGGACTGCGCGTCGGCCTCGTCACCGCCACCACCTTCGCCGCCGTCCTGGGCGTCCCCGTCCACGGCCTGTGCACGCTCGACGGACTCGCCTACGCGGCCGGCACCGCCGGGATCGAGGGCCCCTTCACCGTCGCCACCGACGCACGGCGCAAGGAGGTCTACTGGGCGCGCTACGAGGACCCGCGCACGCGTGTCGGCGAGCCCGCCGTGGACCGCCCCGCGGACATCGCCGAGCAGGTCGCGGGACGGCCCGCCGTCGGCCAGGGCGCACTGCTCTACCCCGAGGTGTTCCCGGACGCGCGCGGCCCCGAGCACCAGTCGGCCGCGGCGCTCGCCTCCCTCGCCGCGGAACGCCTCGCGGCGGGCGCGGAGTTCCTCCCGCCGACCCCGCTCTACCTGCGCCGCCCCGACGCGCAGGTGCCCAAGAACTACAAGGTGGTCACCCCGCAGTGACCACGGCCGAGACGGTTCTGCGCGAGATGCGCTGGTGGGACATCCCACCGGTGCTGGAACTCGAGCACGACCTGTTCCCCGAGGACGCCTGGTCCGCCGGGATGTTCTGGTCCGAACTGGCCCACGCGCGCGGACCGCGGGCCACCCGCCGCTACGTCGTCGCCGAGACGGCCGACGGCCGCCTCGTCGGCTACGCCGGGCTGGCCGCCGCCGGCGACCTGGCCGACGTGCAGACCATCGCGGCCGCCCGCGACCAGTGGGGGACCGGGCTCGGCGCCCGGCTCCTGACCGACCTCCTGCGCGCCGCCACCGCGTTCGAATGCGCCGAGGTGCTGCTGGAGGTGCGCGTGGACAACACCCGCGCCCAGAAGCTCTACGAGCGCTTCGGTTTCGAGCCCATCGGCTTCCGGCGGGGCTACTACCAGCCGGGCAACGTCGACGCGCTCGTCATGCGACTGACCGACCCCGCACAAGCACGAACTGAGAGCAGTGAGAGCAATGGCTGACGAACCGCTCGTCCTCGGCATCGAGACGTCCTGCGACGAGACCGGCGTCGGCGTCGTCCGCGGAACCACCCTGCTCGCCGACGCGATCGCGTCGAGCGTCGACGAACACGCCCGCTTCGGCGGCGTGGTGCCCGAGGTGGCCTCGCGGGCGCACCTGGAGGCGATGGTCCCCACCATCGAGCGCGCCCTGAAGGAGGCCGGCGTCAGCGCCCGGGACCTCGACGGCATCGCGGTCACGGCCGGTCCCGGTCTCGCCGGCGCGCTCCTCGTGGGCACCTCGGCCGCCAAGGCCTACGCCTACGCCCTCGGCAAGCCGCTGTACGGCGTCAACCACCTGGCCTCGCACATCTGCGTGGACCAGCTGGAGCACGGCCCGCTGCCGGAGCCGACCATGGCGCTGCTGGTGTCCGGCGGGCACTCCTCGCTGCTGCTGGCCCCCGACATCACCTCCGACGTACGGCCGCTGGGCGCGACCATCGACGACGCCGCGGGCGAGGCCTTCGACAAGATCGCGCGCGTGCTCCAGCTCGGCTTCCCCGGCGGTCCGGTCATCGACCGGCTCGCGAAGGAGGGCGACCCGAAGGCGATCAACTTCCCGCGCGGCCTGACGGGCTCGCGCGACCCCGCCTACGACTTCTCCTTCTCCGGTCTGAAGACGGCCGTCGCCCGCTGGATCGAGGCGAAGCGGAACGCGGGCGAGGAGGTGCCGGTGCGCGACGTGGCCGCGTCCTTCCAGGAGGCCGTCGTGGACGTGCTGACGCGCAAGGCGATCCGGGCGTGCAAGGACGAGGGCGTCGACCACCTGATGATCGGCGGCGGTGTCGCCGCGAACTCCCGGCTCCGTTCGCTCGCGCAGGAGCGCTGCGACGCCGCCGGGATCATCCTGCGCGTGCCGCGGCCGAAGCTGTGCACGGACAACGGCGCGATGGTGGCCGCGCTGGGCGCGGAGATGGTCAGGCGGAACCGGCCCGCCTCGGACTGGGACCTGTCGGCGGACTCCTCGCTGCCCGTCACGGACCCGCACGTGCCGGGGACGTCGCACGCCCACGACCAGGGCCACGACCCGGGCCACGACCACGGCGGCCATGGGCACGGTCATGGTCACGACCACGACCACGTGCACGAGCTGAGCAAGGACAACCTCTACTCGTGAGCACCGTCGCGCTGATGTGGGAGGCCCGGGCCGCCGACGGCCGGGGCAACGAACTGCTGGAGTGGGCCCGCGCCCAGATCCTGGCCCGGGAACCGGTGCGGCGGGAGGTGTTCCGGGCTGCGCAGGACCGGGTCCTCGTCATCACCTGGTGGGAAACCGCCGAGGGCCTCGCGGCGGACCTGCCGGAACTGCCCGAGCCCGCCCCCGACCTGATCACGCGTGCGGTGCACCGCTGGCGCTTCGAATCGGTGGACGTCGACGGGGGCTGAGCGCCCGGCCGGGGGGCGCTACGCGCCCGGCCGGGTGGCCGGCGCCGGAGCCCCGATCAGCATCGAGGGGGCGCCGGCCACCCGGGTCAGGAAGACCGTCGCCGCGTTCGGGCCCTGCGGCTTGACCTTCTTGCGCAGCTCCTCCGGCTCGATGGCCGACCCCCGCTTCTTGACCGTCAGGATGCCGACCTCGCGCTCGCGCAGCAGCGCCTTCAGCTTCTTCAGGCCGAAGGGCAGCACGTCGGTGATCTCGTACGCGGTCGCGTACGGCGTCGCGCGCAGCTCGTCCGCGGTGATGTAGGCGATGGTCGGGTCGATGAGCCGGCCGTCCAGCTGCTCGGCGACCTCCGCGACCAGATGGGCGCGGATCACCGCGCCGTCGGGCTCGTAGAGCCAGCGGCCCACCGGCCCGGCCTCCGGGTCGGGCAGCGGATCGGCGGTGTGCAGCGTGCGCGGCCCCGGGAGCAGCGTGGCGCGCACGGTGCCGGGGGCGGTGCCGAACCAGAGCACGGCCTCCTTGACGTCACCCTGGTCGGAGATCCACTCCGCCTCGGCCTGCGCCGGCACCGCCTCGTGCGGGATCCCCGGAGCGATCTTGATGGCGGCGTACCGCGCCGCACGGGCCGTCTCCACGGCCCACGACAGCGGTGGCGAGTAGGACTCCGGGTCGAAGATCCGGCCGCGGCCCCCGCGCCGGGCCGGGTCGATGAAGACCGCGTCGTGGCCGGAGGTGTCCACCTCCGTCACGTCGGCCTCCCGGACCTCGATCAGGTCCGCCAGTCCCAGCGCCTCGGCGTTCGCGCGCGCGACGGCGGCGGTCAGCGGGTCGCGGTCCACCGCGAGCACCCGGATGCCCACCCTGGCCAGGGCGAGGGCGTCGCCGCCGATGCCGCAGCACAGGTCGGCGAGGCTGCGCACGCCGAGGGCCGCGAGGCGCTCCGCCCGGTACGCGGCCACGCACGCGCGCGTGGCCATCTCACCGCCGCCCGGGGTGAAGTACATCCGGAAGGCGTCCTCGGCCCCGAACTTCGCCACCGCGCGCTGCCGCAGCCGGGCCTGCCCGAGAGCCGCCGAGACCAGCCCGGCCGGGTGCTCGCGGCGCAGCCGGGTGGCCACGGCCAGCTCCTGCGCGGGGTCGTAGGCGCGGAGCGAGTCCAGGAGGGCGCGGCCCTCGGGGGTGAGGAGGGCGGCGAAGTCTTCGGGGGTCACGGGTCCATTGTCGGCGACGGGGTGTGTGGGCCGGTCGGAGGAACGTCGCACCCCGGTACGCGGTGTCGTCACGGCAGCCCGCGTGTCGGCTGCCAGGATGCGCAGCTATGCAGCTAGTCGGACAAAGGGAAGATAAGACGCAACTGGGTCACCGGTACGCGGCGGGTCCGCGCGGCCGGTTCGGGGTGGCCTTGGCTGCCCTGCTGGTAGCCGCCCTCGGCACGGCCTGCGGCTCCGGGGAGTCCGGCGCGCCGGACAAGGCCGAGAAGACGAAGGCCGCCAAGGGCTCCGAGGCGGGCGCCGGCGGCGCGCTCAGCGCCGCCGAGAAGGCCAAGGCGCTGCAGCAGGCGCGCATCGCCGCGGCGAAGAAGTGGGGGCTGCGCAAGGTGCCGCTCGCCGCCCCGCCGGCTCCCAAGGAGAAGCCCGAGATCGCCACGCGCGACGGCTTCGAGGTGTGGAACCACGAGGAGGACGAACTCCCGCCGGTCTTCACGACCGTTCCGACCGAGGACAAGGTCGTCTTCCTGACCATCGACGACGGCTCGGAGAAGGACCCCGAGTTCCTGAAGATGATGCAGGAGCTGAAGATCCCGTACACGGCCTTCCTCAGCGACTACCTGGTGAAGGACAACTACGCCTACTTCAAGCAGATGCAGGCCGCGGGCGTCACCCTGAACAACCACACCCTCAACCACCGCTACATGCCCGGGCTGTCGTACGAGCAGCAGCGCGAGGAGATCTGCGGCCAGCAGAACACCATGCAGAAGAAGTTCGGCAAGCGCCCGACCCTCTTCCGGCCGCCGTACGGCAACTACAACGACGACACCCTGAAAGCGGCGAAGTCCTGCGGCATCAAGGCCGTCCCGCTGTGGAACGCCGAGGCGTTCACCAACCGCATGGACTACCGCGAGTGGGACCGAGACCTGCACCCCGGTGACATCATCCTCACGCACTTCCGGGGCAAGGAGGACTGGAAGGGCACCATGCCTGACATGATCCGTCATGTCATGAAGACCGTCACGGACAAGGGATACGCCGTGGCCCGCCTGGAGGACTACTTGTGAGGTACACGCGCCGGTTGGTAGCCGGAACGCTGGCGGCCGGCGCGCTCGCGCTCTCCCTGACGGGGTGCGGGAAGAGCGCGGACCCCACCGAACGACTGGGCCGCAGGCCGACGCAGGATCCGTCGCAGACACCGTCGGCGTCGGCTCCTGCGTCGCCGCCCGCGCCCGCACCGGGCGGCGCATCCGGCGAGGCGTACAGGAAGTGGGGCCTGACGGCCCCCCTCCAGTACGCGCCGAAGCCCGCCCAGAAGCCGCAGATCCCGAAGGCGGCCCCGGGCAAAGTCCCGGTGATAGACCGAATACCCCTGCCGGCCGGGGAGAAAGTGGTCTTCCTGACCTTCGACGACGGTGCCGAGAAGGATCCCGAGTTCCTGAAGATGGCAGCCGACCTCAAGCTGCCGATCAGCATGTTCCTCACGGACAGTGTGGCCTCGTCGGACTACGGGCACTTCGAGAAGCTCCGGGACAACGGCTCCGCGAGCACCGTGAACAACCACACGCTGACCCACCCGAACCTGCGGACGCTCTCCTTCGAGGCGCAGAAGAAGGAGATATGCGGCCAGCAGGACCGGCTGCAACAGCGCTTCGGCCAGCGGCCGCCGCTCTTCCGCCCGCCCTTCGGCAACTACAACGACGACACCCTCCGGGCGGCCTCGGAGTGCGGTGTCTCGTCGATCGTCCTGTGGCGGGTGTCGATGCAGATCAACAACTTCCAGTACGCCCAGGGCTCCGCCCTCCAGCCCGGCGACATCATCCTGGCCCACTTCCGCGGCCCGTCCGAACTCAAGGGCGCGACGGAGGTCCAGATGACGACCCGCATGCTCCAACGCATCCAGGAACAGGGCTACCGCATAGGGCGCCTGGAGGACTACTTGTAGGGGCGGGGGGAGGCGGGGTTTCGGGGTCGGGGGGAGACGGCGCGAGCGGTCGAAGGGTCGGCGGGGGTTTCGGTGGCGGGCTTCGATGAAGCGGTGTGGGGGAGGGTCTGGGGGGTTCCCGTCAGTCCCATCGTCCTTCCGTGCCGGGCCGGTCCGTCAAGGGCGCTCCCTTCGGTCGCGTCGCTTCGCGATGGAGCTTCGCTCCACCCTTGACCGTGGGCTGGGCATAGGCCGCCGTCGATCGCTACGCGCTCCTGTCGGACGGCGTCCGCGAGTCTCTTGGGTTGGGCATAGGCCGCCGTCGATCGCCACGCGCTCCTGTCGGACGGCGGCCGCGAGTCTCCTGGGTTGGGCATAGGCCGCCCACGGGGCTGGATGCTCCTCGATCACGCGGCCGCAGTCCGTCCGGGCTGGAGCTGGGGGCGCAGAAACCTTCCGCCGACACTGCTGGACCAGCGCCTGACCCTTGGGAGGGGCGCGGGAGCCTCTGATGACGGCCGGAGCGATGCCAACCCAGGTCTGGGCGAAGGAGCGCTTCAAAGCGCCGTCAAGATGCCCGAATTGCTTCTGTTTGTGCCGTCGGATGGAGTGGTGCGGTGAACTTCTTACGGGCTGACATCGGCTGGGCCGATGGACCGCCTCCCCCTTCCCCGTTTCACCCCTCCCGGCCGCGAACAAGGCCGGGACGCCAAGGAGGTCCAAGGAGGAGGAGGGAAGGAAGGTTTCTGCGCCCCTTGCCCAGTCTCGGACGGACTGCTGCCGCGTGAGAGAGGAGCGCCCAACACACTGGGCGGCCTATGCCCCGCCCCGAACAACTTGTGGACGCGTGATCGAGGAGCGCT
>NZ_JOFX01000040.1 GCF_000719345.1 Streptomyces sp. NRRL F-2664
CCTGGTTGACGGCCGAGCCGCGGACGACGGCCAGGACGCGGTGGCCGTTGCGGCGGGCGTCGGAGAGCCGCTCCAGGAGCAGCACGCCCACCCCCTCGCTCCAGGCGGTGCCGTCCGCCGCGTCCGCGAAGGACTTGCAGCGGCCGTCCGCCGCCAGCCCGCGCTGCCGGCTGAACTCCACGAACAGGTCCGGGACCGCCATCACCGTCACGCCGCCCGCGAGGGCCAGACCGCATTCGCCCTGGCGCAGGGCCTGCGCGGCCAGGTGCAGGGCGACCAGCGAGGACGAGCACGCCGTGTCGACCGTGATCGCCGGACCCTGGAGGCCCAGGGCGTACGAGACCCGGCCGGACGCCACACTGAGCGTGTTGCCGGTCGTACGGTAGGCCTCCACCGCCTCCGGCGCGTTGCGCAGGTGGGAGGCGTACTCGCTGTACATCGCACCGCTGAAGACACCGGTACGGGTGCCGCGCAGGGTGGCCGGCCCGATGCCCGCGCTCTCCACCGCCTCCCAGCTGGTCTCCAGCAGCAGGCGCTGCTGCGGGTCCATCGCGGCGGCCTCGCGCGGGCTGATCCCGAAGAACTCGGCGTCGAAACGGTCGGCGTCGTAGAGGAAGCCGCCGTTGCGGGCGTACGAGTGGCCGGCACGTTCGGGGTCCCCGTCGAAGAGGCGGTCCAGGGCCCAGCCGCGGTTCGTGGGGAAGGGGCCGATGGCGTCGGTGCCGTCGGCGACGAGCCGCCACAGGTCCTCCGGGGAGCGGGTGCCGCCCGGGTAGCGGCAGGCCATGCCGACGATCACGATCGGGTCCTGGTGGTCGGAGGCGTCGCGCACCGCGGGCTGCCGCCCGCCACGAGCCGTCTCGGCCGCTCCCGCCGGCCCGGCGAGTCCGCCCGCCAGGAACGCCGCCAGGGCCGTGGGCGTGGGGTGGTCGAAGACGGCGGTCGCCGGCAGTGTGATCCCGGTGACCTCGACGATCCGGCGCCGCAGCTCCAACCCGGTCAGCGAGTCCATGCCGAGGGTCTTGAACGCCGTGTCCTCGTCGACGGATTCGGGGCCCGCGAGGCCGAGGACCGCGGCGACCGTGGTCCGTACGAGCTCGCCCACCGTACGCAGCCGCTCGGCCGGCGTGAGCGCGGCGGTGCGCTCGGACCACGAGCCGCCGCCCGTACCGCCCGCGGGGGAAGCCGCGGCTGCGGCGGCCCGGCGGCGCGGGACCGGGACGAGGGTGCGCAGCAGGGCCGGCGCGGACCGGTCCGGGGAGCGCAGGACCCGCAGGTCCAGGTCGGCCGCGGCGAGCAGCGGCTCCGCCGAGGTGAGGGCCGCATCGAGGATGTCCATACCGCGCTCGGCGGAGATCGGCAGCACGCCCTTGCGGGCCCACCGCTTGACGTCGAGGTCGCTCAGCCCGCTGGTCATGGCACTGGCCGTGTCCCACAGGCCCCAGGCGAGGCTGGTGGCGGGGAGGCCGTGGTGGCGGCGGTGGTGCGCGAGGGCGTCGAGGTAGGTGTTGGCGGCGGCGTAGTTGTGAGGTTGCCGAGGGTGGCGTCGTCGAGGGCTCCTGCGGCGTGGAAGACGGCGGTGAGGGGGTGCTGGACGGGGATGGTGTCGAGGAGGTTCTGCAGTGACTGGCGCACGGCGGTGTCGCAGGCGGCGACGGTCACGTGGGCGCCGGCGGCGGTGAGTTCGGCGGTGAGTTCACCGGCTCCGGGGGCGTCCGGTCCGCTGCGGCTGGTGAGGAGGAGGTGGCGGACGCCGTGGCGGGTGACCAGGTGGCGGGCGAGGATCCGGCCGAGTCCGCCGGTGCCGCCGGTGATGAGGACGGTGCCTTCGGGGTCGAGGCCGGTCTCGGCCGTGGGTGCGGGGACGCTGTCGAGGCGGGGGGTGAGGAGCCGGCCGTCGCGGAGGGCGAACTGGGTGTCGGGGCCGGTGGCCGCGGTGTGGGCCGCGGCGGCGAGCCGCCCGGGGTCGGCTTCGTCGATGTCGAGGTGGGCGAGACGGCCGGGGTACTCGTTCTGCGCGGTGCGGACGAGACCGGTGAGGGCCGCCGCGGGGAGGTCGCGGATGTCCTGGTCGGTGGTGAGCGCGGTGGCGCGGCGGGTGAGCAGGACGATCCGGGTGGAGTCCAGCTCGCTGTCGCCGAGGAGTTCCTGAAGGAGGGCGAGCGTGCGGCGGACCGCTTCGTGCGCGTCCGGGAACTCGTCGGACAGGGCTATCGAGGAGGGCAGTTGGGCGCCGTCGCCCAGTGCGGCCCGCAGTTCCGCCACATCGGCGTACGTGTCGCCGGCGACGGCCCCGGCCAGCCCGTGCGGGTCGGAGCCGAGCACGGCCCACAGCCCGGCGGCGGTCTCGGCGGTCCGTTCGTCCTGGGTCCGCGGGAGGGGCTGCCACACCAGCCGGTGCAGGCCGGAGCTGCGCCCCGCGCCCTGCGCGGCCGCACGCAGGTCGCCGGCCGGACGCAGCGTGATGCGGTCGACCGTGACGACGGGCCGGCCCTCCGGGTCGGTCGCCGTCAGCGCGGCGGTGTTCGCGTCGACCGGAACGACGTGCACGCGCAGCGCGGTCGCGCCCGAGGCGTGCAGGGTGACCCCGCTGAACGAGAACGGGATGGTCAGCTCGGTGCCGTCGCCCAGGAGCACGGCGTGCAGGGCCGCGTCGAGGAGCGCCGGATGGATCGCGAAGGCGGCGTCCGCGTGCTGTTCCGGCGTGAGGGAGACCTCGGCGAACCGCTCCCCGCCCGCCGCACCGGAGTGCGCACCCGGCTCCGACAGCCAGACCCGCTCCAGTCCCTGGAAGACCGGCCCGTACTCGTAACCGCGCTCCGCGAGACGGTCGTAGACGTCATCGAGCGGGACCGGCCGTGCCCCGCGCGGCGGCCAGGCGGGCGCGGCGGCGGGCACCGGCGGCTCGCCGGCTGCCAGGACGCCCGAGGCGTGCCGGGTCCACTCCGCGTCGGCCGCGCCCTCGGGGCGGGAGTGGACGGTGACGGACCGGGTGCCGGACTCCTCGGCGGGGCCGAGCGCCACCTGGAGGTGGACGCCGCCCTCCTCCGGGAGGATCAGCGGCGCTTCCAGGACCAGCTCCCGCAGCTGGTCGTGGCCGAAGCGGTCGCCCGCGGAGACGGCCAGGTCGACGAGGGCGGTGCCGGGCAGCAGCACCGTGCCGAGGACCGCGTGGTCCACCACCCACGGGTGCGTACGGCGGGAGACACGGCCCGTGAAGAGCACCCCCTCGCGGTCGGCGAGGCTGGTCACCGCGCCCAGCAGCGGGTGCTCCGCCGCGGTGAGGCCCAGACCGGCCGGGTCGTCCGCCGTCACCGGCGTGTCGAGCCAGAACCGGCTCCGCTGGAAGGCGTACGTCGGCAGCTGCACCCGCCGGGCGCCCGTACCGGCGAACACGGCGGACCAGTCGATGCCGACGCCGTGGCAGTGCGCCTCGCCGAGCGCGAGCAGCAGCCGCGCGGCCTCGTCCTCGTCGCGCCGCAACGTGCCCAGGGCGGCGCCCCGCACGCCCGCGGCGTCGAGTGCCGCCTGCACTCCGATGGTGAGCACCGGATGCGGGCTGACCTCGATGAAGGTGTGGTGCCCGGCAGCGATCAGCTGCCCGACCACCTGCTCGAACTGCACGGTCTCGCGCAGGTTGCGGTACCAGTAGCCGGCGCCCATCACGCTCGCGTCGGGCAGCAGGGCCCCGGTCAGCGAGGAGTGCACCGCTACGTCGCCCGGGCCCGCCTCGATGCCGTCGAGGAGCCGGGCCAGTTCACCCTCCAGCTCCTCGACGTGGGCCGAGTGGGAGGCGTAGTCCACGTCGACCAGACGGGCCCGCGCCCCCTCCTCCTTGACCTGGGCGAGCAGTTCCCGCAGAGCCTCCGGATCGCCGGAGACCACGGTCTGGGCGGGTCCGTTGACCGCGGCGACGGAGATCCTGCCCGGCCAGGCGCCGAGCCGCTCCCGCACCCACGCGGCCGGCTGCGCCACGGACATCATGCCGCCCCGGCCCGACAACACGGTCAGGGCGCGGCTGCGCAGCGCCACCACCCGGGCCGCGTCCTCGACGCTGAGCACGCCCGCCACGCAGGCCGCCGCGATCTCGCCCTGCGAGTGCCCCACCACGGCGGCCGGTTCGACGCCCAGCGAGCGCCACACCGCCGCCAGCGACACCATCACCGCCCACAGGACGGGCTGGACGACGTCCACGCGCTCGAAGCCGGGAGCCCCCTGCGCGCCGCGGACCACGTCCAGGAGCGACCAGTCCACCAGCGGGTCCAGGGCCTCGGCGCACTCGGCCATCCGGCGCGCGAAGACGGGGGAGGACTCCAGCAGGCCGGCCGCCATGCCCGCCCACTGCGCGCCCTGGCCGGGGAAGACGAACACGGGCCGGGCCGCGGGCCGGCTCTGCCCGGTCACCAGCCCGCGGGCGGTGCCGCCGTCGGCCAGGGCCCGCAGGCCCTGTTCCAGCTCGGCACGGTCGGCCGCCACCAGCGCGGCCCGCCGGTCGAAGTGCGCGCGGCCCACGGCGAGGGAGAGGCCGACGTCCGCGAGCCGGGCGCCGGGGTCGGCGCTCAGGTGTTCCAGGAGCCGGCCCGCCTGGGCCCGCAGCGCCTGCTCGGTCTTCGCGGAGACGAGGAAGGGCACGGGCGCGGTCCCGGCGTGCGCAGGTGTGTCGGTGTGCGGGGGTGTGTCGGCGGCCGGCTCCGCCGCCTGCTCCAGTACCAGGTGGGCGTTGGTGCCGCTGACTCCGAAGGAGGAGACGCCGGCCCGGCGCGGCCGGCCGGTCTCCGGCCACGGCGTGGCCTCGGTCAGCAGCGCGACCGCTCCGCTCGACCAGTCCACGTGCGAGGTGGGCGCGTCCACGTGCAGGGTGCGCGGCAGCAGGCCGTGGCGGAGGGCCATCACCATCTTGATGACGCCGCCCGCGCCGGCGGCGGCCTGGGTGTGCCCGATGTTGGACTTCAGCGAGCCCAGGTACAGCGGCCGCTCGGCGTCGTGCCCCCGGCCGTAGGTGGCAAGGAGCGCCTGCGCCTCGATGGGGTCGCCGAGCCGGGTCCCCGTGCCGTGCGCCTCGACCGCGTCGACGTCCGCCGCGGACAGGCCGCAGGCGGCGAGGGCCTCCAGGACGACCCGCTCCTGGGAGGGGCCGCTGGGGGCGCTCAGCCCGTTGCTGGCGCCGTCCTGGTTGACGGCCGATCCGCGGATGACCGCGAGGACGTCGTGGCCGTTGCGCCGGGCGTCGGAGAGCCGCTCCAGGAGCAGCATGCCCACGCCCTCGCCCCAGCCCGTACCGTCCGCCGCCTCCGCGAAGGACTTGCAGCGGCCGTCCACGGACAGTCCGCGCTGCCGGCTGAACTCGACGAACATGCCCGGCGTCGCCATGACCGTCACCCCGCCGGCCAGCGCCAGTTCGCACTCGCCGGCCCGCAGCGCCTGGGCCGCCGTGTGCAGTGCCACCAGCGATGCCGAGCACGCCGTGTCGACGGTGACGGCCGGGCCCTCCAGACCGAGGGTGTAGGAGGCGCGGCCGGAGACCACGCTCGTGTACGTGCCGGTCAGCAGGTAACCGCCGACTCCCTCGCCCGCCTCGTGCAGGCGCGGGCCGTAGTCCTGGGCCATCGCGCCCACGTACACACCGGTCCCGCTGCCGCGCAGCTCGGCCGGGTCGATCCCGGCGCGCTCCACGGCCTCCCACGCCGTTTCGAGGACCATGCGCTGCTGCGGGTCCATGGCGGCGGCCTCACGCGGGCTGATCCCGAAGAACTCGGCGTCGAACCGGTCCACGTCGTGCAGGAAGCCGCCCTGGCGGGTGTACGAGGTGCCGGCGCGGTCGGGGTCCCCGTCGAAGAGGGTCTCCAGCGCCCAGCCGCGGTTGCCGGGGAAGTCGGAGACCGCGTCGCGCTCCTCCACGAGCAGCTTCCACAGGTCCTCCGGGGACGTCACCCCGCCGGGGAAACGGCACGCCATGGACACGATCGCGATCGGCTCGTCGGAGCCGTGGTCGCGGCGTGCGACGGCCCGGGAGGCCGGCTGGTGCGCGGGCAGCGCCGTCCCGGACAGCTCGGCGAGCCGGGCGACCAGCTTCTCGGGGGTGGGCCGGTCGAACAGCACGGTGGTGGGCAGGTGCAGGCCGGTGGCGGCGACGAGCCGGTTGCGCAGTTCCACGGCGGTCGCCGAGTCGAAGCCCAGCTCCTGGAAGGTGCGGGCCGGGTCGACGTCCGCACCCGTGCCGCGCCCGAGGACCAGGGCCACCTCGTTGCGCACCAGGTCCATGAGGAAGCGGGCCGTGCGCTCCGGGTCCCCGCCCATCCCGAAGGGGTCGCGGGCGGCGGTGGCGTCGGCGCCGAACGGGTACGTGGGCAGGCCGACGACCGCGCAGTCCGCGGAGAAGACGGGGCTCCAGTCGACGGGGGCCCCGTGCGCGTACGCCTCGGCCACGGACGTCAGGAAGCGCTGCGGGCCGTCCGCACCGCGCCGCAGCGATCCGAGGGTGGCGGCGGTGGATCCGGTGGCCTCCAGGGTCTGCCCGAGCGGCAGGGTCAGCACCGGGTGGGGACCGACCTCGACGAACAGGTCGTGGTCGGCGACGCACCGGACCGAGCGCTCGAACAGCACGGGCTCGCGCAGGCTGCGGAACCAGTACGAGGCGTCGAGCGAGCGGGTGTCCAGCAGCGCGCCGGTCAGCCCGGAGTGGAAGGGGACGGTGCCCCGGCGCGGCCGGACCGGGGCCAGCACGGTGAGCAGCTCGTCGTGGATCTCGTCGATGTGCGCGGAGTGCGCCGCGTAGTCGATGGCGACCCGCCGCACCCGTACGCCGTCGGCGGTGAGTTCCGCGCCGAGCTGCTCGACGGCGTCGAGCGCACCGGAGACGGTGACGGACTGCGGGCCGTTGACGCCCGCGACGGACAGCCGTCCTGCGTACGGCGCCGTCCGCGACCGCACCTCGTCGAGGGGCAGGAGCACCGACAGCATGGAGCCGCGGCCGGCGAGCCGTGCCTGGGCCCGCCCGCACAGGGCGCTGACCCGGGCACCGTCCGCCAGGGTCAGCCCGCCCGCGACGACGGCCGCGGCCATCTCGCCGATGCTGTGGCCGACGACGGCGGCCGGTTCGATGCCGAAGGAGCGCCAGAGCGCGGCAAGGCCGAGGGAGACCGCGAACAGCGCGGGCTGGACGACGTCGACGCGGTCGAGGGAAGGCGCGCCGGGCACCCCGCGCAGCACGTCCTCCAGGGACCAGTCGACGTAGGGGGCGAGGGCCTCGGCGGTGGCCCGGACACTGGAGAGGAAGACGTCGGAGCCGTCGAGCAGGTCGGCGGCCATGCCGGGCCACTGCGCGCCGTGGCCGGGGAAGACGAAGACGGCCCGTTCGCGCGGGGCGGCCGTGCCGCCGACCCGTCCGGGTCCGCGGCGGCCCTCGGCGAGCGCGGCCAGTTCCTCGGCGAACTCCGCCCCCGTCGCGGCCAGCAGGACCGAGCGGTGCGCGAACGCGGTACGGGACACGGCCAGGGAGTGCCCGATGTCGGCCACGGGGGAGGGAGTGCCGGTGTCCTCGGTGAGCCGGGCGAGGAGCTGGTGCGCCCGGGCCCGCTCGGCGCCCGGGGTGTGCCCGGAGAGCACCCACGGCACCACCCCTCCCCGATAGGCGGCCGGCCGCCTGTCGGCCCGGTCCTGCGCACGCTCCCGGGGCGGGCCGTCGGCCTCGACGGCCCACACGGCTCCGTCGCCGTCGGCCGCCCGCACCACCGAGCGCCGCCCGGCGCCGGCCGCCCGCAGCACCTCACCCAGGCGGTCACCGGCGCCGCCGTCCCCGGAGCCCTCGTCCGGCGCGGGGTCGGAGCCGGTGGCGGGGCCCGTGGCAGCGAGCACGGCGAGGATCCGGTCGCCGTCGGACTCGGCCCGCGCGAGGCACTTGAGGACGACGACGGCCCCGTCCGCGGTGCCCGCGAGGGCGATCGTGCTCTCGCCGCTGCGCAGGCTCCCGACGGCCGCATGCACCGCCGCCAGGGCCGACGCCGCTCCCGCGTACACGGTCCGGTGCGCACCGGTCAGGCCGTACACGGCCGCGACCGCGGCGGCGGGCCCCTCGCCCCCGCCCTCGTCGTCCTGGCCGAGGAAGACACCCGTACCGGCGGCCCCGCGCAGCGAGCCCGGCACGGTACCGGACTCCTCCAGGGCCTCCCAGCAGCGTTGCAGCAGGAGCCCATGGCGCGCGTCCACCGATGCGGCAGCCGCGGGCTCGATCCCGAAGAACGACGGGTCGAAGCCCTCGACGGGCCCGTCCGCTCCCGGGACGCGGCAGGACAGTCCGACGACGGCGACGGGCTCCCCGACGGCCCCGGCGAACTCGGCGTCGCGGCGGGTGGTCTCGACAGACATGCGGATCCTCACTCCAAGTCCAAAGGTGTTCCGGGGAGCAGCACTTCGAGGGGGACGCCCGGAACACCCGGGAGGCGACCCGCCTGTACGACCGGCCCGCGGCGCGCGCGGCGGCTCGGTCACCAGTCCACGAGCAGCCGCGCCAGCCCCCGCGTTCCGAGGCCGTCCTTCCAGACCACGGCGTCGGGGCCGGCGGCCGGCCGCAGGGTGGGGAACCGGCGCATCAGCCGCTCCAGCACGATCTGCAGCTGGAGCCTGGCCAGCGGTGCGCCGAGGCACCGGTGCACCCCGTGGCCGAACGTCAGGTGCGCGGCGTCGTGCCCCTGCGGATCCAGCAGTTCCGGCTCGGCGAAGGTCTTGCCGTCCCGGTTCCCGTGCAGCAGGGAGACGATGACGCCCTCCCCGGCCTGGACCGTGACGCTGCCGAGCGGTACGGCCTCCACCGCGACCCGGGGGAAGCTGATCGGGGTCGAGGGGGTCAGCCGCAGCAGCTCCTCGACCGTCGGGGCCAGCCGGTCGGGCCGCCCGCACAGCTCCCGGTACGCGGCCGGGTCGCGGAGCAGGGCGTGCACCGACAGGCCGAGCTGTCCGACCACCGTCTCGTAGCCGGCCATCAGCAGGGTGAGCCCCATGGTGAGCAGTTCGCCCATGGACAGGTCACCCTGCTCGTGCGCCGCGATCATGGAGGTGAGGAGGTCGTCCTGCGGCCGGCGGCGTTTGCGGTCGATCAGGTCGGCCATGTAGTCGATCAGTTCCAGGCGGCGCCTGGCCTTCTCCTGCGGGGTGCTGGCCGAGATGTCGAAGAGGACCTCGACCCAGTCGCGGAAGCGGGCGGCGTCCTCGGGCGGTATCCCGAGCAGCGAGCACAGCACGGCCAGCGGCAGCGGTGCGGCGAGCACTTCGATCAGATCGGAGCCGGGCCCCGACGCGGCCAGGGCGTCGAGGTGGCGGTCGGCCAGCTCCTCGACGGCCGGCGCCAGGGAGGCGGCGCGGCCCGTGGTGAACGCCTTGGTCACGACGCGCCGCAGCCTGGAGTGGTCCGCTCCGTCCATGCTCATCATGGAATTCGGCACGGGCTGGGCGTCGTTGAGCTTCGGGGCCCGCGGCGTGACGGCCTCCGCGCGGCTGAACCGCCGGTCCGTCAGGACCCGGCGGGCCAGCGCGTAGTCGCACACCAGCCACATCTTGTCCCCGGCGGGCGTGAAGAACGGGACGACGTCGATGCCGTCCGGTACCTGCCCCTCCCCGGCCACGTACTGACCGAGGAACTCCGGAAGCGGGCCCAGCGGGCCGGCGCTGCGGTGCTTCATGCCTTTCCTCCCCGTTGTGGTTCGGTGGTCAGGTGTTCAGGAGGCGGCGCTCGGCCTCGCGCAGGACGCGGGCCTGCCGGTTGAAGGCGATGCGCACGTACTGCTCCCCGGCGGCGGGATCGGCGAAGAAGGGCGTGCCGGGAACGACCAGCACGCCGGTGCGGTCCAGGAGTTCGCGGACGAAGCCGAGGCTGTCCTGCCGGCCGCCGGTGAGCGGGGAGATGTCGGCGAAGAGGAAGCAGCCGCCCTCCGCCGGGGCGAACTTCATGCCCATGCGGGAGAAGACGTCCTGGGCGAGGTCGCGCCGCTCGGCCATCTCGGCCGAGGCGGCCGGCAGGTCGACGCGGTGGGCGGTGCGTCCCGCGGCCACCTGGAGCGGGACGGCGGCGCCCAGCGTGGTGAGTTCGTGCACCTGGCGCAGGGCGGCGGTGCGCACCGGATCGGACCGCAGGAAGCCCAGCCGCCAACCGCTGACGGCGTGGCTCTTCGACAGGGACCCGACGACGATGCTGCGCCCGGCGAGTGCGGGCACGTCGGCGACGGAGACGTGGGGGCGGCCGTCGAAGGTGAAGGACCGGTAGACCTCGTCGGAGATCACGGTGGCGTCCCACCGCTCGCACAGCGCGGCGATCTCGTCCAGCTCCTGTGCGGTGAGGACCCGGCCGGTCGGGTTGCCGGGGGTGTTCAGGAGGACGGCCCGGGTGCGGGGGGAGAAGGCGGCGGCCAGCTCGGCGGGGTCGAAGCGCCACTCGGGCGCGTGCAGCCGTACGTACCGGGGTACGGCACCGGTCAGTTCGACGGCGGCGGTGAAGTGGTCGAAGCCCGGGTCGAGCAGGATGACCTCGTCACCGGGGTCGACGGTGGCCAGCAGGGCGACGAAGAGGGCCTCCGTCGCGCCCGCGGTGACGGTGACCTCGGTGTCCGGGTCGGTCGGGGTCCCCAGGGACTCCGCGATCCGCCGGCGCAGCAGGGCGTCGCCGTTGGGGTGCTCGTACTGGTTGTGGCCGGCCCGCACGGCCCGGGCGGCCTCCTCGATCATGTCGGCGGAGGTCTTGGGGTGGCCGGGGGTGCCGACGGCCAGATCGACGGCGTCACGGGTCCGCGCCAGCATGAACACCTCGGTCAGGCCGCTGCCCTTGAGCCGCGCCGCGCGCGACGAGACGGGCGCCCTGTGGGCCGGGGAGTGCGTCATCTTCCGATCCTCCTGCTCCTGCTGAATCGACTGAATGAGCTGAATAGGGAGGCGCAGTGCGGACGAGAGGAAATGGCCATAGCCGTTCCGCTTCACCTGTGATGCCTCGCGAGAAAAGCCGAGCCGGCGGCGATGGGAATTCTGCTGAGCCGCTGCGGAGAAACTCTGGCCGAGAATGAACATACCGCTCGCCCCGGAGGCGGAGAACAGAACGGCGGCGACAGGCGGAGCCGGCGGGCAACGACTGCTCAGTTGTTCGACGGGGCGGCCGGCCGTCCCGTCGACAGGACGCTCCGCTGCGGGCCGCGGGCGACTTTGGCACGCCTTTAGCACGTGCTGCGAGCCTCCACACCTGTTCTGTGGACCCCGTCTCAGGGAGGCATGATGGTGATTCAGGCCGGCGACATCGAGGGATCGAGAACGGGGCAGATCCGCACGGGCCCCGACCAGGCGCCGAGGCCGCGCAGGGCCGTGGGCGAGGATCCGCGGCGCGGTCAGGTACTGACCACGAAGGTCGGACTGCAGATGCCGGCGGGGATGTCCTTCGACGACTGGGAGAAGGCCGGCCGACAGCTGTCCGGAATCGTGGATTCCTCCTCGTGGTGGCTCGGGGACTGGCTCGTGTACGGCAAGGACCACTACACCGACCGCTACCAGCGCGGGATCCGGGCCGCGGGGCTCCAGTACCAGACCCTGCGCAACTACGCGTGGGTGTCCCGGCGGTTCGACTTCGGCCGCCGGCGCGGCGCGCTCAGCTTCCAGCACCACGCCGAGCTGGCGTCCCTGCCGCACGACGAGCAGGAGGCCTGGCTCGACCGCGCCGAGCAGCGCCGGTGGACCACCAAGCAACTGCGCAGCGCCATCCGTGCCGCGCGGGAGAACCGGACGCAGCCCCGGATCTCCGCGGAACCGACGCGGAGGCTCGAAGTGCCCGGCAGCCGCCTGCAGTGGTGGCACCGGGCGGCCGAGCAGGCCGGTGTGGACTTCGAGCGGTGGGTGCTCGTCACCCTGGACAGCGCGGCGCAGCAGGCCCTGGCGGAGCTCGGCAGGCTGGGCGAAGCCGTGCAGGGGCCGGCGGAACTGGTGGGGACGCCCGCGGAGCCGACGGGGATACCGGCCGGGCCCGCGGGACCGCTGGAGCTCGAAGGGCCGAAGCCGGCCGCGGGCAGGGGGCTGCCGCAGGCGGCGGCCCCCCAGGGACCGGCCCCCGATGCCTGAACGCCGCCCACGGCCGTGGGGCCCTCGGGCCCGCACTCGCGGGGGAGTGCGGGCCCGGGGACCCGGCGGGCCGCCGCCCGCGGATCAGGGCAGCTGCCGCATGAGGTCGGCCGTGTCGCGCTGCCGCGTGCACCCGCTGCGGGTGAAGGAGTCCAGTACCCGGCCGCGCACCTCGGCCGGCTGCTCCTGGCTGAGCTTGAACATGCCCTCGGCGCCGGTCACCGTGATCCGGAAGGCGCCCACGCCGGGGAGCAGCTGGTGGAAGTAGCCGACCGAGTCGGTCATGTCCCAGCCCGTTCCGAACTTCGCCTCCTCGAAGGCGCGCACGGTGGACTGCACGACCTGCATCGTCTCCTCGCTCGACTCGATCTTCTCCACCACGCCGCGCACGTGCACGGAGGTGAAATCCCACGTCGGGGCCGCCGGTGACTTCTCGTACACCGTGGGAGAGACATAGGAATGCGGGCCGGTGAAGGCCAGTAGGACCACACCGCCCGTCTTCAGTGCGGCCCAGTGCGGATTCGCCTTGTTCATGTGGCCGAGGAGCCTGCCGCCGGACAGATCGGGGGCCCATTCCTCGTTCGCCTGCGGATCGGCGATGACCGGAAGATGGGTGGCGAACGGGCCGCAGTCGGCCGTCCCGTTCGTCACGGCCAGTGCCAGGGGATTGTCGCGCATCAGATCGGTCATCCATGAACTGTCCGGTTCACGGTAGTTGCTCGGGACGAACATCCGGAATTCACCTCTCGGTCGGCACGCGGTACTCGAATGCATGGAAATCCGGACCGGCCGTATCGCTGTCCCGTCACCGGGACGGGGATACGCGGTCTTCCGTATCCGGTCCGCATCAAAGGCCGTTCGGATTGCTTTGCTGATGCCTTCAGGTTGGCGCCGGGACGTTCTTCGGCGCAATACTGAACAAAGGTCTCCCGGATCACCGGACGAGATTCCAAGACGCTAGCGGGAGAATTGTCTATGGGTACAACGGGTACGCATGACCAAGAGATTCACGACGTGGTCGGCATCGGCTTCGGCCCGTCCAACCTGTCGCTCGCCATCGCTCTGGAAGAGCACCGGGCCAACGTTCCGGAGCGTCCGGTCAAGGCCGCGTTCTTCGAGCGTCAGGAGTCGTTCGGATGGCATCGCAATATGCTGCTGCCGTCGACGACCATGCAGATTTCCTTCCTGAAGGACCTGGCCACCTTCCGCAATCCGGTGTCCAGGTTCAGCTTCGTCTCGTATCTGCACGAGGCCGGCCGCCTGGTGCAGTTCGTCAACAACCAGGACTTCTTCCCGACCCGGCAGGAATTCCACCAGTACCTGGAATGGGCGGCGGCGGGCCTGGCCGACCGGGTGTCCTACGGCTGCGAGGTCACCGCGATCCGGCCCTCCGGTGACGCCGGCGCCGGATCCCCCGAGCACCTCCGGCTGGAGGTGCGGGGCGCCGGCGGCGACGTCCGGCTGGTCAGGGCGCGCAACGTGGCGATATCGACCGGCCTGGTGCCCCGCCTCCCGGCCGGGGTGACCGCCGACGAACGGGTCTGGCACAGCTCGCAGTTCCTGGAGCGGTTCCGCAGCCTCGACCCCGACGAACTCAAGAGCGTGGCGGTGGTCGGAGCCGGCCAGAGCGCGGCCGAGATCACCCGCTTCCTGTACGACATGCTCCCGCACGCGCGGGTCAGCGCCGTCATCCCGTCCTACGGCTACTCCGTGGCGGACGACACGCCCTTCGCCAACCAGGTGTTCGACCCGGCGGCCGTCGACGAGTACTACTTCGGCACCGATCAGGCGCGGGAGGCCTTCTGGCACTACCACCGCAACACCAACTACTCCGTCGTCGACGACGAGGTGATCCGCGCCCTGCACCAGCGCTCGTACGAGGAGGAGGTGCGCGGCGACAAGCGCCTGCACTTCCTCAACCTCACCCGGGTCGCCGACGTCGCGAGGGTCGGCAACGAGACGCGGCTCACCCTGCGCTCGCTGCTCGACAGCGAGCCCCAGGAACTCCACGTCGACGCGCTCGTGTTCGCGACCGGCTACGAGGGCATGGACCCCTCCGGCCTGCTCGGCGACTTCGACCGGCACTTCCTGCGGGACGAGAGCGGCCGGCACCGGGTGGAGCGCGACTACCGCCTCGTCACCGCGTCCGGGCCGTCCTGCGGGATCTACCTCCAGGGCGGCACCGAGCACACCCACGGCCTGTCGTCGTCGCTGCTGTCCAACATCGCCGTGCGCAGCGGGGAGATCGCCGACTCCATCGTCCTGCGCAGGGCCGAGCAGGAGCTGGCCGGGACCCGGGCCGTCGAGGCCGCGGGCACGGCCGTGCGGGCCTGACCCGTACGCCCGGCACGACCGAAGGGTGGGCCCCGGTGCTGGACGAACAGCACCGGGGCCCACCCTTTCCGACGTCACCCGCATTCCGCTTTCTGCATTCCGCGTTCCCCGGTCCGTGCGTTCAGACGCATGCGGAATGCGCGGAGCCGTGCCGTACGCTCACGCGGCGTCGACGGCCACCCGGTCGGCGTCCATCGCGTCGCGCAGGCTCTTCGGCCGCAGATCGGTCCAGTTCGCCTCGACGTGCTCCAGGCACAGCTGGCGGCTTTCCTCGCCGAAAACGACGCGCCAGCCGGCGGGCACCTCGGCGAACGACGGCCACAGCGAATGCTGCCCCTCGTCGTTCACCAAGACGTAGAACCGGCCGTCGGCGTCGTCGAACGGGTTGCTGCTCATGAATCCACTCCAATTCAAGCCGTTCACGGCCCGCTTCCCGGCCGGGAAAGGACCGTCATCCATCAATGGGGAGGGAGTTGGCGAGACCGCCGTGCCCGATCATGGCACCTTTCGGACGCCGCGTGGAGACCGTCGGCCGCATGCGGTGCACCTCCGGTCCCTTCGGCCCGCCCGTCCCGTCGTCCTGTTGACGGGACGGCCTGAACGGTGCCGGACACCGAGCACCGAATGTCCGCGGTTCCGGTCGAGTTCCCGGGAATGCACTTCCCGTCCCGCCTTCTCGCGCGCAATGCTGGACGGGCGACCACGGCCCCGTGCCGTGGTCCTTCACGTCCCCGGGAGCCGGAGCCGAGCCCTCCACAGAAGGAGTTGTGCCGATGAGCGTCGCCAGCGCGACCGGCCGTTCCCTTTCCCCCGCACATGAGATCCGGCTGACCCGCCATCAGCGGTCCGCCCTGGACAAGGCGCGGTCCGTCTGCGACGCGCTGCCGTGGCTGACCCGTCACCAGAACCGCACCGTGGTGATCAAACTGGGCGGGCACGCCATGGTCGACGAGCAGTTGACCGCGGCCTTCGCCCGGGACGTCGTCTTCCTGCGCTACGCGGGCCTCAGGCCGGTGGTCGTCCACGGCGGCGGCCCGCAGATCGGCGCCGAACTCGAACGGCGCGGCCTGGCCAGTGAGTTCAGAGCCGGACTGCGGGTCACTTCGCCACCGGCGATGGACGTGGTCCGCATGGTGCTCGCCGGCCGGGTCCAGCGCGAGCTCGTCGGGCTGATCAACGCGAACGGCCCGCTGGCCGTCGGCATGACCGGTGAGGACGCCGACACCCTCACCGCCGTCCGGCACGTGCCCTGGGTCGACGGTGAACCGGTGGACATCGGCCGGGTCGGCGACATCACCCGGGTGGACACCGGCGCCGTCGAGGCGCTGCTCGCGGACGGCCGGATACCGGTCGTCTCGTCCGTCGCCCGCAGTGCCGAGGACGGCCACGTCTACAACGTCAACGCCGACACGGCGGCGGCCGCTCTGGCCACCGCGCTGAAGGCGGAGGCGCTCGTGATGCTCACCGACGTCGAGGGCCTGTACGCGGGCTGGCCGGCGGGGGGTGAGGTCATCACCCGGCTCACCGCGCGCGAACTGGAGAAGCTGCTCCCCGAGCTCGCCGACGGGATGGTCCCCAAGATGACCGGGTGCCTGCGCGCCGTGCGCGGTGGCGTCGGCGCCGCGCGCGTGATCGACGGGCGCGTTCCGCATGCGGTGCTGTTGGAGATGTTCACGGACGAGGGGGCGGGCACGGTGATCGTGCCCGATCCGGAGCCGGACGAGGCGCGGCCGTGAGCGGGCCGGCCGCGCCGGGCCGCAGCCGCAGACCGGCCGGTGGCGGCGCTGCCGGAGGAGAACCGGCTGCGCCGCCGCCTGGAGATGACGCCATGATGGCGTCACATGGCTCCGCCCCATGGCGCCGTACGGCACCGGCTGGCGCGGGCGCCGTGGCCGGTACCAACTCGCCCCGACTGTCGGTCGGCTGGGTGAACCGGACCGTGCCCGTGGCGGCGATCCCCCAGGTCGCAGGTGGTCGCCCGCCTGCGCCGGCGGCTGCGTGAAGCCGTGCACCGAGCAGCCTCTTCCGGCCACTCCGCCTCGGTGGCGCGGAAATGGCACGACAGTGGCGCCATGTCTGTGCCATGATGGCGTCACGGACGGCGCCCTCCGAGGCCGGACCTCCGGCCGACCGTGCCGACCACCCCCCGAATGCACCGACCGCCCCGCTCGCCCCCTGATTCGCACAGGAGTTCTTTTCGCTATGGCCACCTTCCTTTACAAAGTGGGCCGCTTCGCCTTCCGGCGACGAGGCCTGGTCGCCCTGCTGTGGGTCGCCGTCCTGGTCGGGGTCGGTTTCGCGGCCTCCACCGCGCCGGCGCCGCCCGCCGACACCTTCTCGATGCCGGGTACCGAGTCCCAGAAGGCCTTCGACCTGCTGAAGGAAAAGTTCCCGGCCATGAGCGTGGACGGGGCCACCGCCCGCGTGGTGGTCCGTACGCCCGGCGGCGAGAAGCTCTCCGAGCCCGCCCAGAAGGCCAAGGTCGAGACCCTCGTCGGGGCGCTCGGCAAGGCACCGGACGTGATCTCCGCGTCCGACCCCTTCCAGACCAACGCCATCAGCCAGGACGGCACCACGGCCTATGCCGTCGCCACCTACAAGCTGACCGCGCTCAAACTGGACGACAAGGCCCACGACGGCCTCGACAAGGTCCTGGCGGACGCCCGGGCGAGCGGCCTCGTCGTCGAGGCCGGCGGTGACGCCGTCAAGGTCGACGGAGCACCGGGCGGGGGAGCCGAAGGCATCGGCATCCTGATCTCCGCGATCGTCCTGGTCCTCACCTTCGGCTCGATGATCGCCGCGGGCATGCCCCTGCTCACGGCCATCCTCGGCGTCGCCATCGGCGGCGCGGCCATCACCGCACTCGGCAGCACCCTCGGCCTGTCCAGCACCACGTCCACCCTCGCGCTGATGATCGGCCTCGCGGTCGGCATCGACTACGCCCTGTTCATCGTCTCCCGCTACCGCTCCGAGATGGCCGAGGGCCGCGAACGCCAGGAGGCCGCGGGACGGGCCGTCGGGACGGCAGGCTCCGCCGTCGTCTTCGCCGGGCTCACCGTCATCGTCGCCCTGGCCGGCCTCACCGTGGTGAACATCCCGATGCTCACCAAGATGGGTCTCGCCGCGGCCGGCACCGTCGCCGTCGCGGTCCTCATCGCCATCACCTTCGTCCCGGCCCTCCTCGGCTTCGCACCGATCAAGGTCATGCCCCGTCGGGACCGCAAGCAGTACAGCGGCAAGCCGCTCACCGAGCGCCAGCAGCGCAAGGCCGACCAGCGGGCCGCCAAGGGCCACAAGCCGAACCTGGGCACCCGGTGGGCACGTTTCGTCGTCCGCCGACCGCTCGTCGTCCTCCTCTTCGGCGTCGTCGGCCTCGGCGCCGTCGCCGTACCGGCGGCGAGCCTCCAGCTCGGCCTGCCGGGCGAGGGCACCATGGCGCCGGAGACCACCCAGCGCAAGGCCTACGACATGCTGTCCGAGTCCTTCGGCGCCGGGTTCAACGGTCCGCTGACGGTCACGGTCCGGGCCAAGGACGCCGCGGCCGCCGCCGGCGGCGTCGGCAAGGAACTCGCCGCGGTCGAGGGCGTCGCCACCGTCACCCCGGCCACGCCCAACGACAAGGGCGACACGGCGGTGCTCACGGTCATCCCGAAGACCGGACCCACCGAGACCGAGACCGAGGAGCTCGTGGGGCACATCCGGGGCGCCGCCGGCACCCTCGGAGCGGGCAACGGCGGCGCCGAGATCCTGGTGACCGGCCAGACCGCCCTGTTCATCGACTTCTCCCAGACCCTCGACGACGCGATGCTTCCCTACCTGGGGCTGGTCGTCGGACTCGCCTTCCTCCTGCTCGTCCTGGTCTTCCGTTCGCTGCTCGTCCCGCTCAAGGCGGCCCTGGGCTTCCTGCTCTCCGTGAGCGCGGCCCTCGGTGCGGTCGTGGCCGTCTTCCAGTGGGGCTGGCTCGGGGACCTCTTCGGCGTCGAACAGCCCGGTCCGATCATGAGCACCCTGCCGATCTTCATGATCGGTGTGGTGTTCGGCCTCGCGATGGACTACGAGGTCTTCCTCGTGACCCGGATGCGGGAGGCCTACGTCCACGGGGAGCAGCCCAAGGAAGCGGTCGTCACCGGATTCCGCTACGGCGGCCGGGTGGTCGGCGCCGCCGCGATCATCATGGTCAGCGTCTTCTCCGGCTTCATCATGGAGGACAACGTCTTCGTGAAGATGGTCGGCTTCAGCCTCGCCGTCGCCGTCCTCTTCGACGCCTTCGTCGTCCGCATGGCCCTCGTGCCCGCCCTGTTCGCGCTGCTCGGCCGGTCCGCCTGGTGGCTGCCCCGCTGGCTCGACCGGATGCTGCCGAACATGGACGTCGAGGGTGAGAAGCTCAACCGCACCACCCCGGTCCTGCCCCACCAGCGCAGCGAGCAGGAGGCCGGCGCCCTGCGCTGACCCCGGCCCGGCGGGACGCGACGCCTGCGCCGACGACCCGAAAGGGCCGTCGGCGCACGGGCGTTCCCGCCGGCCGGACGGGTCAGCGGTCGACCGGAAGGCCCGTCGGCTCCTTGATGCGCTTCATGATGATCTGCGAGTTGACCTCGGTGATACCGGTCAGGGCGGTGAGCTTCTCGATCCACAGCCGCTCGTACGCGCGCAGGTCCGCGACGGCGATCCGCAGCAGGCAGCCGGGGCTCCCGAAGAGGCGGTAGGCCTCGATCACGTCGGGGATGTCCTGGAGGGCGGCCTCGAAGGCCTCCACCGCCTCCCGGTCGCGGCGCACCTCGACCGACACGAGCACTTCGAAACCGCGCTCGACCGCCTCGGGGTCGATCACGGCGCGGTAGCCCTGGATCACACCGTCCTGCTCCAGCTGCCGCACCCGGCGCATGCACGGGGACGGGGTCAGCCCCACGCGGTGGGCGAGTTCCTGGTTGCTCAGCCGCCCATCGGCCTGGAGCTCGCGCAAGATATCGCGGTCGATGGCGTCCATGGCGCAATTATCACCCAAGGTCTCGCGAACACCTCGATGGAAGACGCAAGCCTATTGCGTGAAGATCGCTCTATCATTGCTGCTTTGAGCACATATGTACGAGTGACGGAAGGGCGGCACCCAGCATGGGACGGATCGTCGTCATCAGCACCGGCGGCACGATAGCCAGCCGCTGGCAGGGCTCCGGCTTCGCCGCGGACGCCGACGGCAACGAGGTCATCGCCACGGCGCCGCTGCCCGAGGGCATGACCGTCGAGGTCGTCGACCTGTTCAGCGTGAACAGCCCCCGCCTCACCACGGCCCACCAGCTCACCCTCCTGCGCACCGTGCACGAGGTGCTCGCCGACCCCGGCGTCGACGGCATCGTCGTCACCCACGGCACCGACACCCTCGAAGAGTCGGCGTTCCTCGTCGACCTCCACCACCACGACCCGCGTCCCGTCGTCTTCACCGGATCGCAGCGGCCCATGGGCACGGCCGACGGAGACGGCCCCGGAAACCTGTACGACGCCCTGCTCACCGCCGCCACCACCCGCGGCCTCGGCGTCCTGATCGCCTTCGCCGGACGCGTGCACGCCGCCCGCGGCACCGTCAAGACGCAGGCCGTGGACCTCGACGCGTTCGCCGACCCCTCCCAGGACCTGCTCGGGAAGGTCGGCTTCGGCAAGGTCACCCTCCTGCGCACCCCCCGGCGCCCGGCCCCGCTCCCGCTGCCCGCCATGCCCCAACTCCCGCCGCGCGTCGACATCGTGATGCACCACGCCGACGCCGACCCCGTGCTCCTGAACGCCGCCGTCGAGGCCGGCGCCCGCGGCGTCGTCCTCATCGGGACCGGCGCGGGCAACGCCACCCCGGAGATCGTCGAGGCGGTCCGGGCCGCGGTCGCCCGCGGCGTGCTCGTCGCCCTGACCACGCGGGTCATGGCCGGTCCGGTCACCGAGATCTACACGCACGGCGGCGCGGTGGACCTCGTCGCCGCCGGCGCCGTCCCCACGGGCACCCTCCGCGCCGGCCAGGCCCGCATCGCCGTCCTCTCGGCCCTCCTCGCCGCCGACGACACCCCGGAACAGGCCCGCATCCTGCGCGAGTCCCTCACCCCGACCGCCCCGGTCCTCGTCGAGGCGTGACACGGCGGCCCGGCTCCCCCGCAGGGGCGCCGGGCCGCCGCACCCACCTCAGGCGCCCGGCCTGCCGAACGCCGACAGGATGCGGTCCGCGGCAGAGGTCGGGGTCAGGGTCCCCGCCCGCACCTCGGACTCCAGGGCCGGTGCCAGGTCGCGTACCGCCGGGTCCGCGCGCAGGCGCTCCAGCAGTTCGTCGCGGACCATCGACCAGGTCCACTCCACCTGCTGCGCCGCCCGCTTCGCCGCCAGCCGGCCCCCCGCCTCCAGCAGCGTCCGGTGCTGCTCCAGGCGGTTCCACACCTCGTCCAGCCCCGCCGACTCCCGCGCGCTGCACGTCAGTACGGGCGGCGTCCACGCCGCGTCCACCGGGTGCATCAGCCGCAGCGCGCCCGACAGCTCCCGCGCCGCGGCCTTCGCGTCCCGCTCGTGCGGGCCGTCCGCCTTGTTCACCGCCAGGACGTCCGCCAGTTCCAGGACGCCCTTCTTGATGCCCTGCAGCTGGTCGCCCGTCCGGGCCAGGGACAGCAGCAGGAAGGAGTCGACCATCCCCGCCACCGTCGTCTCCGACTGGCCCACACCGACCGTCTCGACGAGGACCACGTCGTAGCCCGCCGCCTCCATCACGATCATCGACTCACGGGTGGCCTTGGCGACGCCGCCCAGCGTGCCCGCCGACGGCGACGGCCGCACGAACGCCGCCGGATCCACCGACAGCCGCTCCATCCGGGTCTTGTCACCCAGGATGGAGCCGCCCGTACGCGTCGAGGACGGGTCCACCGCGAGCACCGCCACCCGGTGGCCGAGCCCTGTCAGCATCGTGCCGAAGGCGTCGATGAAGGTGGACTTGCCCACCCCCGGCACCCCGCTGATGCCGATCCGGCGTGCCCGCCCCGCATGCGGCAGCAGCTGCGTCAACAGGCTCTGCGCGAGCGCCCGGTGAGCCGGCAGGGTGGACTCGACGAGGGTGATCGCGCGGGCGACGACCGCACGCCTGCCGTCGAGCACCCCCTTCGCGTAGGCCTCGATGTCGATCTTCGGCACCGGCGCCCGCCTACAGCTCGTGGCCCAGGTCGGCGGCCAGCCGCGTCACCAGGTCGTGGGCTGCGTCCGGGATGACCGTCCCCGGCGGGAACACCGCCGTCGCGCCCATCTCCAGCAGCGTCGGGACATCGGCCGGCGGGATCACCCCGCCGACCACGATCATGATGTCCTCGCGGCCCTCCTCCGCCAGCTGCTCGCGCAGCGCCGGGACGAGGGTCAGGTGACCGGCCGCCAGCGACGACACGCCCACCACGTGGACGTCCGCCTCGACGGCCTGGCGGGCCACCTCCGCCGGGGTCTGGAACAGCGGGCCGACGTCCACGTCGAAGCCCAGGTCGGCGAAGGCGGTCGCGATCACCTTCTGGCCGCGGTCGTGACCGTCCTGGCCCATCTTGGCCACCAGGATGCGCGGACGACGGCCCTCCGCCTCCTCGAACCGGTCCACCAGCGCCCGGGTGCGCTCCACCGACGGCGACTCGCCTGCTTCGTTGCGGTACACGCCCGCGATCGTACGGATCTGGCTCGCGTGCCGCCCGTACACCTTCTCCAGTGCGTCCGAGATCTCACCCACGGTCGCCTTGGCGCGCGCCGCGTCCACCGCCAGCGCGAGCAGGTTGCCGTCACCCCGCTCGGCGGCGTTCGTCAGCGCCCGCAGCGTGTCCTGCGTGACCGCCTCGTCACGCTCCTCGCGCAGCCGCCGCAGCTTGGCGATCTGCTGGGCGCGCACCGAGGAGTTGTCGACCTTGAGGACCTCGATGGCCTCGTCGTTCTCCACGCGGTACTTGTTCACGCCGATCACCGGCTGCCGGCCGGAGTCGATCCGCGCCTGCGTGCGCGCCGCGGCCTCCTCCACGCGCAGCTTGGGGATGCCCGCGTCGATGGCCTGCGCCATACCGCCGGCCGCCTCGACCTCCTCGATGTGCTGCCAGGCCCGCCGCGCCAGGTCGTACGTCAGCTTCTCGACGTACGCGCTGCCGCCCCACGGGTCGATCGACCGGCAGGTTCCCGACTCCTGCTGGAGCAGCAGCTGCGTGTTGCGGGCGATGCGCGCCGAGAAGTCCGTCGGCAGTGCGAGCGCCTCGTCGAGGGCGTTGGTGTGCAGCGACTGGGTGTGGCCCTGCGTCGCCGCCATCGCCTCGATGCACGTGCGCGTCACGTTGTTGAAGACGTCCTGCGCGGTCAGCGACCACCCCGAGGTCTGCGAATGCGTGCGCAGCGACAGCGACTTGGCGTTCTTCGGGTCGAACTGCTTCACCAGCTTCGCCCACAGCAGACGGGCTGCGCGCAGCTTCGCGACCTCCATGAAGAAGTTCATGCCGATCGCCCAGAAGAACGACAGGCGCGGCGCGAACGCGTCCACGTCCAGACCCACCGCCTGCCCCGCCCGCAGGTACTCCACACCGTCCGCGAGGGTGTACGCCAGCTCCAGGTCGGCCGTGGCACCGGCCTCCTGGATGTGGTAGCCCGAGATGGAGATCGAGTTGTACCGCGGCATCTTCTGCGAGGTGAACGCGAAGATGTCGGAGATGATCCGCATCGAGGGCTTCGGCGGATAGATGTAGGTGTTGCGGACCATGAACTCCTTGAGGATGTCGTTCTGGATGGTCCCGGCGAGCTTGTCGGGGGAGACGCCCTGCTCCTCCGCCGCCACGATGTACAGCGCGAGGACCGGCAGCACCGCGCCGTTCATCGTCATCGACACCGACATCCGGTCCAGCGGGATCCCGTCGAACAGCTGCCGCATGTCGTAGATCGAGTCGATCGCCACGCCCGCCATGCCGACGTCGCCCGTGACGCGCGGGTGGTCGCTGTCGTATCCGCGGTGCGTCGGCAGGTCGAAGGCCACCGACAGGCCCTTCTGGCCGGACGCCAGGTTGCGCCGGTAGAAGGCGTTCGACTCCTCGGCCGTGGAGAAGCCGGCGTACTGCCGGATCGTCCACGGCTGGTTCACGTACATCGTCGGGTACGGGCCGCGCAGGTAGGGGGCCACGCCCGGGTAGGTCCGCAGGAAGTCCAGACCCTCCACGTCCCGCCCGGTGTACAGCGGCTTCACGCCGATGCCCTCGGGCGTCTCCCACAGCAGGTCGGCGGCCGCGGTGCCGGTGGACTCCTTCACCGCGGAGCGCCACTGCTCCTCGGTGGCCCCGGAGGCGGTGAGGGGGTCGAGCGCCAGCTCGGAGAAATCGGGGATGCTCATGCGGGCACTCCCATCCGGTCGAGTACGGAGGACAGCACGGCGACGGCGTCACAGCCGGCGAAGACGTACTCGTCCACGGAAGCCTCGGCAGTGCCCGGCCGGCCGGCGAGGAAGACGGTGGAGGCACCTGCGGCGCGCAGGGCATCGGCCACCGCAGCCGCCTGCTCCTCGTACAGTGCGTCGCTGGAGCAGAGCACGGCCATGCCGTCCGCGCCGCTCGCCGCGTACGCCGCGGCGGCCGTCCGCGGGTCGACCGACACCGGGTCGTGGACGGGCTCGACACCGCCCGCCTGGAACAGGTTCGAGGCGAAGGTGGCGCGCGCGGTGTGCGCCGCCGCCGGGCCCAGCGCGGCCAGGAAGATCCTCGGGCGGGCGCCCGTTGCCGCCAGGTGCGCGTCGCTGCGGGCGCGCAGGGCCTCGTACGCCTCGTCGCGCCGAACGCGGGGCAGGCCGCCCGCAGGAGCGGCCGGCGCGGCCTCGCGGACGACCGGCTTCTCCGACAGCAGCGGGAACTCGCTGACACCGGTGATCGGCTCGCGGCGGCTGGCCAGCTTCCGGGAACGCTCCGCCCAGGTGGCGGCGAGGCGTTCGGCGACCAGCCCCGAGCGCAGGGCGGCGGCGAGACCGCCCGCCTTCTCCACGGTCTGGAAGAACTCCCATGCGGCGTGGGCGAGTTCGTCGGTGAGGCGCTCGACGTAGTACGAGCCGCCGGCCGGGTCGATCACCCGGGCCAGGTGCGACTCCTCCAGCAGGATGGTGGAGGTGTTGCGGGCGACGCGGCGCGCGAACGCGTCCGGCAGGCCCAGCTCGTGGTCGAAGGGGAGCACGGTGACCGCGTCGGCACCGCCGACACCCGCGGCCATGCAGGCCACGGTGGTGCGCAGCATGTTCACCCACGGGTCGCGGCGGGTCATCATCACCGGCGAGGTCACGGCGTGCTGCAGCTGGGCGCCCGCCTCCGGGGCTCCCGAGGCCCCGGCGATCCGGGCCCACAGCCGGCGCGCCGCGCGGAACTTGGCGATGGTGAGGAACTGGTCCGCGGTGGCGGCGTAGCGGAACTCCAGCTGTCCGAGCGCGGCTTCGACGCTCAGCCCACCTGCGGAGAGGGCGCGCAGGTAGGCGACGCCGGTGGCCAGCGAAAGCCCCAGCTCCTCGGCGGCGCTGCCGCCGGCCTCGTGGTACGGCAGGGCGTCCACGGTCAGGGCGCGGACCCCCGGGAAACCGGCGGCGGCCTCGCGGGCCAGGTCCACCGCGGCGGCCGGGTCCAGCGCCTCGCCGGTACGGGCCTCGTGGCCCAGCGGGTCGGCGCCCAGCGAGGCCCGCACGGCCTCCGGAGCCACCGACCGCTCGGCGAACAGGTCGAGCAGCGCACGGGCGGCCTCGGCGTACTGCGCGCCGGCGTCCAGGGCGATCGGGGCGAGGTCCAGGTAGACCCCGTCCAGGGCGCGGGCGAGGGCGTCGACCGGAATGCCGCCGCGGCCCACGGTGAGCCAGAGGGAGGTGACGCCGTTCTCCAGGTCCGCGAGGGCGGCATCGTTCAGGCGCTGCGGATCGCCGCCCACGAGGCGCTGGCGCACGTCCCAGCCGTTCGCGGTGGTGCCTTCCGGCCTGCCTCCGCGGACGAAGGGGGCGAAGCCGGGGAAACCGGTGTCGGCGGCCGTCGCGTCGGACGGCGCGGTGTACAGCGGGCGGGTGGTGAGCCCGTCCTGGAGTCGGGTGGACAGCGCTTCTTCTGCGGCCTCGCCGGATGCTTCCTTGCCCGACTTGCGCAGTACGCCTTCTACAAGGCGCTGCCACTGCTCATGCGTCGCGTCAGGGAACTCGGCGGCCAGGGAGAGCCCGTCGTCAGGCAGGACCGTCATGGCTCGAATGTAGGGGAGCGCGCTCAGGTGGCACCATACCGGCGGGTGTGATCTCCCCCTCTCGGAGCGTACGGAGGGGGTCCTGGAAGACCCGGCTGAGCAGCACGGTTGCGGCGGCCTCCAGGGGGCGCCGCCGGACCCGTCGGCGGGACCGCGGTCCGCTCGGGGCGTCGCGGACGTGCGCGAGGTCCCGCGCGGCCGTCCGCGGCTCCTGCGGGTACCGCGCGCACAGGACGCTCGCCGGTGCGGTCACGACCGGGACCGCCGGATTGCAGACATCCGACAGAAGGAATGCGGCCCGGCCACCACGCGGGCGGCACACCGCGGGCACGCCGGCGTGCAGCCCGACGGCGACGGCCCGCCGACGGCACCGGTGCAGGTCGAGCGGGATCCGCGGCCGCCTCGCCCTCCGGATCCGGCGAACGCGTGGCGGCCGCATTGCGGGGGCGTGAAATCCGGCCACGGTTTTCGGCCGCGGAGGCCGGGGGGCCTGCTGGGCGGCGTTCGGGGAAATGGCAGGTCGTAAGGGGTGTACGGGGTGCACGCGCGGTCCGGCGGGGGGTGCGGGCGGTAGCCGTGGACGGGGGTTGACCCCGGTCGGAGGCACTGACACGCTCCGGGACATGTCCGCGAACGAACCTCTCGCCCCGCGGCTCCGCACTCCCGGCCCCTGCACCGCGCCGGGCCGGTGTCCGGGCCGCTGTCCGGCCCCCTGTCGCCCCTGACCCGACCGACCGACCGGCCACCGGCCGACGGCGTCGAACCCGACGGCCCTGACCACCCCCGGTGATCCACGGCCCGAGGCGGCCCGATGGCGCCAGGGCCGAACCGGCCCGCGCACCACCCCCGGCGGCCGCAACCCGGCCGGCCCGGCCGGTCGGCCCGCGGTGCGGTGACCATCAGTCGAAGCCGATCCCCGTCCGGGCGGAGCGGCAGCAGCGGTGCAGGGCCGGACGGCCCCCTGGACCCCGGTCGTGCCGCTGCTTCCCGGACCGGCTGGTCGGTGGTCCGGTGTCCGTCGGACGCCCGGTTCATCGGCCGCACGGTTCTCATCGTCCGAACGGTGCACAGGCCGCGGCGGACCCCGGCCCGCTCGCACGACAGCCGGTGGTGCGCCCGCCGGGCGGTTCCCCCATCCGGACCTCCACGGGCCCGGTGACCTGCGGGCCCGGTGGCCGTCGGGCAGGCCGGCCCGGGCGGCGGCCACCGGGCCACCGGTCCGCGGGCCCGAGGGGCCTGCGCGCCCTCGGTCCACCACCCACCCGGGCCACCGCCCCTCCGCACTGCACCCGCACCCAGCGGTCCACCGCCGTACCGGAACACCCCCGGCCCACGACGCCCCGCACCCGCTCCCGTGATCCGCCTGCACGACAGCACCCCCGTCACCCGCACAGCACCACCCACGCCCCTGAATCCGGACCACCGCACCGGGCACTGCTGCACCCGCTCGCGGCGCAGCACCACCGCCCACCCGTGGCCCGTACACGACCGCCGAACCCGCACAGCACGCCCCCCACGGCACCCCCGCACCCGCAGTACCGCATCCGCTGCGGAGACCACTCCGCAGCTCCGTACCCGAGGAGTCACCATGGCCACCGCCACCCCCACCCCCACCCCCACCCTCACCGTCACGAAGATCGGCGGACGGATCGGTGCCGAGATCACCGGCGTCCGGCTCGGCGGCGACCTGCCCGCGGCCGACGTCGCCGCGATCCGGGACGCCCTCCTGGCCCACAAGGTCGTCTTCTTCCGCGGCCAGGGGCACCTCGACGAGGCCGCCCACGAGGCCTTCGCCGAGCGGCTCGGCGCACTGGTCGCGCACCCCACCGTCCCTTCCGCGGACGGCCGTTACGCCCTCGGCATCGACTCCCACCACGGCGCCCGCGCCAACCAGTGGCACACCGACGTCACCTTCGTCCCCGCCTACCCGGCCTTCTCCATCCTCCGCGCCGTGACCATCCCCCCGTACGGCGGCGACACCCTCTGGGCCAACACGGCCACCGCCTACGCGGGACTCCCCGCCCCGCTGCGCGCCCTCGCCGACGGCCTGCGCGCGATCCACTCCAACGAGTACGACTACGCCGCCCTCAGGCCCGACGCCCTCCCCGAGGCCCTGGCCCAGTACCGCGAGGTGTTCACCTCCACCACGTTCCTCACCGAGCACCCGGTGGTCCGCGTCCACCCCGAGACCGGCGAACGCACCCTGCTGCTCGGCAACTTCGTCCAGCGGATCCAGGGCCTCACCGGCCGGGACAGCCGCACCCTCCTCGACCTCTTCCAGGCCCACATCGAGAGCCCCGAGAACACCGTCCGCCGGCAGTGGCAGCCCGGCGACGTCGCCATCTGGGACAACCGCGCGACCCAGCACTACGGCGTGGACGACTCCGACGACCACGAGCGCATCCTGCGCCGCGTCACCGTCGACGGCGACGTCCCGGTCGGCCCCGACGGCACCCCCTCCCGCCTGATCAGCCCGGAGGCCGTCCCGGACCCCGCCTTCGGCATCGCCTCCGGCGCCTCCACCTCCGACGCCCCCGCCGTCTGATCCGGCACACACCGTACGCCGCCCAAGGAGCCCCCGTGCCCGCACCCGCCCCCGCCCGCCAGCACCGTGCGAAGCCCAAGCTGCTCGCCCTCACCGGCAGCCCCTCGGCCCACTCCCGTACCGCCGTCGTCGCCGAGCATGCCCTGCGCCACCTGACCCGGTCCCGGCCCGGCTTCGAGACCAGCCGCCTGGCCGTGCGCGAACTCCCCGCCGCCGACCTGCTCGCGGCCCGCCGCGGCGAGCCCGAGATCCGCCGCGCCCTCGAAGCCGTCGCCGAGGCGGACGGCCTGATCATCGCGACGCCGGTCTACAAGGCCTCGTACACCGGCCTGCTCAAGGCCTTCCTCGACCTGCTCCCGCAGGACGGCCTGGTCGGCAAGACGGTTCTGCCCCTCGCGACCGGCGGCAGCCTCGCCCACGTCCTGACCATCGACTACGCCCTGCGCCCCGTGCTCTCCGCGCTCGGAGCCCGGCACGTCACCGCAGGCCGGTTCGTCCTGGACTCCTGCGTCGAGCGCGGCTCCGGCCCCGACCGGCTGCGGCCCGAGGCGGAGATCGACCTCCTCCAGGCGGTCGACGAGTTCGCCGACGCCCTGCACGCCACCGCCACCACCCCGTCGCCGGCCGAGACCCCCTCCCTCGCCGGCACCGCGCTGCTCGCCGACAGCCCGCTGACCGTCGCCCCGTAAGCCGGCCCCGCCCCTGACGACCCGTACCGACAAGGATCCGCCATGCCCGCAGCACGCACCCCGACCACCACCTCCCGGCGCCAGTTCCTGACCCTGCTCGGCATCTCGGCGGCCGCGGTGAGCTGCGGCACGGCCACCGCCCGCGGCGGATCCGGCTCCGGTTCCGGCGGCCAGGTCACCACCCTCAAGTACCAGGGCAGCGTGGGAGCCGTCACGCTTCCCGAACTCGCCGCCGACCTCGGCCACCTCGGCGACGTCGAGCTGGAGTGGATCGGCAACACCATCAGCGGCCCGCAGGACATCCAGTCGGCGGCCACCGGCCAGATCCACTTCGGCGGCGCCTTCAACGGAGCCATCGTCAAACTGGCCGGCAGCAAGGCGCCGATCACCTCCGTCATCTCCTACTACGGCTCCGACCGGCACTCCTACAGCGGCTACTACGTGCTGGAGGACAGCCCCCTGCGGTCCGCCCGCGACCTGATCGGCAAGAAGGTCGGCATGAACACCCTGGGTGCACACGCCCATGCCATGCTGGAGATCTACCTGAAGCGCAACGGGGTGTCGAAGACGGACGCGGCCAAGGTCGAATCCCTGGTCGTACCGCCCGTCAACACCGAGCAGGTCCTCAGACAGAAGCAGATCGACGTCGCCGTGCTCGGCGGTGTACTGCGGGACAAGGCCCTCGCGGCCGGCGGGATCCGCCCGCTCTTCACCGACTTCGAGCTGCTCGGCCCGTTCAGCGCGGGCAGCTACGTGATGACGAAGCGCTTCGTCCGGGAGAACCCCGACACCGTCCGCACCTTCGTCACCGGAGTGGCCAAGGCCATCGAGTGGTCCCGCACCACCCCGCACGAGGAGGTCATCGCCCGCATGACGGACATCGTCACCCGGCGCGGCCGCAACGAGGACACCGCCACCCTCAAGTACTGGCGCTCCTACGGCGTCGCCGAGCCCGGCGGCCGGATGTCCGACAAGGAGTTCCAGGTGTGGCTGGACTGGCTCGCCGAACGCGGCGACATCAAGGAGGGCCGGCTGAAGGCCGCCGACCTCTACACCAACGACTTCAACGGACACGGGAAGGGGTGACGACGGCCATGGCGAAGATCGTTTTTGAGGGCGTCCGCAAGACGTTCGGGGACTTCACCGCCCTCGACGGCATCGACCTGGAGGTCGGCAGCGGCGAGTTCCTCGTGGTCGTCGGCCCCAGCGGCTGCGGCAAGTCCACCCTCCTGGACCTCCTCGGCGGACTGTCCACCCCGACGGACGGGCGGATCCTGCTCGACGGCAGGCCGGTCACCGGGCCGGGCCTCGACCGGGGGATCGTCTTCCAGCAGTACGCCCTGCTTCCGTGGCGGACGGCCCTCGGCAACGTCGAGTTCGGCCTGGAGGCCACCGGCGTACCGCGCCGCCAACGCTCCGCCAGAGCACGGGAGTACCTGGACCTCGTCGGGTTGGGCGGCTTCGAGGACCGGCACCCGCACCAGCTCTCCGGCGGCATGCGCCAGCGCGTGGCCATCGCCCGCTCGCTCGCGTACGACCCGGACGTGCTGCTGATGGACGAGCCGTTCGCCGCCCTCGACGCGCAGACCCGGGAGTCCCTCCAGGACGAGCTGCGCCGCATCTGGCAGCGCACCGGCAAGACCGTCGTCTTCATCACGCACGGCATCGAGGAAGCCGTGTACCTGGGCCAGAAGGTGGCCGTCATGACCTCCCGCCCGGGGCGGATCAAGGAGATCGTGCCCGTCGCCTTCGGCGCGCGCCCCGGTACGGGCACCGCTGCCGGGCCGCAGGGCGAGGAACTGCGGTCCAGTCCCGAGTTCGCCCGCTACCGCCACGAGCTCTGGACCCTCCTCCACGACGAGGTGGCCCGCGCCCGGCAACTGGAGAAGGAGGAGGCCTCCGTATGAGCACCGGAACCGACACCGCAGCCCCCGACACCACGGTCCCCGACGGCGCGGCTGCCGCCGACGCGGCGGCCCCCGTCGCCGCGTTCACCACGGCGACGACGCCGGCTCCCCCCGCACAGGACGCCCGCGGCTCCGGCCGCGCCGCCCGCCCGGCGGGGCCGAGGGACGCGCGCGACGGCCGCCCGGCCCGGCGGCGCCCCCTCCGGTCACTGGGGCGCAGGCTGCGCGCCCTCGCCGTGCGGTCCGCGGCGGTCCTCGCGCTCCTCGCCGTCTGGGAGACCGCACCCCGGCTCGGCCTGGCCGACCCCACCTTCCTGCCGCCGGTCAGTGAAGTGGCCGCCGCCTGGTGGGAGCTTCTGGGTAACGGCCAGCTCGGCCGGCACACCTGGGCCAGCCTGGTCCGCTCCTTCGGCGGCTTCGGCATCGCCGTCGTCGTGGCCGTCCCGCTGGGGCTGCTCATCGGCTGGTACCGGCCGGTCGCCGCGCTGCTCGGCCCGCTGCTGGAGGTGTTCCGCAACACCGCCGCACTGGCCCTGCTGCCCGTGTTCGTCCTGCTGCTCGGCATCGGCGAGACCTCGAAGGTGTCGATCGTCGTCTACGCCTGCGTCTGGCCGATCCTGCTGAACACCATCAGCGCCGTCGGGAACGCCGACCCCACCCTCGTCCGGCTGGCCCGCTCCATGGACCTGTCCACCCCCAGGCTCTTCCAGAAGGTGATCCTGCCGGCCTCCGTACCGGCCGTCTTCACCGGTATCCGGCTCGCCGGCGCCGTCTCCATCCTGGTCCTCGTCGCCGCCGAGATGATCGGAGCGAAGGCCGGCCTGGGCTACCTGATCAACGCCTCGCAGTTCAACTTCGCGATCCCGCAGATGTACGCGGGCATCGTCACCATCTCCGCCATCGGCGTCGCCTTCAACCAGCTGCTGGTCACGATCGAACGCCGACTGAGCACCTGGCGCGTCCCGTCCTGAAGCGGCGCCCGGACCCGACCCGACGCACCCGCTGCGGCACCCGCATGCGCTGCCGCACCCCGCACCCGCGCCTGTTTCCGCCGCGCCCCCGCCGCGACCCGAACCACGAGGACCCCGCCATGACCGCTCCCCGGACCCTGCACCTCAACGCCTTCCTGATGAACGCCGGCCACCACGACGCCGCCTGGCGCCACCCGGCCAGCAGCCCCGAACGCGTCACCGACCCGGCCTACTTCCAGGAACTGGCCCGCACCGCCGAGCGCGGCCGGCTCGACTCCGTCTTCTTCGCCGACGGTCTCGCCCTGTGGGGCAAGGCCCGCTACAACGCCCTCGGCGGGTTCGAGCCGCTCACGCTGCTGTCCGCCATCGCCGCCGTCACCGAACACATCGGCCTCATCGCCACCGTGTCCACCACCTTTCACGAACCCTTCAACGTCGCCCGCGCGTTCGCCTCGCTCGACCACATCAGCGGCGGCCGGGCCGGATGGAACATCGTCACCTCCGGCACCCTCGACGAGGCGCGCAACTTCAACCGGGACGAGCACCTGGAGCACGCTCTGCGCTACGACCGGGCCCGCGAGTTCCTCGACGTCGCCACCAAGCTCTGGGACAGCTGGGAGGACGACGCGATCGTCCTCGACAAGGACGCCGGCATCTACGCCGACACCGACAAGCTGCACCCCGCCGCGCACCGCGGCGAGTACTTCGGCGTCGCCGGCCCCCTGAACGTCCCGCGCTCCCCCCAGGGCCACCCGCTGCTCGTCCAGGCGGGGTCCTCCGAGTCCGGGAAGGAGTTCGCCGCCCAGTACGCCGAGGCCGTCTTCACCGCCCAGCAGACCCTCGCCGACGGCCAGACCTTCTACAAGGACCTCAAGTCCCGGCTGGCCCGGCACGGCCGCGCCGAGTCCGACCTCCTCGTCCTGCCCGGCATCGCCCCCGTCATCGGATCCACCGAGGCCGAGGCCAGGGCCCTGGAGCAGGAGCTCACCGACCTCCAGGTGCCGCAGTACGGTCTCGCCCAGCTCTCCGGGATGCTCGGCGTGGACCTCACCGGCCTGCCGCTCGACGGCCCGCTGCCCGACCTGCCCGAGGAGCGGGACATCAACGGCAACAAGAGCCGCTTCACGCTCGTCGCCGAACTCGCCCGCCGCGAGCGCCTCGACCTGCGCGCGCTCATCGCCCGCCTCGGCGCCGGCCGCGGCCACCGGGTCTACGCCGGCACGCCCGAGCAGATCGCCGACCAGCTCCAGGAGTGGTTCACGCAGGGCGCCGCCGACGGCTTCAACATCATGGCGCCGGTACTGCCCACGGGGCTGACCGACTTCGTCGACCACGTCGTGCCGATCCTGCAGCGCCGCGGACTCTTCCGCACCGAGTACACCGGCCGCACCCTGCGCGAGAACTACGGCCTGCCCCGGCCCGCCAACCGGTACGCGGCGGCGGCCTCGTGACGCACGCCCCGTACCGGACGACCGCCTGACCGGCCGCGTGCCGACGACCCGCAGGCCGAGGGCGGCGACGACGATCCGTACGCCGAAGGGCCCCGGACCGCCGGCCGCGGGCGGGTCAGGCCGGCAGCGTGTTGCGGTGCGAGCGGCGGCGAGCCGCGCTGAACAGTGCCTGCATCTGCGCGCCCGACTGCTCGACGTCGTCCAGGGGCGAGGGGAAGGCAAGCCGCACGTCGCGGTGGCCGCGCCGCTCCTCCAGCCGCAGGGTGATCCCGTAGCGGTCCATGGCGAGCGGCAGGGCCCGCACGACCGCGGCCGCGGTCGCCGGCCGGACCAGCCGCAGCAGCAGCGTGACCAGGTCCCGGTGGTCGTCGAGGAGGTGCGTGAGCATGCCCGCCTCGTACGGGGCGAGGGGGTCGGGGTCGGCCGCGTCCAGCTCCTCCAGGCCGACGTGCACGACGCCCTCCGCCGTCCGCAGCTCGGCCCGTTCGAACTCCATGCAGGTGGAGTCGGCGCCGGAACCGGCGGACAGGTCGGAGTAGGGGGTGAGCAGCCGGCCCGTCACGGTGACGCGGGCCCGCACCCGGTCCCGTACGGGGGTGGGGGCGACGTCGGTGAACTCCAGGTGGCTCGCGGGCCGGTACTCGGCGTGGCCGCCGGGCTCGGCGGGGTGCAGGTGCAGTCGGCCCATGGGGTCGCCGCCGTCGAGGTGGCGGACCTCGGTGCGCAGTCCGTCCGTGACCACCGTCATGGAGTGGGCGGCGGCCAGGATCGATCGGATCCGCTCGGCGGCGGTGGGCAGGGCGGCCGACGTGGCGGGGTCACCGAACAGGCGCATGCGGTCTCTCCATCTCCAGCGTGTTAGGTAAGCCTAACCTAATCCATCCTGATGCGTGAGCGTACCCGGCGGGGTTCGTGTCGTTGTTGGGCTGAACGGGTGAAACGCGAGAGGATGGGGGGATGCACATGAAGCGCGCGGCCGAGGCGGCCCGGTGAGCAGGTACGACGTCACCGACGAACAGTGGGAGGGGCTCGCGCAGGTGGTACCTCTGCGCAGTCGCAACGAATGGCCCTCCCGGGTGGACCACCGCACGATCCCCAAGTCGCCCGGGGCGGCGGCGGAGCAGCGGCGCTTCGTGGTGATCAGAGTCCAGATCTTCGCGGACGCGCGGGAGGTGGCCGAATACCTGATCGCGCAGATCCCGGTCCTGCTCGACCTCACCGGTGCGGACAGTGAAGTGGCCAAGCGAATCCTGGACTTCAGCAGCGGGGTGGTCTTCGGGCTGGGCAGCGGGATGCACCGGGTCGACCGGAACGTCTTCCTGCTGGCGCCCGTGGGGACCGAGGTCGAGGGGATCGCGGCCGCCGCCGTCCCCCGATCGTAGGAAGGTCCGTACGAAGGAACGGTTCGCCGGGGCCGCGGGTGGCCCCGCGGCCCGTACCGTCCGGCGCATGGACGCCACCGCCGTCGCGTTGGGCGACACCCGTACCCATGTGCCCGAGACCGCTGCGGCCGGCGAGCCCTCCGCCGCGCAGCCGCCGGCTCCTGCTCCCGTCCCGGCCCGGACCGCCCCGGTCGGTGCACCGGCCGTGCCCGCAGCCGGTGCGCGACCGGATCCCGCGCCGCCGGTGCCCCGGAGCCCGTCGGACCCGCCCTGCCGGCCCGGCACCCCGCGCGATGCCGCAGCCCCCGGCGATCCGGCCGTGCCGGCGCAGGCGGTGCGCCGCGGCTCCGGTCCGCCCGCCGAGCCCGCGCAGCGGCAGCCGTGCGCGCGGCCCGTGCTCACCGAGCTGCGGCTGTCCGCCTTCGGCAGGCACCGGTCCGCGGCCTTCCCGCTCGGACCCGTCACCCTCTTCGCGGGGCCGAGCGGTAGCGGCAAGTCCCAGGCGCTGGACGCCTATGCCGCCCTCGCCGGCCTCGGCGCCGGCGCCACCCTCGACGAGGCCTTCCCGGACGCCACCGCCCGTATCCCCGACCGGGCGCTCCCCGACGCGCAGCGGCGACGCGGCTTCCGCCTCGGCTGCACGGTCGACGGCCCGGCCGGACCGGTCCGGCTCGATCTCGCCGTCCAGGCCGAGCCCGGCCTGCGGATCGTCGGCGAACGGCTCTCCCAGGGCGGGCAGGTCCTCTTCGCCACCGCCCTGCGCGACCCGGGCCGGCGCTCGGTGCAGGCCGCCTGGCTGACCGGGGGCGCCGTCGGCGTCACCCGCGCCCCGCTGCCCGACGACCGGCTGGGCACCGCACTGCTCCCGCTGCGGGTCGCCGGCTCCACCGCGGGCCAGCGGCAGGTGCTGGCGGCCGCGGAGCAGGTGGTGGTGGCCCTGCGGTCGGTGTTCGCCTGCGACCCCCGACCGGACCGGATGCGGGCGCCCGTGGCGCGCGGCGAGGGCCGGCTGCTGGGCGACTGCGCCAACCTGGCCGACGTACTGCGCCGGACCCGCCACGAATGCGGGACCCGCCACGCGCTGCTGGCCGAGGCCGCCCGCACCGGCTGCGCGGGTCCGGTCGCCGGGCTGGACGTGCGCGCTCCCGAGGACGGCGCCGTCACCGCCGTCCTGGACCGCGGGCCCGGCCGCCCCGCCACCGAGCTCGCGCGCCTGGGGGCGGGTGAACTCCGCTTCCTGGCCCTGGCGTTGGTCCTGCTGACCGGTCCCGGCGTGCTGGATATGGACCCGGCCGCCGAACTGCTGTCCGCGCGGCAGGCGCTGACCGTGCTGGCCGACGGCCTCGACCGCGGGCTGGACGCGAGCCAGAGCACCGAACTGCTGCGGCTGGCGCTGCTGTCCTGCGGCCGCGGCCATGTCCGGCTGGTGGCGGCCGTGGGGGAGGGGACCGCGGCCGCCGCCCGCCTCCTGCCGGACGTGTCGGTGGTAGACCTGTCGGCATGAACGAGACGGAGACAGGGGCGCAGTCGCAGTCGCGTGAGGCCGGGCCGCCCGGGCGGCCCGAGGAGCGGCTGGACGTGCTGCAGCGCAGGCTCGCCCGGTTCGCGGCGGCGCGCGGCTGGGAGCCCTACCACACACCCAAGAACCTGGCGGTGGCGCTGAGCGTGGAGGCTTCCGAACTGGTGGAGATCTTCCAGTGGTTGACGCCCGAGCAGTCGGCGAACGTCATGGAGAACCCGGAATCCGCCCACCGCGTGGCCGACGAGGTGGCCGACGTGCTCGCGTACCTGCTGCAGTTCTGTGAGGTTCTCGGGGTGGATGTGCTGGATGCGCTAGCCGCGAAGATCGAGAGGAATGAACTGCGTTTCCCTCCAACGGGTGATCCGACACCGAATCGTCACTCTTCGGAGTGATGGACTCTTCCACAATCACGATTCTGTCCACATTTTCCGAATACCCCTGGCTTTACCGGCCCGTTGCCCTCACTCTGGGTAGTGGTGAGGACGGCGGGATGTCGTGCGGACGGGGGACGGCGTATGGATGCGGTACGGCTCATCGCGGCCGGCCGGCACGCGCTGGCACAGAGCGGGGCTGCGTGGGACATGGTGGGCGAGGCCTGGCAGGCCCAGGCCCTCGCACAGGGGATAGGGAGCTGGCTGGCGGTCACCGGGCCGCCGGAGCTGAGATCGGAGGCACGGGGACTGGGGGAAGCGGGAGGCAGAGGGTGCGGCGTGCTGGACCGGGCGGCCCTGCGCGGCGAGGGCAGCGCGCCTGCGTACCCGCCGCGGGCGGCACAGCTGAGCGGGGTGGCGGACGTCCGGCAGGCGCTGCTGGGACTCCAGGCGCTGCTCGGCGAAGTGGGGATAGCCCTGGTCGGGGTGGCGTGCGGCACCGACGACGAAGCCCTGTACTGGCAGTGCATAGAGTCGATCGACGCGGCTGACGAGTCCAGCGACCGGGTGCGGGCGATCCTGCGCCGGATGACCGTGCGCGAACGGGGCTCCGCCTCGGGCGTGGCCTGAGCCGGACACGGCCCGCGACCGGGCCGCGGCCGGACCGGCGGCGGTCCGGGGATCGCGTCGGTGGGACAGGGCCGGCGGGGCACGGAGTGCGGGTACAGGCACGGGTAGGGGCGCGAAGCACGGCCGGGCCCGGTAGAGGGCGTGTGCGGTACCTGCCGGGGTCCCGCCGGGTGCGGCGGCACCGGCATCACGGTCAGGAGGGCCGGGGGGACGGGCGCTCGCTGTCGGCGGTGCGGACCGCGGAGGACTGGAGATCGGCGTCGAGCTGGGAGAGGTCGGCGTTCAGCGCGGCCATCAGCTCCTCCATCTGCTGCAGCAGGCCTTTCGGGGCGCCGCCGCTCCGGGCGGGCGCCGTGGGCTCCGGCGGTGCGTCATGTCCTGCCTGCCCGGTCCAGCCGGTCTGTCGGGGGGTCTCCGGCACGTCCTCGTGGGACATGGCGGCCTCCTCGGCCCTGGCCCTTCCGAGGGGGAAGGGGGCGGTGGCCGCACCGGCGGGAAAGCCGCCGGCGCGCGGGCCGGGCGGTCCGGCGCCGTCCGGGCCAACGATCTCCGTCGGGGCCGGTCACTGGCGCCCTCGCGGCCCGACACGAGGGGTTGACGGAGATTCACCATGGCGGGGCGGGCGGGGCAGGATGGAGGTATGGATCTTCGCATTTTCACCGAACCCCAGCAGGGCGCGAGCTACGACACCCTCCTGAGCGTCGCCAAGGCCACCGAGGACCTCGGCTTCGATGCGTTCTTCCGCTCCGACCACTACCTGCGCATGGGAGCGGCCGACGGCCTGCCCGGCCCCACCGACGCCTGGATCACCCTCGCCGGCCTCGCCCGCGAGACCAGCCGGATCCGCCTCGGCACCCTGATGACGGCCGGCACCTTCCGGCTGCCCGGCGTGCTCGCCATCCAGGTGGCGCAGGTGGACCAGATGTCCGGCGGCCGCGTCGAACTGGGCCTGGGCGCAGGTTGGTTCGAGGAGGAGCACAAGGCCTACGGGATCCCCTTCCCGGCGGACCGGATGTCCCGGCTGGAGGAGCAGCTGGCCATCGTCACCGGCCTGTGGGCCACCGCGCCGGGCGCCGCCTTCGACTACGCGGGGGAGCACTACCGCGTGGAGAACTCGCCCGCCCTCCCCAAGCCCGTCCAGGCCAAGGTCCCGGTCCTGGTCGGGGGGCACGGAGCCAAGCGCACCCCGCGGCTCGCCGCGCGGTACGCGGACGAGTTCAACATGCCGTTCGCGTCGATCGCGGACAGCGAGCGGCAGTTCGGCCGGGTCCGGGAGGCGGCCGAGCAGGCCGGCCGCCGCCCCGGCGAACTCCTCCACTCCAACGCCCTCGTGGTGTGCGTGGGCAAGGACGACGCCGAGGTGGCCCGCCGGGCCGCCGCGATCGGCCGTGACGTGGACGAGCTCAAGGCCAACGGTCTGGCGGGCTCCCCGGCCGAGGTGGTGGACAAGATCGGCGCCTATGCGGCCATCGGCTCCTCCCGCATCTACCTCCAGCTGCTCGACCTCGACGACCTCGACCACCTGGAGCTGATCTCCGCCCAGGTGCTCTCGCAGGTCCGCTAGGGCCGGGGGACACCGATGCCGCGCGCGTCCGGCCCGCTCGCCGAAGCCCTGGCCGACCGGACCGTCGTCCTGGACGGCGGGCTCAGCAACCAGCTCACCGCCCAGGGCTGCGACCTGACCGGCGGCCTCTGGACCGCCCGCGTCCTCGACGAGCGGCCGGAGCAGGTCGAGGCCGCCCACACGGCGTACGCGCAGGCGGGCGCCGAGGTGCTGATCACCGCGAGCTACCAGATCGGCTACGGGGCATTCGCCGCCCGGGGCCGCGACCGCGACGCCACCACCGCCCTGCTGCACCGCAGCGTCGCGCTCGCCGCCCGGGCCGCGGAGGCCGCCGACCACGACGTGTGGGTGGCCGCCTCGGTGGGCCCGTACGGAGCGGTCCTCGCCGACGGTTCCGAGTACCGGGGCCGGTACGGCCTGGGCGTGCGCGCGCTCGCGGCGTTCCACCGCCCCCGCATCGAGGCCCTCCTCGCCGCGGGCCCCGACGTCCTGGCCGTCGAGACCCTCCCCGATCCCGACGAGGCCGAGGCCGTGATCACCGTGCTGGCGGAGACCGGCGCCCCGGCCTGGCTCAGCTACACCGTGGCCGGGGGCAGCACCCGCTCGGGCCGTCCGCTGCCCGAAGCCTTCGCCCTGGCCGCCGGCGCCCCGCAGGTCGTCGCGGTCGGCGTCAACTGCTGCGACCCCGCGGAGGTCCTGCCCGCCCTGGAGGCGGCGGCCACGGTCACCACCAAGCCCCTGCTGGCCTACCCCAACGACGGCTCAGTCTGGGACGCGGCCACCGCCACCTGGCACCCACCCGCCGTCACGCCCCCCTGGCCCACGGCCGCCTGGCACCGCACCGGAGCCCGCCTCATCGGCGGCTGCTGCCGCATCGGCCCCACCGACATCGCGCACCTGGCCCAGGAACACGGCGGGCGCGGCCGTCGGGCTTAGGGGGAGTTCGGAATCCCCCGCCTGCCGCCGGGCGGCCGGCGCTCCCCCGCGGACACCTCCCGACACGGACAGGCCAGGCCCGGGCCGGGTCGCCTCTGTCGGATCCTGCCGGACGGCGCGGGTCGGTCACGACCCGGCAGAGAGCCCTGGGGGGGCGCCTGACGAAGGATCTTGGATGGTTCGCGGAGCCAGAGGATGGGTGCGGCACGGTGGACCCGAGCACCGGTCCGCAACCGCCGCAGCACCCCGTTGATCACCGGCCGGTGATTCCGCCACGGCCGCCCACGACCGTTGAAAGCAGCCAAGGCCCGCCGGCCACGCCCGGGCATCATGGCGCCATGATCCAGAACAACCAACACGTGCCCGAGGCCCTCCAACAGCATCCCGACGTCACCGAGGCGATCGTCCTGGAGCAACGCCTCCACGACCCCTCCGTCCGCCTCTCCGGCCCCCTCGCCGAAGCCCTCTTCGACCTCGACTTCATCGAGGTCGGCGCCTCCGGACGGCGGTGGACGCATGAGGAGATGGTCGCTGCCCTGCCCACGCTTCACGGCGGCTCCGAGAGCAGCACTCCCATCACCGCAGAGCGCTTCGAGGGCACGGTCCTCGCCCCCGGGATCGTCCACCTCACCTACGAGACCCGCATCGAGGACCGCCACGCCCGCCGTTCGTCGATCTGGCGCCGCGACGCCGCCGGGCAGTTCCGGCTCTCCTACCACCAGGCCACGCCGGTGCCAGGCGGAACGACCCGGCCGTAGGGTCCGGCCCGGGACCCGCCTGCCCCTCGGAGCCGGGACCGCCAGGACACCCGACACCATCTGTCGGACAGGCTCTGACGCTCGCAGGCGATGCCGTCGCCGTCGCGGTCGAGGTGCCGCCCGTAGCCCGGGTCCCCCCGGCGGATCGGGGCCGCGCCCGCCGCCCGCACGGCGGCGCAGTTCGCGTAGGAGACGCTGCCGTCCCCGCCCGTGTCGTCGCCGTCGGACGCCGGGGCGGTCGTCCGGGCCGGCGCGGGAGCGGGCGCGGGGGTGGGCGCGGGCGCCGCGGGCCTCGGGTGCAGCTGGGCGCCGGGCCGTGCGGGGCAGCCGGTGCCGGGCACCACCAGGTTCAAAATCCGTTGGCCGGGGCAGGGGCCGGCCGTCATGCTGAAGCGCATGTTCCTTACGATCACCACCACCGGGACCGCCGGAAGTCCGGCCACTGACCTGGGCTTTCTGCTGCACAAGCACCCCGACCGGGTCCGCGTGGAGAGCCAGTCCCACGGCACCGCCCACGTGTTCTACCCCGAGGCGACGGCCCAGCGGTGCACGGCGGCCCTGCTGCTGGAGGTGGACCCCGTCGCGCTCGTCCGCCGCGGGAAGGGCAAGGGCCGCGGCGGAGCGCCCGACGCCGCGCTCGCGCAGTACGTCAACGACCGGCCGTACGCCGCGTCCTCGCTGCTCGCCGTCGCGCTCGGCGCGGTGTTCCGCACCGCCCTGAAGGGGCAGTGCGTCCTGCGCCCCGAACTCCCGGACCGGGAGCGCCCGCTGCGCATCGAGATCCCCGTACTGCCGGCCCGCGGCGGCGCCGCCATGGTGCACCGGCTGTTCGGCCCGCTCGGCTGGGACCTCGTACAGGCCGAGGCCGTGCCGCTCGACGAGCAGTTCCCGGCCTGGGGGGACTCCCGCTACGTACGCCTCGTGCTGGAGGGCGAGCTGCGCCTCGCCGACGCCCTGCGCCAGCTCTACGTGCTCCTGCCGGTCCTCGACGACGCCAAGCACTACTGGATAGCCGCCGACGAGGTGGACAAACTGCTGCGCGCCGGGGACGGCTGGCTCGCCGCGCACCCCGAGCACGCAGTGATCACCTCGCGCTACCTCGCCCGCCACAAGCGGCTGACCCAGGACGCCATCGAGCGCCTGGAGCTGCTGCGGCTCGCCGAGTCCGACGGCAGCGAGGTCGAGGAACTCGACAACGCGGTCGACGAGACCCGCGACACGCAGGAGCGGCCCGTACCGCTCGCCGTGCAGCGGCGCGGGGCGATCCTCGCCGCTCTGCGCGCCGCCGGAGCCCAGCGGGTGCTGGACCTCGGATGCGGCCAGGGCCAGTTGGTGCAGGCACTGCTGGGGGATCCCGCCTACACCGAGATCGTCGGCATGGACGTCTCCGTGCGCGCCCTGACCGTCGCCGCCCGGCGGCTGCGGCTGGACCGGATGGGTGAGCGGCAGCGTTCGCGTGTCACCCTGCTCCAGGGCTCGCTCGCCTACACCGACAAACGGCTGGCCGGCTACGACGCCGCCGTGCTGAGCGAGGTCATCGAGCACCTGGACCTGGAGCGGCTGCCCGCGCTGGAGTACGCGGTCTTCGGCGCGGCCCGTCCCCGCACGGTCCTCGTCACCACCCCGAACGTCGAGTACAACGTCCGCTGGGAGACCCTGCCGGCCGGGCACGTCCGGCACGGCGACCACCGCTTCGAGTGGACCCGCGCGGAGTTCCGCGCATGGGCGGGCCGGGTCGGCGCGCGCTTCGGCTACACGGTCGCGTACGTCCCCGTCGGCGACGACGACCCCGAGGTCGGGCCGCCGACGCAGATGGCCGTCTTCACCCGGGCCACCGCCGAGACCGCCACCCCCGGCACCACCACCGACTCCCCGAAGGAGGGCGAGGCAGCATGACCACCACCGAGAACAAGCGCACACTTCCCGTCACCGACCTGTCCCTCGTCGTCCTCATCGGCGCCACCGGATCCGGCAAGTCCACCTTCGCCCGCAAGCACTTCAAGCCCACCGAGGTCATCTCCTCCGACCACTGCCGGGGCCTCGTCCGCGACGACGAGAACGACCAGAGCGCCAGCCGGGACGCCTTCGACGTCCTGCACTACATCGCCGGCAAGCGCCTCGCCGCCGGCCGCCTGACCGTCGTCGACGCCACCAGCGTCCAGGCCGACGCCCGCCGGCAGCTGGTCGCGCTCGCCCGCGAGCACGACGTCCTGCCCGTCGCCATCGTCCTGGACATGCCCGAGCAGGTCTGCGCCGAGCGCAACGCCGCCCGCCCCGACCGGGTCGGCCTGCCCCGCGCGGTCATCCAGCGGCACCGCCGCGACCTGCGGCGCTCCCTGCGCGGTCTGGAGCGCGAAGGCTTCCGCAAGGTGCACGTGCTGCGTTCCGTCGAGGAGGCCGAGAACGCCGAGGTCGTCCTGGAGAAGCGGTACAACGACCTCACCCACCTCACGGGCCCCTTCGACATCGTCGGTGACATCCACGGCTGTTCCTCCGAGCTGGAGACCCTGCTCGGCAAGCTCGGCTACGAGGACGGCGTCCACCCCGACGGCCGCACGGCCGTCTTCGTCGGCGACCTCGTCGACCGCGGCCCCGACAGCCCCGGCGTCCTGCGCCGCGTGATGGGAATGGTCGGGTCCGGCAACGCCCTGTGCGTGCCCGGGAACCACGAGAACAAGCTCGGCCGCTACCTCAAGGGCTCCAAGGTGCAGCTGACCCATGGTCTCGCCGAGACCGTCGAGCAGCTCTCCCGCGAGCCGCAGGAGTTCGTCGAGGAGGTCCGGGAGTTCATCCGCGGCCTCGTGAGCCACTACGTCCTCGACGGCGGGAAGCTGGTGGTCTGCCACGCGGGCCTGCCCGAGAAGTACCACGGGCGCACCTCCGGGCGGGTCCGCTCGCACGCCCTGTACGGGGAGACCACCGGCGAGACCGACGAGTTCGGCCTGCCCGTGCGCCACCCGTGGGCGGAGGACTACCGCGGCAAGGCCGTCGTGGTCTACGGACACACCCCGGTGCCGAACACCGCCTGGGTCAACAACACCATCTGCCTCGACACCGGCGCCGTCTTCGGCGGCCGGATGACCGCCCTGCGCTGGCCCGAGCGCGAACTGGTCGACGTACCCGCCGAGAAGGTCTGGTACGAGCCGGTCAAGCCGCTGGCCGCCGAGGTGCCGGGCGGGCACGACGGCCGTCCCGTCGACCTGGCCGACGTGCACGGGCGGCGCGTCGTCGAGACGCGGCACCTGGGCAACGTGGGCGTCCGCGAGGAGAACGCGGCAGCGGCCCTGGAGGTCATGAGCCGCTTCGCCGTGGATCCGCGGCTGCTCCCGTACCTGCCGCCGACCATGGCGCCGACCGCGACCTCCCGCGAGGACGGCTACCTGGAGCACCCGGCCGAGGCCTTCGCCCAGTACCGCAAGGACGGCATCGCCCAGGTGGTGTGCGAGGAGAAGCACATGGGCTCCCGCGCCACCGTCCTGCTCTGCCGCGACGCCGGCGCGGCCCGCGAGCGGTTCGGCGTCGACGGCCCGACCGGTTCTGTCTACACGCGCACCGGCCGGCCCTTCTTCCACGACGGCGACGTCACCGAGGAGGTCCTGGCGCGGCTGCGCGCGGCGGTCACCGCCGCCGGGCTGTGGGAGGAGCTGGGCACCGACTGGCTGCTGCTCGACGGGGAACTCCTGCCCTGGTCGCTGAAGTCGGGCGGTCTGCTGCGCAGCCAGTACGCGGCCGTCGGCGCCGCCTCGCGCGCCGTCTTCCCCGATGCCCTCGCGGCCCTGGAGGCGGCCGCCGCGCGCGGCGCCGACACCGGCGCGCTGCTGGAGCGCCAGCGCGGCCGCGCCGCCGACGCGGCGGCGTTCACCGATGCCTACCGCCGCTACTGCTGGACCACCGACGGGCTGGACGGCGTACGGTTCGCGCCGTTCCAGCTGCTGGCGGCGGCCGGCACCTCGCTGGCCGCCGTCCCCCACGCCCGGCAGCTGGCCTGGCTGGACCGGCTGGTCGCGGCCGACGACCCGGCCGCCCCGGGCGGCACCGGCCTGCTGCGCGGCACCGGCCGGATCGTGGTCGACACCGGCGACGAGGACTCCGTACGGGCCGGTACCGACTGGTGGCTGGAGCTGACGGCCGCCGGCGGCGAGGGCATGGTCGTCAAACCGATGCAGGCTTACGCCCGCGACGGCGGGGGACGGCTGGTCCAGCCCGGGGTCAAGGTGCGCGGACGCGAGTACCTGCGGATCATCTACGGCCCGGAGTACACGCGCCCGGACCAGCTGGAGCGGCTGCGGGAGCGGCACCTCGGGCACAAGCGCTCGCTCGCCCTGCGCGAGTACGCGCTCGGGCTGGAGGCACTGGACCGGCTGGCGGCCGGGGAGCCGCTGTGGCGGGTCCACGAGCCGGTCTTCGCGGTGCTGGCGCTGGAGTCGGAGCCGGTCGACCCGCGGCTGTGAGCACGGCGGCGCCGGCCACCGTGCGGGGGCGGGCGTAAAGGCGGAGCCCCCGTACGGCCCCGAATTAGGTCGTATGGGGGAACTTTCGCGGAGAACGCCGGGGAAACCGCCGGCGGGATCGTTCATCCAGGGCAGCGGAATGACCGCCACCCTGGAAGGACGGAACATCACCTATGAAGATGACCGCGCGCGGAAGCATTGCGGCGCTCTTGACCTGTATGGCCGCGGCCGGTGTGGCCACCCCGGCCGTGGCCGACGGGGTGCCGGTGGGTGTCCCGCTGGAAGGTGTGGAGACCACGACGGGCCTGGACGTCCCGCGGATCGCCACCGCGGTGCCGCTGCCGGTCGTCGGAGCGCCCGAGGCCCCCCGCATGCACAAGGGCGACATGCTCCCCACTCCGCTGCTCCCGGCGGTCCCGGTGGCCACGGAGCTGGGCGAGACCCTGGTGACCTCCCCGCTGCCGAACCTGGCGGGCCGCCCGGAGACGGACGGCGAGGGTTCCCTGGAGGCGCCTGCCACCACCGTCCGTACGCGCGCCCCCGGCGCGCGCGTGGGTGCGCCGCTCACGATGCCGGACGGGTCCAACTTCGGGCTGCCGAACCTGACCGCGCCCAAGCTGGGTCTCCTCGCGCCGGAGGTCACCGGAGCGCCGCAGGCCCTTCTCGGTGTCGCCCTGCCCCGCTGAGCCGACGCCGCCTCAAAAGGCCGCCCGGTCTGCGAACGTGTACGGCATGGGATTCCATGTCGACTCCGAGACCGGGCGGCTTCGCCGCGTCATCCTCCACCGGCCCGACCTGGAGCTGAAGCGGCTCACACCCGGCAACAAGGACGCGCTCCTCTTCGACGACGTGCTGTGGGTGCGCCGGGCCCGCCAGGAGCACGACGGCTTCGCGGACGTGTTGCGGGACCGGGGTGTGGAGGTCCACCTCTTCGGTGACCTGCTGTGCGAGGTCCTCGACGTCCCGGAGGCGAGGCGGCTCGTACTGGACCGGGTGTTCGACGAGAAGGAGTACGGTCCGCTCGCCACCGACCACCTGCGGGCCGCCTTCGACGGGCTGACCTCGGCGGAGTTGGCCCAGGCGCTGGTCGGCGGGATGACCAAGCGGGAGTTCCTGGAACGGCACGGCGAGCCGGTGTCCGTGCGCTTCCACGTCCTGGACCTGGACGACTTCCTGCTGCGGCCGCTGCCCAACCACCTCTTCACCCGCGACACCTCGGCCTGGATCTACGACGGGGTGTCCATCAACGCGATGCGCTGGCCCGCCCGGCAGCGCGAGACCGTCCACTTCGAGGCGATCTACCGGCACCACCCGCTTTTCACCGCCTCCGGTGCCTTCCACTACTGGTCGCAGGGGCAGGCGGACTACCCCTCCACGATCGAGGGCGGGGACGTCCTCGTCATCGGCAACGGCGCGGTGCTGATCGGGATGAGCGAGCGGACCACGCCGCAGGCGGTGGAGATGCTGGCGCGGGGCCTGTTCGCCGCCGGCTCGGCGACCTCGATCGTGGCCCTCGACATGCCGAAGCACCGGGCCTTCATGCACCTGGACACCGTGATGACGATGGTGGACGGAGATACGTTCACTCAGTACGCGGGCCTCGGCATGCTCCCCTCCTACACGATCGAGCCCGGCGACGGCGGCAACGAGCTGAAGGTGACCGACCACCCGGCGGAGCACATGCACCGGGCCATCGCGGCGGCGCTCTCGCTCGACGCGATCCGGGTGCTGACCGCGACCCAGGACGTGCACTCGGCCCAGCGCGAGCAGTGGGACGACGGGTGCAATGTGCTCGCCGTCGAACCGGGCGTGGTGGTCGCCTACGAGCGCAACGTCACCACTAACACGCACCTGCGCAAGCTGGGCATCGAGGTGATCGAGATCCCGGGCAGTGAACTGGGGCGGGGCCGCGGCGGGCCGCGCTGCATGAGCTGTCCGGTGGAGCGGGACGCCGTCTGACCGGCGGGCCGGGGGCCGGGGCCGGGAGCCGGGCCGGGACAGATCACACCCGCGGACCACCCACCGGTCTGTATATCAATACAAGGTGTCGTATACACTTCCAGCACCCCCTGTCACCGTGACGCTGGAGCGACCCCATGGCCCCCGACCTCAAAGGCCGCAGTTTTCTCAAGGAGCTCGACTTCACGGCCGCCGAGTTCCGCGGCCTGGTCGAGCTCGCCGCCGACCTGAAGGCGGCCAAGAAGGCCGGGGTCGAGCAGCAGCACCTCCGGGGCCGCAACATCGCGCTGATCTTCGAGAAGACCTCGACGCGCACCCGCTGCGCCTTCGAGGTCGCCGCTGCGGACCAGGGCGCCCACACCGTCTACCTCGACCCGGCCGGCTCCCAGATGGGGCACAAGGAGTCCGTCCGCGACACCGCTCGGGTGCTGGGCCGGATGTTCGACGGGATCGAGTACCGCGGTGACAGCCAGGATGCCGTCGAGGCGCTCGCCGCGCACTCCGGCGTGCCGGTCTTCAACGGCCTGACCGACGACTGGCACCCCACCCAGATGCTGGCCGACGTCCTCACCATGACCGAGCACAGCACCGAGCCGCTGCACCGGATCTCCTTCGCCTACCTCGGCGACGCCCGCTTCAACATGGGCAACTCCTACCTCGTGACCGGGGCGCTGCTGGGCATGGACGTACGGATCGTCGCGCCCAGGAGCTACTGGCCCGCCGAGCACGTGGTCGCCGAGGCGCGCCGGCTCGCGGCGGACAGCGGTGCGCGCATCACCCTGACCGAGGAGATCGACAAGGGGGTCGCCGAGGTCGACTTCGTCGTCACCGACGTGTGGGTGTCCATGGGCGAGCCCAAGGAGGTCTGGGACGAGCGGATCGCGGCCCTGGCGCCCTACGCCGTCACGATGGACGTGTTGCGGGCCACCGGGAATCCGGACGTGAAGTTCATGCACTGCCTGCCGGCCTTCCACGACCTCGGCACCAAGGTGGCCCGGGAGGTGCACGAGCGCCACGGCCTCGCATCGCTGGAGGTGACGGACGAGGTGTTCGAGTCCGAGCACTCCGTCGTCTTCGACGAGGCCGAGAACCGGCTGCACACCATCAAGGCCGTACTCGTCGCCACCCTCGGCCGCCCCGGCCCGGGTGACGCATAGTCATACGGGGGCGTGCGCGTCCCGCGCATCGCGGGACGCCCGCCCCGCCGGGGCGCTTGTAGCGTTTATCTGACGGCGGTCAGAATCCGGTGATACCGTCGGTGGGGTGAGCCCCTTCACCGGTTCCACACCAGCGACCGAACGATGGCACCACCTGCGCCTCACCCGGCAGGACGGCGTCGCCACCGTCACCTTCGACCGCCCCGAGAAGATCAACGCACTCACCTTCGGCGCCTACGCCGACCTGCGCGACCTGCTCGCCGAACTGTCCCGCGAGCGCTCCGTACGCGCCCTCGTCCTGGGCGGGGAGGGCCGCGGCTTCTGCTCCGGCGGGGACGTCGACGAGATCATCGGCGCCACCCTCGCCATGGACACCGCCCAGCTCCTCGACTTCAACCGGATGACCGGCCAGGTGGTCCGCGCCATCCGTGAATGCCCCTTCCCGGTGATCGCCGCCGTCCACGGCGTGGCCGCCGGCGCCGGCGCCGTCCTCGCGCTCGCCGCCGACTTCCGCATCGCCGACCCCACCGCCCGCTTCGCCTTCCTCTTCACCCGCGTCGGCCTCTCCGGGGGCGACATGGGAGCCGCCTACCTGCTGCCCCGCGTCGTCGGCCTCGGCCACGCCACCCGCCTGCTGATGCTCGGCGAACCCGTCCACGCCGCCGAGGCCGAGCGGATCGGCCTGCTCAGCGAACTCACCGAAGAGGGCAAGGCCCACGTACGGGCCGCCGAACTCGCCGCCCGCCTCGCCGCGGGCCCCTCCCTCGCCCACGCCCAGACCAAGGCGCTGCTCACCGCCGAACTCGACATGCCGCTCGCCGCCTCGGTCGAGCTGGACGCGGCCACCCAGGCCCTGCTCATGAACGGCCAGGACTACGCGGAGTTCCACGCGGCCTTCACCGGGAAGCGGCCGCCGGAGTGGAAGGGCAGGTGACGAGCCGTGCAGCACGGCAGCGCACTGCGGGTCGCCGTCGTCGGCGGCGGACCGGGAGGACTGTACGCCGCCGCACTGCTGGCCCGCCGCGGCCACACGGTGGAGGTCTGGGAGCGCAACGCCCCGGACGACACCTTCGGCTTCGGCGTGGTCCTCTCCGACGAGACGCTCGGCGGGATCGAACGGGCCGACACCGTCGTCCACGCCGCCCTGAGCCGGGAGTTCGTCCGCTGGGACGACATCGACGTGGTCCACCGCGGACGGCTGCTGACCTCCGGCGGCCACGGCTTCGCCGCCATCGGACGGCGACGGCTGCTGGAGATCCTGCACGAACGCTGCGCCGGACTCGGCGTCCGCCTCCGCTTCCGCGCCGGGGCCCCCGACGTCACCGACCTGCGCGGCACCCATGACCTGGTCGTCGCCGCCGACGGCGTGCACAGTGCGATCCGCGAGGCCGACGCCGCCCACTACCGGCCGACTCTCACCCCCGGGCGCTGCCGCTACATCTGGCTCGCCGCCGACTTCGCCTTCGACGCCTTCCGCTTCGAGGTCGCGGAGACCGAGCACGGAGTCATGCAGCTGCACGCCTACCCGTACGCCGCGGACGCCTCCACCGTCATCGTCGAGATGCGGGAGGAGGTCTGGCGGGCGGCGGGCCTCGACCTGTGCGACGAGGACGAGTCGGCGGCCCGCTGCGCCAAGATCTTCAGCGAGGCTCTGCGCGGCCGGCCCCTGCGCGGCAACCGCTCGGCCTGGACGCAGTTCCGCACCGTCGTCAACGAGCGCTGGTCGCACGGCAACGTGGCCCTCGTCGGCGACGCAGCGCACACCGCCCACTTCTCCATCGGCTCCGGCACCAAACTCGCCGTGGAGGACGCCCTCGCCCTCGCCGAAGCCGTCGACACCGCCCGCGGGGACGTACCGGCCGCCCTCACCGCGTACGAGGCGGCCCGCCGCCCGGCCGTCGCCAGCACCCAGCGCGCCGCGGCCGCCAGCAGCCGCTGGTTCGAGGAACTCGCCGGATACGTCGACCAGCCGGCCCGGCAGTTCGCCTTCAACCTCCTCACCCGGAGCCGCCGCGTCACGCACGACAACCTGCGGCTGCGCGACGAGCGGTTCACCCGCGCCGTCGAAGCGGACTTCGGCTGCCCCGACGAGTCCACCCCGCCCATGTTCACCCCGCTCACCCTGCGCGGCCTCACCCTGCGCAACCGGGTCGTCGTCTCCCCGATGGACATGTACTCCGCCCGGGACGGCGTCCCCGGCGACTTCCACCTCGTCCACCTCGGCGCCCGGGCCCTCGGCGGTGCCGGCCTGGTCATGACCGAGATGGTCTGCGTCAGCGAGGACGGGCGCATCACCCCCGGCTGCGCCGGCCTCTACACCCCGGAGCAGGCCGCCGCCTGGCGCCGGATCACCGACTTCGTCCACACCTCGGCACCCGGCACCGCCCTCGGCGTCCAGCTCGGCCACGCCGGCCGCAAGGGCTCCACCAAGGTGATGTGGGAGGGCATGGACGACCCCCTCCCGAACGGCAACTGGCCGCTGGTCGCCGCCTCCGCCCTGCCCTACCGGCCGGGTGTCTCCGCGCTCCCGCGCGCCCTGGAACACGACGACCTGGCCGCACTGCGCTCCGACTTCGCGGCGGCCGCCGTCCGCGCCGCGGACTGCGGCTTCGACCTGCTCGAACTGCACTGCGCCCACGGCTACCTGCTCTCCGGCTTCCTCTCGCCCCTGACCAACCACCGCGACGACGCCTACGGCGGCTCCCTGGAGAACCGCCTGCGCTTCCCGCTGGAGGTCTTCGACGCCGTCCGCGCCGTCTGGCCCGAGGAGCGCCCCATGACCGTGCGCCTGTCCGCCACCGACTGGGCCCCCGGCGGTACCACACCGGAGGAGGCCGTGGAGATCGCCGCCGCCTTCGCCGCCCGCGGCGCGGACGCCATCGACGTCTCCACCGGCCAGGTCGTCGCCGACGAGGCCCCCGAGTACGGCCGCTCGTACCAGACCCCCTACGCCGACCGGATCCGCAACGCCCTCAACGTGCCCGTCATCGCCGTCGGAGCCATCTCCTCCTGGGACGACGTCAACTCCCTGCTGCTGGCGGGGCGCGCCGACCTGTGCGCCCTCGGCCGCCCCCACCTCTACGACCCCCACTGGACCCTGCACGCGGCCGCGGACCAGTCCTACGAGGGCCCGGCCGCCCCCTGGCCCGCCCCCTACCGCGCCGGCAGCCGCAAACCCCCCACGGGCCGCGGCTGACCCCCGGCCCCGCTCCCGCGGGCCCCCGGTCGGCTGCCGCCCGCACGACGCCCTACAGCTGCACGAACTCCGCGCCGGCGTCCCGCAGCCGGGCGTGCAGCTCCGCGAAGACGGCCGCCGCCCGGTCTCCCGGCCAGCCCGCCGGGAGCAGCTCGCGCGGCAGTCCCGGATCGGCGTACGGCAGGCGGCGCCAGCTGTCCAGGGCCAAGAGGTAGCCGCGGTAGGCCTCCTCGGGCGCCGGCCGGGGGCCCGTCTGCAGGGCCCGCAGGGCCGGTTCGTGCAGGTCGAGGAACTCCTCGTGCTGCTTGGCCAGCGCCGCCAGGTCCCACCAGCGGGCCACCGCCTCCGCGGTGGGGGCGAAGCCCAGGTGACTGCCGCGGAACAACTCCACGTACGGCGTCAGGTGCAGCCGCTCCAGTGTGTGGGCGGTCTCCTCCCAGAGCCGGGCCGGGGCGATCCACACGCCCGGCGCCACCGCGCCGAAGCCGAGCCCCGCCAGTCGGGAACGCAGCAGGTGCCGTTTGCTCCGCTCCTGCTCGGGCACGGAGAACACCGCCACCAGCCAGGCGTCCGACGCCTGCGGGCCGCCGTAGATCCGGCGGTCGCCGTCCTCCAGCAGCCGGCGCGCCCCGTCGGAGAGCTCGTACGCCGCCGCTCCGTCCGCGGCCCGCGCGGGCAGCAGGAAGCCGCGCCGCTTCAGCCGGGACACCGACGAGCGGACCGACGGGGCGTCCACACCGGCCGCGCCCAGCAGGCGGACCAGCGCGGACACCGGGACCGGCCCTTCGAAGGCCCGCCCGTAGGCGCCGTAGAACGTGACGATCAGGGATCGCGGAGTGTGCTGCTCGACCACGGCTTCACTCTAGGCCGTCACACCGCCGTCCTTGATCGCGCAACCGGAAACGCTGGAGCTTGCCCGTCGCGGTGCGGGGGAGCGCGGGGACGAAGACGAAGGAGCGCGGGCACTTGTGCGGGGCCAGTTCCGCCCGCATGAAGGCGCGCAGGGCGTCCTCCGTCAGCACCGCCCCCTCGCGGACCACTGTGTACGCGACGACGACCTGTCCGCGTCGCTCGTCCGGGCGGCCGACCACCGCGGCCTCCACGACGTCCGGGTGGCGCAGCAGGGCCTCCTCCACCTCCGGGCCCGCGATGTTGTAGCCCGCCGAGACGATCATGTCGTCGGCCCGGGCGACGTAGCGGAAGTAGCCCTCGGGGTCCCGCACGTAGGTGTCGCCCGTCAGGTTCCAGCCGCCCTTTACGTACTCCGCCTGCCGAGGGTCGGCCAGGTAGCGGCAGCCCACCGGCCCGCGCACGGCCAGCAGGCCCGGTTCGCCGTCCGGGACGGGCCGCCCGGCCCGGTCCACCACACGGGCCTGCCAGCCGGGCACCACCCGGCCGGTCGCGCCGGGCCGGACGTCCTCGTCGGCGGCGGAGATGAAGATGTGCAGCAGCTCGGTCGCCCCGATGCCGTTGATGATGCGCAGGCCGGTCCGCTCGTACCAGGCCTGCCAGGTCGCGGCGGGCAGGTTCTCCCCGGCCGAGACGCAGCGGCGCAGCGCGGACAGGTCGTACATGCCCACGTCGTACGGGCCGAGGGCGTCCAGCATCGTGCGGTAGGCGGTGGGCGCGGTGAACAGCACCGTCGCCCGGTGCTCCGCGAGTGCGGGCAGCAGCCGGCGCGGCACGGCGTCCTCCAGCAGCAGCGCGGACGCTCCGGCACGCAGCGGGAAGACGACGAGTCCGCCGAGGCCGAAGGTGAAACCGAGCGGCGGACTGCCCGCGAAGACGTCGTCGGGGCGGGGCCGCAGCACGTGGCGGGAGAAGGTGTCGGCGACGGCGAGCACATCGCGGTGGAAGTGCATGCAGCCCTTGGGCCGTCCGGTGGTCCCGGACGTGAAGGCGATCAGCGCGACGTCGTCGGCGGAGGTCGGGACGGCGGGGAAGGGGGCGTCGTGGCGCTCGGCGAGGCGCAGCAGGTCGTCCGGGGCGCCGCCGCCGTAGGCGGTGATCCGCAGGCCCGGGACCTCCGCCTTCACCAGGTCGTCCAGCACGTCCGCATGGCACAGGGCGTGCCGTACCCCGGCCATCTCGCACACCGTCGCCAGCTCCTGGGCGCGCTGCTGCGGGAGCACGGTGACGGCCACCGCGCCCGCCTTCATGACCGCGAGCCAGCAGGCGGCGAGCCAGGGGTGGGTGGGCCCGCGCAGGAGCACCCGGTTGCCGGGGACGACGCCGAGGTCGGCGGTCAGGACGTGGGCGATGCGGTCCACGCGCTCGCGCAGACCGCCGTACGTCCACACCTCGCCGGTGCCGTCGTACAGGGCCGGGCGGTCGGCGCCCGCGGGACCGAACCGGGCGATGGTGCCGTCGAGCAGCTCGGCGCCGCAGTTCAGCGAGTCCGGATAGGCCAGTTCGGGCAGATCGAAGAGGAGCTCCGGCCAGGCGTCCGGGGGTGGCAGACGGTCGCGGGCGAAGGTGTCGACGTGAGCGGAAGGCTTGAGGTCCAAGGCGGGTTCGCCCCCCTTGCAGCGGTCCGGAGCGGGGTGGAACGGGTGGGCCGGCCGTGCGGTCGTTTCTCCCGGCGACCGCCGTGAGGTACTCCTTGGAGCGTATCGTGATGGTGACGGCAGTCAACAGGACGCGATAGATGCGGGGATGTCCGATGACCGGATTCGCGCTCGGGGTGGACCAGGAGGAGTGGTGCGGGCGGTTGCGCGCACTGTCGGCGCAGCGGCTGAGGCCGCTCGCGGAGAAGGGGGAGCCGGGCCGGGTCAACAGGCCGCTGCTGGCGGAGCTGGGTGAACTGGGCCTGCTGGAGCGGGTGTTCACCTCAGGTGCACTGGAACTGTGTCTGCTGCGCGAGTCCCTCGCCTACGGCTGCACGGAGGCCGAGACGGCACTGGCCCTCCAGGGGCTCGGGGCGTATCCGGTCCTGCGGGCGGGGAGCGAGGAACAGCGCGAGCGGTGGCTTCCGCGGGTGCGGACGGGCCGAGCCGTGGCCGCCTTCGCGCTGAGCGAGCCGGCGGCGGGCTCGGACGCGGCGGCGCTGGCGCTCGCCGCGGAGCCGGATCCGGCGGGCGGATGGCGGCTGGTGGGGGAGAAGTGCTGGATTTCCAACGCCCCCGAGGCGGACTTCTACACCGTCTTCGCCCGTACGGGTGAAGGGCCGGGGGCGAGAGGGGTTTCGGCGTTCCTGGTGCCCGCGGACCGTGAGGGCCTCGGCGGGCAGCCGCTGGAGATGCTCTCCCCACACCCGATCGGGTCCCTCCGCTTCGACGGGGTCCCGGTCGGGCCGCAGGACCTGCTCGGCGAAGCCGGGCGGGGCTTCCGCGTCGCCATGGACACCCTGAACCTCTTCCGGCCCAGCGTCGGCGCGTTCGCGGTGGGCATGGCCCGGGCCGCGCTGGACGCGACGCTCGCCCACACGGCGGGGCGGACCGCGTTCGGCGGAACCCTCAGCGACCTCCAGGCGGTCGCCCACCGGGTGGCCGAGATGGCCACCCGCACGGAGGCGGCCCGGCTGCTGGTGTACGCGGCGGCGGGGGCGTACGACCGGGGCGCGGCGGACGTGCCGCGGCGCGCGGCGATGGCGAAGCTGCTGGCGACGGAGACGGCGCAGTACGTGGTGGACCAGGCGGTGCAGTTGCACGGGGCGGTCGCCCTGCAGCGGGGGCACCTGCTGGAGCACCTCTACCGGGAGGTGCGGGCGCCGCGGATCTACGAGGGGGCGAGCGAGGTGCAGCGCACGATCATCGCGAAGGAGCTGTACGGGGCGCTGGGGGCCGGGCGGTGAGCCTGGACCGGATCAACCCGGCGGAGTTGTCGCCGGCGACGGGTTTTTCGCACGCGGTGGTGGCCACGGGCGCACGGCTGGTGTTCCTGGCGGGCCAGACGGCGCTGGACGGCGCGGGAAAGGTGGTGGGGGAGACCCTCCCGGAGCAGTTCGAGACGGCCCTCGCGAACCTGCTGTCGGCACTGGCCGCGGCGGGCGGTGCGCCGGGGGATCTGGCGCGGGTGACGGTGTACGCGGTGGACGTGGCCGCGTACCGGGTGCATGCGGGTGAACTGGGCCGCATCTGGCGGCGGCTGGCGGGCCGTGACTATCCGGCGATGGCGGTGGTGGGAGTGGTGCGGCTCTGGGACGAGGCGGCGCTGGTCGAACTGGACGGGGTGGCCGTCCTCCCCTGACCCTCGGCTCCCGCCGGGGTGGCCGGTCCGGCCGGTGGCTGCCGGGGCGCTGCCCCGGACCCCGCGCCTCAAGCGCCGGCGGGGCTGGATTTTGCTGGTCGGTGTCGGTTCTGTGTGGGGTGGTGCCCCGCCGGAGTGTCTCCTCGGCTCGGCGCGTTCGAGCGATCGCGGTTGTACTCGGGGGTCGCGCGCTCGTCCTGCGGGGACACTCCGCCGTGTCCCCACCCCACCGCCCTCCACCGAAGCCGGCCTGCTTGGGGAACCCTCCTCGTCGCAGCCGGAGCGGGGACGGGCAGGGGTGTCCCCGCAGGACGAGGCGTCACCCCCGAGCACCACCGCGAAGTACGGCACCCGCCGAGCCGAGGAGACAC
>NZ_JOFX01000041.1 GCF_000719345.1 Streptomyces sp. NRRL F-2664
TCCCGGTCCGGGTGCGGCTTGCCCGCGTGGATGATGTCGGGGAACTTGATCGCGTCCTGGATGAAGAACACCGGGATGTTGTTCCCCACCAGGTCGAAGACGCCTTCCTCGGTGTAGAACTTCGTGGCGAAGCCACGCGTGTCGCGCACCGTGTCGGCGGACCCGCGCGAGCCGAGGACGGTGGAGAACCGTACGAACACCGGCGTCTCGGTGTCCGGGGCGAGGAACGCGGCCTTGGTGACCGCCTGCGCGGTGCCGTAGGACTGGAAGACGCCGTGCGCAGCCGCGCCTCGGGCGTGGACCACGCGCTCGGGGATCCGCTCGTGGTCGAAGTGCATGAGCTTCTCGCGCAGGTGGTGGTCCTGCAGCAGTACCGGCCCCCGGGGCCCGGCTTTCAGGGAGTGGTCGCTGTCGTGCACCCGCGTTCCCTGGGCGGTGGTGAGGTACGCGCCGCTCTGGGCCATCCGGGCCGGGTCCTCGCCGGTCGGCTGACCTGTCGGACTGACCGTCTCCGGGGCTCCCTGATCCGCCTTCGGCGGCAACGGCTCCACCGGCTGCACCGGCTCGACGGCCTTCGGCGACACTGGGGCCGGCTTGCCCGGCACCCCCTCCTCGGGGCCTGTGCGCCCCTCACCTTGCAGGGCGTCCGCGATCTTGTCCGTCACAGCCTTCAGCGGGTTCTTCTCGGGCATCACGTCTCCGGGGCAGGGGGCGGGCGAGGCGATACACGTGTGACCCCGGGCCATCACTCCCAAACACCGACACGCTGGCACACCGCCCGGCTGTCACGCGAAGAGGCGACCGGGGATCTGTCAGGGTGTGTCGGCATCGGGGGTGGGCCCGGGCGGCACCAGCCCGAGCATGTCCAGCAGCATCTCGAGGTCCGCGGGGTCGGTGGCTCGCGCGGCGACGGCGCGGTACGCCGCGCCCTCGCCCACTACCCCGGCCGGGATCAACTGGGCGGGCTCACTACAGCCGAAAGGATCCTTCATCCACCGATCCCAACACGCCCTCCACCTCCTCGCAGCCGGGATACTCCACCTGCCCGGAAGAGGACAGCCTGCGTCCCCCGGGAGGGGCAGGAATGGGCGTGCACCGGTTGATCGGGGTGGGGAACACTGTGCCGATGACCTCTGCAACCTCCCACGCAGCACACGAACGGGCCCTTCGGCATGTCACGGCGCTGGCGTCAGGCCCTCCCATGGACCCCGCTCTGCGGGTGACCCTCAACTTCCACCCGGACCGTCTGTTGCGCGGCAAGCCGATCCTGGACGCCATGGCAGAGGGTGGTGTCTACCACTCCCAGTTCGTCACCGGGACCAGCAACGGTGGCCTGACCGCGCATCCCGGCGGCGACCGATGGCGTTGGGAGAGCCGGATCTTCGGCGGGGCGTACGACGAAGCGGCCGCACACGAGCGGCCCGTCTACGGGGCCTTGAACTTCCGTCGCAAGCCGGTCGGTGGGGCGCCGCGGTTCGGCTCGGCCCACTTCCGCCTGACGGCCCGGACCCTGACGCGGAGTACGTTCTGCTACCCGGACAGTTTCCTCGAACCGTCGGATTTCGGGGTCGCTGCCCGCATGGGGCTTGTCGACCTCGCCCTCGCCGATCGTCAGGACGAGCTGGACGACTACATCGAGGCGCAGGTGCACGGGCCGGTCCACTTCCGATCCGCAGTGGAGGCGCTGGTCCTGGACCCCTGCTACCGCGGCACGCCGGTCGAGAGCGCGGCTCTGCGTCTTGGCTGCCCGGTGGAGTGGCACCCCGGCTTCCGACTCGGCGTGGAAGAACTCCGGCGTCACCCCGACTACCGCGGTGCCGAATACGTCGACCTGGGCTCGCGGATCGCGGTCGACGGCATCCTCGATCCCGGGATCGTCGGAGAGGCCGCACGATCCGGCCTCCATGACCCCCAAGCGGTCAAGAAGGTGTGGCATTACCTGGCGCGATTCGGGTCTGCCTGGAAGGCCGCAGACGGCTCGGCGGCTCCCGCGGCGAGGCAGGGGGCGGTGCTCGATGGCCTTCGCTGACTGGTCGGAGCCGTGCTCTCGTGCGGCCGTCGGCGCTCGTCGTGCCCGTGGTCGTCGGCGCACGCAGGCCGCAGCCCCCTCTGCGGGAAATCGGTGCGCTCCTGGGCGCGGCCTCCCCACCGCTCCTGAGTCCGGACACTAGGCTCCCCGGCGCAGTCCTGTATGCACCACGCCGCGGGCGGGGTGCGCCCCTGGCGGATGAGGTGGTGTGGTGGCCGTTCGGGACAAGAGCGAGGTCATCGGGCGCAGCGGCCTGGTGGTACTGCACGTGGCGGTGGGTCATAAGGCATCGGTCGAGATCCGTGAGCCGCGGGACACGCTCGCCCTGACAAGGAGGGTGAACGGGGCGTCGATCCAGGTGGTCGAGGACCAGAACTTCACCGCGCTCAAGACCGCCCAGACCCTGCCGTGGGGCGCCATCCGCGCTCAGGGTCCCGAGGGACTCCGGGTCCACTACCGCATCCGCACCCGCGGGGACGTGACGGGGGACCCGGAATTCGATTGACCACGCCAGTGGCTGCGGCCCGCCGCCTCGGCCACCGGCCCTCTGGGCTCCTGACCCGGCCCCCGGCCGCTCGGAGCGCCCGTCCGAGAGTGCACCGCCCATTTCCACCTGCCGCCTCATCCTGCACCGCGGGCTCCCGTTCTCGCCCGGCCGTCCCGCAACGCCCAGGCAGGGCGCGCGGAGACGCCCGGGTAGCCGTAGCCCTGGGGTGGTAATGGGCCGCCTGTCGTTACCGCCCGAAGGCAAGGGGCACCCATAGGTCTCGTAACCGGTCGCGTGAAGCGGTCGGCTGCCACCTGTGCAGACGAGAACGAAGGAGTACCAAGGATGACCACGGCTCGCGAGATCATGACGGCCGACGCGACGTGCATCGGCGCCCAGGAGACGGTCCTTGAGGCAGCGAAGAGGATGACCCAGCTGAAGGTCGGGGCCCTGCCGATCTGCGGCACGGACGAGAAGCTCAAGGGCATGCTCACCGACCGGGACATCGTGGTGAGGGTACTGGGCGTGGGTCAGGACCCGGGTTCGGTGAAGGCGGGTGACCTCGCCCAGGGCGAGGCCGTGACGATCGGCGCTGACGACGACGCCGCGGAAATCCTGCGCACCATGAGCGAGCACCAGGTCCGCCGGCTGCCGGTCATCGATGGGCATACGCTGGTCGGCATCGTGTCGCTGGCCGATGTCGCTCGGGCTCTGCCGGACGCAAAGGTCGGCGACCTGCTCCAGGCGATTTCAGAGAACTGACCGGCGCCCGCTGTTCGAACGCCAGCCGGTGTCGGGCCGCCGGGCGGCCGCGGGCGGAGGGCATCGTTCTCAGCCGGTCGATGGTCAGGTTCCAGCGGAGTTCGGCGGCGGTTCCATTCGGCGCCGTAGCGGCACAGCGCGTCGGGGGCCGGGGAGGCGGTGGCCGGGATCTGGTCGACCGTGCTCCTGACGGCGCGGGCGGTTCCCACGGCGAGGAAGGACGGCAGGAGGGCGCCTGGCGGGGTGCCCTCCCACCGGTGTGCGGCCGCGGGGATCAGGCGTCGACGCGCAGCCAGGTGCGGCCGGCGCGGAGCCAAAGGGTGCCGTCGCGGCCCTGGCCGCACTTCATGACCACCCGTCCGGGCACTCGCCGCTTCTGGCTGGTGACGACGCACACGCCGCCGACCAGTTCGGCGCGGGTCACGGTGGTTCTGCGCTGGTAGTGGTCGCGCCTGGTCAGGATCAGCCGCGTGCCGCGCACGGCGAGTCCGTCCGGGCTGCTCACCGGGCTGCGGAAGCTCGCGACGTCCCCGGTCTTGGCGGTGCAGAGCGGGGCAGGGGTGTTCGGTACGCGGCCGCCCGATGAGGGGCGGCCGGGGCGGGGCGGCCGCGTAAGGTGGGCGGTATGGCATGCCGCATCAGTGAGCTGGTCCTGGACTGTGCCGAGCCCGAGCGGCTCGCCGCGTTCTGGAGCGAGGTCCTCGGATACGTCGAACTGGGCCGTGAGGACGACGGCAGCATCGAGATCGGGCCGCCCGGCGCCGGCTTCGGCGGCCCGCAGCCCACGCTCGTCCTCAGCCCCGGCAGCGGCCCGCGGGCGGGCAAGCTGCCCCTGCACATCGACGTCAACGCCACCGACCGCGACCAGGCCGCCGAGCTGGAGCGTCTGCTGGCCCTCGGCGCAAGGCGCGTGGACATCGGCCAGGACGGCACGGAGAACTGGCACGTCCTGGCCGACCCGGAGGGCAACGAGTTCTGTCTCCTCCACCGCCGCCTACCGCCGCTCCCCGAGGACTACTTGAAGGTGACGTCCGAGCAGGAGTAGAAGGCCTCCTCGCTCTGGAAGGAGCCGTCGGGCCGCTTCAGTCCGTGCCAGATCGTGTAGATCAGGTGCTTGCCCTTCTTCTCGGGGAGCACCGCCTTGAAGGTGAACGCCTTCGCACCGAGGAAGCCCGCGGGTGCCGGCGTGGCCGCGGTGTTGTCGGCGCTGAGGAAGGGCGTGTCCTCCAAGTCGGACCACTTCAGCGGCTTCCTGGGGTCGTAGCCGTCCTTGGTGACGTACATCTCCATGCGGTACGGGTTGTGCAGCGCGCTGATGTCGTAGCGGAGGTCGTACTCGGCGCCGCCGGGCAGGGTCGTCGAGGGGAAGTCGTCCCGTGCCAGGTCCAGGCCCGAGAACTGCGCGTTGCCGGCGCTGCAGAGCTTGCCGTCGGGTATGCGGGCGCGGTGCTGCGGGGAGGAGGTCGGGGTGCTGTGGTCGATGGCGCGGCCCTGGACGACCGACTTCCAGTCGCCGGGGATGCCGGGGCTCTGGGCGAGGGCCAGTCGGCAGGCCTCGCCGGCCTTCGGGTTCTTGGTGCAGGCGACGCTGCGGCTCACCGGGTCGGCGGTGGAGCCGTGCGCGGAGGCGGGTGCGGAGCCGAGGGTGGTCACGGCCAGCGGCAGGGCCGCGAGCGCGGTGAGACGCAGGAAGACGGTGCGGCGGGCCGGGAGCCGGGCCGGGTCGGAGGGGGGCGTGACGGCGGGACGGGTCGTACTCATGAGGGGGACGCTCCTGGTCATGGGTGGGTCATGCGCGTGGGGGCGACGGCCGGCCGGTCAGCCGGCAACAGGCCGGAGGCCGGTCGATCAGTCAGCCGGGGGCAGGGCGGAGGCCGGTCGGTCGGTCAGCTGGGGGCAGGTCGGTCAGCCGGCCGTCTTCACGGTCAGCTCGCGGGAGAAGGCGCCCCACGTGCCGTCGCCCAGCCGTGCCCGGATCTTCACGGTGTACGTCGCACCGGGATGGGCGCCGACGAGCACCTCGCGCGAGCCCTTCGTCGTCGGCACCGGAAGGACCGGGTCGCCGGTGCCCCACATGAAGGTCTGGGCGGGCTTGCCGTTCAGGTGGACCTGGTACGTGGTGATCTGTCCGACGCCCTGCGGGACCGACCAGGTGAGGTTCAGGTAGTGCTGGGTGACCCCGCCGTCCTGCTTCGTGGCGGTGGTGGCGGCGAAGTCGCCGGGGGCGGCGCCGCCGTTGCCGTCGGGGGCCGCAGCCGTCACCTGTGTTTCGCGGGTCGGGTCGGACTCCTTGCCGGAGGCGTCGACGGCGGTGACCTTGAAGCGGTGGGCGGTGCTCGCGGTCAGTCCGGAGACGGTGGCCGAGGTGGCCTTGGCGTCCGCCTCCTGGACCTTCGTACCGTTGCGGTAGATCCGGTAACCGGTGACGGCGACGTCGTCGGTCGCCGCGCGCCAGCGCAGCGAGGCCTGGTAGGGGCCTGAGGCCGTCGCCTCAAGGTCCGCCGGGATGACCGGCTTCGCCTTGTCCTGGCCGGGCGCCGCGAGCGTGGTGAGCACGATGTCCTTGCTGAAGCCGGTGGTGCGGCCGTCGGCGCGGACGGCCCGGACCTTGAACGCGTAGCGGGTGGCGGGGGCCAGCCGCTCGATGTCCGTCATCGTGTCCTTGACGGTCTTCACCTGCTTGCCGTCCTGGAACACCTCGTAGCGGACGACCTCGGCGCCGCCGGCGGGCGGCTTCCACATCAGGTGCACGGCGGTGTGGTCCTTGACGAAGGAACCGCTGTCGGCGGGGGCCGCCGTGCTGGTGCCGGTGTCGCCGCCGCTGTCCGACGGACCCTTCACCCTGCATCCGGTGATCTTGGGTATGCCCTTGCCGGCGGGGTTGATGCCGACCTTGACGGCCCGGCTGCCCCGGGCGGCCACGTCGGCCCGGTCGGCGATCGGCTTGACGGTGACGTGCCTGCCGCTCTGGCGGAGTTCGTAGGCCCAGGGGTTGTCGAGGGTGACCTGCCCCTGCGACACCTCGAACTCGGCCGTCCAGTTCCGCACGGGCCGGTCCCCCTTGTTCGCCAGGGAGACCTCGCCGGACGCCCACCACACGGTGGCCCCGTCCGCGACGCGACAGGCGGCGGTGACGCCGTTCCCTTCTTCCCCCGCGTTGGCGGCCACGGGGATCACGACGGAGCCGACCCCGACGACCACGGCCGTGCAGGCCAGGGCAATGCGCTTTCGGGACATCAGAAACCTCTTGGTGAAGCCGACCCGCCGGTGCAGCGGCAGATCGGGACGAGCGTCGGTCAACACCGGTGACCCTAAGCACCGTTCACGCCCCGAACGGCCGCTCAAGCGGCTGCGGGCCGCCTGTTATCCGTCCCTTAAGGTCCGGATAGGACGCCCTTGACCCCCTGCCCAGCCCCTTCGACCCTGCGAACACCGAAGATCACTCTCCGTTCGAGCCGTTGTGCGTCGGCGGTGGCCCGGGGCCCCGGTGGGGCTCAGCGTCTACCCGGGCCGTCGCGGTCCGCTCGTATGACGAGTCGAACCGTTTCGGCGATGAGCCGATCGGGCGGCACCGCGGGGTACGTGGGACCCGCCTGCTCGGGGATCCGGACGGTCGGTGGCAGGAAGGAGGTATGAGCCTCCCTCGGCGCCAGATCCTCGGCGGTGCGGCCGCGGCCGTCCTCGCCGGTGTCGGCGCGGCGGCCGGGGGCGCGGACTACGGTGCGCTGGCCCGCGGGATCGACGGCCGGCTGGTGCTGCCCGGGGACCGGGACTACGCGGAGGCGAGGCGGCTGTTCCAGCCGCGCTACGACGGCGTGGCGCCGGCCGCGGTCGCCTGTCCCGCGCACGCCGGGGACGTCGCGGTCTGCCTGGACTTCGCGCGCCGTACGGCCGTACCGGTGGTGCCGCGCGGCGGCGGGCACGGCTATGCCGGCTGGGCCACCCGGACCGGGGCCCTGGTCATCGACACCGCCGCCATGGCCGCCGTGGCGGTCGAGGGGGACGGCGTACGGATCGGCGCGGGCGCCCGGCTCGGTGACGTGCACGCGGCGCTCGCCGGGCGGGGCCTGTCCGTCCCGACCGGGCTGTGTCCCTCCGTCGGCATCGCCGGGCTCACGCTCGGGGGCGGGCTCGGACTGGCCTCGCGGGCCTACGGCACCACCGCCGATCGGCTGACCGGGGCGCGGGTGGTCACCGCCGACGGGGCCGTCCGCGAGGTGTCGGCCGAACGGGATCCGGATCTCTTCTGGGCCCTGCGCGGGGGCGGCGGCGGCAACTTCGGGGTGGTGACCGAGTTCCGCTTCCGCACCCACCGGGCCGGTGACTGCGCCTTCGCCGAACTGCACTGGCCGGACGGCGGTTCCGCGGACGTCCTGCGGGGCTGGCAGCGGTGGCTGGCGGACCTGCCGGACCCGTTCTGGAGCCAGGTGGAGTTCACCGTCGAGGCCGGAACGGGGCCCGGACGCGGCGCCGCGGCCGCCGCGGTGCCCTCGGTACGGGTGGTGTGCCTCGACGGACGCCCCGCACTGGAGAGGCAGTTGACACGGCTGACCGACCTGGTCGGCGCGTCGCCGCGGGACAGCTGGATCGTCGTCCGCAGTCATGGGGACACGGTGCGGGCCATGGCGGGCTGCCTGGACCTGAGCCCTGCCGAGTGCCGGCTTCCGGGCACGCTGCCCGGGCGGGACCCGCGGGGGCGGCTGGGCAGGGAGTCGTACAGCGCCCGCTCCGACTTCTGGGCCGGCGCCGGGCTGCCGGACGCGGCAATCGGCGCGGTCCTGGACGCGGTCCGGCGGTACGGGGCGGGCGCGCCCCGGGGCGGCCTCGGCGTGGTGCAGTTCGACGGGGTGTGCGGCGGCGCCGTCAACCGGGTGCCGGCCGCCGGCACCGCTTTCGCGCACCGGGACAGCGCCTTCCTGGCCCAGTACCTCGTCCACTGGCCGGAATCCGCGCCGGCCGCCGAGGTGGCCCGGCACGAGGCCTGGCTCGACGGCCTGTGGCGGGACCTGCGCCCGTGGGCGAGCGGCAGTGCCTACCAGAACTACACCGATCCGAAGCTCAGCGGCTGGCGCGAGGCCTACTACGGCCCGAACCTCGCCCGGCTGGAGGAGGTCCGGCGTACCTACGACCCGGACCGGCTCTTCCGTTTCCCCCAGGCCGTTTAGGGAGTGTCCGGCATGCGACGTACGTTGACAGTGGCCGCGGCGGCGGCCGCCCTGCTGGTGTCCGCGGGCCCGCTGCCCGCGGCCGGGGCGGGGAGTGCCGCCGCCGCTCCGGCGGCCGCGGCGGCCCGTTGGGGGGCGCACGAGGCGGAGTCCTTCTGGACGCCCGAACGGATGGCGTCGGCCCGCCCGCTCGCGCCCGTTCCGACGGAACGGACCGCGGCTCCGGAGCCCCCGGCCGGGCCCCTGCAGGTCCCGCGGTTCCCGCAGTTCCCCTGGGCCACACCGGTCCAGCCGCACGAGCCGCACGAGCCGGCCGAGCACCGGCAGCCGCCGGTGCCGGTCCCACCGGCCTCCTCGTCCCCGGGCGGCACCAGTGGGACCGGCGGGACCGGCGATACGCCCACCCCCGTACACACACCCGCGCCGGCGCCCACACCCTCACCGAGCACCCTCCCGGCCCCGGCACCCGCCCCCGCTCCCGTACGTCCGTCCCTGCCCCGGATCCCGGCCGCGGGCCCCGGTGTGGGCCGGGACTTCGGCGGTCTCCCGGTCGTCGGCCGGATGTTCCTCGTCAAGGGCAGCGGCTCCTACTTCTGCACCGCGAGCGTGGTCGCCTCCCCCGGCCGGAACCTCGTCATCAGCGCCGCCCACTGCCTGCTCGGCGCCGACACCCAGCGGGTGGCCTTCGTACCGCAGTACACGCGGGCGAAGCCGCGGCCGTTCGGCATGTTCCCCGTGGTGCGGACCGCGGCCGGACGCTCCAAGATCTGGATCGACCAGCGCTACCGCACGGCGGGGGTCGACCGCGCGGCCGCCCTCGACGTGGCGTTCGCCCAGGTGGGACCCGGCACCGGGGGACGGCGGGTGCAGGACGTGGTGGGCGGGAACCGGCTGGTCACCGGTGCCGGTTACGCGCACGCCCGCGTCTCGCTGATCGGGCACCCGTCCACCGCCGCCCGGCCGCGCCTGTGCGTCAACCGGACGACGAAGTACACCAGTACCGACGTCCGGATCCCCGGCTCGTTCCTGCGCATCGCCTGCACCGGCTACCCGGGCGGCACCAGTGGCGGCCCGTTCCTGCTGCGGCTCGACGGCCGCACCGGGACCGGCGACGTCGTGGGGGTGATCGGCGGCTGGAAGACGGGCGGGGACACGGCCGACGTCTCCTACAGCTCGTACTTCGGGGCCGACATCAGGACGTTGTACGAGAAGGCGGTTGCCGGGGCGAGGGCGTCGTAGCCGTCAGGGCCCGCACCCACCGGGTCCGGCGCGGGTTGCCGACGGTCCGCGGCACCGGGGGCAGCCCGTCGCCGGCCGGCAGGTCGGCGGGCGCGAGGCCCAGCCGGCGGCGCAGGTCGGCCAGTGCCGCGTGGACCGGCGCGAGGACGACCTCGGCGCCCGGGGCGGCCGAGGCGAGGGCGTAGGCGGTGGTCTCGATCGCCTCGGCGGCGTCCTCGGCCGCGGTCCGGCTCCACCCGCCCGGCGCTCCGGGCCCCCAGGGCGCGACGGTGTCGTACAGGTGGCAGGCGGCGTCGGCCGCGGCGTCGGCCCGTTCCCCGACGCCCGGCGCCGCGATGGTCGGCAGTTCCATACCACCTCAACGACCCGCTCCCACCGGGGGTACGACCCGTCGCGCCCGGAGGCGGCCACGGCTGCTCAGGAGGCGAACGCCTGCAGCCAGAGGGGCAGCAGCAGCAGGGAGACGAGTGAGGTCTTGAGCACCACCGAGGCGGAGAGGTCCACGCCGACGTCGTAGCGCTGGGCGAAGATGAACAGGTTCTGCGGGGTCGGCATCGCCGCGATCAGGACGAGGTACGCCAGCCAGTCGCCGCGCACCCCGAACAGCAGGGCGCACACCGCCCACGCGAGGAGCGGGAACACGAGGCACTTGAAGCCGATCAGGGCCGTTTCCTCGCGCGTCGTACCCCTGAGGTGGAGGCCGGCGCCGCCGAGGTGGAGGCCGAGGGCGAACAGCGCCACCGGTGAGGCGCTGTTCCCGACGAAGGCGGCTCCGTCCAGGACCACGGCCGGGATCCGTACCGAGAGCAGGTTGAAGAGGATGCCCGCGTTGCAGGCGAGGACCAGCGGGGTGACGAGCGAGGCCCCGACGGCCCGCGACAGCCGGATGCCCGGGCGGCCGTCGGCGGGGCCCGCGCGGCCCAGTTCCATGAGGGCGATGACGACCAGGGACAGGACGCACACCTGGAAGAGCAGGATCGGGAAGATCGGCGCGGCCGTCCCGAAGACGGTGATGAACACCGGGACGGCGAAGTAGGCGGTGTTCACCTGCACTCCGGCCATCACGCGCAGGGCCACGGCGCGCGGCTCGCGCCGGCCCCGGGCGACGGCCACCGCGGCCACGACCGCCGCGGCGATCGCCGCCGCAGCGGCGTACCCGCCGATCGCCCGCCAGTCGAACAGCGCGCCGAGGTCGCTGGCGTAGATGTTGCCGAAGAGGTAGCAGGGCACCGCGAAGAGGAAGGCGTAGTCGGAGAAGGCCTTGGAGGCCTCTGCCGGGACGACCTTGCGGCGTGCGAGGACCACTCCGCCGCCGAACGCCAGCAGCACCGGCACCAGCTTCTCCAGTGCGGCCGCCCCGCCCATGCGAACAGCTCCCCCATTGATCGACTGCCGTGCAGCCTACCCCTGCGCCCCTGTCAGGCCCGTCGGCGGCATACGCTGGTGCGATCATGAGTGACAGACCCCGCGAACGGACCGGAGAACGGGCGCCGGCAGGGGTGTCCGCCCCCACGGCCGCGGGCCGGGCGCCCGGCGGTGCCCCGGCCCGGCTCACCGCGGCCCTGCGCACCCCGGTCGGGGCTGCGCAGCCGCTGTTCGGGCAGGCCCCCAAGGCATGGCAGCGGGCCCTCCCGTACGTCGTGGTCGGCATCGTCGTCGTCTCGCTGCTGCCGACGACGATCGTCGTGCTGACGGGCGACTACGGCCTGGACGGCGGTTGGGCGGGCGCGCTCGGGGTGGCGCAGACGGTGCCGCTGCTCCTCGCGGTGACCAGGCCGCTGCCCGCATGGCTGCTCGTCCTGACCGCCGACACCCTCGGTGCGGTCCTGCTGACCCAGGCCGACAAGGTCACCGGCCACTCCTGGCCGTGGACACCGACGGCCGTCATCGGCTTCTTGGTGCTGCTGGCCTGCCTCGGGCTGCGTGAGAACGTCCGGACGCTGGTCGGGGTGTGGCTGGTCACCGGTGCGGTCGGTGCGGTGCTCGGCTTCTGCCAGCCCGCGGACACCATGAACACCGCCGCCCTGCTCTTCGTGCTCGGCGGTGTCGTCCTGGCCCTGACGGGCGCCCTGCGGGGCCTGGGCGACGCGCGCCGGCGCGTCGCCGAGCAGGAGAGCATCAGCGAGGCCGAACGGTCCCGGCGGACCCTGCTGGAGGAACGCGCCCGGATCGCCCGCGAGTTGCACGACGTGGTGGCGCACCACATGTCGGTGATCACCGTGCAGGCGGATTCGGCGCCCTACCGGCTGCCGGGCCTGTCGGAGCCGGTGCAGCAGGAATTCGCGGCGATCGCGGCGAGCGCGCGGGAGTCCCTCGGCGAGATGCGCCGGCTGCTGACGGTGCTGCGGGCCCCCGACGGGGCGGGCGGCGCGGGCGGCCCCGGTGGCGAGCGGTCTCCGCAGCCGGGGATCGGCCGGCTCCAGCAGCTGGTGGAGGCGACGGTACGGGCGGGCCAGCCGGTGGACCTGTCCCTGGCGGTCGGGGCCGCGCAGGCGGCACCGCCCGCGGTGGACGTGTCGGCGTACCGGATCGTGCAGGAGGCCCTCGCCAACGTGGTGCGGCACGCACCGGGCGCTCCCACCCGGGTGTCGGTGACCGTCGACGACGCGGAGGTCCTCGTGGTCGTCGTCAACGGTCCGGCGGCCCGCGACGCGGTGGTGGAGCCGGACGGGACCGGCACCGGACACGGCCTCGTGGGCATGCGCGAGCGCGTACGGTTGACCGGCGGGACGCTGGACACCGGGCCGCTGCCCGACGGCGGCTTCCGGGTCGCCGCGCGCCTGCCGCTGCACGCCGGTACCGCCTCCGACACGGACGGCGCCAACGATTCGAACGGGGAACGCAGTTGACCATCCGCGTGGTCATCGTCGACGACCAGGCCATGGTGCGGGCGGGCTTCGCCGCGCTGCTGTCCGCGCAGGCGGACATCGATGTGGTGGGCGAGGCTCCCGACGGGCGCCAGGGGGTGCAGGCGGCCCGCTCCACGCACCCCGACGTGGTGCTGATGGACGTACGGATGCCGGAGATGGACGGGCTCACCGCGGCCCGGGAGATCCTCACCCCGCCGCCCGGGGTGGTGCACCGGCCGAAGGTGCTGATGCTGACCACGTTCGACATCGACGACTACGTGTACGAGGCGCTCCGCGCCGGGGCCTCCGGCTTCCTCCTCAAGGACGCCCCGCCGGCCGATCTGATCGCGGCGGTACGCGTGGTCGCCTCGGGCGAAGCGCTGTTGGCCCCCTCGGTGACGCGGCGGCTGATCGCGGACTTCGTCCAGCAGCGGCCGGCGCCGCGCAAGGACCCGGCGCTCCGGCTGAACGGTCTGACGCCGCGCGAGAGCGAAGTGCTGGAGCTGATCGCGCGCGGGCTGTCGAACCAGGAGATCGCGGGCCACCTGGTGCTCGCGGAGCAGACGGTCAAGACGCACATCGGGCGGGTGCTGGCCAAGCTCGACCTGCGGGACCGGGCCCAGGCCGTGATCTTCGCGTACGAGGCGGGCCTCGTGCGCCCGGGCGACTCGGTCTGAGCCCACCGGGCGGCCCCCGGCCCGGCAACTGCGGCGCTGCCGCCCGCCCGTCGGCGGCGTCCACGGCGTGCCCGGGCCTCTCCTCCACCCCCTACCGGGGTATGACATCGGAATTGGCTCCACGGTCCGACGTCCGCGGTGGGGCCGTCTTCCTACCTTCCCCCTCGTCACGACGAGAGGAGAAGGGGCATGCGCCGCTTCGGAAGGACGCTGGTCACGGCCGCCCTGGCGGTGACCGTCGTCGGGGGGACGGCCGGATGGGCCTCGGGCGACAGCCAGTCGGCGGTCACCGGGCCGCCGCCGGGCACCGCCGCCTGGCGGGCCGACACGGCGTACGGCGGGGCGCTGCCCGATCCTGCGACGGCGACGCCGCACGCAGTGGCCCGGTTCTTCGCCGGGCTGGACGACGCTGCGCGTGCGGCCCTCGTACGGTCCCACCCGCTGGTGGTGGGCAACCTGGACGGGGCACCGGTCGCCCTGCGGTACGAGGCGAACCGGCTCGCCGCCGCCACCGGTGAGGCCCGGTACGCGTCCCTGGCCGCGCCCGGCCGGCGGATCCTGGCCTTCGACCCGCGCGGCCGGGGCCAGGTGGCCGAGGTCTTCGGGGATCTGGAGCACGCCGCCCACGTCTCGGTGATCGTGCCCGGCTCCGACAACGACGCCACCTCGTACGACGCCCTGCGCGCACCGCACACCGGCCCGGCCGGCATGGCCCGGGCCCTGCTCGGGGCGGCCGGCGCCGGGCACCACGGCAGCCCGGTGCGCGGAGGGTCGGGCAGTGGCGGTCCGGTGCACGGCGGTGCGGCGGCCGACGATGCGGTCGCCGTCATCGCGTGGACCGGATACACCACCCCGGTCGGCGTGGGCATCGACGCGGCCGGCGGACGGCTGGCCACGGCCGGGGCGCCCCGGTTGGCGCGCTTCACCGCCGGCCTCGACGCGGTCGGCGCACCCGACCCGGTGCTGTTCTGCCACAGCTACGGCTCGGTGGTGTGCGGGCTGGCGGCACGGCACACCGACGCCGCCGACATCGTGGCCCTCGGGTCTCCCGGGATGCGCGCGCGGACCGCCGGCGCCCTGCGCACCGGCGCACGCGTCTGGGCGGCCCGGGGGCCGTCCGACTGGATCGCCGACGTCCCGAACGTCAGCTTGGCGGGGATCGGCCACGGCACCGATCCGACGTCCGCGGCTTTCGGCGCGCGCCGCGTGCCCGCTGCCGACGTACGCGGCCACACGGGCTACTTCATGCCCGGCACGCAGTCCCTCGCGGCCTTCGCCGCGATCGCGAAGGGAGACACCCGATGAGGGGCGCGCCCGTCCGGGCGCGGCTGCGCCGGGCCGCCGAGCGGATCGACCGGCAGACCCCCGCGCACCGCGACCGGGCGGTCGACGGGCTGCGCGCGCTGGCGCTGCTGGCCGTGCCGACCGGGCACTGGCTGCTCGGCGGCTTCACGCTCGATGCCGACGGCGGTCTGCACAACGCCAGTCCGCTGACTACCTTCGGAGCGCTGGCGCCGGCCGGCTGGGTGCTGCAGATGCTGGGCGTCTTCTTCCTCGTCGGCGGCTACGCCTCGGTCCTCTCCTACCGTCGGCGCCCCGGTTCGGCGGGCGCATGGCTGAAGGGCCGGATCGTACGCCTGGGGCGGCCCGTGCTCGCAGTGACGGTGGTGTGGGCGCTCGCCGTGCCGGTGCTGTACGCGGCGGGGGTGCCGGAGGCGACGCTGCGGACCGGCGCGAAGCTGGTGGTCCAGCCGCTGTGGTTCGTCGGGGTGTACGCGGTGGTCACCGCGCTGACCCCGTACTGCGTGCGGGCCGCGCGCCGGCTGGGCGGCTGGGCCGCGGCCCCGCTGCTCGTGTCGGTCGCCGTGGTGGACCTGCTGCGCTACGGGCCGCTCGCCGGGTCGGTGCCGTTCTGGCTGTCGCTGCTGAACGTCCTGCCGGGCTGGCTGTTCGCCTACCAGCTGGGTGTGTCCTGGGGCGAGCGGCGGATCGGGCGTCGCGGGGCCCGGCTGCTCCTGCTGGGCGGGACGCTGCTGTTCGCGGCGCTGCTGGCGGTGTTCCACTATCCGGCGTCGATGGTGGGTGTGCCGGGTGCGGCGCGGACCAACTCGCACCCGCCGTCGCTGCTGGTGCTCGCGCTGGCTTCGGCTCAGTCGGGGGCGGCGGTCCTGCTGCGGAACCGGCTGGCGCGGCTGCTGGCCCGGCCGGCGCTGTGGGCCCCGGTGGTCGTGATCAACCTGTGCGCGATGACGATCCTGTGCTGGCACCAGACGGCCATGCTGGCTGCCGCCGTGCCCGGTTCGTTCGCCGGCCCGCTGGCCGGGCTGACGACGGCCCCGGACACGGTGGGCTGGATCGTGGCGCGGGTGGCGTGGATGCCGGTGTTCGCGGTGCTGCTGGTGGGGATCGTTCGGTACGCGCGGCGGTTCGAGCAACCGCCGGCCGGGGGCCGGCGCGCCGGTGTGGTGGGCCGTACGGTGGCGGGCATTCTGGCGGTGGGCTTCGGCGCGTTCGCGCTGGGTCTGGCATAGCCGGGGCGGGGCGCGGGCCCGGCCACGGTCCGACCGGTGCACGCAAAAGAGCGCCGCTCCCCTGACGGAGCGGCGCTCTCGACGCGTACGGGTGCTTCGCGTCAGGCGATCGAGGCGGCGACGATCGCGGCGACGGCGAGGTTGCAGGCGGAGGAGACCCAGACCGCCGGGTGGGGCTGCGGGTCGACGACGATGGCGCCGAGCTTGCCGGGGGTCGCCAGGTCGAGCACCAGGAAGGCCACCGCCATCAGGATCAGGCCGAGCACACCGAAGGCCGCCGTCGACGCCAGGCCTTTGCCGAAGTCGTCGTAGGTGGTCCAGATCGAGGTGAAGACGATGCCCCCGATGCCGAGGAGCGCGGAGCTGAGGAAGAGGGCCGCGTTGCGGTTGCGCTCCTCCCAGATCTGCTTCGGGAGCTTCCCGGGCGTCAGCACGTCCACCAGGACGATACCGAGGATCAGCAGGACCAGGCCCAGAGCGCCGTAGGCGCTGGTGCGGCCAAGTCCGTTGATGATGTCGCTCATTGAGAAGCCTGTCTCCGGTTGGTGGGAAAATACGTCCGTAGGGAGGCCGAATCTATCCCATGGCCTTCCGGCAGACCATGGGGAGGTCGGCGAATGGTAGAGGTCAGGGCCGCGCGGGCGGCCGAGGCGGCGGCCCTGACCGCGCTGGTTCTGCGCTCCAAGGCGCACTGGGGCTACGACCCCCGGTTCCTGGCGGCGTGCGCCGAGGAACTGCGCATCCGCCCCGACGAGGTGGCGGCCCGCCGCATCGTGGTGGCCGAGGACGCCGAGGGGACCGTCCTCGGTCTCGCCTCACTGGAGGGCGCGGCGCCGTCGGCGACGCTGGGGCTGCTCTTCGTGGAACCCTCCGCGATGAGGCAGGGCGTGGGGCGACTGCTGTACCGGGACGTGCTGCGGCGGGCCGCGGAGCAGGGCGTGCGGCGACTCGTCATCGATGCGGACCCGCACGCGGCCGGCTTCTACCGGGCGATGGGGGCGGTCGCGGCACCGGCCTCGTCCGCGGGGCCGGCCCCCTCCCTGGTGCGGTTCGAGACCGCCCCCGCCCCGCTCGCCGACTGGGCGCGAGCCTGGACGGGCGGGGGCGGGCGTGCCGTGCACGTGGGCAACGTCGCCGAGTTCAACGCGCAGTTCGGCGACCCGTCCCTGGACCGCGAGCAGTCGGCCGCGCACCACTACTCCTGTCTGGCCGCCTTCTACAGTCCCTACCCGTCCGCGCTGGTGCTGCCCCGGGCGGTGCCCGCCGGCTGGACCGAGCTGGTCTGCCGGCAGTTGGGCTGGAGCGGGGTGGAGGTCTACGACGGCCTGGTGGAGCGGGGTCCGGGCCTCGTCGACGCGGTAAGGGCCCGGCCGGCGCTGGCCGCGCGGCTGACCGGGGCCGGGGAGCCGCTCGTACCGTGGGGGCTCACCCGGCCGTTCGGCCGGCTCACGGGGCGTCCGTGGCGGCCGGAGGAGCTGCGCTACGAGTCGAAGGCCGCGGCGCACGGCCTGTTCGAGCGGATCCTGGCGGAGGGCGGGCACCCCGGGATCGTGCTCCCCGCGCAGGTGCGGGCCGCCGGCCGGTGGGCGGCGGCCCGGCTGCTGGCCGCACGGGCCCGGGCCGGCCGGAGCACCGTCCTGAAATCGGAGCACGGGGTCGGGGGTTCGGGCACGACCGTGGTCACGGCCGGGCAGGTCCGGGCCGCGGGCGGTGCCCGCGCCGTGCTGCGGCGGCTGCCGCGCGGCCCGCTGCTGGTGGAGGAGTACGTCGGGGCGCCGGCGGATCCGGACGCCGCCCGCGACCTGACGTACGACGGGTTCGTCGATCCGGCGGGCCGGGTCCACGAGGTCGGCGCGGCGCTGATGGACGTGACGGCGGGTGCCTACCGCGGCGCGACGGTGGGGCCCGGGGCGGTGCCGCAGTGGGCGCGGGAGCCGCTGCTCGCCTTCGGTGCGGCGGTGGGCCGGGAGCTGGCCGCCGCGGGCTACCGGGGCTGGTTCGACGTGGACTTCGTCGCCGACGCCGAGGGGCGGCTCGCGCCGACGGAGACGAACCTGCGGCTGACCGGGCCGGCCATCGCCTTCATGGTGGCGGCCCGGCTCGACGCGCTGCGGGGGGCGGGGCACCTCGTACGGATCGCCGACCGGGTGGAGCTCGGGGCCCGGCTGCCGGAGGCGCAGCTGGACGAGCTGTGCGCGGATCTGGCCCGCGGATGTGCGGAGCTGGGGGCGGTGTTCGTGCCGGCGATCCCGACGGGTGCCTTCGAACCGGCGCCCTGGCTGGGAGTGTTGGTGGCCGCGCGCAGCCTCGCAGTGCTGGACGCGGCCGAGGCGCTGGTCCGCTCCGGGGCGGCGGCCGTCGGCGCGATGTTCGACCCCGTGGCGCCGGACCCCGCGAGCCCGGCATGATCCGAGAGTCGTGCCCTCAGTCGCTGTCCTCGAAGTCGAAGGGCGAGTCCGGCTTGCGGGCCATGTGGAGGGCCACGACGAAGCCCGCGATCATCAGGGGGATGTTGAACGTGTAGACGAGGAGGGCTTGCAGGGGCCAGTCCTGTTTGGCCGCCAGCCGGTAGGCGTTGTCCTGGGGCCACCAGGCGAGCAGCAGATAGCTCACGGCGAGGTGGACGGCCCTGGTGCGGCCCGGGTGACGGCCGCGTTCCCGGCGCTCGATGAGGCGGTGTCCGGTGAACAGGAAGGCGAGGCCCGCTCCGAAGGCCGCGCTCTCGGCGACGTAGAGCAGGACGAACAGGGCCGCCCACGGTCCCGGCACGGCGGAGAGGTCGGTGGAGCCGGGCCACACGACGTCGGTGAGGGCAAAGGCGAGGAAGCCGAGGAAGACGGTCAGGCAGCCGGCGGCGGCCAGGCGCCCGCGGTCCTCGTCGCCGGCGGTGGCGGATGCCCGAGCGTACTTGCTCCCGTGCACGGCGGGCCGTTCGGAGACGGGCCGGGTGGGCAGCGGCAGCGCCGAGCGGTCCTCCTGGCCGGCCCGGTTGCGCGGCAGCGCCCGCAGCCGGATCAGGACGGTCGGGGACACCTCCTTCAGCACCACGCCCGCCAGGTGGTTGCGCAGGCCGTAGATCTCGGGCAGCGGGGCGGAGGCGTCCCAGGCCGGGTCGCCCGGCGGCGGGGCCACGTAGGCGACGAGCTTGCGCTCCCCGTCCTTGTCGACTGCGGCCACGAGGGCCGAGCCGATGCCGGGGTGGGTGCGGATCGCCGCCTCGACGGGGTGCGGGTCGAAGGAGCCCCCGTGGAGGGGGATGCGGTCGCGGATCCGGCCGGCGTACTCCAGCAGGCCGTCGGAGCGGGTCGCGCCGAGGTCCCCGGTGGGTATCGCGTCACCGCCGCCGGGCGGGACGAGGTGTATCTCCCCGCCCCGCAGCCGGATCCGGCATCCCGCGAAAGGGGTGCCCAGCAGGCAGAGGCGTTCCGGTTCGGCGACGGGGGCGGGCAGCTGTGCGAGTTCGAACCAGGTGCCCACTCCGGCGGTTTCGGTGATGCCGTAGACGTTGAGGATCCGCACGCCCGGACGCAGGCGGACGTGCAGGGCATCCAGTTCGTCGAGGTGGAGGCGGTCGCCGGTGACGCAGGCCAGCCGGAGGGAGCGCAGCGGTCGGGGGCCGGTCCGGCGGTCCGCGGCGGTGGGCCTGGGGCCGTCGACGACCAGCGCGGAGATGCCGGCCGGGTCCGTGTGCAGGACGGTGACCTTCCGGGCGTCGACCGCCGTGCGGAGGGGCAGCGGGTCCCCCGAGGGCCAGACGGGTCCCGCGGGCAGCACGAGTGCGCCGCCCGTGCACAGGGCCCGGGTCCAGCCTGCGGCGAAGGCGGTGACGTCCGGCCGGGCGGTGATGAGGTGCCGGTCCTGGGGGGTCGGCCGGGCCAGCTCGGTCCAGCCCGTGTGGGCGGCGAGCAGCAGGGCGTGCCCGACGCGTACGGGGCGCGGTTCGGTGCCCGCCGTGAACAGGACGGCTCCGCCGTCGCCGGACCCGCCGGTGCCGTCGCCGGACCCGTCGGCCGTCTCCGTGCGGTCCGGCGCGTGGTCGGGGCGGGCGGCGATCTCGGCGGCATCACGGTCGGTGGCGATCGCTCGCAGGCCGGTGCCGGAGTCGAGGGCGGCCCGGAGCGACGCGTCGGTGAGAAGTGCGAACGGCGTCGACGGCTGGAGTGCGGTGAGCTGTCGGCGGCCGGTACGGGGCGTTGCGGCGTCGACGACGGTGTAGGCCCCGCCCGCCTTGAGGACGGCGAGGATGCCGACGACGAGTTCGGCGGGGCGGGCGGTGCCGATGGCGACGAGACCGCCGGGCGGCAGGCCGCAGGCGAGCAGGTGGTGCGCCAGCCGGTTGGCCCGGGAGTCGAGCACTCCGTAGGGGAGCTCGTCCTTCGGGCCGGCGATGAGGGCGGGGGCTTCGGGTGTGTCCCGTGCCCAGCGCTCGAAGTGGTGCAGGACGGTGTCGGTGGTGCCCTTGGTGAAGTGGACTGACTCGGATTCCTGCGTCATGGACCGATGATGCCACCGGGCACCGACAACGGAGGTGCGTTCGAAATCGCCCGTGTGCCCCCGCAGTTGGCCGGAGTAGCCCGCCCGGGGGGTTCACTGCGGGATCCTTGACCTCGACCTTGCTTGAGGTCCTAGCGTTCAGGTCATGGACATGGAAGTCACCGCTTGGACCTCACTGCACAGCGCGATCAACGCCCAGCAGGACCGTCGCCCCCTCTCACGGGCAGGTCTGCGCCGCGTGGCCGCCTTCGCCCGCCCGCACCGCCGCGGGCTTGTTCTCTTCCTCCTGCTGAGTGTGGTGACCGCCCTGCTGGCCGTGGCCACGCCGGTGCTCGCCAGCAAGGTTGTCACCGCCATCGTGGACGGCCGGGACGGCGCCGCGGTGACCCGTCTCGCCCTGCTCATCGCGGTGATCGCGGTCGCGGAGGCCGGGTTGGGACTGCTGGCGCGGCGGCTCTCCGCCACCCTCGGCGAGGGGCTGATCCTGGATCTGCGGACGGCGGTCTTCGACCACGTGCAGCGGATGCCGGTGGCCTTCTTCACCCGGACCCGGACCGGCGCCCTGGTCAGCCGCCTCAACAACGACGTCATCGGCGCCCAACGGGCCTTCAGCAACACCCTGTCGGGCGTGGTCGCCAACACCGTGACCCTGCTGCTGACCCTCACCGTGATGCTGAGCATCTCCTGGCAGATCACCCTGCTGGCGCTGGTGCTGCTGCCCGTGTTCGTCCTGCCGGCCCGCCGGATGGGGTCGCGCATGGCGGCGATGCAGCGGGAGGCGTCGGCGCTGAACGCCGCCATGGGGACCCAGATGACCGAACGGTTCTCGGCGCCCGGCGCGACGCTGGTCAAGCTGTTCGGGCGGCCCGCCGACGAGTCCGCGGAGTTCGCGGTCCGGGCGGCGCGCGTGCGCGACATCGGGATCCGTACGGCGATGGCCCAGTCGACCTTCATCACCGCCCTGACCCTGGTCTCGGCCCTGGCGCTCGCCCTCGTCTACGGGCTCGGCGGCCACTTCGCGCTGCGCGGGACGCTGGACGCCGGTGCCGTCGTCGCCCTCGCCCTGCTCCTGACGCGGCTGTACGCACCGCTGACCGCCCTGGCCGGGGCCCGCGTCGAGGTGATGAGCGCACTGGTGAGCTTCGAGCGGGTCTTCGAGATCCTCGACCTGGAACCCCACATCACGCAGAAGCCGGACGCCCGGCGGGTGCCGGAGGGGCCGGTGGCCGTCGAGTTCGACCGGGTGTCCTTCGGCTACCCGGCCGCCGACAAGGTCTCCCTCGCCTCCCTGGAGGAGGTCGCCGCCCTCGACGCCCGGGGTGGTACGCAGGTCCTGCACGAGGTGTCGTTCCGCGCCGAGCCCGGCCGGATGATCGCCCTCGTGGGCTCTTCCGGAGCCGGGAAGTCCACGATCGCCCAGCTGCTGCCGCGGCTGTACGACGCCGACGCGGGCGCGGTCCGGCTCGGCGGAGTCGACGTACGGGACCTGACGGCCGACTCGATCCGCGAGACGGTCGGCATGGTGACGCAGGACGGGCACCTCTTCCACGAGTCGGTGCGGGCCAATCTCCTGCTGGCCCGGCCGGACGCCACCGAGGAGGACATCTGGGAGGCCCTGCGCAGGTCCCGCCTGGACGGCCTGGTCGCGTCGCTGCCGGACGGCCTGGACACGGTGGTCGGGGAGCGCGGCTACCGCCTGTCGGGCGGCGAGCGGCAACGGCTGACGATCGCCCGGCTGCTGCTGGCCCGTCAGCGCGTGGTGGTCCTCGACGAGGCCACCGCGCACCTCGACTCCACCTCGGAGGCGGCGGTGCAGGAGGCCTTGGGCGAAGCGCTCGCGGGCCGGACCGCCGTCGTCATCGCGCACCGCCTGTCGACGGTGCAGGCGGCCGACCTGATCCTGGTGGTGGAGGACGGCCGGATCGTGGAACGGGGCACGCACACCGACCTGCTGGCGGCGGGCGGCCGGTACGAGGAGCTGTACCGGACGCAGTTCGCCGCGGCGGACACGCCCGTGGGCACGGAATCGGGCGGCGCGGCAGCGGTCCGGGGCGCATGATGCTGTGATGGACATCAAACTGGAACTCGTCGCCGTGCCCGTCACCAATGTCGACCGGGCCAAGGCCTTCTACGAGAAGATCGGCTTCAACGCCGACCACGACGTCACCGTCAGCGAGGACATCCGCTTCGTCCAGCTGACCCCGCCGGGTTCGGCCTGTTCGATCGCGATCGGCAAGGGGCTGACCCGGATGACCCCCGGTTCCCTCGACAATCTGCAGGTCGTCGTCACCGACATCGAAGAGGCCTACGAGGACCTGCGCGGCCGGGGGGTGGAGGTGACGGAGGTCCAGGACCTGCCGTGGGGCTCGTTCGTGTACTTCTCCGACCCGGACGGCAACGGCTGGGCCGTGCAGCAGACCACGCCGCGCACGTCGGCCGGGCCTCGGCCGTGACGCCCGCCGGCCGCGGCCGGCGCCGGGCGGGACGCCGCGTCGCACGGTGCGCCGGGCACCGTGCGGCGACGCGCGGCGGGATCAGGCCTGTGCCGCGGCGTGGTGGTGGTCGAGTTCCCACGCGTGGTGCTTGAACTCGTGGCGGAAGTCGGCGTGGTCCTCCCACTGGCGGGCGATGCCGCGCAGCACGTCCCAGTTGTGTTCGACGGACTGGTCGATGACCCGGCGGGTGGCCGGTTCGGCGGATTCCCGCTGCTCGATGAGGCCCTTGACGGCCGAGGCCTCCAGCACGGAGTTGCGCAGGGCGCGCAGCGCGCGAGAGGTGTCGTCCATCGAGAAGCCGTGCTCGCTGCCCGTCGCCTCGTCGAACAGCGGGGTGAGGCGCGCCTCGATGAAAGCGGTGATCCGCTCGAAGTGCTGCACGTCCATCGGGGCTCCCTCTCCTGCCGGACCACACCTGTGTTCCGGCGTCTCCACTGTGCCTGCTGTTCGCGGACATTATCCCCGACCGTCCCGAGGCGACTTCCGCTGATCCATCGTGAAGATCCACTGCGCGGTCTGCCCGGACATGCTGCGCTCGCGCACGGGCGGTCCGCCGGGCACGGCGCCGGCCTGCCGGATTACGGCGGGGTCGTCCTGCTCGCCGCGCCGTCTGCTGCCTCGCGGCGGTCCCGGTCCTCGCCGGCCGGGGCGCGGGCCCGGACCCGTACCACCCGTCCGGCCGCGAGGTGTTGACGTGGAGGGGTGACGGCGGCGGGACTCCACCAGGCGCATCGACTCCAGGACGCGGACGACCTCGCGCACCACCGTGCGCGTGGCGCCGGCGTGGAAGGGCGCCCTGTGGGCGAAAGGTGTGACGTTCTCGGCGCATGGCTTGAATACGTATGACGCGATGCGCTTCAGTGGTGCGGCACGACCGATGTCGACGAGGGCAGCGAGGTGGGCGTGGGCACCCAGCGCGTCGTGGTGGTGATGGGCGTGGCAGGTACGGGCAAGACGACCGTGGGCCGACTGCTCGCGGAACGGCTCGGGCTTCCCTACGCCGAGGGCGACGCCTTCCACCCGGCGGCCAACGTCGCCAAGATGTCGGCCGGCCACCCGCTCGACGACGCCGACCGGTGGCCCTGGCTGGACGCCGTCGGCGAGTGGATCCGCAACCGTGCCGGGACCGGCGGCGGCGTGATCGCCGCGTCCTGCCTCAAGCGCGCCTATCGGGACCGGCTGCGCGCCGCGGCCCCCCGGGCCGTCTTCGTCCACCTCACCGGTGACCGCCCCCTGATCGAGGAACGCATGGCGGCGCGCAGGGGCCACTTCATGCCGACCAGCCTGCTGGAGTCGCAGTTCGCCGCGTTGGAACCGCTCCAGGAGGACGAGCTCGGCGTCGAGGTCGACGTGTCCGGCTCCGCGGACGACGTCACCGAACGCGCCCTGGCCGCGCTGCGCCGGCTCTGCACCCCCGAGGACTGAGAGCCGCTTCCTCGGGGCGGCTGCCGGTCGAACGGCGCTGCTGGGAGACCCCGTTGCCCTACGGGTCCTGCAACTGGACGGCGGCCAGGGCCAGTCCGCCCGCGGCGGTGGCGCAGCGGGCGGCCAGGTGGTCGACCTCGGCACGCAGCGCCTCGGTGTCCCGGCCCTGCCATCCCGGCGTCCGGGCCGCGGCCCCGCGCAGCCGGACGGCGTGCGCGCGCAGCGCGGCGGCGTGCTCGCGCAGGCTCCCGACCTGGGGCCGCGGGCCGGTCCGGACCGGTGCGGGCGGGCAGGGCGGCCGGTCCGCCGCGACGCGGCACCGCACGGGTCCGCGCTCGGGGCCCCTGCCGCCGGAGGCGCCCGCCGTGCCGGGAGGCCGTACGGGCAGGCCCGAGCCGCGGTCGCAGAAGGCCCACAGGGCGGCCCCGAGCCCGAGGAGCGGCCGGGCCGCCTCGGCACGGCCGGTGGCCACCTGCCAGCCGGCGTGGTCGTTGAAGGGGTTCACGTCGGTCAGGGCGTGCCAGGCGAGGATGTCGGCGAACGACGGCGCCAGCACGGAGAAGGCGTGCTCGGCGCCCCGCTCGCGCATGATGCCGCGGAACAGGCGGGCGGCCTCGGCCTGCCGGCCGGCGTCGACGGCCCGCAGGACTGCGGCGGCGCCGGGGTCCTGCAGCAGTTCGGGGCGGTCGGCACTGGCGACCCGGATCCTCGCCTTGAGACCGCAGACGGCGATGCTGACGGCGAGGCTCTCCCGGCCGGCCAGGACCCCCGCGAGGCGGCCGGCGCGGGCCGCGCCGCGGCCGCGCGCGGCCCAGCCGAGGCCCGCCGGGTCGGTGAGGGTCCGCAGCAGGGTGCGCCAACCGCGCCTGCTGCGTCCCCCCATGGCGAGGGCCGCTGCGGGCAGGCGGGTGCCGAAGGCCAGGCCGGAGGCGTAGCGGGCAGCCTCGCCGACGGCATCGGCGGCGTCGGCGAGGGCGCGGCACGGGGCGTCGAGCTGGTCGACGTCCGGGGCGGGGGACGCGGAGGTCGCGGCGTCGGACATGGGTTCCTCGTGGGGGTTCGGCAGGGATCCGGTGCGGGGACGGCAGCAGCGGTACGGGGGCCTGGCCGGGGGCGGTGCTCGGCAGGCGGGTCGTCAGCGGCGGGTGAGGGTGAGCCGGACGCCGTGCGGGTCGAGCGTCACCGGCAGGGGGCCCACCGGGTCCAGAACCGGCCGGGTGCCGGTGATGCGGTGGCCGCGCAGCACCTCGGCGCAGAAGGCCGCCGTGATCATCAGGCCGAGCTGGTCGCCGGGGCAGCGGCCGCCGCCGTGGCTGAAGGGCGCCATCCGGATGTCCTGGTCGGCGCCCGGGTTCTTCCACCGGCCCGGGACGAAGACGTGGGCGGCCGGGACCCGTTCGGGGTCCCGCTGGTGGAAGGCGGCGGGCAGGAGCACGGCGGTGCCCGCCGGGTGGCGTACGCCCCGCCATTCGGTCTCGCCCCGGGTGACGCGGACCGGGTCCGGCACCACCGGGTACAGGCGCAGCGACTCCCGGACGCAGGCCCGCAGCCTCGGCAGTTCGCCCCGGGCCGGTCCGGCGGCGGCCTCGGCGGACGCTTCGGCGGCGGCCGCGTCCTGTTCGCAGGGGTGCGCGCCGAGCAGGAGCAGGGTCCGCAGCAGGGTGTCGGGCACGGCGTCCATGGCCAGCAGCCAGAGCCCGGCCTCGTCGGCGGGGTGGACACTCCCCTCGGGGTCGGCGGGGCCGGCGTGGCGGCGCGGCCGGCGAGGGTGTCGTCGCCCGCGTCCCGGACGTACTCCCGGAGGCGTGCGCCGACCCTGTCGTGCACCGACCGCGTGGCGCGGGTGCGGCTGCCGCGCAGGTGCCCGTCCTGGGCGGGCAGTTGGGTCAGCCACCAGGCGAGTTCGTCGTCCTCGGCCGCCCGGTCGCCCAGGACGGTCCGCCGGGCGGCCCGGGCCACCGTCTCGCGGGTGCGGGTGGGTTCGAGCGTGCCGGTGGCCGTCAGCCGCCGGGCCTCTTCGGCGACGACTGCGAGGATCGGTCCGGCCGCGGGGTGCACGGGCAGTCCGGGCGCGAGCACGTCGACGCTCCACCGCCGCCGTTGCGAGCGTGGTTTTGCGGGGGCGTAGCCGGTGCCGTCCTCGTCGCGGCCGGGCTCGTGGCTGTTCGAACCCGGACACCTCCGGGACGGGTCGGCCGCGAGGACGCTGACGGGTTCGGCGTAGAAGCGGCGCAGGTCCTGCGGGTCGAGCAGGACGAGGACCGTCTGCCCGGACCGGGTGCGGACGAGTGCGGGCGCCTCCCCCTGGCGTGCGCGCAGGGCGCGGAGCGCGGCGGCGCAGGCGCGCACATCGCCCGTCCGGCGGCGGTGCCGGGGGCGTGGCCGGGCGGTGCCGGAGAGCAGGGCGCCGAGGGCGGCGCACACGGTGGTCGCGGCCGCCGGGGACACGACGGCCGCGAGCGCTGGGCTCCGTACCCGGGCCTTGGATCCGTCGAGGGCAGCCCCTTGGACCGTACGCATCCGTGTACCTCCGCGACGGGAACGACGACAACGGTCGGTGACATCGGCATCACCGTACGTCCCGCCCGCGGCGCGCGCCCTCCGAGCGCTACGCCCGGGGGACACCGCCGCGGCTGCTGCTCGGGGCGGCTGCGGCCGGGGGGAAGACGGCCTCGCGGAAGGTGGTGCGCAGCGGTCCGCGGGCGGCCGGGAGGAGGAGCGCCCAGCGGCGGTGGCGCGGTGAGATCCACACGGCGGGGCCCGGCTCGGCGGGGGCGTGATGGGTCCACACGCCGTTCGGGGCGGGCTGCCAGAGCAGCCCGCGGGCGGGGCCGAGTTCGCCCGTGCGGATGCGGAGGGACTCGGCCGTCCAGGCGCGGGTGGGAGGCGGCGGGCCGGGCGTTCCGCCCGGGGTGCCCGAGCCGTTCGGGTCGCTCAGGGTGCCCGGGTCACCCGGGTCGCTCGGGTGGAGGAGGTGCGTGAGGAAGCGGGCGAGGTCGGCGAGCGGCGCGCGGAGGGTGCCGTCGGCGAGGCGGGTGCGGGTCATGCCCAGGGGGTGCCAGACGCGGGCTGCCGCGAGGTCGGTGAGGGGGCGGCCGGAGAGGTGTTCGACGAGACGGGTGAGGGCGGCCGTGCCACCGGGGTGGGTGAGCAGGTGGTGGGCGGTGGTCCCGGCGGGGGTGTCCGCCGCGGCCTCATCCCCGTAGGCGGCCAGCGGGGTGTGCAGCCGCAGCGCCCCTTCGTCGACGAGGGTGCCGACCGCCGGCCACAGGGCGAGGACGGCGGTGAGGCCGCCGACGTCGTGGCTGTCGTCCGCTCCGCCCGAACCGGCCTGGGGGCCGTCGGGGCCGCCGACGGCCCACACCGCCCCGGGATCGGCGGCCTGCACGAGGGCCCGGACAGCGTCTGCCTGGTCGCTCAGGAGCGTCATGGTCGCTCACGCTAGTGATCCGGGCGCCGGGTGCGCGGCAGGTGGCGCGCTGCGGCAGCAGCCGCCACCCGAATGGGCCGGAGGCGGGCGGCCGGGGACCGGCTGACGGGAGGGAGGGGGCGGGGCCCGGTCGGCGCCCCGCCCCCTCACGGCGTCAGCCCTTGTCGGGGCGGTCGGTCACCCGGAGGGTGTTCAGCAGGGGCTTGCCGAAGCCGGAGTGCGTCACGAAGCGGACGTTGAGCACCCCGTCCGTGACCGTGACGGTGTAGGTGCGGGTCAGGGCTTGGTAGGTGCCGGCCTCCAGGGCGATGTCGAGGGAGGGCAGGACCTGGGTGCCTTCGGCGAGGACGTCGAAGACGCGCTTGTTCGGCTTGGTGGAGGAGAGTTCGGCGAAGCCGAGCTCCACGGTGTAGGTGCCGTTCGGCACGTTGTCGAAGCGGTACTCGTACATGCCCTCGCGGGCGTTGCGGAAGAGCCGCTGCTCGTCCGTGCCGGCGATGGTGCGGCCGGTGGACTGGACGCTGCCGTTGCCCTGGTATCCGTACGAGCCGGCCGTGTACTTGCGGTCCGGGGACCAGGCGTCGCCGAGGGCGTCGGTGGAGCCGTAGCCGGAGCCTGCGTCCAGGCCGACCTGGTAGCGCGGGACGACGACCTTGACGGGGACGGTGAGGACCGGGGTGCGGCCGCTCGCCGAGGCGATCTTCAGGTCGGCGGTGAGGACCGTGCCGGGAGCCAGCCCGGCCGTGTCGACCGCGAGGGAGACCGGGGCCTTCCCGCCGGTCGGCAGGTCGCCGCTCGCCGGTGCGGCCGTCAGCCAGGCCGCGTCCTCGGACACGGTGAACGCGGTGGCGAGGCCCGGGTTGGTGAGGTCCAGGGTCCGCGTGCGCTGCTGGCCGGCCGGGAGCACGACCTCCAGCGCCGGCTGGGACGCCGTGACCCTGCCGGTGCGCAGGGACCGGGTCACCGTCGTGACGTCGGCGGCCTCGACCTCCACGGTGGCCGTGGCGGGTTCGTACTGCGGCGCCGAGAGGGAGACGGTCCGCGGGCCGGAGGGGCTCTGGACGACGTACCCGCCGTCCGCGGCCGTGGTCGCCGACACCGCGGCGTCGCCGGTGCCGACGGTCACCGTGGCGCCCGCGATGCCGTTGCCGTCGTTGGCGTCGAGGACCCGGCCCGCCACCACGCCGCTCTTGGTGGTGCGGAAGGCGATGGACAGTCCGTCGGTGATGACGGGGGTGTTGAAGGAGTACCTGAAGGCGTCGGTGCCGGTGGCGTTCTCCACTCCGACCGTCGCCGTGGAGCCGCCCTTGATGCCGGTGCCGCCCGTGCCCTTGTAGGAGTAGGTGACGGTGCCGTCCTCACCGATCGCCGCGGAGAAGGAGAACTTCTCGGCCTGCGCCGACCAGTGGGCCACCTCGCGCCATTCGATGACGTAGCTGCGGTGCGGGGCGGTGCCGGTGACCGCGGTGAGGACGCCCGAGCCGCTGCCGGCCGCGCCCACGACCAGGTCGTCCCAGAAGGGGTAGAGGGCGGCATTGGGGGTGGCCGTGCTCGGCAGGTCCCCGTTGACGTCGCCGGTGTGGTTGCCGCCGAAGCTGACGGTGCCGTTCGTGCCGATCCAGGCCTGGGCGTACGTCCTGCCGTACAGCGGCACCGGGAAGGGGAGGTCGACGCGCTCGGTGGTGTTGTCGCCGGTGAGTGCGAGCTGCCGGCTGCCCGGGGTGTACGGGCGGTCGCCGGCGGTGGCGCAGGCGTACCCGTAGCCGTCGGTGCGTTCGGGCAGGGTGACGGTGACGGTGGCGTCGCCGCCGACGGTGACCTCGGCCGAACCGGCGCTGAGGCAGCGGGAGGCGTGGGTGGCGTTCACCCGGTAGGTGCCGTGCGGCAGGGTGGCCTCGAAGCGGCCCTGGGCGTCGGTGGTCGCGGTCACCGGGGTGTCGGCGACGGTGACGGAGGCGCCGGCGACCGGTCCGGAGGCGGCGGTGACGGTGCCGGTGACCTTGCCGGACGCCGCCTGGGTGAGGGTGAGGTCGCCGGTGGCGGTGGCGTTCTCGGTCACGGTGGCGGTCGCGGTCTGCTGCCCGTAGCCGAACTTGGCGGCGGTGAGGGTGTACTCGCCCACCGACAGGGCGGGGAAGCCGTAGGTGCCGTCGGCCGCGGTGGTCGTCGTGCGGTCGATCGGGCCGTCGGCGGTGACCTTCACGCCGGCGAGGGGCAGGCCGCCGGAGCGGACGGTGCCGGTGAGGGCGCCGACCGGACCGCGGGGGGCGGCGCTGACGGCGGCGAGGACGTCGAGCCGGCCTTCGCCGAAGACGTTGTTGTCGGCGGCGCTGCCGCCGCACTGGCTGCTGTCGGTGTCCAGGGCCGTGCCGTCGAGGAGGGACTCGGTCTGTGCGATGTCCCCTTCCAGGGACGGCGCGGCGGACCACAGCAGGGCCACGGCGGCGGCGGTGTGGGGCGAGGCCATGGAGGTGCCGGAGAAGGCTTCGTAGGCGCCTCCGGGGACGGAGGAGCGGACGTTCACGCCGGGGGCGGAGATGTTCGGCTTGACGACGCCTCCGGGTCCGGCGCCGCGCGAGGAGAAGGACGCGACGGCGTTGTTGATGTCGAAGGCGCCGGAGCTGTAGGAGCTCGCGTAGTCACCGGGTGAGCCGCTGGTGGAGCAGCCGGGTCCGGCGTTGCCGTTGGAGAAGGCCGGGAAGATGCCGGCGGCCCGCCAGGTGTCGACGATCTGCTGGTACCAGGTGTCGCCCCCCGCGCCGCCCCAGGAGTTGTTGACGATGTGCGGGGCGAGGTCGGGGCGCGGGTTCTGCCCGTCGAGGTCGGTCGGGGCGACGATCCACTGGCCGGAGGCGAGGAGCGAGGCCTCGGAGCAGGAGTTGGACTCGCAGCCCTTGGCGGCGATCCACCGGGCACCGGGGGCGACGCCGATCTTGTTGGCGCCGCCGTCGTCGCCGACCATGGTGCCCATGGTGTGGGTGCCGTGGTCGTTGTTGTCGCAGGGCGCGGCGCCCGCGCACACGCCCGCCGGGTCGAACCAGTTGTAGGCGTGGGAGTACGTTCCGTCGGCGTTCCTGCCGCGGTACTGGTGGGCCACGGCCGGGTGGGTGTGGTCGACGCCGCTGTCGATGTTGGCGACGACGATGCCCTCGCCGCGGACCCCGATCCCGTCCCAGACCTGGGGGGCCTTGATCCGGTCGATGTTCCACTCCACGGCGTCGGCGACGGCCTGCTGGCGCTCGCCCTCGGCCGGCGCGGGGAGGTCGACCTTGTCGTCGGCGTCGATCCGGGCGACCTCGGGGCGCTGGGCGAGTGTCCCGGCCAGTTTTTCGCTGCCGACGACGCGGACGGCGTTGACGATCCAGTACGAGGTGTATTCGGCCCCGGCGCCTTCCAGGGCCTTGATGACGTCGGCCTGGCTGCGCGCGGCGTGGTCCTTCTTGGTCCTCAGCACGGTTTCGGCCTTGGCGGCGCGGCTCTGCTGCTGCTTCGCGGCGGTGAGGTCGGCGGCGCTGTCGAGGTAGACCCAGAAGACGGCCTTGGCGGAGCCGTCGAGCTGGGCACGGAGCTCGGGTTCTATCTTGCGCTCGGCCGCGGTCGGCGCGCCGGGGCCGGGATCCGGTGCGGCTGCGGCGACGCCCGCCCCGAGCGGCAGCAGCAGGACCGAGGTGAGGGCGGCGAGCGCCGTGCGTAAGGACCGTGCGGGCCGGGCCGGCCTTGTGGGCCGTAAGCCGTGTGAGGACCGCTTGTCGCGTTGGGCCACGTGGTGTCTCCTCGTACGCCGTGTGCGGGATGTGCGGGAAGGGTGTGCGTGACGTGCGCGGGCCATGCTGAAGGAGGCGTCATGTCCACTACAAGAGGGCCTAATGAGCCGTTCCGGTCCCCGCGTGCGGCCGGCGCGCGCCCCGCTGGCCCTTCCGCTCCGGGCGCGCCAGCCTGAAGGCATGACCGTGCCCGCCGAGCCGCCCGACGTGCCGCCCGAGCCCGCCGTCCCCCTGGCCTCGGCGCGAGGCCGGTGGATCCTGCTGGCCACGGTGCTCGGGTCGACGATGGCCATGCTCGACTCGACCGTGGTGAACGTGGCGCTCCCCCGCATCGGGGAGGACCTCGACGCCAATCTGGCGGCGCTCCAGTGGACGGTGAACGCCTATCTGCTCACCCTGGCGGGGCTGATCCTGGTCGGCGGGGCGCTGGGCGACCGCTTCGGCCGGAGGCGGATCTTCGTGCTGGGGACCGTGTGGTTCGCGGTGGGCTCCCTGCTGTGCGGGATCGCCCCGAACGCGGGGGTCCTGGTGGCCGCCCGGGCCCTCCAGGGCGTCGGCGGGGCGCTGCTCACGCCGGGCTCCCTCGCCCTGATCCAGGGCTCGATCCGGACGGGCGACCGGGGCCGCGCCGTCGGCCTCTGGTCGGGCCTGGGGGGCGTGGGCGCCGCGGTGGGGCCGTTCCTCGGCGGCTGGCTGGTGGACGGCCCGGGCTGGCGGTGGGTGTTCCTGCTGAACGTACCGGTGGCCGCGTTGTGCGTGCCGGTGGCGCTGCGGCATGTACCGGAGTCGCGGGACCCCCAGGCGCACGGCCGCTTCGACGTGGCCGGAGCCGTGCTCGGCGCGGGCGCCCTGGGTCTGGTCACCTACGCACTGATCGAGGCCTCGTCGGAGAGCGCGCCCGTGATCGCCGCAGCGGTCGGCGGCGTGCTGCTGGGCGGGGCCTTCGTCCAGGTGGAGCGGCGTCGCGCCGATCCGATGGTGCCGCCGGACATCTTCGCCTCGCGGCAGTTCACGGCCGTCAACCTCGTCACCCTGTGCGTCTACGCGGCTTTCAGCGGATTCTTCTTCCTCGTCGTGCTCCAGCTGCAGGTGGTCGCGGGGTACTCGGCGCTGGCCGCCGGGGCCGCGCTGCTGCCGACGACGCTGTTGATGCTCCTGCTGTCGGCCCGCTCGGGCGAGATCGGCGAGCGGATCGGGCCGCGCATCCCCCTCACCGTGGGCCCGCTGCTGTGCGCGGCCGGCATCCTGCTGACGCTGCGCGTGGGGCCGGGGGCCTCGTACGCGGGGGACGTGCTGCCGGCGATGGTGGTGATGGGGCTGGGGATGGTGACCCTGGTGGCTCCGCTGACGGCGACCGTACTGGCCTCGGTGGACCCGGGCCGGGCCGGCCTGGCCAGCGGTATCAACAACGCCGCTGCGCGTGCGGCCGGGCTGCTCGCGGTGGCGGCGCTGCCGCTGCTGGCGGGGATGGGGCCGGAGTCGTACCTCTCGGCGCCGCAGTTCGACGCGGCCTTCCGGCGGGCCGTGCCGTGGTGTGCGGGGGCCTTGATGGCCGGCGCCGCCGTGGCCTGGGCGACCGTACGCTCCCCCGCGGCCGGGGCGTGCCCTCCGCAGTGCCACACCCACTGCGCGCTGTCCTCCCCGCCGCTCGAACCCCGCGAGCGCGGCGACCGCGCCGCTCCCGGCTGACGCCCCCCGCCCGCCGCCCGGGCGGTGGTGAGCGCCCTGCCCCTGCGCCCGGAGGCGGCTGATCGACCGAAAGTTACCTTGACGTATGTAGTGACTTCACACGCATGCGGCAGTAGAACTCGTTCCCATTCCATCGAGAGTGAGGAACGTCACATGGGTGACAACTCCCCGCCCCAAAGAGGCTCCAATGGAATTTCACGCCGGGGCTTCCTTGGTAGAACAGGTTCCATTATCGGGGCTGCGGCCCTGGCCGGTCACATCACTCCCGCCACGGCGCAGGCCGCTGCGGCAGCCGCTGCGGCGCCGGGACCGATCGGCGACGGCGCCCGGGTACCGGTCCTGGTCATCGGCACCGGCTACGGCGGGTCGGTCGCGGCTCTGCGCCTGGCGCAGGCCGGAGTCGACGTGCAGATGGTCGAGATGGGCATGAACTGGGACACCCCGGGGCCGGACGGCAAGATCTTCCCGAAGGTCACCAGCCCGGACTACCGCTCCTTCTGGCTGCGCACCCGTACCAAGGCGCCGCTCAGCAACTTCCTCGGCTTCCCCATCGACAAGGACGTCCCCAAGTACACGGGGATCCTGGACGCCGAGGACTTCGCCGGCATCACCGTCTACCAGGGCCGCGGCGTCGGCGGCGGTTCGCTGGTCAACGGCGGCATGGCGGTGACCCCCAGGCGCGCGAACTTCGCCGCCGTGCTCCCGTCGGTGAACGCCGCCGAGATGTACGACACCTACTACCCCAGGGCCAATGCCGCGCTCGGCGTCGGGATGGTCGACCCCGCCTGGTTCGACACCGCCGACTGCTACCAGTACTCCCGCGTCGGCCGCAAGCACGCCCAGCGCTCCGGCTTCGCCTGGACGTTCGTACCCGACGTGTACGACTGGGACTACATGAAGAAGGAGGCCGCGGGCACCGTCACCAAGTCCGCCCTGGCCGGCGAGATCCTCTATGGCAACAACGCCGGCAAGAAGTCGCTCGTCCAGACCTACCTCGCGCAGGCGAGGGCCACCGGACGGGTCACCGTCTCGCCGCTGCACAAGGTCACCACCGTCTCCCCCGCCGCGGGCGGCGGCTACACGGTCGCCATCGACCAGATCAACACCACCGGAGACACGGTGGCCACCAAGACCGTGACGGCCGACCGGGTGTTCTTCGCGGCCGGCAGCGTCGGCACCAGCAAGCTCCTGGTCAAGCTGAAGGCGACCGGGGCGCTGCCGAACCTCGACGGCGAGGTCGGCAGGGGCTGGGGCGAGAACGGCAACGTCATGTGCGGCCGGGCGAACCACATGTGGGACCCGACCGGCAAGCTGCAGTCGACCATCCCCTGCTCCGGCATCGACAACTGGGACGCCGGCGGCGCCTTCGCCGAGGTCGCACCGCTCCCGACCGGGATCGAGACGTACGCCTCCTTCTACCTGTCGATCACGAAGAACCCCCACCGGGCCGAGTTCACCTGGAACGCCGCGGCGGGGCGGGCCGACCTGAGCTGGCAGACGGCCTGGAAACAGCCGTCCATCACCATGGCCAGGACCATCTTCGACAAGATCAACTCGAAGGAGGGGACGATCTACCGGACCGACCTGTTCGGCGGCAACAGGATCTGGAACGACACCCTCACCTACCACCCGCTCGGCGGCGCCGTCCTCGACCGGGCCACCGACAACTACGGCCGTCTGCACGGCTACACCGGTCTGTACGTCATCGACGGAGCGCTGATCCCCGGGAACGCCAGCGTGAACCCGTTCGTCACCATCACCGCGCTCGCCGAGCGCAACATCGAGAAGATCATCGCCACGGACCTCTCGTAGGCGCCCTCTCGCGGGCGTCACGCGCAGGCGTCCTCCGCAGACGCCTTCGGGCAGGCGTCCCTCGCAGGCCGCGTCCTCCCCCCAGCGGCCGGGGCCGTTCGGATGTGCCGAACGGCCCCTTCTTCACGTACCGCCCCCACCCTGCGCCGCACCCCGCCCGGGTCAGTGCCCGGGCAGTACGCAGACGCTGTCGAGGCCCAGCACGTGGTTGAGCCGCCCGAAGGCCAGCCAGGACCCGATGCTCATCGTGAGCTCCACGATCTCCAACTGGCTGTAGTGCGCGGTCATCCGGTCCCAGAACGCGTCGTCGAGCCCGTGGTGGTCGAGGGTGTAGCGCTCGGCGTACTCCGCCGCCAGCCGGGTGCGCTCGTCGAACGCGTCGGTGGTCCGCCACGCGGTGACCGCGTCCGCGAACTCCTCCTCGACCTTCTGGCCGTCCCGTTCGGTGCGCCAGTCCAGGCAGAAGGCGCACCCGTTGATCTGGGCGACACGCAGCCGGGCCGCTTCGAACTCGCGCAGGCCCAGGGTGGTGTGGGCGTACACCGACAGGGAGAAGTTGGCGGCGGCCATGCCGATGCCGGGGACCATGTCGCCCCACACGTACTCGATCGGGTGCTGGCCTTCGGGGATGTCGATCCTCATGACGGTTTCCTTCCGAGTCTGCCGGTGGCCGGGCGCAGCGGGACGTCGAGGGCGTCGTAGAGGCCGGGCTCCGCCTCGGTGAGCCAGTCGATGGCTCCGACGAGACGGCCGACGGCGGTGGCGTTGCCGCCCGCGGAGCGGTTGTCGCCCTCGTCGGTGGCTTCGATGGTGACCTCGATGCGTGGGCGGCCCTCGATGACGACGCGGTGCGCACCGTCGCCGCCGTCCGGCGGCACGGGCCAGTCCGGAGCGCACGAGGAGTGGATGCGGGTGACGTGCTCGATGACGATGCGGGGCTCTCCCGCGACGATGCCCTGGACCTCGAAGCGGATGGCGCCCTGGGTGCCCGCCTCGAAGTCGCCCATGGTGCGCGTGGTCACGGTGGTGTCGAGGGCGCGGCGCTCGGACGTCTCACGGATCCCGTCGAGTTCGACGCCGAGCGCCCGGGCCATCATCCGTATCTGGCCGCCCCAGACCATCGTCGGGATCGACGGCATGAGCATCATCGGCTCGAAGTCCATGGGGTGGCCCATGCCGATGAGGTTGCGGACGGAGTCCGGCTGGTCGTAGGTGGAGTAGTCGAAGATCTCCTGGCAGCGGACGGCGTCGATCGTGGTGCCGAGTCCGCTGATGAGGAGCGGGAGCACGTCGTTGCCCCAGCCGGGGTCGACGCCGGAGGCGAAGAGGGAGCCGCCGCCCTCCGCCACGGCCGCCAGCACCGGGTCGCGGAAATCCGGCGGGGCGCTGCGGTGGTCGTACAGCGGGTAGAGGGCCGGGCTGACGACGACGGCGCCCGCGCGGATCGCGCGGGTGATGTCGGCGAGGGCCTCGTCCGGCCGGATGTCACCGGACGCGGCATACACCACGGCCCGGGGGCGAGCGGCCAGTACGGCCTCGATGTCGTCGGTGGCCTCGACGCCCAAGAGGCGGTCGAGCCCGCCGAGTTCGCCCGCGTCGCGGCCGACCTTGGCCGGATCGTGGACGATGACCGCGGACAGTGTCAGCGCGGGATGGGCCGCGACGGCGCGGAGGGCCAGACGGCCGACGTTGCCGGTGCCCCAGACAACCGTGGGAATCATGCGCGGAGGGTAGCCACCGCTCCCGCACCTTTCCATAGCCGCGCGGCACCGACTCCCGCGGCCCGGGAGGTCACTGGTTCTGGCCGCCCAGGACGAAGAGGAGATAGACGAAGAAGGCGAAGAGGTGGCCGACGAAGAGGTAGGCGATCAGCCGGATGATCAGGCCGCGCGGGAATTTGGCCTCGAAGCGGGCGCGTACGCCGACGGGCTCGTCCGCAGGGGGTACGGGGGTCATGGGTGGCTCCTCGCCTGTCGATGGTGCGTCGTGGTCGCGGCCCCGCCGAGGCACACCCCGGCGAGGCTGCTCTGGAGCAGGGTGTGGACGAACAGCAGGTCGGCCCCGCCGGAGGAGGCGGCGCCGATGCGGTGCGGGGTGAGGGAGTCGAAGTGGGCACTGTCCCCCGGTTCCAGCAGGTACTCGGCCTCGCCCAGGTGCAGGCGCAGCCGGCCTTCCATGACGTACAGCCACTCCTCGCCGGGATGGACGCGCACCAGCTCGTCCGGACCGCGGCCGTGCGGGACGTGCACGCGCAGTGCCTGCATCCCGCGGCCGGCGCCGCCCGCCTGCCAGTACGTCCAGCCGTCGGCCTCGCGGGCACCGGGACCGCCGGCCCGTACGATGGGGTCGGCGACGGCGGAGGTCTCGCCCAGCAGCTCGGAGACGGTCGTCCCGTAGGTGCGGGCCAGGCCCAGCAGGAGCGGCAGCGAGGGCTGTCGCCGTCCGGTCTCCAGCCGGGACAGGTGGGCCGGCGAGAGCCGGGCCCGAGCGGCGGCGGCCTCCAGGGTGAGGCCGGCGCGGCGGCGCAGCTCGCGCAGCTGCGGTGCGACGGCGGGCAGCTCGCCGGGGGCGTCTGCGCCTGCCGGTGCGTCTGCGTCGGGCGCGCCGGGTGCGGTGCCGGGGTTCATGCCCCGATTGAGCCAGACTCTTACCTTTCTGGCAAACCGTCTTGCCTCTGAGGCAAACCATGGGGGCGTGTCGCGGTCACCACCAGCGGACCGGGTACCGGGCCGCTGCCCGGCGCGTGCGGGAGGCGGCGACAGCGCCGAGGACGAGCACCACCGTGGCGGCGAACAGCAGCGGGACGAACCGCGCGGGGGCCGGCGTCTGCAGGACCACGACGACGGCGGTGGCACAGGCGGGCGAGTGCGGGGTCCGGGCGAGGCTGGTGGCGGCGAAGGTCAGCCCCGCGGCGACGGCGGCGCTCCACGGGCTGCCGGGCGCCGTCGTGAGGACCGTGTAGCCGGCGGCGGCGCCGAGGAGGTGGGCGACGACGACGGTCCGCGGCTGGGCGGTGGGCAGGCCGGGCGTGTGGTGGAGGACGGCGGCGCTGGCCGCCATGGACGGTATGAGGACCGGTTCGCCGACCATCACCCCGAGGGCCGCGAGGGCGAGGAGCGCGGCGACGACCGCGCCGGAGCCGTGCAGGACCGCGACGGCGGCGGCCCGCGCCCGGTGCAGCCGGCCGGGCCCCCTCGGCAGGGGCACGGCGTCGCGGGCAGCCTCGGCGCCGGGGAGCGCCCGGCGGGGCAGCACGGAGTCAACTTCCACGGTGGCGGCTCCTGGCACGGCGGGTCGCGGTCACGGGCGGCGGAACGCCGGGGCGGCCCCGCCGTGGTCCGCGTGCCGGTCCTGCGGGGCCGGCACGTGGACACCCACCGTGACCCGCCGGTCTATCGCGGCCCTATGCCGTGTCGATGCCGGTCCACCTCCGGGCCCCACCGGGCATCGGCGTCCGACCGGGGTGGGGGCAGGTGCGGCCCGGCGGCGTCAGGGGGTGTTGCCCTGTGCCAGGACCGTCTCGACGGTGTCGGCCTGCTCCGCCGTCTTGTCCGGGCGGTGACGCACCACCCGCGCGAAGCGCAGCGCGACCCCGGCCGGGTAGCGCGTCGAGCGCTGGAGGCCGTCGTAGGCGATCTCCACCACCAGCTCCGGCCGTACCCGCACCGTGAACCCGTCGTCCGAGACGGCGAGCGCCCGCAGCGCCTGTGTCTGCCAGCGCAGCATCTCGTCCGTGAGGCCCTTGAAGGTCTTGCCCAGCATGGCGTGGCCGCCGTCGGCGGTACGCGCTCCCAGGTGCAGGTTCGACAGCAGGCCGGTGCGCCGGCCGTGCCCCCATTCGGCGGCGAGCACGACCAGGTCCAGGGTGTGCACCGGCTTCACCTTCAGCCACTGCTTGCCGCGCCGGCCGGCGGCGTACGGCGACTCCAGTGCCTTGACCACGACGCCCTCGTGGCCGCGGCGCAGGGTCTCGGCCCAGAACTCCACGGCGTCGGCCTGCTGCGCCGCCGGGTCCCGCACCTCCAGCCGGCCGACCCGAGCGGCTTCGGGCACGAGTGCGACGAGGGCCTCGTACCGCTCGCGGACCGGGAGGTCGAGGAGGACCTCGTCGCCGACGGCCAGGACGTCGAAGAAGTAGGTGACGACGGGGAGCGTCCGCCGGGCCGCCTCCACGTCCACCCGGGAGCCGACCCGGCTCGCGATCTCCTGGAAGGGGACGGGGCGGCCCTCGGCCGTCTGTCCGACGACCTCTCCGTCGAGGATGAACCGCTCCCCCGGCAGCGACCGCGCCAGGTCCGCCACCTCGGGCAGCCTCCCGGTGATCTCGTCGAGGGAGCGCGTGTAGACCCGTACGTCGTCCCCGTCGCGGTGGACCTGTACGCGGATCCCGTCGAGCTTCTCCTCCACCGCGCACGGGCCGAGCGCGGCCAGCGCCTCCGTGACCGACGCGGCCGTGCCCGCCAGCATCGGCTGGACGGGCCGTCCCACCCGCAGGGTCACGGCGCGCAGCGCTTCCGGCCCGTCGGCCAGGACCGCCTCGGCCACCCGGGGAAGGGATCCCTCCAGCATCACCGCCCGGCGCAGCTCGGTGGCGGGCACCCCGGCGGCCGCGGCGACGCCCTCCAGGGCCACCGCGTCGAGTGCCCCCTGGCGCACCTCCCCGGACAGCAGGCTGCGCAGGAAGGCCTGCTCGGTCTCGGTGGCCGCACCGAGCAGCCCGGCCACGATGCCGCTGCGGCGGGCGGCGGACCCGGCCCCCGCCTCCGCGACGAGTCCGCTCACGGCGGCGTCCACGTCGCGGACGGTGAGGGTGGGTTCCGTTGCCGGGGCGGTCTCCTGGCCCAGGGTGCGCCAGCCGATGCCGGGACGGCCCTGCGGAAGGCGTCCGGAGAGGTAGGAGATGACCAGCCCGGCCTCGTCGGGCGGGGCCGCGGCGAAGAGTTCCGCGAGCAGCGCGGTCTTACGGGACCGGGCGGAAGTGGCGGCGACTTCCCGGGAGACTCGGGCGACCTCGGCCAGCAGCATGCGGCCATCCTGCCGCCCGGCGGCGCGGTGCGCAGGTCGACCGCCCGTATCGGGGGGTGCGGGTGCGGAGCCCGTCGGCCGTACCGTGATCGTGTGTGCGGGGCCGGTCGGCCGTACCGCAGGTGCGGTACGCGCCGGGGACCGGCCTAATCCCTGAGAAGGTCGGTGGTTCCGCCTGTGGGTGCTCGGGGGCCGGGTACGGGGCGCTTAGGCTGCGCGTATGAAGCTCCGAATGCCCCGGCGCCGCCGCGACCGCCTCCTCGCGGGCGCCGCCGCGCTGGCCGTCGTGGCGGGGGCCGGTACGTGGACGGCCTCGTCCGCGTCCGGCGACGCGCCCGCCGTGCACCGCCGGGACCAGGTCCTGAACATGCCCGGCGCCGACATCGACACCTCCTACTTCGTCGCGGGTGACGGGGAGGCCGGTGGGACGAAACGTCCCGCGGTCCTCCTCGGGCACGGCTTCGGCGGCAGCAAGGAGGACGTCCGGAAACAGGCCGAGGGGCTGGCCCGCGACGGCTACGCCGTCATGACCTGGTCGGCGCGCGGCTTCGGCCGTTCCGGCGGCCGGATCGGGCTCAACGACCCCGAGCACGAGGTCAAGGACGTCTCCCGGCTCATCGACTGGCTCGCGGCCCGCCCCGAGGTGCGGCTCGACGCGGCCGGCGACCCGCGCGTCGGCGTGTCCGGTGCCTCCTACGGCGGGGCGGTCTCGCTGCTGGCGGCCGGTCACGACCGCCGCGTGGACGCGATCGCCCCCCAGATCACGTACTGGAACCTCGCGGACTCCCTCTTCCCGGGCGGCGTCTTCAAGAAGCTGTGGACCGGGATCTTCTTCACCACCGGCTCGGCGGGCGGGATGCAGCAGCAGGCCGGGACCGCACCGCAGGACTCCGGGACGGGCCCGCCCGACGGCGGGACCGGCCGGCCGGAGGCCGGGAGCGGGCAGCAGCCGGACACCGGCGCCGCAGCGGGGACGGGCGCCGCGCCCGGAGCCGGGGCCGGGCCCGGTGCCGCCGGCGGCACCGGTCCGGGCTGCGGGCGCTTCACCCCGGAGCTGTGCGCGATGTACGAACGCGTCGCCGTGGCCGGGAAGCCCGACGCCGAGGCGCGCACCCTGCTGGAACAGCGCAGTCCCTCGGCGGTCGGCGACCGCATCAAGGTGCCGGCCCTCATCGTGCAGGGCCAGGACGACTCCCTCTTCCCGCTGGACCAGGCCGACGCCATGGCCGCCGCCATCGCGGCGAACGGCGCGCCGGTGGCGGTGGACTGGGCGGCCGGCGGGCACGACGGCGGCATGCGGGAGACGGACCGGGTGGAGGCCCGCGTGGCCGCCTGGTTCGATCGCCACCTCAAGGGCGACGAGGGCGCCGACACCGGTCCTGCGTTCCGGGTCTCGCGATCCGGCGGGATCGACTCCACCGACGGCCGGGTGATACTCCGCGGCGCGAGCGGCGAGCGTTACCCGGGGCTGGCTGCGGGCCCGAAGGAGTTCGCGCTCACCGGCCCGGAGCAGACCTTCGTCAATCCGGCGGGCGGCGCGCCCCCGGCCCTGTCCTCGCTGCCCGGTGTCGGCGGCCGGCTGGCCTCGTTCGGGGCCGGGGTGTCGCTGGACTTCCCCGGGCAGAACGCCCGCTTCGAGTCGGCGCCCCTGACGGAGGATCTGCACATCACGGGGACCCCGACCGTGACCCTGAAGCTGAGGTCGACGGCGGCGGACGGTTCGGCCGTGCTGTTCGGCAAGGTGTACGACGTCGGGCCCGACGGGCGGCAGCAGGTGCTGCCCTCCCAGCTGGTCGCCCCACTGCGGGTGGAGAACGCGCAGCAGGGTGCGACCGTACGGCTGCGGCTGCCGGCCATCGACCACTCCGTGGCGGCCGGGCACCGGCTGCGGCTCGTGGTGGCCGCCACGGACCTCGGGTACGCGAGCCCGGCCGCCCCGGCCGCCTACACGGTGGCCGTGGAGGGCCCCCTGGCCGTGCCGGTCGCCCCGCGGGTGCGTACCGCGACGGCCGGGCTGCCCGCCTGGACCTGGGCGCTGCCGCTGGGCGCGGCGGCACTCGCGGCCGTGCTGGTCGGCTTCCGCCGGACGGGCCGCGGCGCCGCCGGGGCGCGGGGCGGCGCACCGCAGCCCGACCCGGCGCTGGCCGACGTACCGCTGGAGATCACGGGGCTGTCGAAGCGGTACGCGAAGGCCCAGGACCGCTACGCGGTACGGGACCTGTCGTTCCGGGTCGAGAAGGGGCAGGTGCTGGGGCTGCTGGGGCCCAACGGAGCCGGGAAGACCACCACACTGCGCATGCTGATGGGCCTGATCTCGCCCGACGCCGGGGAGATCCGGGTGTTCGGGCACCCCGTACGGGCCGGGGCGCCGGTCCTGTCGCGGGTGGGGGCCTTCGTGGAGGGCGCCGGTTTCCTGCCGCACCTGACGGGCCGCGCCAATCTGGAGCTGTACTGGCGGGCCACCGGCCGTCCGGCCGAGGACTCGCACATGGCGGAGGCCCTGGAGATCGCCGGGCTCGGCGACGCGCTGGAGCGGGCGGTGCGCACGTACTCGCAGGGCATGCGGCAGCGGCTCGCGATCGCGCAGGCCATGCTCGGGATGCCGGACCTGCTGATCCTCGACGAACCGACGAACGGACTGGACCCGCCGCAGATCCGGGAGATGCGGGACGTGATGATCCGCTACGCGGCCGGCGGGCGGACCGTCATCGTCTCCAGCCACCTGCTGTCGGAGGTCGAGCAGTCCTGCACCCACCTGGTGGTCATGGACCGCGGGCAGCGGGTGGCGGCGGGCGAGGTCGCCGAGATCACCGGTGGCGGGGACACCCTGCTGGTGACCCTCGACCGGCCGGTGGACGAGGTGACCGTCGAGAAGGTGGCGGCGCTGGAAGGGGTGGGGTCGGTGGTGGCCGCGGACGACGGGCTGCTCGTACGGCTCGAAGGCGCGAGCCCCGCCGGCCTGATCGCCGAACTGGTGCGGCTGGAGGTGCCGGTGACCGCAGTGGGGCCGCACCGGAGACTGGAGGACGCGTTCCTCACCCTGATCGGAGGTGCGGCGTGAGCACGGTGACGACGGAGCCGGAAGCGGGGCGCGTGGTGGCGCCGGAGACGGCACCGGGCTACCGGGCGAGCCGGACGCTGCCGCTGCGCGTGGAGGCGCTGCGGCAGTGGCGTCGGCGGCGGACGCTGGTGATGGGCGGCGTACTGGCCGCTCTGCCCTTCATCATGATCATCGCGTTTGCGGTGGGCGGCGGACCGGACAGCAGGGACGGTGGGAACGGCCGCATCACCCTGATCGACACGGCCACGGCCTCCGGCGCGAACTTCGCCGCGACCTGTCTGTTCGTGTCGGCCGGCTTCCTGCTGGTGGTGCCGGTGGCGCTGTTCTGCGGGGACACCGTGGCCTCGGAGGCGAGCTGGTCCTCCCTGCGTTATCTGCTGGCCTCTCCGGTGCCGCGGGCGCGGCTGCTGTGGAGCAAGCTGGTGGTGGCGCTGGGTTTCAGCCTGGCGGCCATCGTGCTGCTGCCGGTGGTGGCGCTGGCCTCGGGCACCGTCGCGTACGGGTGGGGGCCGCTGAAGCTCCCGGCGGGCGGCGCCCTGGCGGCCGGGGACACGGTGCCGCGGCTGGCGCTGGCGGTGGCCTTCGTCTTCGTGTCCCAGCTGGTGACGGCGGGGCTGGCGTTCTGGCTGTCGACGCGGACGGACGCGCCGCTGGGCGCGGTGGGCGGCGCGGTCGGGCTGACGATCGTCGGCAACGTGCTGGACGCGGTCACGGCGCTCGGCTCGTGGCGTGACTTCCTGCCCGCGCACTGGCAGTTCGCCTGGGCGGACGCGCTGCAGCCGCAGCTGGAGTGGGGCGGGATGGTGAAGGGGGCGGCGGTGTCGGTGGCGTACGCGCTGGTGCTCTTCGCCCTCGCCTTCCGCGGCTTCGCCCGCAAGGACATCGTGTCCTGACGGCGCGGGGTCGCCGACCGGCCGTCCGGCCGTCCGGCCGCTTGGGCGGCGAGCGCTCCCCAGGCCCCCGCGCGGGGTGCGGGGAGCGCTCGTCGGCATCGGCGTCCTACGCGGGGACGGCCGGGGCGATCGCGTCGATCTCCGCGAGGAGGTCGGCGTCCAGAGGGCGCTCACCGGCGGCCGCGTTGGCACGGATCTGCTCGGCGGAGGTGGCGCCGGCGATGACCGAGGAGCATCCGGGCCGGGCGGAGAGCCAGCCGATGGCCAGTTCGAGGACGGTGCGGTCGTGCTTCTCGGCGATCGCGGCCAGTGCCTCCACGACGTCGAGGCGCTCCTCGGTGAGGTAGGAGGTCCGGTCTTCGAGGCGGGAGCCGGCCGGGACGGGCACGCCGCGGCGGATCTTGCCGGTCAGCAGGCCGTTGGCGAGCGGGAAGTACGGGAGTACGCCGACACCGTAGTGCCGGGCCGCGGGGACCAGCTCGCGCTCGGCCGACCGCTCCAGCAGTGACCACTCGTTCTGCGCCGACACGAAGGGGACGGAGCCGGTCTCGCGGGCGGCGTGGGCGGCTTCGGCGAGCTGCCAGCCGGCGAAGTTGGAGTGGCCGATGTAGCGGACCTTGCCCTCGGCGACGAGTTCCGTGAGTGCGGCCAGCGTCTCGGCGATGGGAGTGGCCGGGTCGGGGCTGTGCAGTTGGAGCAGGTCCAGGTGGTCGGTGTCGAGGCGGCGCAGGGACTCCTCGACGGCGCGCCGGACGTAGGCGCGGCTGCCGCGGGAGCCGGCGGCCGGTCCGTACTTCATGTCGACGCCGTCGTAGCCGAACTTGGTGGCGAGGACGACCTGGTCGCGGCGGCCCTTGAGGGCCTGCCCGAGATGCTCCTCGGAACCGCCCCCGCCGCCGTAGATGTCGGCGGTGTCGAGCAGGGTGACGCCGGCCTCCAGGGCGGCGTCGACGACGTCCCGGGTCGCCCGGGCGTCGAGCCGGCTGCCGAAGTTGTTGCAGCCGAGACCGACGGCGGAAACCAGCAGACCTGAACTGCCCAGGGGGAGATAGCGCATGCGTTTTCGTTCCTCCGACTCGACGGGTACCCGACCGGGCGAGTCTAAGTCGCCGTTCGTCGGGGCGGTCCCCGGGACCGGGGCCGACCGGGCGCGCCGGGAGTCACCGCGAGGTGCTGTGCGGCATCGCGGCGGGACTCGATCGGGATCCGGACGTTTGGAAACGTCGGATCGGCGCAGACGAGCGTCGAGAACGGTTCACTTCACGAGGTTGGAGAAGCGCATGGGCATCATTGCCTGGATCCTGATCGGACTGCTCGCGGGCTTCATCGCCAAGGCACTCATGCCGGGCAAGGACCCGGGCGGCCTCATCATCACGATGCTGATCGGCATCGCCGGCGGTCTGCTCGGCGGCTGGCTCGGCAAGGTCATATTCGGCGTCGACTCGATCGACGGCTTTTTCGACCTCTCCACCTGGATCGCCGCGATCATCGGTTCGGTCATCCTTCTCGCCGTCTACCGCCTGGTCGCCGGCAACAAGCACCACCACCGCCACGCCTGAGCCACCCGGCTCGCACGCGGCGGCCATGACGACGAAGGGGCCCGGCCTTGAGGCTGCGGCCCCTTCGTCGTGCCGTGCGTGCCGGACGGGCCGGCCAGGGTCGGGGGAATCGGGGGGCGGGGCGGGGTGTTGTCGCAGTATGGGTCACGTGGAGCGGCACGGGTCGGCGCCGGCCGGGCCGTCCGGCGACGCCGGTGTGCGGGCGCGGTTGGCGGCCGATCGCGAGGACACGCTCACGCGGGTGGCCGCGCTGCGGCGTGACTTCGACGGGATCGTCGCGGCCAACGCGCTGGTGGCGGTCGACGACGAGCACGACCCCGAGGGCGGAACGACGGCCTTCGAGCGGGCGCATGTGGCCGCGCTCATGGCACAGGCGAGTGAGCACCTGCACGAGCTGGACCGGGCACTGGAGCGGCTCGATGACGGACGCTACGGGCAGTGCGAGGCGTGCGGAGGGCCGATCGCGCCGGAACGACTGGAGATCCGTCCGGCGGCGACCACCTGCGTCCGCTGCGCGTCCACCGCCGCCTGACGCCCGGGAATGTTGCGGTACATGATGACTCGGCGGTCGGCACCGGCCGTCATGCCCTTCCGGTCATGCTTGCGGCGGACAGGCCGGGAGCGAGGCGAGTCGACCCCGCCCCCGCGGCGCGTGTTCTGGTACCTGGTGACGGGCCGCCGGCGCAGGGACGTGCCGGTGGCCCGTCGGGGGTCAGTCGGACGTTCGCCGCAGGACCAGGCAGACGAAGCCGAAGCTGTCCCGGTAGCCGCGCAGCCACTGCGTACGCCGGGCGTTGGCCGTCTCCAGCACCTGTGCGGCCGCCGCATCGTCAGGGCGGTCGAGTGCCCATGCGGCCAGTGAGCCCCAGCAGGCCCATTCGTAGGCGTCCAGCTCGGCGCGGGTGCTGACGTGGCCGTGGACGGGGGTCCACCCGTCGGCGACGATCCGGTCCACGGTGGTCGCAAGGTCGTCGAGGTCGCCGAACGCCTCGACGGCCTCCGGGGAGGGCGGACGGTCCCAGAAGGACTCGCCGATCAGGACGCGGCCTCCGGGAGCCAGGTGCTTGCGGGCTGCCGCGAGGGTGGGCAGCAGGCCGCCGAAGGCGTGGGTCGCGCCGACGCTGATCACCAGATCGAACGGTTGCGGGGAGACGAAGTCCGCCGCCTCCCGCCGGTGCAGGACCAGACGCTCGGCGAACCCGAGTTCGCTCGCCGCCCGGCCGGCCTGTCGCAGGGCGACCTCGGAGACGTCGACGCCCTCGCAGAGCAGGTCCGGGCGCGTCGCCAGGGCCCGCAGCAGCCATTCAGCCGTACCGCAGCCGAGATCGAGGACCCGCTCGTCGCCACGCGGCAGACCGTGTCCGAGCAGCCGGCCGACGGACTCGTCGTCGAGCGGAGCCTTGATCGGGTGGCCGGCATGCGCGATGCCGGAGATCTCCTCGGGGCTCAGCGGTGCCGTTGTCCCCGCTTCGAGGAGCAGCTTCGCCCCCACCGACACCCCGTCGGTACGGACGGTGGATGCCACGGTGGCGGCCCGTGCCCGGGTCTCGGGCGCCAGGGCCGTCTCGAGAGCGGTCGACAGGGACTCGGTGGTCGGCGACGGACCGTCGTGTGCCACGCCGATGCCCAGCTCGGCCACCCGGTCGGCCCAGTAGGGCTGGTCCGCCATCTGGGGTATGCGACCTGGGGTACGCCGGCCCGAGCTGCCGTCGTGGTGGTGCCCGCGCCGCCGTGGTGCACGACGGCGGCCACCCGACGGAAGAGTTCCTGCTGGTTGACCTCGCCGACGGTGAAGCAGTCGTCCTTGTCGTCGGTCGGTTCCAGGTCGGCCCAGCCACGGGAGAGGAGTACGCGGCGGCCCTGGGCGCGGACGGCGTGGATGGCTGCCCGGGTGACGCCTTGCGCGTCCCGCACGGGGATGCTGCCGAAGCCCACGTACACCGGCGGTGCACCCGCGTCCAGGAACGCCTCCAGCTCGGCCGGGAGCGGGCGTTCGTCCGGTCGAATCCACGCGCCGGTCTGCACCACCTCGACATCGGCGGGCTCCGGCCACGGACTCAGGACCGGGTCGGCCGCCAGCAGGGGTCGGTCGGCGAGGATGTGGTCGCGGACGTCGTGCACCGGGCTCAGCCCGATCGACGCACGGTGCGTGTTGATCGCCTCGGCGAACAGCACGTTCAGGCTTTCCCTGTTCAGCTCCCACAGCTTCCGGTTGTCCGTGAGCCCGGTCGGGGCCGGCCGGCCCGGCCACGCGAGCGGCGGGTGGTGCGGAGAAGGCAGGAAGGACGGGTAATAGGACACGGACGTGTAAGGGATGTCCAGCTGTTCGGCCACCGACCGTGCGGCGGCCATGGCCGGGACCAGGCCCGTCGCCACCACCAAGTCGCAGCCCACGGCGGCCTCGGCCACTGCGTCGTACGCGGAGGCGAGCAGTGCGGCCGTGCGCTGAGCCAGGCCCTGCGCCGCCGTCGGCGCCGTTCCGGTCACCACTGCTTTCACGACCGGCCGTAGCGGCAGGCCGATCGGCGTCAGCGGGAGACCTGCGGTCTCCAGCATGTCGGCGAAGTCCGGCGGCGCACACACGCGCACCTGCGCACCGAGCTCTCGCAGACGCATTGCGAGTCCCACCATCGGCTCGACGTCTCCACGCGACCCGTACGCCATCAACAACACACGCATTGAGCGATTCTCATTTCACTGGATGCCGGCCGAGGCCGGTGATTGCGGGCTGGACCGGAGCCTTGCGAGGGGCCCCGGGACCACCTCGTGTCCGGAGCTGCGCCGCCTGCTGCCGGCGCATCTCCGACTCAGGTCACCAACGGGCCCAAGGCAGTTCGCGGCTGCCCTCGGTGCCGGGGACGGAGGCGACTCCGTCGGCGCGCATCGCGACGTGGGCCTCGGCTCGTGCGTGCGCGTGGATCCGCCGGGTCCGGTCGGCCGGCAGGATCAGGGTCTGGCCGGCGGCGACCTTTTGGGTGCGTCCGTCGCACGTCACCTCCAGGACGCCTGCGGTGACGGTCCAGACCTGTTCGCGACTGATGGAGTGCTCGGGGCCGGTCGCGCCGGCCTCCATCGTGACGGTCCAGGTGCTGAGTTCCGCGCTGCCGCGACCGGGGGATGCCATACCGGTCATGGTCGCGCTCGGGGAGACGACGACGTTCTCGGCCGACGGAGTGATCACATGCGCGGCGCGTTCCCGGTCCCGGTCCTGCGGGTGGTCGGAGGGGGCCCACTCGACGAGCTGGACGACGACCCCGTTGGGGTCGGTCATCTGGAACAGGCGCTCGCCCCAGGGCTCTTCGCGCAGCGGCATGGTGATGGGGGCGCCGGCCGCACGCAGCCGGGCCTCCTCGGCGTCGAGGTCGGTGACCGTGAGCGCGAGGATCAGCCCGCACGCCTCCCGTTCCCGCTGCTCGGCGGGCAGGACCTCGGTGCCCTTGCGGAGCAGGACGATGTCGACGGCGGCGTCTGCGCGGGTCAGGGAGGCGAAACCGTCGGCGGCCATGGCCACGCTGTAGCCGAGGTGGGTACAGAAGAAGTCGCGTGAGGTGTCGACGTCGGCGACGGTGAGGGACAGGGTGGAGGTGGAAACGTTCACGGCAGCTCCTTGGCGGTGGTGCAACGGGGGACGGACCGGGGTGTCGGTTGTTCAGGTCGTGGACCCATCGAGCTGGAACGCGCGGGTGCGCCGGTACGGACGGAATCCCAGGCGGTGGTTGACGGCCGGCATGGGGACGGTGTCCTCCGCGTTGTCCGTCTCGATCTCGACGACGCCGGGGTGATCGGCGCGAAGCCGCCGTGCCTTGGCGGCCTTGACCCACATCGCGAGGCCGTGGCCGCGGTGCGCCGGCACGACCGCCGCGGCGGCCTCGGTGTCCGAGACGCGCGGGAGCGGCTGGAGGCGTGCAGAGGGAGACATGGTGGTGGCCTTCGCAGTCCAGGTCTAGGTCGAGGTCGAGAGGCAGGCCCATCGGGCCATGGCCGCAAGAGCGGTAGGTGGTGGTTGCGTGTCAGGCCCCGCTGCCGGGACTCCAGCGAAGGAGCGCCCTGTAGGCCGGGATCCATTGGGTAGTGCAGGCGACGTACGTCTTCGGGGGCAAGGGGGCGAGGAGCCTCGCCGAGGTCTGCTGATCGGCGCCGTCCAGGAGCCACGGCAGCAGAAGGGGCGCGTCCCTGCCGATGTGGTGGGCGTGCACCTGGCTGAAATGGGCCCACTGCTGGGCGGTCAGCGTCCGCCGGATCAACGGGAAGGCCGCGTCCTCCTCGTGCTGGAGGTGTCCGGCCACACCACGGGTCAGCGCGTCGGTGAGCTGGCCCAGCCGCATGGAGTCGGCCCCGGGCTCGGTCAGCAGCCTGTCGATGGCGTGGACCACCGGGGTCATGGCGGCGTGTTCGGCCTCCAGCACTTCCAGCCGCGCCAGGTCCTTCGGGCGGCCGACCAGATTCTGCCGCAGTGACGGCCACAGGGCGCTGTCCTCGGCCTCATGGTGCGCGCGCAGGGCCTTCTTGAGCAGTGTCCATCCGGCAGCGGTGGCCAGTACGTGCACGGGGTCACGGTCCGCGGCGGTGGTGACCCGGTCGAGCTGGGCCAGTTCCCGGCGCAGAGCGGCATGCGTCGCGTGCAGCACGGTCAGGTCGATGGCGTCGTTCATCGGGCCGGACGAATGCGGCATTGTTCACGGATCTTCATACGGGCATCCACACCTCGAACGATCTTGCGATCCGCGCATATGATCAAGCCCTACTTTCACGCGGTTCGATAACCGCCGGGTTATCGACACGGGGGCGGGGGCCGGTGGAGCTGAGGGACATCGAGATCTTCCTCGTACTTGCGGAGGAGCTGCACTTCGGCCGGGCCGCCCAGCGGCTGCACGTCTCGCAAGCACGCGTCAGCCAGGCCGTCAAGAAGCAGGAACGCCGCATCGGGGCTGAGCTGTTCGCCCGCACCAGCCGCACGGTTCGGCTCACGGAGATCGGCCGGCAGTTACGCGACGACCTGCAGCCGGTGTACGCGGGCCTGCACGCCTCCGTACAGCGAGCCCAGCTGGCGGCCCGCGGCATCACCGCACAGCTCCGCGTCGCCCTGATGCCCTTCAACGTCGCCGACCTGCACCCGTACTGGAAGACGTTCCGCGCCCGCCATCCGCACTGCGGACTACAGATCCGCCAGGCGACCTACACCGATCCGTTCGGGCAGCTCCGCAGCGGTGCCATGGACGTCCTCGTCGCCTGGCTACCGGTGGAAGAGCCTGACTTCACCGTCGGACCGGTCCTGTGCACCGACTCGCGGATCCTCGCAGTGGCCGCCGACCATCCCTTCGCGCAGCGAGAATCCGTACCGCTGGAACTGCTCGCCGACTTCCCGCACGGCACAGCCAACGGCCTGCCGGACTACTGGGAGGACAGCTATCTGCCCTTCTACACGCCGCGAGGACGCACGATCGAACGCCTCGCGTCCGCAGCCTCGGACAACGGCGACGACCTGATCAGCTACGTCGGCATGGGCGAGACCATCCACGCATTCCCCGGCCACGTCACCCGACACTGGGGTATGGAGAACATCCGCTGGCTCCCGCTGCCCGACATGGCCACCCTGGCCTTCGCTCTGGTCTGGCGGACCGAGGCGGAGAACGACCTCGTCCGCGCCCTGGCCGACACGGTGCGCGACCTGGGCGTCTTCCGCTTCTGACCCCTGATGCCGCGCCCGAGCCTCCGCCCCGGCGCGGGCACGATCGGGTTCTCCGCAGGGCGCCGGGCACCCGCGGCGTCTTCCGGTGGGGGACACGACGCTTCTTCTCGGCCGGAGTGGGTAGCCGACGGACGACAGAGCGCGGCAGGGGTGAGGAGCAACAGTGATCACGCAGGAGCAGCTCACGGCGATGGAAGGGTGCGCGGCGTTCACGGAGCAGGGGCAGCGTCTGGGGCAGGTGGAGTACGTCCTGGTGGACGACACCACCGGCAGGCCCGAGTGGGCGCGGATCACCGACCGGGCGTCCGGGCTGGGCGGGGTGTTCGTCCCGCTGCGGCAGGCGGACCTGCAGAACGGGCACCTGGTCCTGCCGTACACGGTGACGCTGATCGAACAAGCCCCCTGCGCGGCCCTGGACTGCGGCAGCGTCCTGTCCGTGTCGGAGGAGGCCGAGCTCTACGGGCACTACGGCGTGCGGGAGACGCGGAACGAGGTGCATGCGCAGGAGCAGGCCGGCTGGGCGGTCATGGACCGGGCACAGACCATTCGCGAGGGCACGACCGGCCGGGAGCACGCCGTGTCCCGCTTGCAGCAGGTCCGACCCGGGCGGTGAGGCGCGGCCCGGTGCGGCAGGGGTGCCGGTCCGGTCGGCCGCCGATCGGATGAGACTCCTGCCCGCACCGGCAGGTCCGCAGCCGCGGGGCGGCCCGGGGTCTCTAGCTTGGGCGCGTTCCCTCGCCCTTCCGCAGAGAGGCCCACCATGCGTTTCCTTCTGGCCACCCTGGCCGCAGGCGCCGTCGTGCTCGGTGCCGCCGGTGTCGCGAACGCCGACGTGACCGTGAACTACCAGCCGCAGCCTTCCTTCACCTTCGTCTTCGGCGACTGGTCCCAGGTCGCCGGGGACGACGTGTTCAACGCCGGCCACGACAACACCGTCGGCTCCAACAACTGACGCCCCGCTGCTGCCGCCACCCGGGCGCCCCGTCTCCCCGACACATCGTCGGGGGACGGGGCGCCCGCGGCGTACGGGTACCTCGCGGCACGTCGCCGGAAGGGGCGAGCAAGGCCGTCCGGATGCGCCCCCCCTTGCTGCACCTATCGAAACTCGATAGATTTCCATCGTCACTCGATGGAAGGATCCGTCATGGGGAAACTCGCCGTGGGTGCGCTCCGCGCCGTCCTCGCCGTGGTGCTCACCGGCACCGTGTTCGTGCAGGCTTCGATGGTGTGGGCGTTGGGGCACGACCCGGAGGACGGGTCGCTCCCGCTGACCCCGCTGCGGGTGATCACGATCCTGGGCATGGTGGCGGCCCAGGTCGCCCTGGTCTGCGTCTGGCGGCTGGTGGCGATGGTGCGTCGCGGAACGGTGTTCTCCCCCGCCGCTTTCCGGTACGTCGACGGCGTGATCGGCGCGATCGTGGCAGCGGCGCTCCTGTGGTTCACGGTCACCGCCGTCAACGCCCCCGGCCAGCGGGAGGATCCGGGCGTCACCGTCATCATGGGCGGGATCGGCCTGGCCATCCTCGGGGTCGCGCTCATCGTGCTGGTGCTGCGGATGCTGCTCGCCCAGGCGGTCGCGCGGGACGGCGAAGCGGCGCGGATGCGGGCCGAGCTGGACGAGGTGATCTGATGCCGATCTCCGTCGACATCGACGTGATGCTGGCCAGGCGGAAGATGTCCGTGGGCGAGCTGGCCGACCGGGTCGGGATCACCCCGGCCAACCTGGCGGTGCTCAAGAACGGCCGCGCCAAGGCCGTTCGCTTCGCGACGCTCGCCGCGCTCTGCGAGGTCCTCCAGTGCCAGCCGGGCGACCTGCTCCGCTGGGAGGCCGAGGACGGCGGGACGCAGGACGCGACCGCATCCTGAGCAGGCACGGCCCCGCCGCGGTACGACCGGCGCGGCTGAGCATGCCGGCAGCGGGGGAACAGCAGAAGGACGCACTGGCCCACCCGGAGTGACCGCGGCCGACCCGGTTTCGAACTCCCTGATTCCGGGGACGGTGTCCGAGCATCGCCGTCTTCGTCCTCTGCGCCGCTGCGGCGCCCCCGCGACAGCCGAGGGAGACCATGGGCCGCACCCGCGTGGGCCGGAGGGGCGCACCGGCCGCTCTCGCCTGTTCCCGTATTCCGCGCTTCACCCTGGAGGACCTGAACCGGGGCGTCGAGGACGCGCGGTTCGTCGGGCAGGAGACCCCGCGGCGCGGCCCCGAGCGGCGCGTGTACCACCGGCGGGCGGTCATGGACACCTTCGAGCACCGTCCCGGGACCGCGACCCTCCCGCCGCGGCGCCGGGCGCCCCGCTGACGGGGGCGCCCGCCGTGCGCGGACGAGGCCAACGGCTCACGTTCGACGGCTGGATCGCGGCCGTCGGCACAAGCTCGGGCACGCGGGTGGTCGTCGGCCACTGGCCGCGGTCGCCCTTCGGGCCGTTCAGCGACGTGATGGTGGAAGGTCCCGACGGATGGCGCACCCTGCTGGCGCCCACTGCCCGGACGGCCGACTACATCGCCGGCGTCTACCACTTCGACGAGGTCCGGACGGGTCCGGTGGGCGTGCGCGTCCGTGACGGCGCGTGGGACGTCGGGGCGCGGCGCCTGGACCTGCACTTCCGGGTAGGGCGTCCAGGAGTCCTCGGCCTGGCGCTGGGGGCGGTGCCCCGCCCGCTCGCCCGCCGGCCCTTGTGGGCGGCCGTGACCGACGTGCCCTCCCGCCTGCTGGTCGGCGTACGGACCCGGGGCAGCTCGCGCCCGGGATACCGCCAGTGGTACGCGGCCGGCGGCCTCTGGCCGATCACGACCGCCCGGGCCGCCTTCGAGGGGGCCGACCTCGGCGCGCTGGCTCCCGTCGCACCGCCGGTGCGCTTCGGCTTCGCCTCGGCCCCCGCAGCCCCCGCGCTGGTCCGGGTCTGCTCCACCGTCGAACGTGCCGGCGGCGACCCGTTCGCCGCAGGGTGACGGTCGCGGTGGTGCCGAGTGCCGGGACCGGGCCGGTCGTACGGCAGGAGCCGGACCCCGGGCGCAGCCCGGTGGCCGCGGGGGGTGTCTCTATGTCCTTCGTCAAGGACGTGGTGGTGGGTGGGTGTCTGGGCTGGTTATGCGGCGAGGGTGACGGCGGGGGATCTGGACTCGTAGA
>NZ_JOFX01000042.1 GCF_000719345.1 Streptomyces sp. NRRL F-2664
GGGAGCGCCCTTGACGGACCGACCCGGCACGGAAGGACGATGGGACTGACGGGAAACCCCCAGACCCTCCCCCACACCGATTCATCGAAGCCCGCCCCCGGATCCCGACCCGCAGGCAACCCGCCCCCGCCCCCACCGCCGACCGCGGCGGGTGGGCAACCACCGGCCGGGAGCGGGGAGCCGCGGGGGTGGAGCCCCCGAGCACCCGAGCACCCCACCCCCGCCACCCGCCGACCCCTACCCCGCCGGCACCTGGCCCGTCGAGCCGCGTACCACCAGCTCCGGCTGGAAGACGTACTCCGTGCGCTGGACCGGGGTTCCCGAGACCGCCTCCAGGAGGGCGCCGACGGCCGCCGTCGCCATCGCCCGGACCGGCTGGCGGACCGTGGTCAGCGGCGGGTCCGTGAACGCGATCAGCGGCGAGTCGTCGAAGCCGACCACCGACACGTCCTGCGGCACCCGCAGGCCGCGTTCGCGTGCGGCCCTTATGACGCCGAGTGCCATCGGGTCGCTGCCGCAGACGATGCCGGTGCACCCGCGGTCGAGGAGGGCGCCGCCCGCGGCGTGCCCGCCCTCCACCGTGAAGAGGGTGCGCTGGATCCGCCCCTCGGCCTCGGCGTCCGGTACGACGGCCCGGAAGCCCTGCTCCTTGCGGGCCGAGGGCACGTAGCGGGTCGGGCCGATGGCCAGGCCGATCCGTTCGTGCCCCAGGTCCTGCAGGTGCCGTACGGCCATCTCGGCCGCGGCGCGGTCGTCCGGGGAGATGAAGGGGGCGTTCACGTGCTCGTTGAAGCCGTTGATCATCACGAACGGCAGCCCGCGGGAGGCGAGGCGCTGGTAGCGCGCCGGGTCGGCGTGCGCGTCGGCGTGCAGTCCGGACAGGAAGACGATGCCGGTGACGCCGCGCTCCTCCAGCTGCTCGACCAGTTCGTCCTCGGTGGCTCCTCCCGGTGTCTGCGTGCACAGCACCGGGGTGTAGCCGTGTCCGGCCAGCGCCTGTTCGATGACCTGGGCGAACGCCGGGAAGATGGGGTTGGTGAGCTCCGGGATGAGCAGTCCGACCAGGCCGTTGCTGCGGCGCTTGAGCCGGACGGGCCGCTCGTAGCCCAGCAGGTCCATCGCGGCCAGCACCTTGTGCCGGGTGCCGGCCGCGACGCCCGCCTTGCCGTTGAGCACACGGCTGACCGTCGCTTCGCTGACCTGGGCCTGCGCAGCGATGTCCGTCAGCCGCAGCGCGGAGGTCACCCCTGCCACCACACCGTGGTGTCGGCGGGGAGTACGTCGGGCTCGGCGAGTTCGCCGCTGGTCAGCAGGACGGTGCCCGGGGCGGGCAGGCGTACCGGCTCACCGGTGGTGTTCGCGGTGCAGACGAAGTCCCCGCGGCGGAAGGCGAGGACGCCTTCGGGTGCGGGCAGCCACTCGACGGCGTCGCCGGCGCCGAGCTGCGGGTGGGCGCGGCGCACGCGCAGGGCGGAGCGGTACAGCTCCAGGGTGGAGGCCGGGTCGCCGGTCTGGGCCTCGACGCTCAGGCCGGCCCATTCGGCGGGCTGGGGCAGCCAGCTGCCGCCGGTGCCGAAGCCGTACGGGGCCTGGTCGCCGGACCACGGGAGCGGCACGCGGCAGCCGTCGCGCAGCCCGTCCTGGCCGTTCTCCTTGAAGAAGGAGGGGTCCTGGCGGACGTCGTCGGGCAGCTCGGTGACCTCGGGCAGGCCGAGTTCCTCGCCCTGGTAGACGTACGCCGATCCGGGCAGGGCCAGCATGAGCAGCGCGGCGGCGCGGGCGCGGTCCAGGCTGCCGAAGCGGGTGCGGTGGCGGACGACGTCGTGGTTGGACAGCACCCAGGTGGTGGGTGCGCCGACCGTCCGCATCGAGTCGAGGGATTCGTCGATGGTGGCGCGCAGCGCCGGGGCGTCCCAGCCGGTGGTCAGGTAGTGGAAGTTGAAGGCCTGGTGGAGCTCGTCGGGCCGCAGGTAGAGGGCGGTCCGGTCGGCGCTGGGGGTCCAGGCCTCGGCGACGCCGATGCGGTCGCCGGCGTACTCGTCGAGGACCTTGCGCCAGCTGCGGTAGATCTCGTGGACGCCGTCCTGATCGAAGAACGGGAGCACCTGGTTGCCGAGGAGCTTGAGCTGCTCGTCGCGGCCGAGGTCGGGCAGGCCGGGCGCCTTGACGAGGCCGTGGGCGACGTCGATGCGGAAGCCGTCGACGCCCAGGTCCAGCCAGAACCGCAGTACGGAGCGGAACTCGTCCTGGACGGCGGGGTGCTCCCAGTTGAAGTCGGGCTGCTCGGGGGCGAAGAGGTGCAGGTACCACTCGCCGTCGGCGACGCGGGTCCAGGCGGGACCGCCGAAGATCGACTCCCAGTCGTTGGGCGGGAGTTCGCCGTTCTCGCCCTGGCCGGGGCGGAAGTGGAAGCGTTCGCGCAGCGGCGTGCCGGGGCCTTCGCGGAGTGCCTGCTTGAACCATTCGTGCTGGTCGGAGCAGTGGTTGGGGACGAGGTCGACGATGATGCGCAGGCCGAGTTCGTGGGCTTCGCGGATCACGGCGTCGGCGTCGTGCAGGGTGCCGAACATGGGGTCGATGGCCCGGTAGTCGGCGACGTCGTAGCCGGCGTCGGCCTGCGGGGAGGCGTAGAAGGGGCTGAGCCAGACGGCGTCGACGCCCAGGTCCTTGAGGTAGGGCAGGCGGCTGCGGATGCCTTCGAGGTCCCCCATGCCGTCCCCGTTGGAGTCGGCGAAGCTGCGCGGATAGACCTGGTAGATCACCGCGTCTCTCCACCAGCCGGGCAGGGTGCCGGTGGTGGTGGGAAGTGCGTCGGCGAGGTGCTGGGTCATGTCGTCCTTGAAGAGGTCGGGCCGGGAGGTGGAACGGGCAGGCTCGGGTGGTCAGCCCTTGGTGGCGCCTGCCGTCATCCCGGCGACGAGGTGACGCTGGGCGAATACGAAGAAGATCGCCGCGGGGATGGCGATGAGGACCGAGGCGGCGCTCATGGCACCCCAGTTGGAGGTGTACTGGGTGACGAAGGTCTGCAGGCCGCCGGCCAGGGTGAGGTTCTCGTCGCCGACCATGAAGGCGGAGGCGTAGGCGACCTCGCCCCATGCGGTGATGAAGGCGTAGAAGCCGGTGACGGCGAGGCCGGGCTTGGCGAGCGGGAGGATCAGCCGCCAGAAGGTGCCGAAGGGGTTCAGCCCGTCGACGCGGCCGGATTCGTCGATCTCGACGGGGATGGTGTCGAAGAAGCCCTTCATCATCCATGCGCAGAACGGCACGGCGATGGTGAGGTAGGTGATGATCAGGCCGACGGGCTGGTTGAGCAGCCCGAGCTGTCCCATCAGGTTGTAGAGCGGGACGATCAGGATGGCCATGGGGAACATCTGCGTGATGAGCAGGGTCCACATGAGGGGCTTCATGCCGGGGAACTTGAAGCGGCTGACCGCGTATCCGGTGGTGGCGGCGATGAAGACACCGAGGACGGTGGTGACGCCGGCGACCAGGACGGAGTTGAGGAACCAGTCCAGGAAGTGGCTCGACTCCAGCAGGTACGTGTAGTTGCTGAGCGTGGGTTCCTTGACGAAGTCCGTGGTGATCGCGTGCTGCGCGGGCTTGAGCGAGGTCAGCAGGATCCACAGGACGGGGAAGACGGCGACGACGGATGCGACGACGAGCGTGGCGTGCAGGCCGACGGAGGCGAGCGGGGAGCGGCTGCCCCGGGTACGCGTGCTGGTCATGGTCACCACACCTCTCCCTGCTTGCGCAGCGAGCGCCGGTAGACCAGCGCGAAGATCATGAGCAGCAGGAGGATCAGTACGCCCCACGTCGCGGAGACGGCGAAGTCGCGCGGGCTCGTGATGAAGGCCTCCCGGAAGGCCTGGGTCACCAGGATCTCGGTGGAGTCTCCCGGTCCGCCGCGGGTGAGCAGGAAGATCACCGGGAACATGTTGAAGGTCCAGATGGTGGAGAGCAGGATCACGGTCATGCTCACCGCGCGCAGTCCGGGCAGGGTGATGTGCCGGAAGCGCTGCCAGGCGCTGGCGCCGTCCATCTCGGCGGCTTCGTACAGCTCGCCGGGGATGGACTGCAGGCCGCCGAGGAGGGCGACCATCATGAAGGGGATGCCCAGCCAGACGTTGACGGCGATGACGGAGAACTTGGCCCAGGTGGGGTCGTCGAGCCACGGCACGGCGACGATGCCGCCGCCGTCGAGGACCTTGTTGAGGATGCCGTTGTCGCGGTTGAAGAGGAACCGCCAGGCGAAGACGGAGACGAAGCCGGGCACGGCCCAGGGCAGGATGAGCGCCATGCGGTAGGCGGCGCGGCCCCGGAACTGCCGGTTGAGCATGTTGGCGAGGGTCAGTCCGAGCACGAACGTGATGGACACGCACGCGACGGTCCAGATGACCGTCCACACCAGCCGCTGCAGGAACACCGGGTCGCCGAGGACGGCCGTGTAGTTGTCGAGTCCGATGAACTCGTAACTGGCGTCGATGTGGCGGGCGCCGATGTCACGGGCGACGTTGCGCTCGTTGGCGTCGGTCAGCGACAGGTAGATGCCGCGGACGAGCGGCCAGCCGATGATCACGCCGAGGACGAGCACCACCGGGGCGACCATGGTCCAGGCGTACCAGTGCGTGGCGAGGGCGCGCCTGAGGCCGCCTTCGTTCCGTGTCTTGCCTGTGTTCCCGCTGTCAGTCCAGCGGCTCCGGCCGCGGACGGCGGAGTCGTTCCCGACTCCGTCGTCCGCGGCCTTCACCACCGACTGGCTGGTGTCAGCAGCCATCGTTTCGTTACTTCCAGCCCTTGAGGATCTTGCGGAACTCGATACCGGCCGCCTTGGCCGCGTCCTCCGGGCTCGACGCCCCGGTGATCGCCTTGGTGTACTCGACCTTCAGCGGCTCGAAGAGGGAGCCGTTCTCCGGGATCCAGGCGCGCTCGACGGCCTTGTCCACGGCCGGCTTGAAGAACTGGACCATCTCGCTGCTCTTGACGTCCGGCTGCTCGTAGGCGGCGGTACGGGTCGGCAGCAGGCTCAGCTCCTTGGCGGACTGGACCTGGACCTCCTGCGAGGTCATGTACTCGACGAAGGCGTGGGCGGCGGCGCGGTTCTTCGAGCCGGCGTAGACGCCGAGGTCGTGGCCGCCCTGCGGGGCGCCGGCCTTGGCGGAGCCGGCCGGGACGGCGGCGATGCCGAGGTTGGCCTTGTCCTTGAACTGGTCGCCGGCGTAGGTGTCGGCGACGGCCCACGGACCGTTGATCATCATGGCGGCCTCGCCGGTCTTGAAGGCCGTCTGCATGTTGGCGTAGCCGTCGGTGGCGTTGGTGATCGCCGCACCCGAGGCGACCAGGTCGCGGGCGGTCTTGAAGGCCTTGACGCCCGCCTCGTTGTCGACGGTGACCGTCTTGTTCTTCGCGTCGACGAGGTCGCCGCCCTCGCCGTAGATCAGCGGGAGGAACCAGTAGGAGTCGTCGCCGCGCAGGTAGAGGGCGGCCTTGCCGGTCTTCGCCTTGATGGCCTCGGCGGCGGTCTTCAGCTCCGCCAGGGTCTTCGGGGGCTCGACGCCGGCGTCGGCGAGCATCTTCTTGTTGTAGAAGAGGCCGAGGGTGTCGATGACCTGCGGCACGGCGTAGGTCTTGCCCTCGTACTTGCCGCTGGCCGCGGCCTGCGGCAGGAACTCGCTGTCGACCTTCTTCGCCATGTCCGCCGGAACCTCGTCGAGGTAGCCGAGGGAGGCGAAGTCCGCGACCCAGCCGACGTCGGCGCGGATCACGTCAGGCGCGTCGGAACCGCTGCTGAAGGCGTTCTTCACCTTGTTCTGCGCGTCGCCGTACGGGACGTTGACGTACTTGACGGTGACCTTCGGGTGCTTCGCGGTGAACGCCTCCGCGATCTTCTGGAAGCTGGCCTTCTCGGCGTCGTTCGCGGTGTCCCACCACGTGACCGTGCCGGAAAGCTCGCCGCCGGCGTCGGTCCCGCCGTCGCCCTTGTCGTCACCGCCGCAAGCCGTCGCCGCGAGCGCCAGGGCCGCGACCAGCGCGGTGGCCGCTATGCCACGCCGCATATGAACTCCTTCGATGATCCCGGCCGCGCCCTCGCGGTCCCGAGTTGCCAGGAACGTAACAAGACTGAAAGAGGACCGAAAGGCCTTGCGCAAACTTTCTGCAAGCGGAGGCGATCGTTACATCCGTGTGTCCGGACGGTTGCCGCAGCTTGCTGTTAGTTCGAGTCGTCTTCGACTGCCCGGGCCCGCAACCAGGGGGGCAGTGGCGGCGTTGACCCCGATATGACCCATGAGTCGACGGCCGTCGGCCTTGCAAGCGCTTACAGCAACGCGACGACTGCGAGCGGTGACTGGTGGCGCGAAGCCGTCATCTACCAGGTGTACGTACGCTCCTTCGCCGACAGCGACGGCGACGGGATCGGCGACCTGCGCGGTGTCCGCCAACGCCTCCCCCACCTCGCCCGCCTCGGGGTCGACGCCGTGTGGCTCACCCCCTTCTACGTCTCCCCCCAGGCGGACGGCGGCTACGACGTCGCCGACTACCGGGCCGTCGATCCGCTCTTCGGCGACCTCGCCGACGCCGACGAGCTGGTCCGGGCCGCCCACGGGCTCGGGCTGCGGGTCATCGTGGACGTGGTCCCTAACCACACCTCGGAGCAGCACCCGTGGTTCCGGGCCGCGCTCGCCGGGGAGCCGGGGGCGCGGGAGCGCTACCTCTTCCGCCGCGGGCGGGGACCCGGCGGGGACCTCCCGCCGAACGACTGGGAGTCGATCTTCGGCGGTCCGGCGTGGACGCGGGTCGCGGACGGCGAGTGGTACCTGCACCTGTTCGCGCCCGAGCAGCCGGACCTGGACTGGACCCACCCCGAGGTCATGGCGGAGTTCGACTCGATCCTCCGCTTCTGGCTCGACCTCGGCGTCGACGGCTTCCGCATCGACGTCGCCCACGGCATGGTCAAGGCGGAGGGCCTGCCGGACATCGGCCGCGGCGCCCAGGCCACGCTGATCGGCACCGAACCGCTGCCGTTCTTCGACCAGGACGGGGTCCACGAGATCCACCGCTCGTGGCGGCGGCTGCTCGACTCCTACGAGGGGTCGCGCATCGGGGTCGCCGAGGCGTGGGCCCCGTCCTCGGAGCGGCTCGCCCTGTACGTCCGCCCGGACGAGCTCCACCAGGCGTTCAACTTCCGCTTCCTGACCTGCCCGTGGGACCCGGAGGCGATGCGTACGGTGATCGACGAGTCGCTGTCCGCCACCACCTCGGTCGGCGCCCCCACCACCTGGGTCCTGTCGAACCACGACGTGGTCCGCCACGTCACCCGCTACGGGGGCGGGGCGCAGGGCCTGGCCCGCGCCCGCGCCGCGGCCATGCTGATGCTGTCCCTCCCGGGCTCGGCCTACCTCTACCAGGGCGAGGAACTGGGCCTGCCGGAGGTCGCCTCCCTCCCCCCGGAATCCCGGCAGGACCCCGCCTTCCGCCGCGGGCGCCGCCCGCAGTCCCCCTCCGTCGTCGCCCCGCGCCCCGCCGAACCCCCCACCCCGCCGCCGACGCCCCGAACCCGGCCCGCGGCCGAGATCCCCGCCCGCCCGCACACCACCGCGCGCGTCCAGCCCGCGCCGCAGGCGCAGAACCCCGACCGGGCGGAACCAGGCGACCGGACCGGGGCCGTCCCCGGACCGCAGAGCGCGCCGCAGGCGCAGGGCGCCGGTCGGGCGCAGCCCGGCAGTGGGCCCGGGCCTGAGCCCGATCTGCAGACCGCGCCGGAGGCGGAAGGGCAGGACGGGCTGCGCGACGGCTGTCGCGTCCCCATCCCCTGGGCCGGCGCGGAGCCCCCCTACGGGTTCGGTCCGGCCGGGAGCTGGCTGCCGCAGCCCCCCGAGTGGGCCGGGCTCAGCGTCGCCGCCCAGACCGGCGACCCCCACTCCACGCTGGAGCTCTACCGCGCCGCCCTGGAGCTGCGCCGGGCCATGCCCGGCCTCGGCGCCCCCGAGGCCGGTGCATCCCCCGATCCCGGCGGGATGCGCTGGCTCCCCGCCCCCGAGGGAGTGCTCCTCTTCACGCGCCCCGGCTTCGCCTGCACCCTCAACACCCGCCCCGACCCCGTGGAACTCCCCGCACCCGGGCGCCCCGTACTCTCCAGCTCCCCCGTCGAGACCGACGGCCGCACCGTCCGTCTTCCCCCGGATTCGTGCACGTGGTGGGCATTTTGACGTGGCGGCCGGTACAGTCCAATCCCGTGACCGCACGGCTAGCCGACATCGCAGCCCAGGCGGGGGTCAGCGAAGCCACAGTCAGCCGCGTGCTCAACGGCAAGCCCGGTGTGGCCGCGGGCACCCGCGAATCAGTGCTGGCCGCGCTCGACGTCCTCGGCTACGAGCGCCCCGTACGCCTGCGCCAGCGCAGCGCCGGCCTCGTCGGCCTGATCACGCCCGAGCTGGACAACCCCATCTTCCCCGCGCTCGCCCAGGTCATCGGCCAGGCGCTGACCCGCCAGGGCTACACGCCCGTCCTCGCCACGCAGACGCCCGGCGGCTCCACCGAGGACGAGCTGACCGAGATGCTCGTCGACCGCGGCGTCTCCGGGATCATCTTCGTTTCCGGCCTGCACGCCGACACCACGGCCGATATGGGCCGTTACGACCAACTGCGCGGGCAGGGCGTCCCCTACGTCCTGATCAACGGCTTCTCCGACAAGGTGCAGGCCCCCTTCGTCTCCCCCGACGACCGCGCCGCGATGCACCTCGCGGTCACCCACCTCGCCGCGCTCGGCCACACCCGGATCGGCCTCGCGGTCGGACCGAAGCGCTTCGTGCCGGTCCTGCGCAAGATCGAGGGCTTCCGGGCGGGGATGAAGGAGCGCCTCGGCCTCGACGAGGCCGAGACCGAGGAACTGGTCCAGCACTCCCTCTACTCCCTCGAAGGCGGCCAGGCCGCCGCGTCCGCGCTGATCGCACGCGGCTGCACGGCGGTGGTCTGCGCGAGCGACATGATGGCGCTCGGTGCGATCCGCGCCGCCCGCCAGCAGGGGCTGCGTGTACCGCACGACGTCTCGGTCGTCGGTTTCGACGACTCCCCGCTCATAGCCTTCACCGATCCGCCGCTGACCACCATCCGCCAGCCCGTGCAGGCGATGGGCCAGGCGGCGGTGCGGACCCTGCTGGAGGAGATCGGCGGTACGCCGGCCCCGCACAGTGAGTTCGTGTTCCTGCCGGAACTGGTGGTGCGCGGCTCCACGGCCTCGGGCCCCGGCCAGCGGCGCAGCGCCTCTCGTACTTGAGACGGACCGGCTGCGCCGAAGACCGTACCGAGGGATGATCGGAGGCGGGAGCTCATCTGGCAGACTCTCTCCCCATGGGTGAATCGAGCGTGAAGACACTGGAAACCCGGACGGACGTCTCCTCACCCGTAGTGGTCGAGACCGAGACCCGCCCGGCGTCCGACCGCGCCCCGCTCGCCCGGCTGCGCGTCCCGCGCCGGCCGCGGATCTGGTTCGAGATCCTGCTGATCGCCATCAGCTACTGGACCTACTCGCTGATCCGCAACGCCGTGCCCGAGCAGAAGTCGATCGCCCTCGCGAACGCCGACTGGATCTGGAGCGTCGAGCAGACCCTCGGCATCGCCGTGGAGCAGTCGGTCAACCACGCCGTCAATTCCGTGACGTGGCTGATCGTGGGCATGAACTACTACTACGCGACGCTCCACTTCGTCGTGACCATCGGCGTGCTGGTGTGGATCTACCGCTTCCATCCGGGCCGGTACGCCGCCACGCGCCTGGTCCTCTTCGCCACCACCGGCGTGGCTCTGGTGGGCTACTACTTCTACCCGCTCGCGCCGCCGCGGCTGATGAACGGGCAGAACTTCATCGACACCGTACTGGTCCACCACACCTGGGGCTCGATGGCCTCCGGGAACCTCAAGAACATGTCGAACCAGTACGCTGCGATGCCGTCCATGCACATAGGGTGGTCGCTCTGGTGCGGGCTGACGATCTTCGCGGTCGCCTCGGCCCCCTGGGCGCGGATCCTGGGTCTGCTCTATCCGACGGCGACCCTCGTCGTCATCGTGGCCACCGCCAACCACTTCTGGCTCGACGCCGTCGGCGGCATGATCTGCCTGGCGTTCGGCTACACCGTCTCGCGCTCCTGGTACGGCGCGATGCCGCACCGCCTGCCCCGGCACCCCGAGCACACGGGCCCGCATCCGGCGTCGGAGCTCCTGAACCGTTTCCGCACCCGCTAGGCCCCGACGCTCCTGCGCTCGTATTCGACCTGGGTCAGCGGCCGCCCGTCGCCGAAGTCGTGGGCGCGGACGGCGCCGCTCTCGGTGAAACCGGCCTTGGTGTAGAAGCGCCGCGACTGTGGGGTGTCGCGCAGCGTCCACAGATGAGCCCGGGCGAACCCGGCACCGCGCAGGTGCCCCAGCGTCTCGGTCATCAGGACAGCGGCGACGCCCGTTCCCCAGCCTTCCGGGTGGCTGTAGAAGGAGAGGATCTCGGCGAGGCCGGGCCTGGTCGAGGACGGGCGGTATACGGACATGGCCACCGGCCGGCCGTCCGCTTCGGCCAGCAGGATCGTGGAGTCCTGCTGTGCGAGCCGTGCGTGCCAGCGGGTACGCCTGCTCGCGATCCCGTCCGCGGCGAATCCCGGATCGAAGAAGGGCGCGTACGCCGCCTCCCAGGCGGCGGCGTGGATCGCGCCGAGGACGTCCCCGTCGTACGGGCCCGCGCGGCGAACCGTGAACGTCATGGCGACCACCTGACGACTACTCCCCGCTGCCGGGCTGCGGGTACGCGTGCGGGGGCGTGGGCCGCCCCCGTACCGGGGGCGATCCCTTCCAGGGCTTCGGTGAGCGTGCGCACGTACGCCTGATCGGTGAGGATCCGCACCCGGGCGAAGGGTCGGCTGAGCCGTCCCTCCTGCGCCAGGATCCTACGCAGGAGGGGCGCCGCCGAAACGGCCGGAGCACCGATCTCTCCGAGGCCGCGGACCACCTCCTGCACCGGGAGGTCGGACCGGCCGGTCCAGGCCGGGTCCACCTCTGCCGACAGCACCGGCACGGACGGCTCCGGGTCGCCCGTGGGCCGCCCGTACACGTGCGCGGCCTGGTCCACGCTCCGGGGGGCTCCGTCAGGCGGCGCACGGGTTCCGCCTGTACGGCGGTCACGCTGCAGCTCGCGCCCGGGCTGCGCTCCGGATCGAGGTTTCCACGACCCGGCGGATCGATATCCGGTGACGCACAACCCCAAGGACCAATAACCGGGGAAATGACCTTCCCTACCTCCCCCTCCCCTCTCGCCCGGGCGGATTGATCACCCCAACCGAGCTGGCGCGCAGGGCAATTCCCGGGCACTTCGGCTCCCGACAACCCCATAAACGCATTCGACCCACGGCCCGGCTGCGGCTGCGCGATTCGCGGCTGCTGCTCTCCGAGCGCGACACGGTACGCCTGGCGCCCCGCCGCGGCCCTGTGGTGGGAGCACCGGCTGAACCCCCGGCGCCGACCGCCGCGCTCACGCGCTCGCTGCCGACCCAGCCGATGACGACCGAAGCGGCGCCCGCGTACCCCGGCGTTTCCCCTTCCCGGCGATCACGCCCACCGTCGACCTGATCATTCACGGCCCCGTCGGCAATTCCTCCGAATGAGTCCCGCGGAAACAGGGCAGGCGTTCACGACGCAGCGATCCGGCAGCCGGTTGCGTGACATGCGTCACGACACGGGTCCCGGCGCCGGAGGGCTTCTCGGGCGGGCCACCCCGTCGACATTTCGTCATTTGTCCCTTTTGGATTCGACATTCCCCTCTCCTGCGGGAACGGAATCCCGACGACCGCCTTACCTTGGCCCTACTTCCCTGGTCACGGCCGGTCCTGAAAACACATCACATGGCGGTGACAGTGACCTGATCGTGACCATGCACGATCACCGGCCTCTTTCAAGCCGCGCGCCGAATCCCCGGGGCGCTCGCGAATCGGAAACTTGCCAGGCCAATGGCGGGCTTCTAAGAATGTCGACCATTCCGGCGTCCCGCAGTTCCGGCGCCGGAGGCTTCGCGATCACCGAATGAGGTTACGCATGCAGAAGCATCGGAAGAAGAAGCAGTACCGGAAGATAGTCATCGGCGTCAGCGCACTGGGAATCGTGGGTGTTCCCACGGCCGCCATGGCCTGCTTCGACACGGGCGACGACTCCGGCCGGACCCGGACCGTGAGCCACCAGGCGCAGCGCCCGTGGCAGTACGTGCCCTCGGCCGACCCGAACACCATGGTCCCGGTGGACGTCCCCACGACGCCGACCAGCCCGCCGGCGACCGAACAGCCGGCCGCGGAGCCCACCCGGCCCGCCCCGCCCCCGCAGGCGCAGCCGACGCAGGCGCAGCCTCCGCAGATCGCGAAGCCGCAGCCCGCGAAGCCGCCGGCCACCAGGAAGCCGCAGGCGCCGCAGCCGCCGCAGACCTCGCCCGCGCCGGCCGCCTCCGGCTCCGTCGCCGCCGTCCTCGCCCTGGTCAACCAGGAGCGCGCCGCCGCCGGATGCCAGGCCGTCACCCTGAACGCGAAGCTCACGAAGGCCGCGCAGGACCACAGCGCGGACATGGCCGCCCACAGCAACATGTCCCACACCGGCTCCGACGGCTCGAACCCCGGCACGCGCATCACCCGTGCCGGCTACGCGTGGAGCACGTACGGCGAGAACGTCGCCTACGGCTACAGCACGCCCGAAAAGGTCATGGAGGGCTGGATGAACAGCCCCGGCCACCGCGCGAACATCCTGAACTGCTCCTTCAAGGAGATCGGCATCGGCCTCGCCCAGCCGAACTCCTACTGGACCCAGAACTTCGGCACGGCCCGCTGCCGCGGTGCGTGCGCGGTGGTGCCCGGCGGTGCGCGGGCGGTCAGCCTCCGTAGAACAACTCCTCGACCACCGCGCGGGCGCGGCGGGTGATGCGGCGGTAGTCGTCCAGCAGTTCACCGACCGTGCCTTCGGCGTAGCCGAGGTAGCGGCCGACCGCCGCCAGCTCGCGGGCCTCGGACGGGAAGGTGTCCCCGGCGCGGCCGCGCACCAGCATCACGGCGTTGCGGACCCGGGTCGCCAGGACCCAGGCCTCGTCCAGGATCTGCGCCTCGTCGGTCGGGATCAGGCCGGCCGCGTGCGCGGCCGCGAGGGCCTCGCGGGTCCGGGTGGTCCGCAGGCCCGGTTCGGCCCAGGCGTGCCGCATCTGGATCAGCTGGACGGTCCACTCGACGTCGCTGAGTCCACCGCGGCCCAGCTTGGTGTGCAGGGTCGGATCGGCTCCGCGCGGCAGCCGCTCCGACTCCATCCGCGCCTTCAGACGGCGGATCTCACGCACGGCGTCCTCGCCGAGCCCCTCGGCCGGGTAGCGCAGCGGGTCGATCAGCTCGATGAAGCGCCGCCCGAGCTCCTCCTCGCCCGCCACCGGCTCGGCCCGCAGCAGCGCCTGGCTCTCCCAGGTCAGCGACCAGCGTCGGTAGTAGGCGGCGTAGGAGGCCAGCGTGCGCGCCAGCGGGCCGGAACGCCCCTCGGGGCGCAGGTCGGCGTCGATGAGCAGCGGCGGGTCCGCGGTGGGGAGCTGCAGCAGCCTGCGCATCTCGGCGATGACGGTCTGCGAGGCCTTGGCCGCCTCCTGCTCGTCGACGCCCTCGCGCGGTTCGTGCACGAAGAGGACGTCGGCGTCGGATCCGTAGCCGAGTTCGTGGCCGCCGAAGCGGCCGACGCCGATGACGGCGAAGCGGGTGGGCAGGGTGTCGCCGAAGTGCGACTGGACGGCGGCGCGCAGGGCGCCCGCGACGGTCGCCGCGGTGAGGTCGGAGACGGCCCCGCCGACCCGGTCGACCAGGGCTCCGTGGTCCTCCTCGGCCGGGCTGTCCTCCGTACCGTAGGAGCCGATGATGTCGGCCGCGGCCGTACGGAACAGCTCGCGGCGGCGCACCCCGCGGGCCGCGGCGACCGCCGCCTCGGGAGTGTCGGCACGCCCGACGGCGGCGAGGACCTCCTGGCAGAGGGCCTCCTGCGTACGGGGCGCCAGTCCCTCGGGGTCGCCGAGCAGGGCCACTGCCTCCGGGGCCCGCATCAGCAGGTCGGGGGCGAGGCGGCCGGCGGACAGGACGCGGGCGAGGTTCTCGGCGGCCGCGCCCTCGTCGCGCAGCAGCCGCAGGTACCAGGGGGTCTTGCCGAGGGCGTCGGAGACTTTGCGGAAGTTCAGCAGGCCGGCGTCCGGGTCGGCGGAGTCGGCGAACCAGCCCAGCATCACCGGAAGCAGGGTGCGCTGGATGGCGGCCTTGCGGGTGACGCCGGACGCGAGGGCTTCGAGGTGGCGCAGCGCGGAGGCCGGGTCGGCGTAGCCGAGGGCTTCGAGGCGCTGGCCCGCGGCGCGCGGGGAGAGCCGGGTCTCGCCGGGGGCGAGCTGGGCGACGGCGTCGAGCAGCGGCCGGTAGAAGAGCTTCTCGTGCAGGCGGCGTACGACGGAGGCGTGCCGGCGCCAGGCCCTGTTGAGCTCGGCGACGGGTTCGGTGCGCAGGCCCATGGAGCGGCCCAGGCGCCGCAGGTCGTTCTCGTCCTCGGGGACGAGGTGGGTGCGGCGCAGCCGGTAGAGCTGGATGCGGTGCTCCATGGTGCGCAGGAAGCGGTACGCGTCGTGCAGCTGGGCGGCGTCGGCGCGGCCGACGTAGCCGCCGGCGGCGAGGGCGTGCAGGGCGTCGAGGGTGGTGCCGGAGTGCAGGGTGGCGTCGCTGCGGCCGTGGACGAGCTGGAGGAGCTGGACGGCGAACTCGACGTCGCGCAGGCCGCCGGGGCCGAGTTTGAGCTCCCGGTCGACCTGCGCGGCGGGGATGTTGTCGACGACGCGGCGGCGCATCTGCTGGACGTCGGGGACGAAGTTGTCGCGTTCGGCCGCCTGCCAGACCAGGGGCGTTATGGCGTCGATGTAGGCGGAGCCCAGGGCCTCGTCGCCGGCGACGGCGCGGGCCTTCAGGAGCGCCTGGAACTCCCAGGTCTTGGCCCAGCGCTGGTAGTAGGCCAGGTGGGAGGAGAGCGTGCGGACGAGGGGGCCGTTGCGGCCCTCGGGGCGGAGGTTGGCGTCGACGGGCCAGATGGTGCCCTCGACGGTGGTCTCCGAGCAGATGCGCATCAGGTGGGAGGCGAGGCGGGTGGCGGCTTGGAGGGCCTTGGACTCGTCGCCGCCGGCCGCGCCGTTCACCGCCTCCCCGACGAAGATCACGTCGACGTCGGAGACGTAGTTGAGCTCGTTGCCGCCGCACTTTCCCATCGCGATGACGGCGAGGCGGCAGAGCGCCGCGTCCTGGGGGGCGGCGGCGGTGGCGATCCGCAGGGCCGCGCGGAGGGTGGCGGTGGCGAGGTCGGCGAGCTCGGCGGCGGTCTGGGCGACGTCGATGGTGCCGCAGACGTCGCGGGCCGCGATGGAGAGCAGGCAGCGGCGGTAGGCGACGCGCAGGGCGACGGGGTCGTGGGCGTCCGCGAGGCCGCGCTCGAACTCGGGCAGTCCGGGATGCAGGTCCGCGGCCTCGTACGTGACGAGGCCGCGCCAGTCGCGGGGGTGGCGGGCGAGGTGGTCGCCGAGGGCCTCGGAGGCTCCGAGTACGCCGAGGAGGCGGTCGCGGAGGGGCTTGGCGCTGACGAGGGTGTCGAGGAGCCCGGGGAGGTCGCCGGCCGGCTGGGCCTCGGCGAGCCGGACCAGCCCACGCAGGGCGAGGTCGGGGTCGGCGGTCGCCCCGAGGGCGTCGAGGAGGACGGGATCGGCGCGGACGGCGGAGAGCACGTCGCAGTCGAGCAGCCGGGCGGCCGCGGAGGGGTCGGTGAAACCGCTGCGGAGCAGTCGGATGAAGGTGCTGCTCCTGCGTCCCGGGACCGTCATCCCGCCGCCTCCCGCGGTCGTCGCTGCCACTGCCCGGGCTCTGTGCTGCCCGGGCTCTGCACTGCCCGGGCTCTGCGCTGTGCTGCAGCGCACTGCACTGCACCGACTGCTCTGCGCTGACTGCTCGCACTGCCCTGACCTGCCGGGGACGAGCCTAGCCGGAGCAGGCGTTCGACTCACCGGGACGTACCATGGCGTGGCTTATCGGATGATCCGAATACTTGTCGCGTGATGGGGCCCGCTCCCCGCCGACCGGCCACAAGGAGCCCCGCCCCATGCCCGACGGACACCCCCGACCGGGCCCCTGGCCGGGCGGAGTGCCGGTCCCGGAGGCGGATCCGGCGTACCGGCAGGAGGGGTACGGGCAGCACGGGCGGAGCCCGGAGGCCCGGCAGTACCACCAGACCCACCTGCCCGACCAGCCTCAACGCCCCGACGCGATGCGTCAGTTTCCCCACGCCTCGCAGCCGGGTGGGGACGGCCGACACGGCGGGGCCGGCGAGGCCGGCGCCCGTCCGGAGCAGCCCGCGGCCGTCGCGCCGCAGCAGGCACGGGCACCCCGTCGGCCAGCGGCTCCCGACGGGCCCGTACCGGCGTCAGCGGCCGGGACGCAGCGGCGTCGGGGTGGGCGGCCGGGCGCCGGGGAGGCGCGCCGGGGCCACCGGTGGGCCGGCCTCGTCAAGGGCGTCGCCCTCTGCGCGGCCCTGGCCGCCACCGGCATGTTCGTGGTCAGGGGCCACCAGGCCCTCGCCGGCCTCGACCGCTCCCCCGCGGCCCCGGACACCGCGGCCACCGCACCCGTGGCCGCCGGCGCCGTGCCCGACGCCGGCCGGGTGGTCCAGGTCGTCGCGCACCCCGACGACGACCTGTACTTCCTCAACCCCGACCTCCGGTACTCCATATCCGCCGGCCATCCCGTGACCTCCGTATACCTCACCGCGGGCGAGGCCGACGGAATAAACGCCGCCCCCGCCAAGGGCTCGACCGCCGCCACCCCGCCGACCGGCTCGACCGCCCCGGACAAGCCCGCCTACGCCGAAGCCCGCCAGAACGGCATCCGCGCCGCCTACGCCAAGATGGCCACCGGCGACCGCAGCAGCGCCTGGAAGCGGACCTCCGTACCGACGAAGGGCGGCGGCCACGCCGAGGTCGACGTCCTCATGGCCAAACCCCAGGTCCACCTCGTCTGGTTGCAGCTGCGCGAAGCCGGCCACGGCCACGCCGACGTCCCGGACAGCCTGCACGGCCTCTGGGACGGCAGGATCACCCGCCTGGAGTCGATGCTCTCTTCCGGCACCCCGGTCAAGCAGCGGTTCGCGTACTCGAAGGACCAGGTCGTCCGGACGCTCGCCGGTGTCCTGGAGCAGTACCGGCCCACCACCCTCCGCTTCCAGGACCCGACCCCCGGCCGGTACCCGGACACCCGGCAGTACACCGACCATCAGGACCACCTCTACGGCGCCCGCTTCGTGCAGATGGCCGCGGCCGCCTACGCCGAGGACGTCAGGGACCGCCCGCACTTCGCGGTGCAGAACTACGTCGGCTACGTCAACGGCTCCCTCCCCAGCGCGCTGGACCCGCAGGAGGCGAAGGAAAAGCTGGACAGCCTCGACACCTACGCCTGGCTCGACCGGCAGAACCACTGCGGCAGCGACGCCGGTTGCGGCGACCTCAAGATCTCCGACCGCCCGGCCGGCAACCGCTGGACGGACACCGTCCACTACGCCGGCGGCACCGGCACCAACTGGCTGACCTCCGACGAGGACCACGGCCTGTGGGCGTTCGCGGTGCTGGACGGCCGGGTCGCCGTCTGGCACCGACCCGGCCCGGTCGGCCCCTGGCGCGGCCCCGACCTGCTGCCCGGGGCCGGCATGGACCCGGGCGTGTCCGCCGTGACCCTGGAGGACGGCCGCATCGCGGTCTTCGGTACCCGTACCTCCTTCGGGGCACGGCCCGCCGACTACCGCCGTGAGGTCGTCCACACGATCCAAAGGGCGCCCGGCACCGAGGAGTTCGGGGAGTGGCAGTCGCTCGGCACGCCCGAGGCCGCCGACGAGACGTCGACCTCCGACATCAGCGCGCCGGCCGTCTCGGTCGACGGCACCGGGCGACTGGCGGCGTACGTCCGCGACGGCGCCCACGGTCTGCGCGGCCGGGTGCAGCAGGCCGACGGCGGCTGGGGCCCGTGGGAGCGGTACGGCGGTGAGGACCTGCACGGCGCTCCGGTCACGGCGACCGACGGCGCGGGGCGGCGCATCGTCCTGGCCGCGACGACGAAGTCGGTCGTCGGCTGGGCGCAGCCGGAGCCGGGCGCTCCGCTGGGCCGGGCCACGGCCACCGGGCTGCCGGACACCACGCTGCCGCTGACGGCGGAGGGCCGCGAGGGCGGGGTACGGCTCTGGTTCCGCAAGCCCGGCTCGGGCAACGTCCGTACGGCACTGCTGACGGCCGAGGGCGGGCTGAAGGTCAACCACATGACCGACCTCGGCGGGCTGAACGGCTTCGGGTCGGTGACGGCGAGCGGGCACGTGCTGGCGGGCCGAACGGCGGGCGGGCAGCTGGGCTCGGAGGTCGGGCCGGGCCGGCCGTGGGGGCGGTCCCCGCTGATGTTCGTCGGGGCGCCGTCCTCGACGATGACGGGGAGGAACCTGGTCAGCCTGGCCGTGGTGGGGCTCGACGCACGCCTGTACGTGACCTCGTCGGCGGACGCCCCGGACGCCTACCTGGCGCCGTGGCAGCCGGTGGGCCCGCGCAACGCGGCACCGTGACATGCCGCGTGGCGGCACGGTGAAGCGCCGCAAGACGCACGGTTGACACGCCGCGGACCACATCCGTCAGCCCCCGGACAGCAGCAGTCATCGGCCGTTGCGGTGAACCAAGTCCGCCGATTCGGACTCTTTCTGACTGCTCAACGAATCAGTTCGCTGTCCTGTCCAGTCCTGTCCGGTCCTGTCCTGACCTGTTCCGTCCTGTCCTGTCCCGTCCTGCCCTGCCCGGACCGAACCCAAGGCGTGCCCGATGCCCGTGACCCGTCGCCGCTTCGCGGTCCTGCTCACCGTGCTGACAGCCGGCACCACCGGCGTACTCTCCGTCCTCTCCGTGGCCTCCGGCCAGCAGGCCTCCGGGGCCGCCCAGGGGAAGAACCCGACGGTCGCGCTGCCCGCGAGCGTCACCGCCGGATCGGTCGTCCAAGTCGTCGCGCACCCCGACGACGACCTGTTCTTCATGAACCCCGACCTCAGCCGCTCCCTCCGGTCCGGCACCCAGGTCACCACCGCCTACCTCACCTCCGGCGAGTCCGACGGCCGCAACCAGGCGCAGGGCGACGCCGCCCGCGATCCCGAACAGCCCGCCGACCGCGCCCACTACGCGGAGGCGCGGCAGAACGGCATACGCTCCGCCTACGCCCAGATGGCCACCGGCGACCGCACCAGCGCGTGGCGGCGCACGGCCGTGCCGACCGCCGGCGGCGGCCGCGCCGAGATCGACGTACTCATAGCGAAGCCGCAGGTCAGCCTGGTGTGGCTGATGCTGCGCGAGGCCCGCAGCACCGGAGGGGACACGCCCGAGAGCCTGCGCGGCCTGTGGAACGGCCGAATACCCGCGCTGGAGTCCCAGCTCACCACCGGGACCCCGGTCAAACAGGGCTTCTCGTACACGAAGGACCAGCTGATACAGACGGTGGCGGGGGTCCTGGAGCAGTACCGGCCCACGACGCTACGGATGCAGGACCCGACGCCCGGCCGGTACCCGGAGAGCGGCCGCTACACCGACCACCAGGACCACATGTACGGCGCCCGCTTCGTGCAGGCCGCCACCGCCGCCTACGCCCAACAGGTGCAGCGGCGCCCGCACTTCTCGGTGCAGAGCTACCTCGGCTACCACAACAGCACGCTCCCGCACTCGCTGGACCCGCAGACGGCCGAGGCGAAGACCGGCTACCTGCGGACCTACGCCTGGCAGGACCACCAGGACCACTGCGGCAGCCCCTCGGGATGCGGCGACCGCAAGGTCGCGGGCAACCCGACCGGGCGCAACTGGGCCCAGTCGCTGCGCTACACCCGCGCCGACCACGCGTCCTGGCTGACGGAGGGGACGCCGGGCCGCCTGTGGGCGTTCACGGTGCTGGACGGCCGCATGGCGTACTGGCGGCGCGACGCCGGCGGCGTCTGGGAGAAGCCCGTCTTCCTCACGGGTCCGGGCGCCGAACCGGGCATCGACCCGGGGGCGACCGCCGTCCGGCTGCCCGACGGGCGGGTCGGCGTCCTCGCCACCCGCACCGCCCTCGGCCCCGCCCCCGCCGACTACCGGCGCGAGGTGGTGTACGCCGTCCAGTCCGCGCCGGACGGGACGTTCGGGGCGTGGCAGTCGCTCGGCACCCCCGAGCAGGGCGACGACGACGGCACCTCGGCGATCAGCGCCCCCGCGGCCGGCGTGGACGGGCGGGGACTGCTGACGGTCTACCTGCGCGACGCGCGCCGCACGCTGCGCGCGTCCACCCAGCAGCCGGACGGCGGTTTCTCGCCCTGGCAGCGGCTGGGCGGCGAGGACCTGCAGGGCGACCCGGTCACGGCGGTCGACGCCGCCGGGCGGCGGCACGTGTACGCGACGACGACGGCCTCGGTGCTCGCCTGGACCCAGGCCGACCCGGACGGCCCGCTGCGCGGGCCCTCACCGACGGGCCTGCCCGCCACGACGGTCCCCCTGACGGCGTCCCCGGACGGCGCGGGCGTCCGCCTGTACTTCCGGCGCCCCGACTCGGGGGTGGTGCGCACCGCCGTGGTCACGGCGGGCTCCGCGACCCGGCCCCAGGTCTCCAGCGTCACGGAGGCGGGCGGCCGGGCCGGCTACGGCGCGGTCGGCGCGGCGGGCCGCCACGTGGCGGGCCGCGCCGACAGCGGCACGATCAGCACCTCCGGCCTCGGCGGCCCCCCGGCCTGGGCCGAGTCGCGCATGCTCTTCGCGGGCGCCCCGGCGGCCGTCCTGGAACCGGACGGCACCACCACCACGACGGTCCTCGGCCTTGACGCCGAACTCCACACCTCGACCACCCGGAACCACCCCACCTGGCACCGCGCAACCCGCTGAACGCCTCCGGGCCTCAGGGGGTGGCCGCCAGGAGGGCGCGGACGCGGTCGGGGGTCCAGGTGCCGGTGGCGCCCGGGCAGGTGGAGAGGTAGCCGGCGGTGTCCTGTGCCGTCCAGGGGCCGGACTCCAGAAGGCCGGCGGCCAGGTGGCGCAGGTACGCGGCGGACGGGGTGCGCAGCTCGACGTCCCCGAGGGTCCACGGGGCGGTGAAGGTGACCACGGGGATCCCCTCGATCGTGCCCGGGCAGACGAGCGTCTCGTACCGGCCGGGGCCGAGCGCGTGGCGGCCGTCCCGCAGGACGGGCGTGAGGTCGAGGTCCGCCCCCGGTTCCCGGTACATCTCCTGTGCGGCGATGTCGGACAGCTGACCGGTGGTCACCAGGTGGGCGCGTCCGCGGATCCGGCCCGGGGCGTCGGGGTCGTAGAAGCCCCGGCCGCCGGTCCACACCAGCGACTCCGTGGCGAAGTACAGGCTGCCGTCGAGCTCGACCGGGATGGAGCGCTCCGGTGGCCGCCGGTCGCGGCAGCCCGGGTGGGCGTGCGCCGCCCCGGGCGGGATGCCGCCGGCGATGTAGGCGGTGAGCCGGTGCATGTGCATGTTGGAGCCGTAGGAGGCGTACCAGACGCGCTCGGGGACGGGCATCGCCCGGCCCAGGGGGCGGGCGGTGTGTACGTCCATGCACGGGTCCTGGGGGTGCGGCTGCGGGTGTCCATCGGATCGCCTGCACGCTCGGACCGGATCGCATGCGCCCGACCGGGCAAAGTTCTCCCCAAGAGCTCCCGCGCCGGAGTTCCCGCGCCGGGGACGCCGCGGGGGCGGACGACGTCGCCGTCGGTCCGCCCCCGGGCGCGGGGCGCCGGATCAGGCACCCAGGTGGTTGCCCTTCGCCCACTCTAGCTCGCCGTCGGTGAGGCAGGTGGAGGTGTAGATCGGGCCCGTGAAGCCCGGCTTGGTGGCGGGCACCGCGGCGAGCGAGGAGCAGTTCGACGAGAAGCCCGCGCGGCCGCCGGAGAAGTAGTCGATGTCGACCCCGTCGTTGGCCAGGGCGGCACCGGCCCCGCCCAGCAGGATGCCGGCGGCCAGGACGGACGCGGTGACAGCAGAACGAATACGCATGACTCCCCTAAGGATCTGTGGAACGACGACGCGCTGGTCGATGTGCGCGTCGGCCGGTCCAACGCCCGGAGGCACCGCCGGGAACGGCAGTTCACTCCAATGCCCGCGGCTGTATCGTTTCGACAACGCGCGCCCCCTGGGCACGCCCCCCGTGTCCCCGTGCCCACCATGGCCGGCACCGCGCCACTTGCGCCGCACTCCCCAGTCCCGGGCGGCGGCAGGCACGCAGCATGGCCGGACTCCCGCCCGGAGATCGCAGAAGGGCCCTCGGCCGCATGCGGCCGAGGGCCCTTCCCCAGCTGACGTACTGCTGCTGACCTGCCCTTACAGGACCGGGAGGTTCTTGCGGAGTTCGAAGGCGGTGACCTCCGAGCGGTATTCCTCCCACTCCTGCTTCTTGTTGCGCAGGAAGAAGTCGAAGACGTGCTCGCCGAGGGTTTCCGCGACCAGTTCGCTGCGCTCCATCAGGGAGATGGCCTCGCCGAGGTTCTGCGGCAGGGGTTCGATGCCCATCGCCCGGCGTTCCGCGTCGGAGAGGGCCCAGACGTCGTCGTCGGCGCCCGCCGGGAGTTCGTAGCCCTCCTCGATGCCCTTGAGGCCGGCCGCCAGGAGGACGGCGTACGTGAGGTACGGGTTGGCGCCCGAGTCGATCGAGCGGACCTCGATGCGGGAGGAGCCCATCTTGCCCGGCTTGTACATCGGGACGCGGATGAGTGCCGAGCGGTTGTTGTGGCCCCAGCAGATGTACGAGGGAGCCTCGCCGCCCGCGCCGGCGCTGCGCGAGGAGCCGCCCCAGATGCGCTTGTACGAGTTGACCCACTGGTTGGTGACCGCGGCCGTCTCCGCCGCGTGGCGCAGCAGGCCCGCGATGAAGGAGCGGCCGACCTTCGAGAGCTGGTACTCGGCGCCCGACTCGTAGAAGGCGTTGCGGTCGCCCTCGAAGAGGGACAGGTGGGTGTGCATGCCCGAACCGGGGTACTCCGAGAACGGCTTGGGCATGAAGGTGGCCTGGACGCCCTGTTCGAGGGCGACCTGCTTCATGACCAGGCGGAACGTCATGATGTTGTCGGCCGTGGAGAGGGCGTCGGCGTAGCGCAGGTCGATCTCCTGCTGTCCCGGTGCGCCCTCGTGGTGGCTGAACTCCACCGAGATGCCCATCGATTCGAGCATCGTGATCGCCTGGCGGCGGAAGTCCATGCCCACGTTCTGCGGGGTGTGGTCGAAGTAGCCGGAGTTGTCGGCGGGCACCGGGCGGCTGCCGTCCAGCGGCTTGTCCTTCAGCAGGAAGAACTCGATCTCCGGGTGGGTGTAGAAGGTGAAGCCCAGGTCGGAGGTCTTGGCCAGGATGCGCTTGAGGACGTAGCGGGGGTCCGCGAAGGACGGGGAGCCGTCCGGCATGAGGATGTCGCAGAACATCCGGGCCGTGCCGGGGGCCTCGGCGCGCCACGGCAGTATCTGGAACGTGCCCGGATCCGGCTTGGCGATCATGTCGGACTCGTAGACCCGCGCGAAGCCCTCGATGGCGGAGCCGTCGAAGCCGATGCCCTCGTCGAAGGCCTGCTCCAGCTCCGCGGGGGCGACCGCGACGGACTTCAGGAAGCCCAGTACGTCGGTGAACCACAGGCGCACGAAGCGGATGTCGCGCTCCTCAAGCGTCCGGAGGACGAATTCCTGCTGCTTGTCCATGCCTTCATCCTCGCAGTTCAGACGGCCTGTGCACCACCGCCCGACGGGTCGCGGCACAGTCGGGTCGGCCCAGTATCGCCAGCGGTGGTTTCCGCCACATTACGCACCCGGGAAAGCTCGCGGCACCCCCGCACTGACCTCCGGCCGGTCATGAGCATTACCATCTGCGCCCATGGGGGGCCGGGAGTACGCGCAGCGGGGGCGTCGTGGACGTTCCGCGCTCCGGCGTGCCGTCCTGCTGGCGGTCCTCGGGGCGCTGGCGGGCGCGCTGTTCCTGTGTGCGCGCCCCGCTGAGCCGCACGCCGCCGCCCCCGAGGTGCGGGCGCACGGAGCGGAGCACGTCGTCTGCGTGTCCCCGTACGAGCCGCCCGGCTGTTCCCCCCTCGCGCACGTGACCCCGGCCGTGCCGCCCGTGCCGCCGCCCGCCGTGACCGTGCCGGGCGGCGGGCCGCAGCCCGGCGCCCGCGCCCGGGCCGCGGGGCGGACCGGGTCGCCCGAGCCGCTGGCGCGCGCCCCCGACCTGCATGTTCTCCAGGTGCTGCGGACCTGACGGGTCCGGTTGTGCGTTCCGTCCACCCCCCTCATCAGAAGAAGGAACCAGGGCACATGGCCAGCAAGTCCGGCAGGACCCCCCAGCACACCGACCCGACCTCCCGCCAGGCGCGCATAGCCGAGATGCGCCGCGCCGAGAAGGCCCGGGAGCGGCGCAACAAGGCGATCGCGATCACCGTCTCGTCGGCCGTCGTCGTCGGTCTCGTCGGTTTCGGCGCCTGGGTGCTGATCGACCAGAAGCAGGCCGAGCAGCGCAAGCAGGAGGCCGCGGAGCAGCTCCGCAAGGAGGCGGAGGAGATCCGCAAGAAGCCCGTCGAGGGCGAGCAGCTGTGGGACGTGAAGAAGCTCGGCCGCAACCACGTCGAGACGCCCGTGACGTACGAGATGAACCCGCCCGTCGGCGGTGACCACCACCCCCGCTGGATGAACTGCAACGGCGACGTCTACAAGACCCCGCTGCCCGAGGTGAACGCCGTCCACTCGCTGGAGCACGGCGCCGTCTGGGTGACGTACAACGACAAGGCCGCCCCGGCCGAGGTCGACAAGCTCGCCGAGACCGTCGGCAAGACCCCGTACACGCTGATGAGCCCGGTCAAGGAGCAGGCCGGCGCGATCATGCTCAGCGCGTGGGGCAAGCAGCTCACGGTGGACAGCGCGGACGACCCCCGGGTCAAGCAGTTCCTGACCAAGTACGTGCAGGGTGAGCAGACCCCGGAGCCCGGTGCGGCCTGCACGAACGGTCTGGCGGCGAAGTGAGCCGCGCGATTCCCCGTACGTACTGGGTCGCGGGGACGGCCGTGCTGCTGGCGCTGCTGTTCGCGGCGGCGGCCACGGTCGCCGCGGCGAACGGCGGGTCCGCGGCCCGGCCCGCCTCCGGGGCCGCCCCGCGCACGCCGGGGCTGCACTCCCCCGACGCCGGCTTCGCCCGGGACATGGCGGTCCATCACCAGCAGGCGGTGGAGATGTCCTTCGTCGTCCGGGACCGCACCCAGGACGAGGCGGTGCGCACCCTCGCCTACGACATCGCCAACACCCAGGCCAACCAGCGGGGCATGCTCCTGGGCTGGCTGGACCTGTGGGGGCTGCCGAAGGTGGTGGCCGGTGAGCCGCCGATGTCGTGGATGGGGGGCTCGGCGGGCCACGGCGGGCACGCCGGCCACGGCCCGGCCGGGCCCGGGTCGCTGATGCCCGGCATGGCCACCAAGGAGGAGCTGGAGCAGCTCGGCGCCGCCTCGGGGCGGGACGCGGAGGTGCTCTTCCTCCAGCTGATGACCGACCACCACAAGGGGGGCGTGGCGATGGCCGAGGGGTGTGCGCAGCAGTGCGGGACCCCGGTCGAGCGGGAGCTGGCGCAGGGCATGGTCGACGCGCAGCGCTCCGAGCTCACCTTGATGGCGGACATGCTGAGGCAGCGCGGAGCCACCCCGCGCGGGTGACGGGACACGCTCGTACGGTGGGGGGAGGCGCCCTCTCACCCGTACGGGCGTGTACTGCGCCCGACCTGCCCGGCAGTACGGACGGCGGTAGGGCGATCCGGCCGGCCGCACGCACGCGAGAGGGGACGCCCGGCCGGGTGCGCCCGCAGCCGGCCGCCAACGGCGTGCTGAGGAGGTTTTCTTCATGACCACCGCCGCAGACATCATGCACCCCGGGGCCCAGTGGATACCGGCGCACGAGACGCTCGACCGGGCGGCCGAGCTGATGGCCCGGCTCGATGTGGGTGCGCTGCCGATCAGCGACTCCGACGAGCGGTTGTGCGGGATCGTCACCGACCGCGACATCGTCGTGCACTGCGTGGCGAAGGGCCTGGACCCGTCGAAGACGACGTGCGGGGACATGGCCCGGGGCACCCCGCGCTGGATCGAGGCCGAAGCGGACGTGTCCGCCGTGCTGGACGAGATGGAGAGCCACCGGATCAAGCGGCTGCCCGTGATCAAGGAAAAGAGGCTGGTCGGCATGATCAGCGAGGCCGACCTCGCCCAGCACCTGTCCGACGAGCAGCTGGCCGGCTTCGTCGAGAAGGTCTACGCCCGGCAGTGACGCGGGCCCGTCCCCTTCACCCGTCCCCGTCCGCCGTCCCCCGACCGCCCGTCTCCACCACCGCCCGGGCCACCTGGTCCGGGCGGTCCAGCATGACCAGGTGGCCGGCGGGCTCGGCCACCTCGAACCGGGCGCCCAGCCGGTCGGCGAGGTCCGCCTGGCGCCCGAGCCAGCGCAGTGCACCGCGCCCGGCCGATCCGTCGTGGCCGGCGAGGACGGTGGCGGGGGCGGTCAGCGGCCGGGCGGCGCGCAGCACCAGCAGCTCGGCGGCCATGTCCGGGTAGCGGGAGTTCTCCAGCAGCGCGCCGCGCCAGACGCGGCCGGTGCGGTAGCAGCGGCGTACGAGGTCCCGCGCGGCCGGGTCGCCGCCGCCGGTGCGGGAGGCCCGTACGGTGGCGCGCCGCGCCGCGGGGCCCACCGCGGCCGGCAGGCCGGCCGCCGTCACGGCCCGGCCGGCGAGGCGTGCCGCGCCGGTGCGCAGCGCCGCCGGCAGAACCGTACGGGGATCCTCCTCGACGCTGGCGTCGACCAGCACCAGGGCGGCCGTGCGCTCCGGGTGGAGGCGGGCGAAGCCCTCGGTGTGGAAGGCGGCGATCGAGTGCCCGACGACGGTGACCGGGGCTGCGCCCGGCCCGCCGTACCCCAGCGCGTCGAGCAGGCCGGCGATCCGGTGGGCCTCCCCGGCGGTCGTGGGCGGGGCGGTGGCCGGGCCGCTCAGGCCGTGCCCGGGGCGGTCGAAGCGGACGACGGTGCGGCCCGCGGCGACGAGCAGGGCGGCGACCTCGTCCCAGTCGAACCAGGCCATGGCCAGTCCGGCGCTGAGCACGCACACCGGCCCCCGGCCCTCGACGAGTACGTGCAGCGGCACCCCGCCGACGCGTACGAACGCGCCCGTTCCTCCCCGGCCTGCCGGGTGCGGCGTCCCGGACGGTTCGTACGCGGTCATGTCCGGCGTTCCTTGAGGACGGAGTACGCGAGCAGGACCAGCCAGATCGCCACGAGCAGGACCTGGAGCCGCTGACCGGCCCCCAGCGCCCAGGTGCCGCGGCCGGCCGTGAACATCGCGATGGCGGACAGGGTCCAGGCGGTGGCGAGCAGCTCCAGGACGACGAGTGCGGGGCCGTAGCGGGCGAGCGGGGCGAACCAGCCGTAGCGGCGGGCTGCGACGGTGAGGGCCACCAGGCCCACGAGGGCGCCCGTCATGGCGAGGCTGCTGCTGACGGTGTGGGCCTGGTGGGTGGCGGGTACCAGCCCGGCGGTCTCGCGGGCGGCGCACTCCGGGTCCGCGGTGGGCGTGCAGCTCAGCGGGAGCCATGCGTCGGCCGCGGTGGCCGCGCCGAAGAGGGTGACACCGGCCCAGCCGACGACCGCCCACGCGCGGCGGGACTCGGCGTACTTCAGCAGCCGTACCAGGGCCAGCAGGCCGCCGGCGAAGGCGAGCATTCCGGCGGTGAAGTCGGTGGCCCGGAAGAGGCCGCCGAGCGGTTGGTCCTGGGCGGCGAGCTCGCTGACGTACGTCTCGATGGGGTTGAGGCCGGTGGAGAGGACGACTTCGAGCACCCACGCGGTGTAGGCCGCGCCGGCGAGGCCGATCAGCAGGGCGACCGGCCGGGCGGTGCGCGGAGTGAGCCCATATGGGGACATAGTGTGACTAATCCTAAGCAAGCTCGGGGTCGTACCTCCGGCCGGACACCCACCCCGGACAGAGTCCCGGCCATGACACGCAGTGCTCGGCGGGCCGCCCCGGGGCTCCGGCTCCTGCTGCTCGCCGCGCTGCCGCCGGGCGCCGCCGGCATCATGCCGTCCCGGGCCGTCCCGCCGAGGCCCACGCCATGGAGGACGTGCCCGCGGGCCGGCGCGTTGCCTCGGCGGGGGCTCCCGGTGCCGGTGCGCGCGGTGGCGCTCGCCACATTCCGGCCGCTCCGCGCCGGTACGCGGGCCGATCGGGAGCCACCTGCGGGCCGATCGGGAGCCACCTGCCCCGGGCCGGGCGCGCGGGAATTCGGAAGGGCGTTCGCCTCCGGCGTGGCACTCTTGCTGTGATCACGACAGCCGCGACAAAGGACGCCCCGCCGGTATGACCACCCCGCCGAACCCGCCCAGCACGCCCACCGGCCCGCCGGCGGAACCCGAGGGCACGCCCCTTCCCGAGACGGCTCCCACACCGGCCCCCGCCCAGCCGCTCTCGCTCGCCAAGACCCCCGCCCCGGAGTCCGCCGCCTCCGCCGCGGAGCCGGTCGCCGAAGCGGCCCCCGAGGCGGAAGCGGGCCGGCCCGCCGACGCACCCGCCGCGGCCGGAGCCCCCACCCCCGTCCCTGTGGCGGCCCCGTCGGCGTTCGCACCTCCCACTCCGGCCCCCACGCTCCCGCCCGCGCCGTTCGGTGCACCCCCCGCACCCCTCGCTCCGGGCATCCCCGCCCCCGCCGATCCGTGGGCCCGGCACACCGCCGGCCACGGCGCCGCCGCGTACGGCGGCTACGCGCAGCCCGCCGCCCCGACCACCAACGGCCTGGCGGTCGCGGCCGTGATCGTCGGCGGTTCCGGCATCGTCTTCGGCTGCGTGCCGTTCCTCTTCTGGCTCGGCGCCATCCTCGCCGTGACCGGCGTGGGCCTGGGCATCGGCGCCATCGTGCGCGCCAACAACGGCGCGCCCAACAAGTCGCTGGCCGTCGTCGGCACCGTTCTCGCCGGGGTGGGCATCCTCGCCTCGGTCGGCGGTTTCTTCCTGACCGTCTCGGTCGTCGACCGGGCCTCCGACCGCATCGAGGCGGGCGCCGAGATCGACGACCTGGACCTCGACGGGCCGTACCCCAGCAGTGAGCCCTCGCCGTCGAAGTCCCCGTCGCCCTCCCAGGTCCCCGGTCTGACCAGCGCGCTGCCGTTCGGTGAGACCTTCACCTACCCCAACGGCGTCAAGGTGAGCCTGTCGGCGCCGACGAAGTACGAGCCGAAGGGCATCATCGCCCGCGAACAGGTGAAGAACGCGGTCCAGCTCACCATCACCATCACCAACGGCTCGACCGCACCGCACGAGGTGATCTACGCCGTGCCCAACGTCCGTGACGACAAGGGCATGACGGCCGAGATGGTCTTCGACAGCGGGGGCGGCGCCAGCGTCCCGAAGATGGTGAAGGGATCGATCCTGCCGGGCGAATCCGCCAGCGGCGTCGTGGCGTTCGAGATCCCCGAAGGCACGAAGAGCATCACCGCGGACATCGCCGCCGGAACCCTCCTCGACGACGTGAAGTACGCCGGCCCCCTCGGCTGACACAGCCGTCCGGCACCGCCCGACGCCCCCGTGCGGCGCGCCGGAAACCCCGGAAGGACACGGGCCCCAGGACATCGCGTCAGAAAGACGATTAGACTGGGCCCCGTGCCTCAACTACGCCTCGCGCTGAATCAGATCGACTCGCACGTCGGCGCCATCGCCGCCAACGCCGACTCGGTCGTCCACTGGACCCGGCACTCCGCCGAGCAGGGCGCCCACCTGGTGGCGTTCCCGGAGATGGTGCTGACCGGGTACCCCGTCGAGGACCTCGCCCTGCGGGCCTCCTTCGTCGAGGCCTCGCGCAGCGCCCTGCGGGACCTCGCGGAGCGCCTGGCCGCCGAGGGGCTCGGCGAACTGCCGGTCGTCGTCGGCTACCTCGACCGGACGGAGAGGGCGACGCCCCGGCTCGGGCGCCCGGCCGGCTCTCCGGAGAACGCTGCCGCGGTCCTGCACCGCGGCCGCGTGGTGCTGCGCTTCGCCAAGCACCACCTGCCCAACTACGGCGTGTTCGACGAGTTCCGGTACTTCGTGCCCGGCGACACCCAGCCGGTGATCCGCGTGCGCGGCGTCGACGTGGCCCTGGCCATCTGCGAGGACCTCTGGCAGGACGGCGGCCGCGTACCCGCCACCCGCTCCGCCGGCGCCGGGCTGCTGGTCTCCGTCAACGCCTCACCGTACGAGCGCAACAAGGACGACGTCCGCCTCGAACTGGTGCGCAAGCGCGCCCAGGAGGCCGGCTGCACCCTGGCCTACCTGGCGATGATGGGCGGCCAGGACGAGCTGGTCTTCGACGGCGACTCGATCGTCGTCGGCGCCGACGGCGAGGTCATCGCCCGCGCCCCGCAGTTCTCCGAGGGCTGCGTCCTGGTCGACCTCGACCTGCCGGCCGCGCGCGCCGACGCCCCCGAGGGGGTGGTGGACGACGGGCTGCGCATCGACCGCGTCGTCCTGTCCGAGGAGCCGGTGGAGGCGTACGAGCCGGTCGTGCCCGGCGGCTACGCCGACCGCCTCGACGACGACGAGGAGGTCTACGACGCACTGGTCGTGGGCCTGCGCGCGTACGTGCGGAAGAACGGATTCCGCTCCGTCCTGGTCGGGCTCTCCGGAGGGATCGACTCGGCGCTCGTCGCCGCCGTCGCATGCGACGCGATCGGCGCGCAGAACGTGTACGGGGTCTCCATGCCCTCGAAGTACTCCTCGGAGCACTCCAAGGGCGACGCGGCCGACCTGGCCGAGCGCACCGGCCTGAACTTCCGGACGGTGCCGATCGAGCCGATGTTCGACGCCTACATGGGCGCGCTCGGTCTGACCGGCCTGGCCGAGGAGAACCTCCAGTCGCGGCTGCGCGGCACGCTGCTGATGGCCCTGTCCAACCAGGAGGGCCACATCGTGCTGGCCCCCGGCAACAAATCGGAGCTGGCCGTCGGCTACTCCACCCTGTACGGCGACTCGGTGGGCGCCTACGGCCCGATCAAGGACGTCTACAAGAGCGACGTCTTCCGGCTCGCCCGGTACCGCAACCGGGCGGCCGCCGAGCGCGGCGAGACCCCGCCGATCCCGGAGAACTCCATCATGAAGCCGCCCAGCGCCGAGCTGCGCCCCGGGCAGGTGGACACGGACTCGCTGCCGGACTATCCGGTGCTCGACGCGATCCTGGCCCTGTACGTGGACCGCGACCAGGGGCTGGAGGAGATCGTGGCCGCAGGCTTCGACGCCGAGCTGGTCGCGAAGACGCTGCGGATGGTCGACACGGCCGAGTACAAGCGCCGCCAGTACCCGCCGGGCACGAAGATCTCCGCGAAGGGCTTCGGCAAGGACCGCCGCCTGCCGATCACGAACGGCTGGCGCGAGCAGGCGTAGGCGTCCGCGCACGGAGGGGCCCGCCACCGGTGTGGCGGGCCCCTCTTTCCGGGGGCTGTCGGTTCCCCCGGCTACTTCGCGACCGTCAGCCGCGCGGCGACCGGCAGGTGGTCGCTGCCGGTGCGGGGCAGGGTCCAGGAGGCCTCGGGCCGGATCCCGCGGACCATGATCTGGTCGATGCGGGCCATCGGGAACTGCGCCGGCCAGCTGAAGCCGAAGCCGTCGCCGGCCGCGCCCTGGGTGGAGCGCATCTGCGAGGTGACCTCGGACAGGGCACGGTCGTTCATGGTGCCGTTCAGGTCGCCGAGGAGGACGACCTTCTTCAGCGGTTCTGCGGCGAGCGCGGCGCCCAGCGCGTCGGCGCTGTCGTCGCGCTGGTTGGCAGTGAAGCCGGCATTGAGCTTGACGCGGACCGAGGGCAGGTGGGCCACGAAGGCCGCGACCTCGCCCTGCGGGGTGGCGACGGTGGCCCGCATGGCCCGGGTCCAGCCCATCCTGATGTCGACGGGCGCGCTGCCGCTCAGCGGGTACTTGCTCCACAGCCCGACGGTGCCTTCGACCGAGTGGTACTTGTACGTGGCCGCCAGCGCCTTCTCGTACACGGGGACCGCACTGCCCTTGAGCTCGGTCAGGGCCAGGACGTCGGCGCCGGAGCGGGCGACGGAGGCGGCGGTGCCGCGCGGGTCGGGGTTGTCGGCGTCGACGTTGTGGGTGGCGACGACGAGGTCGCCGCCGGTGCCGGACTTGTCGAAGACCAGGCCCCCGAAGAGGTTCAGCCAGACCACCGCGGGCAGCAGGACCGCGACCAGCGCGGTCGCCGACCGGCGCAGGACGGCCCCCACCAGCAGGACCGGTACGGCCAGGCCCAGCCAGGGCAGGAAGGTCTCGGTGAGACTGCCGAGGTTGCCGACGTCGTTGGGCAGCTCGGCGTGGAAGATCATGACCAGCGACAGCAGGACCGCGACCGCGGCGAGGACCGGTCCGCGCCGCCAGATCCCCGGGTCCCGGCGCAGTTCGGCCAGCCGGCGCCGGAAGCGGGACGGGGAGGGCTCGGGCTCCGAGCCGCCGTTCCCCGGTTCCGTCCTGTACGCCTGTGCCATGCCACTGCCCTCACTGCCGTGCTCGCGCTCCGTCCCCGCCCCTTGACCCTAGGCGATGAAGCGGAGCCTTCCGTGCCGTACGTCACGACCGTCCGTCACGGTCGCACGCCGGGGAGGACGAACGGTTGAACGCACGGGGTTCCGCTTGTCACGAAACGCGCACATTGGCGACCCCGGCCCGGCGGCCGGCGCGCACCACTTCCGCCCACCCCCACGGGGATGCCACCATGGTGGGTGAGTCCGGGGACACCGTGAGGGTGCCTCGAGATCACACAAGGAGCAGTTGCCATGACGCATGCCGTTTCGCCTGCCCGCGAACCCGCAGCCGCCGCCTCCCCCACCCTGTACGGAGGCACGGGCACCCGGCGCATCACCGTCCGCGACCTGACCCTCGCCAAGGAACGCGGCGAGAAGTGGCCCATGCTCACCGCCTACGACGCGATGACCGCGTCGGTCTTCGACGAGTCCGGCATCCCGGTGATCCTCGTCGGCGACTCGATGGGCAATTGCCACCTCGGTTTCGACTCCACCGTCCCGGTGACGATGGACCACATGACCATGCTGTCGGCGGCCGTCGTGCGCGGCACCAGCCGCGCCCTGGTCATCGGCGACATGCCGTTCGGGTCGTACCAGGAAGGCCCCGTGCAGGCGCTGCGCAGCGCGACCCGCCTGGTCAAGGAGGCCGGGGTGGGCGCCGTGAAGCTGGAGGGCGGCGAGCGCTCGCTGGCGCAGACCGAGCTGATCGTGCAGTCCGGCATCCCGGTGATGTCCCACCTGGGGCTGACCCCGCAGTCCGTCAACGCCATGGGCTACCGGGTCCAGGGCCGCGGCGACGAGGCCGCGCACCAGCTGCTGCGCGACGCGAAGGCCGCGCAGGACGCGGGCGCCTTCGCGGTGGTGCTGGAGCTCGTCCCGGCCGAGCTGGCCGCCGAGGTCACCCGGTCCCTGCACATCCCGACCGTGGGCATCGGCGCGGGCGCCGAGTGCGACGCCCAGGTCCTGGTGTGGACCGACATGATGGGTCTGACCGGCGGGAGGATGCCGAAGTTCGTCAAGCAGTACGCGAAGCTGCGCGAGACGATGACGGACGCGGCGAAGGCCTTCGCCGAGGACGTCGTCGGGGGAACGTTCCCGCAGGAGCAGCACGCCTTCCACTGACGCGTACACCGGTGTGACCTGCACCGCTCCGACAGCCCGCCGACGCCCCGTCGGCGGGCTGTCGTACGTCTGTCGTACGTTTGTCGGTCGTCTGTCGGTGCTTTGTCAGTGGCGGGTGCTCCCATGGTCGGCATGACGCGAAACGACAAGAACCCCAACGCCGTGGAGGTGCGGGGGCTGGTCAAGCACTACGGCGAGACCAAGGCCCTCGACGGTGTCGACCTGGATGTCCGCGAGGGCACGGTCCTCGGGGTCCTCGGGCCCAACGGCGCCGGCAAGACGACGCTGGTGCGCTGCCTCTCCACCCTGATCACCCCAGACGCGGGTACGGCGACCGTCGCCGGCTTCGACGTGGTCCGCCAGCCGCGGCAGCTGCGCCGCACCATCGGCCTGACCGGCCAGTACGCCTCCGTCGACGAGAAGCTCTCCGGCTGGGAGAACCTCTACATGATCGGGCGGCTGCTCGACCTCTCCCGCAAGGACGCCCGGCTGCGCGCGGACGAGATGCTGGAGCGCTTCTCCCTGACCGAGGCGGCGAAGAAGGCCGCCATGAACTACTCCGGCGGAATGCGCCGCCGCCTCGACCTGGCCGCCTCGCTGATCGGCCGGCCGGCCGTCATCTACCTGGACGAGCCGACGACCGGGCTCGATCCCCGCACCCGCAACGAGGTGTGGGACGAGGTGCAGCGCCTGGTCGCGGAGGGCGCCACGGTGCTGCTCACCACCCAGTACATGGAGGAGGCCGAGCAGCTCGCGAGCGAGCTGACGGTCATCGACCGCGGCAAGGTCATCGCCAAGGGCAAGGTGGACGAGCTGAAGGCCCGCGTCGGCGGCCGCACCCTGAAGATCCGTCCGGTGTCCGCCGCGGACCTGCCGGGCATGGCCCGCTCGCTGGCCGAGGCCGGACTGGACGGCGTGGCCGGCTCGCAGGCCGTGCCGGACGAGGGCGTGCTCCTCGTCCCCATCCTCAGCGACGAGCAGCTGACCGCCGTGGTCGGCCTGCTCGCCGCCCGCGGGTACGCGATCGCCGACCTCGGCACCTACCTGCCCAGCCTCGACGAGGTGTTCCTGGCCATCACCGGCCAGAAGCCCGCGCTCGCCGAGGACTCCGTCCCCACCGAGAAGACCGAGGAGGTCGCGGCATGAGCACCGTAACCACGACGAAGCCCGCTCCCACCGCGCCCGACCGGCCCTCGGCGGCGGCCCCGCGCGGTGACGGCCGGATCGGCCTGCGGGCCAACCTGCGGCACATCGGCGCCCTGGTGCGCCGCAACGCCCTGCAGATCAAGCAGGATCCGGAGTCGATGTTCGACGTCCTGTTCATGCCGATCATCTTCACGCTGCTGTTCGTGTTCGTCTTCGGCGGTGCGATCTCCGGCAAGGGCAACCAGGCGGACTACGTCAACTACGTGGTGCCGGGCCTCATGGCCATGATGGGCATGAACATCGCGATGGCGGTGGGCACCGGCGTCAACGACGACTTCAAGAAGGGCGTGATGGACCGGTTCCGGTCCATGCCGATCGCCCGGTCGTCCGTGCTCCTCGCCAAGATCGTCGTCGAGCTCGGCCGGATGATGGTGGCCATCGCCATCCTGCTCACCGTCGGCTTCATGCTCGGCCTGTCGATCAAGTCCTCGGTGCTGGACCTGTTCCTCGCCATCGGGCTGTCGGCGGTCTTCGGCAGCGCCCTCATGTGGATCTTCATCCTGCTCGGTCTCACCATGCAGAGCGCGCAGGCCGTCCAGGGCATGGCGATGCTGGTCCTGATGCCGCTGCAGTTCGGCAGCTCGATCTTCGCCCCGCCGTCCACGATGCCGGGCTGGCTGCAGTCCTTCACGGACTACAACCCGCTGTCGAACCTGGCCGACGCCGCCCGCGCCCTGATCAACGGCACTCCCGTCGGGGACTCGGTGTGGATGACGCTGGCCTGGTCGCTGGCCATCACGGCCGTGACGATGCCGCTCGCGGTGCGCAAGTTCCGCCAGAAGACCTGACCCGCGGACCGGTCCTCTCCGGATCGCGTCCCGGACGGGCACCGGCCGGGGGCCGGGTCAGACGAGGGCGGTGGCCTCCTCCAGGGTGAGGCCGCCGCCCTCGGCGTACGCCGCCTCGTAGGCGGCGTCACCGAGCGCGGACCGGGCCTGCTTCTCGGCGAAGGCGAAGTCCTCCCGTTCCGTCGTCACGGGGACGTGGTCGGGCGGCAGCAGGGCCCGGTGGGCGCCGAGCAGCCGCGCCCCGTCGTGCGCCCGCTGCGGGCCGCCGGGCGACACGAGGGAGACGGCGGCGGTCAGCAGGAAGGTGGCCGGCAGGTGCGGGGCGACCATCAGCGCCAGCGGGTGCCGGAAGGCGGCCGCGGCCTCGCGGATGCGCTGCAGGGCGTCCTCGTACCGGCCGTCCTGATTGTCCAGCCAGGCCGTCGTGGCCAGCAGGAACACGTCGAAGATGGCGTAGGCGCCGTAGGCGAACTCCTCGCGCAGCACCTGGATCTGGATGCGGGCTTCGGCGATCCGGCCGGTCCGGCCGAGGATGCCCGCGAGGAACATCCGGGCCGCGGGCATCGCCTCGTTGCCGAAGCGCTGCACCGTGGCGGTGATCTCGGTGAGGATCCGCTCGGCCTCCGCCATCTCACCCGTCTCGGTGAGCGCACCGGCCATCCGCACGCGCAACACCGTCACCTGTGCCTTCGCGCCCAGCCGCTCCGCGTACGCGATCGCCTCGCGGTAGTCCCGGGCGGCCAGGGCGTGTTCGCCCCGCCGCTCCCGGGACTCGGCGCGGGCGGACAGTGCCTCCGCGCAGCCCCAGTCGTCGCCCAGCTCCCGGAAGAGGTCCAGGCTCTCGTCGGCGTCGCGGGAGGCGTCGCCCGCCCAGTCGGCGCGGTTGGCGAGAATGTTGGCGCGCAACTGGAGCGCGGAGGCGAGCTCCCAGCGGTGGCCGAGCGTGCGGGCGGTGTCCACGGTCGCGTCGACGACCCGTTTGAGCAGCCCGGCCTCGCCGGCGATCATGACGGCGTAGATCCACAGGGAGGCCGGCGTCCGGCAGGTCTGCGGCAGCCCGGGCCGGTACGCGGCGATCACCCCGTCGACCAGGGCCCGGACCTCGGGGTCGTCCCAGTCCTTGTTGGTCTGGTCGCGGGCCGCGAGCCGCACCAGGTGCAGGGCACGCCAGGCCTCGGTGAGCACCTCGCCGCTGTAGGGCGGCGGCGCGTCCACGAGCTGCCCGTACACCGGCTCGGCGGGGACGACGGGCGCGGTGAACGGGTTGGGGCCGAGCGCCGCGACCGCCTCCGCCCAGTGCCGGGACTCCGTCCGCTGGTCGTGCAGGTGCCAGTACCAGCCGAGCGAGTGGACCAGGCACAGTGCCTCGTCGGCGTCGCGGGTGGTGACGGCCCGGCGCAGGGCGGTACGGAGGTTCTCGTACTCGGTGGCGAGCCGTTCGGCCACCGCCCGCTGGCGGCGGCCGCGCAGCAGCGGGTCGCTGGTGCGGGCGAGTTCGCGGTAGTGGACGAGGTGGCGGCGGCCGGTCGCGTCGCGGTCGTCGCCGGCTTCCGCGAGGCGCTCGGCGGCGTACTCGCCGACCGTCTCCAGGAGGCGGTAGCGCATGCCGTCGGGGCCGGGGGCGGCGACCACGAGGGACTTGTCGACGAGGGAGCCGAGGGTGTCGGCAACGTCCATGCCGGAGGGTGCAGCGTCGGCGTCACCGCAGACGGCCTCGGCGGCGGCGAGGTCGCAGCCGCCCGCGAAGACCGACAGGCGGCGCAGCACGGTCCGCTCGGCCTCGTCGAGGAGGTCCCAGGACCAGTCGACGACCGCCCGCAGGGTCTGCTGGCGCGGCAGGACCGTACGGGCGCCGCTGGTCAGCAGCCGGAAACGGTCGTCCAGCCGGTCCGCGATCTGCCGCGGCGTCAGCAGCCGCAGCCGGGCCGCGGCCGGCGAGGGTGGCCTCGGCGACGTCCTCCGGGTCGTCGACGGGGGCCAGCTCGACGAGCCAGACGCCGTCGGGCCAACCGCCGCGTCCCTCGTGCGCCTCGGCGGCCTCCTGCGAGAGCCGGGTCTTGCCGGCGCCACCGGGGCCGAGGAGGGTCACGAGCCGGGACCGCGCCAGGTCGTCGCCGATGACGCGGATGTCGTCCTCACGGCCGACGAAGGTGGTCAGGCGGGCCCGCAGGTTGCCGTGGCCCTGCCCGGGCGGGGCGGCGACGTGTCCGGAGCCTTCGCCCGCCACCGGCGCCGGGGCGGCGCCGCCGGGACCCGGGGCGCCCGGCACCCCGAACCGGAAGCCGCTGGCGTCTCCCGCGGGCCCGGCAGCAGCGGGGGCGGCCGGTGCGCCGGGGCCGTGGGCCGACTCGGGCGCGGCCGGGTACGGGGAACGGGCCGGGGATGCGGGGACGGCGCCGGCCGTAGGGGCGGCGGGCGCACCCGGCCCGGGCGCGGGACCGGTGCCCGAGCCGGGCCCGGCCGGGGAGGCCGGGGCCGGGGAGCCGAGCGCGGTGATGGGCGCCACCGGGCCGAACGGCGGGGCGGCGGGCGGCGCCGCCGGTCCGGAGGCGGAACCGGCGCCGAAGGCCGGGGGCGCGGCCGGGTGTGCGGGGCCCGGACCGAGCCCGGGCCAGGGGGCCGGGCGGGATTCCGCGGGGGCCAGGAGCTCGGCGTGCAGGGCGCGCAGGGCCGGGCCCGGGTCCGTACCGAGCCGGTCGGCCAGGTCCCGGCGTACCGCGTCGTAGGCGGACAGGGCCTGCGCCGGGCGCCCGGCGTCCCGCAGCGCCCGGATCCGCAGCGCCTGGAACGACTCGTCGAGCGGCTGCCGCGCGCACAGCGCGGTCAGCTCCGGCAGGCACTGCTCGGCCCGGCCCAGGGCCAGGGCCGCCGTGAGCCGGCCCCGGCGGGCGTCCGTCCGTACGGCCTCCCAGCGCGCGGCCTCCGCGGCCGGGTCGGGCAGGTCCGCGAGGGCCGGCCCGCGCCACAGGGCGAGGGCCTCCTCGTACCGGGCGGCGGCCTCGGCCGGGTCCCCGGCCTCGGCGCCGGCCCGGACCAGCCGCTCGAAGCGGTACACGTCGACGTCCTCGCGGCGGGCGGCCAGCCGGTAGCCGCCCTCTGCGGACAGCACGGCCGCGTGCCCCAGCGCCCGGCGCAGGCGGCCCACCAGGGCCTGGAGCGCGGCCACGGCGTCGGCCGGCGGCTGCGCGTCCCACACCTCCTCGACCAGCAGCCGCACCGGCACCGTCCGCCCGGGGCGCAGCGCGAGCGCCGTCAGGAGCGCGCGCAGGCGCGCGCCGCCGACGGCCACGGGGGTCCCGTCGTCGCGGAGTGCCTGGGCCGGGCCGAGAATCGCGTAACGCACCGGCCCATTGTCCCCGGACCCCGGCCCGACCCCGAACCGTTTTCCGTCCGCGGCCCGGGATAGGTTGCCCCGCATGGGTCATCAGGGCGGCGCCCGCCACGAGCGGCGGATCAGTTCGGTATTCCTCGGCGTCTGCGCCGTCATGGCCGTCACGGGCTGGGCGGTGTGGACGGGCTACTCGGCGAGCGCCGGGCTCGCGGTGTTCCTCTTCGTGACGGCGGCCTGGATCGTCTCCCTCTGCCTGCACGAGTACGCGCACGCCCGGACCGCCCTGCACGGCGGCGACCTCACGGTCGGCGCCAAGGGCTACCTGACGCTGAACCCGCTCAAGTACACGCACGCGCTGCTCAGCATCGTCCTGCCGGTGCTCTTCGTCATCCTGGGCGGCATCGGCCTGCCGGGCGGTGCGGTCTTCATCGAGCGCGACCGGATCCGGGGCCGCTGGAAGCACAGCCTGGTCTCGGCGGCGGGACCGCTCACGAACGTGGCCTTCGCGATCGTCTGCACGGCCCCGTTCTGGCTGGACGCCCTGGAAGGGGTGCCCCTCGCCTTCCGCTACGCCCTGGGGTTCCTCGCGCTGCTGCAGGTGACGGCGGCGATCTTGAACTTCCTGCCGGTGCCGGGCCTCGACGGCTACGGGGTGATCGAGCCCTGGCTGTCGTACCGGGTGCGGCGCGAGGTGGAGCCGCTGGCGCCGTTCGGCCTGATCGCCGTATTCGCGCTGCTGTGGATCCCGGGCGTCAACGCCTTCTTCTTCGACGTGGTCGACGCCGTCCTGTCGGCGCTGGGCGTGTCGGAGCTGGAGACGTACTGCGGCCGCGACCTGTACCGCTTCTGGCAAAAGGGCACCGGCCTGTGCGAGGTCCCGCAGGACTAGGGCGGAGCCGGGCGGTGTCCGCCCACTCCGGCTTCGGCGGTCATGAACGTCGGCGTACCGAGGGAGGGTCGGCCGCGGTCGGCCGCGCCTCAGACGTTGCGGGGGGCGGTCGCGGCCTTCTCGGCCTTGGCCTTGCGCATGTAGTACCAGGCCATGTTCGACGTGAGGCCCGCGAGCAGCACCCACACGATCCCGAGGAAGCTGCCCTCCACGAAGGCGACGACGGCCGCTGCCACGGCGAGGGCGCAGACGACAACGGCGAACACGGCAAGGCGGGGCATGGGGAGAGCTCCTCGGGAACACGGAAGGCGGTAGAGCCCCTCCAGTGTCCCCCATGCCCCGCAGTGCTGCCGTAAAGGTCCCCGGCCGGGTCGGGGGTCAGACGTCCGTGGTGCGCAGGCCCGCGTGGGCCTTGTAGCGGCGGTTGGTGGAGATCAGGTTCGCCACGAGGGCCTCCACCTGGTGGGCGTTGCGCAGGCGGCCCGCGAAGATGCCGCGCATGCCGGGGATGCGGGCGGCGAGGGCCTGGACGATGTCGGTGTCGGCGCGGGACTCGCCGAGGACCATCACGTCGGTGTCGATCTCGTCGATCGACTCGTCCTGGAGGAGGACCGCCGAGAGGTGGTGGAAGGCGGCGGTGACGCGGGAGTCGGGCAGGAGGGCGGCGGCCTGCTGGGCGGCGCTGCCCTCCGCGACCTGGAGGGCGTAGGCGCCCTGCTTGTCGAAGCCGAGCGGGTTGACGCAGTCGACGACGAGCTTGCCCGCGAGGTCCTCGCGCAGTGCTTCGAGGGTCTCGGCATGGCCCTCCCACGGCACGGCGACGATGACGATGTCGCTGCGGCGCGCGCACTCGGCGTTGTCGGCGCCCTCCACGCCGAGCCCGAGTTCTTCGGCGGCGCCGCGGGCACGGTCGGCGGCACGGGAGCCGATGATCACCTTCTGGCCGGCGCGGGCGAGCCGGTAGGCGAGGCCCCGGCCCTGGTCGCCGGTGCCGCCGAGGACGCCGACGACGAGGCCGGACACGTCGGGCAGGTCCCAGGGGTCCTTGGCCGGCGGCTTCTGCGTGCTGTCTGAGGAAGTCATGGGGGCGAGGGTACTGCCGGGTAGCCCAGGGCCGAAGACGGGGGAAGCGCCCCCCGTGTCGGTGTGATGCGGGAGGATTGCCGCCATGGATGCCGTCAGGGTCGCCCTGCTGCGCGAGGTGCTCGCCGGTACGCAGTGGCCGGGCGAGGCGCGCCGCTTCGCCGGGGCGCTGCGCCGGTCGGTGGTGCCGGCCGGCGCGAAGCTGCTGCTGGTGGGGACCGAGGGCTACGAGCCCTGGCACATGGCCGCGCACCTCGTGGACGAGGCCGCCTGGTCGGGCCAACCGCAGCTGGCGCCGACGCTCGTGCGGCACCGCGTACGGCCCGGGGCGCCGCCGCACCTGTCAGTGGGGCTGGGCCGGCTGGCGGCGGCCGGGCGGGGCCACACGGTGCTGGTGGTGGCGCCGCGGGAGCCCGGCGAGGGGCTGCTGGAGCGGGTGCACGACGCCCGTCGCGCCGGGGCGACCGTGCTGTCCTTGGACGGTGGGGACCGGGAGCTGGGTACGCTCGCGCACGACGTGCTGTCGGTGCCGGAGGACGGCGCCGAGCTGGACCTGGACACCGTGCAGCACCTGGTCAGCGCGGCGGCCGGGGAGAACGGGCCGCCCGTGCGGCGCGGGCCCCGCCGGTTGCGGGACCGGCTGGCGGGGCTGGCGGACCGGCTGATGGCACCGCCGCCCAGCCGCTGGTAGCCGCTCCCGGCGCCGCCGGCGTCCGTCGCGGCCGGCCGCGCTCCTGTCAGCCGGCCGTGCCCGTGCCCGTCCCGGTGCCCTCTTCTTCTTCGGGGGTCCTGTCGTTCCAGTTGGGGTCGTTCTGCCACTCCAGGTTGCGTTCCCGCGCCGTCTCCATGGCGTGGGCGGCCTCCTCACGCGAGGCGTAGGGGCCGAACCTGTCCTTCGCCGGGCACTCGGGGCCTTCCTCGACCTTCTGGTGGACCAGGCAGTAGTACCACTCGCCGGGTTTGCCCACCTGGCGCTTCTTGAACAGGGCCATCGTCGTCCAGGCTCCTCTCGATGCCTCCGCAAGCCGCTGTGTGCTGCTCTGTCCGCCATGCTGCCCCATCCCCGCTGGATACACTCGCTTGCATGTCCGGTCAGTCGCTGCTCGTACCAGGCGAGCTCTCTCCCGCCCGTTCCGTTCCCGGAAACATCCGCCGGCCCGAGTACGTCGGCAAGCCCGCGCCCGCTCCGTACACCGGACCGGAGGTGCAGACGGCCGAGACCATCGAGGCCATGCGCATCGCCGGCCGGATCGCCGCCCGGGCGATGGAGGAGGCCGCCAAGCTGATCGCGCCGGGGGTGACCACCGACGAGCTCGACAAGGTCGCCCACGAGTACATGTGCGACCACGGCGCCTACCCCTCGACGCTCGGCTACCGCGGCTACCCGAAGTCGCTGTGCTCCTCCGTCAACGAGGTCATCTGCCACGGCATCCCCGACTCCACCGTCCTGCGCGACGGCGACATCGTGAACCTCGACGTGACGGCGTACATCGGCGGGGTGCACGGCGACAACAACGCCACCTACCTGTGCGGCGACGTGGACGAGGAGTCGCGGCTGCTGGTGGAGCGCACCCGCGAGGCGCTGAACCGGGCGATCAAGGCCGTCAAGCCGGGCCGCCAGGTCAACGTCATCGGCCGGGTCATCGAGTCGTACGCGAAGCGCTTCGGCTACGGCGTGGTCCGCGACTTCACCGGCCACGGCATCAACTCGTCCTTCCACTCCGGCCTGATCATCCCGCACTACGACAGCCCGCACGCGACCACGGTCATGGAGCCGGGGATGACCTTCACGATCGAGCCGATGCTGACCCTGGGCACGCACGACTACGACATGTGGGACGACGGCTGGACGGTCGTCACCAAGGACCGCAAGCGCACCGCGCAGTTCGAGCACACGCTGGTGGTGACGGATTCCGGGGCGGACATCCTGACCCTTCCCTGAGGGGTGTCCGGAAGGGCCCTCATTTACCGACAAGACGTCGGGAACACATTGACTTAGGCAAGCCTAAGTAGGAGGATCGGGCGTGACGGCACTGCCGTCACGCCCGCTTCCTCTTCCCTGGAGGTCCGCCTTGGACGCCTTCTCTACGGTCATCCGCGTCGCATCGCACGAGCAGCACACCGAGGCCGAGACGTCGACGTTCATGAGCGACCTGCTGGGCGGACGGCTCGGGGTCGAGGCGTACACCCGCTACACCGAACAGCTGTGGTTCGTGTACCGGGCCCTGGAGGATGCGGCCGAGTCCCTCGCGGACGACCCGGTGGCCGGTCCGTTCATCCGGCCCGAGCTGATGCGCGTCGCGGAGATAGAGCGGGACCTCGCGCACCTGCGGGGCCCGCAGTGGCGCGAGAACGCGGTGGCACTGCCGTCGACCGAGGCCTATGCGGCACGGGTGGCCCAGTGCGCGGCCGAGTGGCCCGGCGGGTACGTGGCCCACCACTACACCCGCTACCTCGGCGACCTCTCCGGCGGGCAGATCATCCGCGACAAGGCGGAGCGGACGTGGGGCTTCGAGCGCAAGGGCGACGGCGTCCGCTTCTACGTGTTCGCGGACATCTCCAACCCTGCCGCCTTCAAGCGGACCTACCGCGAGCTGCTGGACGCGATCGCCGCCGACGACCTGGAGAAGCAGCGCATCATCGACGAGTGCAAGCGCGCCTTCGACTTCAACGGGGCGGTCTTCCGCGAGCTGGGCGAGGAGTTCCGCCTCAGCGCGTGACCCGTCGGAGCGTGGCCGGGTACGGGCCCCCGTACCCGCCGGCTCTAGGCGAGGGGCGGGGCGAAGCGGACGCGGCCGCCCACCTCGATGGTGCCGTCCGCGCCGGGGGCGGTGAGGATCTGGGAGCCGGCGCCCTGGGTGATGTTCAGGGCGCGGTCCAGCTCCGCCGTCAGCAGGATCGCCGCCGAGCCGGTGGCCTCGTCCTCGGCGATGACGCCGTCGGGGCGGCGCGGGAAGCCGCGGGCCCGGACGCGGCCCGCGGCCTCGTCCTCCCACGCCCATGCGTACAGCCAGCCCTCACCCGGCGGCGGGGCCGGAAGCGCATCGACCTCGGCGACGCTGTCGTACTGCCGGGTGCGCTTGCCCTCGACCCACTCGGGCCGGGCCGTGATCCACGTGAACTCCCCGTCGTCACGGGCCCATACGGAGCCGACGGGCGGCTGGAGCTCCTCGATGTCCAGCAGCCAGGCGACCCCGACCAGCGGGTGTCCCGCGAAGGACATCCGCGTGCCGGGCGTGCGGATGTCGACGACCCCGCGCTCGGGGTCGTCGACGAACACCGTCTCGCTGTAGCCGAGTTCGGCGGCCAGCGCCTGCCGGGACGCGTCGTCGGGGCAGGTCCGGCCGTCCCGCACGACACCGAGCAGGTTGCCGTACCGGCCGTCACCCGCGCAGAAGACCCTCAGCACATCGAGATCGTTCACGCGGGAATTCAAGCACGGTTCACAGCCGGGCCGTACGACGCCTGCGCGCGAGGTGGACCGTGCCCGCGCCGGCCGCGGTCACAAGACCGGAGGCGGCGAGCAGGGCACCGGCCGGGACGTCGGCGCCGGTGTCGGCGAGACGGCCGCCGACGGAGCCGCCGCCGGTCGAACCGCCGACCGAGGCGCCTCCGCCCGCGCTGCCGCCCGCGGCGCCGGCGGTGCCGCCCGTGGAGCCGCCGCCCGAGGTACCGCCGGTGGCGCCTCCGGTGGGCGGCAGGGTGGCGTCCTTGTCCACCGCCACCGAAAAGGTGAGCGGGTCGATCGCGTCGCCCGCCTTGTACATGGAGCCGGTGGTGTCGTTCGCGAAGGCGGCGGCGCCTTCGGCGGTGAAGGCCGCCGGGACGGCGTTCAGCGCCAGCACGCCGTTCTTCGTCCTGTAGTCGGTCTTCGACAGGTCGAGCGTGGCGAAGGCGACACCCGCCCGGCTGCCGGCGGCGGTCTTGACGTCGACGTAGAGGGTGCCGGCCTTGCCGGTGGCGTCGACGCGCGGGTTGCCGAAGGTCATGTCGATGCCGTGGGCGGCGTACTGGAAGCGGAGGTTGCCCTCGAAGGAGGCGTTCAGCTTCTGCTTCGTCACGTCCAGCTCGCCCTTGCCGAAGGCGAAGTCGAAGAGTTGGCCGTTCTTGGCGGCGCCGCCGGCCGGGGTGATCGAGCCCGCACCGAGCACGTACCGGCGGAAGGACTCCTTGACGCCCCAGGTCAGCCTGCCGTTGAGCACCTTCTGCGTGCTGTCGGCCGGCGGGGTGGGGTTCGGCTGGGTGGGAGTCGGCTGCGTCGGGGTCGGCTTCGGCAGGGTCGGCTCGGGGGCGGGGCGCTCCTCGAACTTCAGGCTCGCGGTGAGCGGGTCCCCGGCCTTGCCCTCGTAGCCCGCGGAGCCGAGTGCGTCCGCGGCCTCCTTGGTGAGGGTCGTGGCGAGTCCGGCCATCGACTGGCCGGCGAAGGCGACGGTGGCCAGCGGGACGTCCTGGGCGGTGGCACCGGACCTGGTGACGTCAGCGGTCAGCTTCTTGGTACCGGTGTCGATCCGGATGTCGGAGAGCTTGACCTCGAAGCCGTGGCCGGTCGGCGGGGCGGGCGAGGAGAAGGTGACGCTGCCCTTGAAAGCCGCCTTCACCACGTGGCCGCCCGCGGGGTCGTACTGGCCGGTCGGGTCGACGAACCGGAGGGTGCCGTCGGCGTTCTGCAGGGCGCCGTCGGCGACGGTGATGGTGCCCTTGGCCATGCCGGTCACGTACGCGCGGTAGCTCGCGAGGACACCCCAGTCGAGGGAACCCCCGACGATCTTCACCGGCCCGGTCGGGGGGCCGCCAGCGGCCGTGGCCGGCAGGGCGAGGGCGGTGGCGCCGAGGGCGGCGGCGGTCAGGACGGCAGCCGCGAGGGAGATCGGGCGGCGGATGGACGACATCGCGGAGAACTCCAGGAAGGGGAAGGGAACAGGGGGTGGGGTGCGCGAGGAACGCGCGGCACTACTTCGGCGCGTCACCGGAGCCCGAGCCGGGAGCCGGAGCCGAGTCCGAACCCGACTCCGGTACAGCGTTGAGCTCCGGTGTCGGGTCCGACTGAGCGTCCGGCTCCGGTGCCGGGGTCGCGGTGGCGGAGCCGTCGGCGACGGCGGTGCGGCGCTTCCGCTTGCCCAGGAGGAGGGCGGTACCGGCCAGCAGAAGGACGGCCGCGGCGAGGGCGGCGTAGAGGCCGGTGGTGGAGGACGCGCCCGACGCACCCGAGGCGTCCGCCCCCGGGGCGGGATCGGCCGACGACGCGGAGGCGGCGGGGGTTGCCGACGGGGAGGTCGCGGAGCCGAGGTCGGGCAGGACCGGCAGCTTCGCCGTCGCGTCGAGCGCGACGGCGAGCGAGACGGGATCCATCCCGGTGCCGGCCTTGTACAGGGAGTTGAAGGCCTGGGAGCCGCCCTCCGTGAGGACGGCCGGGGCCTCGGCCAGGGTGACCAGCGCACCCTCCGTCTTCAGGGCCGCGGCGTCGAACTCGACGAGCGGGACGGCGTTCTTCGTCGTGCCCGCTGTCGTGACGTCCGCGGACAGCACCCCCTTGCCGTTCTCCACCTTCACGGCCATGCTGCCGAGCGTCAGGTCCAAGTGGACGCCGGTGAAGCGGACCGTTCCGGCGAAGGCCGCGTCGAGGGTGCCTTTCCGGCCGTCGTACGCACCCTTGCCCTGCGGGAAGCGGAACAGTGCACCGCCGTCCTGGGCCCCCTCGGACAGCGTCCACCCGCCCTGCCCGATCGAGCCGGTGACGTACTCGCGGAAGGTACGGCGCACCCCCCAGTCGACGGCGGCGTCGGCGAAGGCACCCGGCGCCTGCGACGCCTGAGGGGTGGTGCCCGGCTGCGGATCCGCGGGCGGCCGGGACTCGGCCGCCGGCGCCGTCCTGACGTCGGCCGACAGGGAGAGGGGATCGAGCTGCGCACCGGCGGGGTAGTAGCCGGCGAACGCCTGGGCCCCCTGGGCGGTCAGGGTGACCGGGATGTTCGTGAGGGTCAACGGGCCGGCGGCGCCCTTCATGTCGATCCCGCCGACGCCGAGCGTCGCGAAGGGCACCTGGCTGCGGTTGCTGACGGTGCCGGTGTCCTTGGCCTTGCTGGAGACGTCCACGTACAGCGTCCCGCCGCCACCGCCGATCCTGACGGTGGGGCGGCTGACGGTCATGTCCAACTCGTGTGCTCCGTCGGGCTTCTGGTGCCCCTGGAAGGTCACGCCCCCCGCGTACGAGGCTTCGAACGCACCGGTCGCCGGGTCGTAGGAACCGGTCGCCGAGTGGAAGCGGAACAGGCTCCCGCCGACCGTGGCGGCTCCGCCCTTCAGCGTGAAACCGCCTTTCGCCACCGGACCGGTGGCATAACTCTGGAAGGACGATTTGATGCCCCAGTCGAGTCGACCCCCCTGTACGGTGCCCGCGTGCGCGGCAGTCGCCGGGAGCAGGGCCCCCAACAGGCCCGCCAGCAGGGCGATGGCGAGCGTACGGACGGGTCTCGCGGGCATGAATGCCCCCTCCAGGGTCTAGCAAGCAAGGTTAGGCTAACCTAAGCTACACCTGGGCCGGATGAAAACCCCCGGGTCCCCAGAACCTCAGTCGGACGATCAGGACGGTGCCTTCGTGCCTACGCCCGCCGCGTCACACCGCTTTCCCCGTCTCGCCGTTGCCGTGGCAGCACTGGCACTCGCGTTGACGGGATGCGGAGGTACGGCCACCCCACCGGGCCCCGCCGCCCCCGCTCCCGCCGCCGTCCCGGACCGGGTGGAGCCGCTCGCGGCGACACCGCGGCCCGTCCTGCCGGCGACCGTGCCCTCGGCCGACGGCGCGCAGGTCACGGTGGCCTCCGCCGAGCGGGTGGTCCCGCTGACCGGCAGCCTCAACGAGATCGTCCACACCCTCGGGCTCGGCAAGCAGGTCGTCGCCCGGGACATCACCGCCACGTTCGAACAGGCCGCGGCGCTGCCGGTGGTGACACGCGGCCACGACGTCTCCGCCGAGAGCGTGCTCTCCCTCCGTCCGACGCTCGTCCTGGCGGAGACCACCACGGGCCCCGCCGAAGCGGTCCAGCAGATCCGCGACGCCGGCATCCCGGTCGTCGTCGTCGCTCCCGCCAAGGGGCTGGACGACATACCGAAGCGGATCGACGCCGTGGCCGCCGCCCTCGGCGTCAGGGACGCCGGCACGCAGCTCAACCAGCGCACCGCGGACCGCATCGCGGCCGCCCGCAAGAACGTTCCTGCCGACTCGGGCAAGCAACCCCGGGTCGCCTTCCTCTACCTCCGCGGCACCGCCTCCGTCTACCTGCTGGGCGGCTCGGACTCCGGAGCGGCCTCCCTGCTCGAAGCGGCCGGGGCGGTCGACACCGGCAAGGAGTCGGGCCTCGGCAAGGACTTCACCCCGATCACCAGCGAGGCCCTGGCGGCCGCGGCCCCCGACGCGATCCTGGTCATGTCCAAGGGCCTCGCATCGGTCGGCGGCATCGACGGCCTGGTGAAGATCCCGGGCGTCGCGCAGACCCCGGCCGGCATGGACCGCCGCGTGGTCACGGTCGACGACGGCGTCCTCCTCAACTACGGCCCCCGCACGGACCAGGTCCTGTCGTCCCTCATCACCCAGCTCCACGGCAAGGGAGCCTGAGGTGGCCCTCCCGTACGGCTCCGCCGCGGACCGCGGGGTCCCGGCGGGCACCACCACCGCGCCGAGCGAACCCGCCGCGCCGGGGAGCGCGGCCGAACCCGCCGCGCCGGGGAGGGGGCCGGGGCGATCCCCGAAGGGCGCCGCGTCCGGCGCGGGCGTGCGCCGCGGCCGCAGACCCCTCTGGCTCGCCCTCGCCCTCCTCGCTTGCCTGCTCCTCCTCGCCCTGTTCTCCGCCGGCACCGGCGCCTACGGCATCCCCCTCGCCGACGTACTCGCCTCCGCCCAGCACCGCCTGGGCGTCGGCGGGGCACCGCTCGACCGCGTCGGCGAGAGCGTGCTGTGGAACGTACGCCTCCCCCGTGTCGTGCTGGCCCTGCTCGTCGGCGCGAGCCTGGGCTGCGCGGGCGCCCTCATGCAGGGCGTCTTCGGCAACCCGCTCGCCGAGCCCGGCGTCATCGGCATCTCGGCGGGCGCCGCCGTCGGCGCCGTCGCCGCCATCGGCCTCGGCCTCAGCTTCTTCGGCAACTGGACCATCACCGTCTGCGCGTTCGTCGCCGGCCTCGTCACCGTCAGCGCCGTCTACCTGCTCTCCCGCAACGGCGGGAGGACCGAGGTCGTCACCCTCATCCTCACCGGCATCGCCGTCAACGCCTTCGCCGGCGCCCTCATCGGCCTGTTCGTGTTCTTCGCCGACAGCGGCCAGGTCAACCAGATCACCTTCTGGCAGCTGGGCTCCCTCGCCCAGGCCACCTGGCCCAAGGTGCTCGCGGTCCTCCCCTGCGCCGTCGCCGGCCTCGCCATCGCCCCCTTCTACGCCCGCCGGCTCGACCTCCTCTCCCTCGGCGAACGACCCGCCCGCCACCTCGGCATCGACGTCGAACGGCTGCGGCTCGCCCTCATCCTGGTCGTCGCGCTGCTGACCGCGGCCGCGGTGGCCGTCGCCGGCGTCATCACCTTCATCGGCCTGCTCGTCCCGCACCTGCTGCGCATGGCCAACGGCCCCGGCCACCGCTTCCTGGTCCCCGGCAGCGCCCTCGCCGGCGCCGTGGTGCTGGTCGCGGGCGACCTCGCCGCCCGGACCCTCGCCCAGCCCGCCGAACTCCCCCTCGGCGTCCTGACCGCCCTGATCGGCAGCCCCTTCTTCTTCTGGCTGCTGCGTCGCACCCGCCGCAAGCAAGGAGGCTGGGCGTGAGCCGCACACCCCCCGCCCGGACACCCCCGACCGGTACGGCGGCCACGACCGTCACCCGGCCCGGCCCGCTGGCCCGCCTCCTCTCCCGGGGCCGCCGCACCGTCCCGCCCCGCCCGGCGCCCGGCGCGGCCCTCGCCGAGGCCGCGGACCTGCACGTCCGGCTGGGGCAGCGCGACGTGCTCGCCGGCATCGACCTGACCGCCCGGGCCGGAGAGGTGCTCGCCCTGGTCGGCCCCAACGGCGCGGGCAAGTCCACCCTCCTCGGCGCACTCGCCGGCGACCTGCCGGCCGCCTCCGGCGAAGTCCGCATCGACGGCCGCCCGGTGGGCGACTGGAGCGCTCCCGAGCTGGCGCTGCGCCGCTCGGTCCTGCCCCAGTCGGCCGCGCTGTCCTTCCCCTTCCCGGTCGAGGACGTCGTACGGATGGGCCGCGCGCCCTGGGCCGGCACGCCCTTCGCCGAGGCGGACGAGGAGGCCGTGGCCACCGCGATGGCCGCTGCCGAGGTGACCGCGTTCGCCGCGCGTCCCTTCTCGGCGCTCTCGGGCGGCGAGCGGGCCCGGGTCGCGCTGGCCCGCGTCCTCGCCCAGCGGGCCCCGCTGCTGCTGCTCGACGAGCCGACCGCCGCACTCGACCTGCGCCACCAGGAACTCGTGCTGCGGATCTGCCGTGAGCGGGCCGCGGCCGGTGACGCGGTCGTCGTCGTCCTGCACGACCTGGGGCTGGCCGCCGCCTACGCCGACCGGACCGCCGTCCTGCACGACGGGCGGATCGCCGCGGACGGCCCGCCCGCCGAGGTGTTCCGCGACACCCTCCTCAGCCGGGTGTACCGCCAACCCGTCGAGGTGGTCCCGCACCCGCGCACGGGCGCCCCGCTGGTGGTCCCCGTACGGGCCGCGCAACGCCCTGGCCTGCCGGACGGTCCCCCTGCCTGACCCGGCAGCTCGTGCCCCGGGGCGGAGCCGGGCCAGGCCTGTGCCTCCGGGTCGGCGATCCGGACGGCCGGCGCGGCGGGCACCTCCGCCTCGGGGAGGCCGAGGACCGGCAGACCCGCGTTCATGCGATGCGGACCGCCGTACCGCCCACACGGACGCGGGGGTCGCCGTCGCGCAGTTCCACCGTGAGCACGCCCGGACGGCCCATGTCCGCGCCCTGGTGGAGGGTCAGCACCGCGTCTCGCGGGACCAGGCCCAGCTCCCGGGCGTATGCGCCGAAGGCGGCCGCGGCGGCGCCGGTCGCCGGGTCCTCGACGACACCGCCGACCGGGAACGGGTCGCGTACGTGGAACTCCGCCGGGCCCGTACGGTGCACCAGTTGCAGGGTGGTGAGGTCCAGGCGCCGCATCAGCGCCTCCAGGCGGGCGAAGTCGTAGGCCAGGTCCGCGAGCCGCGCGCGGGTGGCGGCGCCGAGCACCAGGTGGCGGGCTCCGGCGTAGGCGATCCGCGGCGGGAACGCCGGGTCGAGGTCGGCCTGCGGCCAGTCCAGCGCGGCGAGGGCCTCCGCGAGGTCGGCGGCGGTGATCTCCTCGGTGTGCGGCTCGACGCTGGTCAGCGTCGCCCGCAGCAGGCCGTCCTCGGCGGTGACGGACACCGGCACGGTTCCCGCCCGGGTGGCGAGGAGCAGTTCGCCGGTCCCGATCCGCTCCGCCAGCGCGACGGCCGTGGCGATGGTGGCGTGGCCGCAGAAGGGGACCTCCGCCTTCGGGCTGAAGTAGCGCACGGTGAAGGCCCGGCCGTCCCGGCCGCCCGGCCCCGCGGGCGGGCCGGTGAGGAAGGCCGTCTCGCTGTAGCCCAGTCCGGCGGCGATCTCCAGCATCGCGTCGTCGTCCAGGCCGGAGGCGTCGAGCACGACCCCGGCGGGGTTGCCGCCGTTCGGGTCGCCGGAGAAGGCCGTGTAGCGCAGTACCTCGGTGTCGGTCATGCGGTCATGATCGGCGCCCGCCCCGCGCGGTGGCAACGCAACATCCGCGCCGAGAGCACGCACCGGACACCGCGGGCGCCGCACAGGACCTTCGCAACACCCCTAACCGCGGCCGATGTACGGCATGGACGTGGCCATCACCGTCGCGAACTGCACGTTCGCCTCCAGCGGCAGCTCGGCCATGTGCAGGACCGTGCGGGCCACGTCGGCGGCGTCCATGACCGGTTCGACGGCGAGCTGTCCGTTGGCCTGGAGGATGCCGGTCTGCATCCGCTCGGTCATCTCGGTCGCCGCGTTGCCGATGTCGATCTGGCCGCAGGCGATCCGGTACGGCCTCCCGTCCAGCGACAGGGACTTCGTCAGGCCGGTCACGGCGTGCTTGGTCGCGGTGTAGGCGATCGAGTGCGGGCGGGGCACGTGGGCGGAGAGGGAGCCGTTGTTGATGATGCGGCCGCCCTGCGGGTCCTGCGCCTTCATCAGCCGGAAGGCGGCCTGTGCGCAGAGGAAGGCGCCGGTCAGGTTGACGTCGACGACAGAGCGCCAGGCCTCGTGGGTGATGTCCTCCAGCGGCACCCCGCCCGGGCCGAAGGTGCCCGCGTTGTTGAAGAGCAGGTCGAGGCGGCCGTACCGGGCGCGCGTTGACTCGAACAGCCCAGTCACGTCCTCCGGGTCGCTGACGTCGGCCCGGACGCACAGCACGTCGGCGTCCGGCCCGGCCGCCGCGGCGGTCTCCTCCAGCGGTTCGGCCCGGCGGCCCGCCACGGCCACGGCCCAGCCAGCGGCGGCCAGGGCCAGCGCCACGGAGCGGCCGATTCCGCTGCCTGCGCCGGTCACGACGGCGATCTTCTTCGTACGTTCGTCCATGGGGCCGCAGGGTACGTCACACCGCGCTGCGGACCCGGGACGTTCCGATTGCTGAGAGCATGGGGCGGTCAGGGGTGCATAAGAGCAGATGAGAAGACTGGAGTCCCGTATGACGGAGAGAGGCCCCGCGACGGCACCCTCGCACGACTCGTCGTCCGCATCGCCCTCCGCCCCCACCGCCGCGCCCCTGAGGGCAGCACGCCGCACGGGCCTGCTCGTCACCTTCATACTCGGCGGGCTGACCGCCCTCCCCCCGCTGTCCATGGACATGTACCTGCCGGCGCTGCCGCAGGTCACCGACGTCCTGAACAGCCCCGCGGCGACGATCCAGCTGACCCTCACCGCCTGCCTCGCCGGCATGGCCCTCGGCCAGCTCGTCATCGGCCCCATGAGCGACCGGTGGGGCCGCCGCCGGCCGCTGCTCGCCGGCATGGTCGTCTACGTCCTCGCCACCGCGCTCTGCGCGCTCGCCCCGACCGCCGAGCTGCTGATCTCCTTCCGGCTGCTCCAGGGGCTGGCCGGGTCGGCCGGCGTCGTCATCGCGCGTGCCGTCGTCCGCGACTTGTACGACGGCGACGAGATGGCCCGCTTCTTCTCCACCCTGATGCTCATCTCCGGGGCCGCTCCGATCGTCGCGCCGCTCATCGGCGGCCAGGTGCTGCGCTTCGCCGACTGGCGGGGCGTCTTCGTCGTCCTGACCGCCGTCGGCACGCTCCTCACCCTGCTGGTGTGGCGCGGCCTCGGCGAGACCCTGCCGCCCGAGCGCCGGCACACCGGCGGCGTCGGCTCCGCCCTGCGGACCATGCGCGGGCTCCTCGGCGACCGGGTCTTCACCGGCTACACCCTGACCGGCGGCTTCGCCTTCGCCGCGCTCTTCTCCTACATCTCCGCCTCGCCCTTCGTGGTGCAGGAGATCTACGGGGCCTCGCCGCAGACCTTCTCCCTGCTCTTCGGCCTGAACTCCGTCGGCCTGATCCTCGTCGGCCAGATCAACGGCAAGCTGCTGGTGGGCCGGGTCAGCCTGGACAAGGTGCTGGCCGTCGGGCTGGCGGTCGTCACGGCCGCCACGGTGTCCCTGCTGCTGATGGCGACGGGCGTCTTCGGCGAGGTCGGGCTGGTCCCGATCGCCACCGCGCTGTTCGTCCTGATGTCGGCGATGGGCATCGTGCTGCCGAACACCAACGCACAGGCGCTGATGCGGACCCCGCACGCGGCCGGATCGGCATCCGCGCTGCTCGGCACCTGCTCGTTCCTGGTCGGCGCGATCGCCTCGCCGCTGGTGGGCATCGCGGGCGAGGACACGGCCGTGCCGATGGCGCTGGTGCAGCTGGTGTGCGCGGTGCTGTCGGCGAGCTGCTTCCTCGCCCTGTGCCGGCCGTGGCAGCAGGCCCGCGAGGCCGGGGCGCCTTCGACTGCGGCGTAAACTTCGCAGGTGAACGCCTCCGCCCCCACCACCGCCGAGACCCTCCGCAGCGCGCTCGGCGGGCTGCTCGACGGGCTGCCGCCCAAGCAGGCCTCGGCCGCCGTCGAACGGCTCATCGCCAACTACCGGGGGCGGACCCCCACCGACGCGCCGGTCCTGCGCGACCGCTCCGACGTCGCGGCGTACGCGGCCTACCGCATGCCGGCCACCTTCGAAGCGGTGCGGGCCGCTCTGGACGGCCTCGCCGAGGCGGCGCCCGACTGGGCTCCGGGCTCGCACGTGGACGTGGGCGGCGGCACCGGCGCCGCGACCTGGGCGGTCGACGCCACCTGGGACGGCCCGCGGCGGACCACCGTACTGGACTGGGCCGAGCCGGCGCTGGCCCTGGGCCGACAGCTGGCGGCGGCCTCCGGTTCGCCGGTGCTGAGCGGCGCCGAGTGGCGGCGGGCCGTCATCGGCGCGGGCCTGGCGATCCCCGAGGCCGACCTGGTGACGGTGTCGTACGTACTCGGCGAGCTGACCGAGCAGGCCCGCACGGCCGTCGTCGCCGAGGCGGCGCGCGCCGGCCGGGCGGTGGTGCTGATCGAGCCGGGCACGCCGGAGGGGTACCTGCGCATCCGGGAGGCCCGCGACCAGCTGATCGCGGCCGGGCTGCGGGTCGCCGCCCCGTGCCCGCACGACGGGACGTGCCCGATCGAGGTCGGCCAGGACTGGTGCCACTTCTCGGCGCGGGTCAGCCGCTCCTCCCTGCACCGGCAGGTCAAGGGCGGCTCGCTGCCCTACGAGGACGAGAAGTTCAGCTACGTCGCCGCGACGCGCTTCCCGGTGGAGCCGGCCGCCTCGCGGATCATCCGCAAGCCGCAGATCCGCAAGGGGCTGGTCCTGCTGGAGCTGTGCGGCCCCGAGGAGGGCGACGGCGCGGGCCTGACCCGGGTCAACGTGACCAAGCGCCACGGCGGCCTGTACAAGGCCGCGCGGGACGCCGACTGGGGCCGGGCCTGGCCGCCGCCCCCGGCGGACCGGGAGGATTAGACCGCCCCGGCGGGCCGGCGGGCCCGCCGCCGGCGGTCTACGACCGCAGCTCCTGGGTGCAGCACTTGACGCTGCCGCCGCCCTTGAGCAGTTCGCCGAGGTCCATCGGAACCGGTTCGAAGCCCCGGTCCCGCAGCGGGCCGAACAGCCCGGCGGCCGCCTGCGGGAGCAGTACGTGCCGGCCGTCGGACACCGCGTTCAGTCCGAGGGCGGCCGCGTCCCGGCCGTCGGCGATGAGCGCGTCGGGGAAGAGGCGGCGGAGCACGCGCCGGCTCCCGGGCGAGAAGGCGTCCGGGTAGTACATGACCTCGTCGCCGTCGAGGACGCTGAGCGCGGTGTCCAGGTGGTAGTAGCGGGGGTCCACCAGGTCGAGCCCGATGACGGGGCGGCCGAAGAACTCCTGCGCCTCGGCGTGCGAGAGCGGGCTGGAGCGGAAGCCGCGCCCGGCGAGGACGAAGCTCGCGGTGACGGCGAAGTCGCCCTCGCCCTCGTTGACGTGGGCGGGCTCGTGGACGTCCTGGTAGCCGTGCCCGCGGAACCAGTCGAGGTGGATCCGGGCCTCGGGGCCCCGTTCGGGGTGGGCGAACCGGGCTCCGAGGACCCGGCCGTCGATCACCAGCGCCCCGTTCGCCGCGAACACCATGTCGGGCAGGGCGGGATCCGGTACGAGGGTCTCGACGGTGTGGCCCAGGGACACGTACCGGTCCCTGAGGTCTTCCCACTGTGCCTGGGCGAGGGGCAGGTCCACCGGTTTCGTGGGATCCATCCACGGGTTGATGGAGTACGTGACCTTGAAGTGTGCGGGTGGGCACATCAGATAGCGCCGGGGTGTGGCGTCTCTGCGCAAAGAAGGCTCCTCACGACTTTCACGACTCGGGACGAGTGCTGGAGAGAATCGTCCCTCCTGGACGGGGGACGGCACAGTGGACCGATGGGGTGGTTTACGAAAACGACGGAAGAAGGAGAGACGAGACGTCTCGCTTTGATAGGTTCGCGGTATGACCAAGACCCCTGACGCCACGCGCCGCAGCGACCGCTCCCGGCGCGCCATCCTCGACGCCGCGCTCGCCCTGGTCGGGGAGGTCGGCTACAACAAGCTGACGATCGAGGCCATCGCCGCCCGCGCGGGCGTCGGCAAGCAGACCATCTACCGCTGGTGGCCCTCCAAGGCCGCCGTCCTCCTGGAAGCCTCCCTCGCCCTCGCCGGGGACGCGGAGACCGCCGCCGAGTGGACCGGCTTCCCCGACACCGGCGACCTCGCCGCGGACCTCAAGCACGTCCTGAGGGCGACGGTCGACGAGTTCAACGACGAGAAGTACGAGGCCCCCGCACGCGCCCTGACGGCGGCCGGCGCCACCGACCCCGAGCTCGGCGCGCGTTTCACCGAGGAGCTGCTGGAGCCGCAGCTCGCCCTGTACGAGGCCCGGTTGCGCACCGCCCGCGAAGCCGGTCAGCTCGCACCCGACGCCGACCTGCGGCTGACGGTGGAGATGCTCCTCGGTCCCCTGACGTACCGCTGGCTGCTGCGCACCGCCCCCCTGACGCACGCCTACACCGACGCGCTCGTGGACCGCGTACTCGGCGGGGTGGCAAACGTCACCGCACGTCCACCGCACGACAACCCGCGTTCACCAGGGAATGTTTGACCCGATTCTGGGGGTATGTAGGGGTTGGCGCTCACCCATCCCCGGCCCCCCGCTCGTCGAGAGCGGTCACCCGGGGCGCAGGATGGTGGGACCATGTGAAGGTCTGCCGGGGCAACGGTGAGGTGAGGGGATAGATGGGGTCTGAGTCCGGCCGCGTCAAACGCGGCGAGCAGAGCAGGATCTCCCAGTGGCTGCGCCGGCGGCAGAAGCCCACCGCCGAGGACCCCGCCCGGGAGCGCGAAGCGCTCCTCCTGGCTGCCGCAGCCGCCGGTCTGCCGCTCGCCCCCGCCGCCCATCCCGCCGGTTACCGATGTTCGTGCGACCGCATCGGATGTCCGACCCCGGCCCGACATCCCGTCTCCTTCGCCTGGCAGACGCAGTCGACCACCGACCGCGCGCAGATCGAGCGGTGGGCGCGCAACGAGCCCCAGGCCAACTTCATCACCGCGACCGGCATGGTCCACGACGTGCTCGACGTCCCGTTGGAAGCCGGCGCCGCCGCCCTCGCGCGGCTCCTGGAGGCCGGCGTCAAGGTCGGCCCCGTCGCCGAATCGGGCGGCATCGGCGACCAGGCCCGGATGCTCTTCTTCACCGCCACCCGCGGCACCCCCGAGGACGAGGACGAATGGTGGCCGTGCGCGCTGGACTGCCACCCCGAGACGATGGCCGAACACCCCGGGCTGCGCTGGCACTGCCGCGGCAGCTACGTCCTGGTCCCCCCGGCGGCCCTCCCCGGTGACCGGGCGGTCGCCTGGGTCCGCGGCACGGAACACCCCCTCCCGGACCCGCTCACCCTCCTGGAAGCCCTGACCGACGCCTGCGCCGCGTACGCGGACACCTCCGACCGCACCCCGGCCACGGTGGCCTGGCCGCTGGGCCGTTGAGGCACGGGGCGCCGGGGGCGGCGCCCCTTCCCCGGCCCCGGGCCGCCGGTACCGCGCGCCGGTGACGGCCCGTCAGTGGTGGATCTGTGTCACGACCACGTCGAGGGACCACGCCCGGCCCGCCTTCGCGGGGGCTTCGGCCTCGACGACGTGGCCCAGGTCCCGCAGGGCCGTCACCAGCTCCGCCGGCGATGCGGGCACGGCCCCGGCCAGCAGCAGGTCCCGGACGAGCCGGCCCTTCGTCGCCTTGTTGAAGTGGCTCACCACGGACCGCTTCTCCACGCCGTCGACCACCTGCGAGTGCAGCACCCGCACGGTCGCGGTCCGGCCCGCGACCTCCCCCTTCGGCTTCCACGCCGTCGCGTACGCCGCCGAACGGAGGTCCAGCACCAGCCCGTCCCCGGCCGCAGCGGGCAGCACCTCGGCCATGGGAGCGCGCCAGTACGCGCCGAGGGCCCCCAGACCGGGCAGCTTGACGCCCATCGAGCAGCGGTACGAGGGGATGCGGTCGGTGATCCGCACCGCGCCCCACAGTCCCGAGAAGACCAGGAGTGCGTCCTCGGCGGTCGCCCGCGCCGCCGCGGGCAGGTCGGCCAGGCCCAGCGCGTCGTAGAGCACGCCGGTGTAGATCTCCCCCGCCGGGCGGGCCGCGGCCGAGCGCAGCCCCGCGTTCTTGGCGACCTCGCCCCGCAGGCCCTCGCTCAGGCCCAGCACCTCACGGGCCTTCAGCTCGTCGCCCGCGCACAGCTCGACCAGCTCCTCCAGTACCGCCGCCCTGGCCTGCGCCAGCCCGGGCAGCGACAGCTCCTGCGGCTCCAGCGGTGCGCCGGAGCCTCCGGCGGCCTTTCCCTCGGAGGGCGGCAGCAGCACGAGCACGGTGGTTCTCCTTCAGTACGACACGGCGCGGGGGATGCGGCCCCCCGGCCAGCCTAGGGCGTGTCCTAGGGGTCACCGGACCAGGGAGCCCCGCGAGCCCGGCATGCTCCGAAAGACACGCCCTGGACGCCCGCCGGGATGGGCCGCCCGTCCGGTCGACCGCAGCAGGACGCTCACGCCGGCCGGCGCAGGGCGCCGACCAGGGCGTGGGGATCGTCGGCGTGGAAGCGGACCGTGCGGGCCGTCGCCCTCGCGCCCAGCGGACGGGTGAAGGCGAGCGGACGGTGCAGTTCCAGGGTCACGGTGGTCTGGCTGCCGACGACGAGGTCGAGCACCCCCTCCTCGGAGACGGTGACCAGCCGCCCCTGGGGGTAGCGCCGGTCCACCCGGACCGAGGCCACCGCGTCCGGCGGGACGGCGAGGTCGAAGAGGGCCCCGTAGCGGATCCGCAGCGACCCGTCGGCGCCGACCACGTGCGGCCGGGTGACGCAGGCGGCGTGCAGGCCGAGCAGCAGCACGATCCCGTACACGTCCAGCACGAGCACCACCCGGTGCACCGCCGGCCAGGGGATGAGCAGGGCCAGCGCGAAGGTCTCGACCACCGACACGAAGACCATCCCGTACATCATGGCCGTCTGCGGTCCGGTGTACGCGGCGGCGAGGTCGCCGGGGCGCACCCCGTGCTTGCGCCGCAGGACCCACCGGCCGAGGGAGGCGCCGGCCAGCAGCTCGTGCCGCAGCAGCCGCCGTACCTGCACCGGGACCACGGCCGCGACCGCCGTCCGCAGGGCAGCTCCGGGTGCTTCGCCGGCCGCCCGGGCTGCGGTGTACAGCCCGCGCAGCACCCACGCCTCCAGTACGAGCACCCCGCACACCACGGCCTCCGCGGCGGCCAGGACCGGCGCGGGCAGCCGCAGCCCGGCCGCCGCGCACACCACGAGCGCCAGCTCCGCCGGCAGCACCGCGGCCCCCGCCAGCCGGGCCGACCGCACCGCGCCCGTCATCCCCGCCCCCTCTCGACGAACGCCTCCATGACCCGGCGCACCACTTCCGCCTGCGCGGGCGCGTACTCGGCGAGCAGCGCCTCCTTGAACCCGGGCACGACCACCCCGTCCCGGGGGATCACGGCGAACACCTCCTCCGGGACCGCGGCCACCAGCTCGGCCGCCAGGCCCGGGATCCGCGGGTCGTCCACGGGGGCGTCGGCGAGTTCGTCCAGCCGCTCGTACAGGGCGAGCACCCCCGGGTCGGCGGCGACCGTCCCCAGGGCGGCGTAGACCTCCTGACCGCCCGCGCCCGAGACGTCGAGGAGCGTCAGGTGTTCGCGGTCCTTCGCCGCGGCCGGGGACGCCGTCCGCGGCGCCTTCGCCAGCAGGTCGGCGAGAGCGGGCGAGAGCGGCTCCCCCTCCCCCGGCCCGGCGGCCAGCAGCACTGCGAGCCGCCGCCGGCGCTCCTTGATCGCGGCCTCCTGCCGGGCGAGGTCGGCGTCCAGCTCCGCCAGTACGTCGGCCAGGTCCCGCCCGGCGTCGTCGGCGAGGACGTCACGGACCTCGTCCAGGCTGAGCCCCAGCTCGGTGAGGCGGCGTACACGGGCCAGCAGGACGGCGTCCCGGACGGTGTAGGCCCGGTATCCGTTGGGGCGCCGCTCCGGTTCCGGAAGCAGCCCGACATGGTGGTAGTGCCGGATCGCGCGGGTGGTGACCCCGACGACCGCGGCGATCTCTCCGATCCGCATGCCCCCAGTAGAAACCCTGCCGTTGCGGCAAGGTCAAGCGGCGACGGCACAGCCGGTACCATGGTCGCCACGGCAGACGAGTCGGCCGGGCGGCCGCGTCGGGATCCCCGGATCCCGCCGAGGAACGTCCGGGCTCCACAGGGCAGGGTGGTGGGTAACGCCCACCCGGGGTGACCCGCGGGACAGTGCCACAGAAAACAGACCGCCGGGGGCTTCGGCCTCCGGTAAGGGTGAAACGGTGGTGTAAGAGACCACCAGCGCCTGGGGTGACCCAGGCGGCTAGGTAAACCCCACCTGGAGCAAGGTCAAGAGGACCCGTCCCCGGACGGGTCTGCGCGAACGCTTGAGGGCTGCCCGCCCGAGTTCGCGGGTGGACCGCACGAGGCCGGCGGCAACGTCGGTCCTAGATGGATGGCCGTCTCCCCGGCGACCGCGAGGTCACCGGGTGACAGAACCCGGCGTACAGGCCGGCTCGTCTGCCCCTTTCCACTCCCGTTCGGGGGTGGCGGTCCGGTGGTGGTGCTGCGGCGCTCCCCGGACGCTGCGCCTCGACCGCCGGCCAGGTTGCATCTGGTACGGGCGGAGGCTTCCCCTTCCCGCCTGTCGCTGCCGCCACGGTGACTTCGGCCCTCGATCGCATCATCGACCTGCTCTCCCCCGACACCGGTCGACTGCTCGCCGCAACCATGGACGGGGAACTCGCAGGTTGGCTCAACGTCCGTCGCGACCCGTTCAGGCTGATCTCACACTGGGGCACCGTCCACCATGTTCAGACCCGCGGCCGGTGGCCTGGCGCCCTCCGGCTCGCCGCAGGTGACGACCGCGACGAAATCCTCATGATCCTCGCTCCACTCTGATCCGCGCGCTTACTGATCGTTTCAGAACGACGTCTCATCCACCGAAGGAGAAGCCCCTCAGTGACCTCCGCCGAACCTTTCACCCGCATCAAGATCCGCGTCGCCGCGGCCCTGTTCAACGGCGACGAGATCGCCCTCATCCACCGCATCAAGAACGGCCAGGACCAATACACCCTCCCAGGTGGCAACGTCCAACCCGGGGAACGGATCCATCAGGCCCTCGCACGCGAACTCGACGAAGAACTGGGCTTGGACCTCTCAGAATCGAGTTGTGTCCCGCGACTGACCTGGATCCGGGACGCCATGGTGGCCCGACCCGGAAGCACCCCGCCCCGCAAACTCCACCTCGTCTTCCGCCTCCACATCGTCGATGTCACCCGTGCTCGCCTGCGTACCGTCGAGCACGATGACACCGCCGGAGCCGGCCACCTCATCTGGATCCACTACAAGGACACGGCCGACAAGGCTCTGTTCCCACCAGTCCCGCTCGCCGAGCTGGCTACTCCCACAGTGCCGCTCGATGCCGCCCGGGCCTTCCTGCCGACCCTGGACGACACCAACTACCACTGGATCTGACCACCGTGAACCACGACTGATACGGGCGCAGCCTTTTCCTGAAACCACCGCTTGGGGCGGGAGCTCTGGTTGGCGGGGCACAGGTCTGCCGGCTCCCCTGTGTTTGCGCTGCTTGGTGGTCTGGTTGTGGGCCCACCGGCTCGGCTCGACCTTGCTGCGGCCGCTCCGAGTTCGCAGGATCGGCCACCGCATCGGCTTCTTGATCCGACAGCAAGCGAGAGCGCGCTTCCTGCGTGGCCTCCTTCCAGGCGCTGGTCAGCGTGCGTCGGGAGGTGTTGTGCTGGAATGCCACACTGCGGCGGGCGATCCGGACGCAGCGGAGGTAGGAGAGCCGGTCCGTGTCCAGGGCGGGGCTGCTCGCGGCGGCGGCGTGCGCGAACCGGCGGATGGCCTGGTGGACTGCGAGCAGGGCCCACAGCTCTTGCCGCACGGCCTCGGGTGTCCGCGACCGTAGCGGTCGGGACCGCCCGGCGACGCCGCCGCGGGCGCGGCGGCCGCCCGCGCGGCCCTTGGCCGGGGCAGGGCCCCGGCACACCGGCCCGCACCCCGCCCAGCCCCGCCAGGGTTAGCGCAGGTGCGCCGTGTCGTTCAGGAGGCGGACCGAGGCGTTGCCGTCCGCGTAGTAGGCCACCGCCGAGAGGGAGGCCGCCGACAGCTCCATGCGGAACAGCGACTCCGGCGGCGCGCCCAGCGCCAGGCGCACCAGGATCTTGACCGGCGTCACGTGGGTGACCAGCAGGACCGTGCGGCCCGCGTGCTCGGCCAGCAGCCGGTCGCGGGTCGCCGCGATCCGCCGGGTGGCGGCCGCGAAGCTCTCCCCGCCCCCGGTGGGGGCGGCTTTCGGGGAGTCCAGCCAGGCCTGGAGGTCGTCCGGGAAGCGGTCCCGCACCTCGGCGAAGGTCAGGCCCTCCCACGCGCCGAAGTCCACCTCGCGCAGGCCCTGTTCGACCGTCACGCCGAGGCCGAGGCGGTCGGCGACCGCCTGCGCGGTCTCGCGGCAGCGCAGCAGCGGGGAGCTGACGACCGCCTGGACGGTACCGCGGGCGGCGAGCGCCTCGGCGACGGCCGCCGCCTGCCGGCGGCCGGCCGGGGACAGCTCGGGGTCGCTCCCGCCGCTCCCGGAGAACCGCTTCTGCGGGGTGAGCGCCGTCTCGCCGTGCCGCAGCAGTACGAAGGTGGCCGGCGGCCCCATGTCGGGACCCCAGCCCTGCCCGCCCGCGGGCGCGCTGCCCGTCGTCGCGTGGGCGTCCAGGTCGGACGCCGGCGCCGCCGCGGGGATCTGCGCGTCCGTGCCGGGACCGGGCTCGGCGAAGAGGATGTCGGCCCCTGCCCGGGCGGGCGCCGGTGCGGTGGCCGCGCGGCCGGGACCGGCCGGTGCGGAGGCCGCGCCCACCGACGCCGTACCGGTGCGGGCCGCGGTCGCGGCCGCGTCGCCGGCGATGCCCCGGGCCGCCGCGGTGTCGGGGCCGGACCGGGCGGCGGCCAGGGCCGCGCGGGCGGCCGCCGCGCCCGCGGCGGCGTCGCCGGGCGGTCCCGAGGGGGCCGCCGGGACCGACGGCGTCGCGAGGGCCGCCGAGGAGGCCGACGGCTCCCACTGCCCGCCGCGCCTGCCCGCGTCCATCGCCTCGTTGGCGAGCCGGTCGGCGTGCTTGTTCCGCTCGCGCGGGATCCACTCGTACGTCACCTGCGCGCGCGGCAGGATCCGCGCGGCCTCGGCCGCGAGCGGCTTCATGTCCGGGTGCTTGATCTTCCAGCGGCCCGACATCTGCTCGACGACGAGCTTGGAGTCCATCCGCACCAGGACCACCGCGTCGGGCGCGAGGTCGCGGGCGGCCGTGAGGCCTGCGATCAGACCTTTGTACTCGGCCACGTTGTTCGTCGCGACGCCGATGTACGCGGCGCGCTCGGCCAGCGTCTCGCCCGAGGCCGGGTCGAGGACGACGGCGCCGTAGCCGGCCGGCCCCGGGTTGCCCCGGGACCCGCCGTCCGCCTCCACGACGAAACGCGGCATCAGATGCCCGAGTCGGCCGTACGGACCAGGATGCGGCCGCAGTTCTCGTGCCGGACGACCTGGTCGCGGGCCGCGGCCTTGATCTCGTTGACCTCGGCCATGTCGAGCTCCAGCCGGCAGCCCTCGCAGCGGCGCTGGTAGAGGCGTGCGGCGCCGACCCCGCCCTGCTTGACGCGGATCTTCTCGTACAGCGCCATCAGGTCGGCCGGCATCGAGGTGACGATCACCTCGCGGTCCTTGGTGACCTTCGCGACCTCGGTGTCGATCTCGGTAGTGGCCGCGTCGCGGCGGGCGGTGGCGTCCGCCACCTTGGCCTCCAGGGCGGAGACGCGCTCGGTCAGCTCGGAGACGCGCTCCTGCGCCGCCTCCAGGCGCTCCATGACCTCCAGGACCACGTCCTCCAGGTCGCCCTGGCGCTTGGCGAGGGAGACGACCTCGCTCTGCAGGTTCGCCAGGTCCCGGGCCGAGATGCCCACGCCGGAGTCGAGCCGCTGCTGGTCGCGGACCGCACGCTGGCGCACCTGGTCGACGTCCTGCTCCGCCTTGGTCTGCTCGCGGGCCGTGTCGCTCGCCTGGGTCTGGGCGGCGACCAGCAGGTCGCGCTGCTGCGCCAGGTCCTTGGTGAGCGTGTCGAGCTCGGCGTGCTCGGGCAGCGACTTGCGCTTGTGGGCGAGCTGAGACAGCCGGACGTCCAGCGCCTGGACATCGAGAAGTCGGATCTGGTCGGCGGGCTCGGCGTTCAGTTGGGGGCTCCAGAGGTAGAAGGGGAGGGTACGGACGGCGCGTGCACCGTCCACGGGTCGGTGACCGTGCGCGAGACGTGGGTGCGCAGACCCCAGCCGTGGCGCTCGGAGATCGCGTCGAGCTGCGCGGCCGCCTGCTCGCACCAGGGCCACTCGGTGGCCCAGTGGGCGGCGTCGACGAGGGCCAGCGGGCTCTGCTCGCGGGCCTCGGACACCGGGTGGTGGCGCAGGTCGGCGGTCACGAAGGCGTCGACGCCGGCGGCGCGGACCTCGGCGAAGAGGCTGTCGCCGGAGCCGCCGCTGACGGCGACCCGCCGGATCATCGCGTCCGGGTCGCCGGCGACGCGGATGCCCTGGGCGGTCGGCGGCAGCCAGGCCGCGCAGCGGGCGGCGAACTCCCGCAGGGTCTCGGGACGGTCCAGTTCGCAGATCCTGCCGAGGCCGCGGCGTCCGTCCGGGTCGCTGGGGTCCGGCACCAGCGGGCCGGTGATCCGCAGGTCCAGGGCGCCGGCGAGGGCGTCGGAGACGCCGGGGTCGGCGGTGTCGGCGTTGGTGTGGGCGACGTGCAGCGCGATGTCGTTCTTGATGAGCGTGTGCACGACGCGGCCCTTGAAGGTGCCGGCCTCGACCGTGGTGGTGCCCCGCAGGTAGAGGGGGTGGTGGGTGACGATCAGGTCGGCGCCCAGGTCCACGGCTTCGTCGGCGATCTCCTGGACGGGGTCGACGGCGAAGAGGACCCGGCCGACCTCGGCGTCGGGGTCGCCGCACACGGTTCCGACCGCGTCCCACTGCTCGGCCCGCGAGGGGGGCCAGAGAGCGTCCAGCGCGGCGATGACTTCAGAGAGACGGGGCACGGGCCAAGGCTACCGTCCGTGGCGGCCGGTCCGGTCAGCAGCGGTACCTGCGAAGCGGCCCGGAGCCCGCCCGCCGGGCCTGTCTTTCGATGCCTCGCAGCACAACCGCACCGCGCATCACAGACGAATCGCCGCCCGGACACCCTTACGTGTGAAGCCGCCTTGGTCGTGTTGTTCGGCAGGAATCCCGAAAACTAGCTTCCTCACCGGAGGTGACGGCCCGGATGACTGTCTGTGCCATCGAGATGACGACCACGGCCCCGTTCACGATCTCCGCGGACGGGTCGTACGCCGCCCGGCTCGCCGGGGAGGGCGAGGCGCGCTACGCGGAACGCTGGACCCTCGCCGGTCCCGAGCCGTACGCGGTACCCCTGCCCCTCGCCCAGCCCGAGGAGGCGGACAGTGAGCTCCTCCCCCTGACCGACGGGCGCGTGCTGATCCACCGCCGCGTCGCGGACCGGCACGCCTTCGCCCTGCTGTACCCGACGGGCGCCGCGGCCGGGCCGCGCACGGGAGAGCTGCAGCTGGGCGGCGTGGACGCGCAGGAGGGCGTACGGGTCTTCCTGCTGCCGCCGGCCCCGGACGGCATCGGTGCCTTCGCCGTGGCCGCGTCGGACACCGTGACCACGCTGTGGCAGGTGGCGGGGTCCGCCTTCGGGCCGCAGCGCGTGGCCCGGATCCCGGGGCGCTGCTCCGGCGGGGTGTGGCTGGACCGCACGGGCCGGCTGCTGGCCCTGGACCGCGAGCTGGAGGGGACCGCGAAGGCCGTCACGGTGGACCTCGGCGGCGACGGCAGGGTCACCCCGCTGCTGCAGATCACGGAGGACAGCGACGACCGCCTGCTGCTGGCCGACCCGGACAGCGGACTGCTGCTGATCCGCTCCGACGCCCCGGGCGAACCGCGGCTGGGCTGGGGCGTCCTCGGCAGTTCGCGCCCGGTCCGCTTCCCCGAGTGCCTGCGGCGGGGGGACGCCGTGCCCTTCGCCGTCCAGCCGGGCCAGGCCCTGATGCCGGAGACCTGCGGGGTGGCGCTGCGGCTGCCCGAGGGGGACATCGGCCTGTGGCGCCCGGCCGACCGGCACGTCTTTCGGATGACCGCCCCGGCGGGCTGGCTCGGCGGCGCGGGCCTGTTCAGCCCGCAGGGCCGTCTGCACCTGCCGTACGCGACACCGGAGGTGCCCTGCGGGATCCTCGGGACGGCGCTTCCCGCCTCTCCCCCGCCGCCGGTCCGGGTGGACGTGCCGGTCCGGTCGGCGGCCCCGCCGGCCCCGCCCTCGGCGCGCCCGATCCCGCTCCAGCAGGCGCCGCTGCCGGGCCGGTAGGGCCAGCCCCCCACGGTTCAGCCGTGCTTCAGGCCCAGGACCTCGGGGGCGGCGAAGGTCTCGTTCGCCGGTCGGGCTTCGTAGTGCGGGGTGAGGACCGCGTCGAGCTCCTCGTAGGAGAAGGCCTCCTTGCCCGTGTCGAACTTGGCGGCGACCTTGGGGCGTTCCATGACGACCACGATGCCGCCGTGGACGACGAAGAGCTGCCCGTTGGCCCGGGCGGAGGCGGGTGAGGCCAGGTAGCCGACGAGCGGGGCGACGTGCTCGGGGGCGAGGGCGTCCAGCCTGCCGTCCTCGGGGACCTCGAAGCCGGCGAAGACGTCCTCCGTCATCCGGGTGCGGGCGCGCGGGCAGATGGCGTTGGCCGTCACCCCGTACTTGGCCAGGGCGAGGGCGGTCGAGGTCGTGAGGCCCACGATGCCGCCCTTGGCGGCGGCGTAGTTCGGCTGCCCGGCCGAGCCGCCGAGGAAGGCTTCGGAGGAGGTGTTGACGATCCGGCCGTAGACCGGGCCGCCTGCGGCCTTGGACCGTTCGCGCCAGTGGGCGGATGCGAAGCGGGTGGTGTTGAAGTGACCCTTGAGGTGGACGCGGATCACCGAGTCCCATTCCTCCTCCGACATCGAGAAGACCATCCGGTCGCGCAGGATGCCCGCGTTGTTGACCAGGACGTCGAGCTTGCCGTAGGTGCCCACCGCCAGCTCGACCAGCTCGCCGGCCTGCTCGAAGTCGGCGACGTCGCCGAGGTGCGCGACGGCCTGCCCGCCGGCCGCGCGGATCTCCTGCGCCACTTCCTGCGCCGGGGCGGCCGAGGCCTCGCCCGAGCCGTCCCGGCCGGGCCGGCCGAGGTCGTTGACGACCACGCTCGCGCCCAGCCGCGCGAGCTCGATCGCCTCGGCCCGGCCGAGACCGCGGCCGGCGCCCGTGACGATGGCGCTGAGCCCCTCAAGTGGGAGTGACATCGGTGGCGTTCCTCTCGGATCAGGTCGGAGCAGGTCGGATCAGGTCGGAGCCGTTGGGGGCGCGGGTGCCGGGGGAGCGTCAGAGTTCGATGCAGGTGCGCAGGGCGACGCCCGTGCGCATCTGGTCGAGGGCGTCATTGACCTCGGCCAGGCTCACCCGGTGCGTGATCAGGTTCGCCAGGTCGATACGGCCGGCCCGCCACAGCGCGATGGTGCGCTCGTAGGAGCGGAGCACGTCGCCGCCTCCGTACATCGAGGGCAGGATCTTCTTCTCGTCGAAGAACAGCGAGAACATGTTGACCTGGAAGTTGTCGTCGAGGGCGCCCGCACCGACCACGACGACGGAGCCGCCGCGCCGCGTCATCTCGTACGCCTTCTGCGCGGTCGCGGACGTGCCGACGACCTCGAAGACGTAGTCGAAGCCCTCTCCGGCGGTGATCCGGTTCTTGGCGTCGGCGAACTCCTCCGGGGAGACCGCCTCGGTGGCCCCGAAGCGCAGGGCCGCCTCGCGGCGGGACTCGACCGGGTCCACGGCGATGATCTGGGCCGCGCCCTGCACCTTGGCGCCCTGGATGACGGAGATGCCGACGCCGCCGCAGCCGATGACGGCCACGGACGATCCGGCCTGCACCTCGGCGGTGTTGACGGCCGCTCCGAGGCCGGTGGTGACGCCGCAGCCGATCAGTGCCGCGATGTCGAAGGGAAGGTCGTCGGGGATCGGGACGGCGCAGGCGGCCGGGACGACCATCTCCTCGGAGAAGGTGCCGGTGCCGGCGAAGCCGAAGACGTCGCCGTCGCCCCGCTTGAAGTTGGGGGTGGCGACGTTCCCGAAGGCCTCCAGGCACAGGTGGCCCTGGCCGCGCCTGCAGGACGGACAGTGGCCGCACGGCGGGAGCCAGCAGACGAGGACGCGGTCTCCGACCGCGTGGCCGGTGACGCCGTCGCCGACGTCGGTGATCACTCCGGAGCCCTCGTGGCCGGGCACGAAGGGGGCGGGCTGCGGCAGGACGCCGCTCATCGCGGACAGGTCCGAGTGGCACAGGCCGGTGGCCCTGATGCGGATCCTCACCTTGCCGGGGCCGAAGCCCACGGCCTGCATGTCGTCGACGACTTCCAGCTTGTCCTGGCCGATCTCGCTCTGCAGTGCTGCGCGCACGGTGCGGCTCCTGTCGGTGCTGTCGGGGGGCGGAGTGTTAGGAGTGGTCGACGACGGTGTCGGCGAGGACCGGCGCGTCGTCGCGTTCGACGGCGGTCACCGACACCAGGACGCGGCCGGGCTCCTGCCACATCCGGATGCGCAGCGTCTCGCCCGGGAAGACGATCCCGGCGAAGCGCGTGCGGTAGGCGCGGACCCGGGAGACGTCCCCGCCCAGGGCCGTGTCGACGACGGCCTTGAGGGTCATCCCGTACGAGCACAGGCCGTGCAGGATCGGCTTGTCGAAGCCGGCGAGCTTGGCGAACTCGGGGTCGGCGTGGAGCGGGTTCCAGTCGCCGGAGAGGCGGTAGAGGAGCGCCTGGTCCTCGCGGACGGGCCGTTCCTCGACCCGGTCGGGGTTGCGGGCGGGCAGCTCCTCCCTGACGGAGGGGCCGCGCTCGCCGCCGAAGCCGCCCTCGCCCCGTACGAAGATCTGCGCATCGCTGGTCCACAGGGGGCCGTCGGCGTCGGCGACCTCGGAGCGCAGCACGATGACGGCCGCCTTGCCCTTGTCGTAGACGGCGGCGACCTTGGAGCTGGAGGTGGCGCGCCCCTGGACGGGGATGGGCCGGTGCAGCTCGATGGAGTGGCCGCCGTGCAGGACGTGGGCGAGGTCGACCTCGATGCCGGGCTGGCCGAGGCCGCCGAGCATGGCCATGCCGGCGCCGGCGACGGTCGCGAAGCTGGGCAGGACGTGCAGCTTGGATTCGAGGGTGTAGCGCAGCTCGTCCGGGTCGTTCGCCGGCAGACCGGCGCCGAGGCCGAGGTGGTAGAGCTGGATGTCCTTGTGGTCCCAGCCGATGTCCCCCCGGCGGGGGTCTGCGGCGAGGGCCCTGGCGGCATCGATCGGCATGAGGATGCGGCTCCCTGTCGTCGGTCGAGCGGGAAAATCGCTGCCCTGGAAGACCTCGGCGCGGTCGTCCGCACCGTCGGCCGCACCGAGGTCGTATGGGGGACGGCCGGTTCTAGAACGCGTTCTAGGCTCGGCCGGTGAGGGAATGTATAACGCACGCCCCCGCACTTGGGAAGACTCATGACTGCCCGTCAGATAGGCTGGGCGGGTGGACGAAATGCCCGTGGAACACCGCCAGGCCCGCTCCCTGCGGGTGCTGCTGGACCCGCACAGTCCGGCCCTCGCGCTGCAGCTCGGCCTCCAGCCGGACATCGAGGTCGTACGGGACCCGATGGCCCGTCCGGCGGTGGCGCTGGTGGAGGACCTGGCGGCGGTGACGGCCCTGCTGGAGGACGAACCGGAGTGCCGGGTCCTCGTCCTGACGGGCTCGGCGCACCCGGGCCTGCGGGAGGCTGCCCTCGCCGCCGGCGCGGCGGGGCTGGTGCTGCGGGACGGCCCGGTCGAGGATCTGGCGGACGCCGTCCGCCGCGCCTCGACGGGCGAGACGGTGGTCGATCCGGCCCTGGGGTGAATCCTTTCGGGGGACCCGCGCCTCTTGTGTACGTTGCCGACACCGAGGTGGGTCGGCACCTGAACCGGAGGTTTCGCATGACCACTGTTCTCGTCGTCGCCGGCGCGGCCGTCCTGCTCTGCGCGTGCACCGTCGCCGTCCTGCGCCGCCGGGGCCGGGCCCGTGGCTGAGCGGACGGACTGGCCGGGCGAGTCCCTGGTCGCCGCGGCGCAGGCCGGCGACCTCGATTCGCTCACGGCCCTGGTCGCCGGGGCGCACCCGAACGTACGGCGCTTCGCGTACTCCCTGTGCGCGTCGCGTGAGGACGCCGAGGACGCGGCCCAGGAGGCGCTGATCATCCTGTACCGCAGGATCGGGATGCTCAGGGCGTCCGGGGCGCTGGCGTCGTGGATGTTCCGCATCGTCCGCAACGAGTGCCTGCGGCGGGCCCGGCTGGTGCCGAGGGAGCGGGCGCCGCTGCCGGACTCGGCCGTCCTGTCGGCGGAGGACGAGGTGCTGCGGCGCCTGGAGGCGGGGCGGGTGGCGGAGGCCATCGCCGCGCTGCCGGCGGACCAGCGGCGGGTCCTGATCATGCGGGACGTGCAGGGGCACAGCGGGCGGGCGACCGCCGACGCGCTGGGCCTCGGCACGGCCGCGATGAAGTCGCGCCTCCACCGGGCGCGTGCCGCGCTCCGACTCACCCTGGGAGACACCCGTGCCGCTGCCCACCACTGACACCGAGGCCCCGGCGTCCGTGCCCGGGGGCGGATCGGGCCCCCCACCCCGCTCCGGATCGAGCTTCGCGAGTGCGTCCGTGCCGCGGCACCTGGCGCGGGGCGCGGTGGGCTTCGGCTCCCTGATCGCGGCCTTCGCCCTCGTCCCGGTCTTCGGCCCGGCCACCCTGCTCCTCGCCCCGGTCGGTGTGGTCGCGCTGCGCGGCTGCCCGATGTGCTGGGCGATCGGCCTGGCCGAGACCGTCTCCCGGGGCCGGCTCCGAAGGCAGTGCGCGAACGGCAGCTGCGAACTCACGTCGGCGGGAGGGCGGTCCGGCGGCGGGAACGGGATTTCGTAGGCTGGCCCGATGGGCCTCCTCGACCGACTGACCGGCACCCGGCACCCCGAGCCCGGTACGCCGGTACGCTCCGCCGCGGAGCTCCGGGCCGCGCTGCTCGCGCTCGACGGCCCGGACGCTCCGTTCGTCCTGCGGGAAGGCACCGCGAGGGAAGGCGCCCACCTGGTGGCGGTGTGGCGGATCCCGCCGGGCCCCTGGCACCCCGAGCGCGGCCATACGCTGCTGCGCCTGGACGCCGGGGCCCGCGACGTCCGCACCCTGGACGAGCAGTGGGAGCGCCTGGAGAGCGGGGAGAGGTCCTTCGACGGCTCGGGGTGGAAGCACACCCGTGGGCCGGTCAACTCCACCTCCAGGCAGTGGAGGTTCGGGCGGGACGCCGAAGGCCGGCGGCGCCTGGTACCGGAGTCCGGCTTCAGCTCCGCGGCGGTGAAGGCGCCGCTGCGCGAAGCGGTGCTGGCCGCGGGCTGGACCTGGCGCGGTGTCTTCCGGCTGTGATCGCCGGCTGCCGGATCCGGCCCCCGTCGGCGGCCGCCGGGGCGGCGCCCCCGGTCACGGGTCCGGGGCGTCAGCGGCGGAGTAGGGTGACCACCGCCGCGCCGCCCAGGCCGATGTTGTGGGCCAGGCCCACACGGGCGCCCGGCACCTGCCGCGCCCCCGCCGCACCGCGCAGCTGCCAGACCAGTTCCGCGGCCTGGGCGAGGCCCGTCGCCCCCAGCGGGTGGCCCTTGGAGATCAGCCCGCCCGAAGGGTTCACCACCCACCGCCCCCCGTACGTCGTGGCCCCGCTCTCCACCAGCGTGCCCGCGGCCCCGTCCTCGCACATGCCCAGCGCCTCGTACGTCAGCAGCTCGTTGATCGAGAAGCAGTCGTGCAGTTCCACCACGTCCACGTCCTCGATGCCGAGCCCGGACGCCTCGTACACCTGCCGGGCCGCGGCCGCCGTCATCGGCTTGCCGACCACGTCGATGCACGAGCCCGACGCGAACGACTCCTCCGTGTCCGTCGTCATCGCCTGCGCGACGATCTCCACCGCCTTGTCGTGCAGTCCGTGCGCCACGAGGAACCGCTCGGACACCACCAGGACCGCCGCCGCGCCGTCCGAGGTGGGCGAGCACTGGAGCTTCGTCAGCGGGGCATGGATCTCCTTCGCCGCGAGGACCTCCTCGACCGAGTACACGTCCTGGAACTGCGCGTTGGGGTTGTCCGCGGAGTGCCGGTGGTTCTTCGCGCCGACCGCCGCCAGCTGCGCGGGTGTGGTCCCGTAGCGCTCCATGTGCTCGCGCGCCGCATTGCCGAAGATCTGTGCCGTGGGCGGGGACATCTCGAAACCGTGCCCCGCCGTCATGATCCCGTAGTGCCGGGCCACCGGCGAGGTCGCGAAGTCCCCTCCGTCCGCGCCCCCGCCCAGCGCGCCCCGCTTCATCTTCTCGAAGCCCAGCGCCAGTACGCAGTCGCTCAGTCCGCCCTCCACGAACTGCCGCGCCATCATCAGCGCCGTCGCCCCGGTCGCGCAGTTGTTGTTGACGTTGTAGACCGGCACCCCGCTCAGCCCCAGCTCGTACGCCGCCCGCTGGCCGGCGGTGGAGGCCTGGAAGCAGTGGCCGACCGGCACCTGCTGCACCAGCCCGTAGTCCACGCCCGCGTCCGCGAGCGCCGCGGACCCGGCCTCCTTCGCCATGTCCCAGTACTGCTGGTCCCGCGACTCGGGCTTCTCGAACTTCGTCATGCCCACGCCCACGATGTACGACTTCATGCCCGGTGACTCCTAGTCCCTGGGAAGGCCGAGCATCCGCTCGGCGACGACGTTGAGCTGGACCTGCGTGGTGCCCCCGGCGATGGTCAGGCAGCGGGACATGAGCAGCCCGTGCACCGCCCGCTCCCCCGCCCCCTCCCGCACCGCACCCGCCGGCCCGAGCACTTCGAGCGCGAGCTCGGCGGTCCGCTGCTGGTGCGGCGTCTGGACCAGTTTGCGCAACGACGCCCCCGCATCCGGCTCCAGCCCCGACACCTGCTGGAGGGTGGTGCGCAGCCCCATGCAGGCCAGGGCGTGCGCCTCGGCGGCCAGTGCGCCGATCCGCGCCCGTTGGGCGCCGTCGAGGTCGGCAGCGCGCGCGAGGAGCGCCTCCAGTCCGGTGTCGAAGGTCATCCGGTCGGCCATGTGCACCCGTTCGTTGCCGAGGGTGTTGCGGGCGACCTGCCAGCCGCCGTCGGCCGCGCCGACCAGCGCGTCGGGCGGGAGTTCCACTTCGTCGAGGTACACCTCGTTGAAGAGGGCCTCGCCGGTGATCTCCTTCAGCGGCCGGACGTCGATGCCGGGGGTGTTCCTCATGTCGACGACGAAGTAGCCGAGCCCCTTGTGCTTGGGCGCGGCCGGATCGGTGCGGGCCAGCAGGATGCCGAAGTCGGCGCTGTGCGCGGAACTCGTCCACACCTTCTGCCCGTTGACCAGCCAGGAGCCGTCCGCCCGCCGCTCGGCGCTGGTCCGCAGCGAGGCCAGGTCGGAGCCGGCGTCCGGCTCGGAGAAGAGCTGGCACCAGGTGATCTCCCCGCGCAGGGTGGGCAGTACGTAGGCGTCGCGCTGTGCCTGCGTGCCGTGGGCCAGCAGGGAGGGCACGATCCAGGTGGCGATGCCGAGGTCGCAGAGCTCGACCCCGGCGGCCGCCAGTTCCTGCTGGACGACGAGCTGCTCGACGGGCCCCGCGCCGAGGCCGTAGGGCGGCGGCAGCTGGGGGGCGGCGTAGCCGGTGGGGGCGAGGATCCGCCGGGCCGCGGCCGGGTCCAGCCCCCGCGCGTCCTCGATGGCCGCGCGCGCCTTCGCCCGGTACGCCTCGGCCTGCGCGGGCAGTTCCAGGCGCAGCTCACGGCGCGCCCCGGCGGCCGCGCACCGCACGGCCCGTAAGCGGTGCCCGTCGCCGGGTCCGAGGAGCTGGCGGGCGACGACCGCCCTGCGCAGGTGGATGTGGGCGTCGTGCTCCCATGTGAAGCCGATTCCGCCGAGGACCTGGATGCAGTCCTTGGCGCAGGAGTAGGCCGCGTCCAGGGCGGTCCCGGCGGCGAGGGCCGCCACGAGCGAGCGCACACCGGCGGGTTCGTCCATGGCCTGCGCGGCGTCCCAGGCCAGCGCGCGCGCCTGCTCCAGCCGTACGAGCATGTCGGCGCACAGGTGCTTGACGCCCTGGAACTGCCCGATGGGCCGCCCGAACTGCTCGCGCACCTTCGCGTACTCGGCCGCCGTGTGCAGGGCCCACCCGGCGGTGCCGCAGGCATCGGCGGCGAACAGCGTGCAGGCGAGGTCACGGACGAGCGCGGCGTCGACTTCCAGCAGCCGTCCGGCCGGGACCGCCGTGCCGCGCGCCCGCACCTCGGCGGTGGGGCGGGTGGGATCGGCGCTCTCGTGCGTCCGGATGTCCAGCGCGGCGGCGTCCACGGCGAACCAGCGGGTGCCGTGCGCGGCCTCCGCGGCGAGCAGCACGAGGTCGGCCTCGCCGGCGCCGAGCACGGGCGGGGCGACCCCGTCGAGCAGGTGCCCGCCGCCCTCGGTGGCCACGGCGGTCAGGGTGCCCGGCCCCAGCGCGACCGCCCCGACCCGGCCGGCGAGCGGCTCGGCCCCGGCCCGGTCCAGCAGTACGGAGGCCAGCACGCTCGGCAGGTACGCGCCGGGCAGCGCCCCCCGGGCCGCCTGCTCGACGACGACGGCCAGGTCGAGCAGGGTCCCGCCCTCCAGGTGCGGCTCCAGGAGGCCCGACGCGGTCAGCGCGTCCCAGTAGCCGGGCCGCACCCCGGTTCGCGGCGGGGAGTCGAGCAGCTTGCGCACCTCCTCCGGCGGCATGACCCGCGCCACCCAGCCGCGGACCGCCTCGGCCAACTCCCGCTGCTCCTGCGTGATTCCGATGCCCATGCGCGGCAGGCTAGAACACGTTCCATTCTGACGGAAGGTCAGGCAACGGTGTTTCCCCGATTCCCCGCGCCCGGCCGGTACTTCGGCCCCGGGGCCCGATCCGCTGCTTCAAGGCACACCCGCAGGCGGTCAGCGGCGCGTAGCGGCCTTCAACGCGGCGCGGGCGACGTCCTTCGCCTTCGTCTCGCAGGCGCCCTTGGTGTACGGCTTCGCCCGGAGGCTCACCCGGACGGAGAGGTTGCCCTCCCGTACGGCGAGTACGCAGGTCCAGTCGGCGTCCGCCGATCCCCAGTGGGCCTCGGTGCCGAAACCGAGACGGGGTGCCTCGCGCCGACCGGCCGCCGCCGACTGGAAGCGTTTCTTCTGCGCCGCCGCGTTGGCGTCCGCGTCCCCGCCGAGGGCCAGCTCCCATCGCACCAGCGCGGTCGGCGACGCCGCGGTGTCGCCGCCCCCGTTGCAGCTGGACTCCAGGCCGTCGGCCGTCTGGGACCAGGTGTCCCGGCCCGACGGCCGCAACTCCAGCGGCAGGGCCTTGCGCGCCGCCTGGCAACCGGGGATCCCGGTGTAGGCGATGGGGGCGTTCATCCGGTCCCGGACGTACAGTGCGGTCCCGGTACCGGCCACGAGCAGGACCGCGGCCGCCGCCAGTGCCGCGATCCGGCGCGGTGCACGCCACCGGCTGCGGGGGCCGGTGACACCGGGGACGCCGGTCGGTGGCGACGGCACCACCTGCGGTACGGGCCGCGGCGCGGGGGCCGGGACTGAGCCCGACCCGGGGGCGGGGGCGGCTTCCGGAAGGCGCGCGGGGGCGGGGGCCGACTCCGGACCGTCCGAGGAGCGGCCGGCCAACAGGGCGTCGATCCTTACCCGTTGGGCGGTGAGCATGCCGTACACGGCGGACGGCCACTGGCGGCCCGCCGGGGGCACCGGACCGATCAGCTCGTGCAGCTCCGCCGGGGTCGGCCTGGCCTCCGGGTCCTTGGCCAGGCAGCGTGCGACGAGGCCGCGCAGGCCCGCCGGGACCCCGCCGAGGTCCGGCTCGCCGTGCGCCACCTCGTACAGCGTCTTGAGCGTGGAGGTCCCGGCGAAGGGGCTGCGGCCCGTCAGCGCCATGACCAGCACGGAACCGAGGGAGAAGACGTCGCTGGCGGGCGTGAGCGGATGCCCCTCCGCCTGCTCGGGCGACATGTACGCGGGTGATCCGACGACGAACCCCGTACGTGTCAGCCCGGTATCGCCCTCCGCCCCGCCCTCCGTGGCCCGGGCGATGCCGAGGTCGATGACGCGCACGCCGTCCTCCGCGAGGAGTACGTTGTCGGGCTTGAGGTCACGGTGCACGAGCCCGGCCCGGTGGATCTCGGCCAGGGCCGACGTCAGGCCCGCGGCGAGACGGCGTACGACCTCCTCGGGCAGCACCCCGACCGCCTTGACCACGGCGCCGAGGGAGGGCCCGGCGACGAAGACCGAGGCCAGCCAGGGCGTCGACGCGTCCGGATCGGCGTCGATCACGGCGGCCGTGTACGCACCGGACACCTTGCGCGAGGCGGTGACCTCACGGCGGAAACGGGCTCGGAAGCCCTCGTCGTCGGCGAAGTGCGCAAGGACCTCCTTGACGGCCACGAGCCGCCCGTCCGGACCGGCCGCCAGCAGCACCCGCCCCATCCCGCCCTGCCCGAGCACGCCGACGACCTCGAACGGCCCCACGCGCGTCGGACCCCCCGGCTCCACCTGCTCCATGTCCCCCGCCCCCTACTCCCCGAGTCGGGAGCGGATCATACAGAGACGGCCTTCACGAACGCGGCGAAGGCGGCGGGGCTGACGGCGAACACGGGACCCTCGGGGACCTTGGAATCCCGCACGGCGACGAGGTGGGGCTGGGGTGCGACCTCGACGCACTGACCCCCGGTGTCACCGCTGTACGAGGACTTACGCCACTTCGCGCCCGTCATGTTCTGGATGGTCTCCATAGCGCTCCTCCATTACGCGGGCGATCAGGGCCGCCGATGCCTCCAGGGGCAGGGCAGCTGCCTGCAAATGATCGTATCGGAGCGAACCCTCTCTGAGGGCCTGTGGATTGGCCGTCATGTGGCCCTGCACAAAGTCCTCGGTGTAGACCAGGTCATGCTCATCTTCCAGCCGCAGGAGCGTGAACGAGCCCATCTGTCCCGCGTGTGCTCCCGCCTCGAACGGCAGAATCTGCACCTGCACCCATTGTCGCCTCTGCATAGCCAACAGGTGGGCGAGCTGCTCCCTCATGACCTCTCGGCCACCCACCTCCTGGTGAAGCACGGCCTCGCTCAACACCGCCCAACTCAGTGGCGGGTTCTCTCGGTGCAGAATGCGCTGCCGCTCCATTCGGGCCGCCACCTTCGCGTCGAGGTTTTCCCGGCTCCACGCCGCCAACACAGCCCGCGCGTAGGCCTCGGTCTGCAACAGGCCGTCCACCAGCTGTGCCTGGAACGAGGAGATGTACGCCGCCCGCGCCTCCATCTCCGCGTACGCCTGGAACCAGGTCGGCAGTTGGTGCCGCAGCACCAGCCCCACCAGCCGGGAGAACACCCCGCCCGTCCCCAGCGCCGCGTCCACCCGTTCCGAGAAATCCCGCGTCGGGACCCTGCGGGTGGTCTCGACCTGGCCGATGAGCGATCCCGTGCAGAAGACGATGCTGCCGAGCTGCGCCTGGTTGAGGCCCGCGTCCTCTCTCAGGCGGCGCAGTTCGGAGCCGTAGTAGTCCAGCGGTGAGGCGCTGGGATCGAGGTCGCGCACGCCGACCAAGGACGGTCACCCCCAAGCCGGTTACCGGTTGCGTGGCCGAGCGTAGCCATCCGCGCACCGTCCGGTGACCCGTTCCGCCAGGAACCCCCCTACGGCGTCGATGTCAGCGGCCCCGCGTACGGTCCGGCCATGGCTGATCAGGGACTCTCCGACGCATCGATGAACGACTTCGCGACCTGGGCACCGGTACTGCGGCTCCTGCGCGCCGAGCGGGCGCGCAGGTCCGCCGCCGGCTCCGTCCGCGTGACGGGCCGCATCGGCCGGGGCGGCTGGAGCCTGGCCCTCACCCGGCGGATGCCGCCCCCCGGCCGGGCCGCACAGGTGGAGGACATGCAGGAGGAGCACGACGCGGTGAAGCGGGTGCAGGAGGCGCTCGCGGACGCCGGGGTCGACGACGTCTCGTTCACCGCGGAGATACGACCGACCGGGCGGACCGTGCTCCAGCTGCTGGGCCCCAGCCCCGCCGTGGAACCCGGCATCGGGACCCCGCACCCGGGGGCGCTGATCCTGGTCGACGGCGCTGTCCCCGAGCCGTGGCGACGGCTCCCCGAACCGGCCCCCGGGGCGGCGCCGGCCCCCTCGGCCGACCTGGAGCTGCTGGAGCGGACGCTGCGTGAACGGCTGCCGCACGCCATCGGCGCGACGGAGGAGGAGATCGCGGCGGCCGAAGCACGCCTGGGCGTGACCCTGCCGGACGAGCTCAAGGTCCTGTACCGGGTGAAGCGGGCCCGGTGGGAGGACCTGAGTGGCGACCACGACGCGGCGAGGAACGAGTGCGAGGCTGTTGGCTGCGAGCTGTTCGACCTCGACGGCCTGTACGTCGCGGACGCGGCGTCCCGTCGGTGCCGCTGGGAGTTCGCGGCGATGGAGGCGGTCGTCACCGGGCCCGGGGCCAGGGTGCAGGGTCTGGTGGGCTCACCCGGCTGGATCGCCTTCGGCGACAACGGCGGGGGAGACCGGCTGGCCGTCGACCTGACACCCGGCCCCCGTGGGCACAAGGGCCAGATCATCATGCTGTCCCACGAGGAGAACGTCGGCGCCGAGCTGGTCGCCGACTCCCTCACCGACCTCGTGCTGGGCCGGCTCGGCTCGGAGCCCCGCGGGTGCGGGCAGCGGCGGCCGCCCGCCGTCGCCCGGGTCAACGTCGCGAGCCTGCGCAGTGTCGAGGCCGCCGCGCATCCGGGCCTGGAGGTCCTGTCCATCGGGGTGTGGGACGAGGCACCGCTCAGCCTCGCCCCCGTCCTCGGGCTGCCCCGTCTGCGCACGCTGACCGCGTACCCCGGCACGCTGGCCGACCCGTTGGAGATCGCCGCACTCACCGGGCTGGAATACCTCGAACTCGGCCCGCAGGAGTGGCGCGTGCTCCTGGACGCCGGAACGGTGCCGCGCGGCCTCTCGGCCGCCGCCATCAGGACGCACGGCGACCAGGACCCCCTGCCGATCGTGGCCGTCGCGAACGAGATCCTGGACCTGTGGGACCGGCCCCGGATCGTCCGGACGGTCCTGGAAGGCGACCTCGGACCACGGGCGTAGCCGGCGGGCCGGTCGGAGGCCACCCCGGCCGTGGCGTCCTACCGGCGGGTAGGGCAGCATGGGCGGCCACACGCAGCTCAGCAGGAGGAACGCCATGGCCAGCCCCAAGCCGGAGACCCTCGCCGCCTTCGAGGCGGCCAAGGGCTTCATGCCCGTGCGGGAGGGCCTGGCCCTGTACGAGGCCGCCGCCGCGGCCGGTCGGCTCGGGCTGCCCCTGCTGGAGGTCGGCACGTACTGCGGGCGCTCGACCATCCTGCTGGCCGACGCCGCCCGCGAGGCCGGCGTGGCCGCGGTCACCGTGGACCACCACCGGGGCAGCGAGGAGCAGCAGCCGGGCTGGGAGTACCACGACCAGACGGTCGTGGACCCGGAGATCGGGCTGATGGACACCCTGCCGACCTTCCGCCGCACCCTGCACCGGGCCGGTCTGGAGGAGCACGTGATCGCGATCGTCGGCCGCTCCCCGCAGGTCGCCGCCACCTGGGGCGGCAAGCTCGGCCTCGTCTTCATCGACGGCGGCCACACCGACGAGCACGCCACCGGGGACTACGAGGGCTGGGCCCCGCACGTCGCGGAGGGCGGCACGCTCGTCATCCACGACGTGTTCCCCGACCCGGCGGACGGCGGCCAGGCCCCCTACCGGATCTACCTGCGCGCCCTCGCCTCGGGGGCCTTCGAGGAGGTCTCCGTCACCGACTCGCTGCGCGTGCTGCGCCGCACCGGGCCGGGCCTCTGACGCCGACCCGCCACTCATATAAGCGCACCACGCCCCCGGATGGCGCAGTACCGGTCGGGCCGCCGGGCGGCGGTCTAGCATCGCCGACGTGCGCTACGACGACAGCTCCCCGCCCCCCGAGTCCGGCCCCTCGGCGAATCCGGACCGGCACTGGTTCACCCGACGCTCCACGCTCGTGGTCGGGATCGCCGCGCTCGCCCCGGCCTGCCTCGCCGGCTGGGTCCTGACCCAGGCGCTGTCCGGCGCCGGGTCGGACGAGAGCCGTCCCCGCCCGGCGCCGCAGCCCGCCGGCCACGCGACCGTGTCGCCGGGCCAGCGGGACGCCAAGCCGGGCTCCACCCCCAGCGACAGCCCGGGCACGCCCGCGGCGGCCCCCCTACCGGCGCCCGCCAAGGGGCCGCTCACCGGGAAGACCGTGGTCGTCGACCCCGGGCACAACACCGGCAACTTCCAGCACACCGACGAGATCGACCAGCAGGTCGACATCGGCACCAACCGCAAGGAGTGCGACACCACCGGCACCACCACGAACTCCGGCTACATGGAAGCCGAGTTCACGATGGACGTGTCGAAACGCCTGCGGACCGCGCTGGAGGCCCAGGGCGCGAAGGTGGTCCTCACCCACGAGACCGGCGCCCGCGCCTGGGGGCCGTGCATCACCGAGCGCGCCCGCATCGGCAACGACGCCAAGGCCGACGCCGTCGTGTCCGTGCACGCCGACGGGGTCTCGTCCGGCAGCCGGGGTTTCCACGTCATCCTCCCGGCCAAGGTCAGGAGCGGCGCCGCCGACACCGCGAAGATCGTCGAACCGTCGCGCGAGCTGGGCGAACGCATCGCCGGGAACTTCGCCCGCACCACCGGTTCGGAGCCCGCCAACTACCTCGGCGGTGGTACCGGTTTGGTGGTCCGGGACGATCTGGGCGGACTGAACCTGTCAACTCGGCCCAAGGTGTTCATCGAATGCGGCAACATGCGTGACGCCAAGGACGCGGCGAAGCTGACGAGTCCGGAGTGGCGGCAGAAGGCGGCCCAGGGCATCGCGGACGGCATCGTCGGCTTCCTGGGCGGGTAGTCCCTCTCGGGCGTCCCGCCGGGACGCCCGCCGCCCCGATCCTCTCGGCCGCGGAGAACCTCCGTACCATGGTGCCGCCCGCCCTGCTGCAGGCACGATCTGCGCTGCGACCGCGGCACCACGAGACGACCGAGACCGAGAAGGACACCTGAGACGTGAACATCCGCTCCCTCACTCGAGGCGACGGCGTGGTGATCGGAGCAGCGGCGCTGCTGTTCATCGCCTCGTTCCTCGATTTCTACTCCACCACGGGTGGCGACCTGCCGAGCGCGTGGGACACCGACGCCTACCGTCTGGTGCTGCCCAGCGTCTTCCTGCTCGGCTTCATCGCCGCGGGTCTGCTCGTCGCCAGCCGCTTCCAGCCGGAGAGCCGCAAGGTGCTCGGCATGCCGCTGTCGGGGTGGGGCACCGTGCTCGCCGTCTCGGCCGCCTGGTCCGCCCTGTGGGCGCTGATCACCTGCCCGAGCACGCTGGACCTGGGCGCGGGCGCGGTCATCGCCTTCCTCGCCACCCTGGCCCTGGCCGGTGTGGCCGTCTTCGGTGCGAAGGTCCCGGCGCTCGCCGGTTCGCTGGTGCCGGAGGCGCGGCCCGCCGCCCCGCAGCCGTACGGCGGCCAGCCGCAGCAGGGTGCCGGCTACGGCTACCCGGGCGGGCAGCAGCCGTACGGTTCCACCCCGCAGCCGGTCCCGCCGTACGGCGGCACGCCGACCCCGGCGCCGGGCCAGCACGACTCCGGCGCCGGCCACCAGGCGGCGCCCGCCCCGGCGGCGGACTTCAGCCCGTTCTGGTTCGCCGTGCCGGTGGCCCGGCCCCTCTTCGCGGAGGACGGCTCGCCCACGCAGATCGCCGAACTCGCGCCGGGCACCTGGTACCTGGCGGTCGAGCAGCGCGGCGGGACCGCGCTCGTCGCGCAGACCCAGGACGGCCGTCGCGGCATCCTGAGCGACACCTCGGGGATCCAGCGCGGCTGAACCGCCGACGCCCCACCCGTTCCACCCCGTCGCCCCGCCGGCAGCCGCCGGCGGGGCGACGTGCGTTCGGAGCTGTCGGTACGAGTCAGTAGCATCGCCCCAACCAGCACTCATATTCGATGAGTTGAAACGGGTGGGGAACTACGTGATAGCAAGTCGCACGCGCGCAACGGCTCTGGCCGCCGCGCTCGGCGTCGTCGTGGCGCTGAGCCTGCCGGGGGTGGCCGTGGCCGCCGGACCCGGCCCGGACCGGGCGGGCAGCAGCGCTGCCGCCGGGACGGCCGGCCCGGTCGAGGGATCGGTCCGCAGGCTCGCGCTGGAGCCGAAGAGCGCCACGGAGGCCTCGGTCTCCGCGCACGGCACCGAGCGGTTCGGCCTCATGGGGGTGTCCTGGAAGGACGCCGCCGCCGAGGTGCAGGGAAAGATCGAGGCCCGCAGCCGCAACGCCGCGACGGGGGCGTGGACGCCGTGGGTCGCGCTGGAGCCGCTCAAGGGCGGCCTCGACGGCAACCGGCCCGGAGCGCGCGGCGCCACGGAGCCCGTGTGGGTCGGTGCCGCGGACGGGGCCGAGGTACGGGTGAGCGGCGGCTCCGCCGCGCTGCCCGCCGGTCTGGAGCTGAACCTGGTGGACCCGGGCGAGCCCGGGCGCAGCGGTACGGCGAAGTCCGCGCCCGCCTCGGGCGCCGGGCCGGCCGCCGCCGCGGTGGCGCCCGGACCGGAGTCGACGGCGCCGCGACCGGACGTTGTCACGCGCGCCCAGTGGGGGGCCGACGAGTCCCTGAACAACGAGGGCCCGATCTACCTCGCGGGCGGCAGGATCAAGGCCCTGTTCGTGCACCACACGGCGGCGACGGCCCCGTACGAGTGCACCGACTCCGCGGCCATCGTCCGCGGTCTGCACGTCTACCACGTGAAGACCAACGGCTGGCGCGACCTGGGCTACAACTTCCTCGTCGACAAGTGCGGCACCCTGTTCGAGGGCCGTCAGGGCGGCGTGGACCAGCCCGTGATGGGTGCCCACACCTACGGCTTCAACTCGGAGTCGACGAGCGTCGCGGTCCTCGGCGACTACACGAACGCCGGGGCCTCGCCCGCCGCGCTCGACGGCATCTCGAAGATGGCCGCGTACAAGCTGGGCCAGTACGACGCGGACATGAACGGCACGACCGCGCTGACTGCGGGCGCCACGCAGAAGAACTACGCCGGCACCAGCTTCACCGCCGGTCAGCAGTACCCGTTCCGCACGGTCTCCGGGCACCGGGACGGCTTCAACACCGAGTGCCCGGGCCACCAGCTGTACCCGCAGCTGGACACGATCCGCACGTCGGGCCCGGCGGCCCGGCTGAAGATCGGCGCCGTGAACGACAAGGCAGTCGCGCCGGGTGACACGGTGAAGACCCCGGGACAGCTGGTGGTCGACTTCTCCACCAGCACGGCCGCACCGCTGGTGCGCTCGTTCGAGCTGCTGGTGGACGGCGCGTCGGTCGCGACGGTCGCCGGTGACGCCACGCGCGTCGCCACCATGCTCGGCCTGGGCAGCCACCGGGTGCAGATCCGGGCGACCGCCGTGAACGGCAAGGTCTCCACGACCCTGCCGGTCACGGTCGACGCGGACGTCTCGGACGTCAAGTACGTCCCGGTCCTGCCCAAGCGCCTGATGGACACCCGCGAGGGCCTGGGCGTGCCGAAGGCCAAGGTCGGACCGGGCGGCGTGGTGGCCCTGAAGGTCGCCGGCGTCCAGGGCGTCCCGGCGTACGGGGTGACCTCCGTGGTGCTGAACGTGACGGCGACCAACCCGACGGAGTCCGGCCACGTGTCGGTCTACCCCAACGGCACGGTCCGCACGAGCGCCTCGAACCTCAACTTCACCCCCGGGCAGACCATCCCCAACCTGGTCGTCGTGCCCGTCCACGACGGGATCGTGCAGTTCTACAACAGCGCGGGCACCGTCGACCTGATCGCCGACATCACCGGCTACTTCCTCGCGAGCGGCGAGGGCGGCACCCACATGAACCTCGGCCCGAAGCGGGTCCTGGACACGCGGAGCGGCACGGGAGGCGTCCCGGTCGCCCCGGTCGGCGCGGGCGGCGTCCTCGACCTCGACCTCTCGGCCGTCGACGGGCTCCCCGCACAGGACGGCCTCACGGCGGTGGTGCTCAACGTGACGGCGACCAACCCGACCACGTCCAGCCACGTGTCCGTCTTCCCGAGCGGCACCACCCGCACCAGCGCCTCGAACCTCAACTTCACCGCCGGCCAGACCATCCCCAACCTGGTCGTCGTCCCGGTGGTGAACGGGAAGGTCAGCTTCTACAACAACGCCGGCAGCGTCGACCTCATCGCCGACATCACCGGCTACTTCACCTCCTCGGGCGCGGGCGCCAAGCACTCCAACCTCGGTCCGAAGCGCCTGATGGACACCCGTAGCGGGCTGGGCGCCGCCAAGGCACCGGTCGGGCAGGGCGGAGTCGTCACCCTGACCGTGGCGGGCGTCGAGGGCGTCCCGGCCACCGGTGTCACCGCGGTGATCCTGAACGTGACGGCGACCAACCCGACGACGTCCAGCTACGTGTCGGTGTACCCGAGCGGCACCACCCGCACGAGCGCCTCGAACCTCAACTTCACCGCCGGCCAGACCATCCCCAACCTGGTCGTCGTCCCGGTCGTGGACGGGAAGGTCAGCTTCTACAACAACGCCGGCAGCGTCGACCTCATCGCCGACATCACCGGCTACTTCAGCAAGTAGCCCGGGCCGGAGCCGCGGCCCCCCGCCCTTCCGGGCGGGGGGCCGTTGCCCTACAGTCACCTGACGCTTCGTCAGTTACGGCTGGAGGGAACCGTTCATGCGCCTCGGACTCGCACTCGGCTACTGGGGCCGCGGCCCCTCCCCCGCCCACCTCGACCTCGCCACCGAGGCCGAGAACCTCGGGTACCACTCGGTGTGGACCGCCGAGGCCTGGGGCTCCGACGCCTTCACCCCGCTCACCTGGATCGCCGCGCACACCTCCCGGATCCGCCTGGGCACCGCCATCGCGCAGATGGCCGCCCGCTCCCCGACCGCCACCGCCATGCACGCCCTGACCCTGGACCACCTCTCCGGCGGCCGGATGATGCTCGGCCTGGGCCTGTCCGGTCCGCAGGTCGTCGAGGGCTGGTACGGGCGCCCGTTCCCCGCGAGCCCGCTGACCGCCACCCGTGAGTACGTCGACGTCATCCGCCAGGTGCTGCGCCGCGAGGGCCCGGTCGCCCTCGAAGGCCGCTTCCACAGCCACCCCTACCGGGGCGCGGACGCGGCCGGCACCGGCAAGCCCCTCAAGCCCATCACCCATCCGCTCCGCGCGGACCTGCCGCTCCTCCTCGGCGCGGAAGGGCCCAACAACATCGCCCAGACCACCCGCATCGCCGATGGCTGGCTCCCGCTGTACTGGTCGCCGACCCGCACCGGCGTCCACCAGGCCTCCCTCACGGACCTCCCCGACGGGTTCATGATCGCGCCGATGGCCCGCGCCCAGGTCTGCGACGACATCGCCGAGGGCCTGCTCCCCGTCAAGGCCATGCTCGGCTTCTACATCGGCGGCATGGGGCACGCGGCCCGCAACTTCCACGCCGACCTGATGGCCCGGATGGGCTACGAGGAGGAGGCCCGCCGCATCCAGCAGCTCTTCCTCGCGGGCCGCAAGGAGGAGGCCGTACTCGCCGTCCCGGACTCCTTCGCCGACGAGATCTCACTGGTCGGCCCCCGCGAGCGGATCGCGGAACGCCTCGACCTGTGGCGCAAGGGGCCCGTCACCGACCTCCTCGTCACCGCCCCGGACCCGCACACCCTGCGCGTCCTGGCCGAGCTCAACGGCTGAGACCGACGACCGCCGGGCGGCGCGGGACGCCCGGTCACTCCGCCCGCGGCACGGCCTCCAGCAGCTCCCGCACGTCCAGCGGCATCACGGCGATCTCGATGGTCCCGCCGCCCTCGTAGGCGCAGGTCACGATCCGCGACCCGGGATGGATGGAGATCCCCTCCTTCATCGACGGCATCCTCAGACCGGTGGCCCGCCCGCCGGGCAGCGCCACCGCCTCGCCGCGCTCCGGGACCCAGCGGGCCGTGCCGCCGTCGGCATGCACCCGTCCCGGCCGCCACCGCCCCTGCCCGGCCGGCTGCCGCGCCATCCCGGGGATTCCCGGCACGGGCCCGGCAGCCACCCGCGCCAGGTGCTTGCGGCGCACCAGCCATCCGACGACCCCGATCCCGCCGGCCAGCACCACGTACTCGATCACGCCCCCCATTCAAACAGCCCCGCGGTCGAGGGGGCCGCGAGGCCCGCCCCGACCAGGGGGCTGTGGGAGGACGACACACCTGGAGTGTGTCTGTGGATCGGGCCGGATCAGGGTGCGTGCCGGGCTCCGCGAGCCCGGCACGATCCGAAAGACACGGCCTAGGTGTATTGATCACGAGCGTTGTTAACAGGGCTGGGTCTTGATCATGGCGGAGACCTCCGGTGTGGTGGAGGTGTCTAGGCTCCACACCA
>NZ_JOFX01000043.1 GCF_000719345.1 Streptomyces sp. NRRL F-2664
GAAAAGCCCTGACGTACCCGGGCTCCCGCAATGCCGGCCCTGCCATCGTCACCAACGCCGAAGGCACCGCGATCTTCGCCGCCATCAACATCGACACGTAGCAAGGCGCGTCGACCGAAGGTCCTCACCACCCTGCTCGCGCAGGCCGACGCCGAAGATGACCTGTAGTGGGTCGTCGCGGTCGACTCCACGATCGTCCGTGCCCGTCAGCACGCCGCCGGGGCCCGTCACAAGGGGCCCCGGGCGGCGAGCCGCCCGACCATGCCCTCGGACGCTCCCGCAGCGGACGGATGACCAAGATCCACCTCCTCGCGGACGGCCCACCTGCCGCTGAACGCGCAGGGTCATACGCGCGGAGGCGGGGGTTGCTGCAGCCAGCCGCGGATGGCGGCCTGGACGCCGGCCTGGAAGCGGGTGTCCGCGTCGAGGTCGGCGAGCATCCGGGTGATGCGGCGCCGTGCGGTGTGCACATGGACGCCGAGGCGGCGCGCGATGGTCTCGTCCTTCAAGCCGGAGGCGAGCATCCCGAGGAGTGCGCGCTGGTCCGCGGAGAGGGGGCCGCCGGGGCTGCCCACCGGGGTGGCCCGGGCCCACAGGGATTCGAACAGCGGGAGTGCGGCACGGTGCAGCAGCGAGTCCCCGATCACCAGGGCCGCCCCGTCGGTCCGGCCGTCGTCCGGCGGGGGCGGGGGCAATAAGCAGGTGCGCCGGTCCACGAGGACCAGCCCCGTGGGCAGGGGCTGTCCGATCCGGGCCTGGAGTCCGAGGCGGGTGAGGGCGATCAGCTCGCCGGCCCGTCCGGGGAAGTCCGTGCCGTGCCGGTCGGTGACGACCCGTACGGTGAGGCCGCGGGTCAGCAGCCGGCGGATCCGGTCCCCGAGGCCGCCCTCCACGGCCTCTCCGCCGTCGAGTACGAGCACCTCCGACTCGGCGGCATCGAGCATGGCATCGAGGCGGGCCTCGACCGTTGCGGCGCCGGTGAGGACCTCCATGCCGGCCGGGGGGTCGGGCGGTAAGGCGGACGGCGGCGGCAGTTCGTGGGCCAGCCGGTCGGCGTAGGTGCGCAAGGACCTCAGGTCCGCGGACTCCCGGTGCAGGAGGGCCTGGCGCCGCCGGATGAGTACGCGCAGTACCTCGGCCGGGTCGGCGGCCGCGTCCACGGCCGGCGCGGGGGCCGGCGCGGCCGGTGCGGGGGCCGGCGCGGCCGGTGCGGGGGCCGGCGCGGCCGGTGCGGGGGCCGGCGCGGCCGGTGCGGGGGCCGTGTGGGCCGGCGACCTGGTGTCGTCCTCGGTGCGGGCCGGAGTCCGGTCGTGCGAGTCGGTCTCGATCATGCCGGGGATTTTGACCGCCTTCACAGGGCCCCCACAACTGTGCATGGCCACTTCTGAGGGGGTCCCGGCTCTGGCCGCGAGCCACCTGCGGCGCTTGCATGGCGGCGACTCACAGCAACACATCAGGCACTCATGGTGGAGGAGACCCCTTGCCCAAGTTCAGCGCAGGTTCGTCGGCTCGGACCCCGGCCGGACCACGGATATGGCGGAAAGAACTCCGGTCCGCCGGAGGAATCGCGGTTCTGCTGGCCGCCGCAATGACCTTGCAGGCGTCGCCGGCGTGGGCCGCGGACCCCGGTCCCTCGCATGTCCTCCCCGGCCAGGACACCGCGACCCCGGTGCTCGTCGAGGGGCTGCGGGAGTCCGTGGACGCCGAGGCCGCCCCGGCCGACGCGGCCCGCGGGCACCTCGCGGCCCACAAGAGCCGCTACCGGATCCCGCGTGCGGGCACCGACCTCGTCCCCCTGTCGGCGACGACCGCCGGCGCCAAGGACGAGACGGTCCGGTTGCAGCAGAAGCACCGCGGGGTCGACGTCCTGGGCGGCCAGTACGTCGTCCGCATGCAGAAGCAGGACGGCAAGCGGGTCGTCACCGGCACCTCGGGGCACTACTTCACCGCCCTGGACACCGACGTCACCCCGCAGGTCGCCGAGGACGTGGCGGTCCGCCGCGCGGTGGCCGCCACGGCCCGCCGGCTGGCGGCGACCCTCGACAAGCGCCGGGCGCCGCAGTCGGAGTCGGCTGGTCCGGCCGCCACCGGCATCACCGGCGAGGCCAGGGGGCTCGTCGTCCTGCCCAAGGGAGGCGGCGTCCTCGCCCACCGCGTCACCGTGCGCGGCACCGCGCCCGGTACCGGTGCGCCGGTCGTGGACGAAGTGTACGTGGACGCCCGGTCGGGATACCCGGCGCTCCAGTACAGCGCGCTGAAGACGCTTGCGGCCCCGGCGGCAGCCGCGCGGACCGCCGGCGCGGCCGCGGACGGCCCGACGGCGGACGGGCCGCCGCCGGCTCCCGCGAACCTGGTCCCGGAAACCGGCTCCGGTGCCCGGCTGGGCGGCGCCGCGGCCCCCCTGGACATCGCCTACGACCCGGCGGCCGGGCACTACCTCCTCGCGGACCCGGGCCGGATGCGCGCCACGTCCAAGAGCCTGCTGTCCACGTGGGACGCCCGAGGCAAATCGGTGTCGGAGACGTCGGGGAGGTGGCCCTCCGGCATCACGATGTTCTCCTCCCCGACCACCGCCTTCGGCGGGGCGGCGACCGACTCGGGAGCCGTGGACGCCCACTGGAACGCCGGGCAGGTCTACGACTTCTACAAGAAGAACTTCGGCCGCGACAGCCTCGACGGGAGCGGCGGAGCCGTCAACTCCCTGGTCGGCGTGACGTATTACGGCCTCCCCTACGCCAACGCGTTCTGGGACGGCACCAAGATGGTGTACGGCAACGGCGACGACGAGTTCAAGCCGATGTCGGCCGACACGGACGTCGTCGGCCACGAGATGACCCACGGCGTCATCGAGCACACCGCGAACCTGGTCTACGCCGGCCAGTCCGGCGCCCTCAACGAGGCCCTCGCCGACTACTTCGGCAACGCGATCGACGTCACCGCGAGCGGGACGCCGATGGGCGACCCGGCCGCCGGCCTGATCGGCGAGGACCTGTGCCGCACCAAGGCCGCCGCCGACTGCGCGCTGCGCGACCTCAACGACGGCGCCACCACCTCGAAGAGCTTCCTCGGCGTGTCCTTCGCCACCGACAACGGCGGCGTGCACCTGAACTCGACGATCTTCTCCGGCGCGCTGTGGGACATGCGCGAGGACCTGGGCGGTGAACTGGCCGACAGGATCGTCTACAAGGCGGTCACCGAGTACATGACTCCCATCGACGGGTTCACCGAGGCCCGGGGCGCGGTGCTCGCCGCGGCCAAGGCGCTGGGCGCGTCCTCCGCGCAGCAGAACACCGTCAAGCGCTCCTTCAACGCCCACGGCATCGTCCCCGGCTGGGAGCAGGCCCTCGGGGTCGACAGCGACACCCTCTTCGGCACCCTGAACACCACGGACTCCGGGGTGGGCGCGGGCGGCGGCTGGTGGGCGGCCTCGAAGTCCAACGACGACGGCTCCGAGCCCTACTCGGTCTACGCCGGCCGGCTGGACGGCAGGGGTGCGCCGAAGGTGGTCAGCCCCAACGACGGCCGCTACCACACGGCCCCGGCGACGGACGGCAGCACCGTGGTGTGGACGGCGTACGGCCCGACCTCGGTCGACGTGCTCGCCCGGCCGGTGGCGGGCGGCCCGGTCAAGACGCTCCACAGCTCGGCGACCGGGGTCGCCGGTCTGCGGGTGGAGAAGGGTACGGTCGTGTTCGAGGAGTACGACGTCCTCGGCGGCCGGCACGTCGGCTACAAGCGGCCCGCGGACAAGGCGCCGGTCTTCACCGACGGGAAGAAGTGGAACACGCTCACCGCTCTGCCCTCCATCAGCGGCAACAGGATCGCCTACGCCAAGCTGTACCCGCAGGGCGGCACCTACCGGCTGGGTGTGGAGGTCGTCGACCTGGCCACCGGCACGGCGGTCATGACCGAGCAGCTCGACGAGCCGGTGAGCCTCGGCCAGACCGGAATCAACGGCAAGAACGTCTTCTGGCTGGCCGACAGCGACGAGAACGACGGCGGACTGGTATCGGTGGTCAGCTCCGGGCTGGACGGCCGCGGCGCCTTCCTCGTCAGCAGCGAACGCAAGCCGGGTGCCTTCATGGCCTCCGACCTGACGGTCTCCCAGGACGCGCTGACCCTGGTCGCCCGGACGCCCGACACGCGGTACCGCAACGAGTCGCTGCCGAAGCTGTGGCAGCTGACCACCGACGGCTCCCGCCGGGAGCGGGTGTCCTGCAACCGCGGTGAGCAGAGCCACCCGGCGGCCGGCGCGGGCCGCCAGGTCGCCTGGCTGGACGCGACGACCGGCTCCACCGACCTGGTGGTCCGGGAGCGGCCGGCCGGTACCTGCTGATCCGCACCGATGAGGGGCGGGGCCGGCGGCGCTGCCGCCGGCCCCGCCCGCACGCCGGGACGGCTCGCTCCGCGGGCCCCGGACGGCCGCCCGGGGACCTGCCGGGTCAGCCGCCGGGCTGCGCCATGGTGGTGATCATCTCGGCCAGTACGGTGCGGCGGTCCTCGCCGGGCAGGGGCCGCAGGGCGCGGGCCAGCCGGGCGCTGTCGTAGTGCCAGCGGTGATCGAGGTCCCGCGGCACCGTGCCGGTCTCGCGGAGGTCGGCGCGGGCACCGAGCAGCTCCGTGAGGTCGAGGGCCAAGTCGTGCCAGGACACGTGCCCGCTGCAGGCGTTGGCGACCCCGTGCACGGGCCGGTCGAGGCACTCGGCCACCGCACGGGCGAGTGCGGCCGCGTGCACCCAGGCGGCTCCGTACCAGTCGTGTCCGCCGGTCCCGGGTCGGGGCAGTTCGATCGGCCGGCCCTCTCGAGCGGCCTGGTAGAGCGTGCCGATGGCGCCCCAGCGCAGCTGTTCGCGCAGCCGGTCGTGCGCACCCCAGACGATCGGCGACCGTACGGCGCTGGCGCCGCCGCGGCCCCGGGTCCCGGCGGCGCGCAGCACCAGGGCCTCGCAGTCGAGCTTGGCCCGACCGTAGGGGCTGACGGGCCCGTGGGGCGCCGACTCCTCGGCGACCCGGTCGGCCGGCGGATGCCCGTAGGCGTCGACGCTGCTGACGAAGACGAACGGGCCGCGCCGCCAGGCGTCGACCATGGCCTCCATCGCCGCCAGGTCCACGTCGTGCCGGGTGAAGGTACAGGCGGCGTGGACGACCGCGTCCGCCCGGGCGACGGCGTCCCGCAGCCCGGCCAGGTCGGTGAGGTCCCCCTCGATCACGTCGACGCCGTCGGCAGCGACGAGGTGGGCGGACTCCGGCCGGGCCAGGGCCAGCACGGGGCGGCCCCGCGCGGCCAGTTCGCGCACGACGAACGCGCCGACACCGCCCGTCGCGCCCGTGACGAGCACCGTGCCGGGACGGAGGTCCCGGGAGCGGGGGGCCGGCCTGGGCACGGCCTTCGCCGCGCTCTGCCGTGCCGCCCGTTCGTCCAGGAGCGCGGTCAGCGCCCGGGGGGTGCGGGCCTGGAGCACGTCGAGCCCGGTGAGAGGCAGCCCGAGCTCCGCGCGCAGCCGTTCGGCGAGTTGCACGGCCTTCAGGGAGTGGCCGCCGAGGGCGAAGAAGTCCTCGTCGGGCGACGGACGGGGGCCGAGCACGGCGGCGAAGGCCCCGGTGACCGCCTGGGCCCGGCCGCCGGCTGCCGGGTCCGGCGCAGGCGGCGCGGGCGGCTGCCCGGGCAGCCGGGCCCGGTCGGCCGGTCCGGCGGCGGTGCGCGGCAGTGCGTCGAGCAGGGTGACCGCGGCCGGTACGGCCTCGGGTGCCAGCGTTCGGCGCAGCATGCCCAGGAGTTCGTGGCCGGAGGGGCCGGCGCTGTCCTTCAGGACGGCGTACGCCACAGTGGGCCCCTGCTCGGGCCGGACCACTGCCGCGTCCGCGACCAGCGGGTGGGCGAGCAGGGCCCGAGCGGCCGGATGGCTGTCGCGGTGGTCCGGGGAACCGTGGTCCTCGTGCGGAGGGGCATCGTCCGGCCGGGCCGCAGGCAGCCCGTCCAGGGCGAGTGCCGGGTCGTCCGCCACGGCGTGCAGCAGGGCCGCGTAGTCCCGGGCGGCCGCCTCCGCGACGCTGTTGTCCAGGGCGGTCGCGTCGTACTGGACGAGTGCCCGCGGCCGGGCCGGGTCGCCCAGGGCCAGGCCGTACGACAGGGTGAACTTCGCGCCGTCGGAGGGCACATCGACGTACTCGGCCGATGTGCCCGGCAGCCGGAGCACGGTCGGCTCGCCGAGGACGTCGGAGGTGACGCGGACCAGCCCGGTGCCGTCCGAGCCGCGGGCCCCGGCGCCGAGGCGTTCGAGGACGAGGTCGAAGGGGATGTGCCGGTGCTGCTGGGCTTCGAGGAGGGCCGCCCTCACCCGGCGCAGCAGTTCGGTGAAGGACGGGGCACCGGAGAGGTCCACCCGTACGGGCAAGGTGTTGACGCACAGGCCCACCAGGCCGCGCATGGCGCTTCCGCTGCGGTGGGTGCCCGCCACGCCGATGACGAGGTCGTCGTCGCCGGTGAGGCGGTGCAGCGCGGCGAAGGCCGCGGTGAGCGAGACCGTGAACAGCGTGGCCTGCCGCTCGGCGCCCAGCGTCCGCAGCGCCTCGGGCACCGTGGCCGCGAGGGGGACGGTACGGACGGCCGCGGATCGCACGGCGGTGGGCGGCGCGGGCGCCGCGGGCTGCGGCAGGCGCGGCGGTACGGCGTCGGCCAGCCGCTCGCTCCAGCGGTCCAGTTCCTCGGCCACGGCGGGCAGGGCGTCGTGCTCGCGCCGGGCGTACTCGGCGTACTGCGGCGGCGGGGCGAGGGGGCTCCTGGATGTGCCTCCGGTGGCCGCCGCGTACAGGTCGGCGAGTTCCCCGGCGACGGTCTCCAGCGAGGCGCCGTCCACGGCGATGTGGTGGAACGTCAGCAGCAGCGTGTGGTCCTGCGGGCCGTGGCGCAGGACGAGCGCCCGTACGGCGTCGCCGGCCGCGAGGTCGAACGGCCGGGCCGCCTCGCGGCGCAGCAGCCCCGCTGCCTGCGCCTCGCCGGTGTCGACGACGTGCACGGGGACGGTCCGCGGGGTGGGCAGCACCTGCTGGCGGGGCTCTCCGCCGTGCTCGGTGTAGCGGGTGCGCAGGATGGCGTGCCGGGCCACCAGCGAGGTGAGGGCGGTGGCGAACGCGGCCACGTCGAACGGGCCGCGGAGCCGGGTGGCGAACGGGACGTGGTACGAGTCCCCGGCGCCGCCGAGCCGTTCCATCAGCCACATGCGGCGCTGGGCGCGGGAGAGGGGCACGTCCTCGGACTGCGGCGCGGGAGTGTCCCGGCCCGGGTCCCCGACCGCCGCCGGGGACCCGGTGGTCGGGGCGCGCCCGGCCGTGCCGGCGCGGGCCCGGCGCAGCAGTTCCCGTTGGAGTTGCTGTCGCTGCTCGTGGGGCGCGGAGTCGGCGTCAGTGGACATCGCTGGGCTCCGGGGTGTCGGGGTGGAGGTCCGCGTGAGCGGCGAGGAGGACGCGTTCGACCAGCGCGGCCTGTGCGGCGACGGTCGGGGCGGCGAAGAATTCGGCGAGGGTGATCTCGACGCCCAGTTCCTCGCGCAGGTCCTCGGTGACGACGAGGGCGAGCAGGGAGTGCCCGCCGATCAGGAGGAACTCGGCGTCCGCGTGCGGGACGTCGGTGCCCAGTGCCCGGGCCCACACGTCGGCGACGGCCTGTTCCAGCGGGGTCATCGGCGGCGCCGACCCTTCGGCGGACCGGCCGTCGGCGCCGTGTGCGCGGGCGGTGAGCGCCCGCCGGTCCACCTTGCCGGCCGGGGTGAGGGGGAGCCGCTCCAGCACGGTGACCGCGTCGGGCACGAGGTGGGCGGGCAGGAACGCCGCGAGCCGCTCGCGCAGCGCGGAGCCGGAAGGTACGGGTCCGGGCGCGGGCACGACGAAGGCGACGAGGCGGGCCTCGGGGGTGCCGGCGCCGTCCACGGTGACGGCCGCGTCGTCCACGTCCGGCTGCTCGCGCAGGGCGTGTTCGACCTCGGCAGGTTCGATGCGGAAACCGCGGACCTTCACCTGGTCGTCGTTGCGGCCGTGGAACTGCAGGACGCCGTCGGGGCGGAGGGAGACGACGTCGCCCGTACGGTAGAGCCGCCCGCCGTCGGCGGCCGGGTGCTCCACGAACCGTTCGGCGGTGAGTTCGGGCAGGCCGGTGTACCCGTGGGCGAGCCTGCTGCCGCCGATCCACAGTTCGCCCCGGTCGCCGTCGGCCACCGGGCGGCCGTCGGCGTCCAGGACGTGCGCCGTGGCGCCGCAGACGGGCCGGCCGATCGGTACGGGCCCCGCGCAGTCCCGCGCCGTGACCCGGTGGGCGGTGGCGAAGGTGGTGGTCTCGGTCGGCCCGTAGCCGTTGACGAGTTCCAGCCAGGGGAAGGCGGTGAGCACCTCGCGGGCCTGGGCGGCGCCCATCGCCTCGCCGCCCACGACGACCGAGCGGAGCTGGGCGAAGACGCGGGAGCGGCGCGCGGCGAGCTGGTGGAAGAGCGCGGTGGTGAAGAACGCCACGGTCACGCCGTGCCGTTCGACGTGCCGGGCGAGGTCCTCCAGGGTGGGCCGCTGCTCGGTGCACACGACGACGGCGGCGCCGTTGGCGAGCGCTGCCCAGACTTCGAACGTCGAGGCGTCGAAGGTCATGGGCGAGTGGAACAGGACGCGGTCGCGTCCGGTGACGGTGCCGTAGTCGGGTGCCGTGACCAGCTCGGCGACGGCGCGGTGCGGCACCAGGACGCCCTTGGGGCGGCCCGTCGAGCCGGAGGTGAACATGATGAACGCCGCGCTGTCCGGGTCGGACTCGTCGAGGGGACGGCCGTTGGTGAGCGGCTCCTCGGGCAGGGCGAGGACGGGGCCGGCGGGCGCGGCCGCGTCCAGCAGCTTCGCGTCGCCGACGGTGAGCGTCACCTCGGCGTCGGCGATCATCGCGTCGGTCCGCGGGCGCGGCTGGGCCGGATCGAGCGGTACGCACACGGCTCCGGCCAGCCACAGCCCGAGCTGCGCGACGACCGTACGGGACGAGCGGGCCGTCAGCAGCGCGACGCGGTCGCCGCGGGTCACGCCGTGTGCGCGCAGGCGCGCCGCGAGGGCGTGGCCGGCCTGCAGGAGGCTGCCGTAGGTGAGGGTGGTGTCGCCGTCGACGACGGCGAGGGCGTCGGGGGTGAGGGCGGCGTGCCGCGCGACGAGGGCGGGCAGGGCGGTGCCGTGCGCCGGGTCGGCGGGCCGGGGACCAGTCGTCCGGAGATCGGCCGGCTGCGGGATGGTGGTCGTCATGTCAGGCTCCTTCCGGCTGCCGGGTCAGGCGCTCGTCGACGAGGGCGGCGAAGGTGCGCAGGTCGGTGCTGCGCAGCAGTTCCGGGGCGCGCAGGCGGACTCCGGTCTCGCGTTCGACGGTCGCCAGCAGCCGGGCCGCGATGATCGAAGTTCCGCCGGCGTCGGTGAAGTTGTCCCCGAGACCGGTACCGGGCCGGCCGAGGAGGTCGCGTACGGTCGCCAGCACCAGCCGTTCGGTGGCGGTGGCGGCGGTTTCGTGCCCGTCGGGCCCGGAGTCGCTCCCGCGGTCAGTGCGCGGCGGACCGGACTCCGGGACGTCGGCCGCCAGGGCGGCCCGGTCCACCTTGCCGTTGGCGTCGAGCGGGAAGCCGTCGACGAGCCGTACGGTGCCGGGGACGGCCTGCTCCGGCAGCCAGCCGCGGACGGCTTCGAGGAGCTCCCCGGCGGTCGGTGCGGCGGCGTCGGCGGGCCGCACGTGGGCGACGAGGCGGCCGTGGCCGGAGCTGTCGCGCAGCACGGTGACGACGGCGGTGCGCACCCGCGGGTCCTGCTCGAAGGCGGCTTCCACTTCGGCGGGTTCGATGCGTACGCCGCTGATCTTCACCTGGTCGTCGAGGCGGCCGAGGAAGTCCATGCTGCCGTCCGGGTTCATCCGTACCCGGTCACCGGTGCGGTAGAGGCGGTCGACGGACGGCAGGGCCGGCTCCGTGGGCGGCGGGGTGAACCGGCGGGCGGTGAGTTCGGGGTCGAGGTAGCCGAGTGCCAGGCAGTGTCCGCCGACGCGCAGTTCACCGTCCTGGCCGCGCGGGACGGGGCGGCCGGCGTCGTCGGTGACCACGAGGGTGACGCCGGGCAGGGCGCTGCCGATGGGCGGCGGGGCAGGGTCGCCGGAGTCCGCGTCGGTGGCGCGCATGGTGTGGGTGGTGGTGACGACGGTGGCCTCGGCGGGCCCGTAGGCGTTGTGGACGGTGGCGGTGACGTCCGTGCCGGGGCGGCGGCGCATGCGGTCGCCGCCGACGACGAGGTGCCGCAGCTGCAGGTCCTGGGGCCAGGGCCGGTCCAGGAGGGGCTCGACGGTGGGAGTGGCCGCCACGGCGTGGGTCAGGGCGCAGTCGCGCCACCAGTCGGTGAGGACGTTCGAGTCCCACCGGGTGTCGTCCGGTGCCGGGACGAGGGCGGCTCCCGAGGTGAGGCCGGCCCACAGCTCCAGCAGGTGCGGGTCGAACGCGACGCCGATGAGCAGGGACTGGCGGTCGCCCGGTGCCAGGCCGGTCTCGGCCCGGTACCAGTCCAGGGCGACGGAGAGGGATGCCTCGGCGACGGCGACCGCCTTGGGGCGGCCGGTGGAACCGGAGGTGAGGACGGCGTACAGGGCGCCGTCGGGTGCGCGCCGGGTGCCGCGGGCGGTGTCGGTGAAGGCCGCCACGACCGTGGCCGGGGCGTTCACGCCGTCGGTGGGCAGGGGAACGGGAAGGTGCTCGCCGACGCGGTGCGCCGCGGGCAGGACACCGGGGTCGCCGATGAGGCAGGCGACGTCGAGGTCCTCGGTCACGGCCTGGGTGCGGCGTTCGCCGGGGCGGGGCCCCAGCGGCAGGTAGACGGCGCCCAGCCGGGCCAGCGCGACGGCGGTCACGACCAGGGCGGTGGAACGGTCGAGGCAGACACCGACCAGGTCGCCGGGGCGGACGCGCTCGCCCAGGGCGGCGGCGACCTGCTGGGCCGCCGCGTCGAGGTCCCGGAACGTGCGGACGTGGTCGCGGTCGATCACGGCGGGCGCCTGCGGGGTGCGCAGGACCCAGTCCTCGAAACGGGCCAGCACGCTGGTCGGTTCGGCGGCGGGGCCGTGGGCGACGCTCGGCAGGGTGTCGGCGTCGGGCGGCAGGGCGGGCATGACGGGGGCGGCCTGGGACAGGGTCATCACGACTCCGTGGAGAGGGCGGTGGGGTGGGCGGTCGCGGCGAGGGCTTCGGCCTGGTCGGCGAGGACGGGGTTGCGGAAGAGCACCCGCAGGGGCGGGCGGGTGCCCAGCCGGGGCTCCAGCCAGGCGGCCAGCTCGGCGGCCAGCAGGGAGTGGCCCCCGCTGTGGAAGAAGTGGGAACGGGCGTCGAACCGGCTGTGGCCGAGCACCTTGCTCCAGCCCTCGCGGAGCAGCGCCGTCATCGGGTCGTCGGGCGCGCCGGTGGCAGCGGGCCCGACCTCTTGGCTGGTTCCGGTTCCGGTTCCGGCAGTGCCGCCGCCGGAGCCGGTGTCGCCGGTGTCGCCGCCGGCCTCGGTGTCGAGTGCGGCCGCGCGGCGGGCCAGGGCCGTACGGTCGGGCTTGCCGCCCGCCAGGGTCGGCATGGCGTCCAGTGAGGCCCACCGGGCGGGCACGAGCGGCCCGGGCAGGCGGTGGCCCAGCTCGGTGTGGAGCGCCTTCTCGTCGAAGTCGGCTCCGTCGGCGCCCTGTTCGAGGAAGCCGACGAGCCGGGGCCCTCCGGGGCCCTCCCGGTCGAGTACGACGGCGCAGGACCGGCCGCCCAGCACCGCGGACGCCGCGGCCTCGATCTCCTCCAGCTCGATGCGGTGGCCGCGCAGCTTGACCTGGTTGTCGCGCCGCCCCAGGAAGTACAGCAGGCCGTCCAGGCCGCGGTATCCGAGGTCGCCGGTGAGGTAGACCCGTTCTCCGCCGAGAGCGGCGGGGGTGACGAACCGGGCGGCGGTGACCTCTTCGTTGCCCGCGTAGCCCTGGGCGAGGCCGGGCCCGGCAATGGCGAGTTCGCCGACCGCGCCGGGGGGCAGCGGGCGGTGGTGGGCGTCGAGCACGTGGATCCGCTCGCCCGGGAGTTCGGTGCCCAGGGGGATCTCGGCGCCCTCGGCGAGGGCGTCGCGGGCGATCTCGTGGACGGTCGAGCTGATCGCGGCCTCGGTGACGCCGTAGGCGTTGAGGACAGTGGCGTCGGTGTCGGCGAGGACGCCGCGCAGCGCCTGCGCCGGGAGGCGCTCCCCGCCGAGGACCAGGAGCCTGGGCGCCCAGCTGCCGTCGCGCAGGGCGGGACGCAGGTCCTCGCGGGTGGCGAGGAAGTAGCTGGTGGGCAGGTTGGCGACGGTGACCCGGGCGGAGGCCAGGAGCTCGGTGAGTTCCGCGCCCGTGGGCACCTCGTGCTCGGGCAGTACCAGGCACGCCCCGGCGTACAGGGTGGGCAGCACTTCCTCCAGTGCCACGTCGAAGGACGGCTGCGCGAACATCAGGACCCGGTCGGAGGTGATGAGGCCGAACCGGTCGGCGGTCGCCGTGATGTGGTGCACGAGGGCGCCGGGGCCCACGGCGACCGGCTTGGGCGTGCCGGTGGAGCCGGAGGTGTGGATGACGTACGCGGTGTCGGCGAGGACGGCGCCGTCACGGGCCGGGGGCAGTACGGGGGCGTCGATCCGGGCGGTCGGCAGGTCGCCCGGGAGGGCCGGGGTGGCGTCGCAGGTGAGGACGAGGGCCGGGGCGAGCCGCTCCAGCAGCAGGGCGAGCCGGGCCGGCGGATCGGACGGGGACAGCGGGGTGTGCACGGCGCCGGTCCGCAGACAGGCGAGCAGGGCGACGACGGAGTCCGTCCCCCGGGGCAGGACCGCCGCCACGGGCCGGCCCGGCGTCACTCCGGCGGCCTTCAGGCGCTCGGCGAGCGAGGCGACGCGCTCGTCGAGTTCGCCGTAGGTCAGCCGGCGGGCGCCGCACAACAGGGCGGGCAGCGAGGGGTCGTGGTGGCCCACGGGGTCCAGCGGATCACGGCCGGCCGGGACGGGTACGGGCTCGGCGGCCGGTTCCACCGCGGCCGGAGCGAGATCGGCCAGCGGCGACCCGGGGCTGTCGAGGTAGGCGCGCAGCAGGTCCAGGAAGCGGCCGGAGAGCAGCCGGGCGACGTCCTCGCCCAGCAGGTCGGCGTCGTAGTCCCAGACGAGCGTCATGCCGGGTGCGCCGTGGCGGGTGGTGACACCGCGCCGGTCGTCCGGGAGGAGCACCACGTCGAGGTCGAAGCGGGTGGTGCCGGTGTTGAAGCCCTCGAAGAGGGTGATGTCCAGACCGGGTACGTCCATCTCGGGCAGCGGCGCGTCGTGGGCGCTGAACATGACGGAGAAGAGCGGGTTGTCGGCACCGGAGGTGTGCATGCCGAGGGCCCGGGTCAGCTCCTGGACGGGTACGTCCTGGTGCGGCAGGGCGCGGATGAGGGTGTCGGTGACCTCGTCCATGGTGTCCTGGGCGGGCAGGGCGGCGTCCAGGGCGAGCGGCAGCGGGATGGTGTTGACGAACATGCCCACGGCGTCCTCGTAGCCGAGGGGGCGGTTGCCGACAGCGGTGCCGATGACCATGCGGGAGCGGCCGCTGTGGCGGCGCAGGAGCTCCGCGAAGAGGCCGAGGAGCGTGGAGAAGGGCGTCAGGCCGCGGGTGCGGGCGTGTGTGCGCAGGCGTTCGGCGAGGTCGGCGCCGATGGTCTGGCGCAGCTGTCCGCCGTGGTGCTTGCGCCGGGCGCCCGGGCGGGTCACGCCGGGCAGCGGCATGTCGTGCTGGAGGTCGCGCAGTTCGGTGCGCCAGAAGTCGAGCGATGCGGGGGCGTACCCGGCCTCGGCCCGCTCCCGGACGTGGTCGGCGTAGGAGGATGCGGGCGACAGCTCCAGGGGCTCGCCGAGGACGTGGGCGCGGTAGACGCGGAAGACGTCGTCGAGCAGGATCGCGAAGGAGTGGCCGTCGTGGATGAGGTGGTGCTCGACGTGGACCAGCCGGTGGTGGTGCTCGGCCAGCCGGACGAGCGTCCAGCGGATCAGCGGCGCCTCGAAGGTGTCGAGCGGTGTCTCGGCCTCGGTGCGCAGGAGGCCGGCGAACGCCGCCTCGGGGTCGTCCGCCGTGCTGAGGTCGACGGTGTGCAGCCGCGGTGTGCAGTGCTCGGCGACCTGCTGCTCCGGTACGGAGCCGGTGGTGGCGACGAGGTGCAGGCGCAGGCCGGGATGGCGCGCCAGGGTGGCGGCGAGTCCGCGGTGGAGGGCCTCGGGGTCGAGCGTGCCCCACAGGTCGAGTGAGGCGGTGAAGTTGTAGGCGCGACTGCCGGGCTGCATCTGCTCGTGCAGCCAGACGATCTCCTGCGAGGAGGAGAGGGGGAGCATGGGCGATCCCTGAGGTTGTCGGGTCGGTTTCCGGTGCCGGTCACGGTCGTGTCCGGCGGTGGTGCGGGCGGCTTCGCGGGTCGCGCGGTGCCGGTGCCCTGCGGGGCGTGCGGGGGGCGTGCTGTGCTGTGGGGGGATGCTCGGGGGCGCGGCCCGGCGGTGTGGGCGCGCGCTGGGGTGCCGGGCGGGGTCCCGGGGCCGGCGGGGGGGGCCGGGGCGGCATGGGGGGCCGGGTCGGCGTGGGGGCCGGGGTGCGGAAGTCGCTGTTTCGGCGTGGGCCGGATGTTGCGTGGGGGCCGGTTGGGCCCACTGCGCGGCGGGTCACCGCCCCGGCACGCCGGAAGCCCGGGCGGTGTGGCCCGTGGACCGAGGGGCGGAGGCCGGTGTCGACGCGGAGGGGCGGCGTCGACGCCGAGGCCCGGTGTCCGGCGGCGGGCGGCGGACGGCCGCAACGCGGTACGCCGCCGTCCTGCCGGGCGGGCTTGCGCTACGTCGCGGGCAGCCCCCGGGGGCGCAGCGCGTGGGTGAGGGCGGCGAAGGCCCGGTGCGCCGTCTCGTCGTCGAGGACGGCGCGGTCCCACACCATCCGCAGGCGGAGCTCCGCCCCCTGGGTGACGGAGACGGCGAAGGGGCCGCGGACGGGTCTGCCGTCGACGTGTACCTCCCGTCCCTCGACACCGGCCAGGACCAGGGGCGGTCGACGGCTGTCGTCGTCCACGGTCAGGAGTCCGTCGAGGCCGCCGCTCCAGCCCCCTCCGGCGGCTCGGGCCGCGGTCACGACCGCGTCGAACGGTACGTCGGCCCGGTCCAGGTCGTCCCACCAGGCGTCGGCCGTCGCCTCGGAGCCGGGGCCGCGGCCGGTGTCGGCGGGGAAGACGAGGGTGTTGAGGAAGCAGCCGACGACGGGCTCCGCCTCCGCGGGTCGGCCGCCCCAGGGGTAGCCGAGTGGAACCGCCCGGTCCGGGCCGTACAGCTCCCGGGCTGCGGAGCGGCAGGCGTCGAGCAGTTCGGGGAAGGAGACGCCGCCGTCGTGGGCGGGCAGCCGGGCCTGCGCCGCGCCGGTGGGGTGTGCACCGTGGGGCAACCGCGCCGGAAGGGGTGCCGGAGCGTGCGTGTGCACCGAGCGCAGTCGCTGGGCCCAGTAGGCGGCCGCCTCGGGTGTCTCCGCTCGTTCCTCGGCGGCGAGTTGGCGCAGGACGGCGTCCCGGTAGGCGGCGAGTTCGGCGGTCGTCTCCGCCGCTGCCGCGTGGGGGTCGGTGGCGTCCTCTCCGTAGGCGGCTCCGAGTTCGTCGACGATCCGTGCCAGCGATCGGCCGTCGCAGACGGCGTGGTCCAGGGCGACGGCGAGGACGTCCTCGTCGCGCTGCACGTCAGGGACGAGGAAGAGGCGCATCGGCGGACCCTGCGGCTCCCAGGCCGCCAGCGCGCGTCGGAGCGTGTCGGCGGGCTGTTCGCCCGGGGTGGGGGCGGGCCGGGTCAACGTGGCGTCGGGAGTGTCCGGGTCGTTCGGGGCGCCGGGGTCGGGGACGCGCAGGAGGGGGGTGCCCCGCACGATCTCGGGCCGCGAACGCAGCGCGGTGTGCCGGGCTGCGAGCCGGTGGGCCGCTGACCGCAGGCGTTCGGGGTCGATGGTGCCGGACGGGAACGCGAAGAACATGGGGACCACGTCGGGGCGACCGGACGGGTCCAGGGAACGCACCAGCATGAAGCGGCGCTGGGCTCCGGTGACGGGCAGCAGGGTGTCGGGGTGGTCGGCGGCGAGCCGCCGGTGGCGGGACAGGTACTGGCTGGTGATGCTGAGCACGGGGTCCTCATTCGTCGTGGCCGCGGCGGCGGCCGCGCGCGACGGTGTGGTCGGTGGCGCGGGTGAGGTTCAGCGGGTGGATGCGGGGGCCGGGCTTTCGCCGTCGTCGGCGCGGGCCGTGGCCTGCGCGGTGCGGTCGGTGCCGTCGGTGCCGGGGGTGCCGTCCGTGGCGCCCGCACCGTCCGGGCCGCCGCCCTCCTGTGGACCGGGCAGGTCCCGCATCCGGCGCAGCGGGGAGAGGAGCAGCGGCAGGGGTACGGCGATGATGCCGGCGGCGCACCAGGCGAGCGCCGCGCGTGACCCGTAGGTCTGGGCGAGGGCTCCGCCGATGAGCGCGCCGAGCGGCAGGGTGCCCCACATCAGGAAGCGCAGGGTGGCGTTCATCCGGCCCAGCAGGCGGGGCGGGCACATCGACTGGCGGAAGCTGACCTGCGCGACGTTGTAGACGACGGCGCCGAAGGAGACGACCGCGGATCCGGTGGCGAAGAGGACCGCCCCGGTGAGGCCGTGCCCGGACAGGGGCCAGGCCAGTGCGAAGGGGCCGGTGACCAGGAGGGACAGGAGGATGACCCGTGCCTGCCCCAGCCGGGCGGCGAGGCGGCCCGCGCAGAGTGCGCCGAGGAGGCCGCCGACGGCCGACGCGGACAGCACCAGCCCGAGCCCGCCGGCCCCCAGGCCGACGGTGCGGACGAGGTGCACGGTCTGGGTGGCCATCAGGACGGCCGTGCAGAGGTTGGCGAGGCCGGTGGTGAGGGCGATGACGCGGAGCAGCGGATGGCCGAAGACGAAGCGGACGCCCTCGCCGATCTCCTTGCGGAGCGAGGTTCCGGCCGCGGCGGGCCCGGGTGCCTCCTCGGTCCGCCCGACACGTTGCAGGAACAGCGCGGAGAGCAGGTAGCCGACGGCGTCGACGACGACCGCGAACTGCGCGCCGACGAGCTGGACGAGCCCGCCGCCGATGCCGGGCCCGGTGACGTGGGCGGTGGAACGGACCGTCTCCAGTGCGCCGTTGCCCGCGACGAGCTGGTCGCGGGGCAGGATCTGCGGCAGGTAGCTCTGGTGCGCGACGTCGAAGAACACGGTGGCCACACCGGTGACGAGGGCGACGGCGTAGAGCTGGACCATGGTCAGGACGTCGGCGAGGGCGGCCGCGGGAATGCTCGCCATGGCGGCGGCGCGCACCAGGTCCGCGCGGATCATCAGGGGCCGCTTGCGCAAGCGGTCGGTGAGTGCGCCGGCGGGCAGCCCGACGAGCAGGAAGGCGGCGGTCTCCGCGGCGGTGAGCAGCCCCACCTGGAAGGCGGGGGCGTCGAGTTCGAGGACGGCCACCAGGGGCAGCGCCACCAGAGTCACCTGGGCGCCGAACTGTCCGGTGGCGGCTCCCGCGAGCAGCAGTCGGAAGTCACGCAAGCGCAGGGGGCCACCGGTGCCACCGGGAGCGGCGCGGTTTGTGTCGGACATGTGAACGACATTCACCGATTAATCGCGCAACAGTCAAAGCAAACCTGTCAGTTTCGGTCTTGTTTTGCGGCTCCACGGACACGGCTCGGGAAATCCTTCGCGCTACCCGGGGTACCGGCACGTAAATTCCAGGTCGGCTCCACGGCGGTGGGAGGCGAGTGGGCCAAGGGGGGTCAGGGGTGCGCCAGGGGTGGACGAGGAGGTGAAGCGGCGACCCTTACCCTGAGTAACTGATTCCATCCTGGCCGAAAAGGCTCATCCGTGATCATGTTCCTGCGGAAGCTTTCATTCCGTCCGCTATGCGGGCAGCGCCGCCCTGGACCGCCCCCGTCAGTGGGGCCGGCACCCGGAAGCGGCCGCCCGCTCCGCCCCCGCCGCAGCGGCACGGTGCGGGCGCCGCGCCGACGCCGTCCCGGGCGAGGCCGCGCCGGCTCGTCGGGGCAGGCACCGGCCCCAGCGCGGCCAGGGGGTCGCGCAGGCCCGCCGCAGCAGAAGCGGAACCTGGTATGGACCTGACAAATAATGGTCCGCTAGCGTAGCGCCCGACATCTCTGAGAGCGCTCTCAAGCGTTCGATCCCCCCACACCAGGAGGTCTCGTGCCCCACACCACCCCCTTACGGGCCGCCGTCGCCGCCCTGCTCCTGACCGTCGGCCTGGGCGCCGCCCACACCGGCGCGGCGAGTGCCGTCCCGCTCGCGGAACCCGCCGCGGCATCGTCCGCCCCAGCGCCGTCCGCCTCGGCCGGACTGCTCGACGCGATGCGCCGGGACCTCGGGCTCACCGCTTCCCAGGCCGAGGAACGGCTGAGCGCAGAAAAGGCCGCCGCGGCCCTGGAGAAGACCGCACGGCAGGCCGCGGGTGGTGCATACGGCGGCTCCTGGTACGAGCCGTCCACCGGCCGGCTCGTCGTCGCGGTGACCGACCGCGCGGAGGAGTCCGCGGTGCGGGCACTGGGCGCCGACACCCGCCTCGTCCGGCACAGCGCCGCCGCGCTGGACCGCGCCAAAGCCCGCCTGGACACCCTGGGCGCACCCCCCGGGGTGGCCGGTTGGCACGTCGACCCGCGGACCAACAGCGTCGTCGTCACAGTCGTACGTACCGAGCAGGAAGCCCCCGCCGTACGGGCGTTCGTCGAGCGGGCCCGGGCCGGCGGCCCCGTCACCGTCGCCGAGACGGCGCAGGCGCCCCGTACGTACGCAGCGGGCACGGTCGGCGGCGACCCGTACTACACCGGCAACGTGCGCTGTTCGATCGGCTTCTCCGTGCACGGCGGCTTCGTGACGGCCGGGCACTGCGGACAGGCGGGGGCCGCCGTGCGCGGCTGGGACGGGTCCGCGATGGGCACCTTCCGGGGATCCTCGTTCCCCGGCGACGACTACGCGTACGTCGGCATCCACAGCGGCTGGTGGACCGTACCGGTGGTGCTCGGCTGGGGCACCATCCCCGACCAGCTGGTACGCGGCTCCGCCGAGGCACCCGTGGGCGCCTCGATCTGCCGGTCGGGGTCCACGACGCACTGGCACTGCGGCACCGTCCTCGCCAAGAACGAGACCGTCAACTACAGCCAGGGCGCCGTCCACCAGATGACGAAGACCAGCGTCTGCGCCCAGGGAGGCGACTCCGGCGGCTCGTTCCTCAGCGGGGACCAGGCCCAGGGCGTCACCTCCGGCGGCTGGGGCAACTGCTCGTCCGGCGGCCAGACGTGGTTTCAGCCGATCAACGAGATCCTCGGCCGCTACGGCCTGACGCTGCACACCGCCTGACCCTGCACCCGCCTAAGGTCGATGCCATTCCAGGTCCTTCCGGGCGCGAGCACCCGGAAGGCCTGAGGCTCCGATGCACACACCTCTGCATCACGCGCGCTCTCCCCCCTCCTGTCGTTCTTCACGGCTCGCCCGGCCCACCCCTCCCCCTCCCCCACCCGGACAAGGAAACATGCCCATGGCTGCTGCTCATCGCGCACGCCGCCGCTCTCTCGGCGGAGTGGTGCTCCTCGTGACCACCGCCCTGGTCGCGGCGGTGCTCATGTCCTTCACCCGCTCGGTCGCCCCGCCCGCCGGCGCAGCAGTTCTCGCGCAGACCTGGTCCGACGAGTTCGACGGCCCGGCCGGCCGCGCCCCCGACGCCGCCAAGTGGACGCTGGAGACCGGCGGTTCGGGCTTCGGCAACCACGAGCTGCAGTACTACACCAACAGCACCTCGAACGCCGCGCTCGACGGCCAGGGCAACCTCGTCATCACCGCGCGGAAGAACACCGACGCCGGCCTGGGCTGCTGGTACGGGCAGTGCCAGTACACCTCGGCCCGGCTGAACACGGCCAAGACCTTCACCCAGGCATACGGCCGCTTCGAAGCCCGCATCAAGATCCCGCGCGGCCAGGGCATCTGGCCCGCCTTCTGGATGCTCGGCAACGACCTCGGCAGCGTGGGCTGGCCCCACAGCGGCGAGATCGACATCATGGAGAACATCGGCCGCGAACCCAACACTGTGCACGGTACGGTGCACGGCCCCGGCTATTCCGGAGCGGGCGGCCTCGGCGCCGCGTACCACCTGCCCGGCGGTCGTGCCTTCGCCGACGACTTCCACGTCTTCGCCGTCGACTGGAGCCCGAACTCCCTCGTCTGGTCGGTGGACGGCACCACGTACAAGACCCTCACACCGGCCGACACCGGCGGCAACAAGTGGGTCTTCGACCACCCGTTCTTCGTCATCCTCAACCTGGCGGTCGGTGGGGACTGGCCCGGCAGCCCGGACGCCTCCACGTCCTTCCCGCAGACGATGACCGTCGACTACGTCCGCGCTACCGCCGCCGACACCCCCGCCGCACGCCCGATCCGCGGCATCGGCGGCATGTGCGTCGACGTCGCCGGCGGCTCCGACGCCGACCGCACCCCCATCCAACTGCACGACTGCACCGGCAACGCGGCCCAGCAGTGGACCATCGGGGCCGACGGCACCGTCCGCGCCCTCGGCAAGTGCCTGGACGTCGCCGGCGGCTCCACCACCGACGGCGCCGTCGTCCAGCTCTACACCTGCAACGGCACCAACGCCCAGAAGTGGACCTACACCGCCGCCCGTGACCTCACCAACACCGGTGCGGGCAAGTGCCTGGACGCCAAGGGCAACTCCTCCGCCGACGGCACCCGGTTGCAGACCTGGACCTGCACCGGCGCCGCCAACCAGAAGTGGACGCTCGGCTGACCCACCGGCCGGACCCGGCTGATCTCCGCCCGCGGCCAGGACGGTGGCAGCGATGCGGCGCAACACGGACGTGTTCGCCACCGCCGTCGGCCGTACGCGGCTCACTGCCTTACGGCGCTGTGCCCGACCCATCAGGCCCCCGCATCGAAGGGCATCACGCCTTCCTTTCCGGCCGTGCCGCACCTGTCCGCGCCCAGGCGCGGGTGAACCGCTCGTGCGCGGGTGCCGGGACCGCAGCGGGGGCTTCTGCCGGGGCGGCGGGTTTGGGGCGCGGGGCCTTCGCGGCGGTCAGCTCCTTGCGGACGGTGCGGTGGTGATCGATGGACCAGGAGTTCCAGCGGCGGACGGTGCGGTCGGCCGGGCGGTCGAGAGCGTGCAGCTGGAGCTGGAGGGCGGCCGCGTCCCGGCTGACACCGAGAGCCGCCGCCACTTCGTCCACCAGGTCCGGGACGCTGAACAGCGGGTTGGTCTCGTACTGGCCGGGGGGAACGGGGGTAGTGGCGGACCGGTCGGCCAGCCTGCGCAGAGCGGTGAGCAGGTCGGCGGGCAGGTCCGTGAGCCCGTCGAGCAGGACGCGGGCACCCTGCGCCGCAGGGTCTCCCACCGGGCGCTCGGCGAGAGCCCAGGCGACAGCGGTGGCGGCGGCCTGCATGCCGTCGGCCTTCAGAGGTTCCTGGAGGCGGCCGGTGAGCAGGGCCGTGGCCCAGATCTCCGGGAGTCCGTGGTCCGCGGCGAGGGCAGCGGCATGGCTGCCGTCATCGGTGTACGGGCCGGCGCCGAGCAGCCGGCTCCAGGCCACGGCCATGCGTTGCGCGGCCGCGGTCATCCCGCCGGGGGCCCAGAGCTCCGCCGGGTCGCCGGGCAGAGCGGCGGCGAGCACGGTGCGCCGACCGGCCGGCCCGAGCCGCCGCTGGAACTCGTCGTACGCGTGGAGCGTGTTCTGGTCGGCCCTGTACGGCTTGGAGCGGACCAGCTTGCGGTGCGCGCCGTAGTCGTCGCTGCCGGCGAAACCGTCGAGGACCAGGGCGGCGATCGGGCGCGGCACCCCGGTGCGCCAGCGGAACAGGTCCACGGCCTCCTCGGGCACCGGCAGCGGGCCCTGTCCGGCGAGCAGGGCCAGCAGGCGGGGAAGCCGGCTGGTGTCATCGGCGGCGACGGTGTGCGTGGCGCACTCCTCGGCATCGTCGGGCACCGGATCGGCGGCTCGCTGGAGGAAGGGGGCGAGGCCGCTGCGCTCCGGGCCGGAGGCCACGGCGAAACCGTCCGCTCGCAGTGCGGCGATCCGCTGCTCCGGGGCCCGGCCGGTCCGCCAGGAACTCTCGGCCTCCGCGAACGGCTGCCGGCTCCATACCCCGAGCAGTGCCGCGAGCGCCTGGCGGTGCTCGTCGGGGGTGGCCGCGACGACGGTCCGCCAGGCCACGGCATCGATCCGGCCGGTCAGCACCGCCCACTCGGCAGGCGGCGCGGGCAGGGCGAGGACCCGCACCTCGTCGTCGATATCGCCGCGCAGGTACCGGCCGTCGGCGGCGACCGAGGTGAGGAGAGCGGGTTGTGGCTGCGGCTGCCGTTGCTCGTAGCCGCGCAGCTGGGGCAGCAGGCCGTGGAGGGCCGGGACGAGCCGGCTGTCCGGCGCGGGGTCGGGCAGATCGACGACCGGCCCGGCCCGCATGACGGCGACCCGGTGGGACAACTCCTTGCGGCGGCGCAGTACGTCGGCGGCAAGCCGGACGGCGCGGTCGACGCCCTCCCGGACCCGCGGGTCGGTCACTCCCGGCAGGGCGTGCCCGGTGCCCTGGTGCAGCAGCTCGCGCACCGCGCTGTCCGTGACCGTCCGCAGGACATGGGACGAGGGTGCGTCGCGCGGGGTCAGGAAGTGCCAGAAGGCAGGTGGCGGCACCGGCCCGGCCAGTTCGCCCAGGGTGGCCCGGCTCCGGGTCCTGTCGCGGCTGCCGGGGAAGCCCTGGACCTGCCAGAGCAACGAGTTGTCGCCGGCGGCATGGCAGCGGATGGTCGTTCCTCCAGCAAGGACGGCGTCCTCACCGCCGAGCGGCAGGGCGAGGATTCCCCACGGGCGCCGACCCCAGTTGTTGCTGCGGTAGGAGGCGGTGCGGCCGTCGATGCACTCCAGCACGAACTCGCGGGGCGAGGGACCCCCGTACGGGGTGCGGTATTCGACCCGGCAGCCGGTGAGCGTCCCGTCCTGGCCCAGCGGGGAGGGCGGAGCGCCGGGCGGCAGTGCGGCGAGGATGCGGTGGTCGGGAAAGGGCTTCATGCCGGGCGGGGACCGGTCGGGGTCGTGGAAGGCGGGCAGGGTGCGGTCGGCGGTGGGAACGCCGGTGGCCGGGTCGAGGCGGTTCCAGCCGCTACGGTCTTCGCTGAACACCTCGGTGCTCCAGAAGTCGTGGCCGTCGTACATCTGGTAGTCGCGGTGGCCGATGCCCTCACGGCCGCCGGCCCGCAGGACGCGCTCGCCGTCGAACCGGCCGCCACCGTCCGGGGTTTCGAACTGGTAGCCGAGGCCGCCCTGGATGCTGCCGCCGTAGGGGCGCAGTCCGTACGTCTCCTCCGGTTCGAACCTCTCGCCCGGGTGGTCGGACCAGTAGGCGGTGGTACCGGGGTTCCCCTGGTGCTGCTCATTCCAGGCGACGAGGAACTGGCCGCCGACCCAGTGCACGGTGTGGCCGCGTGCGCCGTCGGGCAGCTCCAAGGTGTGGTCGGCGCGCAGCCCGGCGTGGTCGACGGCGAGGGCGCGGGTCTCGCCGTACACGGTGAGTACCGGCCAGGTGCAGGTGACGTGCACGGTTCCGTCGGGCCGGAACGCGGCGAGGGCCTGGTCCAGGGCGGGCCAGCCCAGCTCCTCCGGAAGCCCGGCCCGCAGGGAGCGGGCCAGCGGGCCGGTGAGGTCGAGTGCGTCGAGGGCCTCCTCGATGCCGTCCAGCGCGATGGCGGTGGGCCGGTCGAGGAGGCCGTGCAGCTCGTCGACGGCCTCGTCGGCGGCGGCGAGCCCCCCGCCGCGCAGGGCGTCGAGCAGCTTCTCGACGCGGGCGTGCACCTCGGCCGTGATGCCCGGATTGTGCGGGAGCCGGCTGATCGCAGTGCCGCTGATCGCAGCGCCGCCCCAGGTGCGGAGGCCTGCGTGCACGGTGCCTTCCAGCCGGGGGCCGAACACCGGATCGGCGGCGAGTGCCTTGAGGTCGCGCTGGGAGTGCTCACCCCAGAACTCCAGGCGGATCGCGGCACCGGGGTCGTGGACGGGTATGCCTTCGGCGAGGCAGAGGTCGAGGAGGTCGGCGTCCAGATGCGGCCACCGGTAGCGGTCCTCGTGCAGGTGGACCGGAGTGCTGTGCGCGCGCAGCAGCGGCGCGAACCGGCGCACCAGGTCGAAGAGTTCCGCAGGCATGGGCTGGCGGGTCACTCCCCCGCCGCTGACCGTGCGGTGCGAGTATCCGGCGGCGTACCGGCGCAGCCAGTCGCCGAGGCCGCCCTCCGGGGTGATCCGCCCGGCCGCGGCCGCGTCGGCGGCACCGCACGCGATGAGCAGCCGCAGCCATGCGGCCGCGTCGTTCTTCGACTCGGGAAACAGGTCGAGGAGGGCGGTGGCCTGCTCGTCGGCGGGCGGGTGGTCACCGAGCAGGCCGGCTGCCGCGTCGAGCAGCCGGTCGGGGACGGCCTTGCCGCGGGCCGCGGCCAGCACCCCGCCCAGCACCCGGGCCTCCTCCTCGCTGCCTAGCCCGGCCGCGCGGGCCGAGTCCCTGATGCGGCGGGCCAGATCGGCGGGAAGCTCGCCGGGGGATGCCGCCCAGGCGTTCAGCAGGCGGACGAACTCGTGGTGCGCGTCGTCCGGTTCGAGCACGCCGGCCAACCAGGCCGGCGCTCCGCTGAGTTCGCTGGCGGGCAGGGCGCCGAAGCGGGCGAACAGCAGCTGATTGGCCCGCCGCCAGTCGGGATCGACCGGCAGGGCGTGGGTGCGTTCGGCGGTGCGGGCCTGCGTGTAGGCGCGGGCGGCGGAGCGGCGGTGCGTCTCCAGCATCCAGTGACCGATGGTGTCCCAGAACCAGGGCAGGTGGGCGGCCGGCAGGCCCCGGGCCAGGCGCTCCGCGTCGTCCACGAACCGGCCGGGCTTCTCCCAGGCCCGGTGCCGGCTGCTGCCCGCCCGTTCCAGCGTGTCGCGGGCGGCGGCTTCGACGCCCGGTCCCTGGGTACGTGCCCAGTCGGCGTACGTCTCGGAGATGCGGTGATTGGCGGGGAGCGGGACGGGAGCTCCGGTGCTGCTGGTCATACGTGTGATCTTGCCAGGCGGCTCTGACAGCGGGCGCGGGGGCAGTGGGTCCGGGGATCCGGGGCTCTGGGGCTCCGGGGCTCCGGGGCGTCAGGAAGGATCCGCCAGGCCGGCCGAAGGGCCGGCCGTGCCACTGGAGGGCAGGGATTTCGGTCAGACCGCGTCGGCCTCCTGCCGTTGACATTCCCGCCGGGCAGGCCACGCCCTAGACTTCGACCGCTCCAGAACCTGGCGATCATCAGGAGGGCGCGCAAGATGAACCGCGCACTGTTCAGTGCATTCGCGGCCGTGACGTTGGTCGTGTCCGGGGGAAGTGCCGCCACGGCTTCCGACGGCGTTCCGCCGCGCACCACGCACGGCCCGTGCCAGTACACACAGACCCCGGACGAACCGGCCGCGCGCCCTGTTCCACTGCCGCCCGACCCGCGGCGCACCCCCAGCCGTGGCACCGTCGACATGGCTGTTCCGACCAGCCAGGGCCCGCTCCCGCTGCGTTTGGACCGGGCCAAGGCGCCGTGCACGGTCCAGAGTTTCCTGCACCTGGCACGGCACGGTTTCTACGACCGAACGGTGTGCCACCGCCTGACGGCGTATCCGACGCTGAAGGTCCTGCAGTGCGGCGACCCGACCGGTACCGGTGGGGGAGGACCCGGATACAAGTACAAGGACGAGCTGCCGGTGGACTTGCCACCCGCACCGACCGATCCGACCGGCGCGCGCCGCCTGTACGGGCGCGGCCTGCTGGCGATGGCCAACGCCGGTCCGGGCACGAACGGCTCACAATTCTTCGTCGTCTACGGCGACTCCGCACTGCGACCGAACTACACGGTGTTCGGCACAGTCGGCCCCGAGGGCCTGGCGACCCTCGACAAAACCGCCGCCGGAGGAATCGAGCCGACCGCGGAGAACCCGGCACCGGTCGACGGCACACCTGTGCTACGGACCGAGCTGCTCCGCGTCCGGCAGTCCAGCCGGCATTGACGCACCCGCGGCCCGAGCCGGCTGCTGCGGCCGCACCGCCTGCCGTCTCTGGACCGCACAGCGCCCCTCGGCCCTTCGGACCGGCATCAAGGTGAGACCCCCGGCGCACAGTGCCGGGGGCTCTTCATTCCGGGGCCGAAGGCGGGGGGCAAACGGGGCAGCGGGTACGGTGGGAAGTCCCTGCATGTGCCAGTCTCCTCGCGCCCGGCGGCGCCAGTGGTGGGCGTCCGCGCCGGCGGAACCGCTGGGGGAGGTGCGCTGGGCGGCCATCGGCGAACGTGGTTGCGACCAGCACACAAGTGCGTCCGAGACCAGCCCGCAGGCATGGGGGGCTCTCACTCCGCGGCAGCATTGAGGAGAATCTGCGCCAGCTCGCACGGCTGGGAGAACATCGGCCAATGGCCGGTGTCCATGGTGACCAGCCGCCAGCGCTTGCTGTTCAGCAGGTCGGCCACAACTTCGTCGGGCTCGGCGTCGTCAGGCTCGGCCCCCGGCATCACGCACAGGATGTACGTCGCCGGAAGTTCACCGAGCGGCCCCGCCAGCACAGCGGGCTCGGTCAGCGTGGCACCTGGGTGAGGCGTCGAGCCACGCACAAGGCGTGCGATCTGCTCATCGGTGAGACCTTCGCCGTCGTAATGAGCGGCTGGCGCGAGCGGCCAGAACCCTCCGTTGTCGGCGATCGATGCCTCCACTGCCGCCCCGCCGTCCGGCCAGGCGGAGACGAACGACTCGCCGTCGGTCGGAACACTTGAGTCGACGAATACCACGCGGGCCAGTCGGTCACCGATCCGCTCCGCGGCCTGCCCGACCGGGATGCCCGAGTAGCTGTGACCCACCAGCACTACATCATGCAGATCCTGGCGTTCCACCTCGGCAACGATGTCCTGGACGTGAGTCGCTTGCCCCGCCGGTACACCCCGCCTGTCAGCAAGACCGGACAGCGTCAACGGATAGACGCCGTGGCCGGCCGCGCGCAGATACGGCACCACCTCGTCCCACGCCCACGCCCCGAGCCGTGCACCTGCAACCAGCACGAAATTCACCATGCCCGCACCGTAGCCGGGCAGCCGGACAACCGCTGCAACGCCTCGGACAGGCTCGGCCTCTCTGTCCCAGACGACGACTTCGCCGTCGAGGACCAGGCGGCCGCCAGGGGGCCCCGGTGTTGAAGACTAGCGCCCGGTGACCGTCCAGCCTCTGCTTGTACACCGCCTCCGACAGCGTGGCGGCCGGCCGCCTGCGCCGGCATCGACTCCACCGGGCGATCGCAGCGTCACAGGGCCTCCCTCACCGGTCGCCCCTCTTCCAGGATGGGCGCATCAGGCGGAAGCGGCCCCAGAATCGTGCGGACATGCGCGACAGCCCGCCGGGGGCCGAGTTCAGTCCAGCGGTGGCCAGGGACCGGCGAGCAACCGTTCGGCTTCAGTGACGATCGCTTGCTCGCGTGTTCTGCGCCCGATGGCGCCCCATTCGTTGTACGCGTCGACCTTGTCGACAAGCGGCTGAAGAGACTGGGGCCTGGCCAATGCGCTCCAGCCCTCGTACGTGATCACGTCACCGCCGGCTCCGGGGGCCAGACTCCCGTTCACGATCAGCCGGAGCCACCAGCGCACGAGCTCCCAGCGTGCCGCCTCCCCCGGGATATCGGTGTCATCGCCGGGAAGGCCCTCGGGCAGACCGAGTTCGCCCAGTACTTGGTCGAAGAGCGCCTCGGCGCTCTCATGCTCCGTGCGCGATAGGCCGGCGAGGAGCGGAAGCGACTCCGTCTCGACGCCGAGAACCAGTGCCGTAAGCCCTGCTTCGATCAGTTGGTGCGTGTGGTGCTGTCGGCCGATCAGGCGCTCCAGAGCCAGCATCCCCAGGTACTCGATCGCCTCCTGAGCACTGGTGGCGTAAGGGGTGTGCGGCGTCGGCGCGGTGACGTCGATGCCGGGGCCGCCGTTGACGAAGTAGGACCAGAAACCGACAGTCGCGTGGGCGGGGAGACTGCTCGCGCGGCCGGTGAACTCGTGCCGTACGTAGTCGGAGAGGTCGTTCCCGTAGATGATGATGTCGGTCTGGTGGACGGACAACACGGGGTGCCCGCATTCGCCTGCTGTGCCAGGCAGGTAGCGGTGGCTGTAGAGGGGGACCAGCTGCGGCACGGTCGCCAACTCGCACCGCGCGATCTGCAGCGCATCGGATGTCTCTGCGGGCCTCGGACTCCAGGCGGGGTGCCAGAAGTTGTTGTGTTGGACGTCGAAGAGCACACCTTCGACCGGTTGGGCGAGCCGCTCGGCCAGGTCCTCGGGGTCGCCGTTGCGCCAGTCGGGCCAGCTTCGTGACCCGTACGGGAGCCCGGCGGCGAGGAAGACCCTGTGGTCCGCCGAGAAGGTGAAGCCGAACGGTGCCTCGACCGCGTCGAGTTCCCGCTCGCTGAGGCCCGGCCCGATCTCGGCTCGGAGCATGCGCTGAAGATCCCTGGCGGTTTCCAGGGTCAGCGGAGGGGGCGACTGCGCAGTCATCCCGGCAGCATAGTGACCGGTACGACCGCCAATGTCACGAGGCTGTCCAAGCCCAGGTCGGACGCTTCTGCGTCCACGAATCCCCCGAGCGCTCAGCCGATCACCTTCCCGAGAGAAGGCGTCAGTTCGGGCGACCACCATGGGAGGGCACCCTGGAGAACCCTACGAGGAACGGCGGAGTCAGCGGCGCACCGAAGGACGGGACCCGCGTTCCAGAAGCTGCCCAAGGCCGGCACCATGGCGGCTGCGGCCCGCTTCATCAACGGCCACACCCCGTGCGACCCCGTCAGCCCCAAGCCCGAGGACGGCGGGCCGAGCTCGGGCCCCGATACCAAGTTCGGACCGGCCTACTCCGGGACCGAAACCGGATACCGCGGCCGGCGCAGCATCGCCACCATGGTTCTGATCGCGGACCCCAAACCCTTCCAGAGCAAGTGCCCCGTGCCGGGATCGGGCCAGGATGCTGCCTGGCGCATCCTGTGCCGCCGTCCTGGGACGCACCCGGCCGGACGCCTTGCGCCTCCTCGCCGAACCTCACACCTTGCGGGGCCTCCGATCGAGCACTCCGGGTCCCCCCCGGCCTGAATGAGCTGCGGCCGGGCCAGGGAGTAGGCCCCGCCGCGTGCTGGGCGACTGCGGCGCATCCCCGGCGCTGGTGCCGGACGGTGGTCAGCGAACTCGTCGCCTTCGCGATCCGGCACGCGGGGCGTCACCGGCTTCGACATCCACCACCGGCCCGGCCGGATCACCATCGAAGGGGTCCGACCGCTCCCTGCGCCGCCCCCTACGCGGCCGCACGCGCCGAACTCCCCCGGCCACTTCGGATGGCGCCTGGTCAAGGCCCTTGCGCCCACGGTTCATCCGCTTCCGCCGCGGCGGGAAACCATCAACCCGGCCAGGGTCAGCAGCAGCCCTTCTCCGCGGCATCCACGCAGCTCTTGTCCGCCTCGACCGCGAGCACGGCGGTGCGCAGGTCGTCCAGCGCGTGCCCGAGCCGCTCGTGGGCCAGCTCGTAGCGGGTCCGCCGGCCCTGGGGAACGGCCACGACCAGGCCGCAGTCGCGCAGGCACGCCAGATGGTTCGACAGCCGGGTGCGGGAGACGCCGAGCGCCTCGGCGAGGTCGGACGGGTAGGCCGGTGCCTCGCGCAGGGCGAGCAGCAGCCGGCAGCGGATCGGATCGGCCAGCGCCCGGCCGAACCGGGTCAGGACATCGAGCTCGGTGGCGAGGGTCGGCATGGACAGAACGATACACGGATGCTTGAATCCACGGGATCCTGAACAGTTGGAGGTCTGCCTTGCCCCGCGTGCCGATGTCCCTGGCCCTGCATGCCGCGTTCACCGCCGAGATGGCCTCCGCTCGCGCGCCGGGGCCGATGAGGGAGCGGTGGCGGGCCGCGGAGCGGGCCCACATCCTGTCCCAGCCCTGGCCGATGGCCCACACCCGGACCCACGCAGTGATGGTCCGCCTCGCCGTTCGGGACCGGGACCTGCGGGAAGTCCTCGGCCAGCTCGTGCGCATGGTGGTGGCCGGACCCGGTTCGGCGGCGGGCAAGTACCCGGACGGCAACACCGGCCGCACCCGGGCCGGACTCACCACGCCGATGCCGATCCCCGACGACTTGGCCGCGCTCCTCGCCGGGGCCGGGATCGACCTGCGTCCGTGAGCAGGGTGAGCGCCGGCTGTCACCGGGTCGAGCAGATTGGTCAATCCTGGCCGACCAGGCCTACTCACCCCGAGTGATCCGCCAGGCGTACAGGCAGCGCAACACCGTCGAACGCTGCATCAACCGCCTGAAGCAGTGGGGGGTATCGCCACCCGCTACGAACGGACCGCACCATCCACCTGTCCGGGCTCTCCGTCGCCGGCGTCTTTCTTCGGTCTGCCAGGCCCGCGACTCAGGAGCAGGAGCGAACAGCATCGACGAAGCGGCCCAGGGCTGCCCTCTTCTTTCTCGGCGGCTCGAAAGCCGCCCGATTCCTCCGGGGGCGAGATCCCGGGCAGGGAGCGACGAGCACAGGAGGATCATGTCCAGTTCCGAGACGGAGTCCCGTGGGCCGGGCGGCGCTGCGGCGCTGTGGCGCACGAGCGGGGAGCCGCGGCGAGCGGGCCGTTCGACCGGACCACTCCCGTGGGTGCTGCCCGGTAGTCCCGGCACTGTGTGCGTTGTCCAGAAGCCTTCCGGTGCAACCCCCACGGAGTAGATCGACCAAGTCGCGCCGCCCGGGAGGGCCTGGCCGAGCTCGCATCAGGGAGCTTTCCCGTGACGGCTCGTGCCAGGCCGTGCTGTCGGCGCAGCACCTCGTCCGGGATCCGCCGGCCCGACGGACGGTTCGCGTTGCGCTCCGTCGACGGCGGCGTCGGCCGACCGGTGTTGCTCAGTCCTGCGTGGAGATGCAGAAGGGGTGGCCCGCGGGGTCCAGCAAGACCCTCCGCTGATCGGGGTGCGGTTGGACGGAGGGTTCCAAGGCGCCCAGTGCCAGCATCCGCGCGTGGGCGGCGTCCAGATCGTCGACGCCCAGTTCCATGTGCGCCTGCTTGCCCTGGGACGGGTCCGGCCAGGTCGGACGCCGGTAGTCGGCCACCCGGATGAAGCCCAGTCCGGGGGTCCCGTCGCGGCCGAGCAGGATGAAGTCGTCGCTGGAGTGGATGACGGGCAAGCCGAGCGCGGTGCCGTAGAAGCGGGCCAGCTCGGCGGGGTCGGGGCAGTCGAAGTCTACGGACAGCAGGCGGATCGCGGGTCCGGATGTGGGTTCGGATGTGGGTTCGGTACTCATGGGGAGGACGCTAGGACGGGACCAGGACAGGTCCGGTCCTGGTCATGGGGAACACTTCGGGATGTGATCAGCACCTCTGCCCGACTGCTGCGACTGGTCTCGCTGCTGTCCACTCGACCGACGTGGACCTGCCGCGAGCTGGCCGAGCGAATGGCGGTCACCGACCGCACGGTCCGGCGGGACATCGCCCGGCTGCGGGAACTCGGCTACGGGATCGAGTCCGACCCCGGTCCGTGGGGCGGCTACCGCCTCGGCGGTGGCACTCGGGTGCCACCGCTGATACTCGACGACGAGGAGGCGCTTGCCGTGGCCGTCGCGCTGCGAGAGGCCGCGCTCAGCGGCGTCTTGGGCAGCGACCAGGCCGCGCTGTCGGCGCTGTTGAAACTTCGGCAGGTCCTACCGCCCCGGATCGCGGACCGGCTGAGGGACATGGATGCGACCTTCGTCCACACCCCCAGGCCCGAAGGACATCAGGTCCCGCCCGGCGTGCTGCCGGATCTGGCCGCCGCCTGCCGCCGTGGCGAGCGCACCCGCCTTTCGTACCGGGACCACGCGGGGAAGGCCACTGTCCGGGACATCGACCCCTACCGCCTGGTACACACAGGCCGCCGCTGGTACTTCGTCGCCCGGGACGTGGCCAAGGAGCAGTGGCGGACATTCCGGGCCGACCGGGTGGTACGGGTAGAGCCGACCGGACACACCGTCGAACTCGTCGACCCGCCCGACCCGGCGCTCTTCGTCTCTCGATCCACCGCGGGCGTGGTGTACCCGCTCTACGTCACAGTTCGGCTGGCGCGCCCCATGGACCAGGCGCTCCGGCTGGTCCCGCCCACGATCGGCACCCATCACCCGGACGGCCCCGATGCCACCATCGTCGAAATCGGCGGCAACGACACCGACCAGCTCGTCACATACCTCCTCAGCCTCGGCACCACGCTGCGGGTCCTGTCACCGGACCGCGTACGGGAGGCGCTGCTGCGCCGTACCCGAGACCTGTTCGAGGACAACGGGGGCGGTCAGGCCCTCAGCGGTGGAGTGGACCACTGCGCCGGCCAACCTTGATCATTCGGCGGACAACCGCCCCTACCGCTGTCCACCGAGGCCGATCAGAGCCTACTGGCGCGCCAGCGTGCGAGCGCGGCCCGGAAGCCGCAGCTGGTGCCCAAAGGTGACGGGACGGTGCTCGCGTCGTCGGCCGGATGCCATGATCGCTCTGCGGCCCGCCTCGCACGCCATCCGTGCTGCCCCGGGCCGCACCCGACAGCAGGACCGACGAAAGGGACCCGGCATGCGCAGACTCGTCTACTACATCGCCACCACCCTCGATGGCTTCATCGCAGGCCCGGACGGCGGGGACCCCACCGGTCCGAACGGCTTCTGGCCCATACCGGGGGACTACATACAGCACCTCGTGGCCGAGTACCCGGAGACGCTGCCCGTCCAGGCGCGGCAGGCACTGTCCGTCACAGCGGAGGGCACGCACTTCGACACGGTGCTGGAAGGCCGGCACAGCTACGAGATCGGTCTTGCGGCCGGTATCCCCGACGCCTACCCGCACCTGCGTCACCTGGTATTTTCCCGGACCCTGACCGAGAGCCCGGACCCGGCCGTCGAATTGGTCTCCGACGACCCGGTGGCGACCGTGCGGGAACTCAAGCAGCAGGACGGCAAGGACATCTGGCTGCTCGGCGGCGCCCAGCTTGCGAGCTCACTGTATGCCGAGATCGACACGCTGATCGTCAAGGTCGGACCGCTGACCATCGGCAACGGAATCCCGCTGTTCTCCCACAAGGCCGCCTTCGACCCGCGTACCTGGGCACTCGCAGACCACACCGTCCTCAAGAGCGGCGCGGTCTTCCTCACCTATACGCGCGTCAGCAGCTGAGCGCTCAGGGCGCGAGGCGCCTGTGTGGAGCCGGGCGCGGACGCGCTCAGGAGTCACACAGGCGCCGCCGTGGCCGCTTGCCAGGGCGCGGGAAGCAGGTGAGGGTTCCGCGGTCCCGCACGCGGATACGCTCCGTCGGGTCTACGAGGCTGCCTGACACAAGCAGTCGGGGATGCACAGCAGTTCCTCGTATTGGTGCGCTTCCGGGGGGCTCCCGGAGGGGCGGTGGATCACCGCCCCTTGCCCTTCCTGCCCTTGGCCTTTCCGGGGATCTCCTCCGCCTTCGCCGCCCCAGGAGCCTTCGAAGGGTGTTCTGCGACCTGCAGCACCGAAGAGGGACCGGTGGGCTTCTGGAGGTCCTCTGGAGTCGAGGGCGCTGCGGCCGGCGACTGCGGGGTGGACGTCACGGCTGCGGGAAGCGGGGGCGCGGGCGTCCCTGCTGGTGAAGACCCTGTCGGGGCTGTCACCTCGGAGTTCTTCGAGGCCTCGGGCTGCTCGTGCGTGGGAGCGGTGGCGGGTGGGTTGTTGCCCGCTTGCATGCCCCCCATCACCAGCACGCACGTGCCCGCGAGGCTCGTCGCCGCGAGGGTCCACCAGAGCGGACGGCGCCCTCGGGCAGCCCCGCCCGGATCGGTCGTTGGCACGGCAGCAGCGGCGGCAGGCGAGAAGGGGGAGCGGTGGGTGGTGGTGCCGTGGGGCGTGGCGCCGACTGGGGTGCGGCGTCGCGGTGCCTTCGCCATGTCCTGCAGGCATTGGTGGACTGCGGCAGCGTCGGGGCGGGCCGCAGGCTCATAGTCGGTCATCCGTGCGAGCAGGCGGGCGAGGTCTTCCGGCAGTCCTTCGGGTATGTGGGGCCGGCGCAGGAGGTGGGCGGTGCCGATCTCCATCGGAGTCCCCTGGTACTCGCGCCGGCCGGTGAGGGCCTCCAGGAGAGTCACTCCCAGGGCGTAGATGTCGCTGGCCGTACTCGCGCCTTCGCCCAGGAACTGTTCCGGGGCCATGTAGGCGACGGTGCCGACGAGGGTGTCGGGCGCGCTGCGGGTGCGCTCGTGGACGGTCCGTGACAGCCCGAAGTCGGCCAGGTGGGGCGAGCCCTCCTCGCCGAGGAGAATGTTGGAGGGTTTCACGTCGTGATGGATGACGCCGTGGGCGTGCACGTGGTCGAGGGCTGAGGAGATGTCGGCGCCGATCCGCATCACCTGGACGGGTCCCAGGGGGCCCGCGTCCATGCGGGTGCGCAAGGTGACGCCGCGGATCAACTCCGTGACCATGAAAGCGCCTTGGCCGTGTCGGCCGGCGTCGAAAACGGTGACGAGAGCGGGATGGGAGAGACGGGCCAGCGTGCGGGCCTCGTCGCAGAAGCGGTCGGCGGTGACCGTGTCCGTGCCTGCGCGGAACACCTTGACGGCCACCTCGCGGCCCAGTACCTCGTCGACACCGTGGAACACGTCCGCCGTGCCGCCCGACCCCAGGGGGCCCTGGAGCCGATAACGGCCGCCCAGGACGGTGTCGCGTAGAGGCGGTACTCCGTACTCCGGGCCGGACAGGGCCGTCATGGGTCCTCCTCCACTCGCGAACAGTAACGCGCGCCTACCCCTCGGAAGTCGCGCTACTCACCGGGTTCCGGGAGGGGGGCCGACGCCTCTCGGCCGCCGAACGCCGGGGCAGGCTCGCCGTGCCCGACGCCGGCAGCGCGGCGGCACCGGGCACATCGTGCGCAGGCCGGACCTGCGCAGGACCCGCCGCCGACCGTCGGGCGGGAAGCGGCGAAGCCGGGGCGCCCGTAGGACGTCCCGGCTTCGCCGTCGACGGCGAGGAAAGCGGGGGGACTAGTTCAGTGGAGTGGTGAGAAGGAAGTCCGCCCATGGCCTCGCCGGGGCCAACGGTAGCAGTCAGGCCGGGATCAGCGCGCGCAGGTTTTCCGGGGTGATCACCACTGACTGCGGGTGCAGTCCTTCCGGGCGCTCCAGGCCGATGTACGTGACCGGCCCGTTCGGGAGCTGCGTACCGTCCCACCACGTGGTGGCCGTGGCCCGGCCGGCCATCAGGCCGACCAGGTGCCGGACCGTCAGCTGTTCGCGTTCGACGATGCCGCGCACCAGGGTGGCGACCGACACCCTGTTCCCCTCGACCCGGTTGGCGCTCGGGCTGCCCTTCAAGTACAGGTGCAGCCACTTGGCGCGCCACCTGCCGTCGTCCCCGCGCAGGAACACCAGGGGCAGGGCGACCCGGCCCGTCCCCCGCATCTGCGACTTCATGCGGACCGTCCGCGGCTCGAAGGGGCGGCCCTGCTGATCGGCGTCGCGCAGCATGAAGCCGAAGAACGACTCGGCGACCTCCTCGAAGCCCTCCCCGGAGAAGATGTTGACCTGCGGAACGATGAAGTCGCCGCGTACGGCGTCCAGGCGCAGGTTGATGAACTCCGAGGCGCCGTCGGGCGCCGGGGCGTCGGTGATGTCGCCCGAGTGTTCGCCTTCGAGGTCCCGCAGGGCCGTGTACGACAGCCAGGTCAGCGTTTCGTACGACCCGTCCAGCAGGAGCGCGGACAGGTCGAAGTCGGTGCTGCGCTGCGTCTGCCGCCAGTGGACGAAGAACCGCAGCAGCTCCCCGTCGACCGGGGAGAGGGAGCCGCGGGGAAGTACGCCGAACCCGGCGGCCGTCGCCTTGCCGCTGAGCGGCAGTGCGACGTCCAGGACGGCGGGGTCGACCAGCAGGTGCCCCGGCTCCGGGAGCCGGCGCCGCGTCTCGGCGTCCAGGGCCGCGACGAGGCGCTTGGTCTCGGGCTCCGGAACGGGCGGGCGGGTGTCCGCGCTGACCCAGGCGCGGCCGCCGCGGTTGACGAAGAAGCGGCGCGGGCGCGGTACCTGCTCCCGGGTGCGGTTGTGGAAGTGTTCGCGTACCGACAGCAGGACCCGGCCGGAGACCTGCGGAGCCGCTGCCTCGGCGGCGGCCGTGACCGCGTCCCGTTCCACCTGCCCGGGGCAGACGCGCAGCAGCCGGTCCAGGGAGCGCAGAAGCTTGCCCGGGGCGGCGGACGCCAGCAGCAGTGCCGCGCCCGTGACGTCGTCGGCACCGAGCAGTTCCTCGACGCAGCTGTCGAGGGTCCGGGCCTCCTTATCGCCGCGGGCGACGGCGAAGACGTCGGCGGCGTGCGGCCAGTGCGGGTACTCGTGCGGGTGGAGGCGCTCGCCGAGGCGCTTGAACGCCTCGCGGTGCGCGGTGACGTCGGCGAGCTTGGCGGGGGACGCGGCGACGACCGCGTCGAGGCCGGCGAGGAGGGCGCGGCGGACCGGCCGGGGCAGCGACCGGAAGCGGGTCGGTTCGGCGAGGGTCACGTCGCCGTCGGACAGGGCGCAGGCCAGGCGCAGGGCGTCGGTGACGGTGTCCAGCAGGAGGTCCGCGCCGCGGTCGAGGCGGGCGCGGTTGACGACGGCACGGTTCTCCCGGACCGGGATCTGCGCGGGCTGGGGGCCGTCGGCGCAGTGCCCGGCGAGCACCGCGAGGTCGCGCACGTCCTCCTCGCCCAGCGGCGTGGCACTGCCTGCCAGGGCCAGGTAGAGGGCGGTGGCCTCGGCTTCGGGGGTGCCGCCCGCGTGCAGGACCGTCATGCGGTCGCCGACGGCGGCGATCAGCTCGTCGTGCGCGGTGAGCATCTCTGCGTACGTGTGCTGGTAGTCGCCGTACGTCGGGAGGGTCAGCAGGTCGATGACACCGGACCGGAGCTGGTCGAGGGTGCCGGCCCGGGAGGCGTCGCTGTCGAGCGCCTCGCGGATGCACTGGATCCAGAAGTCGAGGGTGTCCGGCACGTTGGCGGGGAAGTCGACGAAGTAGGCGTTGTGCTGGACGTGGTCACCGACCATCGCGCGGACGGTGTCGAGCGTGCGTTGCGCGGTGTCGAGGACGGTCTCCTCGGCCAGGCCCGAGAGGCGCTCCAACAGGTCCCCCGAGAGCTTGAAGCCCACGGACATCAGCGCTGCGTCGAACTGCCGCGCCGCGGCGCCGCCTTGCCCGGCCGGCCCGGAGGGGGCGGGGAGGTGGTGGGTGTGTCGGAGCACCAGGGATTCGAGAGGGTGGGCCATCCGGGCATGCTCCCAGACCGCCCGAGCACCCGCACTCGCGTTTTCGAACACCTGGGTCGCGGCCCGACGCCGACGCCCGTGTACGCGCCCCCTGGGGGCCCGGCTGGTTGGCGAGCGACGGTCCGAGAGCCGCCGGCGCTGCCTTGGTGACGGTGCAACCGATCTGCCCGGGTTGCGCGATCCGGGTGGCCGCGGAGCCCGTGTTGACGACCGTCAGCAGCCGCTCGAACTCGTCCTCGGTGAGCTGTCCGATCGAACTGACGGAATGGATCCCCGCGTTGTTGACCAGGATGTCCAGGCCGTCCGCGCCGTCGTCCGCCAGCCCGGCGATGAGCTTCTGGAACAGCCGGTCCACGGGCGCCGCCCTCGCCGAAGCGGGCCTGCACCGCGAACGCCCGGCCGCCGGCTTCGCAGATCCGCGCCACGGTTTCCGCAGCGGCCGAGTCGTTGCCGCCGTGGTGGACTGCCACCGGCGCTCCCTCGGCGGCGAGCCGCCCCGCCCTGTCGCCTCCGGGGACCGCGTCAGCGTCCGCGGCTGCCGTGCCCCCTCCCGCTGATCCGCGTGACCTGGCACCGGGCGGCGCGGGAGGGCCCCGGACCGCCGGACTCCTCGGTCAGAAGGTCCAGCGCGTGTGGCTGTAGACACCGTCGTCGCGCCCGAAGCCGTACGCCGTGGTCGGGGACACCGCGAACACCACCGCGTGACCCTGCCGGAACGCGTCGCCGATGCCGTGGAAGGTGCCCTCCGGAGAGGTGATGTGGGCGCCGTACTTCGCCTCGTACGCCGTGATCACCTCCTCCACCGCGGCCGGGTCGCGGACCTGCTGCGCCCTGCCCTCGACCACGAGGTCGAGCCCTTCGGTGAGCGAGTTCCCGCCCGTGGTCAGGGCGCAGTGGGCGTCGTGGGCCAGGTTCCTGGCCTTCTGCTCCTCCGGGCCGGTGGAGAAGTACATCACCCCGTCGTGCCAGGCCGCGATCACCGGGGTGACGTGCAGGCGCCCGTCGGGACGGACCGTGGACAGCCAGAAGATCTCGGCGGCGTCCAGCTGCCGACGTGCCTGTGCCCAGTCGGTGGCGGTGACGTCGGCGGCCCCGGGGCGCGGGTTGAGCGCGGAGCTGTAGCGGGCGTCGAGTTCGGTGCGGGGATGCTGCGCGGAACCCTCGGTCGGCATCGTGGACCTCCTTCGCGGGGAACGAGCCCGTGCATCCTCGCGCGCGGGCGTGCCCGCAGGCCCCGTACGCGGCCGCCGGCGGGCCGGGGGTCACCCGGCCGGTCGCGTCGGAGGTGTCAGGGGCGCCTCGGGGGTGGCGCCGTCGAGGAGGAGGCGCTTTTGCGGTTTGCCCATCGCGTTGCGCGGGATCGCTTCGACGAAGCGGACCTCGCGGGGGCGCTTGTGGACCGAGAGGTGCGCGGCCACGAAGTCGGTGAGCTCGGCCCCGGCGACTCCCTCGGCGACGACGAAGGCGACGATCCGCTGGCCGAGATCGGCGTCGGGGACGCCGACGACGGCGGCCTCCCGGACCCGGGGGTGGTCCAGCAGCGCGTTCTCCACCTCGCCCGCCCCGATCCGGTAGCCGCCCGACTTGATCATGTCGGTGGAGGCGCGGCCCACGATCCGGTGCACGCCGTCCTGCTCGTCGACGGCCGCGATGTCGCCGGTGCGGAACCAGCCGTCCTGCGTATACGCGGCGGCCGTCGCCTCGGGCCGGCCCAGATAGCCGGAGAAGAGGGTGGGCCCGGTCAGTTGCAGTTCGCCGATGTCGGCGCCGTCCTCCGCCGCGACACGGGTGCTGATGCCCGGCAGCGGGGTGCCGACCGTACCCGGGCGGAGGTCGCCGCCGGCCCGGCCGCTCACGGTGATCAGCGTCTCCGTCATGCCGTACCGCTCGACAATGCGGTGTCCGCTCGCCCGCTCGATGTCCCGGAAGACCGGGGCGGGCAGAGCAGCGCTGCCCGACACCAGGAGCCGGGCCCCCGACAGGGCGGCCGCGGCGTCCGGTTCCCGGGCGATGCGCGACCACACGGTGGGTACGCCGAAGTACAGGCTTCCGCCCGCGGCAGCGTAGGCCTCGGGCGTCGGCCTGCCGGTGTGTACCAGGCGGCTGCCGGTGCGCAGCGCCCCGAGGACCCCGAGGACGAGTCCGTGCACGTGGAACAGCGGCAGTCCGTGGACCAGCGTGTCCTCGGCGCTCCACTGCCAGGCCTCGGCGAGCGCGTCCAGGTCGGCACTGATCGCCGCGCCGCTGAGGACCACGCCCTTGGGGGCGCCGGTGGTACCGGAGGTGTACAGGATCAGCGCGGGGTGGTCGGCGGCCGTGGAGGTGGCGGGGGTCCGGTCCGAGCGGCGCGCGAAGTCGACGTCGAGGAGGCGGGCGCCGGAGTCGCGCAGGATGTGTCCGCGCTCGGCAGGACCGGCGTCCGGCGGCAGCGGGACGCAGGGCACGCCGGCGAGCAGCCCGCCGACCACGGCGGCCACGGTCTCCAGCGAGGCGGTTGCGGTGACCGCGAACGCCGGCGTCCCCGAGTCGGCGAGGTCGGCGGCCACGTGGCGGGCGGCCCCCAGGAGTTCCTCGTAGGAGGCGGTGCGGCCGGCGACGGTGACGGCGTCCGCGCGGTCCCCGTGGACACCGGTGAGGGCGGTCAGCATGGCGGGCGACTCCGTTCGGCGGGATGGTGTGCGGTCCGGCGGCCAGCGTACGCGGCTCCGACCGGGCCGCCGCACCCTATGATCACCGGGACCGGACCGTTCGAAGGACAGTCCGCGACCTGGTGTCGATCGGGGGGAACCACCTGTGGAAACGGCGCGGTTGGCGGCGACGATCGCCGCGACGATCACCATCGGCTGGATGAGCGGCCTCTTCTACGGCTTCGCCGTGTCCGTGATGCCCGGACTGCGGGTGGCCGCCGACCGCACGGCCGTCGAGACCATGCAGCGGATCAACGCGGCCATCCTCAACGGCTGGTTCCTGCTGGGCTACGTGGGCGGCCTCGTCTTCGCCGCGGCCGCCGTGGTCCTGCACGCCGTCGGGAGCGGCGGCCGGGACGCGCTGTGGCCGCTGGCCGGCGCGCTCGTGGCGTACCTGGCGGCGATGGGCGTGACGGCCGGGATCAACATCCCGCTGAACAACGCGCTGGACCGGGCCGGCCCGGTCGATCGCATCGGTGACCCGGCGGCGGTGCGCCGTGCCTTCGAAGCACCCTGGGTACGCGCCAACGTGTGGCGGGCCGTGCTGTGCACGGTCGCCCTCGGACTCCTCGCCTGGGCCCTGGTCCTGCACTGAGGGCGGCAGTCGGACTCCGGCAGGCGGCAACTGCCGGGACCGACCCCGGGTGCCGCCGGTCCGGACTGCGCGGCGGCGGGGGCCGTTCCACAATGGGGGCAGGAGATGCGTACCGGTCGGCGGTCGGCCGCCCCGTAGGGGTCGCGCGGCCGTGTCGGGCTCCGTCGGCGAGAGGAACGCCCCCATGCGCGCTGAGTCTTCGCCGGCCGCGCGCCGGAAAGGGGCCTTCGTCGCGGTCGCACTGGCGCTGTTCTGCATCCAGCTCGACTTCTTCGCGCTCAACCTCGCCGTCCCCGGCATCTGCGCGGAGCTGGGCGTCACGGTGTCGGCCGCCCAGTGGACCCTCTCCGCGTACATGCTGGCCATCGGGTGCTTCTTCATCGTCGGCGGCCGGGTCGGCGACGTATTCGGCCGTCGGGGCACGCTGCTCGCGGGAACGGCCCTGTTCGCGGCCGGCTCCGCGGCCTGCGCGCTGGCTCCCGGCCTCGGCCCGCTGGTGGCGGGCCGGGTCGCGCAGGGGGTGGGCGCGGCCTTCGTCTTCCCGGTGTCCGTGTCCGTGATCACCAACACCTTTCCCGAGCGGACCCGCGCCGGGGCGCTGGGCGCGGTGTTCGGCGTCGCCAACATCGGGACGGCTCTCGGGCCCTTCGTGGGCGGGGGGTTCACCGAGGGTCCCGGTTGGCGGTGGATCTTCTGGATGATGGCGCCGCTGAGCCTCCTCTCCCTGCTGATCGCCCTCGTGTACGTACCGGACTCGCGCGACGCGTCGGCGCCGCGGCAGCTCGACCTGCTCGGATGCGCCCTGATCGTGTGCTCGCTGGCGGCCCTGACACTGGCCGTGGAGCGCGGGGACGCCTGGGGCTGGGAGAGCGCCCGTACGCTCGGCTGCTTCGCCGGGGCCGTGGCGGCCGGCGCGCTGTTCCTCGTACGGGAGCGGTACGCCCGGCACCCGCTGGTCGATTTGCGGCTGTTCCGCAACGTCCCGTACGTCCTGGTCACCGGCATGGGCTCGCTCACGAACATGGGCTACGGCGTCACCGTCTTCCTCGCCACGCTCTACCTCCAGGACGTACGGGGGCTCTCGCCGCTCGTGGCGGGCACGGTGTTCCTCGCGCCCGCCCTGCTGGTGGCGCTGAGCGGGCCCCTGGGCGCACGGCTGGCGCGGCACATGCAGGCGACGGCGGTGATGGCGCTGGCCGGGGCGGTCGCGGGGACGGGGATGTACGCGCTGGGCGGGGTCGACTCCTGGTGGCTGTACGTGCCGGTGTTCGCGTGGTGCGGCCTTGGCCTGGGGCTGGGTTGGACCTTCTCCAGCGTGGCGACGCAGCAGGTCGTCGCGCCGTCGAGGGCCGGCGAGGCGTCGGGCGTGCTGCTGACGTTCCTGGTCACGCTGGGCGCGATCGCCCTGGCGGGGACGGCGGCGGCGATCTCGGCGATGACCCCGCAGCGACCGCCCGAGGAGGCCTACGACGTGGTCCTGCGCCTCGGCGGGGCGGTCATCGCCGCGGCGGCGGTGGCCGTCATGGCCGTGCGGCACCGGCTGGTGACGCTGGGCCGGGTCCCGCCGCTGTCGATGCGGGCGGCCGAGGGGGCGGTGGGCGGCCCAAAGGGCGGGCGGCGGACGTGAATTCGGGTTCCGCAGGGCGTTGTCGGGCACAGGGCGGGCAGGCGCGCTACATGACGACACAACGCAAGCAGACACGCCGACAGCGGATCGACGCGTTCGGGGAACGGAGGCTACCGCGATGATCGCGAGTACCGGTGCCAGTGCCCATGCCAGTGCCAGCGTCGTGGACGCCCCCGTCTGGGTCCACCTGGCCGTCATGGCGGCCGCGATCCTGATCCTGTTCTACAACCTGGTCAGGCAGGGCCGTTGAGCCACAGCGGGGGACGTGGCGAGGCCTGTCCGGTCGGATGACCGGACAGGCCTGATTCGGACACTTCCGGGTTTACCAGTAGTGGCGGCGGCCACCGACCGCGTGCCCGGCCGTTCCCATGATCCACAGCGCCGCACCCACCACGAGCAGGATGACCCCGAGGGTCCACAGGATGGACACCCCGGTCAGCAGACCGATGAGCAGGAGGATCAAACCGACGGCAATCATGACTACCTCGTTCTCGTTGGAGTATCGGCGGACCGGTTGGGTCCGCCGTGGCGCTTCACAGGCCGTGTGCCCCCTCACGCCGTCTTTATCTGTGCCGGTACGCGATCCGCCGCAATGGATTGGAAGCCGTCCTGCCGGGCACAGGCGCAGGGCCCGCCGGACGGTCCACCGCGCGTTGCGGAGCACTCCTGGCCGACGCATGGTGGGCAGTGCATTCCCCTCACCCGAGACTCGAGTCACTCAAGGAGTACCTCGTCATGAGCAAGGCAAAGGGCAAGGCCAAGCAGGTCAAGGGCAAGCTCAAGGAGACCGCGGGCAACGCGATGGACGACAAGCGCATGCAGGCGGAGGGCACCGCCGAACAGATGGCCGGCAAGGCCGATCAGACGGCCTCGGAGACCGCCGACCGGGCGAAGAAGGGCATGCGCAGGTCCTGACCTGCGTGCCTAACCGCGGCAGACCGAGGAGGGGCCGGACCCGTCGGCATGACGGGTCCGGCCCCTCCTCCGCTCCTGCGACACCCCGACGGCGCAACCCGGTGCCCCGGTCGCGCGGACTGCAACATGGCCGGTACATGTCTGGCGCCCGTCCGCAACGGAAAATGTTTTCCGCTGCCGCCCATCGCGGAGCCGTTCGCCGGGAATGCTGCGTGTGATCCCCCGCTCCCGGCCGACGCCCCGTCACGGCGCCGCCCGGGCGGGCCTTCCGTTTCGCGCTCTCGGGAGGTACCACGCCATGCAGTCCACCTCCACCCCCTCCGCGGCCCCCGGTCGACGCGACCTCCTCGCCGGTCTCGGTCTGGCCGCCGCCGCACCCCTCCTGCTCGGCAGCACGGCCCGCTCCGCGTCCCCGCAGGACCCGTCCGGCCGACCCGCGCCGAACGGCGGGGCGGTCCTGCTCCGCGGGGCGTCCCTCGTCCTCACCATGGACCGGGCCGCCGGCAGCGGCGGCCCCCTCGGAGCGCTGGAGAACGCCGACGTCCTGATGCGCAGCGGCGCCGTCGCGGCCGTCGGGCCGTCCCTCCCGCGGCCGCCCGGCACCCGGGTGGTGGAGGCCGCGGGCAAAGTGGTGATGCCGGGCTTCGTGGACACCCACACCCACCTCTGGCAGGCGGCGATCCGGGGCGGCTGTACGGACCGCGACCTGTTCGGCTGGTTCGCCGGGTGTACCCACCCCCAACGCGGACGGCTGACGCCCGAGGCCGTGCACAGCCTCGTACGGCTCGCCGCACTCGACGCCGTCCAGTCCGGCGTCACCACGCTGGTCGACTGGGTGGACATCTTCGCGTTCGACCTCGTCGAAAGCTACCTGCGGGCCCTGGCCGGTACCGGGGTGCGCTTCACCTACGCCATGTACCCGCCACGGCCCGACGGGGTGCTGGTCGCGAAGGTGAAGAAGGAACTCGTCGACCCGGTGCCCCTCGGTTCCTTCCAGGTGGCCACGCACGCGGCGCGGTCCGTCCAGGACCTCAACCGGGCCCACTGGGAGCTCGCCCGCGACCTGGGCGTCATGCTCAACTCCCACGTGCTGGAACGCCCCGAACAGCGCGCGGACGACCCTGTCGGGGTCCTCGCCGACATCGGCGCGCTGGGTCCCCGGCTGCTGATCAACCACGCCGTGCACCTCACCGACGCCGAGATCGCCCGCTTGGCCGAGCACGACGTGAGGGCGGCCCACTGCCCGCTGAGCAACATGCGGCTGGCGTCCGGCATCATGCGGCTGTCCGAGTGCGCACGGCGCGGCGTCAAGGTGGGGCTCGGCCTGGACGGCGGCACCAACGACAGCTCGGACTTCTACGCGCTGATGAAGACGGCGGTCGGCCTGCAGCGCGTCCGTGCGACGGACGCCGGGGTCTTCCCGCAAGTGGCGGACGTCCTGCGGATGGCCACGCTGGGCGGGGCGGAAGCGCTGGGCATCGCCGACCGGGTGGGCTCCCTGACGCCCGGCAAGCGGGCCGACGTCGTGGTGGTCGATCCGGCCGCCCTGAACTTCGCACCGCGCTTCGACTGGGTCGGCCAGCTCGTCTTCAACGGCCGTCCCGAGAACGTCGACGCGGTGTTCGTCGACGGCCGTGCGCTCAAGCTCGACGGCCGGCTGGTCGGCATCGACACCGACCGCGTCGTCCGGGACGCGGAAGCGGCTGCCGCCCGCCTGCGCCGCTCCTAGGGGGTGTTGCGAAAGTCCTGTGCGGTGCCCGCGGTGTCCGGTGCGTGCTCTCGGCGTGCCGGGCGAAGGCCCTCGTACGGGGCGTACTCGGGGCTACGGCCGGTGCGGCGAGCGTGCGTGCCGGGCGCCGTGGGCGCCGTGCGGGACCTTCGCACCACCCCCTAGCTCCGCCGGGACGCAGGACGCTGCTCCTGGTCCCGGTGGTTCCTGCGGGCCGTGAGCTGGCCCTGGACGTAGGCGTCGGCGTCCGGGCTGTAGGGGCCGCCGTGGTCGAAGAGCAGATCGGTGATGCGGCGCCACTCCGCCACCTCGGCGCGGGTGCCGGGGTCCGCCGCGTCGACGTCGCCCGCGGCGTCCTCGGCGGCCTCCAGTGCCTGCGCCGTGCGGTGGTGCGTCATGCCCGTCGCCCGTCGGCGCACCCGGTCGCGGGCCGCGCGTTCCTCAGGGGTCGGTTCGTGCGGCGCGTTCGGTTCGTCCGCCGCGGTGTCCTGGCTCATGCGCGGTACGCCTTTCGTGTTGGGCCCTTCCGGCCTCCTGGTCCCTCTTCCCCTACCCGCGGCGGTCCGTTCCATCTGCGCCCGTACGGTGCGGCCGGGCGCGGCCGGGGCAGCGGCGGCAACGCGGGTGAGCAGTCGCCGACCTGACGCCGCGACGGCCGCGCCGGGGCACGTCTCCCCCACCGAGACGCACGTGTCCAGGATGCGGGCGGACCCTTGCCGAGGCGGCCACCTTCGGCGAGCATTCCTATCAATCCAGTAGGGAAAGCGGGGTCGGGTGCCCTCCGGTTGACGTGCGTCGTCACCGGTGCCGAACGGCAGCCGTACCGTGCCGCCGCACTCCGAACACCCCGTCCCCCCTCACGACCGGTCCACCGTGCTTACCGAACCGCGCCCGGCAACCGGCCGAGGCCACCCGACACCGTTCCGGAGCAGCCCAGATGACCACCGCCGTCCCCGATGGCCCCGCCGTCCGCCCCACCGCCGCACCGCTCCCCGGCGCCCCGGCATGTCGGTGACGTCCGTGCCGACGCCACCGGGCGCAGGCGGCACGGCACAGCGGCCGGGCGACGTGCGCCGCGCGCTCCTGCGCACCGCCCGGGACGTGGCGGACGACCTCGCCGCGGACGCCATAGCCCGTGAGCAGGCAGGCCGGCCGCCCACCGACGAGCGGACCCGGCTGCGCGAGGCCGGGCTGCTCGCGGCGCTCACCCCGCCGGCGCCCGGCCGCGGCACGGACTGGCGTACCGGATGCGCCGTCATACGGGAGGTCGCCGCCGCGGACAGCTCCGTGGGGGACGTGCTCGCGCGCCACTACGTCCACACCTGGAGCGGCCGCTTCTACGCGCGTGACCACGAGGCCGCCGTGCTCGAAGAGGCGTCGGTGCGCGAACAGTGGCTGTGGACCGGGGCCGTACGCCCGCCCGCGCCCGAGGAAGACGGGCGCGAGCCGGACCTCGCACTGCGGCCGCGCAACACCGGCTACGTTCTGGACGGGCAGCGCGCCGTGGATACCGCGGTGGCCGTGGCGGACCAGATCGTGCTGGACGCCGTCTGCGCCGTGACCGGCGACGTCCTGGTGGTCCGGATCCCTCCGCGGGCGCGGGGCGTGCACGTGGAGGCAGCCCCCGACCGCCTCGGCCAGCGCGCCGCCGGCGCGGGCGAAGTCGTCCTGGACGGGGTCACCGTGGCGTCCGGCCAGGTGCTGGGCCGTCGCCCGCACGACGAGGAGTCGACGGCGCCCTTCACCGCGCTGGCCGAGCCGACGCTCCGGCTCGCCCTGTGCCACGTGGCCCTCGGCATCGTCGAGGGCGCACTCACCGAGGCACGTGACCTCAGCAGGGGCGGGCGGGCGCACCGGCTGCCCGGCGAGGACCCGGACCTCCTGCTCACCTACGGCGAACTGGCCTCCGCCGCCCATACGGCCATCGCCGTGGTCGACCGGGCGACCGAGGCGCTGGCGCGCGCTCTCGAGGCGGGGGCCCACCTCGACACCGAGGAGCCCGCGCGGGTCGCGGCCCTCGCGGCCACGGCGGAGACCGTGACGTCCCGGGTGGCCCTGCACATCACCACGCGGGTGCTGGAGCTCGCCGACGCGCCCGGCCTGGACCGCTTCTGGCGCAACGCGCGCGTCCTGACGGCCCACCGCCCGGCGGCGCACCGCCTGCGCTCCATCGGCGAGCACTACCTCAACGGCTCGCACCGGGCGGTGGCGGCGGCCTTCCACTGACGTGCATGCGGCCCGACAGGGGCGGCCGCGCCGCCGCCCGGGGGCGGACCCTCCGTACCGCCGGGCCGTGCGCCTGCCCGGTGGTCGCCGCTCACCGGCGGGACGCGGACCGGAGCCGTACGGGATAATGTGCGCATGCGGATCTCAGCCAGGGCGGACTACGCGGTACGGGCCGCACTGCAGCTCGCGGCGTCCCAGGACGACGGGCCCGTGAAGGCCGAAGCCATCGCGGACGCGCAGGACATCCCGCACAAGTTCCTCGAGGGCATCCTCAACGACATGCGCCGCGGCGGCCTCGTCCTCAGCCAGCGGGGCGGCAACGGCGGTTACCGGTTGGCCAAGCCCGCCGACTCCATCAGCATCGCGGACGTCATCCGCGTCGTCGACGGGCCCCTGGTCTCGGTGCGGGGCGTCCGTCCGCCGGACCTGTCGTACACCGGGCCCGCCGAGTCGCTGCTCCCCCTGTGGATCGCCCTGCGGTCCAACGTGCGCGAGATCCTCGAAGGAGTGACGCTGGCCGACGTCGCGGCCTCTGCGCTCCCGGCCGAGGTGTCGGCGTTGACCCGCGTTCCGGACGCCTGGACCAATCCCTGACGCGTACGGGCCCCGGGCACCGCGAGCCGCACGACCCGGCCGAGGCCTCTTTCCCGGGGGAGCCCCTCATCTGCGCTTTCTCACGCCGTAAGACAGCTGTGTCCAGAATGCGGTCAACCTCTTGGGGCGGATGCCGTCGTCTGCCACTATGCCTACCAGCCGGGTAGGAAAAGTAGGAATGACAGGGGTGAGGTGACCGACCATGCGCACGCCGCATCACGCAGGTCCGCCCCTGCCCCGTCTCACCACCCGCCGGCACATCGACCTGGCCCGTACGTCCAGCGCCATCTGTCAGCCCGTCTGACGCACTGCCCGCAGTCCGCTCCGCTCGCCCTCCTCCTGCCGGACGGCTGATCCCGGGCCGACCTCCCCTGCCCCCCCTGCCGTCGCGCTCCGCGTGTGCCGTAGGGGCAGTCCGGGCCTCGGTCCCCCTGGCCTCGGCGACACCATGCCGATCCGCTTCCGCGTCGACGCCGTGTTCCCACCACCCGCCGCCCGCAGGTGCCGCGCTTGCCGGCGGCCCCGCGCCGCGCGTCGCCGGCACCTGCTCCCCGGCTCTCTCCGACTTCGGCTTCCCCGAACACACCCACCCGTGAAAGGACACCTCCGTGTCTGCCGCAAGACCGCTCATCACCCTGCGCGCCATCGCCCTCACCGCGACCCTCCCCCTTCTCCTGACGGCCTGCGGCTACGGATCCGAGGCGAAGAAGGAAGACGACAAGACCAACGTCGCGGCCGCCGAAGGCAAGAAGCTGTCGGCGTCCGAGGTCCGGATCGGGTACTTCCCGAACCTGACGCACGCCACCGCGCTGGTGGGCCTGCAGGAGGGCCTGATCCAGAAGGAGCT
>NZ_JOFX01000044.1 GCF_000719345.1 Streptomyces sp. NRRL F-2664
GTTTCCCGGCAGTCTTTCGGCTTTCCGGGACGGGGCGGTCGGTCAAGGGTGGAGCGAAGCTCCATCGCGAAGCGACGCGACCGAAGGGAGCGCCCTTGAGGGACCGGCCCGGCACGGAAGGACGATGGGACTGACGGGAAACCCCCAGACCGTTCCTGATACCGATTCATCGAAGCCCGCCCACCGAAGCCACCCCCACCCCGCCCGCCTGTGCAGCCCGTCCGGCACGTGACCCCCGGTGCGGGGCGTAAGGGACTGCGACCGGCGACCGGGGGTGAGCCGCCACGCCGAGTCGTTGCGGAGGATCGATTCGGCTGTGCCGGGCCTTCTAGGGTCGTGCCTCGCTCCCCGCCCCGCCCCCGCCCCGCCCCCCCCCGAAGGGTTCACCGATGAAGCTTCGCAACGCCGCTGCCGCCGCCGTCGCAGCCTGTGCGCTGGTCCTGTCCCTGCCCGGTTCGGCCCTGGCGGCCGAAGGGCAGTTCCACTACAGGTACACCGACGACTCCGGCCAGGAGTACCGCGTCGTCCTGGACGACCCCGACAGCGGTGAGTGCATCAACCTTTACGCCGTCGGCTCCGACGGCGTGGAACCGGGCTATGCCCCGCAGAACCAGACCGACTCCTGGGTGACCGTCTTCGCCGGCGCCGACTGTGCGGGTCCCGAGTGGCGGCTGCGGCCCCTGGGCCGGCCCGCCACCGACCGGTTGGCGGTGCGCTCCGTGCGGTTCGACGTCCGGGAGGCGCGGGAGGTCCGGGACGAGTCCCGCGGGGTCCAGTAGTGCCGGCGGCCGTCCGGCCGTGACCGGGTTCCGGCGGCGTGTTCGTCCCACGTGACGCCCGACGCCGCGGGCGGCTCCACGGGTGAGGAGGTGCGCTCCACCGCCCGGGCCCTGCGGTCCCGGTTCGGACCGCGGTTGTGCCCGGAGGAGCCCCGCATTCCGGCTTGACCTCAAGCCGGGTCGAGGTACGAGGCTGGGGGCATGAACATCCGGTCAGCCGAAACGTCCGTGCCCGCCCCCAGCCCGACCGATCACCGCTCCGACCGGTGGTCGGGCGAACTGCTCGACCTCGACGCCTATCTGGCCCGGATCGGGTACGACGGTCCCCGCGAGCCCACCCTCGCGGTCCTGCGAAACCTCCAGCGCGCCCACACCACCGGCATCCCCTTCGAGAACGTCCACGCCGTCCTGGGCCGGGACCTGCCGCTCGACCTGCCGTCCGTCGAGGCCCGGCTGGTACGGGACCGGCGCGGCGGGTACTGCTTCGAGCACGTCCTGCTTTTCGCCGCCGTCCTCGAACGCCTCGGGTTCCACGTCACCGGCATGATCGGGCGGGTCAGCCTCGGCGCGCCCAAGGTCCTGCCCGCCACCCACGGCCTGCTCGCCGTGGCCGCGCGCGACGACGACCGGGAGTGGCTGTGCGACGTCGGCTTCGGAGCCGGCCCGCTCGGCCCGATCGAACTCGCCGACGGGGCCCAGGTCGCGTACGACGGCTGGCGCCACCGGCTGGAGCGGCACCCCGGCGCCCACGGCATCGACCAGTGGTGGCTGTACCAGACGGCCCCCGGCACCGCCCCCGCCCCGTCCGGGCCGGACGGCGGACCCGCGCGCGGCTCGGCCCCCTGGATCGACCGGCACACCTTCACCCTCACCGCCCAGTACCCGATCGACTACGTGGTCGGCAGCCATTTCGTGGGCACGCACGCGCGCTCGCCGTTCGTCCGCCGGCTCTTCGTGCAGCGCATGACCCCGGCCGCCCACCACAGCCTGGACGACCTGACGCTCGTCACCACCCTCCCCGACGGGACGAGCACCTCCGAGGAGATCGCCGCGGACGCCCTGGACGGGACCCTGCGCGCGGTGTTCGGGCTCGCCCTCACGCAGGAGGAACTCCGGGAGATCGCCGCCCGCCGGGCGGCTCCGGAGCGGGAGGCCTGAGGTTTGAGGCCCTAGCGGCCCGGCAGGCGCTCCAGGATGACCAGGGGGAGCTCGCGGGGGAGGGCGGCCGCCTGTTCGTCCTCGAACGGCGGCCACAGGGCGGTCATCATCTCCCAGTACACCTCCCGCTCCGTCGCGGTGGCCGTGTGCGCCGTCGCCTCGAAGGCTTCGGCGCCGACCTGGAGGCGGACGTGCGGATGGGCGGTGAGGTTGCGGTACCAGCCCGGATGGTCCGCAGCGCCGTCCGCGGACGCCACGACGAGGAAGCGGCCCGCGTCCTCGCCGTAGATCAGCGGGGTGCGTACGGTGGTGCCGGTGGCGCGGTCGAGTGTCGTGAGCAGCAGGGTGCGGACGCCGTGCCAGAGGTGCCCGTCGGCGCCGGCGGTGCTGACGTAGGCGCGGACGTGGTCGAGCCGCGGGCCGGGTCGCGGGTCCGTGGGGTGGTCCCAGTCGACTTCGAGTGTGTGCATTTACCTGTCCTTAGGGTCGAGGCCCCCTGGCGGCTAACGAGCATTAACGATTCTGGATGCGTACGACCCATGGCGCACGTCCATCGGTCTGGACCAAGCTCCGTGTCATGGATCTGGAGCTGAGGCATCTCAAGATCGTCAGGGCTGTCGCCGACGCCGGGAGCCTGACTCGGGCCGCCACCGCGCTCGGGCTCGCGCAGCCGGCGCTCAGCGCGCAGTTGAAGCGGATCGAGCGGGCGCTGGGCGGCACGCTGTTCGTGCGCGGGCGGGAGGGCGTACGGGCCACCGCGCTCGGGGAACTGGTGCTGGAGCGGGCCCGCGTCCTGCTGCCCGCGGTGTGCGAGCTGCAGGAGGAGGCCCAGCGGTTCGCGCGGCAGGAGGCGCGGGGCTACCGGCTCGGCGGGACGCACGGGCCGCTGCTCGGCGGGCTCGTGGACCGGCTCGCGCAGGAGGAGCCGGGGGTGCCGGTGAGCACGTACACCTCGTGGTCGGAGAAGGAGGTCGCCGGGAGCGTCGCCGACGGGCGGCTGGACTTCGCGCTGGTCGGCGTCTGCGGGGAGAGTGCGCCGCCGGAGCCCGCGCGGCTGGCGTGGAGGGAGGTGGCGCGGGACCCGGTGCACGTGATGCTGGCCGCGGACCATCCACTGGCCGTGGCGCGGGCCGCGCACCATGAGGTCGAGCTGGCCGAGCTGGCCGCCGAGGCGTGGACGGACGTCCCCGGCGACGGATGCTTCGGCGACTGCTTCGCCGCGGCGTGCGTGCGGGCAGGGTTCGCGCCCGCCTGCGTCTACGAGACGGACACGGCCTCCTGCGTGCACCTGGTGCAGGTGGGGCGGGCCGTGGGGCTGTGCCGGGCCACGTTCCCGGCGACCCCGGGGGTGGTGACCCGGCCGCTGGCCGGGACCCCGCTGGTGTGGCGGCACCTGCTCGGGTGGCATCCCGCCGCGCGGGGGGCTGCGCGGGCGGGGGAGGTGCTGGGGCATGCGAGGGCTGCGCATGCGGATGCGTTGGGGAGGGCGGCGGGTGGGGGGTCGGCCCTGCGGGCCGGGGCGGGTTCGCTGCGGGCGGCCGCGCCGTGGCCTGCGGCGTAGGGGGTGGTGCGGTGCGGTGCGTTGCGGGTGCGGCGCCGTTGCGGGGGCGCTGCCCCCGGGCCCCCGCGCCTCAAACGCCGGCGGGGCTGGAAAAGAGCGCCTCAAACGCCGGCGGGGCTGGGAAAGAGCGCCTCAAACGCCGGCGGGGCTGCCGGCGAGGCTGGGGACGCCAGCGCCGGCGGGGCTGGGAAGGAGCGCCTCAAACGCCGGCGGGGCTGCCGGCGAGGCTGGGGACGCCAGCGCCGGCGGGGCTGGGAAGGAGCGCCTCAAGCGCCGGCGGGGCTGGGAAGGAGCGCCTCAAGCGCCGGCGGGGCTGGGCAAGAGCGCCTCAAGCGCCGGCGGGCTGGGGCAAGGTGCCTCGACAGCCGGTGGGGCCGGCGCGGGGGAGCGTGCCCCGGCCCGGGTGGGCCGGGGCGGTGGGGCAGCTCTCGGGCGGTGCCTGCGTTACGGCAGGTAGCGCTCGATGACCTGGAGGCCCTCCTTCTCCATCAGCTGGCGGGCCTTCTCGACCCGCTCCGGAGTCGGGTCGTGGCCGGTCGCCATCACGAGGTCCTCGGGGTCGTACGGTCGTTCCCCGCCCGTGAAGAGCCGGTCCGACCGGGTGGGCTGCTCGTCGGGTTCACTGACCATCGCGTACCTCCTACGGTGTACCTGCCCCCATCCTCCGGCCGCCGCCCCATGAACGCACTTCGACCGCCGTGCGGCGCCGGGCATAACGCCGGGGGAGGGGCCAACCGGCAGCTCCCGCGGTCAGGTTCGGATTTCTACGGTTTCCGCAGACCCCCCACCGGAAAACCGAGGAGATCCCCCATGCTCAAGCGACACGCCCGCGCGGCGTGTACCGCCCTGGCCGCCACCGGGCTGCTGCTGGCCGGGACCGGCGGCGCCGTCGCCGACCCGGCCCCCGACCCCGCGGCGCCCTCGGCGGCCGCCGCCCTCCGTACCGCCGACGCACCCCCCGAGCTGCTCGCCGCCATGCAGCGCGACCTCGGCCTGACCCCCACGCAGGCCAAGGCGCGGCTCGTGCACGAGGCCGAGGCCGGGGCCACCGCCGCCCGCCTGCGGGATCGGCTCGGCGGTGCCTTCGCCGGGGCCTGGGTGGACGGGGCCGACGCCGGCACCCTCACCGTCGCGACCACCCGGGCCTCCGACACCGCCGCGATACGGGCCGCCGGGGCGGAGCCGAAACTGGTCACCCGTACCCTGGCCGCCCTCGACGGCGCGAAGGCCGCACTGGACCGGGCCGCCGGTCCCGCGACCCCCGTCCGCTACGTCGACCCGCGCACCAACATGCTCGTCGTCGAGGAGACCGAGGCGGGCGCGGCCGCCCGGCTGCTCTCCGCGACCGCCACCGACGCGGCCCTGGTCACCGTGGTCCGCACGGCCGAGGCCCCGCGCCCGCTCCACGACCTGCGCGGCGGGGACGCCTACTACATGAACGGCAGCGGCCGCTGCTCCGTCGGCTTCCCCGTGACCAGGGGGACCGTGCACGGCTTCGCCACCGCCGGGCACTGCGGGCGGGCCGGGACCACCACCACCGGCTTCAACCGGGTCGCCCAGGGCTCCTTCCAGGCCTCGGTCTTCCCCGGCAGCGACATGGCCTGGGTCGCCGCGAACACCAACTGGACCTCCACCCCGTTCGTCAAGGGCAGCGGCGGCACGAACGTGCAGGTCAGCGGTTCGGTACTGCAGCCGGTGGGCGCCTCGGTGTGCCGGTCGGGCTCGACCACCGGATGGCACTGCGGCACGATCCAGCAGCACAACACCAGCGTCACCTACCCCGAGGGCACCATCTCCGGGGTGACCCGCACGACGGTCTGCGCGGAGCCGGGCGACTCCGGCGGCTCCTACATGTCCGGGAGCCAGGCCCAGGGCGTCACCTCGGGCGGCTCCGGCAACTGCTCCAGCGGCGGGACCACCTTCTTCCAGCCGCTGAACCCAATCCTGTCGGCGTACGGGCTGACCCTCAAGGTCAGCGGCAGCGACCCGGGCCCCGGCCCCGGCCCCGAGCCCGAGCCCGGCGGCACCTGGAAGGCGGGCACCGTCTACGCGGCCGGCGCGAGCGTCACGTACGGCGGTGGGACCTACCGCTGCATCCAGGGGCACCAGGCGCAGGCGGGCTGGGAGCCGCCGAACGTCCCCGCGCTGTGGCAGCGGGTCTGATCCGTGCGGTGAGTGCGACCGGTGCCGTGACTGCCAAGGGGGGAGTCACGGCACCTTCCGCGGGCGCCGCCGCGGGTCAGACGAGGACCGCGGCCAGGGTGCCGAGCGCGCCGAAGACGGTGAGCAGGCCGCAGATGGCGAGGTTGACCGCCCGGTGCTCCCAGAAGACCGCGACGAATTCGCGGATGGTGGCGCTCGGCCAGTAGTACTTGGCGGTGGGGGAGCCCACCACCTGCCCGTTGACGCCGGTCTTGCGTGCCAGCATCGCGGCCCGGAACGCGTGGAAGTTGTTGGTGACCACCACGCACCGGTACGCCGGATCGCTGGCCTCCATGATCTCCCGGCTGAAGCGCATGTTCTCCTCGGTCGTCGTGGACCGGTCCTCCAGCACGATGTGCTCCGCCGGCACGCCCTCCCCGATCAGCCAGTCCGCCATCGCGCGGGCCTCCGCGACCTTCTCGTCCGAGCCCTTGCCGCCCGAGACGAGGAGCACCGGCGGCCGGCCGCCGCCGGCCAGCTGGCGCTCGTAGATCTGCTGTCCCTTGCGCAGGCGCGAGGCCAGCAGCGGCGGCACCCGGTCCCCGCCGACGAGGCCCGAGCCGAGCATGACCACGTGGTCGATGTCGCCGCGGACCTTGGTCCGGCCGTAGAGGAACGCGTAGCCCAGGAAGCAGAAGAAGACGAACGAGACGTAGCCGGCGACGACGGTGAGGGTCCCGGCGATGCCGCCGAGGACGGGGGAGCCGACGACGGCGACGAGGACCAGCAGCGCGATCAGCGCGAAGATCGCAAGGCCGGCGAGCAGCGACAGCAGGTTGGGCGGGCGGAAGCCTTCCTTGCGGACCATGGTCAGGCCGTTGCGGACGAGGAGGACGCCCAGTGCCAGCACGCCGAACGCGGGCGAGGCGAAGGCGAGGAAGGCGACCGTGACCGCTGCCCAGAAGGGCAGCTTGCCGACCTGGAGGAAGAGTGCCGAGAAGGCCGTGAGGAAGGTCAGGCCCAGGAGCACGGCGTTGCTGAAGCGGCGCCGGTCCTGCCGGACGCTTATGCAGAACGCGAGGAACAGCAGGGCGGCGAGGGCGAAGGCGACCATGGCGTCATCGTAGGCGGCTGATCCGCTGCGCAACGCAGCCGGTTCACCAGGGGCCGGGGCCGCTCCGGCGTACCGACCGGCCGGCCAGCACCTGGGTCCGGCGCCCGTCGCGCACGACGAACCGCCCGTCGATCAGGACGTGCGGGATCCCGGTGGGCGGTGTGCGGGGCCGCTCGTACGTGGAGCCGGCCGCGACCGTGGCCGGGTCGAAGAGGACCAGGTCGGCGCGGTGGCCCACGCGGACCAGGCCCCGGTCGGGCAGCCGGAGCCGGGCGGCGGGGCGGCCGGACAGGTGCGCGACGCACTCCTCCAGGGAGAGCAGGCCGAGTTCGCGGACGTAGTGGCCCAGGTAGCGCGGGAAGGTGCCGTAGGCCCGCGGGTGCGGTTTCGCGCCTTGGAGGATGCCGTCGGAGCCGCCGGTGTGCGCCCGGTGGCGCATGATCGTGCGGACGTTCTCCTCGTGGCCGACGTGCTGGAGGACCGTCGGCGCGAGCCGGTCGCCGATCAGCAGCCGGCGGGCGGTGTCCCAGCCGTCCACGCGGGTGCCGACGTGGGCGGCGTAGGCGGGGTCGGCGACGCCCGAGACCTCGATGGTCGACCAGTCGACGGGGACGCCGTGGCAGCCGTCGGAGCCCTCGTGTTCCAGGGCGTGCCGGATCCGTCCGGCCTGGTCGTCGTCGCGCAGCCGGGCGAGGACGGCCTCCGGTCCGCCCTCGTTCGCCCAGCTGGGCAGCAGCGCGACGAGGGTGGTGCAGCCGGGGGTGTACGGGTAGCTGTCGAGGGTGATGTCGCAGCCCGCGTCCAGGGCCGCGTCGAGGAGGGCGAGCAGTTCGGGGGCGCGGCCCTCGTTCTCGCCGAAGTTCATGGTGGCGTGGGCGAGGTGGAGGGCGCAGCCGGCCTGCCGGGTCAGGTCCACCATCTCGGCGTAGGCGGCGAGAGCGTGGCGGCCGTAACTGCGGTGGTGCGGGCAGTAGTAGCCGCCGTAGTGGGCCACGATCCGGCACAGTTCGGTCAGTTCGGCCCCGGAGGCGTACATGCCGGGGGTGTAGGTGAGTCCGGAGGACAGGCCGACGGCGCCCTGGGCCAGGCCGTCGGCGACGAGGGCGCGCATCCGGTCCAGTTCGGCCGGGGTCGCCGGGCGGTCGTCCCAGCCGACGGCGTGGGCGCGGACGGTGCCCTGGGGCACGAGGTAGGCGGCGTTGACGGCGACGCCTTCGCCGCCGAAGCCGCGGTCCAGCCGGTCGAGGTACTCGCCGACGGTGCGCCAGTCGAAGTCGACGTCGTCGCCGGGGCCGTTCCAGCCGGCGATCGCGGCCCGTACCGCGTCGAGGGTCCGGTCGTCGACGGGGGCGTACGACAGGCCGTCCTGGCCGAGGACTTCGAGGGTGACGCCCTGGGCGGCCTTGGCGCTGTGGTCCGGGTCGCGGAGCAGGGCGAGGTCGCTGTGGGCGTGCATGTCGACGAAGCCGGGGGCCAGGGCGAGACCGTGCGCGTCGACGGTCTCACGGCCCCCCGGCAGTCTGCCGATGGCGGCGATCCGGCCCTCGTGGACACCGACGTCGGCGGTGTACGAGGGGCCGCCCGTGCCGTCGACGACACGGGCGCCCCGCAGGACCAGGTCCACGCCCTAGAAGAAGGTGCGGACGTAGTCGGTGACGGTGCCGTCGGCCTCCACGACCGGGATCAGCGGCCACTTCTCGAAGATGGTGCACGGGTGGGCCATGCCGAGGGAGATGTGGTCGCCGACCTCCAGCGGGGTGGCGTCGGCGTCCGTCTCGATCCAGGCGTGCTGGTCGGACAGCTTCGTCACCCGGATCCCGGTGGCGGCGCGCTCGACGCCGTCGCGGGCGCTGCGCACGGTGAGCACTTCGGGCAGCCCGAGGTCGTAGGCGATGTCGCGCTTGCCCGCGTTGACGAAGGCCTGGCCGGGCGTGGGGCGGGAGACCACTTGGGTCCACAGCCGGAAGGCGGGGAGCAGGCCGCCCTCCTCGGGGAGGCGGTTGAAGGGGGTCAGGCCCGAGTACCAGCCGTGGTCGTGGGAGACGTACGCGCCGGAGCGCAGCAGCGGCAGGACGGGCAGCGACAGCTGCGGGATCTCGGCGAAGACCTCGGCGACGGCGTCGAACCACTCGCTGCCGCCGGCGCTGACGATGACCTCGTCCAGGCCGGTTCCGGTGAAGAGGCCCTGCTTGTCGAGGTCGGCGGCGAGCGCGGTGAGGCGGCGCAGCCAGGCGCGGACGCTGTCGGCGTCGGCGCCGGGCATGGTGGCCTCGTAGCCGGCCACACCCGCCAGGCGCAGGACGGGGGAGGCGGCGACGGCCTCGGCGACGGCCTGGCACTCGGCGTCGGTGCGGAGCCCCGTGCGTCCCTCGGCGCCGGCGCCGAGTTCGAGGACGACGTCGAGGGTGGCGCCGTGGCCCTGCAGGGCGGCGTCCATCAGCTCCACCCCGCGGACGGAGTCGACGTAGCAGACGAACCGGAAGCCGGGGTCGGCGGTGAGCTCGTCGGCGATCCAGCGCAGGGCGGGTGCGTCGACCAGCTCATTGGCCAGGAAGATCGTCCGGATGCCGAAGGCGCGGCACACCCGGGCCTGGTGCGGCATGGCGACGGTGATGCCCCACGCGCCGTGGTCCAGCTGGCGGCGGAAGAGCTGCGGGGCCATGCAGGTCTTGCCGTGCGGTGCGAAGGCGAGGTCGTGGCGGGCGGCGTAGGTGCCGAGGGCGGCGAGGTTGTGCTCCAGCGCGTCCGCGTCGAGGGTGAGGACGGGGGTGGTGAACCCGCCGCTGTGCAGGTCCCGGCGCTGGGCCGCGAGCTGTCCGACGGTGAGGCCGTCCGTGTGGGCGTCCGGGGGGAGTCCCTTGAACCGGTGGTCGACCGGCTCGTCGGCGAGGTCCTTGACGGGGTCGCTGGCGCTGGCCATGCGGATGCCTCCCGGGTGGGGTTGCGTGATGTGCAACGGTCATTGCGTGGACCGCTGCATGCTGTCTAACATCCCGGGTGACGGTGGGTCAACGCTGCCGGTACGGCGCCGCCGCGCGGCCGCGCCCGTACCGCCGCGCCTCGAACGCCGTACGGGCCCGGATTCGGAGGGCGAGAGATGAGCCAGTCCGTGGAGCGGGCGCTCGGCATCCTGCCGCTGCTCGCGCAGGGGCCCGCCGGCCTCGGTGACGTCGCCGACGCGCTCGGCGTCCACAAGAGCACCGCGCTGCGCCTGCTGCGCACTTTGGACGAGCGGGGTTTCGTCCACCGCCGCCGGGACGGGCGCTACCGTCTGGGCGCGCAGCTCTTCGCGCTCGCCGCCGAGGCCATCGAGAACCTCGATGTCCGCGAGGTGGCCCGTCCGCACCTGGCCGAGCTGAACCGGGCCACCGGGCACACCGTGCACCTCGCCCTGTACCAGGACGACGAGGTCGTGTACGTCGACAAGGTCGACAGCCGCTATCCGGTGCGCATGTACTCGCGCATCGGCCGGCCCGTGCCCCTCACCGTCGCCGCCGTCGCCAAGGTGCTCCTCGCCGACCTTCCCGAGGCCGAACGCCGGGCCCTCGCCCACCGCGTCGACTACCCGCGCCACACCGCCCGCTCCACCCCGGACGCGGACGCCTTCCTGCGCGAACTGGACCTCGTGCGGGAGCAGGGCTGGGCCACCGACATCGGTGGCCACGAGGAGTCGATCAACTGCCTGGGCGCGCCCGTGCGCGGCCCGCAGGGGCGGGTCGTCGCCGCCCTGTCGCTCTCGGCGCCCGGCGTGGTCGTCCCCGCGGAGGGGCTGCTCGAACTGCTGCCGCAGGTCCTGCGCACCGCCGGTGCCATCAGCCAGGACTGTTCAGGACCACAGGAGGACCCGTGACCGAGAAGAGCGCCATCACCCCCGCCACCCACACCGTCCCGCCCGCGAGGTTCTCGCACGGGGTGCGCAAGGGGAACATCCTCCAGGTCGCCGGGCAGGTCGGGTTCCTGCCGCACGTGGAGGGGCGGCCGCCGACCCCGGCCGGGCCGACCCTGCGCGAGCAGACCCTCCAGACACTGGAGAACGTCCGCTCCGTGCTGGAGGCGGGCGGTGCGGGCTGGGACGACGTGGTGATGGTCCGCGTGTACCTCACCGACACCGCACACTTCGCCGAGATGAACGAGCTGTACGACGCCTACTTCGAGGAGCAGGGCCTGAAGGAGGCCCCGGCCGCCCGCACCACGGTGTACGTGGGCCTGCCCGCCGGGCTCCTCGTCGAGATCGACGCCCTCGCCGTCCTGGGCTGACCCCGGCCGCGCAGGCGCGCCCCGCCGCAGGGGAGGGGACGCCCCCCTGGCGGCGGGGCGCCCCCGGTTCAGGTGCCCGCGCGACCGGCTACGAGCAGTACTGCGCCTCCTTGCCGATGGAGCGGTACATGCAGTCCGCGTTCTCCAGCAGCTGGAGCACCGCGTCCTTGTTGCGGGCGGTCTCGCGGTCGATCACCTCGTCGGGCGGGTAGAAGCCGCCGCCGCCGGCGCTCTCGGGGTACATCTCGAAGGTGTAGGAGAAGATCTTCTGGCTGCCCCACAGCCAGTCGTCGATCGTGCCGTCGGTGATGTACAGGTCGCTCGCCTGCTCCGGCGTGTAGCCGTTGCTGGCGGCCATGCTGGTGCCGATCTTCTTGTAGACGGCGAGGTCGTCGGCGGTCAGGCCGGGGGCGGTGTCGTTGTAGGTGTAGCCGAAGGGCCACAGGACGAGCTCGCTGTAGGTGTGGAAGTCGATCGCGGCCTTGATCTGCTGCTTGCCGCCCACCACCCGGCTGCGGACGAAGTCCGAGACGGCCTTCACCTCGGGTGCCGACTCGGCGGCGGGTCCCCGGTAGGTCTCGGAGCTCCTGCTGCCGCTGGAGCCGCCGCAGCAGCCCCACTTGTAGTTCCAGTTGCGGTTCTCGTCGGTGCCGACGTAGGAGGACCCGGAGTTCGGCTGCCGGTTCTTGCGCCAGGAGCGGTAGGAGCCGGTGGCGATGTCGTACTCGCCGCCGTCGGGGTTGAGGTCCGGGACGATCCAGATCTCCCGGCCGTTGACGGCGTTGGTGACCCTGGAGTCGGCGCCGTACTTGGAGGTGAACTCCTTGAGCAGGTACAGCGCCATCTCGACGGTCAGGTGTTCGCGGGCGTGCTGGTGCGCGGTGAAGAGCACTTCCGGTTCGGACTCGTCCGTCGCGACGTTGTCGCTGATCTTGATGGCGAGGAGGTCGCGGCCCTGGTACGACTTGCCGATCACCCGCTTGGAGGCGATCGCCGGGTACTGCCCGACCAGCTGGTTGATCTCGGCCGTCGCCTCGGCGTAGTTGTGGTACCTGGAGTCGGCCGAGGGGAAGTCCATGGGGCCGGCCGCGATGCCGGGCAGTGAGCGGTCCGGGGGTCCGGGCAGGGGGGTCAGCTTGTAGCCGAGCGACTTCAGCTTCTTCGCCTGCAGGGTGTCGGCGCTGACCACCACGGTGTGGTCGTCCACCTCGTCGATGGACACGCCCGTTCCGAGCAGGGCGGTGCGGTCGGCGACGGTGGAGGGGCCGTGGATCCGGTACTGGACGATCGCCTCGTCCTGGGTGGCGGTGGACGGGCTGGGCGGTGGGGCTGCCGTCGCGCTCATGCCGTAGGCGGGTGCGCCCAGCGCGAGCGCCAGCAGGGCCGCCGTCAGGCCGGCCCTCCGGCGGGTGTGGAGCCGCATGCGTTCTCCTGGGTGGGGAGTGTGGGGGTAGCCGTGCGGACGCGCTCAGCGTCCTCTCGTGGCATGTCCCGGTCAAGAAGTCCGGGTGTCGGCCGAACCGATCCGGCCACCCCCACTCGTACCGCCTAGGGCAGTCCGTGGACCTTGGGACCCACCGAGTTCGACCAAGCACTACCCGCCTTGGCGTCCCAGTTGGTGGACCAGGTCATCGCGCCGCGCAGCCCCGGGTAGGTCTTCGACGGCTTGAAGGAACCGCAGTTCGTACCGCGGGTCAGGCAGTCCAGGGCGTTGTTGACGACGGTGGGGGAGACGTAGCCGCTGCCCGCGCCGCTGGGGGAGGCCGGGACGCCGATGCCCACCTGGGAGGGGTCGAGGCCGCCCTCCAACTGGATGCAGGCCAGCGCGGTGAGGAAGTCCACCGAGCCCTGCGAGTAGACCTTGCCGTCGCAGCCGTTCATCGAGCCGCTGTTGTAGTACTGCATGTTGACGACCGTCAGGATGTCCTTGATGTTGAGCGCCGTCTTGAAGTAGCCGCCCTGCGGGGACTGCATGTCGATGGTCTGCGGGGCCATGGTGATGACGAGCGAGGGGCCGGCCTTCGCGGACAGGGCGCGCAGCGCCTGCGTCATGTACGTCGGGTTGAGCCCGTTCTCCAGGTCGATGTCGATGCCGGTGAAGCCGTACTCCTGCATCAGGGCGTACGCCGAGTTCGCCAGGTTGGTCGCGGAGGCCGAGTCGTTGACCGTGATGGTCCCCTTCTCGCCGCCGATGGAGAGGATGACCGACTTCCCGGCCGCCTTCTTCGCGGCGATGTCCGCCTTGAACTGGGCGACCGTGTAGCCGCCGAGGCCGGCCGAGTCGAGGTTGAAGGCGATGGCGCCCGGCGTTGCGGTGGCGTCGGCGAAGGAGACGGCGATGATGTCGTACTGGGCGGAGACGTCGGAGATCCTCTGGACGGTGGCGCCGTTGTCGAAGTTCTGCCAGTAGCCCGTCAGGGCGTGCTTGGGGACGGCGGGGTTGCCCGGGTTGCCGCCGCCGGTCGTCGTGCCGGTCACGGGTGCGGACCTCGGGCCCTCGCCCGCCGCGTTGTACGCGCTCACCTGGAAGGAGTACGAGGTGGCGGGGGCCAACCCGGTGATGGCGGTGGAGGTCGCGGTGACGGTCCGGACGCGGACGCCGTCCTGGTACACGTGGTAGCCGGCCGCGCCGCCGACGGGGTTCCACGCAAGGGTGAGGCCGTTCGCGCTCTGGCCGGAAACGGCGGTCCCGGCCGGTGCGCCCGGGATGCCCGGACCGGGGTCGGTGCCCCCTCCGCCGTCCGGTCCGAAGACGCTGAAGTCGTCCACGGTGTAGGCCGGCTGGCCGTACCAGCCGTGGGTGTGGACGGTGACCCGGGTGGTGGAGGGGCCGGTGGTGAACGTGGTGGACAGCTTCTGCCATCCGCCGCCCGAGCCGGGGGTCCAGGTGGAGACGTCCTGGGTGCCCGTACCGGTCGCGCCGAGGTGGACGTAGCTGCCCTGCACCTGCGCGCTCAGGGTGTAGGTCGAGTTCGGCCTGACCGTGACGGTCTGGCTGCAGCGGGCGTTGTCGGAGCCGGCCGGGGTGGCATTCAGCGCGCCGGCGCCGGCGTACACGGGCGAGGAGACGGCGGCGCCGCTCCCGCCGGAGCAGGACCAGTCGGCGAGGCCCGACTCGAAGCCGCCGTTGCGGACGACGTTGATGTCGGCGGCCTGTGCGGCGCCGGTGGCGAGGGCCGTCAGCGCCCCGGCGGCGACGGCGACGGCGAGCGGCAGGGAGAGGGAGCGTATGCGGTTCACGAGGGCTCCGTGGGGGGAGGTGGAGTGGTGGGGTGAGGACCGGACCATGTGGGGCGGAACCGGCGCACGACGTGCGCTGCCAAGTTGGTCCAGACCAATCCTCGTGTCAAGAGTCTTCGCAAAGTGGCTTGAAATGGCTTATTGCGTAACCCCTGTTGTCCGGGTTTTCCGCCACCTGTGACCGCTGCCTTACGCACGGGAATCACCAAGCCCCTGACCTGCCAGGGGTGACGCGGTTATGGTGCTGGGGCAAGGGGGGACGGAAGGCCGTCGTGGACGGCCGCGCACAGGCAGAGGTGTGCGCCGCGCTGCGCGCACCGCGACGCGTCCCCGTCGAGCGCGCGAGAGTCCAGGCGCACGGGGAGACGTGGGGGAACGGGGGATATCGCGTGCCGACCGCCATCGCTGTCACCAGCGCCGACCTGGTGCTTCCGGCCCCTGACCGGCACACGCCCGGGGCCGCGCTGCTGCACCCGCCCGGGGAGCACGACCTGGAGGCCGCGCTCGCCGGGACCACCGCGCTGCTGGAGCGGCACGGCCACCTCGTGGCCCTCGTACCGCCGTGGCTGCCGCGCCCCACCGTCCAGCGGCTGCACACCGTCCGGGCCATCCTGGAAACCGACCGGATCGCGCTGCTCGACATCGATCTGCCGCCGCTGGGCACGGCCCTGCTGGCCCGTCAGCTGCGCCAGCTCAGCGTCTGCGACTTCAGCCCCGGCATCATCGCCTCCGCCGCCCGACTGCTGTCCCACTACATCCACGCCGGCGCCCTGCTCGGCTCGGTCGCCAAGCTCGACCGGGTCCGCGTACCCGTCGGGCTGGGGGCGCACGCCCGGTCCTGGTCGCCGAGCGCGCAGTTCGCCGTACTCGCCCACCCGACGCCGTACCTGGCCAGGCTCGGCTCCGCGGCCGGCGGACGCGGCGGCTCGCACGGCGGGGCCCGCGGCCGCTCGCACGGCGGCCCGCGCGGCGGTGCGGCGGGGGACCTGCCCGCAGGCCCCGACTTCGCCACCCACCTCACCTTCGCGCGCGGCCAGCTCGCCTCCGACTGGGTCGCCGCCGAACTCGCCCCCGCATGGCAGGTGCAGGGCGTCATGGAGAACCCGCTGCCGGCCGCCTCACCCGCCTGGTGGGGCACCCCCAAGCTCGTCGAGTTCGCCGCCGGCATCCCCGACCTGTCCGTGCTCTACCAACTGGTCGCCTCGGTCCGCCGCGAGCAGTGCCGCTGGTGCGGCCTGGAACTCATCGGCGACCGCTGCGGCTTCTGCGCCGCCCCGCTCGCCGCTCCGCCGCCCTCCGCGACGGTGCCGGCGGGCACCGGCCTCTCCAGACCCTGACCGACCACCGAACGTACGGACGAAGAAAGAACGGCGAGGTAGTACGGCCTATGAACTCACGCCAGCGCCGCGGCGTCATTCTGCTGCTCCTGTCGGTCCTGTGCGCCCTGGGAGCCTTCGCCGGAGTCCTCGTGGTGATCGGCGACGTCAACTCCAAGGTCGGCTCCGAGGTCGTCGCCTACCGCGCCAAGGCCGACATAGCGCCGTACAGCCCGCTGACGGCCGGCCAGTTCGAGGAGATCAAGGTCCCCGAGCGGTGGCTGTCCGCCACCGCCGTCACCGACCTCGGCGCACTCCGGGACAAGATCGCGCTCACCACCCTGAAGAAGGGCTCGCTCCTGCAGACGGACATGGTCGTCGACCGGCCGCAGCTCCAGCCCGGCGAGCAGGAGATCGCCATCATGATCGACGCGGCGACCGGCGTCGCCGGCAAGATCACCTCCGGCGCCAAGGTCAACATCATCGCCACCTTCAAGGGCGCCAAGGACACCGAACCCTCCCGCTCGGTCATCATCGTCGCCAACGCCCGCGTCCTGAACGTCGGCAAGCTCACGGCCCTGGAGAAGGACAGCGACCGCAAGGGCCCCTCCGAGGCCGTCCCGATCACCTTCGCCCTCAGCACCAGGGACACGCAGCGCGTCGCCTACGCCGAGTCCTTCGCGGAGCACGTGCGCCTCGCGCTGGTCGCCCCCGGCACCGACTCCGCGCCCGCCCCGGGTGACCGTACGTACACCCTCGACGGGGACAAGTGAGGCCCGGATGACGACCCGAATCCTCCCCGCGGTCGGCGACCCGGACGCCGCCCGCATCTTCTCCACCCTGCTGAGCCAGCTCCCGTCGGCGGAGCCCGCCGCCCCCGTCCCCGACTCGACCACCCTGCTGGACACCCTCGCCCGGCTCGCCGCCGACTCCCTCGACGAACTGCCCGAGGTGGTCCTCGTGCACGAGCGGATCGGCCCGGTGCCCGCGCTGGACCTCATCCGGGAAGTCGCCCTGCGCTTCCCGGCGGTGGGCGTCGTCCTGGTCTCCTCGGACGCCGGCCCGGCGCTCTTCTCCGCCGCCATGGACTCCGGCGCCCGCGGCCTCGTCGGCCTGCCCCTGTCCTACGAGGAACTCGCCGCCCGTGTCCAGGCCGCCGCCCAGTGGGCCGTCGGCGTCCGCCGCCACCTGGGCAAGGGCGCCGCCGACGCCCTCACCGGACCGGGTGGCCGGGTGGTCACCGTCACCGGGGCCAAGGGCGGCGTCGGCACGACCTTCGCGGCCGTGCAGTTCGCACTCGCCGCGGCCGCCTCGGGCCGGCGTACCGCCCTGGTCGACATGGACCTCCAGGCCGGCGACGTGGGCTCGTACCTCGACGTGCAGTTCCGGCGCTCCATCGCCGACCTCGCCGGGATCCAGGACATCTCCCCGCGCGTCCTGCAGGACGCCGTCTACGAGGATCGCACCGGCCTCGCGCTGCTGCTGGCCCCGGCCGACGGCGAACGCGGCGAGGAGGTCGACGACCGGGCCGCCCGCCACATCGTCGGCGCCCTGCGCAGCCGCTACGAACTGGTCGTCGTCGACTGCGGCACCCAGGTGACCGGCGCCAACGCCGCGGCGGTGGAGATGGCGGACGTCGCGGTCCTGGTCACCACCCCCGACGTGATCGCCGTACGGGCCGCCAAGCGCATGGTCCGGCTGTGGGAGCGGCTGCAGGTCCGCAAGGCGGAGGACACCTCGGTGGTCGTCAACCGCTGGAGCAAGCACACCGAGATCCAGCCCGCCCTCATCGAGAAGATCACCAAGACCCGGGCCGCGCGCACCCCCGTGCCGGCCGCCTTCAAGGAACTCCAGGCCGTGGTCGACGCGGGCCGCGTCCAGGACCTCGACAACCGCTCCACGGTCAAACAGGCCCTGTGGGCCGTCGCCGGCGAACTCGGCCTCCTGGCCGCCGCCGACCCGGGCACCCCGCCTGCTGCCGGCCCGCCGGGCGGCGCCCTGACCCTGCGCGCGGCGGGCACGGTCTCCCGCCTGCGCCGCGGCCGGGAGGGCTGACGGATGCCCGCGGGGAGAAGCACCCGGGGCGACCGGGGCCAGGTGGCGATCGAGTTCGTCGGCACGGTGCCGCTGATCCTGCTCCTGGTGGCGGCGGTGTGGGAGTGCGTCCTGATCGGCTACGCCTTCTCCCTGGCGGGCAACGCGGCGGACGAGGCGGCGCGGGCGGGGGCGGTGCACGGGGGTGCGGCGTGCGCAGCGGCGGCGCGTGAGCACATCGGGGAGGCGTGGAACCTCCAGGTGGACTGTGACGAGGCCGGGGACATCTACCAGGCCAAGGTCCGCCTCTCCATCCCGGTTCTCCACCCCGCGCTCAACTTCGGCGGGATCGACGGCACGGGCGGCGCGGCACTGGAGAAGGAGGCCGAGTGACATGAGGCGGCGCATCCGGTCCGACCGCGGCCAAGTGGCCCTCGAATACATCGGCTTCATTCCGATCCTGCTGTTCGTGGCACTGTGCGCGATTCAGCTGGGCTGGGTGGCGTACGTCCACGAGCAGGCCGACACGGCCGCCCGCACGGCGGCGCGCGTGGAGGCCCAGCACCGGGGCAGGGGAGAGGCCGCCGGGGTCGCGGCCGTCAGGCAGGGGATCGGTGCCGAGGTCAGGGTCAGCAGGACGGCCGACGCCGTCACGGCCGTGGCCACCATCGAGATCGCATCGATCATCCCCGGACTGGACCCCGCACCGGCCAGGGCCACAGCCGTCATGCCCAACGACGATCCCGAGGTGACCGGACCATGAGCCTGCGTTCCCGGGTCAGTACCCCCGACGACCGCCACAACCCCCGCGAGGACGGCCGGCTGGTCTCCTCCTACCGCGCCAAACTGCTGGAGGAGATCGACCTCGCCGAGATGTCCGCGCTTGCACCCGCAGAGCGCCGGGCCCGCCTCGAACGCGTCCTCGGGCACATCATCAGCCGCGAGGGGCCCGTCCTCTCCACCGCCGAGCGCGCGCAGCTCATCCGGCGCGTCGTCGACGAGGCACTCGGCCTCGGCGTGCTCGAACCGCTCCTCGAAGACGCCTCCATCTCCGAGATCATGGTCAACGGCCCCGACCAGATCTTCGTCGAGCGGGCCGGCCGCGTCGAGCAGCTCCCCCTCCGCTTCGCCTCGCACGAGCAGCTCATGCAGACCATCGAGCGCATCGTCTCGACCGTCAACCGCCGCGTCGACGAAGCCAACCCGATGGTCGACGCCCGCCTGCCGAGCGGCGAGCGCGTGAACGTCATCATCCCGCCGCTCTCCCTGACCGGAGCCACCCTCACCATCCGCCGCTTCCCGCGCGCCTTCACCCTGCACGAGATGATCGCCCTGGGTTCCCTCGACGAGCAGATGCTCCTGCTGCTGTCGGGCCTGGTCCAGGCGAAGATGAACCTGATCGTCTCCGGCGCCACCGGCACCGGCAAGACCACCCTCCTCAACGCCCTCTCCGGCCTCATCCCGGAGGGCGAGCGCATCATCACCATCGAGGACTCCGCCGAGCTCCAGCTCCAGCAGGCCCACGTCATCCGACTGGAGTCCCGCCCGGCGAACGTGGAGGGCAAGGGGCAGATCACCATCCGCGACCTCGTACGCAACTCCCTGCGCATGCGCCCCGACCGCATCATCGTCGGCGAGGTCCGAGGCGGCGAGACCCTCGACATGCTCCAGGCCATGTCCACCGGTCACGACGGCTCACTGGCCACCGTGCACGCCAACAGCTCCTCCGACGCCCTGACGCGCCTGCAGACCCTGGCCTCCATGTCGGAGGTCGAGATCCCCTTCGAAGCCCTCCAGGACCAGATCAACAGCGCCGTCAACGTCATCGTCCAGCTGACCCGCTTCGGCGACGGCTCGCGCCGCATCACGGAGATCTCCATCCTTGAGTCGCACGGCCGCGAACCGTTCCGGATCACCACCGTCTGCCGGTTCGTCGCCCAGCCCATCGGCCCCGACGGCCGGGTCCACGGCTTCTTCGAGTACTACCCGCTGCCCCGCCGCATCGCCGAACGCCTGTACATGAACAACCAGCCCATCCCGCAGGCCTTCGGCGTCGCGCTGCCGGACGACCCCCTCACCACACCGCACATCACACGGACCGCCCTGTGAACCCACTGATCCTCCTCACCCTCGGCATCACCCTGCTGGCCTGCGTCCTCGCCGTGGTCGGCCTCCAGGCGTACGCGGCCGGCCGTGCCCAGCACGCCGCCCTCGTCGAGCGCCTCTCGGCGAGCGGGGCACCCGAGCCGCTGGGCCGGCCCCGCCGTTTCCGGAAGATCGACCGCAGGCTGCGGAGGACGACGTTCGGCCGGCGGATCGAGCAGAAGCTGGCGACCACCGGCCTGGACCTCACGCCGGGCGAGTTCTTCGTCTACATGCTCGGTTCCGTCGCGGGCGTATGGCTGATCGCCTCGTCCCTCCTCGCGCCGTTCTTCGGGCCGGTGGCCGGACTGGTCGGCGTCTGGGCGGCTAACGCGTTCCTGAACTGGCAGCGTGCTCGCCGTACGGAGCGCTTCATCAACCAGCTCCCCGACCTGGCCCGCATCCTCGCCAATGCCACCCAGGCCGGGCTGGCCCTGCGTACCGCCATCGGGATCGCCGCGGAGGAGTTGGAGGCGCCGGCGGGCGAGGAACTGGCCCGGGTCGCCGACCGCCTCGCCGTCGGCCACTCGATCGAGGAGTCCCTCGGGGAGCTCACCGAACGGCTCCCCTCACGCGAACTCGTCGTCCTGGTCTCCACCCTCGTCCTGTCCGCCCGCGCGGGCGGCGCGATCGTGGACAGCCTGCGCAACCTGACGGTGACGCTGGAACAGCGCAAGGAGACCCGCCGCGAGATCCGCACCCAGCTGTCCCAGGTCACGGTGACGGCCTACCTGGTGCCCGCCATCGGACTCGGCTCGCTCCTCCTCGTCGACATGATGATGCCGGGCGCACTGGACCGGATGACGGGCGCGTTCCTCGGGCAGACGGCCGTCCTCGTCGCCCTCGGCCTCTTCGCGCTGGGCTTCGTCCTCATCCGCCGCCTGTCGAAGATCGACGTGTGAGGGGGCGGACGGGACGATGACCGCACTTCTCCTCGCCTGCGCCGTAGGACTCTCGGTGTTCGGCGCCTTCCACGGCATCCGCCTCTACCGGGCGGACGTGAAGCTCCCCACCGATCTCGCCCTGGCCCTGGAGGTGGGAGCGACCCGTACGACGGCGGTCGGCTCACTGGTCGACCGCGTCGGCATCCGCTGGGCGCCGCTGGTCCTGCGGGCGATGGGCACGACCCGGGTGGCCCGCAAACGCCGTCAGATCGACATGGCCGGCAACCCGGCCGGCCTCACGATCGACCGGTACGCGGCCCGGCGCGCGGTGTACGGGGCACTGGGCGCCGCGGGAGCCCTCGCCATGCTGGTCAACGGCCGGCTGGTGGCCGCCCTACTGATGGTGGCGTTCGGCCTGTTCTGGATCGAGGTGGGCCTGTGGTCGGCCATCCGGGTCCGCCGCGACCACATCGAACGGACCCTGCCGGACTTCCTGGACGTCCTCGCCGTGGTGGTCAGCGCCGGGCTGGGCTTCCGGCAGGCGCTGGACCGGGTGGCGGGCAAGTACGAGGGGCCGTGGGCGGACGAGATCCGCATCACGCTCCAGCAGATGGACATGGGCGTCAGCCGCCGCCAGGCCTTCGACGAGCTGCGGCGGCGCAACGACAGCGAACAGGTCGCGCAGTTCGTCACCGCCCTCCAGCAGGGCGAGGAACTCGGGTCGCCGATCGTCGACACGCTGATCGCCATCGCGGAGGACATGCGCCGGACGGACGCCCAGAACGCCCGCCGGCGGGCGGCGCGCGCCGTGCCGAAGGCCACCTTCGCCGTCACGATGTTCATGCTGCCCGGCACGCTGATCCTCCTCGTGTGCGGCTTCGTCTACGGCGCGAACGTCGACTTCGGCGCGCTGTTCGGAGGTGGCTGAGCCATGGCACGGCTCAGCGTGCTCATCGCCGACGGGAACCCGGTCATCAGGGCGGGACTCGCGGCCATCCTGGGGGCGGCGGGGGGCATCGAGGTGACCGCCCAGGCCGCGGACGGCCGCGAGGCACTGAGCCTGACCCGCAGGCATGCGCCGGACGTGGTCCTGCTGGACGTCCGGATGCCGGGGGTGGACGGGATCTCCGCCCTGCCGCACCTCGTGCAGCTGGCGCCCGTACTGATGCTGACGTACAGCAGGGAAGCCGACATCGTGCGCGAGGCACTGCTGCTGGGCGCCGGCGGCTATCTGGTGCACGGCGAGTTCACGGCCGACGAGCTGGTCAGGGCTGTCCACGACGCGCCCCTGGGCCGACCCCACTTCACCCCGACGGCGGCGAGCGCCCTGCTGACGGAACTCAGGGCCTCTTCGCATCCGCAACGAGATGTGGGACAGTCGTCTGAGCGGATGCACAACTCTGTTGTCTTCGGGCTGAGTTCCCGGGAGGTAGAGATCATGGATCTGATCGCGTCCGGGATGAGCAACCAGCAGATCGCCGCCGCCTGCTTCATCAGCGAGAAGACCGTCAAGAACCACATCAACCGCATCTTCGCGAAGCTCCGGAGCGCCACGCGCAGCGAGGCGATAGCCCGCTGGCTGGGAACCGCCCGTCCAGGAGTGACCGGTCATGGGTAGACGGAGTGCGCAGTGGGTCCGTAATTGGGCCCCGGGACCCTTGGTAACGACTGGTGACCGGCCGTACCGTCCGCAGATCGACACCGGTACCGGCCCGGGAGGGAACCCCCATGTCACAGAACACGCTGCTGAAGGCCGCCGTGGAGGCGCGGATCAGGGTGAACGGGTGGACGGACACGGCCGTGACGAGGCTCCGCAAGCGCCACGCCCAACGGGACCGCGGCCAGACGGCCTTCGAGTACCTCGGCATCATCCTGGTGGTGATCGTGATCGTCGGAGCCATCGTGGGCTCGGGCGTGGGCTCGGAGATCACCAAGCGGATCAAGCAAGCGGTGACGGACATCAAAGCCGGCTGATGACCGCGCGCGGCGCGTATGGGCGTGACCGGGGGCAGGCCTTTCCCCTTTACGTGGTCGTGGTGGCCGGACTGCTCTTCGCGGCGCTCGCCTTCTTCGCCGTGGGCCAGGCGTCGGTCAGGCGCAGCGATGCCCAAGGGGCCGCCGATGCGGCGGCTTTGGCCGCCGGGCGTGAAGCCCGGGACGAGGTGTTCTTCGGCCTCGACCTCCCGTCGGTGGACGCCGAGGTCTGGGAGAGGATCGTCGACGGGAAGTTCTTCAGGAACGGTGATGCCTGCGCAGCCGCAGAGGACTTCGCGGCAAAGAACGATGCGAAGGCCACCTGCACGGCGGCTCTCCCCCGTTTCACCGTGACGGTGGAGACGAATCAAGCCGTGGGGGATTCGGTCGTCCCCGGCACCAACGGCATACACGCGACGGCAAAGGCCACGGCCGTGATCGAGCCCCGCTGCCGCCTGGGCGCCGTCACTCCGGGCCCCACCCCGACCCCCGCGGCCACACCGACCGCGCCGCCCGGCGGTGGTTCACCCTCCCCCGTGCCCAACGTTCCTACAGTGAACTTCACGTGTGGTGGGGAGACGATCAAACTCGATCCGCTGAAGCCGGGTTCGCTCAAGGCATTGACCAGAAAGCTGTTCAGCGTGCGACTCGTCGGCTGACAGGGTCCGAGAGACAAGGAAGCGTTCATAGATGAGCATTCGGCGCATGGTGAGGGTCCGTGCGGGGATGGCCGTCGCGGGTGCGGCGGTCATGGTCGTCACGTTGGCCGGGTGCGGTGGTGACAGCGACGGCAAGTCGGCCGAGCCGCAGAAGTCCGCGACCGCGCAGTCCGGGGGAACGGCGTCCCAGAAGGCGGCACCGAGCACCAGTCAGGGCTCGGAGCCGGCCGCAGTCATCGCCACGCTGAACGGGCAGGCGGGCATGGCGTTGGAGATCAACTCGGTGCAGCGGGATCCGGGTGGCTTCCTCACCGTCTCCGGCCAGCTCAAGAACACCGGCAGTCAGTCGTACAAGGACACCGTTGCCTGGCGCGGCATCGAACTCAAGGGGACCGGGGAGTCCGTCGCTGGTGCGACGCTCGTGGACAAGGCGGGGAAGAAGCGCTACTACGTGCTTCGGGACACGGAGTCCAGGTGTCTGTGCACGACGGGCGTCTCCAGCGTCGACGCCGGCCAGGTAATCCCGTTCTTCGCCCAGTTCCCAGCACCGCCGAGCTCAACCAGTGAGGTGGAATTCAGCCTCCCGACCTTTGCCACGGCCACCGTCAAAATCTCTGGGTGACCCATGACCACACGCCACCGTGCCGTAGCCGCCACCGCAGTCACCGCACTCGTCATCGCCGGAGGGCACCTCGTCGGGGCCACCGCCGCCCACGCCGATGACGTGAAGCCGTCCGTGCCGCCCGGCACGGAACCGTCCGCATCGGCCCCCGTGGCGATCGACTCCAACGCTCCGGGGTTGAAGATCCCGCAGGGCGGCACCCTCGCGCCGGTCAAGGTGCTGGACATCGCCGAGGTCGTCGAGGACCTCGGCGGGGAGCAGCGGCGGCAGGAGACCAACGAGACCGTGATGATGGCGCTGCAGTCCGAGGTGCTGTTCCCCGAGGACAGTGCCGTCTTCAACGCGCAGGCGGCCGCCCGGATCCAGGCCATCGGGAACGAGATCAACCAGTCCAAGGCGACCCGCATCCGGGTCTTCGGTTTCACCGACGACCAGGGCAGCTACGAGCACGGCAAGGAGCTGTCCAAGCAGCGGGCCGATGCCGTGCACAACGAGCTGGCGAAGACCGTGACGAATCCGAGCGTCGTCTTCGACGTCCGCGGCTACAGCGAGGACTACCCGATCGCGGACAACAGCACCGAGGAAGGCCGCAAGAAGAACCGCCGCGTGGAGATCACCTTCCCGCGCGGCGCCACCGGCTAGTCAGCCCGCCTGCGGGGCGGAAGGGGTGGTTCGCGGCCGCCGCCGGAGGCGGCCGCGGGAGGCCTCCACGATCGTGCCCAGGACGAGCGACTGCGCCAGTACGCACAGGACGAGCTCGGTGAGGAAGAGCCACGTCCCCGGCTGGCCGCCGGCCCCCGGCGCCGGCGGCCCGTGGACCGTGGACACGAACAGGAACAGCGGGAACGCGAACAGTGCGGGCAGCACCCACACGAAGCCGGGGTCGGGGGCGAAGAGCGTGACGGCCGTCGCGATGGCCACCGCGATACCGACGAGCCCCAGGTAGATCACCGAAGCCGGGTTCGCGAAGGTCAGGCGGACGAGCGTGCGAGCGGTCATCGGTTCTCCCCGGTGGTGTGTGGACCGCCTCCATGGTCGACAGGGGTCCGGGGCCCTGTCGTGAGTACGCGTACCCGGGCCGGCGCGGTCCGCCGGGTGCGCGTACTCGGAGCGGTGGCAGGGCGCCGCCCTACGGTGCTGGGGCGGAGTGGGAGGGTCGGCCGAACCGGCCCGGCCGGTAGTCGCCCGCCGGCTGCTGGACGCTCACGTTCATCCGGTCGTAGGCGTTGATCAGCGCGATCAGGGACACCCGTGCGGCCAGCCGGTCCTCGTCGTAGTGTCGGCGGCGTTCGCCCACGCCTCGTCCGTGGCCCCGCCGGCCGCGTCGGCGATGCGCGTCCCCTGCTCGGTCAGTTCCAGGGCAGCCCGCTCGGCGGCGGTGAACACCTTCGCCTCGCGCCAGGCCGCGATCAGGTGCCGCGCTGCGCGGACTCCCCGGCGTACACGGTGCTCCTTGCCGTGAGGCGGTTGCACAGCACCGACCCGGCCCGCCGTGCGGATGTGACGGCTCTTCCGCGCATCGCTGGAGTGCACCTGCGTCACTGCTCTCGGAGGAGCAGCTCCGCGACCTCGCGCGCCCTGCGGGCCGGCTCCGGGCCGGGGCTCAGCGCGGCGACCGCGGTGGCGCCCTCGACCAGGACGAGGAGCTGGTCGGCGAGTGCCGGCGGCGCGCCGAGCGGGGCGAGTTCGCGGAGCAGGGCGTGCAGTTCGGCCTTGTGGGTGCGGACCACCTCCGGAGCGGCGGTGCCCAGCTCCCCGTACGCGTTGAGGAACGCGCAGCCCCGGAAGTCCGGCTCCGCGAACCAGCGACCCAGCCAGTCGAAGACGGCCAGGACGGGGGGTTCGTCCGACGCGGCCACCGCCGCGCGCAGGTCGGCCGTCCATCGCCGGTCACGGCGTTCCAGGTAGGCGGTCACGAGGGATTCCTTCGCCGGGTACAGCCGGTAGAGGCGCTTGAGCGGCACGCCGGACGCGGTGCGGATGCGGTCCATGCCCACCGCCTGGATGCCGTGGCGGTAGAACAGCTCCTCCGCCGCGTCCAGCAGTCGCGCGCGTGCCTCTTCGTCGTCCATGCAGGCAGGGTAGCGGGACGCCCTTGCGGTGAGAACGATCGTTCTCCTAGGGTGGGGGGCCGGCGAGGGGAGAACGATCGTTCTCCCGATCCCTGCGCCATGCCGCTGTCCCTCCCGCTGTGCCGTGGCCCGTCGAAAGGAAGCGCCATGACCACCCGTCCGCCCCTCCCGCCCTTCACCGACGAGACCGCCCGAGCCAAGGTCCGGGCCGCCGAGGAAGCCTGGAACAGCCGCGACCCCGAGCGCGTCGCCCTCGCGTACACCGAGGACTCCGTCTGGCGCAACCGCGACCGCTTCCTGACCGGCCGGGACGAGATCCGCGCGTTCCTCACCGACAAGTGGGAGCGCGAGCTCGATTACCGGCTGCGCAAGGAGCTGTGGGCCCACACCGGCAACCGCATCTCCGTCCGCTTCGAGTACGAGTGGCACGACGCCTCCGGCCAGTGGTGGCGCAGCCACGGCAACGAGCAGTGGGAGTTCGCCGACGACGGCCTGATGCGCCGCCGCGAGGCCAGCATCAACGACGTTCCGATCACCGCCGCAGAACGCCGTATTCGCTGACCTCTTTCTGACTGCCGCCTGCCCCTGTCGGCGAGCGCGGCCCGACAAGGCACTTGGCGAGCTCCCCCTCTTCGAGGATGATCAAGGCTTGACGGGGAGGCCCGGCACGGCGCCGGTCGGCAGGACCCCGGGCGGCAGGGGGACCACGCATGGCGCGGACGCGGGTGAACGGCGTCGACCTCTTCTACGAGATCCACGGCGACGGCGACGGGGATCCGCTGGTGCTCGTCCACGGCTCCTGGACCGACCACCACAGCTGGCACGCCGTCCTGCCGCACCTCACCCGCACCCACCGCGTACTCGTCTACGACCGCCGCGGCCACAGCCGGAGCGAGCGTCCGCCGGGCCAGGGCACCCGTACCCAGGACGAGGACGACCTGGCGGCGCTCATCGAGATGCTCGGCGCCCCGGTCCACGTGGCCGCGAGTTCCTTCGGCGGGTCGGTCGCCCTCGGCCTCGCCGCGCGGCGCCCCGAACTGCTGCGCAGCCTGGCCGTCCACGAGCCGCCCCTGACCGCCGTCGTGGCCGGTGACCCTGAGCTCGACCGGCTGATACGGGAGGCGCAGACCCCCATCGACGCCCTCATGGCGCAGGTCCGCGCCGGCGACTCCGAGGCGGGGGCGCGCCGGTTCGTCGAAGAGGTCGTCTTCGGGCCGGGAGCGTGGGAGGCGATGCCCGACCCGGTCAGGCGGACGTTCGTCACCAACGCCCCGACGGCGGCGGACGAGCAGGGGGACCCGGACTGGAACACCGTCGACCTCGCCCGCCTCGGCGGCTACACCGGCCCGGCGATGCTGAGCAGGGGCACCGACAGCCCGCCGTGGTTCGGCGCGATCGTGGAGCGCCTGGCGCAGGTGATACCGGCCGCGCAGGCGCGCACCCTGGACGGCGAGGGCCACGTCCCCCACCTGACGGCCCCGCACCGCTACGCCGAGCACCTCCTCGCCTTCCTCGCCTCCACCGCCTCCCGGGCGGCCGGCCGGCCGGGCACGGAGCAGGCGTTCGGGTCGGGTGACCAGGAGTAGGGCGGGAACGCCCGGTGGATGGCATGAGCTGTGGTCGAAGGGAGCGGGGTCCCAGTGACCGACCGGACCGCATCCGTCGAGCGGGGCGGGGAGTTCGTACGGGACGACGCAGGGGGCCTCGACCCGACCGGGGTGTCCTTCCGTCCGGGAACCCGCAGGGGAACCTGAGCACCCCGCCCTTCCGGGCGCTCGGCGAGACGGTGCTCGACGCCCTGGACGCCAGGGGCCGTGCCTCGTACTACGCCGTCGTCGGAAGCCGAACTCCCGTCCTGCGGCGTCGCGTCGTGCGGGGCGAGCGCCACGACGAAGCGTTCGGTTCGGACCTGCGCCGGGAGCCGACGGACCGGCTCCCGGAGACGGAAGAGGCCGTCGAGGGCGCAGGCCTGGTCGCGCTGGACGAGATCGCCGCGGCCGAGCTCATCGGCGATGCGGTATGCAGGGCGTCCCACCGGGCTGTCGGGCCGCGCGGGCGGCCCGGGGCGCCGTCGCCCTCAGGATGGCGCCGGCGGTGACTCGCGCGACCCCATGGGGGTTCACGCCTCCTCGTCGTGCGCCTGCGTGATGAGGTCCGTGGCGACCTCCAGGGCGGCCAGGCGGGTCTCCTCCGGGTCGCCCTCGACGTGCTGGAGGAACATCATCCCGGCATGCAGGGTGAAGAGGGCGCTGACGCAGCGCACCTGGTCCGTCAGTGGGCCGTCCTCCGTGCGCAGGAGCTCCACCAGGCGGAACAGCCGCTTCTTCACCGTCTCGCCGATGCTCAGCTCGCGCGTCGTCGCCTGGTTCTCCTGCATGAAGCGGTACAGCGCCGCCCCCGCCGCCATCGCCTCGCTGTAGCGGCGCAGCACCTCGCGCTTGGTCTCCAGGGTGCGCGGCTGCTGCTCCGCCCACTTGATCAGCTCGTCGATGGGACGCGTGACGTCCTCGAAGAGGCTGATGATGATGTCTTCCTTGGTCTTGAAGTGGTAGTACAGCGCCGCCTTCGTGACCTCCAGGCGCTCCGCGATCTCGCGCAGCGACGTCTTCTCGTAGCCCTGCTCGACGAAGAGCTCCAGTGCGACGTCCTGGATGCGCTGGCGCGTGTCGCCACGACGGCGCTGCGGACTGCTGCTGGACATGACTCTCCTCGATGACTTACTTGACGCCCGGCAAGTTACGGGTCTACGGTCCCCAGTGTAGTGAACTAGCCGGTCGGCAAGTAAGTGCCGATCCGGCAGGCGGTGCCCAGGGGAGTGGACAGGAAATGGTGGAGACAAGCAAGCCCGCGCAGCCCTCGCCGGGGGTGAAGCCGCGCAGCGTGCGGGTCGTCCTCATGGCGCTCATGATCGCAATGCTGCTCGCGATGCTCGACAACATGATCATCGGCACGGCGATGCCCACCATCGTCGGTGAGCTCGGCGGCCTGGAGCACCTGTCCTGGGTGGTGACCGCCTACACCCTCGCGACCGCCGCCTCCACCCCCATCTGGGGCAAGATCGGCGACCTGTACGGCCGGAAGGGCTCCTTCCTCACCTCCATCGTCATCTTCCTGATCGGCTCCGCGCTCAGCGGCATGGCCCAGGACATGGGCCAGCTCATCGGCTTCCGCGCCGTCCAGGGCCTCGGCGCCGGCGGTCTGATGGTCGGCGTCATGGCGATCATCGGCGACCTGATCCCGCCCCGCGAACGCGGCAAGTACCAGGGCATGATGGCCGGCGTGATGGCCCTCGCCATGATCGGCGGCCCGCTCGTCGGCGGTACCATCACCGACCACATGGGCTGGCGCTGGTCCTTCTACATCAACCTGCCCCTCGGTGCGGTGGCCCTGGCCATGGTGACCGCCGTCCTGCACCTGCCCCGGCACGCCGAGCGGCAGCGCCCCAAGATCGATTACCTCGGTGCCGCCCTGCTCACCGTCGCCATCACCTCCACCGTCCTCGTCACCACCTGGGGCGGCAACGAGTACGCGTGGGGTTCCGCCCAGATCCTCGGCCTCATCGCCGTCGGCGTGCTGTCGACCGCCGCCTTCCTCCACGCCGAGACCAGGGCGGCCGAGCCCGTCATGCCGCTGCACATCTTCCGCAGCCGCAACTTCACCCTCATGTCCGTGATCGGATTCCTGGTCGGCTTCGCCATGTTCGGCGGCGTGCTCTACCTCCCGCTCTTCCAGCAGTCGGTCCAGGGCGCCTCCGCCACCAACTCGGGCCTGCTGCTCCTGCCCATGCTGCTCTCGATGATGGCCGTTTCGCTCATCGCCGGGCGCGTCACCACCAACAGCGGCAAGTACAAGATGTTCCCCATCATCGGGGGCGCGCTCATGGTCGTCGGCATGTTCCTGCTCGCGACCATGGACACGGGGACCTCCCGCCTCGTCTCCGGCCTCTACATGGCGGTCCTCGGAGCCGGGCTCGGCTTCCTCATGCAGATCACCATGCTCGTCGCGCAGAACAGCGTCGACATGAAGGACATGGGCGTCGCGTCCTCGTCGGCGACCCTCTTCCGCACCCTCGGCGGCTCCTTCGGCGTGGCGCTGATGGGCTCGCTCTTCACTTCCCGGGTCACCGACACCATGTCCGAGCGCCTGGGCCCGGAGGCCGCCGGAGCCGCGGGTTCCGCCCAGTTGGACGCCGCGAGCCTGGCCAAGCTGCCGGAGGCCGTCCGCGAGGCCTACCAGCATGCGGTGGCCGCCGGCACGCACTCCGCGTTCCTGCTCGGCGCGGCCGTCGCCGTACTGGGCTTCCTGGCCGCCTGGTTCGTCAAGGAGGTCCCGCTGCGGGGCGCCGGCCCGGCTGCCGCCGCGACCGTCGCCGACGGGAAGTCCGCCCCCTCGGCACAGGAGCCCGTCGCACACTGACCCCCGCACCGGCGATCGGCGGCCCCGGCGGACGCATCGTCCACCGGGGCCGGGCCGTGCTCCGCCGAACCTTGTCCCGCGGAACCTCTCCTGACACGCCGTCCGCCGCGCGAACGGGTGAGGGTCGCCCACGCGGCCCCGGCCGCGTTGTTACCTGGTCGCGCACGGACGCCCGTACGACCGTATGCCGGTACGCCCGACCAGGAGGCTCCAGTGGCCATCGCCCCCGCCGAACTGTCCGACCCCGTGGTCGGCGCCCTCGTCGCCGCCGTCAACGCGCACGACAAGGACGCCTTCCTGAAGCTGCTGACCGCCGACGCGACCATGTCCGACGACGGATCCGAGCGCGACCTCCACCACTGGATCGACCGGGAGATCTTCGACTCCGGCGGCCACATGGACGTCCAGTCCGAGTCCGACGACGGCCACGCCCTCGTCGTCGACTACCGCAACGACACCTGGGGCGGGATGCGGACCCTCTGGCGCTTCACCCTCGCCCCCGGCGGGGACCGCATCAGCCGCTTCGAGACCGGCCAGGCCTGACGGCCCGACTCACAGTCCGCGCACCGCATCCAACACCGCCGCCGTCAGGCGCTCGTTCTCCGGGGCGATCCCGCCCGGGAAGCCGAAGCGGCGGCGCGTGTACCCGTACGCGATCCCCGTCGCCGGGTCGGCGAAGCCCTGACCGCCCGCCGCGCCGCAGTGCCCGAAGGCCAGCGGCCCGACCGCCGGCTGCCGTTCGAAGCCCAGCCCGAAGTGGTCCGTCTCCCCGGTCAGGAGCTCCTGGCCGGGTGTGTGCAGCCGCGCGAACTCGGCGGCCGTCTCCGCCTTCAGCAGCGCCTCCCGGCCCCCCACCGGGCCGATCGCCGCCGCGTACAGGCCCGCGACGCCGCGCGCCGAGCCGATGCCGCCCGCCGAGGCCGGGCCGAGTTCCCGGGTCCGGGGATGGTTGGCGTGGGCGACCAGGTCCATGGGCGGCTCCCGGTGCCAGTTGAAGGCCACCGCCAGCAGGTCCGGCACCGGTCCGGCCGCCGCCTGCACCTCGGCCTGCTCGGGCGTCGGCAGCATCTCCAGGACCGGCTTCCAGCGGCCCTCCTGCGAGGCCGGAAGCCCCATGTACAGGTCCAGCCCGTACGGGGCCCGCACCCGCTCCTCGTACACCTCCTGCAGCGACCTGCCCGTCACGCGCCGCACCACCTCGCCCGTCAGGGCACCGATCACGAAGGCGTGGTAGCCGTACCCCGACCCCGGCTCCCAGTACGGCTTCTGCCCGGCCAGCCGGGCGGCGATCAGCGCGTCGTCCGCGATCTCGTCGTAGTCGAAGCCCCCGTCCACACCGATCAGCCCCGCCTGGTGGCTGATCAGCCCGCGCAGCGTCAGCCGCTCCTTGCCCTCCCCGGTGAACTCCGGCCAGTACGCCGACACCGGCCGGTCCAGCTCCAGCGTGCCGTCCTGCACCAGCAGCGCCACGACCAGGTGCGCGGCACCCTTCGTGATCGAGAAGACTCCGCTCAGCGTGTCGCCGTCGGTGTCCTCGCCGGCCCACAGATCGACGACGCGCCGACCGCGGTGGTGCACGGCGAGCTGTGCCTCGGGCGCGTGCGGCTCGCCCGCGGCGATCGCCTCGAACTCCTCCCGTACCCGCTCCCACCCGGCCGCCACCGTGCCGTTCACGTCCACGCCCATCGCTTCCCCCCTCGGATCGCACCGTCGTTCCGCAGCTCCCGAACCCGAGTGGATCACCGGATATTCCGGCCGCCGGAGGCTCCCGTACGGGTGAAAGGCCGGACCCCGTCGTTCCGGCCGGCGCCGGGGGCCGTTGGTCCGGACATGAAGCGCACCCGCACCGCCGCTCTCGCCCTCGCCGCGGCCGCCGCCGCCCTCGCACCCGTTCTCGTCCAGCAGGCCACCGCGGCGGAGGGGCCGTACCTCCAGGACCCGGCGGGCGGCGAGAAGAGCATGAAGTCGATGTGGACCGAAGACGAGATGCACAAGGTGGAGGGGCAGCTCCGTTTCCACCCCGGGGTCCAGTACAAGACGGTCACCCGTCCCGGCCACCCCGCTGCACCCGACCACGAACGCAGGTCCGGCGACCCCGACACGCTGGCGTGGGAGCCGTCGTACGAGTTCGCCTGGTCGGTGTCGGACTCGACGGTGCTGAAGAAGGCGGTGACGGTCAAGGAGGGGACGCACCCGATCGTCGTGCACGCCGTACTGCGGCGCGCGAACGGGTCGTCCAAGGTCGCGGAGGTCCGCAAGGAGCTGCAGGACAGGCCCGCGACGGGCCGCGAGAAGGTCGCGGGCGGCAGGCGGATCGCCTGCGACACCGGTGAGTACACGGTGGAGTGGTCGGTGACGCGGTCGGGCTACGGAACGCTCACGGGCTCCCTGCGCTGGGACTCCAGCTGCGAGCAGTACCGGACGGCCTTCGCCCGGGACCACGGCAAGCAGCGCTGAGACTCCCGTCGGGGACCGGCCGCCCCGCGCACCTCGTGAGTGCTCGGCGGGCGACTGGGCCGCGGCCTTGGATCAAGTGCCGTAGGGGCCATGGTGCCGCACGGGGTGGTCCGCGGCACGCGTCGAACGCCCCGTGTCGTCGGGGACTTCGGGGCTCTGGGTGCGCTCAGTGCTTCTTCGCGGCCTGCGCGGCCTGCGCCGCGATGTCCTCCAGGACGGCCTTGGGGTCGCCCGTCGGTTCCACGGCGCGCCCGATGTTGCGCTTGATGGTGTCGCTGACCGTCACCCACGACGGGTCGTTGACCGGGTAGAGCTGCGCGCCGCGCAGCGCGTTCAGGAACTGCTGGTCGTTCTTGTCGAGCCCGCCGCCGGCCGGGGTGCGCGAGGCGGACACGGTGGACGGGAGCAGGTGGTAGCGGTCGGCGAAGTCCGAGAGGTTCTTGTCCTGGTAGACGAAGTCCAGGAACTTCCCGATCCGGGCGCGGTTGCCGTTCTGCTTGAAGGCCATCATCCAGTCGGCCACGCCGACGGCCGGCGGGGTCTCCCCCCTGCCGAGGTCGTCCGAGACGGGCATGGTGGTGGTGACCACACCGATGCCCTTGGCCCGCGCCTCATGGGCGAGCGAGGGGTAGCCGTTGAGCATGCCGACCTCGCCCCGCGTGAACGCGGCGAAGGCGTCCGCCCGGTTCAGCTGGGACGGCGCCGTCGGGCCGGTGTACCCGGTCGCGACCATGTTCTCCTTGACCCACTGCCAGGTCTTGACGTTCTGGTCCGAGGCGAGGCTGTAGTTGCCGCTGCTGTCGGCGTAGCCGCCGCCGTTGCTCAGCTCCCAGATCATCGCCTCGGCGTGCGCCTCCTCGGGCCCCAGCGGCAGGGCGTAGGGGTACTTCACGCCCTTGTCCTTCAGCGCCTTGGCGGCGGCCTTGAGGTCGGACCAGGTCTTCGGGGCCTCCTTGATCCCGGCCTTCGCGAACAGCGCCTCGTTGTAGAAGAGCAGTCGGCTGCTCGCCACGAAGGGCAGGCCGTAGAGGGTGCTGCCCACCGAGCCGGCATCGGCCAGCGGCTGGAGGAAATTCGCCTCGGCCGTCACCGAGAGGAGTTCGTCCGCCGGATAGAGCTCGCCCCGGGCGGCGAAGTCCGAGTAGGAGCCCATGAGTGCCATGTCCGGCGCCTCGCCGGCCTTGACCATACGGGAGACCTCGCGGTCGATGTCGGCCCACGGCAGGAGCTGGACCTCGACCTTGATTCCCGGATTCTCCGCGGTGAAATCAGCCGTCACCTTGTCCCAGAAGGGCTTGGAACTGGTGGCCGGACCGTCACCGTATTCGGCGGCGACCAGCCGCAGCGTACCGCCGTCACCTGCGCCGTCTCCGGATCCGCCGCATCCGGACAGTGGTATCAGCAGACCGAGCACGGCCGCGGTGGCGGTCGTGCCGTAAATTCTCCGTCGCACGGGTGTATTCCCCTGGATTTCTTTTGTCGCTTGTTATTACTTATGAGTCGCTCCGGGCCGGGTGATCCCTCGATGGCCCGTTGGCCGGAATTCTCTCCCAGAGCAGGGGCGGTTGTTTCCACGGGGGGCGTACTTGTGTCCGATGCTCCAACAGCCGCTTTTCGTATTGGTGTTTTCCGATATGCGGTAGGGAAAGCGGACGCGCGTAGACATGCGAAAAAGCCCGCCTCCGGTCGGGAAGCGGGCTCGGTTTCGAGTGGGCGCGGGGGTGGTGGCACCCGCGGGGGCGTGGCGGCCGGCCGGTCAGCCGGCGAACTCGCCGGCGTACGGGTCGGGGTCGCCCGTCTCCGGATTGCGGCCCTCCTGCCACCGCCGCTGCGCCTTGCGCCAGTGCACGAAGCTCAGGTGGCCCCCGTCCCAGAAGGTGATGCTGACCGGGCTCACGTCGAACTCGTCGGAGCAGAGCCGGTGGAGGAACTCGGCCATGCCGTACGGGTACACGGCGAAGGCGTCGGCGGTGTGGCGGCCGCACACCAGGACCGGCCAGCGGTCCGGGTCGGGGTCGCAGGTCAGCCAGCACAGGATGTCGGAACCGCCGGTGACGCCCCAGGCGATGATCGACTCCGGGTCCACCTCGAAGGCCGAGCGGCCGCCCTCCGCCGCCCACAGCTGCCGGGCGTTGTCCGTCTCCTCGGCCATCTCCGCCGGATCCCACTGGAGGCCCGGTGTGGGCAGCGGCAGCAGGATGCTGGCCTCGCCGTTGATGGAGCCGGCCCCGAACCGGCCCATGAACGCGACGAAGTCCGCCGGGAACCGGGTCCCCCAAGCCGCCTCGGCCGCGGGCCAGTCGATGTCCTCGTCGGCGCCGTGCGTCGCCGGCATGATCTGCTCCAGCGCCTTGACCCGCGCGTTCTCCGTCATGCCGCTCCCCTGTTGCCCCAGCTCAGCCGCCCCAACCTACTGCGGCGCGGAGCCACCTCCTACGGGGTGTCCACGACCAGCGTGGTGCCGGCCGTCAGGCCCCAACCCGCCATGGCGCCCGCCGCCGCCTCCAGGACGTGCCGGGCGCGCGGCCGCGGCAGCCCGATCCGGCCGGGGGCCATGGTGACCACGGTGAGCACGCGCAGGTGCCGGTCCAGGTACGCCACGTCGATCGCGAACCGCATCCGGAAGGTGTGCACGCTCGCCGCCGGGGTCAGCAGCATCGCCCCGTCGATCCCGTCCCGGCCGAGCAGCCCGCGCGTCCTCGCCCGGTAGGAGGCGGCGACCTCCAGCGGGATCCGGGTGGGGTCCGTACCGACCCGCAGTGCCGCGGGACCGTCATGCCAGTGCGCCATGGCGGCCACCCTAGGGGAACGCCTACGGTCGCCGGATGGGTGTGGTCGTGATCGTTCTCGCCGCCGGGTACGGAGTGGCCGCCGGGCTGCTGCTGCCGCGCGCGGCGCACCGGCTGTCCGTGCAACCGGGGGAGCCCTGGAGGCAGCGCTGTCCGCAGGGGCATCCGCTGCGCGGCTGGCTGGGCCCGGCCCGCTGCCGGCCGCTTCGCGGGCGGCCCGCCACGAGCGGCGCCGCCCACGCCTACGGGCCGTCCGCCGTGCTCCCCGCCGCCCTCACCGGCGGCGTCTGCGCCCTGATCGCGGCGGCGGTCGGGGTTCGGCCCGAAGTGGTCGCGTACGCGGGAGCGGCCCCGCTCCTGGTGCTGCTCGCCCTCGTCGACCGGGCCGTGCACCGGCTGCCCGACGTACTGACCCTGCCGCTCGCGGCGGGCACGGCGGTCCTGCTCGGCCTGGCCGCCCTGCTGCCGGGCTCGGCAGGGTCCTGGCGGCTCGCCCTGCTCGGCGGGGCCGCGCTCGGGGCGGCGTACCTGGTGCTCCATCTGGTCAACCCGGCCGGCATGGGCTTCGGCGACGTCAAGCTCGCGCTCTCGCTGGGCGTCGCTCTTGGGTGGTACGGGTGGGGGGTATGGGCCGCAGGCGCCTTCCTCGGTCTGCTCTACGGCTCGCTGTACGGGCTGACGCTGCTCCTGCGCGGCTCCGCGAGCCGTGAGCAGGGATTCGCCTTCGGCCCCTTCATGGCGGCGGGAGCCCTCACCGGAGTGCTGCTGGGTGGTTTCGGAGCGTAATCATGGCGCGCCGATGCACGCAGCATGCTTTACGAAGGGTTATGGTGGAACCCCCCCTCGGGCCGGTCCGTATCCCCCCCACGGACCGGCCCGTTTTTCGTTCCCCCGTTCCCTGTATGGGGGTTGGGGCGAAAAAGCAGGTCAGCCGCGCTGGGCCCAGATGTTCGTGCCGGGTGTGGACACCGCGAAGGAGTCGATCTCCTTCAGCTCCTCCTCGGAGAGCGGCGCGCCGGCCAGGGCCGCCACGTTCTGCTCCAGCTGCCGGACGCTCGACGCGCCGATCAGCGCCGACGTCATCCGCTCGTCGCGCAGCACCCACGTGAGCGCGAGCTGGGCCAGCGACTGGCCGCGACGGGACGCGATCTCGTTCAGCCCGGCCAGCCGGCGCAGTACGTCGTCCGACAGCAGGTCCGGGTCGAGCGACTTGCCCTGCGCGGCCCGCGAGCCGGCCGGGATCCCCTGGAGGTACTTGTCGGTCAGCAGGCCCTGGGCGAGCGGCGCGAAGGAGATGCAGCCCATGCCGGCGTCCTCCAGGGCGTCCAGCAGGCCGTCCTCCTCCGTCCAGCGGTTGATCATGGAGTAGGACGGCTGGTGGATCAGCGGGCGCACGCCCATCTCGCGCAGGATCCGGACGGCCTCGGCCGTCTGCTCGGCCGTGTAGGAGGAGACGCCGACGTACAGCGCCTTGCCCTGCTGGACCGCGGACGCGAGCGCGCCCATGGTCTCTTCCAGCGGCGTCTGCGGGTCGAAGCGGTGCGAGTAGAAGATGTCGACGTAGTCGACGCCCATCCGCTTCAGCGAGGCGTCGAGCGAGCTGAGCAGGTACTTGCGGCTGCCCCACTCGCCGTACGGCCCGGGGTGCATCAGGTAGCCGGCCTTCGTCGACAGGATCAGCTCGTCGCGGTAGGGCGCGAAGTCCTGCGCGAAGATCTTGCCGAAGTTCAGCTCGGCCGAGCCGGGCGGCGGGCCGTAGTTGTTCGCGAGGTCGAAGTGGGTGACGCCGAGGTCGAAGGCGCGGCGCAGGATCGCCCGCTGGGACTCCAGCGACCGGTCGTCGCCGAAGTTGTGCCAGAGGCCGAGGGAGACGGCGGGCAGCTTGAGGCCGCTGTGGCCGGTGCGCCGGTACTCCATGGAGTCGTAGCGCGAGGACTCTGCCCGATAGGGATTGGTATCAGTCACGTTGTCCTCCCTATCACGGAGTTGTGACAGACCGAGTTGGGTACCCCATCCCGCCGCGCAGTAATGTGGCGCACTCGGGGGACCGCAATTCGCACGGGGCCATCGCACGGAGGGGCTGGAAGATCGTGAAGCTGCGCGACCTGGTGTACAGGCTTTATGCACGCCGGGTGGAGGGCCGCCTCGACCACGACGCGGCACCCAAGCACATCGGCGTCATCCTGGACGGCAACCGCCGCTGGGCGAAGGCGTCCGGAGGCACGACGGAGCAGGGCCACCAGGCCGGAGCGGACAAGATCTCCGAGATGCTCGGCTGGTGCACCGAGACGGACGTCGAGGTCGTCACCCTGTGGATGCTCTCCACGGACAATCTGGACCGGCCCGAGGTCGAGCTCCGCCCGCTGCTGAACATCATCGAGAACACCGTGCGGGGCCTCGCCGCGGACGGCCGCTGGCGCGTCCACCACGTGGGCAACCTGGACATCCTGCCGGCCGGCACGCAGCAGGTCCTGAAGGAGGCCGAGCAGGCCACCCACGACGTCGACGGGATACTCGTCAACGTCGCCGTCGGCTACGGCGGCCGCCAGGAGATCGCCGACGCGGTCCGCTCGCTGCTGCTGGAGCACGCGCAGAAGGGCACCTCCTTCGAGGAGCTCGCCGAGATCCTCGACATCGACCACATCGCCGAGCACCTCTACACCCGCGGCCAGCCCGACCCGGACCTCGTCATCCGCACCAGCGGCGAGCAGCGGCTGTCCGGATTCATGTTGTGGCAGAGCGCGCACTCCGAGTACTACTTCTGCGAGGTCTTCTGGCCGGCCTTCCGCAAGGTCGACTTCCTGCGGGCCCTGCGCGACTACGCGGCCCGCCACCGGCGCTACGGCACCTGATACCCCGTAGGCCCCGCCGCTCCCGGCGGCCCCTCCGCCCGAAGCCTTCACCAGGGATTCACCGAGCGTCCGTCATATGCCATGGCATGTCCTGGCCTGTTCGGGGAATATCCCTTTCAGGTCGATGCCCGATCCACGGGTGTCGAGTCTCAGCGGACGGCATGGGGCCGTCCGCCCGGGAGGCCCTTTGCACCAGGACGCACGTGCGGTTCGCACGGACGCAGTGGAGGGCCGGAAATCGGCCCTGGCATGGGTGCCGATGACCGGTCCGGTCTTCATGGCCCGACCTCTTCCGAGGGGGTACGTCCTTCCGTGGTGACCAGCACTAAGCGCCGCCTGTCCGACAGGCGGACCTACGTCCTCGACACCAGCGTCCTGCTGGCAGACCCCAATGCGATCTCCCGCTTCGACGAGCACGAGGTCGTGCTCCCGATCGTGGTGATCACCGAGCTGGAGGCGAAGAGGCACCATCCCGAACTCGGCTACTTCGCGCGTCAGGCCCTGCGCCTGCTCGACGACTTCCGGGTCCGCAACGGTCGCCTGGACGCCCCCATCCCGCTGGGAGATCTGGGCGGCACGCTCCGCGTCGAACTCAACCACTCCGACCCGGGCGTCCTGCCCGCCGGCTTCCGTCTGGGGGACAACGACTCGCGGATCCTCGCGGTCGCCCGCAACCTGCAGGCCGAGGGCTACGACGTCACGGTCGTCTCGAAGGATCTGCCCCTGCGCATCAAGGCCTCCTCCGTGGGCCTCATCGCGGAGGAGTACCGCGCGGAACTCGCCATCACCGATGGCGGCTGGACCGGCATGAGCGAGATCGGCCTCTCCGGCGAGCAGGTCGACCTCCTCTACTCGGAGGAGCGCCTCCACATCCCCGAGGCCGCCGAACTGCCCGTGCACACCGGGCTGGTCCTGCAGTCCGAGCGAGGCAAGGCCCTGGGCAGGGTCACCGCCGACGGCAACGTCAAGCTCGTACGGGGCGACCGCGACGCCTTCGGCCTGCACGGCCGCAGCGCCGAACAGCGCATCGCGCTGGACCTGCTCCTCGACCCGGAGATCGGGATCATCTCGATGGGCGGCCGGGCCGGCACCGGCAAGTCGGCGCTGGCGCTCTGCGCGGGCCTGGAGGCGGTGCTGGAGCGCAGGCAGCACCAGAAGGTGATGGTCTTCCGGCCGCTGTACGCGGTGGGCGGCCAGGACCTCGGCTACCTGCCCGGCGACGCCTCCGAGAAGATGAGCCCCTGGGCGCAGGCGGTCTTCGACACCCTCTCGGCGGTCGCCGGGCGCGAGGTCATCGAGGAGGTGCTCAACCGGGGGATGCTGGAGGTCCTGCCGCTCACGCACATCCGCGGCCGCTCGCTCCACGACGCCTTCGTGATCGTGGACGAGGCGCAGTCGCTGGAGCGCAACGTCCTGCTGACCGTTCTGTCGCGGATCGGGGCCAATTCACGGGTGGTTCTCACCCATGACGTCGCCCAGCGGGACAACCTGCGCGTCGGCCGGTACGACGGAGTGGTCGCCGTCGTCGAGAAGCTGAAGGGGCATCCGCTCTTCGCACACGTCACGTTGACGCGATCCGAGCGCTCCCCGATCGCCGCCCTGGTCACCGAGATGCTGGAGAACCTCTGACCCCGGTGAGGCCGCGATCCGGTCCGACCGGTCGGTCGAATCGGTCATACGCCCCATAGCGGGAAGGCGAGTTGGCGCCGCCCGGCAAAGGCCCCAGAGCCTAGCCGGGCGGCGTCGTGCTGCACAGCCCTTTGCGGAAAGAGAGGGCGACATGCCAGGTGTGACCTTTCCCACGCAGCGGAGAATTGCCTTGCGGTGTCGAGGTCCGGCAGAGTCTGGTTTCCGTCAGGCCCCGCATACGGCACACCTGTATCTCCCGTGAGGTACGCGCAGCACCACAACTCCACAGCCGATGGCCGTATGCCGCCCGGAGTTTCACACGGCAGCCCCCGCAGGGGAGTTGCCGCGGGCCAGCGCCTCCAGTGACCGTCGCACCACGGAGGCCAGAGTCGAGGGCACTTTTGCGCCCGCGCGGTCACTGCGGACGCTGCTGGAAGGACACCGTGTGAGCCGGATCTCGGTCCGGGGGTTCGCAGTGGCTTCGGCCACCGCGGTCACCACCGTCGGCGCAGTCGTGGGCGTTGCCACCGGCGACCCCACGAACGATCTCGAGACGACCGCGTCCGGGGCGACCCTCCTCGCGGACATCCCGGTCGGCGACCAGGCGCAGGTCCAGAGCGCTTCCCTGACGCAGCAGGCCGACACCATCGCCCACGCCGCCGACGCCGACGCCAAGCGCTCGGCCGAGGAAGCCGCCCGCCTGCAGGCCGCCGAGGACGCCAAGTCCAAGAAGGCCGAGGCGCAGAAGGCCGCCGAGGAGAAGGCGAAGAAGGAACGCGAGGCGAAGGAGATCGCCAGTCGCTCCGCCGCCCGCGACGCCGGCGACTTCGCCGTCCAGAGCTCCTACACGGTCGCCCAGGTCAAGGCCATCGCCCAGCAGATGGTCCCGGCCGGCCAGTTCCAGTGCTTCTCGAACATCATCAACCAGGAGTCCACCTGGAACTACCTGGCCGTCAACAAGTCCTCCGGGGCGTACGGTCTGGTCCAGGCGCTCCCGGGTTCGAAGATGGCCTCGGCCGGCGCGGACTGGCGCACCAACCCCGCCACCCAGATCAAGTGGGGCCTGAACTACATGGAGGACCGCTACGGCGGCCCCTGCGCCGCGTGGAGCTTCCACCAGGCCAACGGCTGGTACTGACCGGCCGCCGCCGCACCGCGGCACCACAGCTCGTCCCGGGCAGCCCCGCACCGTCGTACGGTGCGGGGCTGCTCGCGTGTACGGTCATCGGGGTGTGCCCGGTAGATCGGGGGGACGGGGGAAGGAAGCGGACATGGCGAAGAGAGAAGGCTGGCTCGGCCGGCTGGGCAACAGACTGAACGCGATGGAGGCGCGGCTCAACGAGCGGCGCGCCGAGGTCGAGGCCGAGACCGGCGGCGACGTGCCCGCGCGGCCGGGCCGGACGGACCAGGCGGCCGCGGGGCCCTCCGACGCCCCGCCCTCGCAGACGCAGCCCGCGGCGGATCGGGCCGCCCCCGTCCGCTACGAGCGCCCCGAGCGGCCCGAACCGGCGAGCGTCATCCCCTGGGGCATGCGCGTCGCCGCCGAGGCCAGCTGGCGGCTGCTGCTGCTCGCCGGGATGCTCTGGGTGCTGATGAAGGTGATCAGCGAGGTCCGCCTCGTCGTCCTCGCCTTCGCGGCCGCCATGCTCGTCACCGCCATGCTCCAGCCCTTCGTCGTCCGGCTGCGCCGACTGGGCATGCCGCGCGGCCCGGCCACCGCCGTCACCGCGGTCCTCGGCTTCGTCGTCATCGGGCTCGTCGGCTGGTTCGTGGTCTGGCAGGTCATGGAGAACCTCGACGACCTCTCCGACCGGGTCCGCGACGGCATCGACGAACTCAAACTCTGGGCACTGGACAGTCCGTTCCACGTGACCGAGAAGCAGATCAACGACATCGCGAAGAACCTCAGCGAGACCATCGGTACCAACACCGAGCAGATCACCTCCGCCGGACTCCAGGGCGTGACGGTCCTCGTCGAGATCCTCACGGGCATGCTGCTCGCGATGTTCTCGACGCTGTTCCTGCTCTACGACGGCAAGCGGATCTGGAACTGGGCGCTGGGCCTGGTTCCGGCCGCCGCCCGCGCCGGCGTCGCCGGGGCCGGTCCGCGCGCCTGGCGCACGCTGACCGCGTACGTCCGCGGCACGGTCATCGTCGCCCTCATCGACGCCATCTTCATCGGCCTCGGGCTGTACGTCCTGGACGTGCCGATGGCAGTGCCGCTGGCCGTCTTCATCTTCCTGTTCGCCTTCATCCCGCTGGTCGGCGCCGTCATCTCGGGTGCCCTCGCCGTGGTCGTGGCGCTCGTGACCCAGGGCGTGTTCACCGCCCTGATGGCGCTGCTGGTGGTGCTGGCGGTGCAGCAGATCGAGGGACACGTCCTCCAGCCCTTCATCCTCGGCCGGGCGGTACGGGTGCACCCGCTCGCTGTGGTGCTCGCGGTGGCCGCCGGCGGCATGGTCGCGGGCATCGGCGGGGCGGTGGTGGCCGTCCCGCTGGTGGCCGTCACGAACACGGTGGTGGGCTACCTGAGGGCGTACTCGCGCGACCAGAACCACCTCGGGGCCGCCGTGGCCGGCCCCCCACCGCACGGAGCGACGGCGCTGGGCCTGGGCCCCGACGCCGACGAGGACCGCCCCGGCCCCTGACCAGGGCCGGACCGGCAGGACGACGAGGGGGACGACATGATCACAGATCCGGAGTACGACGGGGCGTGGCAGACCGGCCGCGCGGCGGGGCAGGAGGACCGTCCCGAGGAACTCGCCTCGTACGGACGGCGGGAGGACGCCCCGGGGGCGCGCCGGCCGTGGCTGTGGGCGCTGGGCGGGGCGGTGGCCGCCTCCGCGGTGTGGGCGGGCGGGCTGTTCGCCTTCGGGGACCGGCTCGCCGCACCGGAGATCTCGTACCGGGCGACGGAGAACCTGTGCGAGGACTTCGAGGCACGGGCGCTGAGCGGGATCGCGGGGAACCTGCACCGGCACCGGCCGATGAACCAGCAGAACGACCACCCGGCGGTGCGCGGGGCCATCTGCGTGCTGCAGAACGGTGAGTCCGTGTCGACCCTCACCGTGCGGGCACAGGTGGACCTGCACCGGAAGACCGACCCGCAGGCGGAGTTCGACGTACCGTCGCTCGGGCTCGCCGCCGAGATCGGATGGGGCCGCACGGAGGCGGTCCAGGGGCTCGGCGAGCGCGCCGTGCTCCAGGTGTCCCCCGGAGGCGCGGTGGTCCGGCTCAAGGTGCTGGACGGTGGTGCGGTGTTCACGGTCGGGGTGCACGGCACCGGCACCGGCCACAGCGCCCCGGCCGATGCCGAGGCGATCCAGGCGGCGCTCATCGAGGACACGCGTGCGCTGTCGGCGGCGCTCAAGCAGTAAGGGGACGTGCAGGGGCCCCGCGACCGGGATCGGTCGCGGGGCCCCTGCCGTCGTACGGATGCCGTTACTCGGCGGCGAGGGCCGCCTCGGCGTCGAGGGTGACCGCCACGGCCTGGATCACCGAGGCGATCTTGAAGGCCTCCTGGATCGTCTCGCGGTCGACGCCCGCCTTGCGCAGGACCTGCTCGTGCGAGTCCAGGCACTGGCCGCAGCCGTTGATCGCGGAGACCGCGAGCGACCACAGTTCGAAGTCGATCTTCTCCACGCCCGGGTTGCCGATGACGTTCATCCGCAGGCCGGCGCGCAGCGTGCCGTACTCCGGGTCGGAGAGCAGGTGCCGCGTGCGGTAGAAGACGTTGTTCATCGCCATGACCGCGGCGGCGGACTTGGCGGCGGTGTACGCCTCCGGCGAGAGGTTCGCCTTCGCCTCCGGCTCCAGCTCACGCAGGACGCGCGGGGAGCGGGCGGCGATCGCGCACGCCAGGACGGTGCCCCACAGCTGCTGCTGCGGCAGGTCGCTGTTGCCTATGACCGAACCGAGGTTCAGCTTCAGGTCCTTGGCGAAGTCCGGGACGGACGCCTTGAGCGAGTCGAGGGACATCCGTCACTCACCGGCCAGCAGCGCGCCGGCGTCGATCGTGGCGTCGCCCTTGTTCCAGTTGCAGGGGCACAGCTCGTCGGTCTGCAGGGCGTCGAGGACCCGCAGGACCTCCTTGGGGTTACGGCCCACGGAACCGGCGGTCACCATGGAGAACTGGATCTCGTTGTTCGGGTCGACGATGAAGACGGCACGCATCGGCAGGCCGTCCTCGCCGAGGATGCCCAGCTCGGCGGAGAGCTCGCGCTTGATGTCCGACATCATCGGGAAGGGCAGGTCGCGCAGGTCGGCGTGGTCCTTGCGCCAGGCGTGGTGCACGTACTCGGAGTCGAGGGAGAAGCCGAGGACCTGCGCGTCACGGTCGGCGAACTCGTCGTTCAGCTTGCCGAAGGCGGCGATCTCCGTGGGGCACACGAAGGTGAAGTCCAGCGGCCACGCGAAGACGACCTTCCACTTGCCCTCGTAGGTCTTGTGGTCGATCTGCGCGAACTCGGATCCGGCCTCGAGCGAGACGCAGGCGGTCAGGTCGAAGGCGGGGAACTTGTCACCAACAGTGAGCACGCGCTCTCCTTGTTCAAGAGGAAACACCCCTTTTGGGGGCATTCCAACGGGGTTGGACGTGTCTCACATGCTGGCACAACCTGCATTGATTGTGGAAATAGCTAGTCTTGCTTCGGGTGATCGGAGGTACCTATCAGTGGCTGTCGGTAATAGAGGAGCGAAACAACCGACCCTTGCTCAGCTGCGCGCCTTCGCCGCCGTCGCCGAGCACCTGCACTTCCGCGACGCGGCCGCGGCCATCGGCATGAGCCAGCCGGCGCTCTCCGGCGCCGTCTCCGCGCTGGAGGAGGCACTCGGCGTGCAACTGCTGGAGCGCACCACCCGCAAGGTGCTGCTCTCCCCGGCGGGCGAGCGGATCGCCGCCCGGGCGCAGGTGGTGCTCGACGCCGTCGGCGGACTGCTGGAGGAGGCCGAGGCGGTACGGGCGCCCTTCACCGGGATGCTGCGGCTCGGGGTGATCCCCACCGTGGCGCCCTACCTGCTGCCGACCGTGCTCGGGCTGTTCCACCGCCGCTATCCGCGGATGGACCTCCAGGTGCACGAGGAGCAGACGGGCTCGCTGCTGGAGGGCCTGGCCGGCGGCCGCCTGGACCTGCTCCTGCTCGCCGTACCGCTCGGCGTCCCCGGAGTCACCGAACTGCCCCTCTTCGACGAGGACTTCGTCCTGCTCGCCCCGCGCGACCACGCGCTGGCCGGCCGCCGGGACATCCCCCTCGACGAACTGCGCGACCTGCAACTGCTGTTGCTGGACGAAGGGCACTGCCTGCGGGACCAGGCCCTCGACATCTGCCGGGAGGCCGGGCGGACCACCGGGGCGGACGTCACGACGACCGCCGCCGGACTGTCCACGCTCGTCCAGCTCGTCGCCGGCGGCCTCGGGGTGACCCTGCTGCCGCGCACCGCACTGCGGCTGGAGACCGCCCGCAACGAGTACCTGTCCACCGGCTGCTTCGCCGAGCCGGCCCCCTCGCGGCGGATCGCCCTGGCCATGCGGACCGGCACCGCCCGCCAGGCGGAGTTCGAGGCCATCGCCGCCGCACTGCGCGAAGCCGTACGCCCGCTCCCCGTCTGGCCCACCGACTAGGGGGTGTTGCGAAAGTCCCGCACGGCGCCCACGGCGCCCGGCACGCACTCTCGCCGCACCGGCCGAAGCCCCGAGTACGCCCAGTACGAGGGCCTCAGCGGCGGCAGGCTCAGCAGGGTCACCGCGACGACGACGCCCGCGCCGACACCGGTCATCCCGAGCACCGACGGCCAGTCGATCCGGACCGGCTGCGCGGCCATCCCCATGAGGACCGCGCCCAGTGCCGTGCCCACGACGGCCGCCAGCACCAGGCCCAGCGCGATCGGTACGGCCGTCTGCCACAGCACCGACAGGCTCAGCGTGGAGCGCCGGGTGCCGAAGGCGACCAGCGAGGACAGCAGCCGCCGGCGTTCGCGCAGTTGCTCCAGCTGCGACACGAACAGGCTGGCGCCGATCAGGACCAGCACGGCGGCGGCACCGAAGAACAGGCCCGTGCGGATCGAGGAGAAACCGGCGGCCTGCTCGGTCTGCCGCAGGGTCATCGCCGTGACGAGCGGGTCCGCCGCGAAGACGGCGTTGCGCGCGCGGTCCAGGGCGTCCGGACCGGATGCGTCGACCTGGACGAAGATCCGGGCGTCCGGGTGGTCGCCCAGCTCCTTCGGCGCGGCCGACGGGGTCACCAGCAGGCCGGTCCGCACGGACCCGGCCGGGTCCTCCCGGGCGGGGACCGTACGAGCGCCCGCCGGGACCTGCCACTTCACCGGCGCGGGCCGGTCGGCCGGCTCGGAGTCGTAGCGCCGGACGTTGCCGACGAACAGCTCGTCACCGGGCTGCGCCGTGGCTCCGTAGGGGCCGGCCGAGGCGGGCCCGGTCAGGACGAAGGCATCGCCCTCCGCGCACGAATCGAGCGCCGCGACCTCCCGGAGCGCGTCGCAGGTGCCCACGGTCACCTCGACCGTCTCCTCCTGCGCGGGCACTTGGTGGGCGGCCTGCGCGGAGGTCAGCGGGACCGCGTGGGTGACACCCGGCACGGCGGCGATCCGCTGCGCGAGATCGTCGACGGAGGCGTCCGACGGGCGGCCCACCAGGACGGCGACGGCGGCCCGGGAGGGGTCCTGGCCGGTGGACCCGGTGTAGTCGCCCTCGACCCCCGCGAAGAGCATCTGCAGGGCGATCGCGCCCGCGACGGCCACGGCGATGCCGTTGACCAGCCGGGCGGCGGTGCCGCTGCTGACCTGGAGGCGGCGCACGGCCAGCTGCCAGGAGACCGGTCCGCCGGACATCCGTCCGACGACGCGCTCCAGCAGCCAGGGGAGCAGCACGGTGATCCCGACCAGAAGCAGCACCACCCCGGCGCCGACCTGCCACTGGTTGAACCTGCCGTGGTCGTTGCCGCGGCCCTGCAGGGGCACGAGCAGACCGAGCCCGACCAGCGGCAGCAGCAGCCGCCACCAGATGCGCCGGCGCGCCGGCCTCGCCGTGCGGACGACGCCCAGCGGCTCGATGACCACGCCGCGCAGTGCGAACAGGGTCACCGCCACGGCCGCCGCAGGCACCGCGAGGGCGACCAGCACGGCCAGCCACGGCGCCGGGTCGAGGTCGGCGGGGAAGACGCTGCGCTGCTGCACTCCGACGCTGCCGACCAGGGAGCGGCCCACTGCGAAGAAGCCGGTGCCCAGTACGAGTCCGACCAGGGAGCCGGCCAGTGCCTCGCCGGCCGCGATCCGGCGTACCGTCCTGCCGTCGGCGCCGACCAGCCGCAGCGCCGCGAGCCGCCGGTCGCGCCGCTCCCCGCCGAAGCGGACGGCGGTGGCGATGAACACGGCGACGGGCATCAGCAGGGCCACGAACGTCAGGACGACCATCAGCATGAGCACGGGGTCGAGGCCGTCGCGGTCGGCCTCGTGGCCGAAGCCGGTGATGCGCTCGACCCGGTAGTCCTCGGGACCGTTCTTGCGCAGGGTGTCGCTGCCCAGGTAGAAGAGCAGTTCGCCGGGGCCGACCAGCCCCGCGTCGCCGACGACCTCGCTGACGCGGGCGTCGAGCCGCTTGCGCAGCAGCGCGCCCTCGGAGGACTTCAGCAGCTCGTCCAGGGCGGGGGAGAGCGCCATCTCGCCCGGCCCCGGGAGCTTCTTCAGGCCCGGCGGCAGCGGGGCGCGGGGCCCCTCGGCCCGCACCACGTGCCCCTCGATGTCCTTGTGCTGGTACGTCTGCCCGGTGCGGGCGATCAGCAGGGTGTCGGGGCCGGGGGCTTCGGCGCTGTCGGAGTGCATCGTGGAGCGGGCGTCACCGCGCTCGTACCGTGCGGCGAGGGCACCGGGGATCGCGGTGCTGATCAGCAGCAGCGCGACGCCCAGACCGACGCCGACGCCGGTGAGCAGAGTGCGGATCCACCCTTCGCGGCCGCCGCCGAAGGCGAAGCGTGCGCCCATGCCGAGGTCGCGGGTCCAGACCCGGAGCCGGCTCATACGATCCGCTCCATGTCGCGCGACCTGCCGTCGCGTACGACGATCTCCCGGTCGGAGTAGGCGGCCACGCGCGTCTCGTGCGTGACGAGCACGACGGCCGCGTTGGCCGACCGGGCCGCCTCCGTGAGCAGTTGCATGACGAGTTCGCCGTTGAGGGAGTCGAGCGCTCCGGTGGGCTCGTCGGCGAAGATCACCCGGGGGCCGGTGACGAGGGCCCGGGCGACGGCCACCCGCTGTCCCTGGCCGCCGGATATCTCGCCGGGCCGCTTGGCGCCGAGGTCTTCCACCTGGAGCTGCTCCATCCAGTGCAGGGCGGTGCGTTCGGCCTCCTTGCGCCTGACGCCGGTCAGGCGCAGCGGGAGGGCGACGTTCTCCACGCAGGTCAGCTCCGGTACGAGCTGCCCGAACTGGAAGACGAAGCCGAACTCCGTGCGGCGCAGGGTGCTGCGCTCGGCGTCGCCGAGCGTGGTGAGCTCCCGGCCGGCGTAGGTGATGGAGCCGGAGTCGGGCGGGACGATCCCGGCGAGGCAGTGCAGCAGGGTGGACTTGCCGGAGCCTGAGGGGCCCATGACGGCGACGACCTCGCCCGCGTGGATGGAGAACTCGGCGCCGTCCAGCGCGTTGGTGCTGCCGTACGCCTTGCGCAGGTCGGTGGCGGCGAGCAGGGAGCCGGCCGGGGGCTTCATCGGCGGACCTCCCGCGCGAGCTGGTCGAGACGGGCGGCGGTGAGCTCCAGCCACCGCAGGTCCGCCTCGAGGTGGAAGAGCGCGTGGTCGCAGATGAGCTGGTCGGCGATGTCGCCCTTGCGCTTGCGCTGGGTGAGGATGCGCATGAGGCGCAGGTGCTCGGCCCGCTGGCTGTCCAGCAGTTCGTCGGCGCGGCGGCCGGTGAGCAGGGCGAGGACGACCTTTGTGTAGAGGGTCGAGTGGAGGTACGGTTCGGGCTTCTCGGGCTGGGAGAGCCAGTTCTCGACGTCGGTGATGCCGGCGTCGGTGATGGCGTACCGCTTGCGGTCGGGACCGCCGCCGGCCTCTATGCCCTCGACCTCGACGAGGCCGTTCTTCAGGAGGCGGGACATGGTCGAGTAGACCTGCCCGTAGGCGAGGGGGCGGTCGTGGCCGAACTTCTCGTCGAAGGCCCGCTTCAGGTCGTAGCCGTGGCGCGGGCCGGCCTCAAGGAGGCCCAGGAGGGTGTGACCGATGGACATGCCAACGACTATACATCGTGTGTATACGCGCGGTGTATAGAGGTTCCGGGCCGCGGGAGAAGCGAAAGCCGCTCCCGTGCGGACACAGGAGCGGCGGTCAGTTCGTGGGCTTGGGCGGTCGGCCCCGGCGGGGGATCGGGCCGGGAGCGGAGGGGAGCCGGCCGGCCTCGGCGAGGGCCCGGCGGAGCAGGAACTCGATCTGCGCGTTGGCGCTGCGCAGTTCTTCGCCCGCCCAGCGGGCCAGCGCGTCGTAGACCTGCGGGTCGAGCCGCAGGAGCACCTGCTTGCGCGCCTGCCGGCCCGCCGGCTTCTCCTCGCCCGAGGGGGTCACTGGTAGAGGGTCCCCGTGTTGAGCACCGGCTGGGCGGCGCGGTCGCCGCACAGGACGACCATCAGGTTCGAGACCATGGCCGCCTTGCGCTCCGAGTCGAGGTCCACGATCTCCTCCTCCGCCAGGCGGGTCAGGGCGAGCTCCACCATGCCCACCGCACCCTCCACGATCTGCTTGCGGGCCGCCACGACGGCTCCCGCCTGCTGGCGCTGGAGCATCGCGGAGGCGATCTCAGGAGCGTACGCGAGATGCGTGAAGCGGGACTCGATGATCTGCACGCCGGCGGCCTCCACGCGCACGTGCAGCTCGGCCGCGAGCTTCTCGGTGATCTCCTCGGCGTTGCCGCGCAGTGACAGACCGCCCTCGTCGTGCGCGTCGTACGGGTACTCGATCGCGATGTGCCGGACCGCGGCCTCGGTCTGGGTCTCGACGAACTCGGTGAAGTCCTCGACCTCGAAGACCGCGCGCGCCGTGTCCTCGACCCGCCAGACCACGACCGCCGCCAGCTCGATCGGGTTGCCGTAGGCGTCGTTGACCTTCAGGACGGCCGTCTCGTGGTTGCGCACCCGGGTGGAGATCTTCTCGCGCGAGGTCAGCGGGTTGACCCAGCGCAGCCCGTCGGTGCGGATCGTGCCGCGGTAGCGGCCGAAGAGCTGGACGACCCGGGCCTCGCCCGGCGCCACGGTGTTCAGGCCGCTCATCGCGATCAGGGAGGCGAGGGCCGTGAGCACGCCGGCCGCGATCAGCGCCACCTTGGCCGCGACCGCGGTCGCCACCGCTCCGGCCACGACCAGCCCCACGCCCGCGAGCAGGCCGGCCAGCCCGAGCAGCAGCGCCGGCCCGCCGCCGACACTGCGGGCGGTGAACTCCCTTACTCCGTCCGGAGTGGCTATGTGGTTCGTCATGGTTCGCCCCGTTTCTCTGCGCGCGGCCGGTCGGGCCGCCTAGCAAAGTGATATCACTTTTTTGCGCAAGGGCAACCCATCCGCTTGTCTGAGCGTCGGTTCCTGTGACGTGGGTGCTGATTCTCACGTCCGAAATGACCTGAATTGGGCCGGATTGGCCAACCTTTGTCACAGCCTGCGGTGTTAGCTTTCTGAGTTGACGTCGGGGGGGTAATCGAGCGGAGCGGGAGCGATGGGCCGAGCAGAAGTGCGTAAGGCGCAGCAGCGCGGTGCGCGGCGGGCGCCGAGCGGACGCGCGAAGGGCGCCAAGGGGAGCGGGGGTGCCGGCAAGCGCACCGGCATACGCCGCTTCTTCACCTGGAAGAAGATCCTGGGGACCTTCTTCGGGGTGATCCTGCTCCTCATGGCCGCGGCGGTCGTCCTGTACTTCTCGGTGAACGAACCCACCGACCCGAACAAGCAGGCGACCCTCCAGAGCAACACCTACCGCTGGTCCGACGGCTCGATCATGGCCAACACCGGCAAGATGAACCGCGAGATCGTCACCCTCGACAAGATCCCGCAGGACGTCCGCACCGCGTTCATCGCCATCGAGAACAAGTCCTTCTACAAGGACCGCGGCATCGACCTGATGGGCGTGGCCCGGGGCCTGTTCAACACCGTCCGGGGCAAGGGCACCGCCGGCGGTTCGACGATCACCCAGCAGTACGTCAAGAACTACTACCTGACGCAGGACCAGTCGGCGACCCGCAAGCTCCGGGAGCTCGTCATCTCCCTCAAGGTCGACCAGCGCATGGAGAAGGACGACATCCTCGCCGGCTACCTGAACACCAACTTCTACGGCCGCAACGCCTACGGCATCCAGGCCGCGGCCCAGGCCTTCTACGGCGTCGACGCCGGCCAGCTCACCCTGGAGCAGGGCGCCTACCTGGCGTCCGTCATCCAGGCCCCCAGCCAGTACGACCTGGCGACGGCCGGCCCGAACGGAAAGCGGCTGGTCAACATCCGCTTCAACGCCGTCCTCGACAACATGGTCGAGATGGGCAAGCTGGACCCGGAGAAGCGCAAGACCATGACGCTTCCCGAGCCCATCAAGCCCAAGCCCCGCCCCGGCATGGAGGGGCAGAAGGGCTACCTGATCCAGGCCGCCAACGACGAGATGAACAAGCAGAACATCACCGACGCCATGATCACGGCGGGCGGCTGGAACATCACGCTCAACGTCGACAAGAACAAGCAGGCGGCCCTGGAGAAGGCGGTCCACGACGAGCTGGAGTCCAAGCTCGACCGCAAGGACACCAAGAACCGCCCCCAGGACCAGAGCGTCCAGGCCGGCGCCACCTCCGTGGACCCCAAGACCGGCGCCATCGTCGCCATGTACGGCGGCGTGGGCCTGGAGGAGAAGTCCGCGAGCAACGCCCTGCGCACCGACTACCAGCCGGGCTCGACCTTCAAGCCGATCGTGCTCGCCTCCGCCCTGGAGAACGGCTCCAACACCCAGGACGGCAAGCCGATCACCCCGAACGCGCTCTACGACGGCACCAGCAAGCGCCCGGTCGTCGGCAGCAAGATCCCGTTCAACCCGCAGAACCAGGACAACACCAACTACGGCACACCGATGATGACGGTCCAGGAGGCGACCAACTTCTCGGTGAACTCCGTCTACGCGCAGATGATCGTGGACGTCAAGCCGCAGAACGCGAAGAAGACGGCCCTGGAGCTGGGCATGCAGGACCGCGAGGGCTGGCCCGAGGACAAGCCGGCCATGGCCCTGGGCACCATGAGCGCGAACACCGTCGAGATGGCCGCCGTCTACGCCACCTTGGACAACCACGGCAAGAAGGTCACGCCGACCATCATCAAGAAGGCCGAGCACAAGGACCGCGAGTTCACCCCCCAGCAGGCGGTGGGCAGCCAGGCCGTCAGCCGCAAGACCGCCGACACCGTCACCAAGGTCCTCCAGGGCGTCGTCGAGGACGAGGGCGGCTCCGGCAACAAGGTCCGCAGCAGCGCCTACGAGGCGGGCGGCAAGACCGGCACCACCGAGTCCAACGTCGCGGCCTGGTTCACCGGCTACACGCCGGAACTGGTCACGGTCGTCGCGATGTTCGGCGAGGACCCCACCAGCCACAGCCAGGTCACCCTGACCGGTACCGCCGGCCTGGGCCGCGCGGGCGGCTCCAGCTTCCCCGCGTCGATCTGGAGGGCCTACACCCTCGCCGCCCTCAAGGGCGTGGACACGGGCAAGTTCCAGCTGACCGAGGCCGAGATGGGCGCCGTGCAGACGCCGTCCCGCAGTGCCTCGCCGACCCCGTCGACGAGCCCTTCCTCCAGCCCCCCGGCCGTCACCACCAGCCCCACGCAGTCCCCGACCACCTCGCCGACGCCCACCGCGAGCAAGACGGGCCCGACGCCCAGCGGGACCACGTCCCCGACGGCCACACCCACCAAGACCAACGGCCCCAAGCCGCCGGACCCGCCGATCCTGGGCGAGCACCCCGACAACTGAGCACGACAGCGCCGCCCCGCAGCCGAGAAGGCTGCGGGGCGGCGCTGTCGTGTGATCGGCGGTTCGGGTTCAGCGCCGCTCGGCCGGCGCCGGCAGCGGCAGTTCGAACCAGACGACCTTGCCGCTGCTGAGCCGGGTCGCGCCCCAGCGCCGCGCCAACCGGTTGACCAGGAACAGACCCCGGCCGCCCTCGTCGGTGTCGCGTGCCCGCCGCTGGCGCGGCAGCTGCGGGGAGTCGTCCCCGACCTCGCAGCGCAGCACGTCCGTCCGCAGCAGACGCAGCGTCACCGGCCGCTCCGCATACCGCACGGCATTGGTCACCACCTCGCTGACCAGCAGCTCCAGCGAGTCGCTCAGCTCCTCCAGACCCCACCGGGTCAGCGCCCGGCGGGCGAACCGCCGGGCCCGGCCCGGCGCGGTCTCCTCCGGGTCCAGGAACCAGTACGCGACGTCACTGGGCGCGATGCCGTCGAACCGGGCCGCCAGCAGCGCGATGTCGTCGTCCCGGTCGCCCGGCCCCAACATGTCCAGCACGTCGTCGCACAGGGCCTCCAGCGGCGGCGGATGGTCCAGGCCGGTCAACTGCGCCGTCGTCGCCAGCCGCTCGCGGAGCTGCTCGATACCGGTCCACACGTCCCGCAGGCGCGACTCCACCAGACCGTCGGTGTAGAGCAGCAGCGTGGCCCCGGCGGGCGCGTCCAGCTCCACGGCCTCGAAGTCCACGCCGCCGACGCCGATCGGCGCGCCGGGCGGCACGCGCAGCACCTCGGCCCGCCCGCCCAGGTGCAGCAGCACCGGTGGCGGGTGGCCGGCATTGGCGATGGTGATCCGGTGCGCGACCGGGTCGTAGACGGCGTACATGCACGTCGCCATGCGGTCCGAGCCCAGGCGCTGCGCCTGCTCGTCCAGGTGGTGCAGCACCTCGGCGGGCGGCAGGTCCAGCTGAGCCAGGGTCTGCGCGGTGGTGCGGAGCTGACCCATGATCGCGGCAGACGTCATGGAATGGCCCATGACGTCACCGACGACGAGCGCGACCCGGCTGCCCGGCAGCGGTATGGCGTCGTACCAGTCGCCGCCGACCCGGGCCGTCTCGGCCGCGGGCAGGTAGCGCGAGGCCAGCCGCACACCGGTCGGCTGCGGCAGGCTGTCGGGCAGCATCGTGCGCTGGAGCTCGTCGGCGATGTACGCCTCACGGCCGTACAGGACGGCCTTGTCGATGCCCAGCGCGGTGTGCGTGGCGAGTTGGGCGGCGACCAGCAGGTCGTTCTGCTCGAAGGCGGGCCGCTCCGGGCTGCGCAGGAAGACCGCGGCACCGATCACCCGGCGCCGGCCGCGCAGCGGCGCGAGGACCGCACGGTTGCCGCGCGGCAGCGGATGCTCCACCCCGAGCAGCTCGGGCAGTGCCGCCCGGGCGCCGGCGGAGGACGCGAACACGGGCCGTACGCCGCGCAGCACCTCCGCGAGCGCACCGCCCGGCCGGATCTCGCACAGCTCGGCCGCGGGCAGGTCGCCCTGCGGGCCGACCAGCGGCAGCTGGCTGAAGTCGAGCTCGCCGGTGGCCCCCGCGGCCCCGGCGAGGTCCGTTCCCGCGCCGATGGTGCTGCTGATGTCCGTGAGATCGTCGATCGGCCGGAGCCGGTCGGTGCGGCGCAGCCTTAAGACGACCGGCCCGACGGGCCGCTCGTCACCGACCGGGAGCGGGTCGCGCAGGTAGACGAGGATGGCGTCGGAGAAGGTCGGGACGGTGGCCCGGCACAGGCCGAGCACGATCTCGTCGAGGTCGATGCCGCGGGCGATCCGCCGGGTGGCCGCGCCGACGAAACGCAGCCGGTCCCCCTCGCGGCGCGCTGCGCTCGCCTCCGGGGAGCCTCCGCCCGGTACGGCGGGGCCTCCGGTCCCGCGCACGTCCGCCGCGCCGCTCCCGGCGCCGGCGGGAGCCGGCCCGGTCACCGCACCGCGGGCCGAGGCGCCGTGGGCCCCGACGACGTCCGACGGGTCACGGGGACGGGCGTTGTCATGGCTGCGGCCCGGGCCGGGACCGGTGCCCGCGGGCCCGGAGCCCGCGGCGGCCGGCACGTCCGCCGCCGCTCCGCGCGGCCGGGGGAGACCCGAGCCGGTGCCCGCCGCCGAGCGTGCGGCCCGTACGTCGGAAGCGGCGGCCGCGGCCGCCGCGCCCGGATCGCCCGAGGGGCCGGCGCCCGCGGCAGGCGTGCGCACGGCCTCGGTGGCGGCGATGGGCGCCTTGCCGTGGCCGGCCTCGTCCGTACCTCCGCCGGAGGCGACGGGCTGCGGGCCCTCCTGGGAGGTGGGGTACTCCGTCACGCGTGGAATTCCGTCCGTTTGCGCTCGATGTGCGCTGCACTCAACTCGGTCAGTCGCGGTATACCCGCTCAGCGGCCCGGGCACCATCGCCCGAAGGTTCCTCGCTCCAACTTCTCGCCCCCGGCCCACGGCCGGGAGCACCCCGGGCGGAACCCCGCCCCTCGTCGCCTCTCGTCGTGTGTCGACCTCCGGTCAGATCCCTTGCACGAAACGACACTTGCCGGTGTGCGGCCCGATCGCACCGTCCCGCGGACGCGACCTCGCGGAGGACGATCCTACGGTTGAACCCCGGGGGCGCATCAAGGGTCTCATGAGGTCATATGCGCCGGGGTGCGGTCCCAGTCCTCGGGCAGGGCGGGAATCCGCCAGGCCGGGTCCGGCCGCCAGTCCTGCCACCCCGCGGAGAACGGAGCCCCCCATTCCTCGATCGCGGCAACTGCCGCCCGGCCCGCCTGCCGTACCCGGCCGGCCTGCTCACGGCCCATCAGGCCGGACCGCTGCGCCTGCGCGAACTCGTCCTCGTCCAGCCACTTCCAGCTGCGGTCCGGGTAGACGGCGATGTCGAGGAAGTGGTCCGCGGAATCCACTCCGCCGGCCCAGCGCGACCGCGGCTCCTCCAGATTGACGTACCAGTTCTTGAACTCCCAACCCGGTCCCCAGAACAGCCAGACGGACCAGGGGTCACCGGGTCGGGCCAGTTTCAGGACACCTCCGCCGAACCAGCGCGAGCGCACGGTGGTCCGCGGCGCGGTGTAGCGGGTGGCGAGCGGCTCCTCGTGGACGGGTGTGCCGTCGGCGAGCACCGGTTTGACGCATTCGGTGCCGGGCGCCATCCACACGGCGAGCAGCTCGTCGGTGTCCTGCACGACCGTCACCGGGCGGCAGATGTGCACCGCGCCCTCCCGTCCCGGGGCGTGGTCGCGGTAGCGCCAGAGGATCTGGTCCCCGGGCGACCAGCGCGTCCCGCGCGCAGGGACCGGCGGCGCGGCCGGCACCCGGCCGCCCCCGGGCTTGGAAGTACCTGTCATGCGCAGATCTTAGGGCGGGGGCCCGTACGCCCGCTGCGGTGCAGGTCACCAGGCGATTCGGGGACGGCGAACGTCCGGATCCGGCCCCCGCCCGAGGGCCCGACGGCAGGTCAGGGGCGCGTCATGCGCAGGACGTCCAGGGCCTCGTCGAGCTGCTCCAGGGTGAGCGCGCCGCGCTCCACGTAGCCGGACTCCAGGACGATCTCCCTGATGGTCCGGCGCTCGGCGAGGGACCTCTTGGCGACCTTCGCGGCCTCCTCGTAGCCGATGTAGCGGTTGAGCGGGGTCACCACGGAGGGCGAGGACTCTGCGTACTCCCTGGCCCGGGCCTCGTCGGCGGTGATCCCGTCGACCGTGCGGTCGGCCAGCAGCCGGCTCGCGGCGGCCAGCAACCGGATCGATTCGAGGAGGTTCCGCGCCATCACCGGCAGCATCACATTGAGCTCGAAGTTGCCGGCCGCGCCGGCCACCGCGACGGTGGCGTCGTTCCCCATGACCTGTGCGGCGACCATCAGGACGGCCTCCGGGACGACCGGATTGACCTTCCCGGGCATGATCGAGGAGCCGGGCTGGAGATCCGGGAGACTGATTTCGGCCAATCCGGTCCGCGGACCGGAGGCCATCCAGCGCAGGTCGTTGCAGATCTTGGTGAGCGAGACGGCGACCGTGCGGAGCATGCCGGAGGTCTCCACCAGCGCGTCGCGGGCGCCCTGGGCCTCGAAGTGGTCGCGCGCCTCGGTCAGCGGCAGGCCCGTGGCGACCGCCACCTCGGCGATCACGGCGGCCGAGAAGCCGGGCGGGGTGTTGATGCCGGTGCCCACCGCCGTCCCGCCCAGGGGGAGTTCGGCCAGGCGCGGCAGGGACGAGCGCAGCCGCTCCACCCCGTAGCGGATCTGGGCCGCATACCCGCCGAACTCCTGGCCCAGCGTGACCGGCGTGGCGTCCATCAGATGGGTCCGCCCGGCCTTGACCACCCGCTCGAACTCGGCGGCCTTGCGCTCCAGCGCGGCGGCGAGCCGCTCCAGGGCGGGGACCAGGTCGTTCGCCACGGCTGCGGTGGCGGCGATGTGGATGGACGAGGGGAAGACGTCGTTGGAGCTCTGCGAGGCGTTGACGTGGTCGTTGGGGTGCACGTCCCGGCCGAGCCGCTCGGAGGCCAGGGTCGCGATCACCTCGTTGGTGTTCATGTTGGAGGAGGTCCCGGACCCGGTCTGGAAGACGTCCACGGGGAAGTGGTCGTCCCACCGGCCGTCCGCGACCTCGGCGGCCGCGGACCGGATCGCGTCCGCGACGTCCTGCTCCACCACGCCGAGCCGGGCGTTCACCTGCGCCGCCGCGGCCTTGATCCGGGCGAGGGCCTCGATGTGGGCCCGCTCCAGCCGCTGCCCCGATACGGGGAAGTTCTCCACGGCGCGCTGGGTCTGCGCCCGCCACTTGGCGTGGAGGGGTACCCGCACGTCCCCCATGGAGTCGTGCTCGATCCGGAACCCGCCGCTGTGCTGATGATCTGTCATGTGCGCTGCCTCCTCGAAAAGGTGAGCGGTTCTCGGGTGGAAAGTGTTCCCAATTTCCCTACTGACCAGTAAATACCGTGGGTAACGCCCACATTCGGGGAGGCATCCATGCCACGTGCCCGTACGAAGCCCACGCTCAGATCTACCGTCGCCGCCGTCGCCGCGTTCGCGGCCGCCCTGGGAGGCGCCACCGCCGTCACCCCCATGGCCCAGGCGGCCACCCCCACCGGCATAGTCAAGCCCCTCCCGCCCGAGCTGGAGGCGATCCGCGCCGCCGAGGCCGTCACGATCTACGGCGACCCCGCCGTGCGCCCACCGGCCGACCGCAGGACCGGCCTGATCTCGCTGGGCGACAGCGAGATCTCGGGCGAGGGCATCGGCACCTACGACCCCGCGACCAACACCCCGGACAACCAGTGCCACCGCTCGCCCGACGCCGCGATCCACCGCACCGGCATCCCCGCCGACCTCACCTTCAACGTCGCCTGCTCCGGCGGCCACACCGGCAACATCAGGATCGGCTGCGCCGGCTACGTTCGGACGCCACCTGGGGCCGCAACGACGCGGTGCCCGCGTTCCAGAAGGGCATGCGCGCGGCAGCCCTCGCCTCCGGCGCGATCTACCTCGACAACTCGCGCCTCTTCCACGGCCACGAGGTGTGCATGGAGGACACCTGGGCCCGCGGACTCCATCTGGACCTCGCCGACCACTTCCCGTGGGACGAGGACACCGCCCGCCAGTCCTTCCACCCCAATGACCGTGGACACGGCGCCTTCGCGTCCTGTCTGACCCAGCTGTACCGGTCGGGGCTGCGCGAGGCCTCCTGCGCCGACCCCGCCAGCACCGGAACGCCCGTCCTGCGCGGCGGAGCCTGGGACGACAGCTTCGGGCCGCTCAGGAACGAGGCGACCGGCACCTGCCTCGACTCCTCCGGCGGATCCAGCGCCAACGGCACGAAGACCGTCGGCTGGGACTGCCACGGCGGCCGCAACCAGGGCTGGTGGTACGACAGCACCCGCCGGTCCGTCCACACGGAACTGACCCATGACCGCTGCCTCGACGCCCCCGGCGCCGCCTACGGCCCCGGCACCGGCCTGATCATCTGGAACTGCCACGGCGGGGCGAACCAGCAGTTCGTCCGCGACGGTGCCACCCTGAGGCCCGCCGCCGCCCCGGGCATGTGCCTGACCCTGGCCGCCGCCCAGGAACCGCTGCGCCTGCAGACCTGCAACGGATCCGCGAACCAGCGTTTCGCGTGACCCCACCGGCCCGGCCCCGCCCCGCCCCGCACGGCGGAGCCGGGCCCGGCCGGCTACAGGGAGTCCAGCTGCGCGCGCACCTCGCGCGGCCGGTTGGTGATCAGAGTGTCCACGCCGAGCCGCACGCACAGCTCCACGTCCTCCGGCTCGTCCACCGTCCACACCCGCACCCGCAGCCCCTTGGCCCGGAGCCGGGCCACCAGCCCCGGGTCCTTGCGCACCAGATCGATGCCGGGCCCGGCGTGCCCCGCGAACGGCGGCCTGGGCGGCCGCAGCCGCCGCTCGATCAGGTGGACGGCGGGCAGGCCGGGCGCCAGCCGGTTCAGCCTCACCAGGGCGTTGCGGGAGAAGCTCATCACCTCCACCAGCCCCGCCGATCCGTCGGCCAGGCCGTGGTCCTTCAGCACCCGCACCAGCTCGGCCTCCAGCCGGCCCCCGGCCCGGGTGGGGTGCTTGGTCTCGACGGCCAGACCGACGGGCCGGTCGGCGGCCAGAGCCTCCTTCAGCAGGTCCTCGAACAGCAGCACCTGCGACCCGCGGTGCTCCTCGCCCTTCCAGCCGCCGAAGTCCAGCGCGGACAGCTCCTCGTACGTCATCTCCGAGACCACCCCGCGCCCGTCGGAGGTCCGTTCCACACGCCGGTCGTGCACGCAGACCAGCCGGTGGTCGGCAGTGAGCCGGACGTCGCATTCGAGGGCGTCCGCGCCGTCCTCGATGGCCTGCCGGTAGGCGGCGATGGTGTGTTCGGGGTGCTCGTGGGAAGCCCCGCGATGCGCGACGATCCGGACGGCCCGGTCGGCACGGAGCTGCATGTGCGTCATGCCCCGAAGGTATCCGCATGCGCGCGACGCCCCCGTACCGCATGCTGCCCGGACGGCGGAACAGCAGATGTACGGATCCTGCGGCCGCGGGGGCGGAAGCGCCCGAGGGGCCCTCCGCCGTCCGGCGGAGGGCCCCTCGGTCACGGGCCCGGCTACGGACGGGGCGTCACAGCCCCGGGCCGCGCACCGGAATGTGCGTGAACGTCGGCTCCGGCGCCGGGTTCTGGAAGAAGTCGTTGCCCTTGTCGTCGACCACGATGAACGCCGGGAAGTCCTCGACCTCGATCTTCCAGACCGCCTCCATGCCGAGCTCCTCGTACTCCAGGACCTCGACCTTCTTGATGCAGTCCTGGGCGAGGCGCGCCGCGGGCCCGCCGATCGAGCCCAGGTAGAAGCCGCCGTGCGCGGCGCACGCGTCCGTCACCTGCTGCGAGCGGTTGCCCTTGGCCAGCATGACCTTGGAGCCGCCCGCCGCCTGGAACTGCTCGACGTAGGAGTCCATGCGGCCGGCCGTGGTCGGGCCGAAGGAGCCCGAGGCGTAGCCCTCGGGGGTCTTGGCAGGACCGGCGTAGTAGACCGGGTGGTCCTTGAGGTACTGCGGCATGTCCGCACCCGAGTCCAGCAGTTCCTTGATCTTGGCGTGCGCGATGTCGCGCGCCACGACCAGCGGGCCGGTCAGCGACAGGCGGGTCTTGACCGGGTGCTTGGTCAGGGTGGCCAGGATGTCGTCCATCGGCTGGTTCAGGTCGATGGAGACGACGTCCGAGGACCGCGACAGGTGCTCGTCCGTGGTGTCGGGCAGGAAGCGGGCCGGGTCGCGCTCCAGCTGCTCCAGGAAGACGCCCTCCGCGGTGATCTTCGCGGTGGCCTGGCGGTCCGCCGAGCAGGAGACGGCGATCGCGACGGGCAGGGAGGCGCCGTGGCGCGGCAGGCGCACGACGCGGACGTCGTGGCAGAAGTACTTTCCGCCGAACTGCGCGCCGATGCCGATCTTCTGGGTGAGCTCGAAGACCTGCTGCTCCAGGGCCTCGTCACGGAAGCCGTGGCCCAGCGGGGAGCCCTCGCGCGGCAGCTCGTCGAGGTAGTGCGCGGAGGCGTACTTCGCCGTCTTCAGCGCGTGCTCGGCAGAGGTGCCGCCGACCACGATCGCCAGGTGGTAGGGCGGGCAGGCCGCCGTGCCGAGCGAGCGGATCTTCTCCTCCAGGAACTTCATCATGGAGGCCTCGTTCAGGACGGCCTTGGTCTCCTGGTAGAGGAAGGACTTGTTGGCCGAGCCGCCACCCTTGGCCATGAAGAGGAACTTGTACGCGCCGCCGTCGGTCGCGTACAGCTCGATCTGCGCGGGCAGGTTCGAGCCGGTGTTCTTCTCCTCCCACATGGTGAGCGGGGCCATCTGCGAGTAGCGCAGGTTCAGGCGGGTGTAGGCGTCGTAGATGCCGCGCGAGAGCGCCGCCTCGTCACCGCCCTCGGTGAGGACGTTCTGGCCGCGCTTGCCCATGACGATCGCCGTGCCCGTGTCCTGGCACATCGGCAGGACGCCGGCCGCCGCGATGTTCGCGTTCTTGAGCAGGTCCAGCGCGACGAACTTGTCGTTCGAGGACGCCTCGGGGTCGTCGATGATGCGGCGCAGCTGCGCGAGGTGCGCGGGGCGAAGGAAGTGCTGGATGTCGTGGACGGCCTCCTCGGCGAGCGTGCGCAGCGCCTCCGGCTCGACCTTGAGGAACGTACGGCCGTCCGCCTCGAAGGTGGACACGCCCTCGGCGGTCACCAGCCGGTAGGGGGTGGTGTCCTCACCCAGGGGCAGCAGGTCGGTGTACGCGAACTCCGGCATTGGGGCCATTCCTCACTCGGCAGACAGCACTGACGACCAATTTGGCAGCGCAGTCCTCCAGCGTAGGACCTCCCGCCGGGCGTGTGTTTGTGAGGTAGGGCTCACTCGCGCCCCATCGGTAGTATCGCGATCTATCGTGTCTCGCTATGCTGGCGTCGTGGACCTGGAAAAGCACCCCGCCGCCCCTGCCCCCGCACCCGCGCCCGTGCCCGCCGGGCTGCGCGCCTCGGACGCCGACCGGGACCGGTTCGCGCAGATCCTGGGCGACGCCGTCGCCGAGGGCAGGCTGACCGCCGAGGAGCACTCCGAGCGCCTGGACACGCTGTACGCCGTCAAGACGGTCGGCGAGCTGGAGGCGCTCGTACGGGATCTGCCCGCGCCCGGCGGCGCGCATGCCGCGTCCCCGGTGTCCGCGGCCTCCTACGCCGGAGCCGCCGTGGGCCCCGCCGCCGAGACCCTCGTCGCCGTGTGCAGCAGCTCCAGCCGCAAGGGCCGGTGGCGGCCGGGCGCGCACACCCGCGCGGTCTCGGTCATGGGGGACATCACCATCGACCTCACCCAGGCCGTCTTCGAGCAGCAGGTCACCGAGATCAACGTGACCTGCGTGCTCGGCAACGTGGAGGTCCTGGTCCCCGAGAACGTCACCCTGCGCGGCTACGGAAGCGGCGTCCTCGGCAACTTCGAGGTGCGCGGGGAGGGCCGCGGGCAGACCGATCCGCAGGCCCCCGTGGTGATCGTCCGCGGGTTCGCGCTGCTCGGCAACATCGAGGCGCGGCCCAGGATGGGAGCCCGCCTGGTCGACCTCGCACGCAAGCTGCGCGGGCGCCGGGACGGCTGACGGCAGCGGTGCCGGCTCGTGGTGAGGCCCGACGGCGCCGGCAGAGCGGCCGGTGGCGGGGGCCGGGGCGCGGCGGCGCATGCGGAGGCGGAGGGTCTCGTTTCGGACGAACCCCGGCCGCCCCGTGGCACACAGTGCATAGGGGCGCGTACAGCGGGTAGGGACAGGTGCGTCGTCTCTCGCTCGCGTATACGTCGTCAGGAGTAGACCGTGCCGCAACCGCCGCATCAGTCCCTGCAGGTAGCCGACGTGAAGAGCCTTCAGGGTCCTGGGGCGGGCCCGTCGGCCGTGCCGGAGCCACGGGTGCCGGCCAGGGCGGCGGAGGACGGTCCGTGGCATGCGGAGGCGGTGTGCCGACGCGACGAGGCGGGCCTCTTCTTCGCGCCGTCCAAGGAGCCGACGGCCGCCCGGCTCTCCCGCGAGGAGGCCGCGAAGCGCGTCTGCGCCCGCTGCCCCGTGATGGTGGCCTGCCGCGAGCACGCGCTGCTGCAGCCCGAGCCGTACGGGGTCTGGGGCGGGCTCACCGCGGCCGAACGCCGCGTGGTGCTGGCGCGGATGCGCCGCCGGACCGCCGAGCTGCGGCAGGCCCCCGGAGCCGGACCGATCGCTGCGGCGGGCTGAAGCGGCCCGAGTCTTCTGCCGGGCCGGGAACGCGGGCACGCGAGAGGGGCGGTCACCCCCGCACAGGGTGACCGCCCCTCTCGCGTCGGGTCCCCGCCTCCTACTGGGCGCGGTCGAAGTCGATGGCGCTGTAGGCGCGCAGCTTCGACAGGCGGTGCGTGGAGTCGATCTTCCGGATGGTGCCCGACTTGGAGCGCATGACGAGCGAGGACGTCGTCGCGGTCTCCGAGCGGTAGTGCACGCCGCGCAGCAGCTCGCCGTCCGTGATGCCGGTGGCCACGAAGAAGACGTTCTCGCCCGAGACCAGGTCGGTGGTGGTCAGCACCCGGTCCAGGTCGTGGCCGGCGTCGATCGCCTTCTGGCGCTCGGCGTCGTCCTTCGGCCACAGCTTGCCCTGGATCACACCGCCCAGGCACTTGATCGCGCAGGCCGAGATGATGCCCTCGGGGGTGCCGCCGATGCCGAGCAGCAGGTCCACACCGGTGCCCTCGCGGGCCGCCATGATGGAGCCGGCCACGTCACCGTCGGAGATGAACTTGATGCGCGCGCCGGTCTCGCGGATCTCCCGGACGATGCCCTCGTGGCGGGGGCGGTCCAGGATGACGACCGTGACGTCCTCGGCGGCCATGCCCTTGGCCTTGGCGACCCGACGGATGTTCACCGAGACGGGGGCGTTGATGTCGACGAAGTCGGCCGCCTCGGGGCCGGTGACCAGCTTGTCCATGTAGAACACGGCGGACGGGTCGAACATCGTGCCGCGGTCGGCCGCCGCCAGGACGGCGATGGCGTTCGGCATGCCCTTCGCGTTCAGCGTGGTGCCGTCGATCGGGTCGACGGCGATGTCGACCTCGGCACCGGTGCCGTCGCCGACCTGCTCCCCGTTGAAGAGCATCGGGGCTTCGTCCTTCTCGCCCTCGCCGATGACGACGACGCCGTTCATCGAGACGGTGGAGATCAGGGTCCTCATCGCGTTGACCGCGGCGCCGTCCGCGCCGATCTTGTCGCCGCGGCCGACCCACCGGCCGGCGGCCATGGCGGCCGCCTCGGTGACCCGTACGAGTTCGAGCGCGAGGTTGCGGTCGGGGGCCTCCGGGGAGACTTCGAGCTGGGGCGGCAGGTTGTGCTCGGTCATCGGAGCGCACCTTTCTGTACGGCGACGGCCGGGAAGTGAGGGTGCTGGAACTCTATCGGTACGTCGACATATTGAGCAGGGCGGGTCACGTATGAGCGGAATATCGGTCATTCGATTGTCCTGAGCGGACGCCTTGCACCCCGGTGCCGCGGCCCGTCGCGCGACTCAAGAGTGCGCCGGGCGGCGCGTCCGCGCGACCCCGGCGGTGATCGCCGCCCGGCGATGCGGGACGATGGTTCCGTGGCAGGTATGAAAGGCAAGCAGACGATCTGGGACATGGTCCGGTCGCTGGCGGTGATCGGCGTCGTCGTCGCCGGGATCTACATCTTCGTCCCGCATGACGACAAGGCCGATCCCACGCGGACGGTGGACTACCGGGTGGAGACCATCACGGCCCGGCGCGCGGCCCCGTACCCGGTGGCCGCCCCCGTGGGCCTCCCGGAGCAGTGGCGGGCGACCTCGGTGACGTACGAGCGCAAGAAGTCCGACGCCTGGCACCTCGGCTTCCTCGACCCGGAGCAGCAGTACGCGGCGGTCGAGCAGTCCAGCGACACCTCCGTCAAGTACCTCGAACGGGTCACCCGCAACGCCACGGCCTCCGGGCAGACGCAGCAGGTCGGCGACGCGGCCTGGGAACGCTGGGAGGGCGAGAAGTACGACGCCCTCGTACGGCGGGGGCAGGGCCACGTCACGGTGGTGACCGGCACGGCCTCCTTCGAGCAGCTCGGCACGCTGGCGGCGGCGCTGGAGTTCAAGCAGGGCCAGTAGCGGCTGGGGGCCGGTCCCGGCGCAGGCTGCCGGCGGCGGACCGCCCCGGTGGACCCGTCGCAGAGAGAAGGGCCGTGCGCCCCGGATCCCCGGGGCGCACGGCCCTTCTCGTGTACGGCGGCCCCGGGCCGCGGTGGTGCTCAGACGGTGGTGATGACCTCGTCGATCGACAGGCGCGGGGAGCGCGGGAACCACGCGTCCTCACCCGGCTTGCCGATGTTGACGACCATGATCGGGGTGTGGTCGTCGTCCAGGAACTCCTTCTGGATGCCCGCGAAGTCGGCTCCGGTCATCGGACCCGCGGCCAGCCCGGCGGCGCGGACGCCCACGATGAAGTACGCGGCCTGCAGCGCGGCGTTGACCAGCGAGGACTGCTCGCGGGCCGGGCGCTCGGTGAAGAAGAGGTCCTTGGCCTGCGGGAAGTGCGGCAGCAGCCGCGGCAGCTCCTCGTGGAACTCGTTGTCCGCGGACAGGATCGCGACCAGCGGCGCGGCGAGGGTCTTGGCCTGGTTTCCCTCGGCGAGGTGCTTGACGAGGCGCTCGCGGGCCTCGGCCGAGCGGACCAGCGTGATGCGCAGCGGCGTGCCGTTGAAGGCGGTCGGGCCGTACTTCACCAGGTCGTAGATCGCCTGGACCTGCTCCTCGGTCACGGGCTCGTCGGAGAACGAGTTGGCGGTGCGGGCCTCGCGGAACAGCAGATCCTGTGCGGCGGAGTCGAGTACGAGAGACATCGGAAAGCCTTCTTCCCTGCAGAGGTGGAGCGATGGCCCGACTCTACGACCGAAGTAGATGAATTTTCAACTAAACGAGGGTTCCGTGACCGGGATCACTCCTCCTCGGCCGCATCGCGCGCCGCGAGCGCCGAATCCAGCCGGGCCCGGGCCCCCTCCAGCCAGCGCCGGCACACCTTGGCCAGCTCCTCACCGCGCTCCCAGAGCGCGAGGGACTCCTCCAGCGAGGTCCCCCCGGCCTCCAGCTTGCGGACGACCTCGATGAGCTCGTCGCGGGCCTGCTCGTATCCCAGCGCCGTCTCGGCCTCTGTCATTCCCTGCTCCACCCTGGGTTTGTCGTGCGGCCGCATGATTGCGGCTGCGTGTCCATTACTTCGAAGCGGCCGACTCGCCCGCGGCAGCGCCCCGGGCCGCCACCGACGGGTCCTGCGCCGGTGCGTCCCGCGCCGGTCCGTCCTGCGCCGGTGCGCCCTCCTGCGGCGCACCCTCCGGCGGCGCGTCCGCTCCCGAGGAGACCTCCACGCAGAACGTGCCCTGCGCCACCCTGGCGCGCAGCACCTCCCCCGCCGCCACCTCCTGCGGCGAGCGCACCACGTGCCCGTCCGCCCGTTGCAGCACGGCGTACCCGCGCTCCAGCGTCGCGGCCGGCGACAGCGCCACCACCCGGGCCAGCGTGTGGGCGAGCTCGGAGTCGGCCCGGTCCAGCAGATGGCCCAGCGTGCGCCTGCTGCGCGCCAGCAGAGCGTCCAGCTCGTCCTCGCGCAGCTCCACCATGCGCTGCGGGTGGACGAACACCGGCCGGCCCAGGGCGTGCGCGAGCCCGCGCTCCTCCCGGTCGAGCAGCGCGCTCACCGCGCGCAGCCCCCGGCCCTGCAACTGGCGTACGCGCTCCAACTCCTCACCGACGTCCGGGACCACCTTCTTCGCGGCGTCCGTGGGCGTGGAGGCCCGCAGGTCCGCGACGAGGTCCAGCAGCGGTGAGTCCGGCTCGTGGCCGATCGCCGACACCACCGGGGTACGGGCCGCGGCCACGGCCCGTACGACCTCCTCGTCGGAGAAGGGCAGCAGGTCCTCCACGCTGCCGCCACCGCGCGCCACGATGATCACGTCCACCTCGTCCAGGGCGTCGAGCTCCCTGACCGCCCGGACCACCTGCGGGACGGCGTGCACGCCCTGCACGGCGACGTTGCGCACCTCGAAGCGGACGGCCGGCCAGCGCCGCCGGGCGTTCTCCAGCACATCGCGCTCGGCCGCGGAGGCCCGCCCGACCACCAGGCCGATCAGCTGCGGCAGGAACGGCAGCGGCTTCTTGCGCTCCGGCGCGAAGAGGCCCTCGGAGGCCAGGGACCGCTTCAGCCGCTCCAGCCGCGCCAGGAGTTCCCCGATGCCGACCGGCCGTATCTCCGTCGCCCGCAGGGACAGCTGGCCGCGCGGGGCGTACCACTCCGGCTTGGCCAGCAGGACGACCCGTGAGCCTTCCGAGACGACGTCCGCGACCTCGTCGTAGACCTGGCGGAAGCAGGTCACGCTGACCGAGATGTCGTGCGAGGGGTCGCGCAGCGTCAGGAAGACCACCCCCGCCCCCGGTCGCCGCGAGAGCTGCGTGATCTGCCCCTCCACCCACACCTGGCCGAGCCGCTCGATCCAGCCGCCGATCAGCCGGGACACCCGGCCCACCGGCAGCGGCGCCTCCGCCGACGTATTCAGACCCATGTCCGCAGGCTATCCGCACGCGCTGACAGCGTCTCAGCCTCCCGCCCGGGCGTCCGAAGTGTCGGACCCCGGCCCCGTCCCTGTCCCTGTCCCCGTCCCGGCTCCGGCCCCGGGCCGGCCGGGCGTCCGGCGCCGCCCGCGCTGGGCGAGCAGCACCGCCAGACCGAGGGCCAGCCACGCCGCGCCCACCAGCTGCGCCGCCCGGGACGCCTCGACGATCACCGTGACGGTCACCGCGGCCCCGAGCACCGGGACCACCAGGTGCCTCCACCAGCTCGGTGCGCCCTCGCGTCGCCGCACCACGAACCAGCCCACCACCGAGGCGTGCAGCAGCGTGAAGGCCACCAGCGCCCCGACGTCCACCACGGACACCAGGTGGGCGAGCCCGTCGCCGCGCCGGGCCGCCCACACGGCGGCGACCAGCGTGACGGCCGCCGCCACCAGCAGGGCGGCCCGCGGGGTGCCGTCCGAGGTGCGCGCCAGTACCCGCGGCAGCCGCCGTTCCCGGGCCATCGCGAACACCAGCCGGCCGGCCGCCGCCTGCCCCGCCAGCGCGGCGAAGGCCGCTCCGACCGCCTTGCTGACCGCCACCAGGTCGTGCAGCCAGGAGCCCACCGCCGACTCCACCGCCGTGTAGAAGGCCGCCCCCTGCCGCCCCGGCGCCGCCGCCAGCTCCGCCGCGGACACCGGCATCAGCAGCGCCGCCAGCCAGCTCTGCACCACGAACAGCACCCCGGCCAGAGCCAGGCAGCACAGCACCGCCCGCGCCACCCGCCGGGAGCCCCCCGTCACCTCCTCGGCGAAGGACACGACGGCGTCGAAGCCGAGGTAGGACAGGACCGCCACCGACACCGCGCCCAGCACCGCCGTCGCACTGAAGGCGAGCGAGCCGTCACCGGTCAGCGGCGACAGCCAGCCGCGCCGCGGGCCGTCCAGGACCAGCACGGTCACCGCGGCCGCCACGAAGACGGCCAGGACCAGGACCTCCAGCGCCAGCACGGCGAAACCGACCCGCGCGGCCACCCGTACCCCGCACAGGTTGAGCACGGTGGTCACCACGACGGCCAGGGCCGTCCACACCCACCGGGAGACCTCCGGCACCAGCGCGTTCATCGCGATCCCCGAGAAGAGGTACGCCACCGCCGGGATCAGCAGGTAGTCCAGCAGCGCCATCCACCCGGCGATCAGCCCCGGCCCCTCGCCCAGGCCCTTGCGGGCGTAGGTGAAGACCGAACCGGCCTGCGGGGCCACCCGCACCATCTGCGCGTAGCTGAAGGCGGTGAAGGCCATCGCGACCGTCGCGACCAGGTACACCAGCGCGACCGCGCCGTGGGACGCGGCGTCGAGCGCCCCGAAGACACCGACCGGGGCCATCGGGGCGATGAACAGCAGCCCGTAGACGACCAGGTCCCGGAAGCCGAGACTCCGCCGCAGGGCAGCGGGCGCCGGGGCCCTGCCGGAATCCGTACCGGACGCCATCGTTCCTCCGGGTGACGGGCGGGACGTTCGTGACGGGTCTCGCGGCCAGTCTGTGCCGAACGGCCGACGTCCGGCCTGCTGGAGACCCCCGTACGATGGAGCACATGACTGCTCCCGCCCCTGCTCCCGCTCCCCGCCGTGTCCTGCTCGCCGCGCCCCGCGGCTACTGCGCGGGCGTGGACCGAGCCGTGATCGCCGTCGAGAAAGCCCTTGAGCAGTACGGGGCGCCGGTGTACGTCCGCCACGAGATCGTGCACAACAAGTACGTCGTCCAGACCCTGGAGAAGAAGGGCGCCATCTTCGTCGAGCGGACGGAGGAGGTGCCCGAGGGCAACATCGTGATGTTCTCCGCCCACGGCGTCGCCCCAGTCGTCCACGAGGAGGCGGCACGCGGCAGGCTCGCGACGATCGACGCGACCTGCCCGCTGGTCACCAAGGTCCACAAGGAAGCCGTCCGGTACGCCAAGGAGGACTTCGACATCCTCCTCATCGGCCACGAGGGCCACGAGGAGGTCATCGGCACCTCCGGCGAGGCCCCCGACCACATCACCATCGTCGACGGCCCGCACGACGTGGACAAGGTCACCGTCCGCGACGAGTCGAAGGTCGTCTGGCTCTCGCAGACCACGCTGTCGGTCGACGAGACCATGGAGACGGTCGACGCGCTGAAAACCAAGTTCCCGCTCCTCCTCTCGCCGCCGAGCGACGACATCTGCTACGCCACCTCGAACCGGCAGGCCGCCGTCAAGGTGATGGGTGCGGACTCCGACCTGGTCATCGTGGTCGGCTCGAAGAACTCCTCGAACTCGATCCGGCTGGTCGAGGTCGCCAAGGACGCCGGCGCGAAGGCCGCGTACCTCGTCGACTTCGCGAGCGAGATCGACGAGGCCTGGCTGGAGGGCGTCACCACCGTCGGCCTCACCTCGGGCGCCTCGGTGCCGGAGGTCCTGGTCGAGGAGGTCCTGGAGTGGCTCGCCGCGCGCGGCTATGGGGACGTGGAGATCGTCAAGACGGCGGAGGAGTCCATCACCTTCTCCCTCCCCAAGGAGCTCCGCCGCGACCTGCGGGCCGAGGCTGCCGAACTGGTCGCCGACAAGTAACTCGTTTCGTACGGTATGTCCATGCAGATCTTCGGCGTGGACATCGGTGGATCCGGGATCAAGGGCGCTCCCGTGGACCTGGAGCAGGGTGACTTGGCGCAGGAGCGCCACAAAGTACTGACACCACAGCCGGCCACCCCCGACGGGGTGGCCGGCTGTGTCGCCGAGGTGGTGCGCCACTTCGGCTGGGACGGCCCGGTGGGGGTGACCTTCCCCGGCGTGGTCACGAGCGGCGTCACCCGCACGGCGGCCAACATGGACAAGTCCTGGATCGGCGTGGACACGGCCGCACTGCTCTCGCGCGAACTCGGCGGCCGGCCGGTGACGGTCCTGAACGACGCGGACGCCGCGGGCGTCGCCGAGATGACCCACGGAGCCGGGCGCGGGCGGGGCGGCACGGTCATCCTGCTCACCCTGGGCACGGGCATCGGGAGCGCGCTCTTCACGGACGGGAGGCTGGTGCCGAACACCGAGCTGGGCCACCTGGAGCTGAAGGGCCACGACGCGGAGACGCGGGCGTCGGTGAAGGCGAAGGAGGACGGCGACCTCACCTGGGAGCGCTGGGCGCACCGGCTGAGCAGGTACATGCAGCACGTGGAGATGCTGTTCTCCCCGGACCTCTTCATCATCGGCGGCGGCGTCAGCCGGAAGCCGGAGAAGTTCATGCCGCTGATCGAAGGCGTCCGCGCCGAGATCGTCCCGGCCGGGCTGCAGAACAACGCGGGCATCGTCGGTGCGGCGATGGCGGCGAAGCGGTGACGGCGGTCGCCGCCCGGACCCGGACGGGGTGCCGCCCGGGCGGGGCCGTTGCCGGCACCGGGACCGGGGCCGCGGCCGCGGTCGTCGGGCCCGTCAGGCGGCGCGGCGGGGGAGGCGGCGCCGCCCGATGAGGACGGCCTTGCGCACCAACGCGATCAGGGCGGCGACGAGCGTCCCCGCGTACAGCCAGCCCGCGTGCAGGGACAGCGCGGAGACCAGTCCCATCAGCTGACCCCCGAAGCCGCCGGAGCCGCCCGAGATGGGCCACGCTCCGGCGGCGAAGGCGATGGGGACGCCGATCGGCGCGGTGACCAGGTCCGCCGGCCGCACCCACAGGGCGGTGGCGGCCGCTACGGGCGGGAAGAGCAGCCCGTAGACGAAGAGCGAAGAGCTGAACAGCAGCCAGCAGATGCCGGCGACGAGCACCATCGAGGTGCACGCGAACAGCCCGCCGCCGAGGCCCGTCAACCGGGGGCGGGGCATCCGGCGCACGGCCGCCGGCCGCGGGGCGCCGCCGCCCTGCGCGGGCACGCCCGCGGGGCGATGGCCCCTGCGCTGTGCCGGGGGTCGCTGCGGGTGAGGGGCCGGTCGCGTCCTGTATTGCTCCACTCCACCAAATTAGGCGGGAGGGCGGCCGGATCGGGGCCCGGACACGCGTACATCCACCGCCACTCATCGGAAAGTAAACTGTCCGGTGGCCCACTCCCGGGCCGCCGCCCCCTCCAGCTACGGGAAGTCGCCAACGTGTCGCTCACGATCGGAATCGTCGGCCTGCCGAATGTCGGCAAGTCGACCCTGTTCAACGCCCTGACCAAGAACGACGTGCTGGCGGCCAACTACCCGTTCGCCACCATCGAGCCGAACGTCGGCGTCGTCGGCGTCCCCGACCCGCGCCTGGCCGTCCTCGCGGGCATCTTCGGCTCGGCGAAGGTCCTCCCGGCGACGGTCGACTTCGTCGACATCGCGGGCATCGTGCGCGGCGCCTCGGAGGGCGAGGGCCTGGGCAACAAGTTCCTCGCGAACATCCGCGAGTCCGACGCCATCTGCCAGGTCATCCGCGCCTTCAAGGACGAGAACGTCGTCCACGTCGACGGCAAGGTCTCGCCGAAGGACGACATCGAGACGATCAACACCGAGCTGATCCTCGCCGACCTCCAGTCCATCGAGAAGGCGGTCCCGCGCCTGACGAAGGAGGCCCGCCTCCAGAAGGACAAGGTCGCGGTCCTCGCCGCTGTCGAGTCCGCCCAGAAGATCCTGGAAGGCGGCGAGACCCTCTTCTCCAAGGGCATCACCAAGGGCACGGAGCAGGGCGACCTCCTGCACGAGCTCCACCTGCTCACCACGAAGCCGTTCCTCTACGTGTTCAACGTGGACGAGGACGAGCTGACGGACGACGCCTTCAAGGCCGAGCAGTCGGCGCTGGTCGCCCCGGCCGAGGCGATCTTCCTCAACGCCAAGCTGGAGGCGGATCTCGCCGAGCTCGACGACGAGGAAGCCCTGGAGCTCCTCCAGTCGGTCGGCCAGGACGAGCCCGGCCTCGCCACCCTCGGCCGGGTCGGCTTCGCCACCCTGGGCCTGCAGACCTACCTCACGGCCGGCCCGAAGGAAACCCGCGCCTGGACCATCAAGCAGGGCGCAACGGCCCCGGAGGCCGCCGGCGTGATCCACACCGACTTCCAGCGCGGCTTCATCAAGGCCGAGGTCATCTCCTTCGCGGACCTGGTCGAGTGCGGCTCGGTCGCCGAAGCCCGCGCCAAGGGCAAGGCCCGCATGGAGGGCAAGGACTACGTCATGCAGGACGGCGACGTGGTCGAATTCCGCTTCAACGTCTGATTGGACGTGGACAAACGGCCTGACCTGCGAGAAGGCAGGTCAGGCCGTCGTGCTGTCCGCAGCGGTCCGCAGAACCTGGAGCAGCTACGTCTCGTAGACCGTGGAGCGGTGTCCGACGTGGACGACCCACACCACCAGTTCCCCATTGTCGATCGTGTAGACGACACGGTAGTCGCCGACCCGTAGGCGGCGGCGCTCGGGCTGGGATACGAGTGGGGTGGTGTTGAAGCCGAAGGGGTCGCTTTCCAGCTCTGTCAGTTTGGCCAGGATACGAAGCGCCATGTCACGCGGGATCTTGCGCAGCTCGGCCTGGGCCTCGGGCCGGAACACCGTGCGGTAGTCACTCACTGCGTGCCAGCGTCTCCCTCATCACGTCCTCGATCGGGACGCCGACGGCCGGGCTCGCCATGCGCTCGTCGATGATGCGGTTGATCTCGCGCTCTTCCCACTCCTGGTACTTGCGAAGCACCTCGATCGAGACCACGGCGGCGACCTGCTTGCCGCGACGGGTGATGACAGTGGGCACGTCGTCGCGGTCGGCCCGTTCGACGACTTCGGCCAAGTGGGCGCGCACGTCGCGGATGGACTCTATGGGCAGCGGCTGTGTCATGCGCTCAAGCGTACCGAGTGTGTCATGTGTACACCACTGCCCAAAACGGGGCCGGGCCGAGTAGGGCTGGATGTACTGGACGACTTCCCACCGGGCTGGACGGGTGCTGGTGGTCGGCCCTACTCGACAGACGGTTCGAGCATCGGCTCGAAGGTGGAGTCCTTGTTCGCGCCGCCGGCCATGGTCGGCCAGCGGAACTGGATCCCGTCGTCCTCCCAGAAGCAGAGGGGGCAGATCTCGTACGAGCCGGGCATGGCGTCGAGCACGCGGGGCCCGCAGGGACAGGGGCAGCGGTCGCTCACCTGCGCAGTCTCGTTGTGAGTCCGGCCGGTGTGCCATGGATTTTTCGGCCTCGGCACCGCCGACCAGTCCGCAGCCAGTCCGCAGGACAGCCGTAAACGGCCGCCGGGAACCAACGCATGCCAACGAGGAATCCCAGGTCAGGGCCCTGCACGGGGCTCCGCCGCAGGTCGGGATCGGGCTTCAGCATTCCGCGTCAAAGTGTAGGCGTCTCGTGCTGCATGTGAGATAGCTGCGTCAAAATGTGCAGGTCAGAAGGGGTCGGCCTCTGTGGGTCCGACCCCTTCTGCGTTCCGGTGCTGACTTGGTGCCGACGTTTCAGTTGCCCCGCGGCGGTGTGAGCGTGTCGAGGTCCAGGCTGATCTCGAAGGGCACGGGGCGCTGGAGGGTGCCTCGGAAGATGCCGGCGGGCGCGTAGGCGCCGGTGGGTTCGTCGAGCTCGTAGACGTGGACGACGGGGGCTCCGTCCTCGTCCTCGATGCACCAGTAGTGCGGAATGCCGGCCTCTGCGTACTTGCGGAGCTTTACTGTGCGATCGCGGTGGGCGGACTCGGGGGACACGGCCTCCACGACGAGCTTCACGTCTTCCGGGGCGTACCAGGTACGGTCCGGGTCATAGGGCAGGTCCGTCAGCAAGAGGTCCGGCTCGGGGCGGTTGCGGGCATCGAGGCGGATTGTCATCTCCCGCTCGACCTCGAAACCAGCCGGTGCCTGCGCCATGAGTGTTGTGGTCAGGGCGGTGACGAGGCGGCCATGCCAGGACCGCTGTGGCGACATCATGAAGACGAGGGCTCCGTCGATGAGCTCGGTGTGGCGTGGTGCCTCGGGGAGGCGGTCGAGGTCCTCCGCGAACCAGCCTTCCGCGCGCGGCGGGCGCATCCAGTCGGGCAGTGAGGTCATGCAGCAAGGCTAGCGACGCGGACTCTCGGCCGGGGCGCGGTGCGGCCGGCCCGCTCACGCGTGCCTGCGGCCGGCGTCGCGCTGTCCCGGCCGCGCGATCGGGAAGAGCGGCATAAAGTGGCCGTAAAGGTACTTCTCCGGTGGTCTGGAGGCGTGATGACCCTACGTCCCGACGCGTCGCCGCAGCGCGCGCAGCATGACCCCGAGGACACGCTCAAGCAACTCGGGAGTTCGTGGCACTGGGCCCTCGGCGTCGCACTCGCGACCCTGATCCCCGGCATCCTGGTGCTCGTCTGGCCCGACGAGACGCTGCACATCCTGGCCGTGATCATCGGGCTGCAGCTGCTGGTGGCCGGCTGCTTCCGGTTCGTCGCCGCCTTCTCGCACAGCAACGACGCCGGCGGCAGCCGGCTGGCGAGCGTCCTGATCGCGGTGCTGGCGTTCCTGGCCGGCGTACTCGTCCTGCGCCACCCGATGCAGACCATCGGTGCGCTCTCCCTGATCGTCGGGGTGTTCTGGCTGATCACCGGCGTGCTCACGGCATACGTCGCGATCGCCGACCGCCTCCTCGTCCACCGCGGGCTGCTCTTCGGGCTGGGGGCGCTCGGCGCCGTCGCCGGCATCGTCGTGCTCTGCTTCCCCGTGGACTCCGCGGTCGCACTGACGCGGCTGCTCGGACTGTGGCTCGTCCTGCTCGGCGTGTTCGAAGTGGTGATGGCCCTCGTGATGCGGTCCGCCACCCGTCGGATCGCCGCCACCACGAAGTGAGCCCGTCGCATCGCCCTTCGCCCGGCATCGCCCGGCGCCGGCCCGCCCGTACGCGGGACTGTCTTGCGGCGCACAGTAGTGGCGCACTATCTTGTGCCGCATGACAAAGGAGCCGACCGCGACCGGTGACCAGCGGCGCAGCCAGCTCCTGCGCGGAGTGCTCGACCTGTGCCTGCTGTCCCTGATCGCCGAACGACCCCGGTACGGCTTCGAGTTCGCCGAAGCACTCGCCGCCGGCGGACTGGAACTCGTCAGCGACGGCAGCATCTACCCGCTGCTCGCCCGGATGGAGCGGGCCGGGCTCGTCACCTCGTACCGCGCCCCGTCCCCGAACGGCGGCGCCCCGCGCAAGTACTACCGGCTGACCGAGGCGGGGCACAACGAACTCGCCCGCGGCCGCGCCGACTGGACGGCCTTCGCCGGACCGGTGGGCCGGATCCTGGCCGCAGCCGCCACTACGCCACCGACGGGGGAGACCACGGCATGACGAACACGCAGATACTGGCGGCCTGCCGCCGCAACTGGGAGTACCGCGGCATCGACGAAGCCTCCGTGCGGGAGATGCTCGACGAGCTGTCCGCTCACCTGGAGGACGCCGAGGCCGCGGGCCGCAGCGGGCAGGACGTCGTCGGCCGCGACGTCCGCGCCTTCGCCGCAGCATGGGCGCGGGCCCGCGCCCCGCTCCCGCGCCGCATGCTGCGCACCGCATGCATCGGCTGCTACTACGCCGGCTGGCTTCTGCTGGTCCTGTGCCTGATCCGGTGGACCACGCAGCTGGACGTGGCCCCCGGACACATCGTCTTCTGGGCCGTCCTCGGCACGGTCACCGTCCTCTGGGAGCTGCGGCGGGGCAGTCTCGGCTTCCTTCGCAGATGGGGGATCAGCCTCTGTGTCGCCCTGCCCGCGGCCGTCCTCGCCGACCGGCTCGCCGGCGACGCTCCCGTGTTCACCGTGCCGCTGTGGGCGGCGCTCCTCCTGCTCCTGCCCGGCCTGCCCCACGCCGTGGCCGACGTGCGGGCCGGCAGGAACCGCACCGCCGGCGCCGCCTGACGAAGCCCCTCGCGGACGGCCGGATGTTTTTTGCTCGAAATAGGAACTGTGCGGGCGGTTTGCTCATCAGGTCTTAAGGGAGACCACCGCTCTGCCCTCGGGGGCAGTCAAGACCGTTCGGAGCGAAGTTCGTGCACGAGTACCCGCAGCGCCCGCGGCCTGACGACCAGCAGTCGTACCAGGACTACCCGCCCCAGGGGCATGGCGGTCAACCGCACCAGCAGTACCAGCAGCACCAGCAGTCCTACGAGGCGTCCTACCCGGGCCGGCCGCCGTACGGAGAGCCGCTCGCCGGGGCCGGTCACCCGTACGACCCCGAGCCCGCGCAGCCCAGGCGCTCCCGGCGCCGAATATGGATCAGTGCCGTGGTCGCGCTCGCGCTCCTCCTCGGCGGCGGTGGGTTCGCCGCATGGAAGCTCGACTGGTTCTCGGGCAACGGCGAGGCCGTGACCTTCGGCAAGAACCCCCCTGCGGCCGCCGGCTCGTCGGACCCGGCCGCTCCGTCGGCCGAGGCCAAGCCCTCCGGCGACCCGGACGTGCTCATGCCGACCGGTCCGAAGTCCGACTTCAAGCAGACCGCCAAGCTCGACGACGGCACGATCATCGCCAAGACCCGCCTGGCGGGAGCGAAGTCCGGCTTCGAGGGCGACGTGTGGGTGTGGGCGCCCAAGCAGTACGACGACCCGAAGTACGCCAAGAGCGGCTTCCCGGTGCTCATCGCGCTCCCGGGCGGCAACGGCTTCCCGAACAACTACTGGGCCGACACCAGCCTCGGCCTCCAGAAGGCCATCACCGAGGGCGTGAAGGCCGGTACCAGCCTCCCGTACATCGTGATCATGCCGGTGCTCAACCCGGACGCGAAGTACTACTACGACGGCTCCGACATCCCCGGCCAGGCCAAGATGGGCACGTGGATCGCGGAGGACGTCCCGGCTTTCGCCAAGGCCAACTTCCGTACGTACAAGTCGCGTGACGGCTGGGCCTTCATGGGCTCGTCCTCGGGCGCGTTCGTGGGCATGAAGACGGTCCTCCAGCACCCGGACAAGTTCAAGGCCGTCATCGCCAGCGGCGGCGAGATCGTCCCCGACTCCCCGCTGTGGAAGGGGCACCAGGCGGAGATGGACGCGAACAACCCGGAGAAGCTCGCTCAGAAGCTGATCGACACCAAGGGCCCGGAGGTTTACATCAACTTCCAGATCGGCACGAAGGAGTCCGGCAAGGAGCGCATGGTCAAGTTCCAGCAGCAGTACGGCAAGGGCCCGGTCAAGACGACCATCCGTGACATCCAGAACGGCGAGCACAACGGCTGGCACTACGTCCGGGGGATGAAGGAAGGCTCCCTGGAGTGGGTCAGCAAGGTCCTGAAGGCCCCGAAGCCGGAAGCGGGCTGACGGGGAAGTCGGGGGCCGGGGGCCGCGGCCGGGGCCTGAGGGAGAACGGGCCGAGGGGTGGTGGCAGGGGGGCGGGGG
>NZ_JOFX01000045.1 GCF_000719345.1 Streptomyces sp. NRRL F-2664
CTGTCCTGCGTTTCCGACTCTATCAGACTCTTTCGGGCCCGATTTCCTCGGTGCTTTCCAGGTTCTCGCTTTCGCGATTCCCTTTCCGGCGATTCCGACCCTACCAGCCAAATTCCTTCTCCCCGACCACTCGCCGCATTCCCGAATGGGCATACGAAGGAGGCTGGAGATCGAGAGGTGAGCTGATGGGAGGGTTCCCGTCCATCTGCCGTTCGTGAGATGTTCACGCGGGGCGTCCTGGCGGGAGTCACGACAGTACAGCCCCGGGGGTGCCCAAGCAAATCGATTCAGGCGTATGGTCTAGTCCACCGGTCTAGTCCACTAGTCTCCGTGCTGAAGGACCCCGTCCGGATCAGTACCTACATCGGACGAACCCGAACATACAGTGACTTATCCTTCTGACGAGTACGCCGTTCGCAACAGGCTGTGACGGCGACACAAGAGCCCCACCCCTGGGAGGCCCCTCATGACCAGCGTGACGTCCCCTCTTGCCGGGCGCGCCATCGGACTCGCGGCTGTGCCGGATCCGGTGTTCTCCGGCGCGATGGTGGGACCGGGCACTGCCATCGATCCCGTGCGCGAGCCCTCGGAGGCGGTCTCCCCCGTCGACGGTGTGGTCGTCTCCCTGCACCCGCACGCGTACGTCGTCGTCGACGGCGAGGGGCACGGTGTACTCACGCACCTCGGCATCGACACGGTCCAGCTCAACGGCGAGGGCTTCGAGCTGCTCGTGAACAAGGGCGACACCGTGACCCGCGGCCAGGCGGTCATCCGCTGGAACCCCGCTGCCGTCGAGGCCCTCGGCAAGTCACCGATCTGCCCCGTCGTGGCGCTGGAGGCGACGGCCGAATCGCTGTCCGGCCTCGTCGAGTCCGGCGACGTCAAGGCCGACGACCTTCTCTTCAGCTGGCAGTGAGCCGTCCGCCCCGTACGGGCGTGACGGACGGACATCCATCGCGGCGAGGCCGGGCCCGCCGCTCAATCGGAGACGGGTGAAATGGAGACAACGCTGCGAGGCGTCGGCGTGAGCCACGGGGTGGCGATCGGCGAGGTGCGGCACATGGGCACGGCGGTCCTCGAACCGCCGGCCAGGCAGATCACCGCCGACGAGGCGGCGCGCGAACAGGGGCGCGCCCGCCAGGCCGTGAGTGCCGTGGCGGCCGACCTGATCGCGCGTGGCCAGCTGGCCGGTGGCGAGGCCCAGCACGTGCTGGAGGCCCAGGCGATGATCGCCGAGGACCCCGAGCTGATGGCGGATGTCGACCGCCGGATCGCGGTGGGCAGCACCGCCGAGCGCGGGGTGTACGACGCCTTCGCCGCCTACCGCGACCTCCTCGCGGGCGCCGGCGAGTACATGGCGGGCCGGGTGGCCGACCTGGACGACGTACGCAATCGGATCGTGGCCCGGCTGCTCGGTGTGCCGATGCCGGGTGTCCCCGACAGCGACGAGCCGTACGTATTGATCGCGCGGGACCTGGCCCCCGCCGACACGGCCCTGCTCGACCCCGCTCTCGTCCTCGGTTTCGTGACCGAGGAGGGCGGGCCGACCAGCCACAGTGCGATCCTCGCCCGTGCACTGGGCGTACCGGCGATCGTGGCTCTGCCCGGCGCATGCGAGATCGCCGAAGGGACGATGATCGCGGTGGACGGCAGCACGGGTGACCTCTTCGTCGACCCGTCGGCGGAGAAGCGGGCCGGACTGGAGGCCGCGGCCGCCGAGCGGAAGGCGGCGCTGGCGGCCTCGTCCGGTCCGGGTGCGACCTCCGACGGGCACAAGGTGCCGCTGCTGGCCAACGTCGGCGGTCCCGCGGACGTGCCGGCGGCGGTCGAGGCCGGGGCCGAGGGCGTGGGCCTGTTCCGTACGGAGTTCCTGTTCCTGGACGACAGCAAGAAGGCTCCGTCCGAGGAGAAGCAGGTCGAGTCGTACCGCAAGGTGCTCGAAGCCTTCCCGGAGGGGCGGGTCGTCGTGCGGGTCCTGGACGCGGGCGCCGACAAGCCGCTGGACTTCCTCACCCCGGCGGACGAGCCGAACCCGGCGCTGGGCGTGCGGGGCCTGCGCTCCTTGCTGGACCACCCCGAGGTGCTGCGCACGCAGCTCACCGCGCTGGCGAAGGCCGCCGAGGGCCTGCCGGTGCACCTGGAGGTCATGGCCCCGATGGTCGCCGACCGCGCCGACGCGAGGGCTTTCGCCGACGCCTGCCGCGCGGCCGGCCTGCAGGCCAAGTTCGGCGCGATGGTGGAGATCCCCTCCGCCGCGCTCCGGGCGCGCTCGATCCTGCAGGAGGTCGAGTTCCTGTCGCTGGGCACGAATGACCTGGCGCAGTACGCCTTCGCAGCCGACCGGCAGGTCGGGGCCGTCTCCCGGCTCCAGGATCCGTGGCAGCCCGCCCTGCTCGACCTGATCGCCCTGTCCGCCGAGGCGGCGAAGGCGGAGGGCAAGAGCTGCGGCGTCTGTGGCGAGGCGGCCGCCGACCCGCTGCTCGCCTGTGTGCTGACCGGCCTGGGTGTCACCTCCCTGTCGATGGGTGCCGCCTCGATCCCCTATGTCCGGGCGACTCTCGCGAAGCACACGCTGGCGCAGTGCGAGCGTGCCGCGGCGGCGGCGCGGGCGGCGGACAGTGCCGAGGAGGCGCGCGTGGCCGCCCAGGCGGTGCTCTCCGGCGAGTAGCCGGACAGCCGGCGACCGGACGCTGCGTCGTGCGGACCGTGGGGCTCCCGCCGGTGGCGGGGGCCCCACGGTCTTTCAGTGGTGCGGGCCGGGAGTGTCGACGTCGTAGCCGGGGCAGTACTCGACGCCCGGTTCGGGGGCGACGAGGTCTCCGGTGTCGGCGTCGGTGCAGTACGCGTTGAAAACGGCGGCCGCCGACAGCGCCGTGAGGCGGCCGCGGTCCAGGCGCCAACCGTGCACCCGGTCGCGATGGCCCTCGGTGGTGCTGCGCACGACCAGTCCCCCGGGTCCTCCGAGGGCGAGGCCCGCGGCGAGGACCGTCACGAAGTCGAGGCTCTCTCGGCCGTCGACGCGCGGCGGGGCCGGGTCGTCCGGGTCACCGGTGGTGTCGGCGTGGAGGACCGCTACGAGCTGCTCGTCCTCGGTCGGGACGCTGCAGACGAAGTGGTGGTGGCCGGGGCCGGCGCCGGCGACGAGCCGTTTCACGGCGTCGGTGGCGCGGTCGAAGGAGGCGTGGCCGATGTCCTCGCCGCAGTCGGCGCAGCGGCCCACGCCGGCGAGGACGGCGGTGGCGTACTCCCAGGTGGCCTGGCGGACGGCCTCGTCGACGAGGAGCGGGACCAGCTCGTCCATGGGCTGGCCGGTGTACGGCAGGGCGGTCCCGCTGCCGGCGAGCTCGGCGGTGAAGCGCGTGCGGGTCTGCGCCGTGTCCGGATCCAGGCCGTTCTCCCCGCAGTACTCGGCGTACTCGTCGGGATCGAAGAGGGCGACGGTGGTGTGCAGGCCCCGGGCCGCGAAGGAGCGGAGCAGGCCGTCGACGTGGTGGAGGTAGTCGGCATAGTCGGCGTGCTGGTCGAACCCGAAGCTGCGGTATCCGCACATGGCCGCGAAGTCCCCGGCGTCGGCCAGGAGGCCGACGGTGCCGGGGACCTCGCGGCGCAGTGCGCGGCGCCGGCGGGTGCTGCGGGTGCGGTGGGCACCGGTGGTTCGGTCGTCGTTGCGTGGCATGGCTGGCTCCCCCTGAGTGCGATCACTTGCTCACTCAGAGTAACCATCGCCACTGACAGTGACCTCAGTCGTTGCCGTGTGTACGCGTGCGGGCCAGGTCCTCGTAGAAGCCGAGGAGCTCGATGTTGTCGACGGACCCCGCGTTGACCGCCTTGGCCAGCGGCGTGCCCTGGAGCAGCCGCTTGACCGGGACCTCGATGCGCTTGCCCGTGAGGGTGTGCGGGATGCCCGGTACCTCGATGACCTCGTCGGGGACGTGGCGCGGGGAGAGTTCCTCGCGGATCGTGGCCTTGATCCGCGCGCGCAGGTCGTCGTCCAGGGCGGCGCCGGGGGCGAGGTGGACGAAGAGCGGCATCCAGTAGCCGCCGTTCGGCTCCTCCAGGCCGATGACGAGGGATTCCTTGATCTCGGGGAGTCGCTCGACGGCCTCGTAGATGTCGGCGGAGCCCATCCGGACGCCCTGGCGGTTCAGCGTGGAGTCGGAACGGCCGTGGATGACGACCGATCCGTGGTCCGTGATCGTGATCCAGTCCCCGTGCCGCCAGACGCCCGGGAACATCTCGAAGTAGCTGTCGCGGTAGCGGCTGCCGTCCGGGTCGTTCCAGAAGTGGATCGGCATGGACGGCATGGGGTTGGTGACGACGAGCTCCCCCACCTCGCCGGTCAGCGGCTTGCCGGACGGGTCCCAGGACTGGAGGTCCGTGCCGAGGCAGGCCGCCTGGAGTTCGCCGATGTGCACGGGGAGCGTGGGGACGGCGCCCGCGAAGCAGCTGCAGACGTCGGTACCGCCGCTGACGGAGGCGATCCACAGATCCTCGGCCACCTCGTCGTGGAGCCAGCGGAAGCCGTCGGGCGGGAGCGGGGAGCCGGTGGTGGCCACGCACTTCACGGCGGAGAGGTCGAAGTCCCGGGAGGGGTGGACCCCGGCCTTGCGGCAGGCCATGACGTAGGCGGCGGAGGTGCCGTAGAGCGTGGCGCCGGTCCGCTCGGCGATGCGCCACTGGGCTCCGGTGTCGGGGTGGCCGGGACTGCCGTCGTAGAGGACGACGGTGGTGCCGGTGAGCAGGCCGGAGACGAGGAAGTTCCACATCATCCAGCCGGTGGAGGTGTACCAGAAGAACCGGTCCTCCGGGCCGAGGTCGCAGTGCAGGCCGAGCTGCTTGAGGTGTTCGAGGAGGATGCCGCCCTGGGACTGGACGATGGCCTTGGGCAGACCGGTCGTACCGGAGGAGTAGAGCACCCAGAGGGGGTGGTCGAAGGGCACCGGCTCGAAGACGGGCTCGGTGTCGGCCGCCGTGAGCGCCGACCAGTCGAGGGCGCCCTCGGGTGCCGGCGTCCCGAGGAGCGGGATGTGGACGACGGCGCGCAGGGAGGGGAGCTCCGCGCGGAGCTCGGCGACGGCGTCGCGCCGGTCGTGCTCCTTGCCGCCGTAGCGGTATCCGTCGACGGTGAACAGGACGACGGGCTCGACCTGCTGGAAGCGGTCGAGGACGCTGCGGGCGCCGAAGTCGGGAGCGCAGGAGGTCCACACGCCGCCGACCGCGGCGGTGGCGAGCAGGGCCACGGCCGCCTGGGGGATGTTGGGGAGGTAGCCGCTGACGCGGTCGCCGGGGCGTACGCCGAGGGCGCGCAGCTCGGCGGCGAGGGAGCCGACCTGGCGGCGGAGTGCGGCCCAGGTGACGGGGACGGGCTCGTGGGTCTCGTCGACGTACAGCAGGGCGGGCTCGGCGGCGCGGGCCGGGTCCTCGGCGGCGCGCAGCGCGTGCTCGGCGTAGTTGAGGGTGGCGCCGGTGAACCACTGGGCCCCGGGCATGGAGCGGTCGGCGAGGACGGACTCGTACGGGGTGGTGAAGCGGACGTCGAACCATTCGGCGACGGCCTGCCAGAAGGTGTCCAGCTCATCGACGGACCAGCGGTGCAGGGCCGGGTAGCCGCCCTCGGCCGGGGCTCCGAAGCGCGTGGCGGCCCAGGCCTGGAAGGCGGTGATCCGGGCCGCGGAGATCCGGTCGGGGCCCGGCGCCCAGAGGGGTTCCGGCTGGGTGGCTGACGTCGTCATGGATCGGCTCCCGGTCAAGTCTGCGGCTCGCGCTTCGTGTGCGTACGGTGCCGTCGCGCGGGGGTGCGCGCGCCGGCTCACAGGGACGATGCCATGTGATTGACGGCTGCACCAGGGTCGACCTGGCCGGTCGGGTGAGCGGCGGCGGGCGGCGGGTCCGGGGCGGGCGGACGCGGTCGGCGGGCGGGCGGCGCGGGCGAACCGCACGGGGTCGGGGCCGCCCGGGGCGCGTCCCCGGCAGCACCCCGCGGGTGAACGGCAGTTGAACGCCGTCCCTGGGGGCGGGGGCCGGTGGCAGGGTGATCGACATGGACGGTCGTGATCTGGTGCGTGCGGTGATGGACATCGGTACGGAGCGCGGTCGGCGTGCCTGGCTGTCGGCGTGGCGCCGGCGGCGCGCGGACGCGCTGGGGCTCCCGCGCCGGGGTGGGGAGCGGGCGCGGGTGCCGGGTCTGCTGGTCGGTACGGAGCCCCGGCCGGGCGGGGGCGTGCTGCGGTTCGCGCGCTCGGAGCTGGTGGTGCGGGTGATGACGGGCGGGGTGGTGTTCTGGGCGTGGGACGGGGCCGGGGCGGCCCCGTCCTACGCGGTCGTGGGCAGCGGGCCCGCGCCGGACCTGCGGGCCGTGCTGGAACCGGACACCGGCGGCGGCTGGCGGGTGGTGTCGGAGCGGGTGACGGTGGCGGTGTCCCGGCACGGGATGGTGGAGGTGCGCACCCCGGGGGGCGCGGTACTGCGGCGGGAGGCACCGCCGCGGTGGTGGGACCCGGTTCCCCCGGCCGGGGACGGGACCGGCGGGCGGCCGGGCGCGGGCGGCCGGGGGCCGGGCTCGGGCGGTCCGGGGGCGGTCGGCGCCGGTGCGGGTGCCGGGGCGGCCGCCGCGCCCTTCGGCCTGAGCCTGGGCCTGGGCCTGGGCCTGGACGGTACGGTCACCGGCCCGGGCGCGGAGCGCGCCGCCGACCCGGCGGAGGTGGACGCGGAGGTGGACGCGGCGGACGTTCGCGAAGCCGGCGCCGGCGGAGGGCGGTGGGTGCTCCGGAGCGAGGTACCGGCGGACGCGCGGTTCTTCGGACTGGGCGGGCGGGCCGCCGGGCCGCGGCTGCGCGACGGCGTGTACCGGCTGTGGAACACCGACCCCAAGGGGAGTTTCGGACCGGGCACCGATCCGCTGTACGTGACCATGCCGGTGCAGATGGTCGTGGCGGATGCCGGGACGCATCTGGTGTTCCACGACAACTGCTGGGACGGCCGGGTGGTGCTGCGCGAGGGTGAGGAGGGCGGGGGCTCGGGGCAGGACCGGCCCGGAGCGTGCGAGCTGCGCATGGAGGGCGGGCCGGTGCGGTGCTGGGTGCTGGTGGGGACACCGGCCCGGGTGCTGCGGGCCTGGTCCGGGTTGACGGGCCCGACCGCTGTGCCGCCGGAGTGGGCGCTGGGGTACCAGCACGCGCGGTGGGGGTTCGGCAGCGCGGCCGAGGTCCGCCGGGTGGTCGCCGGGTACGCGTCGCGCGGGCTCGCGCTGTCGGCCGTACATCTGGACATCGACCACTACGACGGGCACCGGGTGTTCACGGTGGACGAGGAGCGGTTCCCTGATCTGCCGGGGCTGGCCGGGGAATTGCGGGAGCAGGGGGTGCGGCTGGTCTCGATCGTGGATCCCGCGGTCAGGGCGGGGGACGCGTTGCACGCCGCGGGGCAGGCCGTGGGGTCGGCCGGCGCCTTCGTACGGGACGCGCGCGGCCAGGAGGTGCGCGGGGAGGTCTGGCCGGGCGAGTGCGTCTATCCGGACTTCACGGACCCGGCGGTGCGGCAGTGGTGGGGCGGGCTCTACCGGGAGCGGCTCGGGCAGGGCTTCGCCGGCTTCTGGCACGACATGAACGAGCCGGTGTCCTTCACGGCGTTCGGGGACAACACGCTGCCGCGGTCGGCACGGCACGCGATGGACGGGGCGGGCGGTGACCACCGGGAGGGGCACAACGTGTACGCGCTGGGGATGGCGCGAGCGGGGTGGGAGGGACTCGTCCGGCTGCGGCCGCAGGAGCGGCCGTTCCTCTTCTCCCGGTCGGGCTGGGCGGGCATGCAGCGCTACGGGGGCACCTGGTCGGGTGATGTGGAGAGCAGCTGGGAGGGGCTGCGGGCCTCGTTGGCCCTGGTCCTGGGGCTGGGGTTGTGCGGGGTGCCGTACTCGGGGCCGGACGTGGGCGGGTTCGGCGGTTCGCCCTCACCGGAGCTGTACGTGCGTTGGCTGCAACTCGGCGCCTACCTGCCGCTGTTCCGTACGCACTCGGCGCTCTGGGCCGGGCGGCGGGAGCCCTGGGAGTTCGGGCCGGAGGCCGAGGAGCAGGCCCGGACGGTGCTGGCGGAACGGGAGCGGCTGCGGCCGTACTTCGTGACGCTGGCGCACATGGCCCAGCTGACGGGGGCTCCGTACGTGCGGCCGGTGTGGTGGGGGGCGCCGGAGGACCGGCGGCTGCGGGACTGCGAGGACTCCTTCCTGCTGGGCGACGCACTGCTGGTGGCGCCGGTGCTGGAGTGCGGGGCGGACCGGCGGGCGGTGCGGCTGCCACGGGGCCGGTGGTACGACACCGCGACCGGGGTGGCGTACGAGGGGCCGGGCCAGATCCTGCTGGACGCCCCGCAGGGCCGTATCCCGGTGCTGGCGCGGGCGGGCGCGGTGCTGCCGGTGCGGTCCGCGGGGGACGGCTCGGTGGAGCTGGAGGCCTGGGCACCGGCCCGCGGCCGCACGGGCGGCGGGGTGGTGGTCCGGGACCCGGGACCGGGGTTCGGGGCGGGCCGGGTCGAGCGGTACACCTCACGGTGGGCCGGGAATGCGGTCGTGGTGGAGGACGAGGCGGGGGCGCCGGTGGAGGGCGTGGTGGTGCGGGGGGTGTAGTGGAACGGTGCGGGCGGCTGCGGCTTCAGGAACGGGGCTCCGTCCCGGACCCCCCGGCGCAAACGCCGGCGAGGCGGAGAGTGGTGGCCGACAAGGCCCCGCGCCTTCACCGTCGACCGGGGCGGTGGATCAGGCGTAGCGGCCCGCGAACCAGGATGCCGCCGCTCGGGAGTGGAGGGGGAAGGCGAGTTCCGTGGGGGTGTGCAGGAGGTGCCAGCCCGTGGTTTCGTCCGTCGGCTTCGAGGCGGGAAGGGTGGCGGCGGGGCGGGGCGGGAGGAGGCCGAAGAGGAGGAGGTGGCCGGCCGGGGCGCTGAGGGCGTCGGCCAGGGTGACGTCCGCGGCGGAAGCGGTGATGCCGGTCTCCTCGCGCAGCTCGCGGACGACGGCGTCGCGCCAGTCCTCGCCGAAGTCGATGAAGCCGCCGGGGAGGGCGATGCCGCCGCGGGCCGGTTCTGTCGTGCGGGTGATGACGACGAGGCCGGTGCCGTCCGCGTCCTCGACGGGGAGGAGGGTGACGGCCACGGGGAGGGGGTTGCGGTAGGCGGTGGCTCCGCAGGACGGGCAGGTGCGGGGCCAGGTGGTCGTACCGTACGGCGCTCCGCAGGTGGAGCAGTGCGAGTCCCTCAGGTGTGGCGGCATGCGGTGATGGTATGCCAAGGGGTATGCGCATGACGGTCGTTGCGGGTCTGGTCGGACTCGGGGTGCTGATGGGCGGGGCGTCGGCGCCGCCGGGGTTCGCGGCGCTCCGGGAGGTGGATCCGAGCATCCGGCAGGACATGCGGTACGCGGGCGGGCACAACTTCACGGGCGCGGTGGTCGACGGGTACGAGGAGCCGGAGTGCCTGCTGGCCCGACCGGCGGCCGAGGCGCTGCGGCGGGCCCAGCGGGTGCTGCTGCGGCAGGGCTACGTGCTGCGGGTGTACGACTGCTACCGGCCACAGCGGGCGGTCGACCGGTTCGTGCGGTGGGCGCGGGTGCAGGACGGCCCGGACGACATGGCGCGGAAGGCGGAGTTCTATCCGCGGGTGGAGCGCGGCCGGCTGATCGCCGAGGGCTACATCGCGGAGCGGTCCGGGCACAGCCGCGGCAGCACGGTCGACGTGACGCTGGAGGGGCTCTCCGGCGGGGAGGTCGACATGGGGACCGCGTTCGACTTCTTCGACCCGCTGTCGCACACGGACGATCCACGGGTGGCGGGCGCGGCACGTGCCCACCGGCAGCTGCTGAAGCGGGTGCTGGGCGAGCAGGGGTTCGTGAACCTTCCCGAGGAGTGGTGGCACTTCACCCACAGGCCCGAGGCGTACCCGGACACGTACTTCGACTTCCCTGTCGCTGTCGCCGAGGTCCGCCCGTGAGTACCGTGCCCGCATGACTTTCAGCTCGTACGAGGAATTCTGGCCGTACTACGTCGCGATGCACTCCCGGGCCGCCACCCGCTGGGTCCATCTCGCCGGCACGCTCACCGGACTGGCGCTGACCGCGTACGGGGTGGCGCGCGGCCGGGCGCGCTACCTGGCCGCCCTCCCCCTCATCGGGTACGGGACCGCCTGGCCGGCGCACTTCCTGATCGAGGGGAACAATCCGGCCACCTTCGGGCACCCGGCGTGGTCGCTGCGCGGCGACGCGCAGATGATCCGGATGATGCTGGCCGGGCGGGACGCGGAGCTGGACGAGATCGCGCGGAAGTGGCTCGCCGAGAACGGGTGACCGGGGCGGGCCGGGCGTGGCAGACTCCTGATTTCTGACCCTGCGTCAGACATGGCTTCCGGGAGGGGTCTTGGCACGCACACGCACGCCCGTCGTGAGCGGGTGGTTCACCGAGGACGCGCCCGACGGCGGCGGCTTCCGGCTGCTGGGCACCCGGTGCTCGGCCTGCACCGCGGTGTTCTTTCCCCGCGAGGACGCCTACTGCCGCAACCCGCACTGCCCCGGGGGCGGTGACCTCGCCGAGGTCCCGCTGTCCGCCCGGGGCCGGGTCTGGTCCTACACCGACGGGCGCTACCGGCCGCCGGCGCCGTACGTCAGCGACCCGGCCGGGCCCTGGGAGCCGTACACCCTGGTCGCGGTCGAGCTCGAGGCGGAGGGGATGGTGGTGCTGGGGCAGGCGGCGCCCGGGGTCACGGTGGCCGATCTGGCGGTGGGCATGGAGGTCGAGGTGGTGGCCGGGGTCCTGAACGAGGACGCCGGGACCACGTGGACCACGTGGTGGTTCACGCCGGTGGGAGGGGCCGCGTGAGCGCGGAGGTGGCCGTCCTCGGAGCCGGCATGCACCCCTGGGGGAAATGGGGCCGCAGTTTCGTCGAGTACGGGCGGAGCGCGGCGAGGGCGGCGCTGGCGGACGCCGGCCTGGACTGGACGGACGTGGGGTCGGTCGTCGGCGCCGACACCGTGCGCTCCGGGTACCCCGGCTACGTGGCCGGTGCCACCTTCGCCCGGGCCCTGGGCTGGCAGGGTGCCCGGGTGACCAGCGTGTACGCGGCGTGCGCGTCGGGGGCCCAGGCGATCGGGACGGCCCGCGCGCAGATCCTGGCGGGGTTGGCGGACGTGGTGCTCGTGGTCGGCGCGGACGCGGCGCCCAAGGGGTTCTTCGCACCGGCGGGCGGTGACCGGCCGGACGATCCGGACTGGCTGCGCTTCCGGGTGCTGGGCGCGACCAACCCCGCCTACTTCGCCCTCTACGCCCGCCGCCGGATGGCGCTCCACGGGGACACCCTGGAGGACTTCGCCCGGGTCAAGGTGAAGAACGCGGCGGCCGGACGGCTCAATCCGTACGCCCGCTACCGCGAGGCCGTCACCGCCGACGACGTCGCCGCCTCGGCGGTGGTCGCCGATCCGCTCCGGCTGCTGGACATCTGCGCCACCTCCGACGGCGGTGCGGCGCTGGTGCTCACCAGCATGGGCTTCGCCCGCTCGCGCGGGGTGGCCGACCCGGTGCGGATCCGGGCCGTGTCGACGGTGACGCCCACCTATCCGCGCACGGTGCTGGACCTGCCGGACATCGCCACCGACGCGACGACGGCCCTGGGGCCGGCGGCCGGGTCCTTCCGCTCGTCGATCGCGCGCGCCGCGTACGAGGAGGCGGGGCTCGGGCCGGAGGACCTCTCGCTCGCCGAGGTGTACGACCTGTCCACCGCGCTGGAGTTGGAGTGGTACGAGGACATCGGGCTGTGCGCCGAGGGCGAGGGGGCGAAACTGGTCCGGGAGGGGGCCACGGCCCTGGGCGGGCGGATTCCCGTCAACCCCAGCGGCGGTCTCGCCTCGTTCGGGGAGGCCGTGCCGGCCCAGGCCATCGCCCAGGTGTGCGAGCTGACGTGGCAGTTGCGCGGTACGGCCGGGGAGCGGCAGGTGCCCGGGGCACGGGCGGGGATCACCGCGAACCAGGGCCTGTTCGGCCACGGGTCGGCGGTCGTCGTCGTCCACTGACAACCCGTGTCGTCATGGCGCTTGACGGCTCCTGGCCGCAGGTTCACACTCGCTCCACGGTCCGTGCCGCATCCGGGCCCGGAAACCCCCCGTGAGAGCTGCGGCCCGTACCCCAGTCGGCGGGGGTACGGGCCGCGCCCGTGCCGTCGTCGCGCGGACCGGCCGGTTCAGGCTCCCGCGGACAGGCTCCGGCGGCGTTCGCGGGCCATGGACATGGCGTGTTCCACGACCCCCACCAGCACGTCCTTGACGGACTCCCGGTCCCGGGCGTCGCACAGCAGCACGGGGACGCCGGGGTCGAGGTCGAGTGCCGTGCGCACGGTCACCACGGGGTGGCGGTCGGCACCGTCGAAGCAGTTCACGGCGACGACGAACGGGATTGCGCGCCGCTCGAAGTAGTCGATGGCCGCGAAGCAGTCGGCGAGGCGGCGGGTGTCCGCGAGGACGACCGCGCCGAGGGAGCCCTGGGCGAGCTCGTCCCACAGGAACCAGAAGCGGTCCTGTCCGGGTGTGCCGAACAGGTACAGCACCAGGTCCTCGCGGAGCGTGATGCGCCCGAAGTCCATGGCCACGGTCGTGGTGCTCTTGCCCTCCACTCCCCCGGTGTCGTCGACGCCGACGCCGGGCTCGGAGAGTCGTTCCTCGGTCCGGAGCGGTCTGATCTCGCTGACCGCGCTGACCAGGGTGGTCTTGCCCACCCCGAAGCCGCCGGCGACCAGGATCTTCAAGGTCAGCGGCTCGACCGGCGACACCGCGTGCATGGCACCGGTGCGGCTAAAGCGCCCGAAGGCCATCGATCACCTCACGCAGAATGGATTCATCGGGCAGTTCTGCCGGGGGTACCGGCCTGGTCACGTGGACCAGTTCCTGATCGACGAGGTCGCCGATCAGGACGCGTACGACCCCGACCGCGAGGTCGAGGTCGGCCGCGAGTTCGGCGACCGACTGGGGCCGCTCCCGGCACAGCCCGAGGATGTGGGCGTGTTCCGGGGAGAGGGTCATGTCCCAGACCGGATCGTCCGCGGCCGGTTCGGCGACGACGAGGGCGATCAGGTCGAGGCGGTGCTGGCCCGCGTGGCTGGTCCGGCCGCGGGTCATGGCGTAGGGGCGTACGACGGGGCCCGCGTCGTCGTCGAACCAGTGCGCGTGGTCCTGGTCGGACGGGTCCGCGGACATGCCGGCGGGGGCGTCGGCGAGATGTTCCTGGCCTGGGTCGCTCATGCCTTCCGACTCACCCTCCGGCTGGCAGCCCGGTGCGTGGCGCGGTCGCCAGGTGGTCCCCCACCCGCTTGACCATCAGCGTCATCTCGTACGCGACCTGCCCGACGTCGGAGTCGGCGTCGGCCAGGACGGCGAGGCAGCTGCCGTCGCCCGCGGCCATGACGAAGAGGAACGCCTCGTCGAGCTCGACCACGGTCTGGCGGACCCGACCGGATTCGAAGTGCCGGCCGACGCCCTTGGCCAGGCTGTGGAAACCGGACGCGACCGCCGCGAGGTGTTCGCTGTCCTCGCGGGTCAGGTCCCTGGAGCTGCCCGTGGGCAGGCCGTCGCCGGAGAGGACCACCGCCTTGCGGATGGACCCGACCCGGTCGACGAGCTCGTCGAGGAGCCAGTTGAGCGGGCCGGAGCCGCGGCCCCTGCTGTCGTTGCCGGTCTGCGGTGCGGTCATCGACCGTCCCCTTCGTTCTCGTTCGCCGGACCGCCGGCGGGGGATGTGCCCGCCTCGGTCTCGGACTGCTGCTGTGCGTGCCGGTTGCGGCCCGCCGTCCAGCCACGCTGGAGGGCGGACATGCGCGTGCGTACGTCCTCCGCGTCGCGGTCTGCCACCTGGTCGGGGGCGGCTTCGGCGGACGTGGACGGCGCGGACTTCTTGAGCTGCGGCGCCAGGCTGGCCTGGCGGATGCGGCGGGGCAGCCCGCCGGTGTCAGGGGCGACGGCGGTGTCCGTATCGTCGGATCCGGCGCCGGGGGCGTGCTGCGGGACCACCGACACCGGGCGGGGGTCCACCCGGCGGCCGTGCTCGGCGACCAGGGTCGGGGTGGGGCGGCGGCGCGGCAGCGGTACCGCTCCCCCGGAGCGGGGACCGTCGGAACGGGGGGCGTCCAGGCGCTGCGTGTCCAGCCGGACCGGCCCGGTGGGGGCGAGCGGCTCGCGTTCCCGGCCGCGGTCCGCGGTGCGGGAGCCGGGACGGGAACCGTTGCGCTCGGCATGGCGGTCGGCGTGCGGCCGGTCCGCCGGGCGCAGGCCGAGCAGGGCGCTGCGCGGGGTGCCGTTGGGCGGGGTCTCGTCGTCGAGCGTCGCCATGGCCGGGCGGCCGCCGGCTCCGGGGCGGCCCGCGACGGGCGCCGGGTCCTCGCCGAGGACGGCGGGGTCGTCCAGCGCGTCCAGCCCGCGGCCGCCGAGCGGGGCTTCCAGCTCGACCGGGCCGCGCAGCTCGCCGGTGGGCAGGGGGCGGCCGGCGGTGGCGCGCTCCACGGCGGAGGTCACGGGGCGCTCGGAGTGGGTCCGGCCGATCTGGCCGGCCTTCGCGGCCCGGCCGGACCCGGCAGCCCGGGGGCCGTCCAGCCGTACGCCGCTGCCGCTCGTCTCGGGGGCGTCGGTGAGCAGGGCGGACGGGAGGAAGACCACCGCGGTGGTGCCGCCGTACGGGCTGGGCTGGAGGACGACCTTGACGTTGTGGCGCTGCGCGAGGCGGCTGACGACGAACAGGCCGAGCCGGTCGGTGTCGGAGAGTTCGAATTCGGGGGTCTCGGCGAGCCGCAGGTTCGCGTCGAGCAGTGCCTCCGGGGTCATCCCGAGGCCGCGGTCGTGGATCTCCAGGGTGAAGCCGTTGGCCACGCGCTCGCCGTGCACCTGGACCGCGGTGTGCGGCGGCGAGAACACGGTGGCGTTCTCCAGGAGTTCGGCGATCAGGTGGGTGACGTCGGCGACGGCCGGGCCGACGATCCCGAGGCGGGTGAGGCGGCGTACCTCTATGCGCTCGTAGTCCTCGACCTCGGCGACGGCTGCCCGTACGACGTCCATGAGCTGGACGGGCTTGCGCCACTGGCGGGAGGGGGCGGCTCCGGAGAGGATCACCAGGCCCTCGGCGTGGCGGCGCATGCGGGTGGTCATGTGGTCGAGGCGGAAGAGGTCGGCGAGCTCCTCGGTGTCCTCGGTGCGGCGTTCCATGGTGTCGAGGAGGGTGAGCTGGCGGTGCAGCAGCACCTGGTTGCGCCGGGCGAGGTTGACGAAGACCTCGGAGACGCCGCGGCGCAGGTCGGCCTGCTTGACGGCGGCCTCGACGGCGGCGCGCTGGAGGGTGTTGAGGGCCTGGCCGACCTGGCCGACCTCGTCCTTCTCGTATTCGAGGTGGGGTGCCTCGGTCTCGACGTCCACGTGCTCGCCGGCGGCGAGGCGCCGCATGACACTCGGCAGTCGGACGCCGGAGGCCTCGTGGGCCTCCTTGCGCAGCCGCGACAGGTCGCGGACCAGGTCGCGGCCGATGCGCACGGAGAGGATGAGGGACACGACGAGGGCGAGGAAGCCGAGGATGCCGGCGACGGCGGCCTGGATCATGACGTCGGTGGCGACGGGCTCGATGCGCCGCTGGTAGCGGTCGCCGGCGTCGGTGTTCATGCTCGCCAGGTCGTCGAGGACCTTGGAGGAGGCCTCGTCCCACTGCGCGGCGGTGAGGTTGCGGGGCTTGTTGACGGCGCCGCCGGCGATGAAGCGCTCCTCGGCGTCGCGCAGGGGGTGGGTCTGGGGGTCCTTCCAGAACTGCTCGAAGCGTTCCCGGTCGTCGGCGGGGAGGGTGACGAGGTTGAACTCGTAGAGCAGCGTGCGGTTGGCGGCGAAGTCGGAGACGCGGCGGACGTCGCCGGCGGTGATGTTGCGCGCGGCGAGGGCCGAGGCGATCACGGCGTCCTCTCGGGAGAGGAGCTCGCGGGCGCGGCTGATGCCGACGAGGGCCCGGCCCTCCTTGTCGACCTCGACGTTGTCGAGGCCATGGAGGTTCATGAGGAAGTCGTAGCAGGGGTCGACCAGCCGGTTGTACAGCTCCAGGGCCTGGCCGGGGTCGACGGCGTTCTGGTCGACGGAGCGGCGCATGGCGCCGATGCCGTGGAAGGCGGAGACGATCGAGCGCAGGCGCTGGGCGCTCGCCGGGCTGAGCTCGTCGATCACCTTGGGGTCGCGGGCACTGACGCTGATCTTCTCGACGGCCTCGTCGGTCTCGGCGCGGCGCTTGGCGAGCTCGGCGGTGGCGGTGGCGGCCCGGGGGTCTCCGAGGACCACGAGGGTCTGGCGGCGCTCCTTCTGGATGACGCGGGCGACGTCCTCGATGGGGTAGCCGACCTTGTCGATGACGTAGGCCACGTCGAAGAGCTGGAGGGCCTGGCGGCCCGTGATGACGGTGGCGAAGCCCCAGAGGGCGGTCAGGGAGACGAGCGGCACAAGGAGCAACGCCACGATCTTCCGGCGGATGGACTTCCCGCGAAAGCGCATGGCCTCCCCAGCCTCCCCCAGGTCAACCCCGTTGCCGGGGGTCGGTGTTCCGTCATTTAAACGGCGTGAGCCTACTACTGCTGGGGAGTAGGTTCGAAGGCGTGTCCGGACGTTTTCGGCCTGACTCCTGGGCGAAGATCAGCAGTTGTCCGACACATCCGGTCAAGTGCAGCCCGATATGTGGCAGATGACACTCGGTGGGGTGCCGATTCCCGCACCTGGATGGATGGCTGGAATTATCCGTTCCGCGATCTTCGAAGCCGGTGGAAGGCTTCCGGCATTCGGGAATCTCCGGGCGCCGTCGGACGTCTGTCTGTACGAGGGGCACGTCGGGGTAGACGTGTGGGGACAGGCAGGACGGACCGCGGTGGGGAGTGAGCGGACCATGAGCAGTGACGAGGGCGGCGGCGCCGGTGCGGCGCGGCGCGGCCTGTGGGTGGAGGAGCCGGCGCGCCGGCGCCGGATGCCGGATCCGGTGCGGGTGTCGGCGGTGCGGTCGGTGCTGGTCGTGGCCGTGACGCTGACCCAGGCGACGATCGCGTTCTTCCTGAGCCTGACCGGCTCCTGGCTGGCCTTCCCGATGGTGCTGGGCGCGGTCGCCGCGACGGTCCTGGCCACCTGGGCCGTGCTGGACGTGTGGATCACCCGGCAGGCGTGGAACCAGCGGTACGGGGTGGTGTCGGAGCCGAGCAGTACGGCACGGCTGCGCCGCCGTGAGGCCCGCCGGGCGGAGCGGGCCGCGCGGGCGGCGCGCAAGCTCGCCGGACCGCGCCGAATAGCCCGCGAGGACGGGCCCCTCGCGGGCTTCGGCCGCCACTGAAGGACGCCCGGGCGCCGGGCGGGCGGGGCGCCCGTACGCGCGGTCGCCCGACGCGCCGTCGCCGGACCTCCGGCAACCGCCCGGGCACCGGTGGTGAGTGGTGCCCGGGCGGTGCCGGGAGCGGCGCCGCGGCCGGTACCGGGACGTCAGGCGGTCGATGCGCCGCTGCGGCGGAACATCCGCGTGGCGGTGATCTCGCCGTGGATGGTCTCCCCCTCCGGGGACTGCTGCGGCAGGCCCGGGCGGAGGTGCTCCTCGACACTGATGTACTTCAGGCCCGCCCGCAGGTCCGCGTCGTTGCGCAGGCGGATCACCAGCGGGAACTCCGCCAGGGCGGTCGTGTCGAACAGCCCGGTGGTGTACAGCAGCTGCACACCGAGCGCGTCGGACACGGCCCGCTGGAGCTCCAGCAGGTAGGTGGCGTTCGCACGGCCGATCGGGTTGTCCAGGAACAGCGTGCCGGCGTGCCGGTGCTTGTCGCGCCCGCGGTCGTTGCTGCGCAGGGCCGCCATCGTGCAGTACAGCGCGATCGCGGCGGTGAGCAGCTGGCCGCCGGAGAACACGTCGCCCATCTGTCCCACCGGCACCCGCTCGGCGCGCAGCACCGCGTCCGGCTTGAGGATCTCCACCGAGATGCCCTTGGGCTCCAGAGCCGCCTGGACGCCCCGCAGCAGCAGGGACATGCCGTCGCGGCGGCCCTCCCCGAAGGCCGCGGCGCCGTTCTTCCTCACCGCCGTGCGCGTGGCCTCGTCGATGACCTCGCCGAGCCGCTCGGTGAGGGTGGCCGTGTCGGGCTCCTCGAAGCGGATCCGCAGGAACTCCTGCCCGGACCATTCGCCGAGGCCCTCGGGGAGCTGCGAGAGGCGCTGCGCGGAACGGAGCGTGGCCAGCGCGGACTCGACCAGGCCGCGCAGCCGGTCGACGATGCTGTCGCGGTTGCGCTCCAGCTGTGCCAGCTCGTCGGTCAGGACGCGCAGCCGGGGGGCGAAGGCCGCGGCCCAGGCCGCCGCGTGCTCGGGCAGGGCGGCGGCGGGCAGTTCGCGGATCTGCTGGCGCGCGGGAGTGCGTACCTGCTCGTAGCGGGTGGCGTTGGCGTGCCGGACCAGGATGTCGCTCGCCTCGCGGACCGCGGACTCCGCCGCCGACAGGTCGGCGGCGCAGCCGCGCAGGGAGCGGCGGGCCTCGGTGGCCGACTGGCGTGCCTCCTCCAGGGTGCCGGGGTGCGCCACCGGCTCCTGCTCGTCGTCCTGGTGCGCGTGGTCGCGCAGCAGGTCCCGCAGGAGCGCCGCGGTCTCGTCGAAGCCGCCGGCGCCGTCCTCGGCGGTGCGGTGGGCGCGCAGCAGGTCCGCATGGGCCGCGCGGGCACCCTCCACGGCCGCGGTGTGCGCCGCGAGCTGGGCGGTTGCGGTGCGCAGCAGGGCCTGTGCCTGGTCGACGTCCGCGGGGATCAGCTCCTCGGGCAGGTCGGTGTGCGCGTCGCCCTCGGCGGGGGCGTGCCGTTCCGCCTCGCCGCGCAGCCGGCCGAGCTGCTCGCTGGCGGCCGAAGCGCGGGTCTCCAGCATCTGCACGAGGGATTCTGCGCGGGCCGCCGCGGCCTGCCGGGACGGCCCGTCGGCGCCGTCGGTGCCCTCCAGGAGCTGGGCGGCGCGGATGCGGACCTTGTTGGTGAGGCGGTCCAGTTCGGCGAGGGCGGCGCTCTCGTCGCTCTCGGCGCGGGCCTGTTCGGCGCGCAGGTCGGCGCCGACGCCGACCTTCTCGTAGAGCCGGGACGCCGCCCGGTAGGCCTCGCGGAGGTCGGGGAGGGGTACGCGCGGGCCGTCGTCGCCGTCCGGCAGCTGGTCGGGGGCGCCGGCGATCTCAGCGCGCTCGGCACGCAGGGCGCGGGCGGTGCGGCGGGCGTCGTCGGCGGCGCGCTGGGCAGCGCGGCGATCCTCGTCGGCGGCGCGCGCCCGCTCCAGGCAGGCCTCGGCGCGGGCCTCGGACTCGGCGGCCTCGTCGGCGAGTTCACGGACGCGTGCCTGCCAGCCGGCGCGCTCGCGCAGACGGAAGGCGAGGCCAGCGAGGGCGTCTGCGGCGCGGCGGGCGCGCTGGGCGGCGTCCTGGCGCTCCTCGCGGACGCGGGCCGCGTCGGCGGCCGCCTCGTCGGCCTCGGCGCGTACGGTACGGGCCTCCGCCAGCTCGGCGTCGGTCTCCTCGGCGAACATCCGGGCCGCTGCGGCCTGCTCCGCCAGCTCGGTGAGCCGGCCGGGCGGGCAGCCGGTGCGCCAGGAGGCGAGCCGGGCGGCGAGCTCGCGGTCGCCCGCCAGGCGGGCGGCGAGCTCGCGGATCTCGGCGTCGCGCGCGCCGGCGCGGCTGCGCAGGGCCTGGCGCTCCTCGTCCGCGGCGTGCTCGTCGTGCATGGCCGGGTTCGGCGGCACGAGGAAGACGGCGGCGTCCTCGTCCCCGGGGCCGGCCGGGGGAACGGGTGCCAGCAGGGCTGCGGCCGTGCCGACGGCGACGGTGGACCGGGGCAGCAGCGCCGCGCCGGAGAGGACCTCACGGGCCCGGCTGTGGGTGTCGGGGTCGGTGATGACGACGCCGTCGACGAGTTCGGGGCGGGCGGCGAGGACGGCGGCGTGGTCCGCGGGGTCCACGGCCTGGGCGAGGTAGCGCCAGCCGGGGAGCGCGGGGATGCCGTGTTCACCGAGGTACTCCACGGTGGCCAGGACGTCCGGGCCGGGGGGCAGCAGGCCGCCGTCGCCGAGCGCGCCCAGGATGCGGGCGTCGTCGGCGGCCGCGGTGCGCAGGTCGAACAGCTGGCGTTCGGCGGAGGCGACGCCGTCGGCGAGCAGGTCGCGCAGCTCGTCGGCGCCCCGGTCGAGGTCCTCGACGGTGAGTCGGCCGACGGCGGTGGCGACGGCGGTGCGGGCGGCGCCCTGCGCCTCGCCGTGGGGTCCGCCGGTGGAGCCGTCGCCGGTGCGGGGCGCGGGGACCGCCACGTCGGCGGTGTCTGCCGCGGCGGGGAGTCCGAGGAGTTCGGCGAGGCGCGGGGCTGCGGCGAGCGAGGCCGCGGCGCGGTGCTCGGCGTCGTGGGCGGCCTCGGCGGCCTCGGCGGCGTCCGCGGCGCGGGCGGCGGTCAGCTCGGCCCGGGATTCGGCGACGGCGGCCTCACGGGCTGCTTCGGCGGCGGCCCGGGCGGCCTCCCGGGACTCCTCCCAGGCGGCCACGGCCGCCTTCTCGGCGTCGGCGGCGGCAAGGGCGGCGCGGGCCGGGTCGGCGTCGGGGGCGGAGTCGTCGAGCCAGCCGGCCCGGACGGCCTCGGCGGTCTCCTGCTCGACCTCGCTGAGCCGGGCCCTGAGATGTTCGGCCTCACTGCGGGCGCGCTGCGCGGCCGTGGCGGCGGCGGTGGCGTCGCGGTGGGAGTCCTCGCCGGTGGCCTGCAGGGCGGCGGAGCGCTCCTCCTCCTCGTTGGCGAGGCGTTCGCCCTCCTCGGCGGCGGAGTGCAGGGCGCGTACGAGCTCGCCGGCCGCGGTGGCGCGGGCGGCCAGGGCGGGGGCGGCGTCGCGCTCGGCCTCGCGGATCGCGGCGGCGACGCGGGCGGAGCGGTCGGCGGCGGCGCGGTGGCGCAGTACGGTCTCGGCGGCCTGCCAGGCCGAGTGCAGGGTGCGGGCTTCGAGGAGTTCGCGGCGCTGCGCGGCGGCGGCCTTGTCGGCGACGGTCAGGGCCAGGGAGGCGTGCCGGTAGGCGAGTTCGGCGGAGACGGCCGCGCTGCGGGTGCGGGCGGCCTCGGCGGCGGTGACGTCGTGGGCGGCGGCGGTGACGCGCTGGGCGAGGTCTGCGGCCCGGCCGCGCTCCTCGGCGGCGCGGGCGGAGAGCCGGCGGGCGAGGGTGCGCGTGCGGCGTTCGGCGCCGGCGTGGACGTCGCGCAGCCGGGAGCGGGTGGCGGCGGCTTCGACGATCTTGGTGAGGAGGTCCACCGAGCCGGCGGTGAAGTCGCGTTCGGCCATGAGTTCGGCGCGGCGGCCGAGCTTGTTGCCGAAGCCGTGGACGAGGTCGGCGAGGCCGTCGGTGTCGCGGGTGTCGGTGACGGCGCGCAGCAGCAGGTCGGTGAAGTCGGAGTCCTTCTTCACCGCGAAGAGGCCGGCCGCCTCGCCCTCGTCGGCGTTCATCTCGCGCTGGTAGCGGAAGAGTTCGGGGTCGAGGCCCAGCTCGGTGAGGTGCTCGTTCCAGCGGTCGTGGATCTCCTCGAAGCAGACTTCGAGGTGGGGGTACGCCTTGCCCGCCTCGGTCAGCGCGTCGCGGAAGCCCTTCATGGTGCGGCGGCGGCCCTGCGCGCCGGAGACACCCTCGACGGGCGGGCGCACGGCGGTGGACTCGGCCACCGGCAGGCTGTCGAGGCTCATGCCGGGGCCGGGGCGGAAGGAGTACCAGGCCTCGGCGAACTTGCGCGGGTCGTTGGAGACCTGGCGGCCGCGCCATTCGCTGACCTTGCCGACGACCACGCATGCGCCGGTCTGCGTGTGCTGCCACTCCAGGGCCACGTGGCCGCAGTCGTCGGCGAGCAGGAACTTGCGCAGGACGCCGGAGCTGGCGCCGCCGAGCGTGTTGCGGTGGCCGGGGAGCATCACCGAGAAGATCAGCTTGAGGAGGACGGACTTGCCGCCGCCGTTCTCCAGGAAGAGGACACCGGCGGGCGCTGGCCGGCGCGGCGGCCCTGTCGGCTCCTCCTCGAAGAACTCCGCCTGGGCCGGCGCCGGGTGGGGCACCGGCTCGCCGACTCCGCGCAGGTCGAGCACGGTGTCGGCGTAGCGCGCGCCGGCGGGCCCGATGGAGTAGAGGCGGATCCGGGACAGCTCGTACATGGCGGCGGACTCTCGTGGTGTCTGGGTGCGGCGGGGTCTACGGGGTGGGGGGCTCAGGCGTGGAAGGGCAGCCCGGCGTCGGCGGCCAGCTCCAGGTCGTCGCCCTCGGGCGGCGGCAGGAGGGTGGCGGAGCCGTCGCTGACGGGGACCACGCCGAGTTCCAGGAGCTCGGCCATGGCCGCGCTGCCCGCCATGTCGCGGACCTGGAGCTGGTAGCGGGGGGTGGTGCGGTAGGTGCCGCCGGCCTCGTCGCCGGTGCGCTGGAGGAAGCCGGATTCGGTGAGGAAGGCGGCGGCCTTGCCGACGATGCCGGTGGTGGAGCCGGCGAGGCGGCGGGCGTCCTTGGTGGCGCCGGTGGCGCTGCGGCGGGCGTAGACGCGCCAGGCGGCCTCCAGGCCGGGGGCGTCGGAAGCCGGGTCGGTGTTCTCGCCGAGCTCCTCGGCGCGCTCCTCCAGGCGGCGGCAGGTCTGCCGGACGAAGGCGTCGACGCCGTTGACGGTGACGCGGCCGATGTAGCCGTCGTCGGCGAGGTCCTCGGGCCGCGGGAAGGCGAGGGCGGCGACGGCCAGGTGGGCGAGGCCATGCAGGAAGCGGTCGGCGGAGTCCGCGGCGGTGCGGCGGGCGTAGTCGCCCATCCGGACGGCGAAGACGGAGTCCTCGTCGGCGGCCACGGCCATGCCGGCGCGCGGGGACACCTCCAGTACGACGAGGCCGAGGCCGGTGGCCACGGCGTCGGCGAGGCGGCCGAAGGCGGGCTCCTCACGGTAGCGGCGCAGGAGTTCGGCGTACTCGGCGTCACGGGCGGGGGCGAGCTTCGGCTGGAGGCCGAAGGCGACGAGCCGGGCCGCGTCGGCGGCGTCCGCCGGGGTCACCGCTCCTGCGGTGGCGGGCGCGACGGGAGCCGACGGCGTGTCGGGCTCGCTCCACGCGGGGTGCTCGGCGTGGTGGTCGCTCACGGGCGGGTCTCCTCGGCGGTGCGGGGCGTTCGGGCGGTACGGGTGGTACGGGGGCGGTCGGGGGGTTCGCGGCGCGGCGCCGGCGGTTCCGGGTCGCCCGTACCCGTCGGTGTCAGGGGCTCGGGGTGGCCGGGGGTGATGCCCGGGGCAACCCGGCTCCGCCGGGCACCGGGCTCCGCCCGGACCCGCGCCTCAAACGCCGGCGGGGCTCGAAACGGCACCGCCTGGGCTGGCGTGAGCACGTGCCGGGCGGGGTCGCCCGCGGGCAGGGGCAGGCGCGGCCCCAGCAGGGCCCGGCCGCCAAGCGACAGCGCATGGGGCGGCCCCGGCCGGGCCCGGCCGCCAAGCGGCGAAGCCGGGCACGGCCTCAGCCGGGCAAGGCCGGCGGTCGGCGGGGCCGGTACGGGTGGGGCGGTGGGCGCCCAGCGGGCGGAGGGGGCCGGGGTGGGGCGGGTCACGAGGACTCCGCGCGGTCGGCGGCCATGCCGGCGGCGTCGAGGAGGGCGGTGCCGACGATGAGGTCGGCGCCGCCGAACTCGGGGTCGTCGAGCTGCGTGCCGTCGTCCACGGCGAAGAGCAGGCGCTCCTCGCCCTGGCGGTACGCGGTGCCCACGGCCGGGCTCGCGGCGTGCACGGCCAGCAGGGCCACCAGGTACGGCAGGTCGGCGTCGCTGCGGCGGGCCTCCGCGAGCAGTCCGGACAGTCGGCGCGGGGCGTCGTGCGGCAGGTCCAGGAGCTGCATGGCGGCGGCGAGCTGCTCCTCGGTGAAGCGGCTGTCGTCCGGGGTGGCGATGAGGTCGGGCTCCGGCATCTGCGCACCGAGGTGCTCGCGCTCCACCGGCGGGGTGAGCAGGATCTCGACGAGGTCGGCCACCCGCACCGAGACGGGCGTGCGCAGTCCCGCGCCGGCGGCGAAGAAGGCGTCGGTCACCCGGCGGGCCTCCTCCACGGGCCGCGGCAGGATCGGGGCGACGAGCTGGCCGTACAGGTCGATGCCGGTGCGCGGGGCGGGGGCGGCGAAGGCCTGGCGGTCCTGCTCGGCACGGAACAGCGGGCCGGCGTCGAGCAGTCGGGACTGGAGCTGGGTGTGGCGGCGGATGCAGTCCTTGACGATGTCGACGAGCTCGGCGGCGCGCCGCTTGTTCTCCGGCTCCTCGGCCTCGTCGCGCGCCTTGCGGATGTTGGTCAGGATGGCGTTCTCGTGGCGGTAGCGGTCGGCGACGTGCTCCAGGGCCTCGGCGATCATGTCGGGGACGGCTTGGAGCCAGTCCACCGCGCGGACGTTGCGCCGGGTCGCGTCCAGGGTGCGGCGCAGGGTCTCCGCGTACTGCACGGTCCGGTACCGGGCCTGCTCGGCGGCGAGCTGGGCATCCGCGAGGCGGCCGCGGCTGATCAGCACCTCCAGCTTGACCTCGGCGGCGATCTGGGCGCTGGTGACGTCGGTGTCGAGGGCGCCGACGAGGACGTTGACGGCCTCGTCGGTGGTGCGCAGGTAGACCGCGCCGCCGTAGGGGACCTCTTCGATCAGCTTGAAGTCGTAGTCGCGGCGCACATAGACGCCGTCCGGGCCGAAGGTGCCGTAGATCGCGCGGAAGCCGCGGTCCACACTGCCGACGTTGATCAGGTTCTCCAGCACCCAGCGGGCCACCCGCTCGTGCTCGGCCGCCGGGCGGGAGGGGGCCTGGGCCGCGACGCGCGGCAGCAGCCTGGCCACTATCTGCTCGTGGTCGGCGCCGGTGTCGAAGTCCATGTTGAGGGTGACCAGGTCGATCGCGGCGAGCGCGACCTCCGCCATCGCATAGACCCCGTACTCACCCGCCAGATTGGCCTTGCGCACGTCGAGGTCGTGCAGCGGGGCGGTGCAGGCGAGGGCGCGCAGCCGCCGGGCCAGGCCCTCGTCGGCGGCCGGGCCCGGCGCCGGGGAGGGAAGGGTCTTCGCCGGGGCGGGGAGAGTCACGGACAAAGACTAGGCGCTGACAGCGACAACATCCCAAACCGCATGGTTCGGCCGGATCGTCCCGGGCTGCGGCACCGCTGTCACCCGCCCCGCCGGCACCACTGTCACCCGCCCCGCCGGCCCCGGTGTCACCCGCCCCGCCGTGCCCTGCGGAGGGGCCTCGCGGCTGCTCTACCCTCAGCGCATGGATTCCATGATCGCACCCTCGCGCGTGATCGACCTCAACGCCGATCTCGGCGAGGGGTACGGACGCTGGGCGCTCACCGACGACGAGGCCCTGCTCTCGGTGGTCACCAGCGCCAACGTCGCCTGCGGCTTCCACGCCGGCGACCCGTCCATCATGCGCCGCGTCTGCGAGCTGGCCGCCGCGCGCGGCGTACGGATCGGCGCGCAGGTCTCCTACCGCGACCTGGCGGGCTTCGGTCGGCGCTCCATGGACGTGCCGCCCGGGGAGCTCGCCGACGAGGTGGCCTACCAGATCGGCGCGCTGGAGGTCTTCGCCCGGGCGGCCGGCTCGCGGGTGTCCTACGTGAAACCGCACGGCGCGCTCTACAACCGGACGGTGCACGACGCCGGCCAGGCCGCCGCCGTCGTCGCCGGCGTCCGGCTGGCGGCCGGCGCGGGGGCGACGGGCGGTCTGCCCGTGCTGGGCCTGCCCGGCTCGCTCCTGCTCGCCGCCGCCGAGGAGGCGGGGCTGGCCGCGGTGCCGGAGGCGTTCGCCGACCGTGCCTACACCCCGGCCGGGACGCTGGTGCCGCGCACCGAGCCGGGCTCGGTGGTGCACGACCCGGACACGGTGGTGGCGCGGGCCGTCGCCATGGCGGCCGCCGGCACCGTGACGGCCGCCGACGGCTCCGCCGTCCCCGTGGCCGCGCGTTCGCTCTGCCTGCACGGGGACACCCCGGGGGCGGCCGGGCTGGCCCTGCGCGTCAAGGAGGCGCTCGGCGCCGCCGGGGTGCGGGTGGAGGCCTTCACGTGAGGACGCTGGTGGTGGGCGCCGAGGCGCTGCTGATCGAGGTGGACTCGGCGGACGAGGTGGCGGCGCTCCATGCCGAGCTGTTGCGCCGCCGGGACGCGGGCGCGCTGGGCCCCGTGCGGGACCTGGTGCCCGCGGCACGGACCGTACTGCTCGACGGCGTACGGGACCCGGCCGGGCTCGGGGCCCGGATCGCCTGCTGGAAAGTGCCTCCCCTGACGCCCGGGGAGGGCCCGCTGGTCACGGTGGAGGTGCGCTACGACGGTCCGGACCTGGCAAAGGTGGCCCGGCTGTGGGGGGTGGGGCCCGGGGAGGTGCCGGGCATCGTCGGCGGCACGGTCTTCCGGGTGGCGTTCTGCGGGTTCGCACCGGGCTTCGGGTACCTGACGGGGCTGCCCGAGCGCCTTCGGGTACCACGCCGGGACACCCCGCGTACGGCTGTGCCCGCCGGCTCGCTGGCGCTGGCGGGCGAGTACGCGGGGGTGTACCCGCGCTCCTCCCCCGGCGGCTGGCAGCTGATCGGCTCCACCGACGCGGTCCTCTGGGACCCGGCACGGGAACCGGCGGCGCTGTTCGCCCCGGGGGTCCGGGTGCGGTTCGCGGAGGCCGGCCGTGGCTGAGCTGCTGGTGCTGCGGGCGGGCGCACTGACCACGGTCCAGGACCGGGGCCGCCCCGGGCACGCGCACCTGGGGGTCCCCCGCTCGGGGGCGCTGGACACGGCCGCGTACGCGCTGGCGAACCGGCTGCTCGGCAATCCGCCGGACGCCGCCGTCCTGGAGACGACTCTGGACGGGGTGGCGCTGCGTGCCGCGGGGCCGGTGGCCGTGGCGGTCACGGGCGCGCCCTGTCCGGTACGGGTCTCCGGCCGCCCGGTGGCCTGGGGAGCAGCAATCCGGCTGCCGGCCGGGGCGGAGCTGGAGGTGGGCCGGGCGGAGTCGGGACTGCGCAGCTACGTCGCGGTGCGGGGAGGTGTGGCCGTCCCGCCGGTCCTGGGCAGTCGCTCCACGGACCTGCTGTCGGGCCTCGGGCCGGCGCCCCTGTCGGCCGGGACGACGCTGCCGGTGGGCGCGGCCGGACCGGCTCCGCTGCCCGGGGCGGACGCGTACGGGCTGCCCGGTGCGCCGTCGGAGCTGCTGCTGCCGCTGCGGCTCGGGCCGCGGGCGGACTGGTTCACCGGAGAGTCCCTCGCCGGACTGTGGTGTTCGGCGCTGCGGGTGTCGCCGCGGTCCAACCGGATCGGGCTGCGCACGGAGGGCGGGCCCGCGCTGGTGCGTGCCCGGGCCGGGGAGCTGCCGAGCGAGGGCATGGTGCTGGGCGCCGTCCAAGTGCCTCCGGACGGCCTGCCGGTGGTGTTCCTGGCCGACCATCCGGTGACGGGCGGGTACCCGGTGGTCGGCGTGGTGCCCCCGGGGCGGGCCCTGGACGCGGCGGCGCAGGCCCGCCCGGGGACGCCGGTCCGGTTCGTACGGGCCCGGTGACCCTCGTACGGGCCCGGTGAAACGCGTTCGGGGGCTGCGGCCAAGTACGGGGTGAGGGGGCCGACCGGGTCCCCCGCGCAGGGAGGAACCGGGTGCAGAGCCCACGACACGAGACCGGGCCACCGGATCTCACCACGCCCGAGGGTTTCGGGACGTTCTACGAGGACCACATCGACGCCGTACTCGGCTTCGTCACCCGCCGGGTGGCCGATCCGCACCTGGCGGCGGACCTGACGGCGGACATCTTCCTAGCGGCGATGGGATCGGCCGGCACGTACCGGGGCCACAGGGGAGCCCCGGTCGCCTGGCTGTTCGGCATAGCGCGCAACATCCTGTCGGGCCATGCCCGTGGCCGGGCCCGCGAGAGCAGCGCCCTGGCCCGGCTGAGCGGTCGTCGCCTCCTCGACGACGAGGACGTCGCGGCGCTGGAGGAGCGGATCGACGCCCAGCGGGCCTTCCGCGACCTGGCCGAGCGTCACGCCGCGCTGTCCGAGCCGCTGCGGGCAGCGCTCGACCTGGTCGTGCTCGACCAGCTCACCCCGGCCGAGGCCGCCCAAGCCCTCGGCGTCACCCGGGCGACGGTCCGCGTCCGCCTGCACCGGGCCCGCCGCGCCCTGCGCGCCCCTGGCTCCGTGACCGAAAGCCAGTTGGAGGCAGCCCGATGAGCACTCGGCCCACCGGCTTCGAGGAGCGGCTGAAGGCCGCGCTCCTGGCCCGTCTCCCGGAAGCCCCGCCCCCGGCGCCCGCCCGGCCCTTCGCCCGGCGGTACGGCATCCCGCTCGCGGTGGGCGTCGCCACGGCCGCCGTGGTCGCCGTCATGACCATGACGGGCAGCACCCGCGCCGGCTCGCTGCCCGCCGGCACGCCGAGCCCTCCTGCCGCGGACGCGCCCAGGATCACGAAGGAGCGGGACGGGTCGCTGCGGTTCGATGTGCCCCAGCGGGCGCAGGTCCCGGCACTGGCCGACCGGCTGAAGGAACTGGGGGTCGACGCCGTCTGGGTCCAGCCGGTGCCGGAACGCGAGTGCATCGGCAAGGCGGCGACTGTCCTCGGCGGGGGCCGCGCCCCGCAGCCCGATCCCGCGGCCGGTGTGTCGCGCGGCGATGACGGACGCACCCTCAAGGTCAACCCGAAGGCGGTCCTCCCAGGACACACCCTCGTGCTCAGTTGGACGCACTACCAGCCGTGGTGGGAAGGGCGGGAGGGGCTCAGCTTCGCCATCGTGCGGAACGAGTACGCCCCGTACTGCACGGGCGACTACACGGAGGCCGCCCGGGAAGCCCAGCGGTTGGGGCCCCCCACCCGCACACCGCCCCCGCCCCCCGGCGCCACCATGGCGCCCTGATCGCGCTCCGCCGCCGCACGGCGTCGCAGCACGCGGCCCGGCCCCCCTGTCGTCAGGGGGGCCGGGCCGGGCAGGTGTCGGGGCGGTGCCGGCGGCGCTACACGGTCGACTCCGGGGCGATGCGGCTGCGGACCGCGGACTGCACGTCCTCCTCCTCGGCCGGATCCGCTGCCAGGCGGCGCAGGCGGGGGGCCACCCGGGCGTCGGCGGTCTCGGCGTGGCGGGCGGCCACCTCGCGGGTGGTCTCCTCGCAGTCCCAGAGGCATTCGACGGCGAAGCCGGCGGCGAAGGTGGGGTCGGTGCTGGCGAGGGCCCGCGCGGCCCGGCCGCGCAGGTGCGACGAGGACGTCTCGCGGTAGATGTGGCGCAGTACGGGCGCCGCGCAGCCGATGGCGAGCCGGCCCGCTCCGTCGACCAGGGCGAACAGCCGTGGTGTGTCGGGGCCCGCGCCGCGGACGGTGGAGCGCAGCGCGCTCAGCACCAGGGGTGCGTCCTCGGCGCCGCCGCGGGCGGCGAGGGTGGCCGCGGCGGCCTCGCCCAGGGCGTCGGGGCGGTGGACCCAGCGCCGGGCCCGTTCCACGGCCTCGGGTCCGCACATGCGCTCGTACGCGGCAACGGCGGGCTCGTCGGCGGCGGCTTCGATGAGGTCCAGCACGGCCGGGTTGTCCGGTTCGGCGAGGACCAGGTGGTGCAGGGCGGTCGCCCGGGCCGCCTCGCCGTCGGCGCCGGCGGCCGCCGCCAGGATGGCCGGGCGGTCCTCGGGCTGGGCCACGGCGGCGAGGCAGCGCGCGGCGGGCACGTGCAGGGGGGTGCCGCGGCTCAGGCCGTCGGCGGCCCAGTCGAAGACGGCCCGGACGCCCCAGCCGGGTCGGGGGCCGCTCGGCGTCAGCTGGCGCTGCCAGCGGTCGAAGGAGCCCTGCCGTCGGGCCGCGCCCAAGCGCTCCCCGTACAGCGGCGACTCCTCCCACAGGCACCACGGCCGGGGCTCGTAGGCGTCGCGGACGGCGGCGGCCAGCAGCGCCTCGCCCTCCGCCGTGGCGGGGAAGCGGGCGAGGACGGGTCCGGCCAGTGACCGCAGTCCCTCGTCGTCGTCGCGCAGGGCGAGCTCGTCGAGGGCCCACGCCCAGTTCGCCCCGGAGGCGGCGTAGCGGCGCAGCAGCATGAGGGCGTCGTCGCGGCCGTACGAGGCCAGGTGGCCCAGGACGGACAGGGCGAGGCCCGTGCGGTGGTCCGTGTCGTCGACGAGGTCGTCGGCGCTGAAGAGGTGGCTCTCGATCTCGCCGAGGGGGCCGTCGAGGTCGAGGTAGAGCCGGGCGTAGTACAGCGAGCGGTTCTCGACCTGCCAGTCCTGGCGCGGATCGCGGAGCACGCACTGGTTGAGGGCCGCGAGGGCCTCCGCCCTGGGCGCCGCGAGTGCGTGCAGCGTGCCGTCGCCACGGCCCCGCTGGAGGAGGCCGAGCAGGGTACCGCTCGGCGCTATGACTGGTTCGAACATGGGAGTGGCCTCAAATCAAGCTGGGGACGCAACCGGGAATCGGGATTCACAGGGCCGCGTAACAGCATGTGAGGACGTCCGCCGTCTTGTTCCGCTCGATGTAGACCATTGCCTTCTCACTCTCGTCGGTGGTTCGTGACCAGGGGTGGCCGGACCGGGCCGGGACACCCTTCGTGTCCTGGCCCTCTGCCCGTCCCCCGTGCTCGCGAATCGAATCCGACGCCATGATGACCCAGCCGGTTTGTGCACCGCGACCACATTTACGGCTGCTGTGATCAACCTGTGAGGTCCGTACCGGCCCTGGCCCGGCAAAAAAGCGGATTACTCGGCTCCGAAGAGTTCCAGCAGGTCGGCCTTGGCGAACATGCGCGCCGTGTCCACCGCGGAGGGCGTTCCGGCGTGCGGGTCGGCCCCTCCGGCGAGCAGCGCGCGGATCACCGCCTCCTCGCCCTTGAAGACCGCGCCGGCGAGCGGGGTCTGGCCGCGGTCGTTGGCCCGGTCGGCCTCTGCCCCGCGGGCCAGCAGGGCCGCGACAGTGTCGGCGTGGCCGTGGTAGGCCGCGAGCATGACGAGGGTGTCGCCGCGGTCGTTGGTGAGGTTCGCCGGGACCCCGGCGTCGAGGTACGCGGCGAGCTGTGCACTCTCACCCTGACGGGCCATGTCGAAGATCTTGGTCGCCAGCTCGATGACGTCCTCGTCGGGGCCTTCCGGGGAGGTGCCTCCGGTGTGCTCGCTCATCGCGCGTACCGCCTTTCACTCGCTGCTGGCATGAAGCTTCCCCAGGCCGTGCGGGGCAGGGGTGCGCACGGCGCTGCGTCCGTACGGGTGAAGCGCCAGGGTAGCGCCCTGGCCTGGGCATGTCGGGGTCGGGCCGAGCAGCGGGAGGGCTGTGACCCCGATACGGCGGGCGCGCCAGCCGGACTGAGCCGGTCAAGTGAAAACCCACCGGATTCACCCGTATGCACCTTTTTTCGCATTGATACTTCCTGTGAGCCTGGAACAACTGATGGTGACTGTCCCCACCAACCAGGAGAGCCCCTCATGGTCCTGTCCATCTCAGGCGTGGTCCTGCTCGGCATCATCTGCTTCCTGTTCTTCAAGAAGGACGGGATGAAGCTGACGCACGCGTTCGTCTGCTCGCTCTTCGGCTTCTTCCTCGCCGGCTCCGCCATCGCCCCGAGCATCACGGCGAGCACGGCGAGTCTGGCGAGCCTGCTCGGCGGGATCAAGCTCTAGCCGCCGCCGAGCAGGAACACCAGCCCCACCCGGAAGACCGATCACCACAACTCCAGGAGACGCCCGTGGCCCGGCGCCCACTCCCCCGCATTCTCAGCAGCGGCACCGCGTCGCTGGCCCGGGGCCGCGACTTCGCTCGCACGGCCGCCGACAGTGCCACGGACGTCCTCCATCCGCTCCTCGTCATCGGACGGGGCCTGCGCATCCTGGCCGCGGCCGGGCGGCGCAGGTGGTCCGAAACGCCTGCGGACAAGCGCGGACCCGCCCTGTTCCTGGGCGCCGCCCTGGTCCTCGTGGTCGCGCTCGTCCCCTACGGACCGCTCCTCGCCATGATCACCCTGATGGCGGCGGCGGCCTGGCGGGGACGCGACCGCACCCCGGCGAGGACCGGACCCAGCGACGCCGAGGCCGAACGGCTCGGCGCCCTCTACGAGGCCCTCGTGCCGTACTTCTCCATCCCGGAGGACCCCACCCCCCTCTTCGCCCACGGCGGCGAGTGGGACAAGGCCTTCAGCGGCTACGAGTTCGACGACGCGGGCCGGATCACCCGGCTCCACATCCGCTACCCGGCCTACTTCACCGACGGCGAGGCCGCCTCACGGGCCCGGATCGAGGCACTGCTGCACGCCAAGTCCGGGCGGGGCCGGGAGTACCTCTTCGACTGGGACGAGGAGGGCAACCAGCTCGACCTCAGCGTGCTGGCGGCGCTGCCGACGGGCATCGCCGCCCAGCCGTTCGTCACCTCGCCCGGGGAGAGCGTGCTCGGCTTCACCGACGCCCGGACCGTGCAGCGCACCCTGCCCGTACTGGACGGCGAGCAGCCCCGCGACGTCCCGCCCGTGATCTGGCGCACCGGCCCCCGCTCCACCGAACCCCACCTGCTCGCCGTCGGCCAGCCCGGCAGCGGGACCTCCACCCTGCTCCGCTCCCTCGCCCTGCAGGCCCTGCGGCACGGCGCCGACGTCCTGGTCGTCGACGGCGGCGGCAGCGGCGAGTACGCCTGCCTGACCGGCCGCGCCGGCGTCCTCGCCGTGGAGTGCGGGCCGGTCGGCGCGGTGGCCACCCTGGAGTGGGCCGCGCAGGAGACCGAACGGCGGCTCATCGCCACGCACCGGGCCCGCGAGGCCGGCCGGCCGGCGCCGGAGGACACCCGGCGCCCGCTGTGGATCCTGCTGGACCAGCCCAGCGTGCTCGCGCACCTCGCGGTCGCGGAGGGCGGTCCCGACCCCATGGGCCACCTCCAGGTGCCGCTGCGCCACGGGCGGCCCGCGCACATCACGGTGGTCGTGGCCGAACCGTTCGACCACCTGGAGATGCTCCACGACGCGGTGTGGCAGCACACCCGGGCGCGCATCGTGCTCGGGCCCGCCGCGATCCAGCAGATCACCGACGTCCTGGGGCTGCCGCCGCACACCACGCCCCCGTCGCAGGTGCCGCCGGGGCGGGGGTACGCGCGGCTCGGCACGGGGCCGGTCCACCGGCTCCAGGTGCCGGCCACGCCGGATCCCTACGACGAGGCCGCGCATCCGGCGTACCGGCAGGCCGTGCTGGAGCTCCTGCCGGAGCGGCAGCCCGGTCCTGCGGGGGCGGAGGGTCCGGCGGAGGCGGCGGAGCCTGCGTTGGTGAAGGCGCTCGACGCGCCGGAGCCGTCGTAGCACCACAACCCCCGTGGTGCGGGGCCCGTGCCGGGGCGGGTTGTCCTTCTTCTACGCCACGAACGTGCGCGGGGGTTCTCCCGAGCTGTCGCCCGCGCCGGTGCCCACGAGGCGGGCCGCCGCCGCCAGGCGGGCGGCCGCCTCCTCGGCCACCGGGCCGCCCACCGTGAACGGCAGCCGCACGTAGCCCTCGAAGGCGCCGTCCACGCCGAACCGCGGGCCCGAGGGGACCCGTACGCCGACCCGCTCGCCGACCTCGGCCAGCCGGGATCCCGAGAGGCCGCCGGCGCGGGCCCACAGGGTCAGGCCGCCGGCCGGGACCTCGAACTCCCAGTCGGGGAGCTCCCTGCGGACCGCCCTGACCAGGGCGTCACGGTTCTCCCGGGCCTGTCGGCGGCGCATGTCCACCGCCTCCTGCCAGCCGCCGGTCCGCATCAGCCAGTTCACCGCCAGTTGTTCCAGCACCGGCGTGCCCAGGTCGGCGTAGGCGCGCGCCGCGACCAGGCTGCGGATCACGTCGGGGGCCGCGCGGACCCAGCCGATCCGCATGCCCGCCCAGAAGGCCTTGCTCGCGGAGCCCACGGTGATCACCGTGCTGCCGGCCGGGTCGAAGGAGCAGACCGGGCGGGGCATCACCAGGTCCGGTTCCACTTGGAGTTCGACCATGGTCTCGTCGGCGACGAGGACCGTTCCCGCGGACCGGGCCGCCTCGACCATCGCGCGGCGCTGCTCCTCGGAGGCGAGGGCGCCGGTGGGGTTGTGGAAGTCGGCGACGACGTACGCGAGGCGGGGGGCCGAGTCCCTGAGGACCTGGCGCCAGACGTCCATGTCCCAGCCGGTGAGCCCGTCGGCCATGGCCACCGGGACGAGCCGGACCCCGGCGGCGCGCATCAGCTGGAGGATGTTGGCGTAGGAGGGGGATTCGACGGCGATCCGCTCCCCGCGGCCGGCGAACATACTGCAGATGGCGTCGATGGCGCCCATCGCCCCGGTGGTCACCATGATCTGCTCGGGCATGGTGGGGATGCCCTGCTCGGTGTAGCGGTCGGCGAGCATGCGGCGCAGCGCCGGCAGGCCGGCCGGGTAGTCCCCGTGCGTGTGCGCGTACGGGGGCAGTTCCTCCAGGGCGCCCTGGACGGCCCGGGTCAGCCAGGGTTCGGGGGCGGGCAGGGCGGCGCAGCCGAGGTCGATCATCGACCCGAGGGCCTCGGGCGGTAGCGGCTCCAGGCCCCGGGCGGGCAGCGGGTTCCCGGCCGGGACGGAGGTCCAGCTGCCCGAACCCCGGCGGGACTCCAGGAAGCCCTCCCCCCGCAGGGCCTCGTAGGCGGCGGCGACGGTGGTGCGGCTGACGGAGAGGGCGACGGCGAGCTCCCGCTCGGCGGGCAGCCGGGCGGCGACCGGGACGCGCCCTTCGAGGACGAGCAGCCGGATCCCGTCGGCGAGGGTGCGGTAGGCGGGCGGCTTGCGGGCACCGGGTACGGAGTTCCGCTCCTGCTGCGAGGTGATGAGGCGGGCCAGCTGAGCGGCACCGACCGCTGAGGTCCATTCGGCCATGGCGTGCGGTCCACTTTCGTCCGATTGGCCTCGTTCAAGGCCTGGATTGGATTGCTGTCCGAGGCACAGCGTGCCACGAGCCAGTCCACTTGCACCAGGGGCGTACCGGGCCGCCCGCATCCCGTTCACCCTGCGTACCACCGGCACCTGCGGACAGGGGGGATACTGCGGCCGTGACGCACGTACGCCTTCGCCATCCCTATCTGGACCACCCGGCTCCGATTCCGTTCGCGCACCGGGGAGGTGCCGCGGACGGTCTGGAGAACACCGTCGCCGCCTTCCGCCGGGCCGCCGAAGCGGGTTACCGGTATTTCGAGACCGATGTGCACGCCACGGCCGACGGCAAACTCGTCGCCTTCCACGACGCCACGCTGGACCGGGTCACGGACGGCCGGGGCCGGATCGCCGAGCTGCCCTGGAAGCAGGTGCGCGAGGCCCGGGTGGGCGGCACGGAGCCCCTTCCGCTCTTCGAGGAGCTGCTGGAGGAGTTTCCTGGAGCCCGCTGGAACATCGACGTCAAGGCCGAGTCGGCGCTGCACCCGCTGGTCAACCTGATCGCGCGGGCCGGGATCTGGGACCGCGTCTGCGTGGGTTCCTTCTCGGAGAGCCGGGTGGCCCGCGCCCAGAGGATCGCCGGCCCGCGGCTGGCGACCTCGTACGGTGTGCGCGGGGTGGTCGGGCTGCGGCTGCGCTCCTACGCGATACCGGCGGCGCTGCGCGTGGGGGCGGTGGCCGCGCAGGTGCCGGAAACCCAGGCGGGCATCCGCGTGGTCGACCGGCGCTTCGTGGAGACGGCGCACGAGCGGGGCCTGCAGGTGCACGTGTGGACCGTGAACGAACCGGAACGCATGGAGGCTCTCCTCGACCTGGGTGTCGATGGCATCATGACCGACCACATCGACTTGTTGCGCACGGTGCTGGACCGGCGCGGCGCCTGGGCCTGACCCGCTTCCGGTCGTCGCGCAGGACGCGGCGGCCGTCGCGGTACAGGACCACTGAGGGGGACGACGAGTGAGCGCGGACGAGAGCAGCCGGACCGAGGAAGCGGAACCGGGGGCGGAGGACGGCAGATCCGCCGGGGCGGACAAGGCCCTGGTGGCCGCTGCCGCCGAGCGCAAGCGCCAGCAGCGCGGCTGGTACTTCTACGACTTCGCCGTGTCGGTGTACTCGGCGAGCGTCCTGACGGTGTTCCTCGGGCCGTACCTCACCTCGGTGGCGAAGGCCGCAGCGGACGCGGAGGGCTTCGTGCACCCGCTGGGGATACCGGTGCGGGCCGGCTCCTTCTTCGCGTACTCGGTCTCGGCCTCGGTCATCCTGGCCGTCCTGCTGATGCCGCTCGCGGGCGCGGTCGCGGACCGGACCGGCCGCAAGAAGCCGCTGCTGGCGGCGGCCGCCTACACGGGGGCCGCCGCGACGACCGCGATGTTCTTCCTGGGCGGTGAGCGGTACCTGTTGGGGGGCTTCCTGCTGGTCGTGGCGAACGCCTCGCTGTCGGTGTCGATGGTGCTGTACAACGCCTACCTGCCGCAGATCTCCACCCCCGACGAGCGCGACACCGTCTCCTCGCGCGGCTGGGCCTTCGGCTACACCGCGGGCTCCGTGATGCTCGTCATGAACCTGGCCCTCTATCTGGGCCACGAGGCCTTCGGCGTCTCGGAGGGCATGGCCGTCCGGATCTGCCTCGCCTCGGCGGGCCTGTGGTGGGGCGCCTTCGCCCTGATCCCGCTGCGCCGGCTGCGGGACCGGGCCGTGGTCCGGGACCCGGGGGCGGCGCCGGCCGTCAGCGGCTGGAAGCAGCTCGTCGCCACTTTCAAGGACATGCGCCGCTACCCGCTGACCCTGTCCTTCCTGCTGGCGTACCTGATCTACAACGACGGCGTGCAGACGGTGATCTCCCAGGCCTCCATCTACGGTTCGGAGGAGCTGGAGCTGGAACAGGGCACCCTCATCGGGGCCGTGCTGCTGGTGCAGGTCCTGGCGGTCGGCGGCGCGCTGGGCATGGGGCGGCTGGCCCGCATCTACGGCGCCAAGCGGACGATCCTGGCATCGCTGGCCGCGTGGGCGGTGACGCTGGGAGTCGGCTACTTCCTGCCGGCGCGGACGCCGGTGTGGTTCTTCGCCCTCGCCGCCATGATCGGCCTGGTGCTGGGCGGCAGCCAGGCCCTCTCGCGCTCGCTCTTCTCGCACCTGGTGCCCGCGGGCAAGGAGGCCGAGTACTTCTCGGCGTACGAGATGAGCGACCGCGGCCTGAGCTGGGTGGGACCGCTCGTCTTCGGCCTGACCTACCAGGTGACGGGGAGCTACCGGGACGCCATCATCTCGCTGGTGGCCTTCTTCGCACTGGGGTTCCTGCTGCTCGCGCGAGTGCCGGTGCGGCGCGCGGTGGAGGCGGCGGGCAATCCTGTACCGGAGCGGATCTGAGCGCGGGTCCGAGGCCCGGGCCCACCCGCTCCCGGTCCGGATCCACGAACGAATTCCGAACGGATTTAGACGTTGCAGCGAAGGGCCGGTAGTGTACGCCTTTGGCCTGCCAGGCGGACCGTTACTGCGCGCCAAAGAAGTCTAGACGTTGGGTGACATCTGCTGCCAGATGTGACAAAACGGGCACTGGTGGGTACAACAAGGGGCGGTACGACGGGCGACGCACGACCCGGAGCGGGAATCTATACCGCCGACCGGACGTTGACCGGATGACGACGACAGCGACACCTGTCCTGTGGGCGACAAGCCCGGGAGGCACGATTCATGAGTGAGCGAGCTCTCCGCGGTACGCGCCTCGTGGTTACCAGCTACGAGACGGACCGCGGCATCGATCTGGCCCCGCGCCAGGCGGTGGAGTACGCATGCCAGAACGGACATCGATTTGAGATGCCGTTCTCGGTTGAGGCAGAGATTCCGCCGGAGTGGGAGTGCAAGGCGTGTGGCGCCATGGCACTCCTCGTGGACGGGGACGGGCCCGAAGAGAAGAAGGGCAAGCCTGCGCGAACGCACTGGGACATGCTCATGGAGCGACGCACTCGCGAGGAGCTGGAGGAAGTGCTGGCCGAGAGGCTGGCCGTCCTGCGCTCCGGCGCCATGAACATTGCCGTGCATCCGCGGGACAGCCGCAAGTCCGCCTGACAGCCGGACGAACGCACAAGCCGAGGGGCCCCGCCGCACATCGTGCGGCGGGGCCCCTCGGCGTGCTCCGGCGAGCCCTAGGGGGCCAGCGGCGGACGATAAGTGTCCGGGCCGGCGTCGGGGCCCGGCCGGTCCTCGCGGACGACCTCACCCTGGACGACCTTGCCGTCCGGGTAGCGGATGCGGGCCTGCTGGAAGGCGTCGCCGAAGCTGCCGACGGGCGCCGAGGCCATCTTCCGCTCCAGGGAGCGCGTGGCCCTGCGGCTGACCAGGGCCCGCACGGGCGGAAGCAGCAGGAGCAGGCCCGCCACGTCGGAGAGCAGGCCGGGCAGCATCAGGAGCAGGCCGGCCAGCATGGTCAGCCCGTTGCCCCGGCCCGGCTGCTGCGGGGCGGGCTGCCGGCCCTGCTGCGCCTGCTGGAAGGTGTCCGTGAGGTTCTTGAACGCCCGGCGTCCGGCGCGCTTGATGACCACCGCGCCCAGGACCAGTCCGCCGGCGATCAGCGCGGCCACGGCCAGCCCGCCGGCCGCGTCGGCGACCAGGCCGAGCAGCCAGATCTCCAGGATCAGCCAGGCGGCGATGGCGAGGGGGAGGAAGGTACGGGCGGGCGAGCGCCGACGGGGAGCCGTCGAGGTGCCCGTCCGCAGGGATCCAGTGCCGGTCGTCATAGCACCCAGTGTGCCTGGGGCCGGATAAAAGTGTCCTCAGCCGGAGGTACGGGACGCCCCCCCTAGGGGGGCGTCGTACCGATCGGGCCCGATCGGGCCGTCGTGCGGGTCAGGCGGTGCCGCCCCGCCTGCCGGTGTCCTTGCCGAGCAGCTTGGCCGCCTGGGTCTTCAGGCCCCACTGGGTGACCCGCCAGAGGGCCTCCACCACGATGTCCTTGCTCATCTTGCTGTCGCCGAACTCGCGCTCCACGAACGTGATGGGCACCTCCACCACGCGGAAACCCTTCTGCACGGCCCTGCGGGCCAGGTCCACCTGGAAGCAGTAGCCCGCCGAGGCCACCTCCTCCAGGCCCAGGCCCTCCAGGGTCTCGCGCCGGAAGGCCCGGTAGCCGCCGGTCACGTCCCGGATCGGGACGTCCAGCATCAGCCGGGAGTACGTCGAGCCGCCGCGCGAGAGGAACTCCCGCGTCTTGGGCCAGTTCACGACGCGGCCGCCCGGCACCCACCGCGAGCCCAGCACCAGGTCGGCGCCGGCCAGCGCAGTCAGCAGCCGCGGCAGCTCCTCGGGCTGGTGGGATCCGTCGGCGTCCATCTCGACGATGACGCCGTAGCCCTCCTCCAGACCCCAGACGAAGCCGGCGAGGTAGGCGGCGCCGAGCCCCTCCTTGCCCTTGCGGTGCAGCACGTGCACGTGGTCGTCACCGGCCGCCAGCTCGTCGGCGAGCTTGCCGGTGCCGTCGGGGCTGTTGTCGTCGGCGACCAGGATGTGGGCCTCGGGCACGGCCGCCCGGACACGGCCGACGATCAGCCCGATGTTCTCCGCCTCGTTGTAGGTCGGAATGATCACCAAGGCTGTACCGAGCGGCCCGTAGGCCCGCTGTCCGCCGTCGCTCACTGAGTCCCCTTTTGTGCGTGTGCACGTCCTGTACGTCTGGTCGCAGAGAACGACTCTAGAACATCGGCCGCGGCCCGCCCCGGCGGTGCGGGTGCCGCGGGCCTCCCCGCCCGGCCCGGTCGGGCGGTCGGGGCCCGCGGTCCTTCGGGCCGATCCGGCGCCCGCTGGCTGCGGGCCGCCCTGACCGTTGTCTACTGGACCGCCGGACCCCGACCTCGGGCCACCCGCCGCCCGGCGAAACCTTCACTCGCCCCCGAGGCGCGGGCGCGCTGAGCAGACGGATCCGTCCGGCACGACGTCCTGTGGTGGACCCGGCCGAACCTATCCGGGTCCGAGCGCCCGTACCGAACCGAGGCCGACCGGATCACCCCTGTGGGCGTACGAATACCTCCCGCCCGCCGACCACGGTCGCGAGGCACACCGGCAGATCGGATCCGGGGGTCAGATCGGGCAGTCCGGGAGTGCCCGAGCGCGGGTCGGTCGACCAGCGGGCCACCCGGTCGTCCGGCGCCTGCACCACCAGTTCCCCGGTCCGCCAGACCGCGTAGTCGGCGGGGGCGCCGGGGACGAGGGTCCCCGCGTCGTCACGGCCCAGCGCCCGCCAGCCGCCCCGCGTGTGGGCGGTGAAGGCCGCCCGCACCGAGATCCGGTGCTCCGGCGTCCGGTGGAAGGCGGCCGCGCGGACGGTCCCCCACGGGTCGAGCGGGGTCACCGGCGCGTCCGAGCCGAAGGCCAGCGGCACCCCCGCCTTCAGCAGGGCCGCGTAGGGGTTGAGGGTGCGGGCGCGCTCGGCCCCGAGCCGGTCGGCGTACATCCCGTCCTCGCCGCCCCAGGCCGCGTCGAAGGCCGGCTGCACCGAGGCGGTGAGCCCCAGCTCCGCGAAGGCGGCGATGGTCGCCGGGGTCATCATCTCGGCGTGCTCGACCCGGTGCCGGGCCGCCCGGACCCGCGCCAGGCCGACCTTCTCGGCCGCCGCCCGGACCCCCTCGACCACCGCGGTGACCGCCGCGTCGCCGATCGCGTGGAAACCGGCCTGCAACCCCTCCTCGGTACAGGCCGCCACGTGCTCGGCGACGGCGACCGCGTCCAGGTACTCCGTCCCCGTGTGCGAGGCGTCGGCGTACGGGTCGTGCAGACAGGCGGTGTGCGAACCGAGGGCGCCGTCCACGAACAGGTCGCCCGCGGCCCCCACGGCGCCCAGCTCCCGGGCCAGGGCGAGGTCCCGGTCGGCCCAGTACCCGAACACGCGCGGCCCCGGCCGCTCCGCCGCCAGGGCCAGCAGCCCGGCGAAGTCCTCGGCCGAGGAGATGTCGGGCCCGCCGCACTCGTGCACCGAACCGATGCCGAGCGAGGCCGCCCGGTCCAGCGCCGCCCGCTGCGCCTCCGCGCGCTGGGCCGGGGTGATCGCGGCGAACGCCGCCCGCCGTACGGCGTGGTGGTCGTCGGCGGTCAGCGGCCGGTCCCCGTCGGGGCGCACCCCGGGCACGAGGTCGAGCAGGGCGGTGGTGACCACCGCGGAGTGGACGTCGACGCGGCTGAGGTAGAGGGGACGGCCTCCGGCGGCCTCGTCGAGCTCGGCGCGGCGCGGCGCGCGGCGCTCGGGCCAGCGGGCGGCGTCCCAGCCGTGCCCGAGCAGCACCCGGTCGCCGGGCCGGCTCGCGGCGTACGCGCGCACCAGGTCCAGCGCGGCGGCCAGCGAACCCGCTCCGGTCAGGTCCAGCCCGGTCAGGGCCAGACCCGTGGACGTCGTGTGGACGTGCGCGTCGGTGAAGGCCGGCGTGACGAGCGCGCCGCCCAGATCGACGACCTCGTCGACGCCCTGCGCGAAGGCGTCGGCCGCGCCTTCGGAACCGACCCAGGCGATGTGGCCGCGTTCGACGACCATCGCCGTGGCGAAGGGGTCCGCGGGGCTGTGTACCTCGCCCCCGCGGAGGAGGACGGTCCTGGTGGGTGCTCCGACGGCTTCGGCGGAGGGGGCGGTGCGGTCAGTCATGCCCACCAGTGTCCCGCGTCGCCCCGCACCCCCTGACCTCCGGGTACCCCGTAGGGGGTGCCGGACGCGGGGCGGACGTGCTGCAGGGGGTCAGACGCGGGGCGGTCGTGCTTCGTAGGGCGTGGACAGGACCACCGTCGTCCGCGTCGCGACGTGCGCGAGGGCGCGCAACCGGCCGAGGAGGTCCTCCAGCTCCAGCGGGGTGGCGACGCGCACCTTGAGGATGTAGTTCTCGTCGCCCGCCACGCTGTGGCAGGCCTCGATCTCGGGTACGCCGGACAGCCGCTCGGCGATGTCGTCGGGGGCGCTCGGGTCGAAGGGCTTGACCGAGATGAACGCGGTCAGCGGCAGGCCCACGGCCTCCGGATCCACCACGGCCGCATAGCCGCGGATCACCCCGCGCTGCTCCAGACGGCGTACCCGCTGATGGACTGCCGATGTGGACAGTCCCGTGGCCTTGCCCAGATCCGTGTAGCTCATCCGCCCGTCCCGCACGAGCAGATCCACGATCTGGCGGTCCAGCTCCTCCATTGCGCTCATAGCCGCTCAACTTACGGCCAAAGGCACTCCAGGCCCAGTGCTGTCCGCCCACTGGAGGCATCTGCGCCGGGCATGTGACCAAGGCCACAGGGGTATGCAGGTGGAGGCTGGTCTGTTGTGGTTACTCGTGACGCGCGACGGGAAGTGGTTGCTGTGGCCGAGGCCGAAGTACCTGCCCGCCCGGCCCACCCAAGGGGGAGTACATCCATGCTGAACACCAAGCGCACCGGTCGCAGCGAACCGGAGCCTCTCGCATCCCTCGACTCCGGGGACGACGCCTACCCGGAGGACGGCGAATACCCCGACGACGTCGAGGGGTTCGAGATTTACCACGCGGTGTGCCCCGACTGCGGCCAGTCGATCGCGCTCGTCGCGGACGAGGAGTACCTCCCGCAGCACGCGCTCTGCCTGACCCCGTGGAACCCCTTCGGACTCACCGTGTGCGCGGGCACCGGCCGGCCCGCCGCCGACGCCCTCCCCTCCGTCGGGGCTCCCCAGACGGCGGAGGCCCAGGAGCCGGCTCCCTTCGCCCTTCCCGCCCTGCCCCAGGGCCTGGACTGGCGGACGCAGCCGTTCTCGCACGTGGGCGGCCCGGGTTCGCGTCCGATCCGCGTCGTGCGGCCGGTCCTGCCCCAGCCGCAGGCGCAGACGCGCCAGCAGCACGCCCAGGCGGCCTGAGCGGCAGCACCGCCCGGACGCGCCCGCCGCGCCCGGAAGCCCGTTGCCCCGCTCGCCTACCAGTACGTTCCCTGCACCATGGCGGCCAGACCGACGTGGTGCAGGATCAGGCCGTCCGGGTCCGCAGGGACCTCGACCTCGCCGAAGTGGGCCTGCCGGTAGGCGATGCGCAGCATCACGATCGCGTGCCGCAGGGCGGCGTAGAGGGTGTGGAACTCCATGTCCCGCGGTACGTGGCCGGTCAGTTCGGCGTAGCGCCGCTCAAGGTCGTCCCGGCGCAGGAAGTCCGGCAGACCGGGCTGGCCGAAGCTCACGGTGAGGTCCTGGAAGAACCGGTGGAGGTAGACGGTCCAGCCGAGGTCCACCTCGCGCGGGGCGTACGCCGCCATCTCCCAGTCCAGGACCGCCACCGGTGTGAAACCGTCGTAGACGACGTTGCCGATCCGGGCGTCGCCCCAGTTCAGGACGGAGGGGCCCTCGTCGGCCGGCCACAGCTCCTCCAAGCGGTCGAAGGCCCGCTCGATCAGCGGGGACGGTGCGAGGCCGCGCACCACCCAGGCGTAGTAGGCGCGTTGGGACTCCACGTGCCGGCGCAGCGGGCTGCCTGCACCCTCGGGCAGCAGGAACTCGGCCTCCTTGGCCGGGAACTGGTCGTGCAGCCGGGCCAGCAGCGAGATGCTCGCCTCCTGGAGCGCGGCGCGTTCGGAGTCCGACGCCGCGTGCAGCCAGTTGCCCTCGTAGGTGTAGGGCATGACGTCGGGCGGGACCCGGCCCTGCGCGCGGGCCATCACGAAGAACGGGGCGCCCAGCGGCCCGGGGTCCTCCTCCAGCCACTGCACACGCGGGACGGGCACGTCCGTGTGCTCGGCGACCAGGCTCATGACGCGGTGCTGACGCGGCATGTCATAGGTCGGGAAGACGGTGTAGGCCGCCGGGTCGGCGGCGAGCCGCAGTGCGCAGGCGCGCAGCGGGGTGTCCGGGTGCTCCAGGTCGAAGAGCAGGGTCTCGCTGGACATCCCGTTCGAACCGGGGACGCAGACGTTGGTGACCCGCGCCCCGGGGAGCCGGGGCGCGAGCCAGGCGGCGACGCGCCGGCCGAGCTCCTCGGGCTCTCGGGTGGAGGTGCGCGGACGCGGTGCGGTGGCCATGGGGACCCCTTCTCCTGCTCGGACATGGACCTGCGAGGGCTGCGCGGTACGGGGATCGGCGGCCATGCGGCTCGGGGGCTACGGGGCTACGGGGCTACGGGGCTACGGACGAATAGTCGGCGAAGCCGCTGGGGTCGTGGCGGCCGAAGCTGCCGTGCTCGAAGATGCCGTGCCCGGTCTGCCCGTCGAGCGTGAAGCGGGCCGAGTGGTCGGTGACCCCGAAGGCGGCCATGGGATGGGCGGCCGGATGGGAGAGGTCGTAGACGCGCCGGTCGCTCCAGCCGCGCCCCTGCCAGGTGCCGTGCTGCCAGTCCCCGGCGGGCGGATAGCCGGCGCCGACGGCCAGCGGGGAGGAGTTGAGTATCTCCACACCCAGTTCCAGGGGCTTGCGCGACGGGTCGGTGAGGTGGACCACGGCGCTCTCGGGGTGCCGGGTGCCGGGGCGGTAGCGGATGTCGGTGTGCGGCCAGCCGAGCTGGACGTCGGCCCGGCCGCTGTCCTCGGGGAAGACCTGCACGGCCTCGTTCAGCGTGCGGTGGCCGTCCGCGTCCTCCTGGGCGATGACCATGACGAAGCGGTCGGCGAACCGGACCGGGATCCAGAGCCAGTGGAAGCCGTCGGGCCGGTACTCCTCGGCCGCCCGGCCCCCTTCCTCGCCGGGGATCGGCCGCACGCCCCAACTCCGGTCGCGGGTACCGCTCCACTCCCCCGCCGTCAGGGTGAACTCCTCGCCCTTGGCCCGGATCGTGCCGGTGACGTTGCCGGCCTGCACGAAGCGGCGCCCTTCCAGCATGAGGCGGTCGCCGCGCCGCTGGATGTGGTGGGGCTCCCAGACGGCGGGGAACTCCGCGGTCCAGGTGATGTCGTACGAGAGCCCGAGCGCGTCGCCGGCATCGGGGGCGCAGCGCAGCGTGAGCTGCCTGAGCGGCACGTCGACGACGATCGACAAGGGTCCCACCGAGAGGTTCATGCGGTCGTCGGTGAGCGCGTCGGAGGCCCGGACGGCGAGGAGTTCGTCACCGAGGCGGAGGGTGGCGTAGGCGTCGATGACACCGGCGTTGGGGTAGACCCCGAGGCCGAGGATCAGGACGGCACGGCCGGCGTGGTCGAAGACGTGGAAGATACACCGGTCATAGGCGTTCCGGTCCCCGCTCACGAGGTGCTTGATCGACAGGGGGGCCTGGTGGACGGGGTACTCGTCGAGCGCGACGGGCCGGTCGACGGCCATGGCGGACCTCCAGGTCGGCTTGCATCGGGGCGGGGGCCAGGGCGGGCGAGGACAGGGCGGGCGGCGGTGCGGTGCGGTGCGGTGCGGTGCGGTGCGGTGATGAACGGATATGACGGTACGTCAGAAACGCTGGTCGGCAACAGAGTTCTGACACTCCCTGCCAACCCGACACAGGATGGCGGCAGACGCCGCGGGGTAGGGCGGCAGCAGGGCGATGGCGGGACGAGCGGACCACGCGGGCGCTCCGCCGGGGGAACGGGGGCCGGAAGACGCCTGGACGGGGACGGGCAGCGCGGGGCGGCTTCGGTGGGGCGGGAGCCGTGTGCTCGGTATCAGGAACGGTCTGGGGGTTTCCCGTCAGTCCCATCGTCCTTCCGTGCCGGGTCGGTCCGTCAAGGGCGCTTCCTTCGGTCGCGTCGCTTCGCGATGGAGCTTCGCTCCACCCTTGACCGACCGCCCCGTCCCGGAAAGCCGAAAGACTGCCGGGAA
>NZ_JOFX01000046.1 GCF_000719345.1 Streptomyces sp. NRRL F-2664
CCCCGAAGCCCCCGCCCCTACCCCCGGCCCAGGAGGACCGTGCCCGAGGAGCAGAACCAGCCGCCTGTGCCTGAGGCCAGGGCCACCTCGGGGAGGTGGCCGCCGGGTTTGGTGACCTGGCCCGCTCCTGCCTCGCCGCGTAGTTGGCGCACCGCCTCGACCAGTAGGAACAGGCCCCGCATGCCCGGATGGCAGGCCGAAAGGCCGCCGCCGTCCGTGTTGACCGGGAGTTCTCCGTCGCGCAACAGGCGGCCCTTCTCCACGAACGCCCCGCCTTCGCCTTTCGCGCAGAAGCCGAGGTCCTCCAGGGTCACGAGGGTCATGTACGTGAAGGCGTCGTAGATCTCCGCGAGGTCCACGTCCGCCGGGGTGAGGCCCGCTCGTTCGAAGGCGATGCGGCCCGAGACGGCGGCGGGGGAGACGGTGAAGTCCTGCCACTCCGACATGGTGGTGTGGGAGACGGAGGTGCCCGCGCCCAGAATCCATACGGGGGTCTTGGCGGTGTCGGGGACGTAGTCCTCCGCTGCCAGCAGCACCGCGCAGCCGCCGTCCGAGCGGATGCAGCAGTGCAGTTTCGTGAAGGGGTCGGCGATCATCTCGCCGGAGAGGGCCTCCTCGACGGTGATGGGGTCGCGGAACATCGCGTCCGGGTTGGTGGCCGCGTTGGCCCGGGCCTGGACGGCGACGGAGGCGAGCTGCTCCAGCGTCGTCCCGTATTGGTGCATGTGGCGGCGGGCGGCCATGGCGTACTTGGAGACCAGGGTGTGGCCGTAGGGGACCTCGAACTGCAGGGGACCGCGGGCGCCGAAGGAGAGGTTCGAGGTGCGGCGGCGCGCCTTGATGTCGGCCCGGGCCGTGGAGCCGTAGACCAGTAGTACGGCGTTGGCATGACCGGCGGCGATCGCGTCCGCCGCGTGCGCGGCCATGACCTCCCAGGTCGAGCCGCCGACGGAGGTGGAGTCGACCCAGGTGGGGCGCAGCCCCAGATACTCGGCCACCTCGACCGGTGCGAGCAGGCCGAGGCCGGCCGAGGCGAAACCGTCGATGACGGAGCGGTCGAGGCCGGAGTCGGCCAGGGCGCGCCGGGCCGCCTGTGCGTGGAGGGTGTAGGGGGTGGGGCCGTCCACCCGGCCGCAGTCCGAGAGGGCGATGCCGACCACCGCGACCCGTCGGCCGGGGCGGCGGGGGGTGGTTCCAGGTGTGAGTCCAGGCATGCCAGGACGGTACATCTGACGTATCGTCAGATGCTAGGCCCCGCCGGCGCCTCGCCTCCGCGCGCCCGCAACCCACCGCCCGCGCCCCCTGTGCATCTGTCGCCCGCCGCCCTAACATGACGGCCCGTCAGATACGGGGAGGAGCCCGACGATGGATGCCGCCTTCACCGCGGAGCAGGACGAGATACGGCGCACCCTGCGCGAGATCCTGGGCAAACGCTGCGGCCCCGACGAGGTCAAGGCCGCGGTGCGCACCGACGCCGGGTACGACCGCGAGCTGTGGCAGCAGCTCTCCCGGCAGCTCGGGCTGCCGGGCATCGCCGTCGCGGAGGAGTACGGCGGGGTCGGCTGCGCCCCCGCCGACCTGGCTCTGGCCTGCGAAGAGACCGGACGGGTACTGCTGCCTTCGCCGCTCCTGGCCACCGCAGTGCTGTGCGCGCCCCTGATCGCCGCCCTCGGCACCGCCGCCCAGCGCTCCGCGCTGCTTGCGCCGCTGGCATCGGGCGGGCTGACCGCGGCGCTCGCCGTTCCCGGCCCGGCGCTGGCCACTGCCCTCGCGCTGACCGGTGAGGACACCGCGGCCCGGTGGTCCGGCGGCGGGCGGGCCGGCGGGGTGCAGGCCCGGGCCGGCGCGGACGGCGACGACAGCTGGCGGCTCTTCGGGGAGGTGGCCCAGGTGCTCGACGGGCACAGTGCCCCCCTGCTGCTGGTCGCCGCGCACACCGGCGGTTTCGCGCGCAGCCGTACGCTGCTCTTCCTCGTCCGGGAGGGCGCCCCCGGCCTCGTCCGGTCGCGGCAGACCGTGCTCGACGAGACGCGCCCGCAGGCGCGTGTCCAACTGCGCCACACCCCGGCGGAGTTGCTCGGTGCGACCGGTGGCGCGACCGGTGCCGGGGCCGCTGGTGGCGACGCCGGCGTGCCGGGGGCCCTCGCCGCCGTCGGCCGTACCGCCGCAGCCGTGCTCGCCGCCGAGGCGGTCGGGGCGGCCGAGCAGGCGCTGGCGCACACGGTGGAGTACGTGCGCCGGCGCGAGCAGTTCGGCCGGGCGGTCGGCTCCTTCCAGGCGGTCAAGCACCGGCTGGCGGACCTCTACGTACAGGTGCAGGCGGCCCGGTCGGCCGCCTACTACGCGGCCTGGGACCCGGACCAGGGAGGCCTGGCGCTCGCGCAGGCGCTGGAGGCGCTGCGCGTGACGGCCGGGGAGGCGATCCAGCTGCACGGCGGCATCGGCTTCACCTGGGAGCACGACGCCCACCTCTATTTCAAGCGGGCGGCCTCGGACGAGCTGCTCTTCGGCCCGGTGCACCGGCTGCGGGCGCACGCCGCGGACCGTGCGGGCCTGTTCGCGCAGACGCCCGCCGCCGCATCCGCACCCGGGGTCGAGCCCGCCGCGGCCGGCGCCGCCACCCGGCCCGCATCCGCACCCTCCGCCGCGGCCCCCGCCGCGTCCCCGCCCCCGCCCCCGCAGAAGAAGGTGGCCGTCTGATGGCTCGCGTGGCTCTCGGCGTCAAGCTGATGCAGAAGGTCTCCTCGACCATGCTGTTCGCCAAGATCGCACCGCACTTCGTCCCCGCCCTGGACAAGGCGGTGCACAGGCTCACCCGCGGCAAGGTCATGCTGAGCGCGCAGATGCTCCCCGGGGTGATCCTCACCGCCAGGGGCGCGCGGACCGGTGAACCGCGCACCACACCGCTCGCGTGCATGCCGGAGGACGGCGGGGCGAGCTGGATCCTGATCGGGTCCAACTTCGGCCGGCCCGGGCACCCGGCATGGACCGGGAACCTGCTCAAGCACCCCGAGGCGAGCGTGAGTTGGCGGGGCGAGGACATCGCCGTACGGGCCCGGCTGCTGGCGGGCGAGGAGCGCGCCGCGGCCTGGCGGGCGGTGCTGGGGTTCTGGCCGCCGTACGCGACGTACCAGGCGCGCATCGAGCGTGAGATCCGGCTGTTCCGCCTGGAGCGTCGCTGATCCCGGGCGGGCCGGAGCGCCGGCCCTGAGCCGGCGGCGGGCGTGGAGCCGCAGCGGGCGGCGGACCCGGGGCGGGTCCGCCGTTACCGGGTCGGCTTCTTGCCCGTGATGCCGAGGTGGACGAGCAGGGCCAGGTTCGGCTTGAGCTCGGCCTGCTTGACCCCCCAGGTCTGGAACCCCTTCTGGTGGGAGGCGACCGCGGCCAGCATGGCGACCAGCGAGCCGGCCATCGCCGCAGGGCTGACGTCCTTGTCCACCTTGCCCTTGGCCTGGAGCTCCTTCACCGACTCCGTGAGGGAGTTGGTGACCGAGTTCAGGATCTTCATGCGGATCTTGTAGAACCGCTTGTCGCCCTCGGCCGCGCCGAGGTCGACCACGCGCAGGATCGCATCGTTGCGGCGCCAGAACTCCAGGAAGCCGTCCACGAGTTCCTCGGCGGCGGACCACCCGGACTTGCCCACCCAGCTGCGGCCCTCCACGAGCGCGGTCAACTGCGCGCCCTCGGTGGCCATGTGCTCGGCGATCTCCAGGACGGCGCCTTCGACGTCCGGGAAGTACTGGTAGAAGGTCGCGGGGGAGGTACCGGCCTTGCGGGCGACGTCGATCACCTTGACGTCGCGGTACGGCGAGGAGCTGAGCATCTCGCCGAGGCAGTCGAGCAGCTTCTGCCGCGTCGCCTGGCCGCGCCGGCCGGCGACACGCCCGTCGACGGTGCGTACTTGTCCTGTCATGCCGTCAGCTTACCGAGGGGTGATCGGGGCGCTATTCGGCCGCCTGCAAATGGGGTTACACGCTCCCTGGCCTGGGGGGAAGCCTGTCCCGGGCGGCCGTGGGGGCGGATTCGCGCCGGGTGCGGCACGTGCTGCCGGTCCGGGCGCTGCCCCCGTCCCGGCCGGAAACACCCCATGATCACGTCCGGGCGTGTCGCCCGGTTCCATGAAGTTTCCCCCGAATAGTCTTATCAACAGGCTGTGGACAAGTTTTCGGGCGGATCATGGCTCGGAGGGGCGAGAGGGTACATACCCCCGCAGAACGGAAGGAACCAGGCCCATGGCCGCATTCGTGGAAGGCGTACCCTGCTGGGTGGACGCCTCGCTTCCGGACGTCGAAGCGGGCAAGCGGTTCTACGGCGAGCTCTTCGGGTGGACCTACGCGGACAGCGCGGGCGCCGAGTACGGCCACTACACCCAGGCCTACAGCCGGGGCCGCAACGTCGCCGCCCTGGCCCCCAAGCCCGACGGCCGGATGCCCACGGTCTGGGGCGTCTACCTCTACACCACCGACGCCTACGCCTGCGCCCAGCGCATCCGGGCCGCGGGCGGCCAGATGGTGATGGACCCCATGCCGGTCGGCCCGTACGGAACCGCCGCGATGGCCGCCGACCCCGGCGGGGCCGTGTTCGGGCTGTGGCAGCCCGGCACCCACCACGGCTTCGAGGCCCAGCAGGAGCCGTACACGTACTGCTGGAGCGAGGTCTACACCCGGGCCCGCGACGCCGTGGACGTCTTCTACGCGAAGGTCTTCGGCTACGTCCCGCAGGACCAGGACGACGCCGGCGTCGAATACCGCCTCTGGTCGCCGCCCGGGAAGGCGCCCGGCACGGACTCCGCCGTGCTGGGCCGCAGTCTGATCACGGACGCCTTCCCGGAGATCATGCCGGCGCACTTCCTCGTCTACTTCGCCGTCCCCGACTGCGACCGGTCCGTGGCGACGGTGCAGCGGCTCGGCGGCCGGGTCACCGCGGACCCCTTCGACACCCCCTACGGGCGGATCGCGGTCGTCGCGGACAATCAGGGGGCGGTCTTCGGGCTCCTCTCGGAGCCCCGCACGCACTCCCCCGCGGAGGCCCGCGCCGAAGCGGAGGGGTAGCCCCCGGCACGATCGCCGGGCAGATCACACCCGGCTGCTCGCCGTGCCGGGGCCGGACCCGTCCCGGGCCTGACAGAATCGGGGTTGCGCGACCCGGGCTGCGCCCCGGAATGAGACGCTGCACGGGGCAGGGCCCCGTGCCGGTGGGAGCGGGCCCGGTGAGTGGCCCGTACGGGGAGGTGTGGAGGCGAGTGGTGGAGCAGCTGACGCAGCACGACCCGAGACGGATCGGCCCCTTCGAGGTGCTGGGACGGCTCGGCGCCGGCGGCATGGGGCTGGTCTATCTCGCGCGGTCGGCGTCCGGACGGCGGGTCGCGATCAAGACGGTGCGGACCGAGCTCGCCGAGGACCAGCTGTTCCGCGTGCGGTTCACCCGCGAGGTCGAGGCGGCGCGGGCCGTGTCCGGTTTCTACACGGCCGCCGTGGTCGACGCCGACCCGCGGGCCGCCGTGCCGTGGCTGGCCACCGCCTACGTCCCGGCCCCCTCCCTGGAGGAGATCGTCAACGAGTGCGGGCCGATGCCCGCCCAGGCCGTGCGGTGGCTCGCCGCCGGTATCGCCGAGGCCCTGCAGTCCATCCACGGCGCCGGGCTCGTCCACCGCGACCTGAAGCCGTCCAACGTGCTCGTCGTCGAGGACGGCCCGCGCGTGATCGACTTCGGTATCGCGAGCGGCGTCTCCAACACCCGCCTGACCATGACGAACGTCGCCGTCGGCACCCCCGCCTACATGTCGCCCGAGCAGGCGAAGGACTCGCGCAGCGTCAAGGGCGCCAGCGACGTCTTCTCACTCGGCTCCACGCTGGTCTTCGCCGCGACCGGGCACCCGCCCTACCACGGGGCGAACCCGGTGGAGACGGTCTTCATGCTGCTGCGCGAGGGCCCGAACCTGGAGGGGCTCCCCGAGGAGCTGCGGCCGCTCATCGAGTCCTGCATGCAGATGGACGCCTCCCTGCGACCCACCCCGGCCGACCTCCAGGCGCAGCTGGCACCGCACCTGTTCGACGGCGGCGACGACAGCGGCACCGCGTCGGCGTGGCTGCCCGGCCGGGCCGTCGCGATGATCGAGGCCCGGCGCGCGGGCAACCGTACGCCCGCCGCGTCGGTGCCCGCGCCCGGTCGCGACGGCGGCGGCGCCGGCGGTGCGCGCGGCCGGGGGCCGCAGTCCGAACAGGCGACGCACCGCCGCCCGCGGGGCGCCGAGGGCTGGGTGGACCCGCGTACCGGCCAGGCCGTGCCGGCACGCCCGCAGCACCCGCCGCGGTCCCCGGCGCCGTCGGGGGAGCCGGTGCGGCTGGGCGGCTCGCCGGTGCCGATCGGGCCCGGCCCGTTCGCGACGGCCGCGGCGTCTGCGGCGTCTGCGGCGCACGCCTCGGCCGTGGACTCCGCCACCGGCTGGATCCGTCCTCCGGACGGGTCCGCGCCCCCGCACGCCACCGGACCGGTCGCCCCGGCCGTGCCGGGCCCCGGCCCGGCCCCCGACAGCGGCCGCTGGCGGCCGTGGCGCTTCCGCATGTCGAACGAGGTGTGGGGGACGCCGACCGTCGCCGGCAACCTGCTGTACGTGACCTCCTTCGAGGTGCACGCGCTGGACGTGGCGAGCGGCCGCCGGCAGTTCAAGACCCGCGACGTGGCCTGGTCCATGGCGGTGGCCGACGGCCGCATCCACGCCTCCGACGGGCCGTCCCTCTACGCCCTCGACGGCTCCGACGGCTCCGAGCGGTGGCGGCTGTCCACCGACGCCTGGGTGTACGCCCTGCGTGCCGAGCGCGGCACGGTGGTCACCGCCACGCGCGGCGGCGGCGTGCAGGCCTGGGAGGCGTCCAGCGGCCACAAGCTGTGGGAGCTGACGGGCGCGCAGAGCGACTTCGAGACCCCGGAGGCGGCTCCCGTCCTCCACGACGGCACGGTGTACGTGTGGCAGGACGCGCGGCTGCGCGCCCTGGACGCCCGCAGCGGCCGCGAGTCCTGGTCGTATCCGATCGGTGACGCGGCCTCCTGCGGCAACGTGCCCGTCCGGGTCACACCCGCCGCGGACGGCCATGTGTACGTCGCCGCCGGCACCCGGGTGATCTCCGTGGACCGGGCCTCGGGCCGGGTCCGCTGGCACTTCGAGGCTCCCGCGGTCTTCCTGGCGCCGCCGGCCTTCGCGCCGGGCGCGGCCGTCACGGGCGGCGGGGTGTACCTCGCCGACTACCTGGGCACCGTGTACGCGCTCGACGCGGCCACCGGCCAGGACCGCTGGCGGATCGCGACGGAGTCGCGGCAGTCCTCCGACCCGGTGCTGGTGGTGGGCGGCAACGTCCACCTGGGGGCGGGCAGCGCGCTGTACACGCTGGACGCGGTCACCGGTACCCCGAAGTGGCGGTTCGCGGCGGGCGGGGAGATCACCGGACTGCCCGCGGTCGCGGACGGCCGGGTGCACTTCGGTTCGGCCGACCACTGCCTCTACACGCTGGACGCGGCGGGCGGCCAGCTCCGCTGGAAGCTGGCCACGGGTGGCGAGATCACCGGCGCCCCGGTCGCGGAGGGCGGCGTGGTGTACGCGTGCAGCAAGGACCGCTGCGTGTACGCCCTGGACGCGGCGAAGGGTACGGGCACCCGTACGAGCGGTTGACCCGGGAGGGGCCGGGTCCGGCCCCGCCGGGTAGCGCACCGCACCGGGAGTGACAGGATGGGACCCATGAGCAACGTCTACTTCGACATCACCATCAACGGCGCCCCGGCGGGCCGCATCGTCTTCAACCTCTTCGACGAGGTCGTCCCGAAGACGGCGCGCAACTTCCGTGAGCTGGCCACCGGCCAGAACGGCTACGGCTACGCGGGCTCCGGCTTCCACCGCATCATCCCGCAGTTCATGCTCCAGGGCGGTGACTTCACCAACCACAACGGCACCGGCGGCAAGTCCATCTACGGCGAGAAGTTCGAGGACGAGAACTTCAACCTGAAGCACGACCGCAAGTACCTGCTGTCGATGGCGAACGCCGGCCGCAACACCAACGGCTCGCAGTTCTTCATCACCACCGTCGTCACCCCGTGGCTCGACGGCAAGCACGTCGTCTTCGGCGAGGTCGTCTCGGGCCAGGAGCTCGTCGACCAGATCGAGGCCCTGGGCTCGCAGTCCGGCGCGCCCAAGGGCAAGGTCGAGATCGCGGCCTCCGGCGTCGTCGACGCCGCCTGATCACCACCCGCCCACCCGGCCGGTCGGCCCCGCCCCCTCCCTGGGGGCCGGGGCCGCCGCCGTGTCGGGGCCGCCTGGTAGCGTGACCGGCCGTCTGTCCATGGGGGAGGGGGTCGGGCCATGGTGTCCGGGCGTCGGATCAGGTTCACCGCGGTGCTGGTGGTCGTCGTGTTCGCGTTGACGGGGTTCTCGTCGCACGGCGGTGGCAGCGGCGGGAAGAGCAAGAGCGGCAAGAGCAAGGGCAGTGGCGGCGGCTGCTCCAGTTCCAAGAGCAAGAAGAAGAGCGGCGGCGGGAACGGCAGTACGGCCTCCGCGGCGCCCACCGGTTCGGCGAGCCCGAGCGGCGACCCGGCCACCGTGGTCGTGCTCACCTGCACCCGTTCCGGTGCGCCGGTCACCACGCTCCGGTTCACCTCCCGCCTCGACCGCAGGGCGACCGTCGAGGTCGACCTCCGCCGTGAGGGCGCCGGCGGCGCGGCCGTCGAGTCCGAGGTGGTCCGGGTGGAACTGGGGGCGCGCGAGACCCGCACGGTCGACGTGCCGCTCGACGAGCCCGCGCGGGCCGCCGAGGTGAAGAACTGCCGGCTCGGGCAGCCCACCACCCGCGGCTCCGCGCCGGCCGCCACGCGCACGCCGGGCGCCGGGTCCGGTTCCGCTCCCGGCTCCGCCTCCGGCGGGTCCACCAGGACCGGGGAGGCGGAGGCGGTTCCCCGCCCGAAGACGTCCCGCAAGCCCCGCTGAGGGACGTTCTCAGCGCAGGCGGGGTTCCGGGGCCGTGCGGCGGCCCGCGAACAGCTCCGCCTGCCGGTCCGGCGGCAGGTTGCCCAGCGCGATCAGGGCCGGGGCCTGGGACAGGGCCTGCTGGAGCGCGGCCTGCTTCGCCGACCACAGGGCCCGCACGGTGCCCTGCACGGCCTGCGTCGGGAAGCCGGCCAGGGTCTGCGCCGCCCGCAGGGCCGCCGGGAGCAGCCCGCCGGGGGCGGCCAGTTCCGAGACCAGGCCGATCTCGTGGGCCCGGCGCGCCGTGAGGCGTTCGGCGGTGCCCATGAGGGACATCCGGGCCGCCTCGCCGAAGGGCATGCGCTGCGCCATGTGGACGGCCTCGTACGCGCTGACCATGCCGTAGCTGGTGTGCGGGTCGAAGAAGGTGGCGGTCTCGGAGGCGATGAGGAACTCCGCCTCGCCCAGCAGGTAGAAGGCCCCGCCGCAGGCCATGCCGTTGACGGCGGCGACCACCGGTTTCCACAGGTCGCAGGACTTGGGGCCGATCGCGATCAGCGGGTCGTCGGCCGAGTAGGGGGACGGGGGCTGCGGTACGTCGACGCCGCGGTCGATGCCGGTGCAGAACGCGGCCGTGCCGGCGCCGGTCAGTACGACCGCCCGCACCTCCTCGGCGAACCGCAGCTCCCGCCACGCCTCGCCCAGTTCCGCGGCGGTGGCCAGGTCGACGGCGTTGTGCCGGTGCTCGCGGTCCAGGGTGACGACGGCGACCCCGGTGCTCTTGTCGCGTTCCACCCGCAGGCTCATGACTTCTCCAACAGCCAGCGCGGCACGGTCGTCCCGCCCTGTGCGGTGAAGGCCACCTGGACGCGGGCGCCGATGCGCAGCCGGGCCGGGTCCAGGGAGTCGAGGGGGGCGTCGGCGGAGGTGACCAGGTTCCCGGCGAGGCGGATGTGCGGGGCGTCGGCGAGCTCGACGAGGACCACGTTGTACGGGGCCTGCGCGGCGTAGGCGGGCAACAGCGGCGGGTGCGGCAGGACGTAGGACCAGATGCGGCCGCGGCCGCTCATGCGGCGCCACTCGCTGTCGAAGGACCGGCAGTGCGGGCAGCAGGGGCGGGGCGGGAAACGCAGCCGGCCGCAGGCGGTGCAGGCCTGGACGCGCAGTTCGCCACGGGCGGCGTACTCCCAGAAGGGGGCGCCGTCCTCGTCGGGGACGGGCCGGAGCAGGGCGTCCGCGGTCGCGGCGGCTTCGGGTGCGGTGGTCATCGGTCGGTCAGCTCCTCAGCAGGATCGCGGACGTGGGGACGCCTTCGCCGGCCGTGACCAGGCAGGTCTCGGCGTCCGGTACCTGGGCGGTGGAGACGCCGCGCAGTTGCTTGACGCCCTCGTTGATCAGGTTGAAGCCGTGCACGTACGCCTCGCTGAGCCCGCCGCCGCCGGTGTTGAGGGGGAGCCGGCCGCCCAGTTCCAGGGCGCCGCCCTCGGTGAAGGCGGCGCCCTCTCCGCGGCCGCAGAAGCCGTAGCCCTCCAGGGAGAGCGGGATGAGCGGGGTGAAGGCGTCGTAGATCTGGGCGACGTGGACGTCGGCCGGGCCGAAGTCGGCCTGCTTCCACAGGTGCCGGGCGGCGGTCCAGGCGGGACCGGACAGGGGGTCGTCGTTCCAGTAGTTGACCATGCCGTGGTGCTGGGAGGGCAGGCCCTGGGCGGCGGCGTGGACGTAGACGGGCCGGTGGCGGCAGTCACGGGCGCGTTCGGCGGAGACGATCACGCAGGCGAGGGCCCCGTCGGTCTCCAGGCAGTTGTCGAAGAGGCAGAGCGGGTCGCTGATCATGCGGGAGGTCATGTACATCTCGCGGGTCAGCGGGCGTTCGTACATCATCGCGGCGGGGTTGGCGTTGGCCCGGTTGCGGCAGGCCATGGCCACGTTGAAGAGGTGGTCGCGGGTGGCGCCGTACTCGTGCATGTAGCGGCGGGCCAGCATGCCGATCTCGTCGGCGGGGCGCAGCAGGCCGAAGGGCCGGGTCCACTGGCCGGGGGTGGGCAGTTGGACGGCGGTGTTCTTCCAGGGGCGCGGGCCGGAGCCGCGTTTGCGGGAGCGCCAGGCGACGCCGACGGTGGCCTGGCCGGTGGCGACGGCGGCGGCGAGGTGGCCGACCGTGGCGCAGGAGCCGCCGCCGCCGTAGCCGATCTTGGAGAAGAAGGTGACGTCGCCGGCGCCGATGGCCTTCGCGACCTCGACCTCGTCGGTCTCCTCCATGGTGTAGGAGGAGAAGGCGTCGACCTCGGAGGGGTCGATGCCCGCGTCGGCGAGGGCCGCGAGAACGGCCCGGCAGGCCAGTTCCTTCTCGGACTGCGGCAGCCGTTTGGCGAAGGCGGTCTGGCCGATGCCGACTATCGCCGTCGCGTCCTTGAGCGTTGCCGCCATCGCCACCTCCGGGGAGTGCGCCAGTACTGACAGCCGCGAAGGCTACAGCTAATCTGACGGATAGTCAGCTACTGGGTTCGCGGGAGGGTGGCACGCATGGGCGACGACGGGCCGCGCGAGGACGTGCGCGACAGCGTGGGTGAGGACGCCGGCCGGGGCTCCGCCGAGGGCTCCGGCGAGGACGAGCGCGGAGACCTGCGCTGGGGGACCATCGCCGGACTCGTCCGGTCGGCGGCGGCGCAGTACGCCGACCTGGAGGCCGTCGTCGACGGGCGCGTCCGCATCCGCTACGCCCAGCTCGGCGAGCGCGTCGAGCGCGCCGCGGCGGCCTGCATGGCCGCCGGGGTGGAACCGGGCGACCGGGTCGCCGTCTGGGCCCCCAACACCCTGGACTGGATCGTCTCGGCCCTCGGCGCCGTCTCGGCGGGCGCCGTCCTCGTCCCCCTGAACACCCGTTTCAAGGGCGCGGAAGCGGCATACGTCCTGCAGCGCAGCCGGGCCCGGCTGCTCTTCGTGACCGGCACCTTCCTCGGCACCTCCTACGTCGCCTCACTGCGCCGGGCCGCCGCCGAAGGGTCCGGCAGCGGACCCCTGCCCGGACTGCCGCACCTGGAACAGGTCGTCGTCCTCGCCGAGGACGCCCCCGACACCTTCCGCACCTGGAAGGACTTCCTAGCCGGCGGGGACCGGGTCCCGGCGCAGGCCGTCCGCGAGCGCGCCGAGGCCGTCCGCCCGGACGCCCCCTCCGACATCATCTTCACCTCCGGCACCACCGGCAGCCCCAAGGGCGCGGTCATCACCCACGCCCAGTCCCTGCGCTGCTACGCCGTGTGGAGCGAGCTCGCCGGTCTGCGCGAGGGCGACCGCTACCTGATCGTGAACCCCTTCTTCCACACCTTCGGCTACAAGGCCGGGATCCTCGCCTGCCTGATGCGCGGCGCGACGATGGTCCCCCAGCCCGTCTTCAACGTGGACACCGTCCTCGCCAACGTCGCCGCCGAGCGGATCTCCGTTCTGCCCGGACCGCCGACCCTGCACCAGTCCCTGCTGGACCACCCCCAGCGCGACCACCACGACCTGTCGGCCCTGCGCCTGGTCGTGACCGGTGCGGCCGTGGTCCCGCTGCGGCTCGTCGAGCGGCTGCGCGGCGAGCTGCGCATCGGGACCGTTCTGACCGCCTACGGACTCTCCGAGGCGGGCGGCATCGTCACCATGTGCCGCCGCGACGACCCCGCCGAGACCGTCTCCGCCACTTCCGGCCGGCCCATCCCGGACACCGAGGTGGCGGTCCTCGACAGCGCCGGACACCCCCTGCCGCCCTGCCGTGCGGGTGAGATCGCGGTCCGCGGCCACCACGTCATGCAGGGGTACTTCGAGGACCCCGACGCGACGGCCGCGGCGATCACCCCGGACGGCTGGCTGCGCACCGGGGACGTGGGCGTACTCGACGAGCGCGGCAACCTGCGGATCACCGACCGGATCAAGGACATGTTCATCGTCGGCGGCTTCAACGCCTACCCCGCCGAGATCGAGCAGCTCCTCGGCCTGCACCCGGACGTCGCCGACGTCGCGGTCGTCGGCATCCCGGACCCGCGGCTCGGCGAGGTCGGCAAGGCCTACGCCGTGCGCCGCCCCGGTTCCACCCTCACCGCCGACGACCTCATCGCCTGGTCCCGCCGGGAGATGGCCAACTACAAGGTCCCGCGCGCGGTGGAGTTCGTCACCGAACTCCCCCGCAACGCGAGCGGCAAGATCCTCAAACGCGAACTCCGCGCCCGCCCGTGACCCCCGCCGACGGCCGCCGCGCCCGGGTCAGCGGGCGTAGGAGCCCAGACCCACCAGGCAGTACACGTACTGGTTGAGGACGAGCGAGCCGCGCATGTAGCGGTAGGAGAAGGCGTACTGGGTCTTCGGGTTGTCGTTGCAGCTGTTGAGGTCCGAGGTGCCGGGGATGCTCTCGATCACCCGGTAGTGGGCGTCGGACGCTGAGCAGGGGACCTCCTCGACGCCGCTGACGCTGCGCGGGGTGGTCGAGTCCGGCAGCTGTCCGTTGAGGCAGGTGCCGCGGTCGAAGGGGCTGGGCTCGGGGCTCGGCTCGGCGCTCGGCACGGGAACGTACGGGGTGGTGGCGGCCGCTGCGGGGGCCGACGGCCAGGGTTCGGGCGGGGAGGGCGTGGCGGCTTCGGCGGGCGAGGGGGACCAGGAGGACGACCAGGTGGGCGTGGCGTCCGCGGCGGGCTTGGCGTCCGAGCCGCCGTCGCCGTCGCTCAGCACGAAGAAGCCGATGACCAGGGCCGCGACGACGGCGAGCCCCACCAGGCAGCCGCGTCCGCCGCCGGTCGCCGGGCTGGTGGCCGCGGCCGGATGCGGGGCGGGCCGCTGCCCGCCCGCCGCGGTCGGGGGAGAGACACCCCCGGCCCCCGCGATCCAGGCGGCGCCCGCCCCGGAGACGTGGATCCGCAGCAGCACCTCCTCCGCGCCGACGCGGACCGTGACGCGATCGCCGTGCCGGCAGGGCGGGATGCGCAGCCGGACCGGCCCCGTCGGTAGTTCCACGGGGAGGATCACACCGTAGGTGGCCTGCTGGGGCGTGATCGTGATGAGCATTTCCTGTGACGACACCGGCTGCTCCAAGGCGTGAGGGTGGTACGCAGGCTGCCTGACGGCTTCTCACGGATTGTGCCGGGTGTCCCGATGGTGACGCAGGCGTTCCGCCCAGGGGGTGTTGCGAAAGTCCCGCACGGCGCCCACGGCACCCGGCACGCACTCTCGCCGCACCGGCCGAAGCCCCGAGTACGCCCAGTCGGAGGTGTGAGTACGACGTGTGCACGTGCCGGGCCTCGGGACCAGGGCCAGAATCCCCACGGCATCCGCCGCTGCGGGGCCGAGATCCTGCTCGGGCAAACGGCCCGGCAGATGCAGGGCGTCGGTGACCAGGGCGTCCACCAGTTGGAAGCGTGCCTGCTCGTCGTTCCAGGCGATGCGGGGTGTGCCCGGATCGGCGTAGTCGTGGGCCCCGCAGTACGCTGCGGCCACGGTGCCGGCGCCGGGCACTTCGCGGATCACCCGGCAGGCCGGGACCAACTCCCGGCACGCCGCCCACACATCCGGCCCCACTGGGTCATTGCGCGCCTGCCCCATCACGCCCGCAACTCGGGCCCGGGTCAGGGCCGTGGAGCAGGACATCGCGGGGGCCCTCACCACCCGGCCCCAAAATCTTCATCTGTCTCCCAGGAGCGGCCCGCTCCGTTGGACAGCTCCCCGGCGCACTCCCAGAATCGTCGAAAGTGTGAGGAGGTGCGCCATGAGCATCCGCATCGGCACCTTCAACGCCGAGAACCTCTTCCAGCGGCCGGTCGCCTTCGGCATCGACGACGAGGAGCGGCGCAACAAGGTACTCCAGGACTTCAAACGGCTCGTCGAGATCCTCGACAAGGACGCGTACACGGCCGACGACAAGGGGGAGATCATCGAGATCCTCCTGGCGCACAGCATCGACGTCCGCCCGGAGCTCTCCACCAAGACGATCCTGGTGAACGAGCCCAAGGGCAGGGCCCGGCTGCTCACAGGGGAGGGCAGCGGCGTCCAGGTCAGGGAAGAGGCGACGGGGCGGGATGCCTGGGTCGGCTGGGCCGAGCTGGTCCGCAGGGACCTCTCCCTGGACGCCATCGGGAACACCGCCAGGGTGATCGCCGAGGTGGACGCCGACATCCTGCTCACGGTCGAGGTCGAGGACCGGCTCACCCTGGACCGCTTCAACCGACAGGTTCTGGCCGGCCGGCTGGACGGGAAGCGTTATCCGTTCAACCTGCTGATCGACGGGAACGATGAACGCGGCATCGACGTGAGGCTGTTCAGCCGGCGTCCGATCACCTCCGTACGCTCGCACATCTTCGACAAGAAGAATCCCCGGGACCGCTTCGGCATCTTCAGCAGGGACTGCCCGGAATTCGAGATCGACATCGACGGCCGGCCGCTGTGGCTGCTGGGGAACCACTTCAAGAGCAAGCGCGGCGGGGGTGGGGCGGACAAGCGCAAGCTCCAGGGTGAGCGCTGCGCCCAGATCTACCGGGACGCCCTCGAACGCTCGGACCACGTCGTGGTCGCCGGGGACCTCAACGACACCCCGGCCAGCCCGCCGCTCGACTTCCTCCTGAACGCCGGCCTGCAGGACGCGATGAGCCACGGCAGCTACGAGGGGCCGAAGGGCACCCACGGCAAGTGCAAGGCGGCCGACAAGATCGACTACCTGATGTTCTCGCCGGAGCTGTTCGGCAAGGTGAGCGAGGTGAAGCTGGAGACGCGCGGGATCTTCGAGTTCGGCGACCCGTTCGACAGCGTGCACGGACCGCACGACCAGGCCTCCGACCACGCGGCCCTGTTCGCCGACCTCGACCTGTGAGGGGGCCCGGAAAAGCCGGACGGCCGCCGCCTCCGCGGCCGTCACCTGGCGCCCTTGCTGGCCATCGCGCCGGCCGGCCGGCCCCGCAAGGACACCGTCTGCATCGTCGACGGCACCCTGGTGCCCACCCGTGGCGGCGGCTCAGCTCAGCGTCAAGTGCACCAGGTCGATCTCCTCGTCACGAGCCCGGGCGAAGCACCGGCTCTTCCCGGTGACGATGAAGCCGCACTTCTCCAGCACGCGGATGGAGCCGGCATTATCAGCGGCGGCGTCGGCGTGCAGCGGCCGCGCGGGCTCCAGCTCGATCAGCTCGGCAAGGGCCGCGGTGGCAATGCCCTGGCCCCAATGTGCTCGCCCGATGACGTACGTGACCTCACGCTCCGACGGCGGACCGAAGACAGCGGCGTGCCCTGCCACAGCCCCGTCGGCGAGGACGGTTCGCACGATCACGGACGAGTCCGAGCGCACCTTTGTCCAGTGCTGGTCGAAGTGGCCACGATCGTAGTGGTACTTCCTGGTCACGGCTGCCATGTGCCGCAACTCGGAATCCGTCAGCTGCTGCCAGAAGATCGGCAGGTCACTGTCCTCAAGCTCGCGCAGGGATATGTCCATGGGCGCAGTCTCACTCTCCAGAAGATCGGTACCCGGGTAGCTGGCTCGGATTGGGCCCAGCTCGCAGTTGCGGGACAACTTTTGGCCGTCCCGTCGGTGAGCGCCTTCGGCCCGTCACCGGCGGGCGAGCACCAGCCGCCAGCGCGGAGCGCCCCCGGGCAGTCGGCCGAAGTGCTCCAGCGGGACGGTCTCCACGGTGAAGCCGGCCGTGCGCAGGTCGGCGCGCACCCCGCTCAGCGGGAAGGTCCGGTAGTACATGACGAACGGCGGCCGCCACACGGCGTTGCGCACTCGCATCAGGGCGTCGAAGCCCGCCACCGCCCACCACACCGGCGAGCTCGGCGGGATCGGGGCGCCGATCGGGAAGGCGAAGAGGCCGCCCGGGCGGAGGGCGGAGTGCACACCGGAGAAGAGCGCGGGCCGCTCGGAGGGGAGGAAGTGGCCGAAGGCCCCGAAGCTGACCGCCAGGTCGTAGGAGTCCGCCAGATCCGCCGGGAGGTCTCGCGCGTCGGCCCGTACGAAGTCCACCCGGTCGTCGTCCGCGTGCCGGCGCCCCGCCTCGGCCAGCATGCCCGCGCTGAGGTCCACCCCCGTGATCCGGTCCCGGCACAACCGCCGCAGCAGGCCCGTCCCGGCGCCCGTGCCGCAGCACACGTCCAGGCCGGCGCCGAAGGTCCCCTCCCGCCGGGCGAGGGTCTCCTCGACCGCGTCGAGCATCCGGTCCGGGGTGCGGAAGGGAGTGTGGTCGAACTTCGGCGCGAGCAGGTCGTAGCCCCGCTCGACGGAGGAGAGGCCCTGCACTGCCAGTTCGCGGACGCTGGGCCCGTGGGAGGAGAACACGCCCCCAGCCTATGCCGCGCCCGCCGGTCCGTCCGGGCATACGGGTGCGGCGGCCGCGATGGCTCCCCCTCCGGGCCACCGCGGCCGCCGTCCCCCGTTGCTCCCCCGTACCCCCCCGAGCCCCCGTTTCCCCCGTGGGCTCCCCCGTACGTCCTGTGCCGGCTTACGGGCGCGGACCGGACGCGTGGTTGTCCAGCGTCCGGATCTCCTCGCCCGCGGCCTGGTCGTCGGTCGGCGGCTTGATCTCGCCGCCCGACGCGTGGTTGTCCAGGGTCTCGATCTCGGCGCCCGAGGCGTGGTTGTCGAGCGGCTTGACGGTGCCGTCGTTCGGCAGAAGGTTCTCGTTCGTCGTCATCGGTTCTCCTGATGGATGGGTGGGACCCGTTCGGCGATTCCCCCGATGACCGCCGAACGGGTGATCCTTCCAAACGGCCCGGATGTCCCCCGACGCACCGGGTCGATGCACCTATCGTGCCGTTCGGCGATAAACGAACGATGAACGCCGCATTCAACCGGGTCCCCATGCAGGTCAGGCGGCGATCTCCGTGGCCAGCAGGGTCCGCACCTCGGCCAGTTCGGCGGAACCCAGCTGCTGGAACACCGTCTCCGCGTCCCGCCAGCACGCCCGCGCCCGGTCCGTCTGCCCCAGCCGCCGCAGCGCCTTGCCCAGGACGGTCAGCACCGTCGCCCGCCGCCACTCCCCGCCGATGCCGCGCAGCGCGATCGCCTGTTCGGCGTGCGCCGCGGCCAACGTCGGCCGGCGCGCAGCGAGATGGGCCTCGGCAAGGCGGAAGTGGGTCACGCCCTCCCACAGCGGCTGCCGGTTGTCGTGGAACAGCGCCAGAGCCTCCGTGAGCTGCTCCAGGGCCTCGCCGAGCCGGCCCGCCTGGGTGAGCGCGATGCCGAGCGCGTAGCGGCCGTTGGCCAGGCGCAGCGACAGGCCCATCCGGTCGTAGATGGCGATGCCCTGCTGTGCGAGGTCTATGGCGCTGCCGAGGTGCCCCAGTTCGACGTGGATGCGGGAGAGGTTGCACAGGGCACTGGCCTCGCCGACGTTGTTGCCGTCGGCGCGGAAGTTCTGGATGGCCTGGAGCAGGTACCGTTCGCCGTCCGCGTGCCGGCCCTCGTAGAGGGCGATGATCCCGCGGTCGTTGGGAGCCCAGCAGCTGGGCAGCGGGTCGCCGGCCTCGCGGGCCAGCAAGGTGGCCCGGCGGGCCTCCTCGTCGGCCTCGGCGAACCGGCCGGCGACCAGGTGGACGTTGGTGAGGGTGGTGCGGGCGCGGCCCTCGGCGTACGGGTCCCGGGCGGCCTGGGCCGCGTCGCGCAGGGCGGTCGCGGCCGACTCGTACTGCTTGGAGTTGGCACCCGACTCGGCGAGGTCCTTCGCCGCCCACAGCAGGTCCACGCCGCGGCGCAGGACCGGTGAGTCGCCGCCGCGTACGGACGCCTGCCGCACGCACGCCAGCAGCGGGCCGGCCTCGGCGTACAGCCAGTCCAGAGCGGCGCGCGGCTCGGCGAAGACCAGTCCGGGGTAGTGGGTGTCGGACAGGTGCGCGGGCAGCCGGTCACCGGGGCGTTCGAGGGCGTAGACCCCGGAGGCGGTGGCCAGGTAGAAGTCCAGGAGGCGGTCCAGGGCCGCCTCGCGCTCGCTGGGCGGCTGCTCGTCGCGCTCGGCGCAGGCACGCGCGTAGAGGCGTACGAGGTCGTGGAAGCGGTAGCGGCCGGGCGCGGCGGATTCCAGGAGGGAGCAGTCGACCAGAGCCTCCAGGAGGTCCTCGGTGTCGTACTCGGGCAGGTCGAGCACGGCGGCGGCCGCCGACAGCGAGATGTCGGGGCCGTCGGCGAGGCCGAGGAGGCGGAAGGCACGCTGCTGGGCCGGCTCCAGCTGGCCGTAGCCGAGCTCGAAGGTGGCCTTGACGGCGAGGTCGCCGGCCTGCAGCTCGTCCAGGCGGCGGCGTTCGTCGGCGAGTTTGGCGGCGAGGACGGAGACGGTCCAGGTGCGGCGGGCCGCGAGCCGGGACGCGGCGATGCGGATGGCCAGCGGCAGGAAGCCGCAGGCGCCGACGACGTCGAGGGCGGCCTGCCGTTCGGCGCGCACGCGTTCCTCGCCGACGATGCGGGTGAACAGCTGGAGGGCCTCCTCGGGGCTCATCACGTCGAGGTCGACGAGATGGGCCCCGGCGAGGCCCGCCATGCGGACCCGGCTGGTGACGAGCGCCGCGCAGCCGGCGGTGCCGGGCAGCAGCGGGCGGACCTGGGCGGCGTCGCGGGCGTTGTCGAGGAGGACCAGGACGCGCCGGCCGTCGAGGGTGGAGCGGTAGAGCGCAGCCCGGTCGGCGGGGGAGTCGGGGATGGCGGTGTCCGGGGTGCCGAGGGCACGCAGGAAGGAGCCGAGGACGGCCTCGGGTTCGGCGGGACGGGCCTCGGTGCCCTGGAGGTCGACGTAGAGCTGGCCGTCGGGGAAGTGCGGACGGGCGGCGTGCGCCACGTGGACGGCGAGGGTGGTCTTGCCGACGCCGCCGATGCCGGCGAGTGCGGAGACGGCCATGACCTGGTCCTGGGCGCCGTCGGAGAGGATCGCGCCGAGTTCGCAGACGAAGCTGGAGCGGCCGGTGAAGTCGGGCACCGTCGCGGGCAGCTGGGCCGGCCTCACGTGAGCGGCCGCGGCGGCCGGGGCGGGGTCTTCCGCACGGGCCAGGTCGGCGTCGGCGTTCAGGATGCGCTGCTGGAGCGCGGCCAGTTCGGGGCGCGGGTCGACGCCGAGCTCGTCGGCGAGGAGCCGGCGGGTGTCGGCGTAGACGGCGAGGGCCTCGGCCTGCCGGCCGCTGCGGTAGAGGGCGAGCATGAGCAGCTCGCGCAGGCGTTCGCGCAGCGGGTGGGCGGCGGTGAGGGCGGTCAGCTCGGACACGGCCTCGGCGTGGTGGCCGACCTCCAGGTCGAGGTCGAGGCGGGTCTCCAGCAGCTGCAGGCGCCACTCGGCGAGCCGGGTGCGCTCGGTCTCGGCGTGCGGGCCGGGGACCCCGGCGAGGGGTTCGCCCTCCCACAGGTCGAGGGCGCGGGTCAGCAGCGTACGGGCGAGGGAGCGGTCCCCGGCGGCCCGGGCCGCCTCGGCGTCGGCGGCGAGGCCGCGGGCGACGCCGAGGTCGAGGGTGGCCGCGGAGCGCAGCCGGATGGCGTAGCCGCCGGACTCGGTGACGAGCAGGCCGGGGGCGACGACCTTGCGCAGGCGGGAGGCGTAGGTGCGGATGGTGGCGAGGGCCTGCTGCGGCGGGTCCTCGCCCCATATGGCGTCGATCAGTTCGGGTGCGGTGGCGGTGCGGCCGTCGCGGAGCAGGAGTACGGCGAGCAGGGCGCGCTGCTGGGGGGTGCCGGAGGGCAGTGCCTCGGCCCCCCGCCACGCCCGCACGGGCCCGAGGACGGCGAACCGGGAGTCACCGGGGGTGTCGCCTGCGGCCGTGCCGCTCCCGGCGGGCCGGGCGGGGCCGGCGGCCGTGCCCCGGGCGGGCTCTGCGGTGGCGGTAGGGCGGGGCGCGGCGGTGCCCGGGCCGGGTGACCGGGGTGCGGCGGGTTCCGGGCCCGTTCCCGTGCCGGTTCCGGGTGCGGTGGTCCTCGGCCATACGGGTCCGGCGGGGGCGCCGCCGGACGCCGGGCCTGCTCCGGGGCGGACGGCGGCCGCGTGGCCGCATTCGGATGCGGCGGCAGCCGCACGGACCTCGGGGTGGTTCCGCGGGTGCGGGATGGCCGGTACGCCGTCCATCTGTCGTCCCCCCTGCCTTCCGTCGGTGTAAGGGTCAGTCTGCCCTGTCTCACGTGTACCCGTCAGCCCGTCCCTGACCGATCAGCGACCAACTAGCTGACGGTTCGTCAGATCAGCGCTACGGTAAGGGCCATGGAGACCTTCCCGAAGATCATCTCGGTGGACGACCACACGGTCGAGCCCCCCCACGTCTGGCGGGACCGGCTCCCGTCCAAGTACCGGGACACCGGCCCCCGCGTCGTCCGCGCCCCGCTGAAGGAGATGACCTTCCTCGGCGGCAGGTTCGCTCCCGTCATGGGAGCCCGGGGCGACGACGGGCCGATCGGCGACTGGTGGGTGTACGAGGACCTGCACCGGCCGCTCACCCGCCTCGACACCGCCGTCGGGTACGACCGCGACGAGATCAGGCTGGAAGTCATCACCTACGAGCAGATGCGCCCCGGATCCTTCTCGGTTCCCGACCGGCTCGCCGACATGGACGTCAACCACGTCCAGTCCGCCCTCTGCTTCCCCACCTTCCCCCGGTTCTGCGGCCAGACCTTCACCGAGGCCCAGGACCGTGAGCTGGGACTCCTCGGGGTGCGTGCCTACAACGACTGGATGGTGGAGGAGTGGTGCGGCCCCGACGCCCGGGGCCGTCTGATCCCCCTCACCCTGATCCCGCTCTGGGACGCCCGCCTCGCCGCCGCCGAGGTCCGGCGCAACGCGGCGCGCGGCGTGCGCGCGGTCGCCTTCTCGGAGATACCCCCGCACCTGGGCCTGCCGTCCATCCACACCGACGAGTGGGACCCCTTCCTGCAGGCGTGCGACGAGACCGGCACGGTCATCGCCATGCACATCGGCTCCTCGTCACGGATGCCCTCGACGTCCGCGGACGCCCCGCCCGCGGTCGGCTCCACCATCACCTTCGCCAACTGCTGCTACTCCATGGTCGACTGGCTGATGAGCGGCACGTTCGAACGCTTCCCCAACCTGAAGATCATGTACGCGGAGGGCCAGATCGGCTGGATCCCGTACATCCTGGAGCGCGCGGACGTCGTCTGGGAGGAGAACCGCGGCTGGGGCGGTGTCGCGGACAAGGTGCACCGGCCGCCGTCGGAGCTGTTCGCCGGGCACGTCTTCGGCTGCTTCTTCGACGACGCCTTCGGCCTGCGCAACCTCGACGCGATCGGCGTCGGCAACGTCCTCTACGAGACGGACTACCCCCACTCCGACTCCACCTGGCCGAAGTCCCGCGAGGTCGGCGAGGCACAGATGGGCCACCTGGCGCCGGACGTGGTGGACCGTATCGTGCGCGGCAACGCGATCGACCTGCTCGGACTCACCCCGGACGGCCTGTGGGCAGGACCGGGCACCGCCGCCTGACCGTCCCGGTCGGGCCCCCGGACCGGGCGATTCGCCCTGTCCGGCGGCCGTCCGGTGGACGCCCGCGGGCTACTTGGGGGTGGTCCAGATCTGGCGCTTGTTCGTGTTCGCCGCGTGGAGCTGGACCACGGTGCCGTTGGCGGTCGCGCCGCCGGTCACGTCGAGGACCTTGCCCGAGGCCACGTGGACGATCTGGCCCTTGGCGTTGACGGACCAGCGCTGCGCCGCCGAGCCGTTGCAGTCGTGGAGGCCGATCCTGTTGCCGTCGGTGCTCGCGTTGCGCGCGTTGTCCAGACACTTCCCGAGCGCGCGGAAGGTGCCGTCCTTGCCCAGGATCCAGGACTGGGCGGCGGTGCCGTTGCAGGTGTAGAGCTGGATCTGCGTGCCGTTGGCGGCCTTGCCCCCCTTGACGTCGAGGCACTTGGAGCCGATGCCGGCCACCCGGCCCTGCGGGGGGAGCACCGCCCCGGCGCCCGCCGCGAGGCGGCGCAGGCCCTGCACGTCGAACTGCTGGACGTAGGTGCCCGCCCGCTTGTCCTGGTAGGCGTGGGCGGGGGAGCACATGACCGGGAACTGGCCCGAGTCGCTCCCCTTGACGCAGTCGCCCCTGTTCAGGCTGCGGTTGGCGTGGGTCAGGCCCAGGGTGTGCCCGAGCTCGTGGCTGATGTGGTTGCGCATGTACGTCTCGCCCATGGCGGCGGTCGGCTTGCCGGCCGGGGTGAAGAACGACTCGTCGATGTACGCGTGTCCGCTGGTCACGGTCTCGGCGACGGAGGAGCTGGTGAAGCCGCAGCTGAGGTTCGCGGTGCCCGAGCCGTCACGGACGACCTTCCAGCCCGTGCTGCCCATGGTGCCTTCGCCGGCGGGCGGGACGCACGGCCGGGGCAGCACGCCGATGACGACCTCGCCCTTGGGGCGCATGTAGTCCCAGCCCACCGGCTTCGTGTCGACGGCGACCGGCAGGTTGGTGATGCGGCGCAGGTCCGCGGCGGATGCCCGGACGTAGGGACCCAGCCGGTCCGCGGACTTCTGGTCGTAGAACTTGATCGTGTAGCCGGTCGCCAGCCACTTGGTCGCACCGCTCAGCTTCCAGCCCTCACCCTGCGGAGGGGCGGGTGCGGCGGCGGCCGACCTCGCGGCGGCGGCCCCGGGGAGCGCCGACGGCTGTGCGGCGAGCGACATGACGCCGTTGCGGAAGACCGTCCCGTCGCTGCCGTGGACGGCGGAGTCCTCCGCGTGGGCCTCGGGTGCGTCCCCGGCCGGCGGGACGCTGTCCGCGGGGGTCTCGATGCGTGCGGTGTCCGGGACGTCGTCGGTGCCGAACGCCGTGGACGGCAGCTGAAGGGCGCCCACGATCGCGGCCACGGCCGCCACGGCGACGACGGATATCCGGTGCTTGCCTGTGCCTCGCACGGGTTCGTTGCCCTCTCGTCAGGATCTTCCCCCGCGAACGCGCGCGGCGGCGGGGGCGGTGGACCACCGGCGATCATAGGGGAATCGGCCAAGTGTGCGACGTAGGACCAAGGTTGACCGGTACGTGCTGCCTGCCGGTCGTGCCGGACCGGCTGCGCAGGCGTCGTCCATTGCCTTGCACCCGGCCCCGCGGTCAAGGCATGCTTCGCCGGGGCAAAGCGGAAGGATCATCATGCCGGTGGACAAGCGGAGCGTCGTGACGGCCGTGCTGTGTACGGTGGCGGCGCTCGGCGCCTCCGCGGCGGTGGCGAAACTCGCGCCGCCCCCCGAGGCGGCCGCTCCCGCCCAGGTCAAGGCCGCGCAGCCCGCCCAGTCGTCGCCGGCCCCCTCGCGTTCGCACGAGCCGAAGCCCCACCTGTCCGGCCTGCCCGGGAGCACCCTGCCCCCGGCCGTGACGCCCCCGCCCGGCGGGCCCGCCGCCTTCACCGGGGCGCTGTTCACCAACGGCCTGGACAGCGACCACTTCTGCACGGCGACCGTGGTGCAGAGCCCGGGCCGCAACCTGATCGTCACCGCCGGGCACTGCCTGCTCGCCGGGCAGCAGCGCGAGGGCACGGCCGTCTTCGCCCCGGCCTACGCCAACGACACCGCCCCCTACGGCACGTGGAGGATCGAGGAGGTCTTCGAGGACGAGCGCTGGGCGGAGGGCACGGACGACGACTACGACCTCGCCTTCGCCACGCTCGCCCCCGACGCCCAGGGCCGCTCGATCGAGGACGTGACCGGCGCGGCCCTCCTGGACACCACCGGCCGGGCGGGCGAGGAGGTCACCGTCACCGGTTATCCGGCCGACCGCAAGATCCCCCGCACCTGCACCGCGACCGCCGTCCGCGAGAGCGCGACGCAGCAGCGCTTCGACTGCGCGGACTTCCCCGGGGGCACCAGCGGCAGCGCGTGGATCGCCCGCGACGGCAAGATCGTCGGCATCCTCACGGGAGGCGACACCGACGACGTGTCGACCAGCACGGTCCTCGGCGACTACGCGGCCGCCCTCTACGCCCGGGCCACCGCCCAGGCCCCGGCGTCCCGCTGAGGGCGTGATCCGCCGGGTGCCACGACGTACGTCGAGCGTCGCGGTGGCGGTCGGCCTCGCGGGCGCCGAGGCCCGGATGCGGCCTCAGGCCATGAGGCCCAGGTGGACCGGGGCGGGGCGGGGGTTCGCCAGCAGGTCCGCGAGGCGCGGCGGCCAGACCGGTTCGCGCAGGCCGGCCAGGTGCCGGGCCGACAGCCACTGCCAGTGGATGCCCGGGGCCTCCAGGGTCGGTTCGCGGTGCGGGCCCGTGGTGACGTAGATGTGCTCGTGCTGGCGCACCGGGACGCCCTGGTGGGTGAAGTCGTGCTCCCACGTGCACAGCAGGCGCTCCGGCTCCAGGTCGGTCCACCCGGTCTTCTCGCGCAGCTTCCGCCGGACGCAGTCCTCGGGGCTCTCGCCGGGGTCGATGCCGCCGCCGGGAGGCAGCCAGTGGATGCCCACCTCCACGTTGTCCTCGCGGAAGAGGAACACCGACCCGGTGGGGGACAGGATGACAACGCGCGCCGCGTGACGGGGAGTTCGCCTCATCGATTCAGGGTACGTCGGTGATCGGCCCCGGGGGACGGCTTACCCCCGTCCCGGGGCCGGTCACCGGGCGGGCCGTCCCGCCCGCCGCCGGGGCCGGGGCCGGGGCCGGGGGCGAGGCGGGCGGCGCGCGCACACGGGGTGGCGGCCGGCCAGGGTGCCGATCGCCGGGGCGGCGGGGAAGCCGCCGGCCACCGCCCGCACGGGGGCACCGCCCACGGCATGTCACCCGGGCCGGCGTGGAGCGCCGCGGCCGCGCCGCCCGGGGCGATGCCGGCCGGCCGGGTCCGGACGGGCAGGCGGAGACGTCGCCGAGCACCATGGGATTTCGCCCGGTTGCCCCGTCGAGCCGGGCCGCGCGCCAATCGGGGCGCGCAGGGTGCCCCAGCGGGTCGTCCTCGGCCGCCTCGACCGCGACCGCACCCGTGTCCTGCGGCCGTCCGGCGCCACGCCCGGCCCGCGGCTGTCGCCGGGTCGCCCGTACGTGGCGGGCAGTGCGTGCGAGCCGGCGCGGTGGCGGCCGGCGGGCGGGGAGGCCCACCGCCGAGGAGCCGTCCGCATACCTGCCGAACGGCGGCACACCGCAGGTGAGGGCGCCGGATGGGCGCTGCGAACGGAGGCGGAGGCCACGGCCGGGTCCCGGGCGCGCCCCCGCGGCGGCCTGACGGCGGGTGTCCGGTTCTCGGTTCCCGGCGTGGCGCGCCCCTCGCACACAACGCGGACAAACCCTCTCCGATGGTGTGTTGAGGTACGGTCGGTTGAATGAGCAAGCACGCCCGAGCACGCTCCCGTCCCGCCCGTACGCACCGCCGTACGGCCCGTCGCGCGGCCCTCGCCGCCACCCTCGGTCTGCTGACCTTCACGGCCGGGTGGGCGTACGTCGCCCAGGACCCGGACGGGGCCGCGGGCGCGGCGCAAGCCCGCACGGATTCGCGCCCGCAGCCCGTGGACCGGGCCGCGCGCGACATCCCGCGCTCGCCCCTCCAGGGACTGACCGGGATCAGCGAACGGACCCGGGAGCGGATCCCGGCCGAGTCCCGCCAGCTCATCCTGGTCACCGGCAGGGCCGCGGACTCCTCGGAGTCGACCGCCACCCTCTACACCCGTCCCGCGGCCGGGGCCGACTGGGTCAAGGGCGAGAGCTGGCCGGCGCGCAACGGGGCCAGGGGCTGGTCCGCGGAGCGCACGTACGGGGACCTGACCTCGCCCCAGGGCGTCTTCGCGCTCACCGACGCGGGCGGTCTGCTGTCCGCGCCGCCGGGCACGCGGCTCCCGTACGACGAGAACCGGGCCTTCGTGGCCACGGGGCGCGGGGTGAACGGGGAGTCCCTGGTGGGGTCCTTCGACTACGTCGTCGCCATCGACTTCAACCGCCGCCCCGGCCACTCCCCGCTGGACCCGGTCATGCCGGACGGCGAGGACAAGGGCGGCAACATCTGGCTCCACGTGGACCACGACGGGCCGTCCCAGGGCTGTGTCGGCATCCCGAAGGACGCCATGCGCAAGGTCCTGCAGACCCTCGACCCGGCGGCGAAACCGGTCATCGTGATGGGGCCGGAGGGCTTCTGACGGGGGCGCGGGGTCCGCGCAGCAGCAGCCCGGTGCAGGCCAGGTCGAAGACGCTGCACAGGAGGCCGAGGATGAACGGCGGGTCCTCCGGCGCGCCGAACAGCAGCGTCGGGGCCAGGGCCCCGAGCCGCGTGGCGATGCCGGTGGTCGGGGACCGGCCGTGCGGGCCGCGCCGGGAGGCGTGCACGGCGATGGCGAGAGCCGCCGGGCGGCGAACTCGGGCAGCGCTCGGCGTGGCGAAGCGCGGACAGGTGTAGATGATCACCACGTCGGCCGCCGCCCCGACGATGTCGGCCGCGCCCTGGGCGGAGAGGTCCCGCGGCCTCGTGGGCGGCGTGGATCGCCCACCGGGTGAAGCGCAGCGCAAGTGCGGTGACCGGCCTGGCGTAGGTCCGGTCCCGCAGTCCGACGCGGACGGCCTCGACGTACGGTCGTCCGGGCGACCCCGCTGATGAGCGTGAGCATCGGATCCACGGCCGAGACCTCGGAGGGTGTCCGGCCGGTCGGACCAGGCCCGGGGACCGGCACTCCCGACGCACCTCTTGTCTGACGGGCCGTCAGGTATCACGATGGCCCGGCACCGATATGACCCATCGGCAGACGAAGGCGAGGCGGGCCCGCCATGGCGCGCGTGTTTCCGGAAGGTCGGCTGGTCCACGGGATGCAGCTCCCCGTCCAGTCGCAGAGCACCCTCTACGCCGAACCGTGGGAGGCGTCGGCCGGCGCCGCCGACCTCGCCGCGGTCGCGCGGGCCGCGGACCGGGCCGGCTTCGGCTACCTGGCCGCCTGCGACCACGTGGCGATCCCGCGGCGGCTCGCGGGGCCCATGGGCACCGTCTGGTACGACCCGGTGGCCACCCTGTCCTTCCTCGCCGGGATCACCGAGCACGTGCGGTTGATGAGCCACGTGGCGATCCTCGGCCTGCGCCACCCGCTGGTCAGCGCCAAGCAGTACGCCACCCTCGACCACCTCAGCGGCGGCCGGCTGATCCTCGGTGTCGGCGCCGGGCACGTCCAGGAGGAGTTCGAGGTCCTCGGCGTGGACTTCGCCCGCCGCGGGACCGTCCTCGACGAGACCCTCGACGCACTACGGGCGGCGCTCGGACCGCAGGAGTACCCGCAGTTCGAGGGCGAGCTGTTCTCCTTCCGGAACCTCGGGCAGCTGCCCCGGCCCGCCCAGGAGCGGATCCCCGTCTGGGTGGGCGGCTCCTCGCCCGCCGCCGTCCGCCGGGCTGCCGTCCGCGGGGACGGCTGGCTCCCGCAGGGCGACCCGCGCGACCGGCTCCCGGCGCAGATCGCCCGGATCCGCCGGCTGCGCGCCGAGGCCGGTGTGGACGCCCCCTTCGAGATCGGGGCGATCACCGAGGCGCTGTACGTCGGCGAGCCGGGCTGGGACACCGGCCGCCGCACGCTCACCGGCAAGGCGGAGGCGCTCGCGGAGTCCCTGCGGGAGTACGGGGCGCTCGGTGTGGACCAGATCCAGGTCCGCTTCCGCAGCCGCGACCGTGCCGAACTCGTCGACCAGATCACGGCCTTCGGAGCGGAAGTGGCCCCGCACCTCAACGACTAGGGCGTGTCCCAGCACCTCAACGGCACCTCCACGACCGGCAGCAGGGAGTACGACATGGGCAAGCTGGACGGGCGCGTCGTCATCATCACCGGTGCGGCGCGCGGCCAGGGCGAGCAGGAGGCGCGGCTCTTCGCCGCCGAGGGGGCCCGGGTGCTCCTCGGCGACGTGCTGGACGAGCAGGGCGCGGCGGTGGCCGAGGACATCGGCGAGGACCGTGCCCGGTACGTCCGGATGGACGTGCGCCGGGAGGAGGACTGGACGGCCGCGGTGGCCGCCGCGAAGGAGGCCTTCGGCCGGATCGACGGCCTGGTCAACAATGCGGGCATCCTGCGCTTCAACGAGCTGACCGCGACCCCGTTGGAGGAGTTCCAGCAGGTGGTGCAGGTCAACCAGGTGGGCGCCTTCCTCGGCATCAAGGCGGTGGCGCCCGAGATCGAGGCGGCCGGCGGCGGCACCATCGTCAACACCTCCTCCTACACCGGCCTGACCGGCATGGCGTACGTCGGCACCTACGCCGCCACCAAGGCGGCGATCCTCGGCCTGACCCGGGTGGCCGCGCTGGAGCTGGCCGCCAAGAACATCCGGGTCAACGCGATGTGCCCCGGCGCGGTGGACACTCCCATGGCCAACCCCGGCCTGCTGGACCCCGACAAGATGACCGACGAGGCCCGCGAGGCGATGGCCGAGCTCTACCGGCGCGTGGTGCCGATGGGGCGGGTGGGCCGCCCGGAGGAGATCGCCAGGCTCGCGCTCTTCCTGACCGGCGACGACTCCTCGTACATCACGGGCCAGCCGTTCGTCATCGACGGCGGCTGGATGGCGGGCGTCAGCGTCCTGTAGCCGGGTGGAGCTGATGGAGCGTCAGGTATTGACGCTCCGCGCTTCGCGGTGGAACAGTCGGGACATCGAATCTGACGCAACGTCAGAAAACAGAGGACGGTGAACCCCTTGGAATTCGGGCTCTTCGTGCAGGGATACGTGCCGCAGGCGCGGTCCAGGGTCGACCCCGAGGCAGAGCACAAGGCGCTGGTCGAGGAGACCGAGTACGTCATCCAGGCCGACAAGTCCGGCTTCAAGTACGCCTGGGCCTCCGAGCACCACTTCCTGGAGGAGTACTCGCACCTGTCGGCGAACGAGGTGTTCCTCGGCTACCTCGCGCACGCCACCGAACGCATCCACCTCGGCTCCGGCATCTTCAATCCGCTCGCCCCGGTGAACCACCCCGTCAAGGTGGCCGAGAAGGTCACCATGCTCGACCACCTCTCCAAGGGCCGCTTCGAGTTCGGCACCGGCCGCGGCGCCGGCAGCCACGAGATCCTCGGCTTCCTGCCCGGGATCGAGGACATGAACGGCACCAAGGAGATCTGGGAGGAGACCATCGCGGAATTCCCCAAGATGTTCCTCCAGGAGGAGTACGAGGGGTTCCAGGGGAAGCACTGGTCGCTACCGCCGCGCAAGGTCTTCCCCAAGCCGTACGGCAAGGCCCACCCCGCCATGTGGTACGCCGCCGGGTCCCCCTCCTCCTACGCCATGGCGGCCAGGAAGGGCCTCGGCGTGCTGGGCTTCAGCGTGCAGAAGGTCTCCGACATGGAGTGGGTCCTCGACCAGTACAAGACGGCCGTCCGGGAGGCGCGGGCCATCGGCGCCTTCGTCAACGACAACGTGATGGTCACCTCCACCGCGATCTGCGCCGAGACCCACGACAAGGCCGTCGAGATCGCCGTCAACGCCCACATGAACCGCTTCCAGTCGCTGGTCTTCCGCTACCACGACACCTTCCCGCGGCCCGAGGCGATCCCCGAGTGGCCCGAGACCCTGCCGGAGTACAACGCGGAGATCATCGAGCTGCTGATCGCCGAGGAACTCCTGATCTGCGGCGACCCGTCGGAGGTCCGCGCCCAGTGCAAGCGCTGGGAGCAGGCGGGGGCGGACCAGCTCTCCTTCGGCCTGCCGACCGGTGTCTCGTACGAGGACACGATGACCACGATCAAGCTGATCGGCGAGCACGTGATCCCGCACATCGACACGGACCCGGTGCACCGCACGACGCGCTTCCGTCAGTCCGCCTGACCCCTGCGGGGGCACCAGCGGGGACGGCGTCTTCCCGGACCGCCGTCCCGCACCGGCCCCGGCCGGGGGCCATGCCGAGGCCGCGGTCGCCCCGGCGGCCTCCGGCCGGGGCACAGACCCAGCCTCGCCGGCGAGGCTGACAGCGCGAAGGGACGTCATGCTCGACCACCTGATCAAGGGCGCGACCGTCGTCGACGGCACCGGCGCCCCGGCCCGCGTCGCCGACCTCGGCATACGCGACGGCCGCATCGCCGTCATCGCCGCACCCGGCACCGTCACCGAGGAGGCCCGCACCAGCGAGGACGCGACCGGCCTCGTCCTCACCCCCGGCTTCGTCGACCCGCACACGCACTACGACGCCCAGCTCTTCTGGGACCCGTACGCCACACCCTCCATGAACCACGGCGTCACCACCGTCGCCGGAGGCAACTGCGGCTTCACCCTCGCCCCGCTCCACCCCGACCGTCCCGAGGACGCCGACTACACGCGCCGCATGATGAGCAAGGTCGAAGGCATGGCCCTCAAGGCCCTGGAGGAGGGCGTCGACTGGACCTGGTCCACCTTCGGCGAATACCTCGACGCCCTGGAGGGCCGGATCGCCGTCAACGCCGGCTTCATGGTCGGGCACTGCGCCCTGCGCCACCACGTCATGGGCGAGGACGCCGTCGGCGGACAGCCCACGCCCGAGCAGATGCAGCGGATGCTCGACCTCCTCCACGACGCCATGGACGCCGGCGCCTGGGGCCTGTCCACCACCCAGTCCGCCACCCACTCCGACGGCGCCGGCGCGCCCGTCGCCTCCCGGCACGCGCGGCCCGCCGAACTGCTCGCGCTCTCCCGCGCGGTCGGCGAACACGAAGGCACCCAGCTCGAAGCGATCGTCGCCGGCTGCCTCGACCAGTTCTCCGACGAGGAGATCGACCTCCTCGTCGACATGAGCGCCGCCGCAGGACGGCCCCTGAACTGGAACGTCCTCACCATCGACGCCGCCGTCCCCGAACGCGTCCCCCGCCAGCTCGTCCCCAGCGAACGCGCCCGACGGGCCGGCGGCCGCATCGTCGCACTGACCATGCCGATCCTCACCCCGATGAACATGTCGCTCGGCACCTTCTGCGCCCTGAACCTCATCCCCGGCTGGGGCGAGGTCCTCGCCCTCCCCGTCCCCGAGCGGATCGCCAGGCTCCGCGACCCGGACGTCCGCGCCGACATGCTGCGCCGCGCCGACAGCAAGGAGGCCGGCGTCTTCCGGCGCCTGGCCGACTTCGGCCGGTACGTCCTCGGCGACACCTACAGCAAGGAGAACGAGGGACTCTCCGGGCGGGTCGTGAACGACATCGCCGCCGAACGCGGCCAGGACCCCTTCCAGTGCCTCGTCGAGATCTGCGCCAACGACGACCTGCGCACCGTGCTGTGGCCGATGCCCACCGACAACGACCCGGCGAGCTGGGCCCTGCGCGCCCGGACCTGGCAGCACGAGGACGTCATGCTCGGCGGCTCCGACGCCGGCGCCCACCTGGACCGGATGTGCGGTGCCCCGTACACGACCCGTTTCCTCGGCGACTGCCTGCGCGGCCGCAGGCTGGTGCCGCTGGAGGAGGCGGTACGGATGCTCACGGACGACCCGGCCCGACTGTTCGGGCTGCGCGGGCGCGGGCGCCTCGCCGAGGGCTACCACGCGGACCTGGTCCTCTTCGACCCCGAACGCATCGAGGCGGGCCCGGCCACCCTCGTCCACGACCTGCCCGGCCACAGCCCCCGCCTCGACGCGCGCGCCATCGGCATCGTCTCGGTGCGCGTCAACGGCGTCGAGACCGTCCGCGACGACGAGGTGACCGGCGCCGTCCCGGGCATCGTGCTGCGGTCGGGCCGGGACACGAGGACGGTGAGCACCCGTTGAACGCCCAACCCCTCTACATCGGCGGCGAATGGGTGGAGCCCGCCGGCGGCCACTACGAGGTCGTCAACCCCGCCGACGAGTCGGTGGTCGGCCTCGCCCCCGAGGCCTCGCGCGAGCAGGTCGCGGACGCGGCCCGCGCCGCGGCGGAGGCCTTCGAGAGCTGGTCGCGCACCACACCGCAGGCCCGGGCGGAGATCCTCGACCGGGCCGCCGACATCATGCAGCGCGAGTTCGAGCCGTGGACGGTGCTGGCCCGCGCCGAGACGGGTGCACCGACGGGGATCGCCCGCGGCATGCAGGTCGGGGTGGGCGTCGCCCGTTTCCGCCGCTACGCCGAGGGCGCCCTGGAGCCGGTCGAGAAGGGACTGCCGCCGCAGGTCACGGAGGCCGGCCCGATGGGGAGGGCGAGCATCCTGGGCGCGCTGGAGGTCCGCCAGCCGGTCGGAGTGGTCGCCTGCATCACCTCCTACAACAATCCGTGGGCGAACCCGGCGGGCAAGGTGGCCCCCGCCCTGGCCATGGGCAACACGGTGGTGGTGAAGCCGGCGCCGCAGGACCCGCTGTCCGTCTTCCGGATGGCGCAGGCCCTGCACGAGGCCGGGGTCCCGGCGGGCGTCGTCAACGTCGTCGGCGGTCAGGCGGTGGAGGTCGGCGAGGCCGCCGTGGACTCCCCGCACGTGGACATGGTGTCCTTCACCGGCTCCACCGCCGTCGGGCAGCGCATCGCGGAGGTCTGCGGCCGCACGATGAAGCGGCAGCTGATGGAACTGGGCGGCAAGGGCGCGGCCGTCGTCATGGACGACGCCGACCTGGACGCGGCGGTGCTGGGGATCGGCACCACCTTCTCCTTCTACTCCGGCCAGATCTGCACCGCCCCGACCCGGGTGATCGTCCACCGCTCGGTCTACGGGCAGCTGGTCGAGAAGCTCACCGGCTACCTGGCCTTCATGAAGGTCGGCGACCCGGCGGCGGCCGGGACGGTCGTCGGCCCGGTCATCTCGGCGGCGCACCGCGACCGGGTGGAGTCGTACGTGGAGCTGGGGCGGAAGGAGGGCGCCCGGATCGCCCACGGCGGTGAACGCCCCGTGGTCGGGGACGGCCGGGGCTTCTACGTCGCCCCGACCCTGCTCGTCGACTGCACGAACGACATGCGCGTGGTGCGCGAGGAGATCTTCGGCCCGGTCGTCGTGGTCGTCCCCTTCGACGGCGACGAGGACGAGGCGGTCCGGCTGGCCAACGACAGCGACTTCGGCCTGCTGAGCTACGTCTGGTCAGGGGATTCGGCGCGTGCCTTCCGCATCGCGCGGCGGCTGCGGGCGGGCGGGGTCGGCGTGAACACCGTCGGCCGCAACATGGAGGCCCCGTTCGGCGGCTTCAAGCGCAGCGGGGTCGGCCGCGACGTCGGCTCCTACGCCCTCCACGCGTACAGCGAGATCCAGTCGATCGTCTGGACGACGTAGGGGAGTGTCCGGCCGGGGGTACGGCCCCCGGCCGGAGCCGTGTCACGCCTCCGGGCCGCTCGGGCGCTCGACGAGGCCCAGGGCCTCGGCCAGTTCGCGGTCGCCGCCGGCGTAGGCGGCGAAGTCCTTCGGATCGTCCGTCTCCAGCCGTCGCAGGGCGGCGGCCGCGCGCTCGCCGGGCGGACCGTCGCCGTCGGGCAGCCGCCAGTCGAAGAAGAGTGATCCGCGGGTGCCGGCCGGGGGCGCGGTCGGCCTGTACCGCAGATGTACCACGGTGGTGTCCGGGTCCTGCCAGTCGGTGCCGATCCAGGCCGGTGCGAGTTCCCACCGGGCTGTCAGTTCGGGCCGGTCGCGCAGGCCGGCCGCGATCAGCCGGGCGGTGCTGCGGGCCGGCCAGCACCACGAGTGGTCCCCCTCGGCGCGTGCGAGTTCGGCGTCGTAGGCGGCCGCGTCGAAACGCATGGGGGGTGGCAGCGGGCCGACCACGCCGCGCCATCCGTCCCACACCACCTCGTCGCCGTCCCGGCGGATCGTCACATACAGCGCACCGCAGCAGCCCTCGGTGCAGTACGCCTCGACGAGCTGCACCTCGTGCGGCTCCGGGTGGGCGCGCAGGCGGCCGCTGTCGAGCAGGTACTCGGGCGGGTTGCCCCGACCCTTGCCGAAGAGGGCGGGTACGAGGGGGAGTCCGGCCACCAGGATCCGGGTTTCGACGGCGGGGGAGTCCCCGGGGTCGTGGACGACGACCACGACCTCCCACCGCGGCCGGTCACCGCCCTCGGTCCGGGTGAAGGGCAGGTGCCGGGTGCGTCGGAACCAGTCGGCGTGCCGGTCGCCGGGCGCGGCCCCGGCCGCGGGGGCCGAAGCGGTCTCGGGCAGCAGCCGGTCCAGGGCGTCGAGCAGGGCCCGGCGCCGCCCGGGCCGCCAGTTCAGCAGCACGGGGGCTCCGCTGTGCAGGTCCACGGCGATCGACAGCAGCAGCGACCGGTGCTCGGGGGTCGGGGGCAGTGCGTCGGCGTGCCGGACCAGGGCCTCGTAGACGGCCCGGGCGGGCAGGTAGTCGAGGATCGCGGGGCGGCCGTCGTGCTGGCAGGCCATCCGGTGCAGCAGCCGGCCGGTCAGCGCGAGCAGGTCGGCGTCCCGCGGCCGTTCCCGGAGCAGCCCGCGCAGATCGGCGGCCTCGGCGATGCGCCGGGGGTCCCACAGGGCGCGCTCGTCGGGCAGGGCGAGCAGCGCCGACCGGACGGCCTCCGTGTCGCCGGAGGCGACCGCGTCGGTCAGCGGTGTCAGCGCCTCGGAGCGGTCGCGGCTGCGCAGCACCAGCAGGGCGGCCGCCTGCCGGTCGAGCGGGTCGAGGGCGGCGCTCGCGGCGTCCGCCAGGCCGCGCAGTGTGCCCAGGGCCTTCAGGCAGGGGACGTCCTCGGGCTCACCGAGGCGGATCAGCAGGGCCATGCCCACGTCGACGGCCGCCACGTCGGTACCGGTGCGGATCAGCCGCTGGGCCGTCCGCCGGGCGGCGTCCTCGTCGGTGAGGGCGAGCCGTGCCGCGTGGGCCCGCAGGGTGCGGTGCGGCAGTGCCAGTTCGGCGACCCGGCGGTGGACGGCCTCGGCGGCGCGTACCGGGTCGGGGTCGGCGAGCAGGGGCGTGAGGGCGTCGGCCACTTCGGCCCGGGCCTGCCGCCAGGTCAGGCCCTCGCGGCGGGGCTCCGGCTCCGGTGGCCCTTCGGGCAGGGGAAAGCCCTTGCGCGGAACCCTTGCGTCCGGGTCGATGCCGTGGCGGAACAGGGCGTAGTCGTGGAGGGAGGCGGTCCGGGAAGTGAGCGCCGGGCGCTCTTCGCGGGCGCTCACCGGGCGGGGCGGAACTCGATTCCGTAGGTCATGCCCCGCAGCATGCCGCAGTGATCATCCGGCGTCCAGCGAGAAAACGGCCTCCCCGCGGACGCGGCCGTTGACCTGGAGCTGCACCAGGTGTTCCCCCGAGTGGTAGCGGCGGGTGGTGATCGGCTTGAAGGAGTGCCGCCTGGTGCCGGCCAGGGTCTCGCCGGGGGCCAGCGGGCGGGTGGCGAGCTTGAACACCTTCGGGGTGCGGGTGCCGTTGGCCTTGGTGTGGTGCACGACGTAGTCGATCACCAGATGGGCCGGGAGTTCGCCGGTGTTGGTGACGGCGTAGTCGAAGGCGAGGTACTCCCCGACGGCCACGCGCGGGGTGGTGACCACCGGCCCGCGCACCGTGACCGGGACGTCCGGGGCGTGGCCCAGGAGGGTCAGTGCCTCGGGGCGGCCGGCCTTGACCAGGGTGCGCAGCCCGTGCCGGACCACGCGGTCCGTGGTGTCGGCGGGCTCGGAGAGCCAGCGGGCGGCGGTCTCGACGGCGAGGGCGGGGTGGTCCCGGCTGATGTCGTTGAGGTGGTTGGAGACGGAGCGGCGGACGTACTCGGATGCGTCGGAGTGGAGGGCGTCCAGCAAGGGCAGGGCGGGGCGCGGGTCCGCGACGAAGGCGGGGAGCTGCGGGGCCCACGGCAGCCGGGGCCGGGTGCCCTCGCTGGCGAGGCGCCGTACGTGCGGGTCGGGGTCGTCCGTCCACTTCCGTACGACGGCCAGGGCGCGGTCGGGGTCGGCGCGCAGGAAGGGCCGTACTGCGGATTCGGCGGTCAGCCGGGAGGTGAGGTCGTGCAGCAGCTCCAGGCCGGGCTCGAACACCTCCAGTCCGCGGACGGCGACGGCCTCGTTGACGGGGAAGGTCATCCACCCCGCGAAGGCCGGTTCGGCGAGCGCAGTGCGCACGACGGCCTCGAAGCCGGGCCAGTCCTCGGGGAGGTCGGCGAGGACGGCGTCGCGGACGGCGGTGACCCGGCCGCTGTAGGTCAGCCCGTCCAGGGCGGCGGCACGGGCGGTCAGGGCGGGGGCGGACGGGCGGCCGCCGGCCCGGGCCAGGAGGCCGGCGAGGGCGGTGACGGTGTCCGCGCTGAGGAGTTCATCGGCCGTGGGCATGGGGACAGTGTCGCGGATGCCGCGCCGTGGGCGGGGCTGCTCCGGGGCCCGGTCCGGGTCGTATACCGCGTTACCGATGGTCACCGCAAAGTCACGAGGGAAAGTTTGGAATGGCGCAAATCGGACATGCCTGCGGTTTCCGCATGACGAAACCTTCTCTGTCGAGCCTGTCGAACCGCGGTTGGATGCCCAAGTGAACCTTTCATTACGTGTTCGTGAACGGCTTCAGCCTCAGGATTCCAAGGCTTCTGGAGCGGTTCTTTTCCGGAGTTCGATCCTCCAGATGTGGAAAACGCACCCTCTAACGTCCTGACCCATGACTCAGCTGGATGTTCGGCCTCAGGCCGGAGACACGGTAAGCGGCGTCGCCGACGGCGATGTCCGCGGCAAGGGGCTCGGCAAGGGCTCCGTAGGGCTTGTGGGCAGCGCCGTCATCGGCATCTCCACCGTCGCGCCCGTCTACTGCCTGACCTCGACCCTCGGCTCCACCGCCGGCGAGGTCGGCCTGCAGATGCCCGCGATCTTCCTCGCCGGCTTCCTCCCGATGCTCCTGGTCGCCTTCGCCTACCGCGAACTCAACAAGGCCATGCCGGACTGCGGCACCTCCTTCACCTGGACCGTGAAGGCCTTCGGCCCGCGGATCGGCTGGATGTGCGGCTGGGGCCTGGTGATCGCCACGATCATCGTGCTGTCCAACCTCGCCGGCGTCGCCACCTCCTACTTCTGGCTGCTGGCCGGCGAGATCACGGGCAATGCGTCGATCGCCGCCCTGGACGACAACAAGCTCGTCCACATCGCCACCTGCCTGACGCTGATCGCCGTCGCGACCGCCATCAGCTACCGCGGCATGACCGCCACCAAGGGCGTCCAGTACGCCCTGGTCGGCCTCCAGCTCGTCGTCCTCGCCGTCTTCGTCGCGATGGCCTTCCAGAAGGCCTCCGCCGGCACCTTCGACACCGGCCTGGACTTCTCCTGGTCCTGGATGAACCCCTTCGCGGTCGAGTCCATGGCGGCCTTCACCGCCGGACTCTCGCTCTCGATCTTCATGTACTGGGGCTGGGACGCCTGCCTGGCCACCAACGAGGAGACCACCGGCTCCACCAGGACCCCCGGCCGCGCCTCGCTCATCGCCATGGTCGTCCTGGTCGGCTCCTACCTCGCCACCGGCATCGCAGCCCAGATGGCCGTCGGCTCGGGCGGCGAGGGCCTCGGCCTCGCCAACGAGGAGACCTCCGACAACGTCTTCGCGGCCCTCGCCGGCCCGGTGATGGGCCCGGTCCTCGGCATCCTGCTCTTCGTCGCCGTCCTGGCCTCCGCCGCGGCCTCCCTGCAGACCACCTTCATCCCGGTGGCCCGCACGGTCCTCGCGATGTCGACGTACGAGGCCCTGCCGCCGTCGTACGCCAAGGTCCACCCCCGGTTCAAGACCCCGGGCCGCGCCACCGTCATGGCGGGCGCCGCCACCGGGCTCTTCTACACGGTGATGACCCTGGTCAGCGAGAACGTCCTGACCGACACGATCTTCGCGCTCGGCCTGATGATCTGCTTCTACTACTCGCTGACCGCCTTCGCCTGCGCCTGGTACTTCCGCGCCGAGCTGCGCCGCTCCTCCCGCGACCTGTTCTTCAAGGGCGTCTTCCCCGTCCTGGGCGGGCTCCTGCTGGCCGCGGTGTTCTGCAAGACCCTCTTCGACATGTGGGACCCGGCCTACGGGTCCGGTTCCACCGTCCTCGGCGTCGGCAGCGTCTTCATCATCGGCGTGGGCCTGCTCGCCCTCGGCCTGGTGATCATGTTCGTCACCGAGCGCCGCAGCCCCGCCTTCTTCCGCGGCGAGGTCCTCACGAAGTCCACCCCGTCGCTGGTGGTCGAGGACTGACACCCCGCGCCACGCCACCCACTGAGTCATCCCCGCGGCCCCGGATCGATCCCCCCGATCCGGGGCCGCCGGCGTTGCGCGCGGTGACCTCGGGTGCGGGGGGTCGTTGGGCCGGGCATGACTGCCATGAAGCGCACCCTCACCGCCCTGGTCCTGTCCGGGGGCGCGGCCCTCGCACTCCTTCCCGCCGCCGCGCACGCCGCGACCGCCGACGAGCCGTCCGGGGCGGCGCCGCTCGTCGGCCGCGTCGTCGACATCGCCGACCACCCCGCGCAGACCGTCCAGGACGCCAAGACGGCGGTCGCGGTGACCCAGGGCGCGGTCGGCTCCGCCACGAAGGCCACCGACAGCTCCCTCGGCGGCGCCGGCACGGCCCTGGACGCGGGGCTGCCGAAGACCCCGAAGGTCGAGTGATCACGGCCGGTACGGGACGGGCCGGGATCTCGGCCCGTCCCGCTCGTTGAGCAGCGCATGATCCTCTGGTTGCTCAACAGCCTCAGCACCTTCGTCATCGCCGTCCTCATCGTCGGCGGCCTCACCGGCCTCGCCGTCGCCGGGAGCATGGCGGCCCGCCGCTGCTTCCCGCACCTGGCGCAGGGGGAGCACAACGAGATGGTCGGGATCGCGCTCGGCATGTTCGGCGCGATCTACGGCATCATCCTCGCCTTCGTCGTCGTCACGCTGTGGACGCAGCTGGAGACCACCCAGAACATCATCGCCGCCGAGGCCGCCGACCTCGCCGCCGTCGTACGCAGCGCCGACGCCTTCCCCGCGGCCGACCGGGCACGCGTCCACGCGGCCGTCGGGGCGTACACGCACGCCGTCGTCGAGGTGCAGTGGCCCCTGATGCGGGAGGGCCGGCCCAGCTACGAGGCGACCGGCGCCCAGACGCACGCCCTGTACCAGGCCCTCATGGCCTACGAGCCGCAGGGCCCGCGCGCGGAGACCTTCTACGAGGAGGCGGTCACCCGCCTGAACGACCTCAACTCGCAACGCCGCGCCCGGATCACGATGGCCGAGACCTCCCTGCCGGTCCTGCTCCAGGTGCTCGTGTACGGGGGTGCGCTGGTGATCGTCCCCCTGACCTTCCTCTTCGGACTGCGCAGCCTGAAGATGCAGCTGCTCTTCGTGTCCGCCGTCGCCGGGCTGATCGGCTTCAGCCTGCTCCTGGTGGTGGCCCTGGACCGGCCCTTCGCCGGCGACCTGAGCGTGAGCCCCGCCCCGTACCAGGAGGCGGCGCTGGCCCGGTTCTGGGCGCCCGACGCCCCGGCGGATCAGCCTCCGGTGCAGGGGTAGAGCACCAGCCGCCGGCCGACGGTGACGGCCCCCGCATCCCCGTACGGGTTGGGCGGGAGCTGCACGGCGCGACGGCGCCCGCGCCGGTCGTCCCTGTCAGCGGTGTGGCCCGTCCGGCCGTCGAGGCGCACTCTTGAGGGTGGGACGCCGGTACGGCGTCCCCCGGAGCGGCTGTTCGGCTACGGGTACGGGCCGGCGGAGCCCCGCGGCCGGCCGTCGGCCTGCGGCGGTGCCGGACCGGGTGCGCAGTCCGCGCGGTGGGAGGCACCTGTATGGCAGCCGGACAGCACGGGGCTCCGGATCGATCGGAGAGTTTCGGGGAGGGACTGTTGGGCGGGCTCCTGGACGTGGCCCCGGAGCTGCCACCCCACCTGGTCGGTCCCGTCGTGGCCGACGCGGTGGCCCGGCTGGGTGGGCGGCAGCCGCAGATCCTCCTCCAGGACTACGGGCAGGAGAGGCTGGTCCCTCTGGAGGGCGAGGGGCTGGTGGGCGGGGAACCGCTGCGCATCGACTGCTCGGACGCGGGCCGGTGCCTCCTCACCTCCCGGCCCGTCGAGCGTGCGCTGAGCGGTGGGGTTCGGGTCTACGCCCCGCTGTGGGACGGTGGCGACCAGGCGGGGGTGCTGGCTGCCACCCTGGACCAGGTCGACGACGACGACCGCCGGATGCTGCGCAGGATGGCAGGTCTGGTCGCCGACATGTTGGAGAGCAAGAACAGCTGCACCGACCTCTTCTTCCGCACCCGGCGCAGCGAGCCGATGAGCCTCGCCGCCGAGATCCAGTGGTCGCTCATGCCGCCCCTCGTCATGATGACGCCCCGGATCGGCGTCGCCGGAGTCCTGGAACCCGCCTACGACGTGGCGGGCGACAGCTTCGACTACGCGCTGAACGGGGACACCTTCCACCTTGCCGTGATCGACGCCATGGGCCACGGGCTGAACGCCGCCACGATGGCCACGGTGGCCATTGGCGCGTACCGGCACGCCCGCCGGATCAGCGTCGAACTCGCCGAGATCTACCTCTTCATGGACCGGGCCGTGGCCGAGCAGTTCGCCCCCGACCACTTCGTCACCGCCCAGATGATGCGCCTGGACACCGACACGGGCCACCTTCAGTGGGTCAATGCGGGGCACCCGGCCCCCATGCTGGTCCGCCATCACCGCGTCGTGCGCCGCCTGAACAGTCCCACGACCCTGCCCGTCGGCTTCGGGGGAGCACAGCCGCAGGTCAGCGAGGTGGAGCTCGAACCGGGGGACCGCATCCTCTGCTTCACCGACGGGCTGGTCGAGGAGCACCAAAGCGGTCAGGAGCAGTTCGGTGAGGACCAGCTCATCGAATGGGTGAACCAGTTGGAGAAGTCGGACAGAGGGGTCCGCGCGGTCGCCCGGGACCTCTCCCACACGCTCAAGCGGGCACGCGGCGAGGTCACCTCGGACGACGCCACCCTCGTCCTGGTCGAATGGCGGGGATGACGCCCCGACCTGGGCCGCTCGTCAGGCAACGCCGCGGAGTAGACTCGGATTACCGGGAGTAACTCGTACACCCGCTCCCACGCGGACGTCGTTTCCGGCGATCACTACATGGCGCCGCCCACAAGGCGGCCCGGGGATGAGCCCGCGATCATGACTGGCACCGCTTCCCCCTTCTCGGTACGTCTGACCCTGACGCCGAAGACCGCCCTCGCCGGCCTGCTGGACGGCGCCTGGTGGCCCAGGTCCCGCGACCTCGCGGCCGAGCTTCCGTCCCTGGCCGACGCACTGGACGCCCGTTTCGGCCGCATCACCCGGCTCACGGCCAGCCCCACCTGCTGGCTGGAGGTCCCGCCGAGGATCAGTGTCGCGGACGGTCGCGCCGTCCAGCTGGGCTGGTTCACGGAGCAGGACTCCGACACCATGATCCTGTTTTCCTACGCTGTCGGCCGGTGCGACCTGCTGGTGATACCGCCCGAGACCGAAGCCGCCGCGGCACAACGGCTCATGGCCGCCGCCGCCCTCCCCGGCAACGTCCGGGCCGTCGCCACCCTGATGGCCGACGAAGCCGCCACCGGCCGCCGCATCCGAGACGCACGCAGCCGCGATGACTCCGGGGAGAGCGAGGGCGCAACCGCCTCCGCGCCCGCGGGGCATCCGGTCGTCGGTGCGCGGATGATCCCGCTTCCGTGGAACATGCGCCGGTGAGCAGACGGCTCCGCCAACCCGCGTCGCGGGGCCCGGCCGGCCCGGCAGTCGGCCCTCGTCCAGCTGGACGGCTGGGGCTTCCCGGAATCCACCGCGCTGTCCGCCGACACCGGGCTCCTCGTTCGTGGCCGAGTTCGCCGCCAGCGCCGTCCTGCACGGCCGCGGAACGGGGCGTCACGGACCGCCCCGTCGGCACGACGGTCCGGGCGGAGCTGCGGCGCCGGCGCCGCCCCGCTGCAGGCCTCATGTAGTGGCCATATAAGCTCCGGCTGCCCGTCGTGTGAAGACACAGGACGAGGACCTGCTGAGCTGGGGGCTCCATGAGATTGCTGCCGATGGGCAGAACAGTGCGCGAGAGACCGGGCAGGGGCAGGGTCGCGGTCGCTTCCGGGGCCCTGCTGCTCTCCGTACTGGCATCGTTGACCGGCCCGGCGGGGGTCGCCGCCGCCGCGGCGACGCCGCCGCCCGCCGCCGCCGGCCCCGCTGTCGCGGCGGCCCCCGTGTCGGGTCCCACGGCCACAGCGCCGAAGAGCGATCCGGCGGGCGAGCGCGAGGCCGTACTGCGCTCGCTCCAGCAGAGCGGTCGGGCGAGCGCTGCCTGCCCGGCGGGCCTGCAGCCGAGCACGATCGTCAACTGCGCGGTGGAGACGAACACCACGGCGTCGTTCTCGATCACCCTGCCCGCGCCGGACGCGGTGGTCCTGCAGGTGGTCACGTCGCCCGGGATCATCCGGCCCAAGCTGGTGTCACCCGCCGGCGCGACCCTCACGTGCGAGCACGTCCTGGGTTCCGCCGACTACACGTACGGAGCGGTCCGCTGCCCCGTCGCGCAGGCGGGCACCTACACGATGAAGGTGGAGAACACCACCGGCTCGCAGACCCAGATCTGGGCCTCGTACCTGCCACTGGCCTCGTCCACCACCTGCACGACGGTCGCTCCGGCGGACCGCAGGCTCGGCGCCCCCAAGGTCTTCCAGGGCTCCCTGCCGGCCGGTTCGGCCGGTGACTGCTACGCGCTGGACCTGGTCGCGAACGACGTGCTCCGCAGCTACTCGTCGTCCAAGGACATCCACCACATCGTCTACGACGCGACCGGCAAGCAGGTCTGCGCCACCGTGCGCGACTGGCAGAACTCCGGGAGCGTCCCGCTCGACTGCAAGCTCACCGGAACCGCGCCGTTCCGCATGGCGGCGCTCAGTGCCTTCGGGTCGGGCCACGCGGCGTACGACGTCGCCCTGGCGCGTCTGTCCAGGCCGGAGGGCTGTGCGGTGGTGGAGCCGCAGGCGTTCGGTGTCTCCCCGGACCTGACCTCCACGGTGCGCTGCCGCACCCTGCGGGTGTCCCAGCCGGCCTGGCACTCCTTCGGCCCGGTGGCGGCGGGTCCCGCCCCCGCCGGCACGCTGTTCACCGCGGCCGGCGCCGCCATGCCCAGCCCCTGCCAGTACGGCGGATGCGATCTGCCCGTCGGCGACCACACGTGGGTCGCCACGCCGAAGCCCGAGGCTCCCACCGCCTTCGGCATGGCCTTCCACTCCGCCAAGGAGAGCCGCGGCTGCACCGCCACCCACGACAACGGCCTCGTCGCCGGGCCGGTGAGCGGCACGTTCGGCGGACCCGGGCAGAAGCTGTGCCTGACCCTGCCGACCGCCTCCGGCACGGGCGTGTACCTGCTCGACCGGACACCGGCGGGCGTGGAGAGCCTCGGCGTCCTGGTGTACGACGCGGCCGGGTCGAAGCAGTGCGAGTACTCCGGCTATCACCCGGTGTGCAAGCTGACCGGGACCGCGCCCTTCCGGGCCGTCCTGACCGGCACGCCGTCGAAGGCGTACGGGCTGGCGGTCCACCGGACGGGGGAGGCCGCCGGGTGCGCGGCCTGGCCGCGGACCGGCTTCGACGCATCGGTGGGCGCGCAGGCGTCGCTGGCCGTCGGCGCCCTGCAGACGTGCCTGACGTTGCCCGCCGCCCAGCACACGGCCGCCGAGGTGCTGGCCTACTCCGCCCCGTACGGCCAGCAGGGCGCGACGTTCTACGCCGCCGATCCCGCCGGCAACGTCGCGTGCATGGGCGGATCCGTCGTGACGTGCCGCCTCACGCCCGGCACTGCGTACACCGTCATGATGGTCGGACGGGCCCCGGAGACCTACCAGCTGGCCCGGCGGGACATCTCGGCGACGGCGAACTGCACCGCCCCGGTATCGACGAAGGTCGGCGCCCAGGCCGTTTCCTTCGACCTGACGTCGCCGCTCGACGCCCGGTGCGTCCGCGTGAGCGGCTCCGCCACCGACAAGTTCTGGCTGGGCGCCAGGACGGCCGGCGGCAAGGACGACCCCGCCGCGAGGCTGCAGGTGGTCGACGCGGCCGGCGCGCTGCAGTGCCAGCAGTACACCGAGGCTTGCCGGGTCACCGGATCCACGTCGTACGTCGCGGTCGTCCTCCCCCACGGCCACGCGGGCAAGCCGATCCACGCGGACGTGGACACCTGGAAGGTCGCCACGTCCGGGGGCTGGGTGCCGGAGTGTGCGGCGAACCGGATCTCGGCGGAGGGCTTCCCCGAGCGCAGTGGTGTGCTGACGCAGACCGCGAGCGCCTACTGCGCGGTCGTCGACATGAAGCCGTCGCAGAGTTTCGGTGTCAGCGGGGTGAGTACGACCAACGACCTCGACAGCTGGTCCACCGCGCAACTCAGCCTGCTCGCCGCCCACGGCTGGGAGGGTTCCGGAACCTCCTCCGGATACCGGTGCGACGGCGGGTTCAACACCCTCTGCTCCGTCGACAGCGACGCCCCGGCCGGCCAGGCCGTCCTGATGCTGAGCCCTGCAAGGACAGTGCTGCCGGTCGAGTTCACCCTGCGGGGGACCTGCGTCACCGGGTGCGCCGGGCAGCCGCGCAACCCCTGGATATCCGGCATCAGCCCCGCGGCGGGTCCCGCCGGGACGCTGAACCAGGCGGTCGTCCACGGACAGGACCTCACCCTGACCACGGAGCTCATGCTGATGCCGAGCGGCTCGCAGTTCGCCGACGGCCCCTTCATGAAGCCGCTCTCCGTGAGCCCGGACGGAACGTCGATGAAGGTCCTGGTCGACACCACCGGCCTCCAGCCGGGCCTCTATGACGTGGGCCGCTACATCGGCAGCCGGATCACCAAGGCCTACACGGTGACCGCGCCGACGGCCGCCACGAAGAGCCGGTTCGTGCCGCACGGTCCGGCGCGGTTCCTGGACACGCGTGACGGTACGGGTGCGGCGAAGTCTACCCGAACGGGCAACCCAGGCCCTCGGTGTCGAACCTCAACTTCGCACCCGGGCAGATCGTGCCGAACCTGGTGACGGTGCCGGTGGTGAACGGGAAGGTCGACCTGCGCAACAACGCCGGTTCGGTGGACCTGATCGCCGACGTGACGGGGTACTACACGGACAAG
>NZ_JOFX01000047.1 GCF_000719345.1 Streptomyces sp. NRRL F-2664
TGCATATCGTCGGCAGCGTCAGATGTGTATAAGAGACAGGCCCCCGCCGCGCCCACCGCCCCCGCCCCGTCCGCTCCTGCCGAGCCCGCTCCGGCCCAGCCCGCTCCCTCCGGCAGCCCGCAGCCCAGCCAGACCCCTGGAAGGTGACGTCGTGACGCGGATCCCGTCCGAACCAGCCACCGGAGCGCCGCGGACGGTGGCCGGGTGAGCCCCCAGGAGCCGCCGCGACGGCGGGTGCCCGGCCCCGCCCGGCCGGCCCGCCCGGGCGACCGGCCCCGGTCCACCGCCCGCCCGGCCTCCCGGCCCGCGACCCGCCGCCCCGCCGGCCCGCGCCCGCCGCACACCATCCGCCTCGGCAGCCCCCGGCCCCGGCTGCGGCTGGTCGGCGTCGGTCTGACCCTCGTCATGCTCGCCTTCGTGGTCCGGCTGCTCCAGGTACAGGCCGTCGACGCCTCGTCCTTCTCCGCGGCCGCCTCCAAGAACCGGTACACCAGCGTCAAACTGGCCGCCGAGCGCGGCGAGATCACGGACCGCAAGGGCGTCGCCCTCGCCACCAGCGTTGACGCGTACGACATCACCGCCGACCCGAAGATGTTCACCCCGCAGGAGAGCAAGGCCCCCGACGCCCCCGAGCAGGCGGCGGCACTCCTCGCGCCCATCCTCGGCAAGGACGCCAAGGAGCTCACGGAGAGGCTCAGGACCAAGAACAGCCGGTACGTGGTCCTCGCCCAGCGGCAGACCCCGCAGGTCTGGAACCAGATCAAGGACCTGAAGCGCGTCTTCGCCGAGAAGGCGACCGCCGACAAGAGGAACAACGGCCCCGGCGCCAACGTCCTGGCCGGCGTGTTCAAGGAGGACAGCAGCAAGCGCGTGTACCCGGGCGGGGACCTCGCCGCCGGGATACTGGGTTACGTCAACGCCGAGGGCAAGGGCGCCGGCGGGCTGGAGTCCTCCCTGGACAAGAAGCTGGCCGGCAAGGACGGGGAGATCACCTACGCCCAGTCCGGCGGCCGCAAGGTCCCCACCGCAGGCTCCAGCGAGAAGCCCGCCGTGCCCGGCGACGACATCGAGCTGACCATCGACCGGGACATCCAGTGGGCGGCGCAGAGCGCCATCGCCGAGCAGGTCCGCACCTCCGAGGCCGACCGCGGCTACGTCATCGTCCAGGACACCCGCACCGGCGAGGTGCTGGCCATGGCCAACGCTCCCGGCTTCGACCCCAACGACCTGACCCGGGCCAGCTCCGCCGCCATGGGCAACGCCGCGCTGCAGGACGTCTTCGAACCCGGCTCCACCGCCAAGGTGATGTCGATGGCGGCCGTCCTGGAGGAGAAGAAGGCGACCCCCGACACGCGCGTCGAGGTCCCCAACCGGCTCCACCGCGGCGACCGGCTCTTCAAGGACGACGTCGACCACCCCACCTGGTACCTGACCCTCAACGGGGTCCTCGCCAAGTCCTCCAACATCGGCACCATCCTGGCCACCGGTCAGCTCGGACCGACCCAGGCCGATGCCAACAAGGTCCTGCACTCCTACCTGACCAAGTTCGGCATCGGCCGCCCCACCGGCCTGAACTACCCGGGTGAGTCCCGCGGCATCCTCGCCGAACCGCAGGACTGGTCCACCTCCCAGCAGTACACGATCCCTTTCGGCCAGGGACTGTCCCTCAACGCCATGCAGGCGGCCTCCGTGTACTCGACCATCGCCAACGGCGGAGTCCGCATCGAGCCGACCCTGGTCCGCGGCACCAAGGGCCCCGACGGCCGCTTCACTCCAGCCCCGGCCCCCGAACAGAACCGCGTGATCAGCCAGGAGACCGCCAAGACGCTCGCGGCGATGCTCGAATCCGTCGTCGACGACCAGGAGGGCACCGGAACCAAGGCGAAGATCCCCGGCTACCGCGTCGGCGGGAAGACCGGCACCTCCAACCGGGTGGATCCGGCCACCGGCCGCTACAAGGGCTACACGGCCTCCTTCGCCGGCTTCGCCCCCGCGGACAACCCGCGCATCACCGTCTACTGCGCCATCCAGAACCCCACCAAGGGCAGCTACTTCGGCGGCCAGATCTGCGGCCCCGTCTACAAGCAGGTCATGGAGTTCGCCCTCAAGACCCTCCAGATCGCCCCCACCGGCACCGCCCCCGCCGGGCTCCCGGTCACCTACGAGCCCGGCCCGCAGGCCGCCCGACAGCCCGCCCCGCAGCCCAGTCCGCAGCCCGGCCAGTGACCCACGGCCAGGGCCTGCCCGCCAGAAAAGCGTGAGGCACCACCAGTGACAACGATCACCCCGAAACCCGGGAACCGACCGGCCGCCGGAGCCGAGGCCGGGCCCTCACTTCGCGGCCCGGCCGCCGCGCCCGGTACGCTCACCGCCGTGCCCCACGCTGATCAGCCCAGAACCACCCAGCAAGACGCCCCGGCAGCGCCGCCGGGAGCGCCCAGGCCCGCGTCCGCCACTCCGAGCCCGCTGGGCGAGCTGGCCGCGCTGCTGGGCATCCCGTCGCCCGGCGCGGCGCAGATCACCGGGATCACGCACGACTCCCGTGCGGTCCGCCCGGGAGACCTGTACGCGGCCCTCCCCGGAGCCAGGACCCACGGCGCGGACTTCGCCGCCCAGGCCGCCGGCCTCGGCGCGGCCGCCGTGCTGACCGATCCCGCCGGCGCCGAACGCGCCGCGGCGACCGGCCTGCCGGTCCTGGCCGTCGCCGATCCGCGCGGCCGGATGGGCGAACTCGCCGCCGCGATCTACGGACACCCCGGCGCGGACCTGCTCCAGATCGGCATCACCGGAACGTCCGGCAAGACCACCACGGCGTACCTCGTCGAAGGCGGCCTGCGCGCGGCGGGCCGCAGCACCGGACTGGTCGGCACCGTCGAGATGCGCATCGGCGACGAGCGCATCAAGTCGGAGCGGACCACCCCCGAGGCCACCGACCTCCAGGCCCTCTTCGCGGTCATGCGCGAACGCGGCGTCGAGGCCGTGGCCATGGAGGTCTCCAGCCACGCCCTGGTGCTCGGCCGCGTCGACGGCTGCGTCTTCGACGTCGCCGTCTTCAACAACCTGAGCCCGGAACACATGGAGTTCCACTCCGACATGGAGGACTACTTCCAGGCGAAGGCGGGGCTCTTCACGCCCCGCCGGGCCCGCCTGGGCGTGGTCAACCTCGACGACGAGTACGGCCGCCGCCTCGCCAAGGAGGCGACGATCCCGGTCGTCACCTTCTCCGCCGCGGGCGACCCGGCCGCCGACTGGCGGGCCGAGGACGTCGTCACCGGCCACATGGACTCCACGCTGACGCTCGTCGGCCCCGAAGGACAGCGCGTCCGGGCGAAGGCCCCGCTGCCCGGCCCGTTCAACGTCGCCAACACCGTCGCCGCGATCGTCACGCTCGCCGCCGCCGGCCTCGACCCGCAGACCGCCGCCGACGGCGTCGCTGCGGTCCCCGGGGTCCCGGGACGGCTGGAGCGGGTGGACGCCGGCCAGCCGTACCTCGCCGTCGTCGACTACGCGCACAAGACCGATGCCGTCGAATCGGTGCTGCGGGCCCTGCGCGAGGTCACCACCGGCCACCTGCACATCGTCCTCGGCTGCGGCGGCGACCGCGACACCACCAAGCGCGCCCCGATGGGCGCCGCGGCGGCCCGGTTCGCCGACGTGGCCGTCCTGACCTCCGACAACCCGCGTTCCGAGGACCCGCTCGCGATCCTCGCCGCGATGTTCGGCGGCGCCGTGTCCGTACCGCCCGCCGAGCGCGGCACCGTCCTCGTCGACGCCGACCGGGCGGCGGCCATCGCCGCGGCCGTCGCGCGCGCCGAGCCCGGCGACACCGTGCTCGTGGCGGGCAAGGGCCACGAACAGGGCCAGGACACCGCCGGTGTCGTCCGGCCCTTCGACGACCGCACGGTGCTCCGCGCCGCGATCGAACGCCAACTCGTGCTCGATCGAACGACCCAGGTCCGACAGGCCGAGGTGAACCAGTGATCGCCCTTTCCCTCGCCGAGATCGCCGACATCACCGGCGGGCGGCCCCACGACATACCGGATACGTCCCTCCAGGTCACCGGTCCCGTCGTCTACGACTCCCGCGAGGTCCGGCCCGGCAGCCTGTTCGCCGCCTTCGTCGGCGAGCGGGTCGACGGCCACGACTACGCCGAAGGCGCCGTCGCCGCCGGAGCCGTCGGCGTCCTCGCGACCCGGCCCGTCGGCGTCCCGGCCATCGTCGTCCCCGACGTCGTGGCCGCCCTCGGCGCGCTCGCCCGCGCCGTCGTCGCCCGCCTCGGCACCGACGTCGTCGCCCTCACCGGGTCCGCCGGCAAGACCTCCACGAAGGACCTCATCGCGCAGGTGCTCCAGCACCACGCGCCGACGGTGTGGACCCCCGGGAACCTCAACAACGAGATCGGCCTGCCGATCACGACCCTGCGCGTCACCGAGGACACCCAGCACCTCGTCCTGGAGATGGGCGCCCGCGGCATCGGGCACATCCGCTACCTCACCGGGCTGACGCCCCCTCGGATCGGCCTCGTCCTCAACGTCGGCACCGCCCACATCGGCGAGTTCGGCGGCCGCGAGCAGATCGCCCAGGCCAAGGGCGAGCTGGTCGAGGCGCTGCCGGCCGAGGCGGAGGGCGGTGTCGCCGTCCTCAACGCCGATGACCTGCTGGTCCGTTCCATGGCCGCGCGCACGAAGGCGCGTACGGTGCTGTTCGGCGAGGCCGACGACGCCGACATCCGGGCCACGGAAGTCCGCATGACGGACAAGGGACAGCCTTCCTTCACACTGCACACACCGACCGGGTGCAGCGACGTGACCTTGCGGCTGTACGGTGAGCACCACGTGTCGAACGCGCTCGCCGCGGCCGCCGTCGCCCACGTCCTGGGCATGTCCGCCTCGGAGATCGCCACCGCGCTCTCCGGAGCGGGCACGCTGTCGCGGTGGCGCATGGAGGTCACCGAGCGGGCGGACGGTGTGACGATCGTCAACGACGCCTACAACGCGAACCCGGAGTCCATGCGGGCCGCACTGCGCGCGCTGGCCGCGATGGGCGGCGGCGGCAGGGCGAACGGGGGGCGCACGTGGGCGGTGCTCGGCCCGATGGCCGAGCTCGGAGACGACGCTCTCGCCGAGCACGACGCGGTCGGACGACTTGTCGTCCGGCTCAACGTGAGCAAGCTCGTCGCGGTCGGGGGCAGGGAAGCCTCCTGGCTGCAACTGGGCGCATATAACGAGGGTTCGTGGGGTGAGGAGTCGGTGCTCGTGTCCGACGCGCAGGCGGCGGTCGACCTGTTGCGCAGAGAACTGCGCCCGGGTGACGTCGTGCTGGTGAAGGCTTCCAGGTCGGCCGGTCTGGAGCGGGTGGCGCAGGCCCTGCTCCAGGACACTGTCGAGGGCGAGGTCACCGGCCGATGAGGCAGATCCTGTTCGCCGGTGTCATCGGCATGTTCCTGACCGTCATCGGCACCCCGCTGCTGATCAAGCTGCTCGCCCGCAAGGGCTACGGCCAGTTCATCCGCGACGACGGCCCGCGCGGCCACGCCGGCAAGAAGGGCACGCCCACCATGGGCGGTATCTCCTTCATCCTGGCCACGCTCGTCGCGTACGCCCTGACGAAGCTCCTGACCGGCTCGGAGCCCAGCTTCTCGGGCCTGCTCGTGCTCTTCCTGATGGCGGGCATGGGCCTGGTCGGCTACCTCGACGACTACATCAAGATCGTCAAGCGGCGCTCGCTGGGTCTGCGGGCCAAGGCCAAGATGGCCGGCCAACTCATCGTGGGCATCGCCTTCGCGGTGCTCGCCCTGCAGTTCAAGGACTCGCGCGACCTCACCCCGGCCTCCACCAAGCTGTCGTTCGTCACCGACTTCGGCTGGTCGATCGGCCCGGTGCTCTTCGTGGTCTGGGCGCTGTTCATGATCCTGGCCCTGTCCAACGGCGTGAACCTGACCGACGGTCTGGACGGTCTCGCCACCGGCGCCGCCGTGATGGTCTTCGGCGCCTACACCTTCATCGGCGTCTGGCAGTTCCAGGAGTCGTGCGCGATGGCGGCCGACCTGACCAACCCCAACGCCTGCTTCGAGGTGCGCGACCCCCTCGACCTCGCCGTCGTGGCCTCCGCCCTGATGGGCGCCTGCTTCGGCTTCCTGTGGTGGAACACCTCGCCCGCCAAGATCTTCATGGGCGACACCGGCTCGCTGGCCCTCGGCGGCGCGCTCTCGGGCCTGGCCATCTGCTCCCGCACGGAGCTCCTGGTGGCGCTCCTCGGCGGCCTCTTCGTGCTCATCACGATGTCGGTCGTCATCCAGGTCGGCTCCTTCAAGCTGACCGGCAAGCGCGTCTTCCGGATGGCGCCGCTGCAGCACCACTTCGAACTCAAGGGCTGGTCCGAGGTCCTCGTCGTGGTCCGCTTCTGGATCATCCAGGGCATGTGCGTCATCGTGGGTCTCGGCATCTTCTACGCGGGATGGGCAGCCGACAAGTGAGCGCCTCCGACCTGGCCGGCCTGCTCGGCCCCGACGCCCTGGGCCGCTTCGGCCTGCCGGGCCGGATCACCGTGGCAGGGCTCGGCATCAGCGGGATCAGCGCCGCCCGGGCCCTGGCCGGGCTGGGCGCGCGCGTGACCGTCGTCGACAACGGCGACGGTGACGCGCACCGGGCCCGGGCCGCAGAGCTCGCAGAGCTCGGCATCGAGGTCCGCCTCGGCCACCTGCCCGACGGATCCCGGGCCGGCGAGACCCTGCCCGAGGGCACCGAACTGGTCGTCACCTCGCCCGGCTGGCCGCCGCAAAGCCCGCTCTTCCTGGCCGCCGCCGCAGCGGGAGTCGACGTCGTCGGCGACGTCGAGGTCGCCTGGCGGCTGCGCGCGGCCGGCGCGGAACTGCGTGCCGCCCGCCGGGCCGCGGCGCAGGAGGCCGGCGAAGGGGCCGACGGGGCCGCGGCCGGCGACCGGGCCCCGGCGGGGCCCGCCGAATGGCTCGCCATCACCGGCACCAACGGCAAGACCACCACCACGCAGATGTTGGCGTCGATCCTGAAAGCCGCCGGGCTGCGCACCGCGGCCGTCGGCAACATCGGCACCCCGATCATCGACGTGGTGCTCGGCGAGCAGGAGTACGACGTGCTCGCCGTCGAACTCTCCAGCTACCAGCTGCACTGGGCTCCCTCGCTGCGCGTCCACTCGGCGGCCGTCCTCAACCTGGCGCCGGACCACCTCGACTGGCACGGTTCGATGCAGGCGTACGCCGCCGACAAGGGCCGGATCTACGAGGGCAACACGGTGGCCTGCGTCTACAACGTGGCCGACCCGGCCACCGAGGACCTGGTCGTCGAGGCCGACGTCGAGGAGGGCTGCCGCGCGATCGGCTTCACCCTCGGTGCCCCCGGCCCCTCCATGCTCGGCGTCGTCGACGGCATCCTCGTCGACCGGGCCTTCGTGGAGAACCGGCAGAAGAACGCCCAGGAGCTCGCCGAGGTCAAGGACGTCAACCCGCCGGCCCCGCACAACATCGCCAACGCCCTCGCCGCGGCGGCGCTGGCCCGCGCCTTCGGCGTGGAGCCGCGCGCGGTCCGCGACGGGCTGCGCGACTTCCGTCCGGACGCCCACCGGGTCGCCCGGGTGGACGAGGTCGCCTCCGTCGTCTACGTCGACGACTCCAAGGCCACCAACACGCATGCCGCACAGGCCTCCCTCGCCTCCTTCGACAAGGTCGTCTGGATCGCCGGCGGCCTCGCCAAGGGCGCGACCTTCGACGAGCTCGTGCAGAAGTCGGCCGAGCGGCTGCGCGGCGTCGTCCTGATCGGCGCCGACCGGGGGCTGATCGCCGAGGCGCTGGCGCGACACGCCCCCGAGGTCCCGGTCGTCGACCTCGACCGGACCGACACTGGGGCGATGCTCGCAGCGGTCCGGGAAGCGGCCGCGCTCGCCGAGCCCGGCGACACGGTCCTGCTGGCACCGGCCTGCGCCTCGATGGACATGTTCGCGAACTACAACAAGCGCGGGGAAGCGTTCGCCGACGCGGTGCGTGAACTGGCCGCCGACAGCGCCGCGGACACGGCCTAGGCCGGGGGCGCCGGGACAGGTTCCCTCCGGCCGGATGCTCGCCTCGTACGAGTGGAGGGGAAGATCACAGATGCCGGCCAAGCAGATGCTGCCGGGGCGGCGGCCGTCCGCCGTGAAGGCGCAGGGCCGCAAGCGGCCCGGGGTGAGTGCGAAGCGCCCGGCGCGGCCCGCCGGGCGCGGGCCGCTGGCCGGTCTCCGGCGTACCCAGTACCAGGTGCGCAGGGCGTGGGACCGTCCGCTCACGGCCTATTACCTGATCTTCGGCAGTTCGCTGCTCATCACCGTGCTCGGCCTGGTGATGGTGTACTCCGCATCCATGATCAAGGCGCTCCAGCTGGGCCTGGGAGACGCCTACTTCTTCAAGAAGCAGTTCCTGGCCGCCCTCATCGGCGCGGTCCTGCTGCTGGCAGCCTCCAGGATGCCCGCGAAGCTGCACCGCGCACTGTCCTACCCCGTGCTCGCGGGCACCCTGTTCCTCATGGTCCTGGTCCAGGTCCCCGGGATAGGGGTCTCGATCAACGGCAACCAGAACTGGATCTCCCTGGGCGGGCCGTTCATGCTGCAGCCCAGCGAGTTCGGCAAGCTGGCCCTGATCCTGTGGGGCGCCGACCTGCTGGCCCGCAAGGGCGACAAGGGGCTGCTGAGCCAGTGGAAGCACCTGCTGGTGCCCCTGGTTCCCGTCGCCTTCCTGCTGCTCGGCCTCATCATGCTGGGCGGCGACATGGGCACCGCGATGATCCTCGGAGCCATCCTGTTCGGCCTGCTCTGGCTCGCGGGCGCCCCCACCCGGATGTTCGTCGGCGTCCTGGGCTTCGCGGCTGCGATCGTCGCCGTGCTCATCAAGACCAGTCCGCACCGGATGGACCGCCTGGAGTGCATCGGCGCGACAGAACCGGGCAAGAACGACCTTTGCTGGCAGGCCGTACACGGCATCTACGCCCTCGCGTCGGGCGGCTGGTTCGGTTCCGGCCTCGGTGCGAGTGTGGAAAAATGGGGTCAACTACCCGAAGCCCACACCGACTTCATCTTCGCCATCACAGGGGAGGAACTGGGACTGGCGGGGACGCTGTCGGTGCTCGCCCTGTTCGCGGCTCTAGGCTATGCGGGTATCCGCGTGGCCGGACGCACGGAGGACTCCTTCGTACGGTTTGCCGCGGGAGGCGTGACCACCTGGATCACGGCCCAGGCCGTGATCAACATCGGTGCGGTGCTCGGCCTGCTGCCGATCGCCGGAGTCCCGCTCCCGCTGTTCTCCTACGGGGGGTCGGCCCTGCTGCCGACCATGTTCGCGGTCGGACTGCTCATCGCCTTCGCGCGGGAGGAGCCCGCCGCGCGCGCGGCCCTCGCGATGCGACAGCCGAAGACCGGCTGGCGGCGGACCGGGGTGAGATGGAAGTCGATGAGACGGCGCGTCAAGAAGCGTCCGTCCGGAGAGCGGTGAATTTCGGTGCATGTCGTACTCGCCGGTGGGGGGACCGCCGGCCACATCGAGCCGGCGCTGGCCCTCGCGGACGCCCTGCGCAGGCAGGACCCTTCAGTGGGCATCACCGCCCTGGGCACCGAACGCGGACTCGAAACCCGCCTGGTGCCGGAGCGCGGCTACGAACTGGGGCTGATCCCGGCCGTACCGCTGCCCCGCAAGCCCACCCCGGAGCTGATCACCGTCCCCGGACGGCTGCGCGGCACCATCAAGGCCGCCGAGGAGATCCTCCTGCGCACCAAGGCCGACTGCGTCGTCGGCTTCGGCGGGTACGTGGCGCTGCCCGGCTATCTGGCGGCCAAGCGGCTCGGGGTGCCGATCATCGTCCACGAGGCCAACGCCCGGCCCGGACTGGCCAACAAGATCGGCTCGCGGTACGCGCACGCCGTCGCGGTCTCCACGCCCGACAGCAAGCTGCGCGGCGCCCGTTACGTGGGCATCCCGCTGCGCCGCTCCATCTCCACCCTCGACCGCGCCGCCGTGCGCCCCGAGGCGCGCGCCGCGTTCGGCCTGGACCCCAACCTGCCCACCCTGCTGGTCTCCGGCGGCTCGCAGGGCGCACGCCGCCTCAACGAGACCATCCAGCAGGTCGCTCCGACCCTGCAGCGCTCCGGGGTGCAGATCCTGCACGCCGTCGGGCCGAAGAACGAACTGCCGCGTGTCGACAACATGCCCGGGATGCCGCCCTATGTGCCGGTACCGTACGTGGACCGGATGGATCTCGCGTACGCCGCCGCCGACATGATGCTGTGCCGGGCGGGAGCGATGACCGTCGCCGAACTGTCCGCCGTCGGGCTGCCCGCCGCCTACGTCCCGCTGCCGATCGGCAACGGCGAACAGCGGCTCAACGCCCAGCCGGTGGTCAAGGCCGGCGGCGGCCTGCTCGTGGACGACGCGGAACTGACGCCCGACTGGGTGCTCGGCCAAGTCCTCCCGGTGCTGTCCGACCCGCACCGCCTGTACGAGATGTCCCGCGCCGCCGGTGAGTTCGGCCGCCGGGACGCCGACGAGCTGCTGGTCGGCATGGTGTACGAGGCGATCGCAGCCCACCGGTCCCGCTGACGCGGGAGCACGGACGCAGGAGGCACAGGAGTGGCCGGAGCGACGACCGCGCAGCGCGGAACCCCGTCTCCCGATCGGCCCGGCCGGTCGCCCCGCCAGGGCGCCGGCCCGGCCCGGCCGCCCAGGAGCCCGAAGTCCGCGAAGCCCGACCGGCCCGCGAAGGCCGAGGGGCGGACCGCCCCGCGGGGCCCCGGCGCGCAGCTGCGCCGGGCCCCCGTGCTGGCCTCCCTGGCCGCCGCGGTGCTCCTCGTGGGGGGCGGCGCGTGGGTGCTCTACGGGTCCTCCTGGCTCCGCGTCGAGAAGGTCACCGCCACCGGCACGCAGGTGCTCACGCCCGAGCAGGTGCTCTCCGCCGCCGCCGTGCCGCTGGGCGCACCCCTCGTGAGCGTCGACACCGACGAGATCGAGAGCCGCGTACGGGGCCGTCTGCCCCGTATCGATTCGGTCGATGCGGTGCGGGCCTGGCCGCACGGAATCGGACTGAAGGTGACCGAGCGCAAACCCGTCCTGCTCATCAAAAAGGACGCCAACTTCGTGGAAGTGGACGCATCGGGTGTGCGATTCGACACGGTTCCGAAAGCACCCGCGGGTGTTCCGGTCCTCGAATTGAACGCGGCGGGCTCCCCGAGCGCCCGCCGCTTCGACGAGGAGCGGCTGCTGCACGAGGCCGTGCTCGTCGCCGGAGCGCTCCCGGCGCCGATCGCGAAGCAAACCGCGCAGGTCAAGGTGGGTTCCTACGATTCGATCGTGCTGGAGCTGACCGGAGGCCGGACCGTGCGCTGGGGCAGCGGCGAACAGAGTGACGCGAAGGGACGCGCGCTGACCGCTTTGCTGAAAGCCGCGCCGGGCGCCCGCCACTTCGACGTGAGCGTTCCCACCGCCCCTGCGGCGGCCGGGAGTTGACGTCAGGTCGAACAGCGGCGCACCCTGGTTGGCCAGCGATACGGGTGATCACATAGGGTGAAAAGAAAAACGGGAGGTTCGGCGTGTTCGTTGAACACGCGCTACTTGTCGACTTAGTGTCCTGTTCGGAAGAGTCCAAGGAACAGACACACCCCTAACCCTAAACTTCAGGGTGAGGGTTCGGGTCGGCGCGTTCGGACCGTCCCTATTTCGGCATCAGTCGTCGCAACGCAGGCCCGCGAGGCGGCGACACGTAACTCGAGGCGAGAGGCCTTCGACGTGGCAGCACCGCAGAACTACCTCGCAGTCATCAAGGTCATCGGTGTCGGCGGCGGTGGTGTCAATGCCATCAACCGAATGATCGAGGTCGGTCTCAAGGGCGTCGAGTTCATCGCCATCAACACCGACGCCCAGGCGCTGTTGATGAGCGACGCCGACGTCAAGCTCGACGTCGGCCGTGAACTCACCCGGGGCCTCGGCGCCGGAGCCAACCCGGCCGTCGGTCGCAAGGCGGCAGAGGACCACCGCGAGGAGATCGAGGAGGTCCTCAAGGGGGCCGACATGGTCTTCGTCACCGCCGGTGAAGGCGGCGGCACCGGCACCGGCGGCGCACCCGTCGTGGCCAACATCGCGCGCTCGCTGGGCGCCCTGACGATCGGTGTGGTCACCCGGCCCTTCACCTTCGAGGGCCGGCGCCGCGCGAACCAGGCGGAGGACGGCATCGCCGAGCTCCGCGAAGAGGTCGACACCCTCATCGTCATCCCCAACGACCGCCTGCTGTCCATCTCGGACCGCCAGGTCAGCGTCCTGGACGCCTTCAAGTCGGCGGACCAGGTCCTGCTCTCGGGCGTCCAGGGCATCACCGACCTCATCACCACCCCGGGCCTGATCAACCTCGACTTCGCCGACGTCAAGTCCGTGATGTCCGAGGCCGGCTCGGCCCTGATGGGCATCGGCTCCGCCCGCGGCGACGACCGCGCGGTGGCCGCCGCCGAGATGGCCATCTCCTCGCCGCTGCTGGAGGCGTCCATCGACGGCGCACGCGGCGTGCTGCTCTCCATCTCCGGCGGCTCGGATCTCGGTCTCTTCGAGATCAACGAGGCCGCGCAGCTGGTCAGTGAGGCCGCGCACCCCGAGGCGAACATCATCTTCGGCGCCGTCATCGACGACGCGCTCGGCGACGAGGTGCGGGTCACCGTCATCGCCGCCGGCTTCGACGGCGGACAGCCCCCGGCCCGCCGGGACAACGTCATCGGCGCGGCGTCCACCAAGCGCGAGGAGCCCGCACCGGCTCCGGTCCGCGCCGCCGAGCCGGCCCGCCCGGCCTTCGGCGGACTCGGCACGGTTCCGCCGCGCGAGGAGCCTCCGGCCCCCGCCGAGCCGGCCCCGGTCGAGGTCCAGGCCCCCGCGCCGCAGGTCCCCACGGCTCGGCCGTACCAGGACAGCCCGGCCGAGGAACTGGACGTACCGGACTTCTTGAAGTGACACCGGAGCAGCACCACGTGGGCGGCGCCCACTTCGCCTTCACCGACCGGTGGGGCGGAGTGAGCGCCGTTCCGTACGAAGAGCTCAACCTCGGCGGCGCGGTCGGAGACGACCCGGCCGCCGTTCTCGCGAACCGGGCCCTGGCGGCGCGCTCCCTGGGGCTCGACCCGGACCGGGTGGTCTGGATGAACCAGGTGCACGGCCGGGACGTCGCGGTCGTCGACGGACCCTGGGGCGCGGACACCGCGATCCCCGCCGTGGACGCGGTGGTGACCGCCCGTCGGGGGCTCGCCCTCGCCGTGCTCACCGCCGACTGCACGCCCGTCCTGCTGGCCGACCCCGTCGCCGGCGTCGCCGCGGCCGCCCACGCCGGACGGCCCGGACTGGTCGCCGGGGTGGTGCCCGCCGCCGTGCAGGCGATGGTCTCCCTCGGCGCCGAGCCCGGGCGGATCGTGGCCCGGACCGGACCCGCGGTCTGCGGGCACTGCTACGAGGTGCCGGCCGAGATGCGCGAGTCGGTGGCGGCGGCGGTGCCCGCCGCCCGGGCCGAGACCAGCTGGGGAACGCCGGCGGTCGACGTGGCCGAGGGGGTCCGTGCGCAGCTCGCGGAGGCGGGGGTGGTGAACTGGTCGCGCTCACCGGTCTGCACACTGGAGTCGCGGGACCACTTCTCGTACCGCCGCGACCGGGTCACCGGGCGGCTCGCGGGATATGTGTGGTTGACGGAGCATTCCCGGGGGGAGGACCCCCGGGCGCCGGGGGAAGGGAAGAATGACGGATCGTAAGTCGGAACTCGCCGGGAACCTGGCGCGGGTGGAGGAGCGCATCTCGTCCGCCTGCGCGGCGGCGGGCCGTGAGCGGGAGGAGGTGACCCTCGTCGTGGTCACCAAGACCTACCCCGCGAGCGACGTACGACTGCTGGCGGAGCTGGGCGTCCGCCATGTTGCGGAGAACCGCGACCAGGATGCCGCCCCCAAGGCCGCGGCCTGCGCGGATCTGCCGCTCACCTGGCACTTCGTCGGCCAGTTGCAGACCAACAAAGTCCGTTCCGTGGCGGGATACGCGCACGTGGTGCAGTCGGTCGACCGGCCCCGGCTCGTCACCGCCCTCTCGGCGGCCGCGACGGGCGCCGGCCGGGAACTCGGCTGCCTCGTCCAGATCGCCCTCGACGCCGAGTCGGGCGAGCGGGGGACCCGGGGAGGTGCCGCACCGCAGCAGCTCCCCGAGTTGGCGGACCTCGTCGCGCAGGCCCCCGGACTGCGGATCGACGGACTGATGACCGTCGCACCCCTGTCCGGCCCCTACGCGGGACGCGAACAGGCCGCCTTCGAGCGGTTGATGGAATTGTCATCCCGCCTGCGCGCGGACCATCCGACTGCCACGATGGTGTCGGCCGGGATGAGCGCAGACCTGGAACAGGCCGTTGCGGCCGGTGCGACACATGTACGCGTCGGCACTGCGGTACTCGGCGCGAGACCCCGGCTCGGGTAACGTCGCGAAGAAAGTCGGACCACAGCAGAAAATATGGTCATTCCCGTCGATGAGCGGGCAGACCACGTGGATCGCGGGCAGTTGGTGACATTCGTGACACGGCGGCACCTGCGACAGGGCGATCCACCACAGAGCGGAGGACTCGGAGAATGGCCGGCGCGATGCGCAAGATGGCGGTCTACCTCGGCCTCGTGGAGGACGACCGGTACGACAACCCGGGGTACGACCCCGACGACGAGTTCGAGCCCGAGCCGGAGATGGAGCGGGCTCGGGAGCGGGATCGCCGACAGCAGCCCGTGCACCAGTCGCCCGTATCGGACGAACCGGTACGAGTCGTACAGCCTCCGGCGCAGAGGGAACCTATCCCAATTCCGGTGGAAAACGGACGTCCTGCGCGAATCGCCCCCGTGGCATCCATCACACCTGATCGCACGAACCTGGAGAAGAACGCCCCCGTGATCATGCCCAAGGTCGTCTCCGAGCGGGAGCCGTACCGCATCACGACACTGCACCCCCGGACCTACAACGAGGCCCGTACCATCGGGGAACACTTCCGTGAGGGCACTCCGGTGATCATGAATCTCACGGAGATGGACGACACGGACGCGAAGCGTCTCGTGGACTTCGCCGCCGGACTCGTGTTCGGTCTGCACGGCAGCATTGAACGCGTGACACAGAAGGTGTTCCTGCTGTCGCCTGCTAACGTCGATGTCACGGCGGAGGACAAGGCCCGCATCGCGGAGGGCGGGTTCTTCAACCAAAGCTAGACCGAACCGTCAGACACGGGCCCGGGAACAGATCGGAAAACGGGGAGAGGGAAGCACGGGATGGGCATCGCACTGCAGGTGGTCTACGTCGTGCTGATGTGCTTCCTGATCGTGCTGATCTTCCGACTGGTCATGGACTATGTGTTCCAGTTCGCACGTTCATGGACACCCGGCAAGGCGATGGTGGTCGTTCTGGAGGCCACCTACACTGTCACCGATCCACCGCTCAAGCTCCTTCGGCGGTTCATCCCGCCGTTGCGTCTCGGCGGCGTGGCACTCGACCTGTCCTTCTTCGTTCTGATGATCATCGTTTACATCCTCATCAGCTTCGTGAGCACCGCTGCGAGAAGCGTGTGAACGATGAGCTTCCCCGCACGCGCGGGGACGGTCCCGATACGGTCTTGCCGACTGCCGACGACTACGTAGAGGTGAAGAAGACATGCCGCTGACTCCCGAGGACGTGCGGAACAAGCAGTTCACGACCGTCCGCCTCCGAGAAGGCTATGACGAGGACGAGGTCGATGCCTTCCTCGACGAGGTCGAGTCCGAACTGACGCGCCTGCTGCGCGAGAACGAGGACCTGCGCGCCAAGCTGGCTGCCGCCACGCGTGCCGCCGCGCAGAACCAGCAGCAGCAGAACATGCGCAAGCCCGAGCCCCAGGACCAGCGCGGCCCCGGCGCCCCCGTGCCCGCGGCCATATCCGGCCCGCCGCAGCAGCAGAACCCGCAGATGGGCCCGCCCCAGCTGCCGGGCGGCGCGCCGCAGCTCCCGCCGGGCCCCGGCGGCCAGGGCCAGCAGGGCCCCGGTCCGATGGGTGGCCCCATGGGCGGACCCATGCAGCAGCACCCCATGGGCGGACCGCAGGGCATGGGCCAGCAGCCCATGGGCCAGCAGCAGTCGATGGGCGGCCAGAACCCGCTCGGCCAGCAGATGCAGCCCATGGGCCAGCAGATGCAGCCGATGGGCCAGCAGATGCAGATGGGTCAGCCCATGCAGCAGATGCAGCAGCCGCAGCTCCCGCAGCAGGGCCCCGGTGGCGACAGCGCAGCCCGCGTCCTGTCGCTGGCGCAGCAGACCGCCGACCAGGCGATCGCGGAGGCCCGCTCCGAGGCCAACAAGATCGTTGGCGAGGCCCGGTCGCGCGCCGAGGGCCTGGAGCGGGACGCCCGCGCCAAGGCCGACGCGCTGGAGCGGGACGCGCAGGAGAAGCACCGCGTCGCGATGGGCTCGCTGGAGTCCGCCCGCGCCACGCTGGAGCGCAAGGTCGAGGACCTGCGGGGCTTCGAGCGCGAGTACCGTACGCGTCTGAAGTCCTACCTGGAGTCGCAGCTGCGCCAGCTGGAGACCCAGGCCGACGACTCCCTGGCCCCGCCGCGCAACCCGGCCGGTCCCGCGCTGCCCCCGTCGCCGTCGCCCTCGATGGCTCCGGCCGGTGCGATGGGCCACTCCATGGGCGGTCCGTCCATGGGCGGTCCCTCCCCGATGGGTGCCGGTCCGTCCTACGGCGGCCAGCAGCAGATGTCCCCGGCGATGACCCAGCCGATGGCTCCGGTCCGGCCGGCTGCGCCGCAGCCGATGCAGGCGCCGTCGCCGATGCGGGGCTTCCTGATCGACGAGGACGACAACTAGGCGCCGCCGCGCAGTCGGCAGTCACGGGCCGGGCCCGGTTCCCCCACGGGGGCACCGGGCCCGGCCCGTTTCCGTTGCCGGCACCGACCGTCGCCGCCTCGCCGCCTCGCCGCCCGCCGGCCGGGCGTCGGCCGTTCCCGTTCCCGGGAGGACCGCCGGCTCGTGGCCGGGGACATGGGAACGGCCCGCCCCCGGGAGGGGACGGGCCGATTCCGGTGGGTGTTACGCCTTGCGGAGGCGGAACGTCAGGGACAGGGGCTCGTCCGTGAACGGGTCGCCGTAGGACGCGTCGGCGTCGCCAGAGGCGAAGTCCGTGGCGAGGACCTCGTCCGCGATAAGGCCCGCGTGGTCCGTCAGGGCCGTCACGACCTCCGGGTCCGCGGAGGACCACCGCAGGGCGATCCGGTCCGCCACGTCCAGGCCGGAGTTCTTCCGGGCCTCCTGGATCAGGCGGATCGCGTCACGGGCCAGGCCCGCCAGCCGCAGCTCCGGGGTGATCTCCAGGTCCAGGGCCACCGTCGCGCCCGAGTCGGACGCCACCGACCAGCCCTCGCGCGGGGTCTCGGTGATGATGACCTCCTCCGGGCTGAGGGCCACGGTCTCGCCGTTCACCTCGACCTCGGCGGAGCCGGACCGCAGCGCCAGCGACAGCGCCGCCGCGTCGGCCGCGGCCACCGCCTTCGCCACGTCCTGGACGCCCTTGCCGAAGCGCTTGCCCAGCGCGCGGAAGTTCGCCTTCGCCGTGGTGTCCACCAGGGAACCGCCGACCTCCGAGAGGGAGGCCAGGGAGGAGACGTTCAGCTCCTCCGTGATCTGGGCCTGGAGCTCCGGCGAGAGCCCGTCGAAGCCCACCGCGCCGACCAGCGCGCGCGAGAGCGGCTGGCGGGTCTTCACACCGGACTCGGCGCGCGTGGCGCGGCCCAGCTCCACCAGGCGGCGCACCAGCTGCATCTGCTGCGACAGCGCCGGGTCGATCGCCGCCGTGTCCGCGACCGGCCACGTCGACAGGTGCACCGACTCGGGGGCGTCCGGGGTGACCGGCACCACCATGTCCTGCCAGACCCGCTCCGTGATGAAGGGGGTCAGCGGGGCCATCAGCCGGGTGACCGTCTCGACCACGTCGTGCAGGGTGCGCAGCGCGGCCGCGTCGCCCTGCCAGAAGCGGCGGCGCGAGCGGCGCACGTACCAGTTGGACAGGTCGTCCACGAAGGCGGACAGGAGCTTGCCCGCCCGCTGGGTGTCGTAGGACTCCATCGCCTCCGTGACCTCGGAGACGAGCGCGTGCAGCTCGGAGAGGAGCCAGCGGTCGAGGACCGTGCGGTCCGCCGGGGCCGGGTCGGCCGCCGAAGGCGCCCAGTTCGACGTACGGGCGTAGAGGGCCTGGAAGGCGACCGTGTTCCAGTACGTGAGGAGGGTCTTGCGGACGACCTCCTGGATCGTGCCGTGGCCCACGCGGCGCGCCGCCCACGGGGAGCCGCCGGCGGCCATGAACCAGCGGACCGCGTCCGCGCCGTGCTGGTCCATGAGCGGGATCGGCTGGAGGATGTTGCCCAGGTGCTTGGACATCTTGCGGCCGTCCTCGGCGAGGATGTGGCCGAGGCAGACCACGTTCTCGTAGGACGACTTGTCGAAGACGAGGGTGCCGACCGCCATCAGCGTGTAGAACCAGCCCCGCGTCTGGTCGATGGCCTCCGAGATGAACTGCGCCGGGTAGCGCTTCTCGAAGATCTCCTTGTTCTTGTACGGGTAGCCCCACTGCGCGAAGGGCATCGAGCCCGAGTCGTACCAGGCGTCGATGACCTCCGGCACGCGGACCGCTTCGAGGGCGCAGCCCTCGTGCGTGCAGGGGAAGGTGACGTCGTCGATGTACGGGCGGTGCGGGTCCAGGTCCGAGTGGTCCCGGCCGGACAGCTCGCCCAGCTCGGCGCGCGAGCCGACGCAGGTGAGGTGGTTCTCCTCACAGCGCCAGATCGGCAGCGGGGTGCCCCAGTAGCGGTTGCGCGAGAGCGCCCAGTCGATGTTGTTGTTCAGCCAGTCGCCGAAGCGGCCCTGCTTGACGGAGTCCGGGAACCAGTTGGTCTTCTCGTTCTCCCGCAGCATCGCGTCCTTGACGGCGGTGGTGCGGATGTACCAGGACGGCTGCGCGTAGTAGAGCAGGGCCGTGTGGCAGCGCCAGCAGTGCGGGTAGCTGTGCTCGTAGGCGATGTGCTTGAAGAGCCGGCCGCGCGCGTCCAGGTCGGCGGTCAGCTTCTCGTCGGCCTTCTTGAAGAAGACGCCGCCCACCAGCGGGACGTCCTCCTCGAAGGTGCCGTCGGGGCGGACCGGGTTCACGACCGGCAGACCGTACGAGCGGCAGACCGCGAGGTCGTCGGCGCCGAAGGCGGGGGACTGGTGCACCAGACCGGTGCCGTCCTCGGTCGTGACGTACTCGGCGTTCACGACGTAGTGGGCGGGCTCGGGGAACTCGACGAGGTCGAAGGGGCGCTCGTAGGTCCAGCGCTCCATCTCCTTGCCGGTGAAGGACTCGCCTGTGGTCTCCCAGCCCTCGCCGAGCGCCTTCTCCAGCAGCGGCTGGGCGACGACCAGCTTCTCGGTGCCGTTCGTGGCGACGACGTAGGTGACCTCGGGGTGGGTGGCGACCGCCGTGTTGGACACCAGGGTCCAGGGGGTGGTCGTCCAGACCAGCAGGGCCGCCTCGCCGGCGAGCGGGCCGGAGGTCAGCGGGAAGCGGACGAAGACGGAGGGGTCGACGACCGTCTCGTAGCCCTGCGCCAGCTCGTGGTCGGACAGGCCGGTGCCGCAGCGGGGGCACCAGGGGGCGACGCGGTGGTCCTGGGTGAGCAGGCCCTTGTTGAAGATCTCCTTCAGCGACCACCACACGGACTCGACGTACTCGGGGTCCATGGTCCGGTAGGCGTCGTCCAGGTCGACCCAGTAGCCCATGCGGGTCGTGAGCTCGGCGAACGCGTCGGTGTGGCGGGTCACGGACTCGCGGCACTTGGCGTTGAACTCGGCGATGCCGTACGCCTCGATGTCCTGCTTGCCGTTGAAGCCGAGCTCCTTCTCGACGGCGAGCTCGACGGGCAGGCCGTGGCAGTCCCAACCGGCCTTGCGGGCCACGTGGTAGCCGCGCATCGTGCGGAAGCGGGGGAAGACGTCCTTGAAGACGCGGGCCTCGATGTGGTGCGCGCCGGGCATGCCGTTCGCGGTGGGCGGGCCCTCGTAGAAGACCCACTCGGGGCGGCCCTCGGACTGCTCCAGGGTCTTGGCGAAGGTCTTGCTCTCGCGCCAGAAGTCGAGGACCGCGTGCTCTAGGGCAGGCAGGTCGACCTGGGCGGGTACCGGGCGGTACTGCGGCGGTGTGGTCATGAGGCTGAACTCTTCCTCCGGCGGGGTGTCGCTTCCGTCCGGAGGGACGAGAGCCGACTGCTGCTCCCGCGGTACCACCCTCCTTGGCCGCCGGACGGATCCGGTGGCCCCCTCATTGGGGTGCGAAGCCGGTTCTACTCGCCCTGCGGGGGACCCGCGGCTTTCTTCCGGCGGCTCAGGGGTGATCCTTCACGTCGCGCTCGCCCCCGGGCTCTCACCGTCCCCGGGTCGCTCCTGGCTGCGTCCGACGCTACTCGTCCCCGTCCATGCCTTTCGCTGGGCCCAGTGTACGGGTGCGGGGGGTGCTCGGCAGACCGGTTTGCCGGGGCCCCGCGGCGGCTGCGGCCCCGACACGGCGGGGCCCGGGCGCGGGGGAGTCGGCGGGGCCGACGGTGACCCGAACGGGCCAGCGGCGCAGGTGCGGGACCGGGTGGGGCGGGAGGGGCGGATTACCGGGGCTCCGGCTGGGCACAACGGATGCAGGTTGACCTCGACGGATGCGTGCCCCGTTGCCGCGGGGGCGGAGCCGATTTATCGTTCCGGCACGATTCGCGAGCAATATCACGGTATGCGAAGGGGCCGCGGCCATGGTGGCGAAGAAGACAGCGGTCTCCGGCGAGCCGCCTCCCGCCGAGAAGGCGGTGGCGGCCACCAGGGCGACCGCCGACAAGGCTCCGGCGAAGAAGGCATCGGCGAAGAAGGCGGCCGCCGGGAAGACGGCCGCCAAGACCACGAAGACCACGAAAACCCTGAAGACCACGAAGACCGCGAAGACCGCGAAGAAGACGGCCGCGGCCGCCGAGGCTCCGGCCGGGAAGGCGACCGCGGACGGCACGAGGAAGACGACCGCAGTCAGGAAGACGACCGCCGTCGAGAAGCGGACAGCCACGGCCGGCCCGGCCGGGGCCCAGGGGGCGGCGCACGCCGCGAAGAAGACGGGAGTCCGGAACGTGGTTGCCAAGAAGAGCACCGCAGCGACGCGGAAGGCGGCCGCGGCCGCCACGAGCGGCCTGCCCAAGGCCGGGGCCACGGTGGTGGCGGCCGCCGCCCCCGGGGAGCTCGCCGTACGGCCCGGAGAGGACCCCTGGACGCCCGGGGAGGTGGAGGAGGCCCGAACGGAGCTGGCGTCGGAGGTGCTGCGGCTGCGCGCCGAACTCGACGCCTCCGAGGTGGCCATCTCCGGTCTCATGCGGGACTCCGGCGACGGCGCCGGCGACGACCAGGCCGACACGGGTACCAAGAACATCACCAGGGAGTCGGAGCTGGCGCTCGCGGCGAACGCCAGCTCGATGCTGGAGCAGACCGAGCGGGCCCTGGAGCGCCTGGAGGCGGGCACGTACGGACTCTGCGAGAACTGCGGGCAGCCCATCGGGAAGGCCAGGATGCAGGCCTTCCCCCGGGCCACCCTCTGCGTGGACTGCAAGCAGAAGCAGGAGCGCAGGCACTAGGGCGAGGGCGCTCTGCGGGGGCCCTGACGTACCCTCGTCTGGTCAGGGTCCAGGAGAAGCCTGGGTCGGCTAGTTCGAGGGACTCACGTGGCAGAGGCGGAGCGCATCATCGGTACGCCGGAGGTCGGGGACGACGCCCAGCCGGATCCGGCCGCGCCCAAGGGGCATCGGCGGATCGCGGCACTGATCGTCGTGGCGGTGCTCGCCTACCTGCTGGACCTCGGCACCAAGATGCTGGTCGTGGCGAAGCTGGAGCACCAGCGGCCGATCGAGATCATCGGTGACCTGCTCAAGTTCGAGGCGGTCCGCAACCCGGGCGCGGCCTTCGGCTTCGGCGAGGCGTTCACCGTCATCTTCACGGCCATCGCCGCGGCGGTGATCGTGGTGATCGTGAGGCTGGCCCGCAAGCTCTACAGCCTGCCGTGGGCCATCGCCCTGGGCCTGCTGCTGGGCGGTGCGCTGGGCAACCTGACCGACCGGATCTTCCGCTCGCCGGGCGTGTTCCGCGGGGCGGTCGTCGACTTCATCGCCCCGGCCCACTTCGCCGTCTTCAACATCGCCGACTCGGCGATCGTGTGCGGCGGCATCCTCATCGTGCTGCTGTCCTTCAAGGGCCTGGACCCGGACGGCACCGTCCACAAGGACTGATCGACGGGCCGATCGGGGACGGGCCGGTCCGTCGAGTCCGGCATACTCGACGGGTGAGTACGATTCCCGAGATCCGCACCCTGCCCGTTCCCGATGGCCTCGAAGGCGAGCGCGTCGACGCCGCCATCGCCCGCATGTTCGGTTTCTCCCGGACCAAGGCGGCCGAGCTCGCGGCCGAGGGGAAGGTGTCGGTCGACGGCAGCGTCGTCGGGAAGTCCGAGCGCGTGCACGGGGGCGCCTGGCTGGAGGTCGAGATGCCCGCGCCGCCGCGTCCGGTCGAGGTCGTGGCCGAGCCGGTGCCGGGCATGGAGATCGTCCACGACGACGACGACATCGTCGTGATCATGAAGCCGGTGGGTGTCGCCGCGCACCCGAGCCCCGGCTGGAGCGGCACCACCGTCATCGGCGGCCTCGCCGCCGCGGGCTACCGCATCTCCACCTCCGGCGCGTCCGAGCGCCAGGGCATCGTGCACCGCCTCGACGTCGGCACCTCCGGCCTGATGGCCGTCGCCAAGTCGGAGCGCGCCTACACCTCGCTGAAGAACCAGTTCCGTGAGCGCGTCGTCGACAAGCGCTACCACGCGCTGGTCCAGGGGCACCCGGACCCGATGAGCGGCACGATCGACGCGCCGATCGGCCGCCACCCGAGCGCCGACTACAAGTGGGCGGTGACCCAGGACGGCAAGCCGTCCGTCACCCACTACGACCTGATCGAGGCCTTCCGCGCCGCCTCGCTGCTGGACATCAAGCTGGAGACGGGGCGCACCCACCAGATCCGCGTGCACATGTCCGCGCACCGCCACCCCTGCGTCGGTGACCTCACCTACGGCGCCGACCCGACCGTCGCGAAGCGGCTCGGGCTGACCCGCCAGTGGCTGCACGCGGTCCGGCTGGGCTTCGAGCACCCCTCGGACGGGCAGTGGGTGGAGTTCGAGAGCACCTACCCGGCCGACCTCCAGCACGCCCTCGACGTGATCCGGGCCGAGAGCGAGTAACGGCTCCCGGCCCGCCGCAGGGGGCCGGCGGCCCCCGACACGCGCGCCCGGCCCGGTGCGCCGCGACCGGGCGCGGCGGACTGGCAGGGTGGGGGAGTGGATCAGCTTGCTCTGCTGTTCGTCCTCCTCCTCGGGGCCGTGGTCATGGTGCCGCTCGGGGACCGGTTGGGGCTGCCCGCGCCGGTCCTGATGACCCTGGGCGGGATGGTCCTCGCCCTGGTGCCGGCCGTGCCGGACGTCGACGTCCCACCCGAGTACATCCTGGCGCTGGTGCTGCCGCCGCTGCTGTACGCCTCCGTGCAGCGGACCTCGTGGCGGCAGTTCGCCGCCAACGTGCGGCCCATCCTGCTGCTGGCCGTGGCCCTGGTGTTCGTCACGACCGCGGCGGTGGCCGCCGTCGCGTACTCCGTGGTGCCCGCGCTGCCGATCGCCGCCGCCGTCGCGCTCGGCGCGCTCGTGGCTCCGCCCGACCCGGTCGCCGCCACCGCCGTCGCGGGGTCGCTCGGGCTGCCCCGCCGCATGGTGTCGATCCTGGAGGGCGAGGGGCTCTTCAACGACGTGACGGCCATCGTGCTCTACCACGTGGCGATCGCCGCGGCCGTCAGCGGCAGCTTCTCCTGGCCCGACGCGCTCGGCGAGTTCGTGCTGTCTGCCGTCGTCGCCGTGGTCGTCGGCCTCGCCCTCGGTTGGACGGCGAACCGGCTGATGGGCGGTCTCGGCGATGCCACCCTCCAGATCGGGCTGACGCTGCTGGTGCCGTTCGTGTCGTACGTGGTCGCCGAGGAACTGCACGGGTCCGGGGTGCTGGCCGTGCTGACGACGGCGCTGTTCCTCGCCGAGTACGCCTCCGACGCCGACGACGTACTGGGCCGCCTGGCCGGGCACACCTTCTGGGAGGTCGTGGACACGCTGGTCACCGGTGTGGCGTTCGGGCTGATCGGGCTGGAGCTGCACAACGTCCTCGGGACGGCGCAGGACCGCGCGTGGCAGATGGCCGGCTGGGCGGCCGTCGTCGTCGCGGTGGTGGTCGGCGTGCGGCTGCTGTGGCTGCTGCCCGCCGCATGGCTCGCGAAGAAGCTGCACCAGCGCCGCGACTACGACGAGGAGATCCCGCTCAGCTGGCGGGAGAGCGTCGTGATGTGGTGGGCGGGGATGCGCGGGGTGGCCTCGGTGGCCCTGGCCCTCGCCATCCCCCTGAAGACGGACTCCGGCGAGCCCTTTCCGGCGCGGGACGAGATCGTCTTCATCGCCTTCGCGGTGATCATGGTGACCCTGGTGTGCCAGGGGCTGACGCTGCCGTGGCTGGTGCGGCGCCTCGGGGTGGAGGAGGACACCGACGCGCGGCGGGACGCGGAGCGGCAGCTGGCGATCCGCGCAGCCCGGGCGGCGAAGCGGCGGCTGAAGGAGATCGAGGCCGTCGAGGACCTCCCCGAGGACCTGATCGAGCAGCTGAGCCGGCGCGCATACGACGTCGGGGCCAGGATCAGCCCGGACATGGTCGACGAGGAACGGCGCGAGGCCTACGCGCAGCGGGTGCAGAGGCTCCACGACATCCAGCGCATCCAGCGGGAGATGATGTCCGCCGCCCGCCACGAGGTGCTGGCCGCCCGCAGCGAACCCGGCTCCGACCCGGAGGTCGTCGACCGGGTGCTGCGGCACCTGGACGTACGCAGCCTGCGCGCCCCTTAGGGAGTGTCCTCCGGATCAGGCCGTCTCAGGTCGCAGGCCGCGTGACCAGGCGTTCCAGGCCGCGGAGGAAGCGGACGTACGGGGACCAGCGGGCCGGGCGGGCGACGGTGCCCGTGCAGGCCAGTTCGGCGCGGTCCAGGCTGTCCTCCAGCACGGCGTCGTGTGCCGGACGGTAGGCGAGCGGCCAGGTCAGGCGGCTGACGCCGCTCAGGGTCATCGCGAGCGTGTGCCGCAGCACGGTCCGCTCCGCGTCGACGGGCTGCACGGTGAACTCGTGGAAACCGTGGAACCCGCGGGGCCCGGTGAAGGTGAAGCGCACCCAGGTCCCCGGCACGTACGCGGTGACCGTGTAGCGCACCGGGCCGTGTCCGCCCACCGCCCCCACGGCCAGCGGGCGGTCGAACTCCATCTCCTCCCACTGGCGGCCCGGCCACAGCCGGTCGTCCTCCCCGCCGGCCAGCGTGTCGATGAGTGCGCCGACCCGGTCCGGTCCGGCCGCCAGCAGGCGTTCGTGCACGTTGAATACGCCCATCGGTCCTCCCCTCCAGATTATTAGAGATGGGTCTCTAATAATCTGGAGGGTACTCTCTGATTCATGGCCAGACCACCCCGCTTCGACAGCGACCAGATCCTCGACGCCGCGGTGCGGCTGGCCGCCTCGGCCGGACCGGCCGGCGTCACCATGTCCGCCGTCGCCCAGGCGATCGGCGCGCCCAGCGGTTCCATGTACCACCGCTTCGCCGGACGCACCGCCCTGCTCGCCGAGGTGTGGCTGCGGACCGTCGAGCGGTTCCAGGAGGGCTACCTCGCCGGCCTCCAGGGCGAGCCCGACCCGCCCAAGGCCGCCCGTACGGCCGCCCGCCACGTCGTCGCATGGAGCCGCGCCCAGCCGGAGGAGGCCGCCCTCCTCCTCCACGGCGCCGCGGAGTTCGGCCGTGCCGACTGGTCCGAGGAGCACATCAGGCGTGCCGACGCCGGAAACGAGCGCGTGTACGCGGCCGTCGGCGGCCTCGCCGCGGCTCTGGGGGCCGCCGACGCCCAGGGCCGGGACCGGATCGCCCTGGCCCTGATCGACCTGCCGCTGTCGGTCGTCCGCCGCTACCTGCGCGCCGGCGAGCCGCTGCCCCCTCATGCCGAGGACCTGGCCGAGGAATGCGCGGCAGCGCTGCTCGCCGGCCGGTAGGGCCGCACACCCCCTAGGCCCCGGGCACCTCCCTCCGCGCGTCCGGGGCGGGCACCGCGGGGGCCGTGGCGATGCGGGGGAGGGCGTAGGGGTGGTGGGCGGCCAGCCAGGTGATCATCTGCTCGCGGACCGTGCAGCGCAGCGTCCAGAGGTCGTCGGCGTCCTTGGCGGTGACCACGGCGCGGATCTGGACCGTGTGCGGTGTGGTGTCCGTCACGGCCAGGCCGCCGCCGCGGCCGTCCCATTCGGGAAGTTCCGCCAGGACCTGCCGGAACCGCTCGCGCATCAGGTCCACGGGAGCGCTGTGGTCCAGGTGCCAGAAGACCGTGCCGGTCATCTGCGCGCCGCCGCGCGACCAGTTCTCGTACGGCTTGCTCGTGAAGTACGACACAGGCATCGTGATGCGGCGCTCGTCCCAGGTGCGGACGGTCAGGAAGGTCAGGGTGATCTCCTCGACCCGGCCCCACTCCTTGTCGACGACCACGGTGTCGCCGATGCGGACGGTGTCGCCGAAGGCGATCTGGAGGCCGGCGAAGAGGTTGCTCAGCGAGGACTGGGCGGCGATGCCGGCGACGATGCCGAGGACGCCGGCGGAGGCCAGCAGCGAGGCGCCGACCGTGCGCATGGGCGGGAAGGTCAGCAGCATCGCGGCCGCCGCCACCACGACCACCACCGCCGCGACCACGCGTTGGATCAGCGTGACCTGGGTGCGCACCCTGCGTACCCGGGCCTCGTCCGCCGCCACGGCGGCGTAGCGCGCGTACGCGGAGTCCACCGCGGCCGTCGCGATGCGCACCGCCAGCCACGCCGCCGAGGCGATCAGCACCAGGGTGAGGAGGCGGCCGACGCCGAGCGGATGGTCGGGCAGGATGCCCGCCCGGCGGTAGGAGCCCCGGAGCAGGGAGGTGCACAGCACCACCTGGAAGGGGACCCGGCAGCGGCGCAGCAGTCCCCACAGGGGGGTCTCGGGATGCCGGGCGTCGGCCCGGCGCAGCAGCAGGTCGAGCACCCAGCCCGCGGTCAGGGTGGCGACCAGGACGGCGCCGACGACCGACAGCGGGCGCAGGAAGTTCTCCGTCTCCATGGGGACGAACGTAGCGGGAAGCCGCAGGGCCGTGGAGCCCGCGTCGGCTGGCACGATGGAGGCATGAACATCATGCTCTTCCACTCGACGTACGGGTTGCGGCCCGCGGTGCACGCGGCGGCCGACCGGCTGCGCGCGGCCGGTCACCAGGTCCAGGTGCCGGACCTCTTCGACGGGCGCACCTTCGACACCGTCGAGGAGGGCATGGCCCACCAGGAGGAGATCGGCCGTGACGAGCTGCTGAAGCGGGCGGTGCTGGCCTCGGCCCCGCACTCCGACCAGGGACTGGTCTACGCGGGCTTCTCCTTCGGCGGTTCCCTCGCCCAGCACCTGGCGCTGGCCGACGAGAAGGCGCGCGGCCTGCTGCTCCTGCACGGCACGGCGGACCTGGAGGACGGCGCCTCGGTGGACGAACTCCCGGTGCAGCTGCACATCGCCGACCCGGACCCGTTCGAGCCGCACGACTGGCTGACGGCCTGGTACCTGCGCATGCAGCGGGCCGGGGCGGACGTCGAGGTCCACAGCTACCCGGGTGCCGGGCACCTGTTCACCGACCCGGACCTCGACGACTACGACGCCGAGGCGGCGGAGGAGGCGTGGAGGACCGCTGTCGGCTTCCTCGACAGCCTGTAGGCAGCGTCGGGCTGCCGGACGTGCAGAAGGGCCCGGACCGGCGGATGCCGGCCCGGGCCCTCCTCGTCCGGGGGGTCAGCCCGCCCGGTAGGCAGTCCAGTTGCTGCTCATGCGGGCCACCTGGCCGGCCGTGAACTGGTACATGCAGGAGTCGTACGTGTAGTCCATGAAGTTGCGGATCGGGTCCGCGCCGGGCTTGCTGGCGCAGCTGTCGCGCCCGGTCGGGCACTCGTACGCGGCGCTCTTCTCGGCCGGGGTGTCGGAGACGTAGTCGCCGTTGCCGTTGCAGCCGCCCTGGAAGGTGTGGTACAGCCCGAGCCAGTGGCCGACCTCGTGGGTGGCGGTGTCGCCCTCGTTGTAGTTGGCCGAGGAGCCGCCGGGCAGCGAGCTGTCCAGCACGACCACGCCGTCCATCTTCGGGTTGGAGGCGTAGGAGGTCGGGAAGGTCGCCCAGCCGAGGAGGCCGCCGGAGAGCTTGGCGGTGTAGAAGTTGAGCGCGCCCGGGCCGCCCTGGCGCAGGGTGTTCTTCATGTCCTTCTCGGCCTGGGAGCCGGAGGCCAGGTTGTACCAGGACGCGTTGTCCGTGTAGTCGGTCGACGCCAGGGTGAACTGGAAGTTCGTGTTGACGTTGCCGGTGCCCTGGCCGCCGTAGGCCGCGTTCAGGACCGCGAGCTGCTTGCTGACGTCCGTGGACGTGAGCTTGCCGGTGGTGCCGGAGTGGATGACGTGGAAGTACACGGGGATGTTCACGACGGCCTCGGCGGCGGCGAGGCTGCGCTGCGGCTGGTTCTTGAGGGCCTTGTCCAGCTTCGACTTCAGGTCGGCGTCCATGGCCTTCGCCTGGGCGTCGGTGACCTCGTTCGGCTCGTGCGCGTGCTCGTCGTGGGCGCGGGCGACGCGGGCGTTGGCGGGCGCGGCGGCCTCGTCGGCGCACACCTCGGCGGGGGTCTTGGCGGCCGCGAGCGTGGTGGGCGCGGCGAGCGGGGTGAAGGCCAGGGTGCCGGCCAGCACGGCCGTGCCCATGAGGCGGCGGCGAAGAAGGGGGGATATGCGGGCGTTCGCGCGCACGTGTGCTCCTCGCGAGTGGGGATCGTGGGGGGTGGTGGCCTGAAGGATCTTCTTCAGCTGGCGGGAAGCTTATGTGTGCATGACATATTCAGGTCAAGTGTCTTACGTAAAAGATTTGTTGCCGAAGACGCACAGGGGGCGCCTGGTATGTACCAGACGCCCCCTGTCGCAACAGATTTGACAGTGGATCAGCGGACCGGCTGGTGCACCCGCTCGACCTTCTGGGTGCCGTTCAGGGTGCGGTAGGAGCGGGACCACGCGGACGTGGCGCCGGGCCGGCGCTTGTCGGAGATGACGTAGTAGTCCATCTGCGAACGCTCCGGCGTCACGTCCAGCACGCCGTAGCCGTGCGCGTCCATGTCGAGCCACTTCACGTGCCAGTTGGCGGCCTTGATCGCGGACTCGGCCACCAGCGAGACCGTGTCCGGCAGCACGTGGAGGATGTCGTCGAGGTTGTCCGAGGTCACCGACGTGACGACGAACTCGGTCGCCGCCGTGCCCGACCCGGGGTAGGTGGCCATGTTCACCGGGACCTCGTTCGCCCAGGCCATGTGGATGTCACCGGTCAGGAACACCGTGTTCTTGACGTTCCGGTCCTTCAGGTGGCCCAGCAGCTCCTTGCGGTCGTCCGTGTACCCGTCCCACTGGTCGACATTGACGGCTATGCCGCCCTCGGGCAGGCCGAGCAGCTCGGCGAGCGGCCCCAGCAGGTGAGCGGGCAGCGAGCCGAAGGCGACCGGCGAGATCATCACGGACGTGCCGACCAGCTTCCAGGTCGCGTCGGATCCGGCGAGGCCCGACTTGAGCCAGTCCAGCTGGGCGCGCCCGGTGATGCTGCGCTCCGGGTCGTCCACCGCGCCGCTCCCCACCTTGGCCTGCTGGGAGCGGAAGGAGCGCAGGTCCAGCAGGTGGAGGTCGGCGAGGGTGCCGAAGCGCAGCCTGCGGTAGACGGTCCCCGCGGTCGAGGTCCGTACCGGCATCCACTCGAAGTACGCCTGCTTCGCGGCCTCGGCGCGCGCCGCCCAGTCGCCCTCGGCGCCCGCCGTGTGGTTCTCGGCGCCGCCGGACCACATGTCGTTCGCGAACTCGTGGTCGTCCCAGATGGCGATGACCGGGTGCGCCCGGTGCAGCGCCTGGAGGTCCGCGTCCGTCTTGTACGTGCCGTGCCGGGTGCGGTAATCGGCCAGCGAGAGGATCTCGTGCTTCGGATCGTGCTGGCGCACGGTGTACTTGGCCTCCGGGTAGCCCCCGGACGGGTACTCGTATATGTAGTCGCCCAGGTGCAGGACCGCGTGCAGGTCCGTACGGGCGGCCAGGTGGCGGTAGGCCGAGAAGTAGCCGGACTCCCAGTTGGCGCAGGAGACCACGCCGAGGCGGACCTGCGCGGTGGTCACGTCGTGGCCGGGGGTGGTCAGGGTGCGTCCGACGGGGGAGACGGCGGAGCCGGCGGTGAACCGGTACCAGTAGGGCGTCTGCGGCTGGAGCCCCCGCACGTCCACCTTGACCGTGTGGTCGGCGGTCGCGCTCGTGGTGACGGTACCCCGGGCGACGACACGGGAGAAGGCCTGGTCCGCGGCCACCTCCCAGCCCACCTGGACGGCCGGGCCGAGTCCGGAGCCGGGGGCGGCCTCGGGGGCGGGGGTGACGCGGGTCCACAGCAGGACGCCGTCGGGCAGCGGGTCGCCGGAGGCGACGCCGTGCAGGAAGGCGGGCGCGGTGCCCGCCGCGTGGGCGGTTCCGGCGCCCAGCGAGGTGAGAGGGGCCAGCGTGGCCGTGGCCGCCGCAGCGAGGACGACGGTACGGCGCCGGGGCGTTGCCGCGGCCTGGGAAGGGATGAGATGACTGGTCACGGCCGGTCATATTACCGACGGGTACAGGGCGGGGAACAGATGTCGGAACGCAACGGGCGGGCGAACTCTGGGAGTTCGCCCGCCCGTTGGCCCGTGTGCGGGCCGGCCGGTCCGGAAGTACCCGTCCCGGAACGTCCGGATCAGCCCTGCAGGGCCTTGTCGATCGCCGCCGTGAACTGCTCCGCCGTCTGCGGAGTGTCGATCTTCTTGCCGTCCATCTTCAGGGTCGGCGTACCCTTCACGCCCGACTTGTCGAAGGCCTTCGACATCTCCAGCGCCCACCGGTCGAACGTGCCGTCCTCGACGGCCTTCTTGAACTCGGCGTTGCCCTTGAGCGCCGGGACGGTGTCCGCGACCTTCAGCAGGTAGTCGTCCTTGGCGAAGCTGTCGACGGTCTCCTCGGGGTGCTGCTCCTTGGAGTACAGGGCGCCCTTGAACTCCAGGAACGCCTCCGGGCTGACGTTCAGCGCCGCGCCCAGCGCGCTCAGCGCGTTCTTCGAGCCCTCGCCCTTGACCGCGTTGTCGATGAAGGTGGCGCCCACGTACTGGAGCTTGTACTTGCCCGCGTCGACGTCCTTCTTGATCTGCTCGCCGGCTGCCTGCTCGAAGGAGGCGCAGGCCGGGCAGCGCGAGTCCTCGTACAGCTCCAGCGTCTTCTTCGCGTCGGCCTTGCCGACGACGACCGTGGTGCCGTCCTCGCCCGTGGTGTTCTTCGGCTTGACCAGCTCGGCCTTGGCGGCCTTCTCCCAGTGGTCGGGCTCGTTGGCCTTCATGACCCCGTAGGCGATACCGCCGGCCAGACCCAGCGCGGCGACCACGCCGACGCCGACTATGACCTGCCTCCGGATCCGGTCCTTCTTGGCCTGCGCCTCGCGCTCGGCGCGCAGCCGCTCGCGGGCCGCCGCCTTGTTCGCCTGGCTGTTGCGTGAACTCATCATGATCTCCGTGGTGTGTGACAGGGGGAAGGGACTGCCGTACGTGCGTCAGGCGCGCGCGAGCGCACCGAGCACGGGAGGTCCCCGCCGTCCCACGGAGTGCGCGGGGAAACGCGTACGGGCCCCGGCACCCGCCGCCACCGCCCGCAGCCCCCGCCGTACCGGCCCGGAAGCCACCGCGACCGCGGCCGCCGCCAGTCGCAGCGGCCGGAACGCGAAGGCCGCCACCGCCCGCAGCAGCCGGCCCACCGCCCGCTCGCCGTGGCGCAGCCAGAGGGCGGCGAGCAGCCCCACCGACACGTGACCGCCGAGCAGCAGCCACGGCGTGTACGGCCCCGGCGAGGACAGCAGCGCCGCCGCGTCCGCGGCGGGCCCCGCCACCTCGGTCAGCGGTCCGCCCACCGGGGCGCCCCCGCACAGCTCCTCCAGGCCCATGGCGCGCAGCGGACCCGAGACGGGCCCGCCGGCCGGGCCGTAGCAGAGGTGCTGGCCGGCGGTGAAGACGGTGTCGGCGGCCAGCTCCAGCGGTACGAGCAGGCCCGCGATGGGGCCGAAACCCCGCTCACGGCCGGCGAGGGCGTAGGCGATCACGAACACGCCCGCGAAGGCCCCGCCGACCAGCGAGGGCGGCAGCGGGACCTGGGACATCAGGACGTGCGAGCCGGACGAGAGCAGCACGACGAGCGCGCTGAACAGCGCGGCCCGCAGCCCCCTGAGTCCCGTCCCGGAAAAGTCCATCCTCGCGAGTGTGCCACGTGTTCCTGTGGGCGCCGGTTCAGGGGGTGAGACGGCCGTTGCGGAACAGGTCCACGAAGATCTGGTGGTCGGCGCGCGCCCGCGCCCCGTACGCGTGCGCGAAGTCCACCAGCAGCCCCGCGAAACCCTCCTCGTCGGCGGCGATCGCCGCGTCGATGGCCCGCTCGGTGGAGAACGGCACCAGCGACTGCCCGCTCTCCGCCTCGTCCGCAGACGCGTGCATGGTCGCCGTGGCCCGGCCCAGGTCCGCGACGACCGCCGCGATCTCCTCCGGGTCGTCCAGGTCCGACCAGTCCAGGTCCACCGCGTACGGCGAGACCTCCGCGACCAGCTGACCCGCCCCGTCCAGCTCCGTCCAGCCCAGCCACGGGTCGGCGTGCGCCTGGAGCGCCCGCTGCGAGATCACCGTGCGGTGCCCCTCGTGCCGGAAGTACTCCCGCACCGCCCGGTCCGTGATGTGCCGGGACACCGCCGGGGTCTGCGCCTGCTTGAGGTAGATCACGACATCGTTCTCCAGGGCGTCGCTGTGCCCCTCCAGCAGGATGTTGTAGGAGGGCAGGCCCGCCGAGCCGATGCCGACGCCCCGGCGGCCCACCACGTCCTTGACCCGGTAGGAGTCCGGCCGCACCAGGGACTCGTCGGGCAGCGTCTCCAGGTACCCGTCGAAGGCGGCCAGCACCTTGTAGCGGGTCGCGGCGTCCAGCTCGATCGACCCGCCGCCGGAACGGAAGCGGCGCTCGTAGTCCCGTATCTCCGTCATCGAGTCCAGCAGCGCGAACCGCGTGCGGGACCGGGCCGAGCGCAGCGCGCCCAGCAGCGGGCCCTCGGCGGTGTCCAGGGTGAAGGAGGGGACCTCCTCGTACTTGGCGCCCGCCGCCAGCCGGTGGATCCGCTCCCGGTAGGCGACCGCGTAGATCCGCACCAGCTCGCCTATCTGGTCGTCGCTGAGCGCCTTGGTGTAGCCGATCAGTGCGACGGAGGCCGCGAAGCGCTTGAGGTCCCAGGTGAAGGGGCCGACGTAGGCCTCGTCGAAGTCGTTGACGTTGAAGATCAGTCGGCCGTTGGAGTCCATGTACGTGCCGAAGTTCTCGGCGTGCAGATCGCCGTGGATCCACACCCGGCCGGTCCGCTCGTCCAGGTAGGGGCCGCCGTGCCGGTCCCGCTCCAGGTCGGAGTAGAAGAGGCAGGCCGTGCCGCGGTAGAAGGCGAAGGCCGAGGCGGCCATCTTGCGGAACTTGACCTGGAAGGCAGCGGGGTCGGCTGCGAGCAGTTCACCGAACGCGGTGTCGAACACGTCGAGGATCTCCTCGGCGCGCTGCTCGTCGGTCGTCACGGGGACCGCCATGGCGGGTTCCTCCTGGTGCACGGGGTGGTACGGGCTCTGCCGGACGGGACGCCGGACCTGCGCCCCTGGTTCTGCAACGCCCGACCGTACCCCCGCGTGCCCGTGATCTGTCACCCGTGGGACGTAGGATTCGAAGCTGCCCCCTCCCCCCGCCGCCAGGAGACCAGCGCCGTGACCAAGACGCCGTTCACGCACCTGCACGTCCACACCCAGTACTCGCTGCTGGACGGTGCTGCACGGCTGAAGGACATGTTCAACGCGTGCAACGAGATGGGCATGACCCACATCGCCATGTCCGACCACGGCAACCTGCACGGCGCCTACGACTTCTTCCACTCCGCCCAGAAGGCCGGGGTCACGCCCATCATCGGGATCGAGGCGTACGTCGCCCCCGAGTCCCGGCGCAACAAGCGGCGCATCCAGTGGGGCCAGCCCCACCAGAAGCGCGACGACGTCTCCGGTTCCGGCGGTTACACCCACAAGACGATCTGGGCGGCGAACGCCACCGGCCTGCACAACCTCTTCCGGCTGTCCTCCGACGCCTACGCCGAGGGCTGGCTCACCAAGTGGCCCCGCATGGACAAGGAGACCATCAGCCAGTGGTCCGAGGGCCTGATCGCCTCCACCGGCTGCCCGTCCGGCGAGCTGCAGACCAGGCTGCGCCTCGGCCAGTTCGACGAGGCCCTGAAGTCGGCCTCCGAGTACCAGGACATCTTCGGCAAGGACCGCTACTTCCTGGAGCTGATGGACCACGGCATCGAGATCGAGCGCCGGGTCCGCGACGGACTGCTGGAGATCGGCAAGAAGCTCGGCATCCCGCCCCTGGTGACGAACGACTCGCACTACACGTACGCCAGCGAGGCCGCCGCCCACGACGCCCTGCTGTGCATCCAGACCGGCAAGAACCTCTCGGACCCCGACCGCTTCCGCTTCGACGGCTCCGGCTACTACCTGAAGTCGACCGACGAGATGTACGCCATCGACTCCTCGGACGCCTGGCAGGAGGGCTGCGCCAACACCAGGCTGGTCGCCGACCAGATCGACACGGAGGGCATGTTCACCTTCCGGAACCTGATGCCGAAGTTCGACATCCCGGAGGGCTACACCGAGGTCACCTGGTTCCGCGAGGAGACCATGCGCGGCATGCACCGCCGCTTCCCCGGGGGCATCCCCGAGGACCGCATGAAGCAGGTCGAGTACGAGATGGACACGATCATCTCGATGGGCTTCCCCGGCTACTTCCTCGTCGTCGCCGACTTCATCATGTGGGCGAAGAACCAGGGCATCGCCGTCGGCCCCGGCCGAGGCTCCGCGGCCGGCTCGATCGTCGCCTACGCCATGGGCATCACCGACCTCGACCCCATCCCGCACGGCCTGATCTTCGAGCGCTTCCTCAACCCCGAGCGCGTCTCCATGCCCGATGTCGACATCGACTTCGACGAGCGCCGGCGCGTCGAGGTCATCCGGTACGTGACCGAGAAGTACGGCGCCGACAAGGTCGCCATGATCGGCACCTACGGCACCATCAAGGCCAAGAACGCGATCAAGGACTCCGCCCGCGTGCTGGGCTACCCGTACGCCATGGGCGACCGCCTCACCAAGGCCATGCCCGCCGACGTCCTCGGCAAGGGCATCCCGCTCTCCGGCATCCTCGACCCCTCGCACCCGCGCTACAGCGAGGCCGGCGAGATCCGCTCGATGTACGAGAACGAGCCGGACGTGAAGAAGGTGATCGACACCGCCCGCGGCGTCGAGGGCCTGGTCCGCCAGATGGGCGTGCACGCCGCCGGCGTGATCATGTCCAGCGAGAGGATCACCGACCACGTACCCGTCTGGGTGCGGCACACCGACGGCGTCACCATCACCCAGTGGGACTACCCGAGCTGCGAGTCGCTCGGCCTGCTGAAGATGGACTTCCTCGGCCTGCGCAACCTCACGATCATGGACGACGCCGTCAAGATGGTGAAGGCCAACAAGGGCGTCGACATCGACCTCCTGGCCCTCCCGCTCGACGACCCCAAGACCTTCGAGCTGCTCCAGCGCGGTGACACCCTCGGCGTCTTCCAGTTCGACGGCGGCCCCATGCGCTCCCTGCTGCGCCTGATGAAGCCCGACAACTTCGAAGACATCTCCGCCGTGTCGGCCCTCTACCGGCCCGGCCCGATGGGCATGAACTCGCACACGAACTACGCCCTGCGCAAGAACAAGCAGCAGGAGATCACCCCGATCCACCCCGAGCTGGAGAAGCCGCTCGAAGAGGTGCTCGCGGTCACCTACGGCCTGATCGTCTACCAGGAGCAGGTGCAGAAGGCCGCCCAGATCATCGCCGGCTACTCGCTCGGCGAGGCCGACATCCTCCGCCGCGTGATGGGCAAGAAGAAGCCCGAGGAGCTGGCCAAGAACTTCACCATCTTCCAGGAGGGCGCCCGCAGGAACGGCTACTCCGACGAGGCCATCCAGGCCCTCTGGGACGTGCTGGTCCCCTTCGCCGGCTACGCCTTCAACAAGGCCCACTCGGCCGCGTACGGCCTCGTCTCCTACTGGACCGCCTACCTCAAGGCGAACTACCCGGCCGAATACATGGCGGGCCTGCTCACCTCGGTCAAGGACGACAAGGACAAGTCCGCGATCTACCTGAACGAGTGCCGCCGCATGGGCATCAAGGTGCTCCCGCCGAACGTCAACGAGTCGGAGTCGAACTTCGCCGCGCAGGGCGACGACGTGATCCTCTTCGGCCTCACCGCCGTCCGCAACGTCGGCCAGAACGTCGTCGACTCGATCATCAGGACCAGGAAGGCCAAGGGGAAGTTCTCCTCCTTCCCCGACTTCCTCGACAAGGTCGAGGCCGTCGTCTGCAACAAGCGGACCATCGAGTCGCTGATCAAGGCCGGCGCCTACGACGAGATGGGCCACACCCGCAAGGGCCTCGTCGCCCACCACGAATCGATGATCGACAACGTGGTCGCCGTCAAGCGCAAGGAGGCCGAGGGGCAGTTCGACCTCTTCGGCGGAATGGGTGACGAGGGCGGCGCCGACGAGCCCGGCTTCGGCCTGGACGTGGAGTTCTCCGACGTCGAGTGGGAGAAGTCCTACCTGCTGGCCCAGGAGCGCGAGATGCTCGGCCTCTACGTCTCCGACCACCCGCTCTTCGGCCTGGAGCACGTGCTCTCCGACAAGACCGACGCGGGCATCTCCCAGCTCACCGGCGGCGAGCACTCCGACGGCGCCGTCGTCACCATCGGCGGCATCATCTCCGGCCTCCAGCGCAAGATGACCAAGCAGGGCAACGCCTGGGCCATCGCCACCGTCGAGGACCTGGCCGGCTCCATCGAGTGCATGTTCTTCCCCGCGACCTACCAGCTCGTCTCCACCCAGCTGGTCGAGGACACCGTCGTCTTCGTCAAGGGCCGCCTCGACAAGCGCGAGGACGTCCCCCGCCTGGTCGCCATGGAGATGATGGTCCCCGACCTCTCCTCCGCCGGCACCAACGCCCCCGTGGTCCTCACCATCCCCACCGTCAAGGTCACCCCCCCGATGGTGACCCGTCTGGGCGAGATCCTGCGCCACCACAAGGGCAACACCGAGGTACGGATCAAGCTCCAGGGGCCGCGGACCACCACCGTGCTCCGCCTCGACCGGCACCGCGTCCAGCCCGACCCGGCGCTCTTCGGCGACCTCAAGGTCCTGCTCGGACCGTCCTGCCTGGCCGGATAGCAGCCGACCCCACACACGACGAGGGCCTGCCCGGCCGTACCGGGCAGGCCCTGCGCGCTCACGGCCGCAACCGGCCGGTGCGCGGTGGGTCAGTTGTGGCCGAACCGCTTCTGCTTGCTCTTGTGGGCCAGGTCCATGGGACTCGGCGCCTGGGACGACTGCTCGTGCGAGGAATCCGCCCGCGACACGTCCTGCCCGCCCGCGCGGGTCTGCTGCTTCGCCGGCTGCTTCTGGTTCTTGTTCTTGGCCATGGTGGAGCCTCCGTGAGGGTCTAGGGGCCAGGACCGCCTTCACCCTCACACAGCCCCGGAAAGCGCGCATTTTGGATCATTGCCGCGCATCGCGGCAGGCGGCTTCCTGCCGCCCCGTGAGATCCGCCACGCCGATGATCGAGTTCCGGCCTTCAACACCCGCGAGGTCGGGCAGACTCGGGGAACCCCGGAAAACGACATGGGGACCCCCAGGGAAGAGGGTGGAACGCGTGGACCGCTGCGTCGTCCTGGTGGACGCCGGCTACCTGCTGGGCGCCGCCGCCAGCCTTCTCGCTGGGGAGCCCTCCCGCTCCCGGATCACCGTCGACCACGCCGCCCTCATCCAGGGCCTGCGCGAGCGCGCCGAAGCCGACACCCAGCAGCCCCTGCTGCGCATCTACTGGTTCGACGGCGCACCCGACCGGGTCCCGCAGCCCGAACACCGCAGGCTGCGCGTCATGCCCCGGGTCACCGTCCGCCTCGGCGCCCTGACCCGCAGCGACGGCCGCTGGGCGCAGAAGGGCGTCGACGCCGCCATGCACGCCGAACTCACCGAGCTCGCCCGCAACCGCGCCTGCTCCGACGTGGTCCTGGTCACCGGCGACGGCGACCTGCTGCCGGGCCTGATGTCCGCCAAGGAGCACGGCGTCGCCGTCCACCTGTGGGCCGTCCAGGCCGCCGACGGCGACTACAACCAGTCCGAGGACCTCGTCGCCGAGGCCGACGAACGCCGCGTCCTCGACCGCGCCTGGATCACCCGGGCCGTCCGCGCCAAGGACCTCGCCGGACTGTGCTCGCCGCCGCCCGTGCCCCGCCCCGACATCGCCGCCATCCTCTCGGCGCCGCTGCCCGAGGCCGCACTCGCCGAGGCCGCCCGCAACGGCACCGCCGCCCCCGCCGCCGCCGAGCGCGAGCAGGCCCCCGTACCGGCACCCACCACCCCCGGCGGAAAGAGCGTCCCCACCCCCAAGGACCTCGCCGGGGCCCTGCGCGCACCCGGCAGCCACAGCGCCCCGCACTCCGCCGCGACCACCACGCCGTCCCCGGCCAGCGCCCTGCGCTGGTCCTCCGACAAGGGCTGGATCGACCGCGCCGGCCCCCTCGGTGAACCCGCCGAGACCGCCTCCCTGCCCACCCTCGCCCAGCTCACCAGCGCCGAACAGCGCTGGGCGGACCGCGAGGAGGACATCACCACCGTCGGCGGCGACCCCTTCGAAGTGGGACAGGTGTTCGCCCGGCGGTGGATGGAACGGCTCCCCGAGACCCTGCACCTGCAGAAACTGGCCACCATGTACCCGCGCATCCCGCACCGGATCGACGGCGAACTGCTGCGCTACGCCGCCCGCTTCGGCCTGCTCGCGCACAAGGACGACCAGATCGACGAGCACGACCGCTACGCCATCCGCGCCGGGTTCTGGAGGGAGATCGACGTCCGCGCCGCCGCCGAGCACGTCGCGGCAGTACCGGCCGCCGCGCCCGGAACCGCACCCGCCGACCTCCCGGCCCCGCTGACCCCGGCGGCCGAGTAGGGGCGGGAACCCCGTAGGCTGCTCCCTCGTGAGTACGGGCACAACACAGGCGCAGAACAGCACGGCGGCGGCCGCGGACGCGGCGTCGGACGTGGTCTGCGCGGTGCGTGACCTGGTCAAGACGTATCCGGCCGTCCGCGGACGGCGCGGCGCACCCGCCCTGCCCGAGACCCGCGCCAACGACGGCATCAGCCTCGACGTCCGGCGCGGCGAGGTCTTCGGCCTGCTCGGCCCCAACGGCGCGGGCAAGTCCACCCTGGTACGCCAGCTCACCGGCCTGATGCGGCCCGACGCGGGCACCGTGACCCTCCTCGGCCACGACCTCGTACGCCACCCCGGACGGGCCTCCCGGCTGCTCGCCTACCTCGGGCAGGAGTCCACCGCCCTCGACGAGCTCACCGTGGCCCTGGCCGCCGAGACCACCGGCCGGCTGCGCGGACTCGACGTACGGGCGGCACGCGCCGCGCGGGACGCCGTACTGGACGAACTCGGCCTGACCGGCATCGCCGCACGGCCCCTGAAGAAGCTCTCCGGCGGCCAGCGGCGCCTCGCCTGCTTCGCCACCGCGCTCGTCGGCGAGCGGCCCGTACTCGTCCTCGACGAACCCACCACCGGTATGGACCCCGTGGCCCGGCGGGCCGTGTGGGCGGCCGTGGACCGGCGCCGCGCACAGCACGGCGCGACCGTCCTGCTCGTCACCCACAACGTCATCGAGGCCGAGACCGTCCTCGACCGGGTCGCCGTCATCGACCAGGGCAAGGTCATCGCCTGCGACACGCCGACCGCGCTGAAGGCGCAGGTCTCGGGCGAGGTACGGCTGGAACTGGTGTGGCGCGAGGGCGCCCCGCTGACGGTGCCGGAGGTCGCCCGGCTGCGCGCCCGGGCCGTCGAGTCCGGCCGCCGCTGGGTACTCCGGCTCGCGCCGGACGAGGCCCGGGCCGCGGTGGCCTCGGTCACCGGCGGCCCGGCCTTCGCCGCGCTCGACGACTTCACCCTGGCCACCCCCAGCCTCGAAGACGTGTACCTGGCCCTCGGCGGCAAGACGAAAGGGCTGGTGAAGTCGTGAGCGACCGCTCCACAGGAGCCGTCCGGGCAGCGGTCGCGCCCGCGCCCGACGCCGTACCCACACCGGCACCGGCACGGGCGCCCGTGCCGGTGGCCGCGCCGCTGGCGCCCGGCGCGCGGTTCTTCCCCTCCCTGGCCGCCGTCTACCGGGCGCAGCTGTCCCGGGCCCGGGTGGCGCGCATCCCGCTGCTGTTCGTGGCCACCTTCCAGTCCGTCGGGATCATGGTCCTGATGCGCGGCGTCGTGGACGGGGGCTCGGAGGCCCGGGCCGTCGTCGCCGGGTCCTCGGTGCTGGTCGTCGCCTTCGTCGCACTGAACCTGCTCGCCCAGTACTTCGGGCAGCTGCGGGCCGGCGGCGGACTCGACCACTACGCCACCCTGCCGGTGCCGCCCGCCTCGGTGGTACTGGGCGCCGCCGCCGCGTACGCCTCCTTCACCCTGCCGGGCACGCTGGTCACCGCCGTCTTCGGCTGCCTGCTGTTCGGCCTGCCGATGAGCGCGCTGTGGATCCTGGCCGCCGTCGTCCCCCTGGCCGGGGCCGCGCTGGCCGGGCTCGGCGCCGCGCTCGGGCTGCTGGCGCCCCGGCAGGAGCTCGCCACCCTCGCCGGACAGCTCGGCATGTCGGCGGCGCTGCTGCTGGGCGTGCTGCCGCCCGAGCGGATGCCGGCCGTCATCGTCTGGGCGCGGGACCTGCTGCCTTCCACGTACGGGGTGGAGGCCTTCGCACGGACCTTCGCACCGGACCCGGACTGGGCCGCCGTCGCCTTCGACCTCGGCGTGTGCGGGGCCGTCGGGGTGGTCTCCCTGGCCGTGGCGACCTGGGCCTACCGGCGGGCGTCCGTGCGCTGAGCGGTCCGCCCGCGCGGTGCGCCGAGCGGTCCGCCGACGCCGGGGCCGGGCACACCTGGCACGATGTGGGGGTGACCGAAGCCGAGACCCCGCAGTCCCCGTTCGACCCGCCGCCGTCGCCGCCCCAGAAGCCGGGTGCCACCGCCGCGGCCATCACCCCGGAGGACGTCCGCGACGGGGCCGTCGTGGCCCTCGCGGTCGGGGTGGCCGGGCTGCTCCTCGGACTGCTGTGGGCCTGGCTGGCGCCGCGCGTGCAGTACGTCTCCAACGGGGAGGCGGTCTTCCTGCGCAACAGCGAGAGCGAGGCGCGGATCGCCGCCGACGGGACCTTCTTCCTGCTCTCGGTGGGGCTGGGCGTGCTCAGTGCCGTCGGCACGTTCCTGTGGCGCCGCGCGGGTGGTGTGCCGCTGGTCGTCGGGCTGGCCGTCGGGTCCGCCTTCGCCGCGCTGGCGGGGTGGCGGTTCGGGCTGTGGCTCGGATCGTCGCCGTCGGACCTGGCGGCCGCGGCGGCCGCGGCCGGCAAGGGAGTGCCGTTCGACGCGCCGCTGGAGCTGCTGGCCCATGGGGCGCTGCTGGTCTGGCCGATGACCGCCGTGCTGGTGCACCTGGGGTGCACCGCGCTGTGGACGCCGCGGGATCCGGAGCCGGATCCGCTGGCCGGGTGGAGCGGGTACTACCGGCCGGCCGCGCCGCTGCCGCCGACCGAGGCCGGTCCGACCGCGTCGGAGGCCCCGCGGGCCTGACCCCGCCGCCGCGCGGAGCGTGTCCCCGCCCCGCCCTTTCTCCGTTTCCCGGGGCCCTGCCCCGGTCCCCCCGGGGCTCCGCCCCGGACCCCGTGCCGCAAACGCCGGCGGGGCTGGGGGTGGGGGCTCAAGCGCCGGTGGGGCTG
>NZ_JOFX01000048.1 GCF_000719345.1 Streptomyces sp. NRRL F-2664
GGTGGGAGGGGAGGTCGGGCCGGCGGGGGTGGGTGTCTGGAGGGGCTTGGCCATGCAGCGGCTGGAGTCGTAGAAGCGGTAGAAGCCGAACTTCGGGGACGGGGTGTAGCCCTCCGAGAGGTAGAGGGCGATGGCCTCCGGCTGCCGGTCACCCGTCTCCAGGACCATCCGCATGCGGCCCGCCGCGCGGGCGTCCGCCTCCAGGGCCGCCAGGATGCGGCGGGCCAGGCCGAGGCCGCGGGCCTGCGGGACGACGTACATCCGCTTGAGCTCGGCGTCGCCGTCCGAGTAGCCCTCGTCGTTCTTTTCCTGGCTGCGCCAGCCCCCGGTCGCCACCGGGGTGCCCGAGGTGTCGTACGCCACGATGTACAGGCCCCGCGGCGGGGCGAACATCGCCGGGTCCAGGTAGGTGGCGTCGCCCTCGCCCTGGTACCGCTCCTGGTATTCGAGCTGGACCTGGTCGTTGAGCATGACCGCGTCCGGGTGGTCGTACGGCACGGTGCGGAGCTCGATCCCATGAGACATCCGAACATCGTACGGAACCGTCCCGCTATGGTGCTGGGATGCTCACTGTGACCTCCGTGAATGTGAATGGGATTCGGGCCGCCGCCAAGAAGGGCTTCGGGGCGTGGCTCGCGGGATCCGACGCCGACGTCGTCTGCCTGCAGGAGGTTCGCGCCGAGGAGGGGCAGATCCCGGACGAGGTGCGTAGGCCCGAGGGCTGGCACACCGTCTTCGCGCCGGCCGCGGTGAAGGGACGGGCCGGGGTCGCGCTGTACACGCGCCGCGCGCCCGAGCAGGTGCGGGTCGGCTTCGGCAGTGCGGAGTTCGACGCGTCCGGGCGGTACCTGGAGGTCGACCTGCCCGGTGTGACCGTGGCCAGCCTCTACCTGCCCTCCGGCGAGGCGGGGACGGCGAAGCAGGACGAGAAGTACCGGTTCATGGAGGAGTTCCTCACCTACCTCGCCGCGCTGAAGGTGCGGGCCGCCGCCGACGGGCGCGAGGTCGTGGTCTGCGGTGACTGGAACATCTGCCACCGGGAGGCCGACCTCAAGAACTGGAAGACCAACCGCAAGAGCGCCGGCTTCCTCCCCGAGGAGCGCGCGTGGCTGGGGAAGGTCTACACGCAGGCCGGCTACGTCGACGTGGTGCGCGAGCTGCACCCCGACACCGAGGGGCCGTACTCCTGGTGGTCCTACCGCGGCCGCGCCTTCGACAACGACGCCGGCTGGCGGATCGACCTCCAGGTGGCGACGCCGGGGCTGGCCGCGAAGGCCGTCAAGGCCTTCGTGGAGCGGGCCGAGACGCACCCCGAGCGGTGGTCCGACCACGCCCCCGTGACCGTCGTCTACGAGCTCGGGGTCTGACCCGGCGCGGAAGCCAGCAGGCGGTCCATCGCCATGGTCAGCTCCGCCTCGACCACGCTCTTGGCCAGCGGACGCAGTCGAGCGAGCGCGTCCGGCGAGATGTGGTCCGAGATCAGCTCGGTGAACAGCAGCGCCATCGCGTCCGCGTGCTCGCGGACGCGGCGCCCGGTCTCCAGGACCGCCGCCAGCGGCACTCCTTCGCGGACCAGTGCCGAGGAGACGTCCAGCAGGCGGCGGCTGACGTGCACGATCGCGTCGCCGTCGACGGCGAGGTACCCCAGGTCGAGGGAGGCCGCCAGGTTCTCCGGGGTGACCTCGCCCTCGAAGTAGTCGGCCAGTTCCTCCGGGGTGAGCCGCACCGGGGTCTCCTCCGACCAGCCGATGCCGAGCAGTTCGCCGAGCTGGCCGACGTCGCGGCCCTTCTCGAAGGCGGCGGTCAGCTCGGCGATGCCGCCGAGGGTGTGGCCGCGCTCCAGCAGGCCGGCGATGGTGCGCAGCCGGGCCAGGTGGTGGTCGTCGTACCAGGCGATGCGGCCCTCGCGGCGAGGCGGGGGGAGCAGCTTGCGCTCGCGGTAGAAGCGCAGGGTGCGCACCGGTATGCCGGCCGCCTCGGCCAGTTCCTCGGTGCGGTACTCGCGCACCTGCCTGCCTTGCATCTCGTCGTCCTTCGCCACGGACGCAGCCTATGGCGTACCGGCAGTAACTTTCCGGGTCCGCCCCCTACCCATGGGTACGGGGGCTGCTCTACCCTCCCGATTGTGCCAGTGATTGCTGGCAGTGTTTCGATGTGGTGTGCGGCGTTGCGTGGCTGGGACTGCGATGGAGCGGAAGGCGGCGGACATGGGTGACACGGGCGGGACGGGGAGGGCGCGCGAGCACGTGCGCGTGGCCGTGATCGGGTCCGGCTTCAGCGGACTGGGTGCCGCCGTACGGCTGCGCCGCGAGGGCATCACCGACTTCGTCGTGCTGGAGCGGGCCGGCTCGGTCGGCGGCACCTGGCGCGACAACAGCTATCCGGGGTGCGCCTGCGACGTCCCCTCGCACCTGTACTCCTTCTCCTTCGCGCCCCACCCCGACTGGCCCCGGTCCTTCTCCGGGCAGCCGCACATCCGGGCGTACCTGGAGCACGTCGCCGACACCTTCGGGCTGCGCCCCCACATCCGGCTCGACTCCGAGGTGCGGATGATGCGCTGGGACGAGGCCGGGCTGCGCTGGGAGATCGAGACGGCACAGGGCGAACTCACCGCCGACGTGGTGGTCTCGGCGACCGGCCCGCTGTCCGAGCCGAAGCTCCCGGAGATCCCCGGACTCGCCGGCTTCCCGGGCAAGGTCTTCCACTCGGCACGCTGGGACCACGACTACGACCTGCGCGGCAAGCGCGTCGCCGTGATCGGCACGGGCGCCTCCGCCATCCAGATCGTGCCGGCCATCGCCCCGGACGTGGAGCGCCTCACCCTGTTCCAGCGCACCCCGGCCTGGGTGATGCCGCGCACCGACCGCGCCATCACGGCGGTGGAGCGCTGGCTGCACCGCCGGCTGCCCTTCACCCAGGCGGCGCGCCGCGGGCTGACCTGGGCGATCCGGGACCTCCAGGTCGGCGCCTTCACCAAGCGGCCCCACCAGCTGGGGCTGGTCGAGGCCCTGGCCAAGGCCAACCTGGCCCGGTCGATCAAGGACCCGGCGCTGCGCGCCAAGCTGACCCCCTCCTACCGGATCGGCTGCAAGCGGATCCTGCTCTCCAGCACCTTCTACCCGGCGCTGGCCCGGCCCGACGTGGACCTGGTCGCCTCAGGGCTCAAGGAGGTGCGGGGCTCGGTCCTGGTCGCCGCCGACGGGACGGAGGCCGAGGTCGACGCGATCGTCTTCAGTACCGGCTTCCACGTCACCGACCTGCCCATCGCCGAGCGGGTCGTGGGCGCCGACGGCCGCTCCCTCGCGGTCGCGTGGAAGGACGGGATGGCCTCGCTGCGCGGCGCGACCGCGGCCGGCTTCCCCAACTGGATGACGATCATCGGCCCGAACACCGGGCTGGGGAACACCTCGATGATCCTGATGATCGAGTCGCAGCTCAACTACATGGCCGACTACCTGCGCCAGCTCGCCGTCCTCGGCGGGAACGGCGAGCGGGTCGCCCTGGCCGCCCGGCCCTCCGCCGTCAACGCCTGGAACCGCACGGTGCAGGCGCGGATGGAGCGGACCGTGTGGAACACCGGCGGCTGCACCAGCTGGTACCTGGACGCGAACGGGCGCAACACCACCGTCTGGCCCGGCACGACCGGGGAGTTCCGACGCGAGACCCGCACGGTCGACCTCGCCGAGTACGAGGTCGTACGGGTACGGGGGCGCGGGCGCGAACGGATCGCGGTCCCCGCGCCGCTGCCCGCCGCCGGCGCGGAGCCCGCCGCCGCCCCGGGCACGGAGCCCGCCGCCGCCCCGGCACCGCTGGCCGCGCGGGCGGAGGGCGCCGCGTGAGCCGGCCGGCGCACGTCACCTCCGGCCCCTACGCACCGCCCGCCGCCCGGCGTGAACTCGTCGCCGTCTCCGCCGACGGGGCCCGCCTGCACGTCGAGGTGCACGGGGACGAGGGCGCGCCGCCCGTGGTGCTGGCCCACGGCTGGACCTGCTCCACCGCGTTCTGGGCCGCGCAAATACGGGCCCTGGCCGCCACCCACCGGGTCGTCGCCTACGACCAGCGCGGACACGGGCGCAGCCCCGCCGCCCGGGAACACAGCACCACCGCACTCGCCGACGACCTCGTGGCCGTGCTCGGCGCCACCCTCGCCCCGGGGGAGCGGGCGGTCGTCGCCGGGCATTCCATGGGCGGCATGACGATCATGGCGGCCGCGGCCCGGCCGGAGTTCACCGAGCACGCCGCGGCCGCGCTGCTGTGCAGCACCGGCAGTTCCGCCCTGGTCGCGCAGGCGCGGGTGGTGCCGGGGCGCGCCGGGCGCGCCCGGACCCGTATCACCGGCGCGGTCCTGGGATCACGCGCCCCCCTCGGGCCGGTCACGCCCCTCGCCCGGAAGGTCCTGAAGTACGCCACCATGGGCCCCGGCAGCGCCCCCGACAAGGTCGAGGCGTGCGCCCGCATCGTCCACGCCTGCCCCACCGGTGTGCGGCACGCCTGGTCCGCGGTGCTGGCCGGGCTCGACCTCGACGCCGACGTGGCGCGGCTGACCGTCCCCACCGCCGTGATCGGCGGCACCGCCGACCGGCTCACACCGATCGGCCACGCCCGCAGGCTCGCGGCGGCGCTGCCGCACTGCGTGGGCCTCACCGAGCTCACCGGCGTGGGGCACATGACCCCGATCGAGGCACCCGAAGCCGTCACCCGTGCCCTCGGCGAGCTGACCGCACGCCATCTCGCCACCACCGAGAAGGACGAGAAGGAGATGACCACGTGAGTGCCCGCAGGAGTCTGGAAGGCCAGGTCGCCGTCGTCACCGGGGCCGCCCGCGGAGTGGGCGAGCTGCTCGCCCGCAAGCTGTCGGCCCGCGGTGCCCGGATCGCTCTCGTCGGCCTGGAGCCCGAAGCCCTCAAGGAGGTCTCCGGGCGCCTGCACACCGACAGCGAACACTGGTACGCCGATGTCACCGACCACGAGGCGATGGCACGCGTCGCCCAGGAGGTCAAGGAGCGCTTCGGGAAGGTCGACATCGTCGTCGCCAACGCGGGCGTCGCCGCGGGCGGGCCGTTCGTCCACTCCGACCCCGACGCCTGGCGCCGCGTGATCGAGGTCAACCTCGTCGGCGGGGCCGTCACCGCCCGTGCCTTCCTGCCCGTGCTGGCGGCGAGCCGCGGCTACTTCCTCCAGATCGCCTCGCTCGCCGCCATCACCCCCGCGCCGATGATGACCGCCTACTGCGCCTCCAAGTCGGGCGTCGAGGCGTTCGCCCACTGCCTGCGGTCCGAGGTGGCGCACCAGGGCGTCAAGGTGGGTGTCGGCTACCTCTCGTGGACCGACACGGACATGGTGCGCGGTGCCGACCAGGACGAGGTCATGCGGGAGCTGCGGCAGCGGCTGCCGTGGCCGTCGAACCGTACGTACCCGCTGGGGCCGGCCGTCGACCGGATCGTCGCCGGCATCGAGCGGCGCTCGCCGCACGTGTACGCGCAGTGGTGGCTGCGCGGGATGCAGGGGGTGCGCGGCTACCTGCCGGGGATCATCGCGACGGTCGGGCAGCGCGAGATGAAGCGCTTCGAGCCCCGGCTGGCCGGTGTCTCCAGGGGCCTCGTCGGGGCGGGCGGCGCCGCCGACGAGCGGGAGCGCACCCGCAGCCGCTGACCGGGCGGGCTCCCGCGCCGGGAGGGGGCGCGGCCGTCGCCGGCGGCCGCGCCCTTCCCGGTTCCGGTTGCGCCGCTCACTCCCTCGGCGGCAGCTTCGGACGGCGCCGGTCCGGTACGTCCGTGTATCCGGGCGGCATTGCGGGCGGGTCCTGTTCGAGGAGTTCCAGCGCCAGGTGCACGGCGTCGTCCATCTGGGCGTGGCGGCCCTCCGCCCAGTCCAGCGGGGTGCGCAGGATCTCCAGGTCCGGCTCCACGCCGTGGTTCTCCACCGACCAGCCGTATTCGGGGAACCAGGCGGCGTTCATCGGGACGGTGATCACCGTGCCGTCCCCGAGGGTGTGCCGGCCGGTCATGCCGACCACGCCGCCCCAGGTGCGCTGGCCCACCACCGGCCCCAGGCCCAGGAGTTTGAAGGCCGCCGTGATCATGTCCCCGTCCGAGGAGGTCGCCTCGTCGGCGAGCGCCACGATCGGGCCCCGGGGTGCGTCGGAGGCGTAGCTGACGGGTTGGGCGTCGCGCGTCAGGTCCCAGCCCAGGATGGACCGGGTGAGCTTCTCCACCACCAGCTCGCTGATGTGGCCGCCCGCGTTGCCGCGTACGTCCACGATCAGCGCGGGCCGGGACATCTCCATCCGCAGGTCGCGGTTGAACTGGGCCCAGCCCGAGCCGCCCATGTCGGGGATGTGGAGGTAGCCGCACCGGCCGCCGCTGAGCTCCCGGACCACTTGACGGCGCTTGGACACCCAGTCCTGGTAGCGCAGCGGCCGCTCGTCGATCAGCGGGACGACGGCGACCCGGCGGGGGCGGTCCGAGCCCTCGGCCGGTTGGAAGGTCAGCTCGACCGTGGTGCCGCCCGCGCCCGCCAGCAGCGGGTAGGGGCCGGTGACCGGGTCCACGGGCCGGCCGTCGACGTGGGTGAGTACCGCGCCCTCGCGGATGCCGGTACCGGCCAGCGGGGAGCGGGCCTTGGAGTCGGAGGACTCGCCGGGCAGGATCCTGCTGACGACCCATGCTCCGTCCCGGGGCACCAGGTTGGCGCCGAGCAGGCCGATGGCCCGCTGGTAGTGCGGGGGGCCCTCGTTGCGGCGGGCGGGCGAGACGTAGGCGTGCGAGGTGCCGAGTTCGCCCAGGACTTCGCGCAGCAGGTCGGCGAACTCGTCGGGGGAGGCGACCCTTTCCACCAGGGGGCGGTACTGGCGCAGTACGCCGTCCCAGTCGATGCCGCACATGTGCGGATCCCAGAAGTACGCGCGGATGATCCGCCCGGCCTCCTCGAAGGCCTGGCGCCACTCGGCGGCCGGGTCCACCTCGTGCAGGATGCGCCGCAGGTCGAGGTAGACCGTGGAGTCGCCGTCGCCCGACTCGGTGGCGGGCACCGCGCGCAGGTCCCCGTCGTCGTTGATCACGAGGCGGGTGCCGTCGCCGCTGACCGCGAACCAGTCCAGCCCCGAGGCCAGTTCGCTCTTGCGGGCCTTGGTCAGGTCGAAGTGCTCCAGGGTGGGCTTGCCGCTGAGGTCGTTGGGGTTGGCGAAGGTCTCGCCCAGCGCGCCCGAGATCGGCCAGCGCAGCCAGACCAGTCCGCCGCCGTGCACCGGGTACAGGGCCGAGTACTTGGACGCGCTCACCGGGAAGGGGGTGACCCGGCTCTCCAGCCCCTCCACCTCCACGGTCACGGCGCCGCTGTCGCCCGAGCCCTCCGAGTCCGCGTCGGCCGGGTCCAGTCCGCCGGCCGCGGGCCGCCCCTCGGCGGACAGCGCGAAGGGCGAGGGGGTCGCGGAGGACAGCGGGACCAGGTACGGGCGGCAGCCCAGCGGGAAGGACAGGTCCCCGGTGTGCACGTCGTACACCGGGTCGAAGCCGCGCCAGGACAGGAAGGCCAGATAGCGCCCGTCCCGGGTGAAGACCGGGTTCTCGTCGGCGAAGCGCCCGTTGGTGACGTCGACGACGGTGCGTGCGCCCGGCCCGGAGATGCGGGCCATCTTGATCTGCCGCAGTGAGCGCCCGATGCCGGGGTGCGACCAGGTCAGCCAGGCCCCGTCGGGGGAGAAGGCCAGGTCGGTGACGGGGCCGTTGATGGACCGGATCAGCTCGGTGACCTCGCCGTCGGAGTCCTCCGTCGCGTCGACGAGCAGCAGCCGCCCGTCGTTCGAGGCGACGGCGAGGCGCTCCCCGTCCGGGTCCGCCAGCAGCTCGGTGACGCGGCCCAGCTCGCCCGAGGCCAGCCGGCGCGGCTGCCGCTCCCCGGAGGCCCGGGGGAGGTAGGCGATCTCGATGGCGTCCTCGCCCTCGGCGTCGGTGACGTAGGCGACCTGGCCGCCGCTGCCGAGCATCTCCGGCAGCCGCACCCGCACGCCCGGGGTGTCGGCGATGGTCCGGGCCGGCCCGTCGCGGTGGGTCAGCCAGTACAGGCTGCCGCGCACCACGACCGCGCTGGCGCGCCCGGTGGTGTCCACGGAGAGCGAGTCGACGTGGCTGGCGGCCGGCACCTGGTAGGTGCGCCGTCCGGCGCGGGGGCCGCCGAGGCGGACCTGGAGCTTGCGCGGGGAGGCGTCCGCGGCGAGGGAGTCGACGAGCCACAGGTCTCCGGCGCACTGGTAGACGACGCGAGAGCCGTCGCTGGAGGCGTGCCGGGCGTAGAACTCGTCGTGGTCGGTGTGGCGGCGCAGGCCGGTGCCGTCGGGCAGGCAGGAGTAGAGGTTGCCGATGCCCTCGTGGTCGGAGAGGAAGGCGATCCGGCCGTTGACGAACATCGCGGAGTCCAGGTGGCCTTCCAGGTCCTCCAGGAGCTGGCGCCCGTGCAGCCAGAGCCGGCCCATGGCGCCGCCCCGGTAGCGCTTCCACGCGGCGGGCTCGTGCGGCGGTTTGCCGGTGAGGAGCAGGCTGCGGTGCTCGCCGTCGATGTCGGCGACCTGGATGTCGGACACGGGCCCCCACGGGAGGCGGCCGCCGGGGCTGCCGTCGGTCGGCAGCTTGTAGGCCCAGGAGAAGTACGAGAAGGGCTGTTCGTGCGAGGAGACCGCCAGGATGTTGCCGTCGGGATCCCAGCCGCAGACGCGGGTGTCGGTGGCGCCCCAGTGGGTCAGCTGCCGGGCGGGCCCGCCGTCGACGGGCGCCAGGTGGATCTCGGGATCGAGGCTGCGCCAGGTGGTGAAGGCGATGTGCCGGCCGTCGGGGGAGAAGCGAGGGTGGCCGACCCGCGTGCGGTCGACGGTGACCCGCCAGGCGCGTCCTGGGGTATGGCCGTCGGGGACCAGCGGGGCGACCCACAGGTCGTCCTCGGTGGCGAAGCACAGCAGGTCGTCGTGCAGGTGCGGGAACCGGAGGTACGCGACGTCGTGACTCACCCCCCAATGCTTTCCGTGTGAGAGGGGCGCGGCAACTCGTACTGGTGATCCATGCCACTGCCGTCAGCGAAACGGAACGGTTTCGTTTCGCTCGGCGGAGGGGTATCGTCGTAAGCGTACGGAACAGTTTCGTTCGGATGGAGGCACGGAGATGACCGAGGCGATGGCGGCCCGGCGCAGCCGGATCACCCCCGAACGGCAGGCCGAACTGCACGAGGCGGTCCTCGACCTCCTGCGTGACGTCGGCTACGAGGCGCTGACCATGGACGCGGTCGCCGCCCGTACGAAGTCCAGCAAGGCCACCCTCTACCGCCAGTGGGGGAGCAAGCCGGAGCTGGTCGCCAAGGCCCTGCGATGTACGCAGCCCGTCTCGCTGCGCGAGATCGACACGGGCAGCCTGCGCGGGGACTTCGCGCTCATGGTGGAGCACTCGGACGACGCGCAGATGGCCAAGGACACCGCGCTGATGCGGGGCCTGGCCCATGCGGTCCACGAGAGCCCGGAGCTCCACCAGGCCCTGCGGGACCTGCTGGTCGACCCGGAGATCACCGGGCTGCAGGTGATGCTCCAGCGCGCGGTGGACCGGGGCGAGATCGCCCCGGGGTGCCCGGCCCTGGACTTCGTGCCGCACATGCTGATCGGGGCGTTCATCGCGCTCCCCCTGATCGAGGACCGGCCGGTGGACCGGGCGTTCCTCGGTGACTTCATCGACGCCGTGGTCTTCCCCGCCCTCGGCGTCTGAACCTCCCCGTACCCAGTCCCCGGCGTCCCGCGCCGGCTTGCTGCTCCTGACACGCCGCTCTCGTCGTCGGGCCGGCTCCCCACGCCCTGATCCCTCCGGATCCATCCCACGACCTGAACGGGAGAACCACCGACGTGGCAACCTTCCTCTACCGACTCGGCCGGGGCGCCTTCAGGCGCCGCGGGCTCGTCGCCCTCCTCTGGGTGGCGCTGCTGTTCGCCGCCGGCTTCGGCGCGGCCTCCGCGTCCGCCCCGACCTCCGGCTCGTTCTCCATACCCGGCACGGAGGCCCAGAAGGCCTTCGACCTGCTGGACAAGAAGTTCCCCGCCATGGCCGCCGACGGCGCCACCGCGCGCATCGTCGTCAAGGCTCCCGCGGGCGCGAAGGTCACCGACCCCGGCCCCAAGGCCGAGGTCGAGAAGATCGTGAACGGGCTCAAGACCGGCCCGGGCGCGGAGCAGGTCTCCTCGGTGACCAACCCGTACGAGGTGCAGGCGGTCAGCCAGGACGGCTCCACCACCTACATCAGCGCCAAGTACACCGTCAGCGGCATGGAGCTGAAGGACGCCACCCGCGACGCGCTCAAGGAGTCCGGCGAGGACGCCAAGGCCGCGGGCCTGAACGTCCAGATCGGCGGTGACGCGCTGATGGTGGCTCCGGAGACCGGCTCCGGCGAGGTCATCGGCATCCTCGTCGCCGCGATCGTCCTCGTGATCACCTTCGGCTCGCTGATCGCGGCCGGCCTGCCGCTGCTGACGGCGATCATCGGCGTCGGCATCGGCGTCTCCTCCATCACGGCACTCGCCAACGTGCTGGACCTCGGCAACACCACCGCCACCCTCGCCACGATGATCGGCCTCGCGGTCGGCATCGACTACGCCCTCTTCATCGTCTCCCGCTACCGCGCGGAGCTCGCCGAGGGCCGCGAGCGCGACGAGGCCGCCGGCCGGGCCACCGGAACTGCCGGTTCCGCCGTGGTGTTCGCCGGCCTGACCGTGGTCATCGCCCTCGTGGGCCTGACCGTCGTGAACATCCCGATGCTGACCAAGATGGGCGTCGCGGCCGCGGGCACCGTCGTCATCGCCGTGCTCGTCGCGCTCACGCTGGTCCCGGCCCTCCTCGGCTTCGCCGGCCGGAAGGTCCTGCCCGCGGGCCGCAAGAGCAGGCTGTTCGGCAAGGGCAGGGCGGCCTCGGAGAAGAAGGCCAACGGCGGTACCCGCTGGGCCCGCTTCGTCCTGCGCCGCCCCGTCATGGTGCTGCTGGCCGGTGTGATCGGCCTCGGCGTCATCGCGGTCCCGGCGAGCAAGCTGGAGATGGGCCTGCCGGACGACGGCGCCCAGCCGGTCTCCACCACCCAGCGCCAGGCGTACGACCTGCTGTCCGAGGGCTTCGGCCCGGGCTTCAACGGTCCGCTGATGGTGGTCGTCGACGGCGACAAGGCCCTCGCGGACTCCACCGTCGACCGGATCAAGGGCCTGGAGGGCGTGGCCATGGTCACCCCGCCGACCCCGAACGAGGCCGGCGACGCCTCGGTGATCACCGTCATTCCGAAGGACCGTCCCTCCTCCACGCAGACAGAGGACCTGGTCCACGAGATCCGCGACGGCAGCGGCGACGACGTCCTCGTCACCGGCGCCACCGCGATGAACATCGACTTCTCGCAGAAGATGAACGACGCGCTGCTGCCCTATCTGGCGCTCGTCGTCGGCCTCGCCTTCCTGCTGCTGATGCTCGTCTTCCGCTCGATCCTGGTCCCGCTCAAGGCGGCCCTCGGCTTCCTGCTCTCGGTCGTCGCGGCCCTGGGCGCGGTCGTCGCCGTCTTCCAGTGGGGCTGGCTCGGCTCGGTCTTCGGGGTGGAGCAGACCGGCCCGATCATGTCGATGATGCCGATCTTCATGGTCGGCGTGGTCTTCGGCCTGGCCATGGACTACGAGGTCTTCCTCGTCACCCGCATGCGCGAGGCGTACGTCCACGGCGAGCGGCCGGGCCAGGCGGTCGTGACCGGCTTCCAGTACAGCGCGCGGGTCGTCGTGGCCGCCGCCGTCATCATGATCGCGGTGTTCGCGGGCTTCATCGGGTCCAGCGAGCAGATGGTCAAGATGATCGGCTTCGGTCTGGCCGTCGCGGTCTTCTTCGACGCCTTCGTGGTGCGCATGGCCATCGTCCCGGCGGTCCTCGCGCTGCTCGGCCACAAGGCCTGGTGGCTGCCCGCGTGGCTGGACCGGCTGCTGCCGAACGTGGACGTGGAGGGCGAGAGCCTGCGCAAGCACCTCGCCGGGTCCGCGCAGGGCGAGGGCCCGGACAAGGACCGCGAGCTGGTGAGCGCCTGACGGCTGCCGGTCGGCCCCCAGGGTTCCCGGCAGGACGGCCCGGCCCCGTACCCCCGAACCGGGGAGTACGGGGCCGGGCCCGTTGCGCCTAACGGGTGGGGGTGGAGGCGGCGTAGGTCCGGCGCAGGAAGCGGCGCAGTGCGGCGATGTCGAACTGGACCACCGCGACGCCCTCGGGGGAGTGGAACTCCACGACCGCCTGGACCCGGCCGCAGGGCCACACGCGGACGTCCCCGGTCCCCGTCGGAACCTGGAGGCCGGCTTCGAGCAGGGCCCGGGGGAAGACCCACTCGTTGTCGGTGCCCTCGGGGGACAGGCCCGCCGGGAAGACGATCCGTACGGCCAGGGGCTGGTCGGGGGTGAAGCGGAGGGCTACGGGGATCGCCCGGTAGAGGGGGTCGTCCGTGATTACACGGGCGCGGACCCGTTCTTCGACGGGGGCCGCGGTCGCGGTCGCTGGGAGATTCTCGGCGGTGGCTGACATCGACCAGACTCCTCGAATCGGAACATATCCGTCCGTTTACCCTCCAGCCTCGCACATTCCCACGAGAACGCGCGACGCTCTTTGTGATGCACCCGCTCTTGCCAACGGTTCGCAACTGAGCACTATTCTTGAACGGCTGAAGACCGTATATGAAGCGGAGCCCACTCCATGCATGTGCCCGACGGATTCATCAACGCACCCGTCTCGGTGGCCGCCGGAGTGGCGGCAGCCGCGGCGGGTGCCGTCAGCCTCCGCGGCGCCCGCCGTGAACTCGACGAGCGGACGGCGCCGCTCGCCGGCCTCGTCGCCGCCTTCATCTTCGCCGTGCAGATGCTGAACTTCCCCGTGGCCGCCGGCACCAGCGGCCACCTGATGGGCGGCGCCCTCGCGGCGATACTCGTCGGCCCCTACACCGGCGTGCTGTGCGTCTCCGTCGTCCTGCTGATGCAGGGCATCCTCTTCGCCGACGGCGGCCTGACCGCCCTCGGCGTCAACATCACCGTCATGGGCGTCGTCACCGTCGTCACGGCGCACCTGCTCTTCCGCGGCCTCCTGCGCGTCCTGCCGCCCACCCGGCGCTCCGTGACCGCGGCCGGTTTCGTGGCGGCCCTGCTCTCGGTACCGGCCGCGGCCGCCGCCTTCACCGCCGTCTACGCCCTCGGCGGCACCACCGACGTATCCCTCGCCAAGGTCCTCACCGCCATGGTCGGCGTGCACGTCCTCATCGGCATCGGGGAGGCCCTGATCACCGCCGCGACCGTGGGTGCCGTGATCGCCGTACGTCCCGACCTGGTGCACGGGGCCCGCGGGCTCACCACGCCGCTGAAGCTGCGCGTCGACGGCGCACTCGTCGACGCCCCGGCCGCCGCCACCGCGGCCGCCGCCGCCGGCGGCGCGGCCGGCTCGACCAGGAAGGTGTGGGCGACCGGCCTGGTCACCGCCCTCGTCCTTGCCGGCTTCGTCTCCTTCTACGCCTCCGCCAGCCCCGACGGCCTGGAGAAGGTCGCCGCCGACAAGGGCATCGACGAGAAGGCCGAGGAGCACGCCGCCGCCGGCTCGCCGCTCGCCGACTACAGCGTCGAGGACGTCGACGACGCGCGTCTGTCCGGCGGACTCGCCGGCGTCATCGGCGTCGGCGTCACCGTCGTCGCCGGCACCGGCATCTTCTGGGCCGTGCGCCGCCGCCGCAGCGACGACCTGACCGCCGCCTCCACCGCCACCCCGGTCGCCTGACATGGGTGCCGGCCACGCCCACAGGCTCTACCGCCCGGGACACTCGCCGGTCCACACCCTGCCGCCGCACTGCAAGCTCGCCGCGACGTTCGGCTTCGTCCTGGTCGTCGTGTCCACACCGCGGGAGGCGGTGTGGGCCTTCGGCCTGTACGCACTCCTCCTCGCCGGGGTCGCGGCCGTGGCCCGCGTCCCGGCCGGCGTCCTGCTGCGCCGGCTGCTGATCGAGGTCCCCTTCGTCGCCTTCGCCGTCCTCATGCCCTTCGTGGCCGAGGGCGAGCGCGTCGAGGTGCTCGGCATGTCGCTCAGCGTCTCCGGCCTGTGGGGCGCCTGGAACGTCCTCGCCAAGGGCACCCTCGGCGTGGCCGCGTCCGTCCTGCTCGCCTCCACCACCGAGCTGCGGGCCCTGCTGCTGGGCCTCCAGCGGCTGCGCCTGCCGCCGCTCCTCGTCCAGATCGCCTCCTTCATGATCCGCTACGGCGACGTGATCGGCGACGAGCTGCGCCGGATGTCCGTCGCCCGCCGCTCGCGCGGCTTCGAGGCGACCGGGATCCGGCACTGGGGGGTGCTGGCGAAGACCGCCGGCGCGCTGTTCATCCGCTCCTACGAACGCGGCGAGCGGGTCTACCTCGCGATGGTCAGCCGCGGCTACGCCGGCTCCATGCCCGTCATCGACCAGGTCGCGGCCACCCGCGGCCAGTGGGCGTACGCGGCCGCGCTCCCGGTGACGGCCCTCGCCGTCTGTCTGATGGGATGGACCCTGTGACCCCTACGCCCTCCCCCGCACCCTCGCTCGAAGTCGCCGGGCTCGCCTACGCCTACCCGGACGGCCACCAGGCCCTCTTCGGCGTCGACCTCACCGTCGGGCGCGGCGAACGCGTCGCCCTGCTCGGCCCCAACGGCGCCGGCAAGACCACCCTCGTGCTGCACCTCAACGGCATCCTCGGCGGGGGCATCGGCTCGGTGGCCGTGGCCGGGCTCCCGGTGGAGAAGCGCAACCTCGCCGAGATCCGGCGCCGGGTCGGCATAGTCTTCCAGGACCCCGACGACCAGCTCTTCATGCCCACCGTCCGTGAGGACGTGGCCTTCGGACCGGCAGCGGCCGGGCTGCGCGGCGCCGAGCTGGAGGAGCGGGTCGCGGCCGCCCTCGACCAGGTCGGCATGGCCGGCTTCGCGGACCGGCCGCCGCACCACCTGTCCTTCGGGCAGCGCCGCCGGGTGGCCGTGGCGACCGTACTGGCCATGCGGCCGGAGATCCTCGTCCTGGACGAGCCCTCGTCCAACCTGGACCCGGCCTCACGCCGCGAACTCGCCGACATCCTGCGCGCGCTCGACGTCACCGTGCTGATGGTGACCCACGACCTGCCGTACGCGCTGGAGCTGTGCCCGCGCTCCGTGGTCCTCAGCGAGGGTGTCATCGCCGCCGACGGCCGCACCCAGGACCTGCTGTGCGACGAGGAGCTGATGCGGGCCCACCGGCTGGAACTCCCCTTCGGCTTCGACCCCCGATCGGTCTCGGTGGCATAAGCACCGGCCGGCGTTTGTTGCACCGCACGTGGACATCCAGGGTGTGGTGGCGGAGGGCTTCGAGCCCGTCAGGGACGCGTTCGTACGCAACTTCGAGGTGCTCGGCGACCGGGGTGCGGCCGTGGCCGTGTACCGGGACGGCCGCAAGGTCGTCGACCTGTGGGGCGGCACCCGGGACGCCGACGGCGCCGAGCCGTGGAGCGAGGACACCGCACAGATCGTCCGCTCCGCCACCAAGGGCGTGGCCGCCGCCGTCCCGCTGCTCCTGCACCAGCGCGGGCTCCTCGACCTGGACGCGCCGGTCGGCGCGTACTGGCCGGAGTTCAAGGCGGGCGGCAAGGAGCGGATCCTCGTACGGGACCTGCTCGCGCACCGCGCGGGCGTACCGGCCCTGGACCGGGCACTGACCGCCACCGAGGCCGCCGACGGGGTGTCCGGGCCGCGCGCCGTCGCCGCCCAGCAGCCCTTCTGGGAGCCGGGCACCGGGCACGGCTACCACGCGCAGACCTACAGCTGGCTGCTGTCCGAGCTGGTGCTCCGGCTGACCGGCCGCACGCTGGGCTGCGTCCTGGCGGAGGACATCGCCGAGCCGCTCGGCCTGGACTTCTGGATCGGCCTGCCCGAGGCCGAGGCCGGCCGGGTGGGACGGGTGGCTGCCGTCGAGCCGCCGGAGGGCGCGGGGACGCTGCGGACCAGGCCGCGCAGGAACGTTTCTGAGGCCTATGCCGACCCCGGCTCCCTCACGCGCCGCGCCTTCGCCGCGATCGACCCGCTGCCGGACGAGAACGACGCCGCCTACCGCGCCGCCGAACTGCCCGCCTCCAACGGCATCGGCACGGCCCGCGCCCTGGCCCGCTTCTACGCGGCCACCGTCGGCGTGGTGGAGGACGGCGCCCGCATCTTCACCCCGGCCACCACCGGGCTCGCCGCCCGGGAGCACTCCTCGGGTCCGGACCGGGTGCTGGTCGTCAACACCCGCTTCGGCGCCGGATACATGCTGCACGGCCCCGCCTCACCGCTGCTCTCGCCCGCCTCCTTCGGCCACCCCGGCCGCGGCGGCTCCCTGGCCTTCGCGGACCCGGAGGCCGGCATCGGCTTCGGCTACGTCACCAACGCCCTGGCCAGGTCGGTCACCGCCGACCCCCGCGCCCAGGCCCTGGTCCGGGCCCTCGGGTCGGTCCTCTGACGGCTGCGGTGGCGAGGGCTGCGACCGCTGCCACTGCTGCCGGTGCGGGCTGCGAGTGCGGCGGCTGCCGCTGCTGCGAAGGCGTCGGGTGCGAGCTACCGCTGCTGTGCCGGCTGCTGCTTGCCGGCTGCTCGCGCACGTCGGTGACGGTCGCGCCGGCGTACGCACCTGCTCGCCGTCAGCCCGCGTTCAGCACCGCCGCGACGATGGGGCCGGCCGCCTCACCGCCGTGGCCGCCGCCCTCGACCATCGCGGCCGCGGCCACGTCGCCGCTGAAGCCGGTGAACCAGCTGTCCGGGCTGTCCTCGGCACCGCCGACCTCCGCCGAGCCGGTCTTGGCGCCCTTGTCCGCACCGCGGACCGGGGCCATCGCCTCGCGCGCCGTGCCGCTGGCCGCCGTCAGTCTCATCATCGAGACGAGCTGCTGCTGCACGGAGGACTTCATCCGGCGCTGAGCCGTCGCGACCGTCCGGCCGTCCAGCTCGGGCGAGACCAGCAGCGGCTGGCGGAAGACGCCGGTGCGGGCGGTCGCGGTGATGGAGGCGACGTTGAGCGGGTTCATGGTGATCCGGCCCTGCCCGATGTAGGCGGCGGCCGCCGACGCGCCCGTCGCCGCCGGGACCTTGCCGTCCGTGGACTTGATGCCGGTCTTCCAGTCCAGGCCGATGCCGAAGACCTCGGTGGCCTCCTTGGGGAGCGCGGAGTCGTCGTCGACGGGCTTGATCTGCTTGATGAAGGCGGTGTTGCAGGACCGCGCGAAGGAGGTCGCGAAGCTGGTGCCGGGCGGCAGGTCGAAGTTTTTGAGGTTGTGGAACTCCCGGCCCCACGTCACCGTCTTCGGACACTCCGCCGGTTTGTCGGCAGCCACCAGGCCGCGGTCCATCAGCATCGCGGCCGTGACGATTTTCATCGTGGACCCGGGGGCCCGGTTGCCCCTCATCGCCGCGTTGAAGCCGTCCTTGCGGTTGTTCGCGACGGCCAGGATGTGTCCGGTGCTCGGCTGCACGGCGACCACGGAGGCCTCCGGGAACTTGGCGACGGCCTGTTCCGCGGCCGCCTGCACCGTCGCGTCCAGATACGTCTTCAGGGTGCTCGGCTCGCCCTCGACCAGCGTCAGCAGGCTCCGCCCGGGCGTGTCCTTCGCGGCCGGCTCGATCCACACCTCGGCCCCGGCCCTGCCGCCCGCTTTGCTGCCGTAGCTCTGGCGCAGCTCGTCCAACACCTGGCGCAGGGAGGGGTACTTCTCCGCGGTCAGCTCCGCGCCGTTGCGGTCCACGGCCTTGACCGGCGGGCTCGCGGGCGCGCCGGCGCGCAGCTTCTCGTCCTTCTGCAGCTGCGGGTGGATCACTGCCGGCTGCCAGTCGACCAGCGGTTTGCCGGTGGTCAGCCCGCGCACCACGGTGAGTCGGGAGTCGTAGGCGAAGGGCTTGGTCGTGCCCTCGTAGGTGATCTCCGCCTCGACCTTGAAGGGCACCGTGGTGCCGCTCGGCGGGCCGGGAGTGATCACCGCCCTGGAGACGTACGCCTTGGTCCGGTACTCCCCGATCGCCGTCTGCGCCGCAGCGGGGTTGTTGGTCAGATCGGCCGCTCCCCGCTCGTCCCCGGCCGCCCATGCGGCGAGGAAGGCCTTCGCGGCCGCCACGGCCTCCTTCTCCTCGACCGGCCCGCTGCCCGCGGACAGGGCGGAGACCCCGTCCTCGCCGCCGTCCCCGCCTGCCTCCCCCACCAGCGCGTACACCCCGTACCCGGCACCGCCGACCATCGCGAGGAACACCCCGCCGATGATGGCGCCCTTGGCCGCCCCGTTCACTGTCGTCCTCCCCCGTCGTCACGCTCCTGAACGCGTTCAAAGAGCCCTTGGCTCCGACCTTACTCTTCGCAGTCGCGACGTGCGTGGTTGTTACCGGACCGGAACCTCCCTAAAGCCGCCCGCGGCCCGCTCGAAGGGGCCCGCCGCCTCCTCGCGGACGGCCGTTTCGACGGCGACGACACGAGGACCCTCTGGACCAGCGCGGGCGACGACGACCTCGGCCTGGTCCGCCTGAGGGACCTCGGCGACAGCACGCCCGTCCTCGACCTGCGCATCCGCACCCGGCGCCGGGGGCGGGGCGCCGGCAGCCGAGCCCCGGCCCGGCTGACGGCGTACCTGTGCGAGGAGTTCCGGGCGATCCGGCGGATCGAGGGCACCACCGGGCAGGACAACGAGGCGATGCGCCGCACCTCCCGGCGGTGCGGCTACGTCAAGGAGGCCCACAATCGGGACGGATGGCCCGCCTCCGACGGCACCGAGGTCCACGACGCCATCGGCTGCGTGATCCTGCCCCGGGACTGGCTCGCAGGCACGACGACACCGCCGGCCTGGGCCGACGAGCCCACGTGACCGGCCGACGTGCAGTCACCTGGGCCGTGTTTTAGCGTCGGAAGGGCGAGGGCGACCGCTGCGCCGAGCCGGTCGCCCGCCCCGGAGACTCCTGCCCCGCGAGGCCGCCCCCGCCCGTGGTCCGGCGTACCCGCGGGCCGCGTGACCGACCGAGAGAGCAGGTGCATCCGCATGCGTCCGTCGGCTCGTATCCCCAGCATCCTCGCCGGCCTGGCCCTCGCCGTCGGCGGCGCCGTCGTCGCCGCCCCGTCCGCGCAGGCGGACGCCAAGGCGTGCGAGCAGTACGTCGCCCAGCACAGCCCCGAGGCCGCGGACGGCGCCGCGGAGGCGTGCTACGAGGGCCGGATCGGCAACCAGACCAGCTGCGTCGCCAGCCTCGTCGCGGTCGGCGCCGGCAAGGACACGGCCAACACCGCCTGCGAAGCCTCCCGCTGACACCGCACCAGCAACGAACGCGGGCCCCGGCGTTCATCGGATGCCGGGGCCCGCGTCCGTGCCGCTAGACCCAGGTGTCCAGCCACATGCGGCCGCGCCAGGAGTCCATGGGCACGGTCTGGCCCGTGTAGATCGGCCAGAAGTAGATGAAGTCCCGACGACCCTAACCCGCAGAGCCCTGACCAGCCTGAACGCTGCTGGCCGGGGCTCTGAGGAGGTCACTGGGCCGTCTCTGGGCCGTGATCATGGTCCTGGGCCGCCTTGAACAGCCCGTCGACAGCCTTCCGCGTCCGCCCCTCGCTGCTGGGCATCAGGTGCGTGTACGTCCGCAAGGTGAAGCCCGGGTCGGCGTGACCGAGGTACTGACTCAGGGCCCGGATGTTCTCGCCGGCGTCCAGCAGGACGGACGCGTAGAAGTGCCGCAGGGCATGCATGCCGTGCTGAGGGGCGGAGGCATACCGCTCACCCTCCTTGGCCGGAGGGATGATGCCCGCGACCGCAAGGGCGGGCTTCCACATGTGGTCGTTGAAGTGGCTGACCCGGATGAACGTGCCGCCCAGGCTGGAGAAGACGAGCGACCGCGTCACGAGGGGGCCGTCCGGCGTCCGCCAGGGCAGGGTGACCGCCACCGGGGGGTGGAGCTTGGAGTGCGCGCGCAGTGCAGCCGCAACAGAGCCGGGCAGTGGCACAGAGCGCGCCTTGGCGCCCTTCGGCGGGGCAAAGACGTACTTGCCCCGGATGCGCTTGAGCTGGTGCTCCACATGGAGCCAGGCGCCTTCGTAGTCGATCTCCTCCTCGGAGAGCCCGAACACCTCGCCCTGTCGCAGGCCGCATCCGCCGCCGGCGTCGACAGTGGTACGCAGATGTTGGGGCAGAGCGGCGCGCACTCCCAACACCTGTGCCGGCGTCCACGGCGTGACGCGCGGCGGCGCGGGCTTGGGGACCTGCACCGACCGGGCCCGGCACGGGTTCTTGGACAGCAACCCGTCATCTACCGCGGCAGCGAATGCGGCATTGACCGTGCCGAAGATGATCCGGCGGTGCGAGGAGGCCGGGACGTTCTCCTCCAACTCACCCAGCCAGGTCCGGATGTGGCCCGGCTGAAACGACGGCATGGGGCGGGTGCCGATGTACGGATAGGCGTGCAGCCTCAGCCGCCGCTCCGCCGCCTCACGACTGTTGATCTCCGTCGTGTGGGTCTTCACCCACTTCTCGGCGAACTGCCGAAAGGTGATGCGGTTGGCACGCGGGTCCACGTACTGACCCCGGGACATGTCGGCCGCGGTCTCGTTCAACCACAGCTCAGCGAGGCGCTTCTGCTTGTCCGGGAAGGACCTGCTCTTCTCGGTGCCGTCGGGCCCGACGTACCGGGCGCGGTAGCGAGCACCGGTGCCGTAGCGGTCGGTCTTGACCCGCCGGGTCTTGCCATCGGGCGCGGTCTCGGTCTTGTACCAGCGGTCTTGGATGTGGCCGGCCACGTGGTGCCCTTCTAGGAACGCGAGCGGGGGGCGGCCCGTGTGGGCCGCCCCCCCCGTGGTGGGAGTGGGTGCTCTAGGCGGCGCGCTGGGCGTCCGCGGTCATTTGGTCGTTGATCCAGCCGCGTACGGCTGTGGGGTCGTAGCGCAGGTGCTTGCCGACGCGGAAGCCGGGCGGCCCGGTGCGCTTCTTGCGCCACTGGTAGACGGTCTCCAGGGGCACGGCGAGCAGTTCGGCGATGTCGTCGGGGGTGAGGTAGCGGTCGGGGAGTCCGCCGCGCAGGGTGGCGCGGGGGTCGCTCTGGGCGGGCATTGCTCCTCCGGCGGGTGTGGCGTGGTGAGCCCAGCCGAAGCGCGGCGGGGCACTTGGGGCGGCCGTGTGTGTCCGAGGTTGGGATTTCTGCGTCACTGCGTCATCTGCGTCACTCGGGGCTTTGACCTGCGGGTTTGAGTGACGCAGGGCTTTGACGGCTGCGTCACTGGTGACGCAGCCGTCCGTCACGGGGTGACGCAGGTGACGAACGGTGACGCAGAAAATGGGGCTCTGCGTCACCGCTGTCGTTGCAGGTCAGGACCGGTTTTCGGGGCCGTCGTGACGCAGGTGACGCAGCGTCTTCCTACTTAGGAAAAAGAGAAGCGGCTTGTGTCTGTTGGTGTGTGCGCCTTCGGGCGAAATGCGGAGCCGCAAGCGGCACGCCCGTTGGGCGGCGGCGCGGCCGCCGAAGAACAAGAAGAGCACCGGCCCGCCAGGGCGGCGGGTGCTCCTATTGCTTGTGCGGCCGCCCCCGCCGGCGCGCGGTCTAGAAAAGGTCCTTCTGCTCGTCCTGCCGGGGCTGGGGCCGGGTCATGGCGATGTAGCGGGCGGTGTTGATGCGGCCCCAGTCGACGAGGACGCCGCGGGCGGCGAGGACGGGTTGGAGGCGCTTGAGGCGGTCGGAGAGGACCTTGCCGGTGGTAGGCCAGCCCTTGGGCTGGGGCCGGAAGTCCTCGCCGGTGTAAAGCTGAGTGAGGGCGTGCAGCCACTCCGCGGACGTCATCCGGACCTCGGTGCCGGGCTCGATGTCGGCGGCGTGCTTGAGGACGGTCTGCGCGAGGAGGTCACCCTCGATGACGTCGTCGTTGAGGTCATCCAGGCTGGCCCGGTAGGCGTCCAGCGCACCGAAGCTGCGGGCAGCGTCCAACTGCGCGCACAGATGGGCGAAGTCAGCCATCCGCAGGTCGGTCGGGATGTCCGCTTGGGCGGCGCGGACACTGACGGCCAGGTCGAGCACGGAGCCCAGGATCACCGGCAGGTCCCGTGCGAACTCCGTCCACAGCTCCTCCTCGGTGCGCCGGATGCGGGGGCGTTCGAGGCGGAGGGGGAGGAGGCGTTCGGCGAGGTCGGGGCGGATGACGCCGACGTCGATGCCGGTGAGGAGCAGGGGGCGGCGGTAGCGGGAGCGGACGACGTCCCCGTCGGTGAACAAGGCCCGTTTGATGTTCTCGGCGCCGGTGACGATGCAGCACATGAGGTCGGAGAGGTCCGGGCCGAGGTGGGAGAGGTTGTCCAGGCCGGTGATCCACCCGGCGGCAACGGCGGTGATCAGGTTCTCTTCGTCCTTGGGCGGGCGGCGCAGGTCGCCGCTCATGCCCTCGATGATGCGGACGAGCATCTTGCCGGCGGTGGACTTGCCCGCCCCCTGGGGCCCGGTGAGGAACGGGGCCGGGACGGGGACGTCGGGGCCGAGGCAGCCGACGAGCCACGCCAGGGCCAACCCTTCGCTCTGGGCGCTGGCGAAGTTGACCAGCCGCATCAGCAGGTCGATGCCCTTGCCGTCGGTGTCCTTGACGGGGAGGGGGAGTTCGCCGGTGAGCTGAGTGCGCCGCCAGCACACCTCCCGCGGGTCGGGGGTGAGGATGTCCCAGCCGTTGGGGTGGATACGGACGGACCGGCCGTCGTCCCGTCCCAGGTCCAGCCAGGTGGCTCCGTCGAATCCGGGGGCGACGCGGATGTGGACGGGCTGGACGTCCTCGGTGAGCGCGAGTGCTTCGATCAAGTCGAGTGCCTCCTTCAAGGCGGTTCCGTTGAAGACGACGGTGCGGAAGTAACGGAACTGCTCCTGTGCGTACTTGGTGATGACTTCGCGGGCGGGGTTCTTCTCGTCCTCAGGCATGTCACATCCCCAGAGCAGCAACGGCGTTGGACCACGCGTCCTCGCAGTGCCGCAAGGACTCACCCCGGCCCTGCGCCGCGGTGAACAGACGCTTGATGTGGGCGTCGGTGAGGCATCCGCACCGGCCGTGCGCGGACAGCACCGCCAGGAACATCCGGTACACCGTCCTGTGGATGCCGTCTGGGGTCTGCTCGATCCGCTGCTCGGCCATGGCGATCCCACGTTCCAGGTAGGCGGGCGAGCGGTGAGGGCACTGCCCGCCGCCGACCGGCGCGGCCACGCCTACGGGGCGCGCTGCGGGCCGGGCCGCGGCGGGCTCCTTCACGGCGAGCGCCCGCACGACATCCGGGAGCTGCGCCACAGGGCCGATGCCGGGTCCGAGCCAGCGGACGTAGGAAATCAGCGACTTGATGTCGACGCCGGGGCGTACGGCGTTGCGGGAGGTCATGGTTCCGAGGTAGATCCAGTGCTCCCCGCGCGTGGTCGCCACGGTCCTGGTCCCCGGGAGGTTCTGGCGGGCCCACGCGACCGCGTCGGCGTTGTCGAGGTCGACGACGGTGACCCCGGCGCCACCGGGGTGGTAGGCGACGGCCGCGGCCTGCCGCCAGGCCGGGGCCCACGCGGCGGAGGTGAGGATGTTCGGGTCGGTGGTGGCGGCAGCCCAGGCGTGGCAGGGCGCCGGGCACGTGCAGGAGCCGGGGGTCTTCATGTTCGGCCGGCCGCCGCAGGCGTTCTTCCGGCAGGCGCGGCAGTTGCCCATGGGGCCCTTGCCTGCCCGCAGCGGCAGCACGGGCAGCCCCTGTTCGGCGAGCTGCAGCGCGGTGTGGAGGGTGGCGGGTAAGGCCACGGCGCCGCGGTCTCGCGGGATGTCGGTCGGGTGGGTCATGCTGGTCTCTCCAGTTCTTGAGTGTTCTGGATGAGAGCGGCCCTGGATCTTGGCGGATACGGGGGCCGCTCTCGGCATGTCCGGGCGTGTTAAGCGGAATCCCTGCCAGTCGGAGGTCAGGGAGGCTCGGGCACCCCCTGCCGGGAAGGCCGTGGAGGGGGTTTCGGGGGTCTGACCTGCGGCGCCTCCCTGCCTCCCTGATGGATCATTTGTGCAGGTCAGTGCCGGGGAGGGGGGTCAGGGAGGGGGTGAGGGAGTTCTCCCTGCCTCCCTGGCCCGGAGCGGGTCGCCTCCCTCTACTCGGCGGCGGAAGTGGAACCGTCGGCGGTGCGGGAGGTGACGACGCGGGCGACGCGTTCGCGGGCAAGGGTCATGCGGCCTTCGGACTTGTACGGCTCGGCGCCGGTGCCCTCCAGCGCGCGCTTGAGGTCGATGAACGTCCACTTGCCGTAGGTGTCCTGGTCGAGGGCGGTGAGCCGCTTGAGGACGTCTTGGGTGAGGACGCGGGTCTCGGTGCCGAGGACGGTGAGGATGTCGGCGAGCGGGTCCCGCTGCTCGCCGGGCTCGGCGACGGGTGTGGTGGTGATGCCGGCGCGCAGGGCCTTGGCGCGGTCGGCGATTTCGGTGGCCTGGTCGGTGTCGATGTAGTAGGTGCGGACGGTGATGGAGGTCTGGCCGGCGGGGATGGTGATGCCGTCGGAGGCGACGACGACGGTGCCCTTGTCGAGGCCGAGTCGCAGTTGGTGGGGTGCGGCGCCGCCGTCGACGGCGTTGTCGCCGAGGGCCATGCGGGCCTGGGACTCGGTGCCCAGGACGAGGGAGATGCGGGTGTGGGCGCCTTCGCGGACGAGCTTGGGGAGGTTCTGGTCGGTGGGGTCCTGCGTGCCCTCCCACAGCAGCACGTCCACAGCCCGGCCCTGGTTGTGGATCTTCCGGACGGCCATGAAGTAGCGGGAGGTGGCCTTGGATCCGCCGTAGGGGTGCTTGTCGTCGTCGAGGGCGGGGCACATGAACGCGACCTGCGCTTCGTCCACGATCCCGATCAGCGGCGTGAACACGGTTCCGGCCGGGGCCTGGATGCGGCGGTCCATCTCCGCGACGAGGCCTTCGACCATCTCGGTCGCCTTGACGACGTGTGCGTCGGTCGGGCCCTGGATCAGGGTCGTGGCGAGACCGCCGTCGAACATGCCCCAGTCCCCGACGCCCTTGAGGTCGGCGATCCGGAACTCGATCGAGGTGTCGAAGGCGGCCCACAGTGCGAGTGCGCGCAGGGCGGCGGTCTTGCCCTGGTTGGACTTGCCCGTGATCAGCAGCATCCGCTGGTACAGGCTGAGCGTGGCCGCGTCCCCGCGCAGGTCCTGGCCCCAGATGGCCTTGCCGGTCTTGTAGTTCGCGGCGACGGCCTTTTCGAGGACCAGCGGGGACGGGCCGATCGGCTCGTCCAGCGCACCGGAATCGGCGATCCACAGGCGGATCGTGCGGGCCGCAACAGGGATGGTGATGAACACTTCATGCTGGTGGCGGGCCAGGTTCTCCGCGAGCTTGCGTCGCCGCCCCTGCACCTCCTCCGTCGACACCCCCGACGGCAGGGTGACGTCGACTTCCACGCCGCATCCGGCGATCCGGATCGGGCCGAGCATCTGCGCGCCAGCGTCGCCCATCTCGTTGATGCCTTTACGCAGCGGGCTGATGCCGAGGTCGCGCAGGGCGGTGACGACGATCGATGGAGTGATTGGGGCGCCCACGGTGTCCCGCTGCTTGGCCGGGAGTGTCCACTGCGGGGCCGTCTGCTGCTTGCGGCCGACACCCCAAAGTGCGAGGAGGGCCAGCCACGGGCCGACCGTGACCGCGGGTCCCCACACGACGGTGCCCACCATCACGATCCAGTGGATCGCCGCGATCACCGTCGCGAGCGGGGCGAGGATCCACGACGGGTCTTTCGTGGCTATGGCCAGCACGATCCCGAGCAGGAGGAGTCCGCCGAGGGTGAGGCCGGTGGCGTATCCGGCGCTCTTCACCGCGTCCTGCGGGGCCTTGAGGAGGTCCATGCGGCGGTGGTGGCGTGCGGCGCGGTAGCGGGTGAGGCGGTCTTCCCACTCCTTGGCCTCCTCGAAGTTCCCTCCGGCCTCGGCGGCGCGGATCATGCGCTCGTACCGGGAGGCGGTTCGGCCCTCCCAGGTGCGGCGGGCCGTGACGCGGGTGCCGCCGATGACGTACATGCCGTGCCGGGCCACCAGCCGCGCCGCCGCACGGGTCCGCTCGTCCGTGACGATCCGCCGGACGCCGCGTGCGGAGCGCGTCCACACCCGCACCCGCCGGACCGCCTCCGGGGCCGGGGCGGTGGGGGTGTCGCCAGGGAGTGTGTAGGTGCCGGTGGTGGGGTCTTTGAAGAGGGGGACGACGTTGTCGGTCATGCTGAGAACTCCTGCTCTCGCTGACAAGGCGGGTGGGTAGGGACCGGGGCGGCCGGCGTTCTTTGGCGAGAAGGGGCGGCCGCCCCGGGGCACAGCTACTTGCGGGTCTTGCCGTTCTTCGCGCGGGCCTTGCGGGCGGCCTTCTCGGCCTCCGCGGCATCGGCGGCCTGCTGGGCCTCGCGTTCGCGGGCGCCGTCGATGATCCGGTCGACCTTCTTCTGCAGGTCGCCCAGGTGGACGTTCTCCCCGGCGATCCCGCGCTTGGCCATCCGGGCCGTGTACCAGCCGATCTGCGTGATCTCACGAGCGGTGAACTTCGGGTCCTGCGCCATCACGGGTCTCCTCTCGGAGTCCGGGCTGTCCGGCTCCCCACCCTCCCCGCCACGCTGGCGGGGAGGGCAGGCAGGCGTCAGGTCTGCGACGGCCGGTCAGGGACCGGTCTTGGTGAGTTCGTGGCCGTGGCACAGGACCGGGCCGATCAGGAGGCCGATACCGGCGACGGTCCAGCGGCCGGCGGTCAGCGGGCCGGGCGGGACCTCGTCCACGATCCGTCCCGTGCGGCCCACGGCCCGCGGGTCGTCGGCACACGCAACGATGCACACCTTGTCTCCGGCCGCGAACACGCCGCTCACCGCCTCTTCCGGCGAGCCTTGGCGACGTTCTTGACGGCCGCCCCGGCCTCGGGGCGGCCGATCGACTTCACGACCGTGTGGACGCCCCAGCCCAGGATCAGGGCGAGGAACGCGAGCATCGCGATGTTCGCGGCGATCGCGGTGAGCGCGCCGACGAGGAGCGGGCCGAAGTACACCCCGGCCGCGACCGCGCCGGCCCCGACTCCGGAGCCGAGCGCGATGCGCTGGACGGTCTTGTCCGGGGCGGCCTGATGGATGTGCTGATGCACGACCTGCGGCCCGGCGTACGTGGCGGGCAGCGTGTCGGCGTAGACGTGGGTGCCGTCCGGGAGCTGTACAACGGTGGGCGGCCGGTGGGGTTCGGGCAGGTGGTTCACGGTCAACTCCCGTCAAGGGGCTTCGGGGTAGGCGCAGGGGGCGCACATGCCGAGCGAGACCGGGATGACGTATCCGGCATCGGCGCGGCAGGCGGGGCAGGTGCGGCGGGCCGTATTCGCCCGGTCCAGAGCCGCGTGCTTGGCCGGGGTCATCGGGCGGACGGGCTTGGCACGGTCGACGCGGTAGAGGAACGCGGTCAGCGGAGTGCGCCGACGGCGCGGACGCTCCAGCTGGGCGACGACGTCCTGACCGCCGGGCCGGAGCCCGGCCGCGCGGAGCTGTCGTCGGGTGGCCAGCCCGTCCGGGGCGAGCCGCCAGGGGTAGACCGGCAGGGTGGCCATCAGCTCACCACCGCTGCCGCGTCGCGCTCGCGCTCGGCCTTCAGGGTTTCCCGCACGACGCGGGCCTTGGCCGCGGAGGTGTGCAGGGCCTTGCGGATGCCCTCACCGGTCAGCTTCTCGACCGGCCACGACTCCGTCAGGCTGCGGGCCTCCGCCAGAAGCTCCGCCTCCGACCGGACCGGTCGGGCCGACCGCGCCGCCACCGGCACTCGACCGGTCGCCCGACGCGGACGCGACACCTCCGCCGCAGCCACCGGCACCCGCACCTCGACCGGCACGGCCGACACATCGACCGAACCGACCGGCACGGGCTCCGGGGCGGGCAGGGCGGTGGGCTCGTCCACCACAGGTTCGCCCAGCTCAGCCATCGACTGATTTGTGTCGGTCTGCACCGATTCGCGCTCGCCGGGGTCGACTGGCGGGCGGTGGTGGAGGACTTTGGCGACGAGGTCGGAGCCGAAGTAGATCGACCCGACCGGAAGCGACGTCGCCAGCAGGACGAGTGCCCAGTTGGTCCAGTCGCCCTCGGCCAGTCGACTCCAGCCGATCGACTCCGAGTGCAGGTCCGGGACGAGTCCGTGCACGTAGTTCAGGACCAGCGACGCGAGCGTGTAGGAGGCCAGCACCCGCAGCGCGAACTTCCGCGCGTCCCCCGTCAGCACGAGGGCGGCGACGAGGGCCAGGGCCATCAGCCCGTCGACGACGAAGGGGTAGAGCCACGCGGCCGTGGTGTCCGCGCCGATGGCCCGGGCCACGTCCCGCAGCGCGTTCCAGGACACCCGGAACGCCATGCCGACCACGGCCACCAGGGCCAGCACCAGCAGAACCCGTCCCGTGCGGTTCATGCCGCGCCACCCGAGGACGGAAGGTGGGCGGCCCGGTTCTCCAGCGCGGTCCGGGCGGCGAGCACGCGCCGGCAGGCTCGGCGCAGCCGCTGGACGTCGACCTCGGTGGGTGTGCGGCCCAGCGTCATGATCTCCGCGTCGAGCAGGTCGCGTTCCGCCAGGATCAGCGGCAACTCGGCCTCGATCGCCTCAAGCTCCGCATCCGACGGCTCCAGACCGTCGGACCACGGGGTAACAACGTCGTGAAGTGCAGCGATGGACTTCATGGGTCTTGCTCCTTCTACGGAGGAACGGGACCGAACAGCAGCCCCGGTGTTCCAGCACCGGGGCTGCACTTCGTTTGCATGGAGGTTGTTTCGATGTGTGCTTGTGTCTCTTTCCGAGAGCGCGCTCCCGGGGGTAGGCAGAGACTGCCGTCCGGTTGACAAGGGGTCCGGCGCCCTCGGCCCTAAGGCCTCTATGCATGCGTTATTGCAGCTCAACCCATAGATAGCCCCCCATGCACTGCTGTGCTTAGGGGGTCTATGCGCTGACCTCGTAGTCAAGGTAGGCAGTCCTGGCGTAGTCGTCAAGCCCCCCTCGCGGTATGGTGGCTAGACCCCCTAAGCGTGGAGGTTGTGGATGCACCCGGAGATGCAGCGAGTAGCCGAAGTCGTGGCGCCGGTCGACCGAGCCAAGGCCGCGATCGATCTGATGGCGGACTATCAAGGGCGTGTCGTTGAGCTGTCCCGGATTCGACGGGAAGCCATCGAGGAAGCCTCGGCGGCCGGCATGTCTCAGTCGGAGATCGCTGCTCTATTGGGGGTCAGTCGCGGCCGCGTTGGGCAGTTGGCCTCGCAGGGCCCGCCCCCGGAGCGTGCCTTCTTTGGTGCTGGCCTCATGACTATCTCGCTCGGTGGCAAGTACGAGGCGGGTAAGTCGGCTTCAGAGAACCCTGGCGAGGTGGTTGCGAGGGAGGATCTGGGTAACTTTGACCGCCTCAGGAAGCTGCTGTCGACATTGAAGCTTGACGCTCAATACGAGGTCATCCCACCGAGCGGCATGGTGAACCTGAACCGCGACAATCACGTCGTCGTGTGCGGACCGCGTCTCTCGCCTATCATCTCGCAGGTGCTGGAGGGGGATGATTACCTGCGCTTTGAGAAAGACAGTGCATGGCATCTCGTGGACCTGAATACTGACGAGCGCTATCGGTCTCCGATGGATGAGGATGGAACGGCGGGAGATTTCGGTTACCTTGCCCGCTTGCCTCGTTTGGATGGGCGAGGGACCTTCCTGTATGCCGCTGGCATCCATGCCATTGGTGCCAACGGAGTCGTTCATTATCTGGAAAACAACCTGCCCGAGCTTTATCGCGACGTGCGGACCCGTCGCTTCTCCACCGTAATCTCCTGCCGATACGACCCGAAGACGCTGGAAGTCGTGGAGAGCAAGAGGGTTACCCCCATCTACCGACACGAGGCGTGACATGCGCATCAGCGTTTCGACGCGGCCTGGCGGCCCGGCTCCGAACGAGGACTGGGTGGGGTGTACCCCATCGCTGGCCGCAGTGCTCGACGGGCTCAGCACCGCAGGCTTGGATACTGGCTGCCGGCATGGAGTTCCGTGGTACGTCGCGCAACTCGGCGGGCATCTGCTTGCGTCCCTCGCCACGCCGGATAAATCCCTAACCGAAGGGTTGGCGGAGGCGTTGGAGCAGGTCGCGGGACTCCATCCTGAGTGTGACTTGCGAAATCCGGGAACGCCCTCCGCGACGGTGGCGCTCTTGCGTGAAGGGGTGGAAAGCTTTGATTACCTCGTTCTCGCTGATTCTCCGATTGTTCTGGAGAAAGGCGATCAAATCTCAGTGCTCACGGATCTCCGCGTTGACGAAGTCTGTCGCGACCTGAAAGTCGAGACGGAACAATACCGGACGGGTACGCCGGAGCATAGCGCGAGTGTGGCCAAGCTTGTTGCTGCACAGCGTGCTATCCGAAACACTCCCGAGGGGTACTGGGTTGCTTCGGCTAAATCTGACGCGGCCTTCCACGCTCTAACCGGGTCGGTGGATGCGAACGAAATTCGCTCAGCTGTGGTTCTATCTGACGGTGTTTCGCGGCTTGTTACCGAATACCAGATGGCCACATGGGAGACGGTGTTTGATCAGCTTCGAGCGGCGGGCCCCGATTCGCTGATCGGCGCAGTCCGCCAGGTCGAGGCTACCGACCCTCACGGGCAGCGCTGGCCTAGGTACAAGTCTGGCGATGACGCTTCGGTTGCCTTCTGCCAGCCTGCGGGGTAGGGCTAGGGCAGGAGTCAATCCCGAAGGTGTCCGGACCTGTTGTGGCGAAACCGTGGTCCGGACACTCTGCTGCTCGGCACAATCTGCTTATGACGCAGTGGTTGCTACCGGTCCTCTCCGCCGTCTTGGGATACCTGGTGCATTGGGCTCAGCAGGCCTTGGTGTGGAGGCATGAGCACCGTCAAGAGCAACGGGAGCAGATTCTTACGATTCGGGAGAAATTGGTCCTCCTGAGAGAGGTTGCAGCCTCTGAGGACTATGACGCCAGCACGCGTCCCATCCTGCAGAGGTTGGCGAGCGACGTTGGATTGCTGAGGGACAGGAAGCTTCGGGAACGCGTTGCTCGGGATGTCCGCCTCGTCGGACGAGCTTGGAAGCGCCCGCGCAGGAGGTCGGCCACAGACGGCGCTCTTTGGGTGAACACGTTCGTTGATGACGCCTACGAGTGTCTGTCGTCGACGCTCCGCGGCGAACGCCTGCCGCACGAGTCCGAGCAAACCCTGATCTTCGTCTTTGACGAGAGTCCAGCGGGGGAGGCAGCCATGACGCAGTGGATGATGAGCTCCGAGGAGGTCGCTGACGCCAACTGGCAGGAGGCTTTCACGGCTTGGCGGGTGGCCAACGCGGGTCGAGGCCGTCGCCCTTTCTTGGCTCGTTGGACGTAGGCCGGGCCGTATGTGGGCCGTCTGTGGGCCGTCGAGGGGCGGCCCAGGACGGCTTGCGACGGCCAGCAACAACCACGACGGGCCCGGCACCTCTCGGTGCCGGGCCCGTCGTTTGCGCTGTTAGACCCAGGTGTCCAGCCACATGCGGCCGCGCCAGGAGTCCATGGGCAAGGTTTGGCCCGTGTAGATCGGCCAGAAGTAGATGAAGTTCCACACGATCAGCAGGACCAGGACGCCCGCGCCGATCGCGCCCAGGGCGCGGCGGCGTTCCGAGGAGCCGGCCGGGCCCAGCAGGGCGCCGATCATCATCGCCACCGCCAGGCACAGGTACGGGACGAAGACCACCGCGTAGAAGTAGAAGATCGTCCGCTCCTGGTAGTTGAACCAGGGCAGCAGGCCCGCGCCCAGGGCGCACGCGATCGCTCCCGCCCGCCAGTCACGGCGGAAGAACCACCGCCACAGCACGTACAGCAGCGCGAAGCAGCCCGCCCACCACAGCAGCGGCGTCCCCAGGGCCAGCACCTCGCGGGCGCACTTGCCCGCCGCGGTCGCCGGGCAGCCGTCGGTGCCCGGCTCCGGGGACTCGTAGAAGAACGAGACCGGCCGGCCCAGGACCAGCCAGCTCCACGGGTTGGACTCGTAGGTGTGCCCCGAGGTCAGGCCGACGTGGAAGTTGTACACCTCGGTCTCGTAGTGCCACAGGCTGCGTACCCACTCCGGCAGGAACGACAGCGAGCTGTCCCGGTCGTTCTTCGCCGCCCAGTCGCGCAGGTACCCGCCCTTGCCGTTGTCCGGGCTGAGGATCCAGCCCGACCACGACGCCACGTAGGTCGCGACCGCCACCGGCACCGTCGACACGAACGCGGGCAGCGCGTCGCGCCGCAGCATCGCCGCGTACGGCGCGCCCGCGCCGGCGGTCCGGCGGGCGGCCGCGTCCCACAGCACGGTGAGGATGCCGAAGAAGGCCAGGACGACGAAGCCGTTCCACTTCGTGCCGGCGGCCAGCCCGAGGCAGACCCCGGCCAGGATCCGGTACGGGCGCCAGCCCAGCCGCAGCGTCTCCGCGATCTTCGTGTCGGGCCGGGTCCGGCCCTCCTCGTCCACCGGGAGGGCGTCCGCGAGCCGGGCGCGGGTACGGTCCCGGTCGATGAGCAGCGCCCCGAACGCGGCGAGCACGAAGAACATCAGCACCAGGTCCAGCAGCGCCGTGCGGCTCATCACCAGGTGCAGGCCGTCCACCGCCAGCAGCGCGCCCGCCAGGCAGCCCAGGAACGTCGAGCGGAAGAGCCGGCGGCCGATCCGGCACAGCATGAGCACCGACAGGGTGCCGAGCACGGCGGTCATGAACCGCCAGCCGAACGGCGTGAGGCCGAACATCCACTCGCCGAGCCCGATCACCCACTTGCCGACGGGCGGGTGCACGACATAGCCCGGATCCACCGGCAGGGCCACCCCGTCCGGGTTGGCGAGGATCGACTTGTCGATGTCCTTGGGCCAGTTCGCCTCGTAGCCCTGCTTGATCGTGGCCCAGGCGTCCTTGGCGTAGTACGTCTCGTCGAATATCACCGCCTTCGGGCTGCCCAGGTGCACGAACCGCAGCACGCCCGCGACCAGCGCCACCAGCAGCGGCCCCGCCCACGACACGATGCGCTGCCAGGTCCCCCACACCTCGGGCGGAAGCCCGAAGGTCATCCACAGCTGCCGGGACGGCTTCGTGTACGGGGGCACCAGGCGGGTGCGGACGTCCCGGCGCGGCGACGCGGCGGCGGTCGGCGCGTAGCCGAAGCGGCGCAGGTCGCGCAGCCAGGTGGACGGCTCTCGTGTGCCGTCCGCCCGTGCGCAGGACAGGGCCCCCGCGGGGCTGGGCGGCGGCGTCGCGGTACTGGTCACCGGCACATCGTAGGGAAGAGATCTGTGTGCGCCCCAGTGGCGTGGGGTGGCGGGCCGCGGGACTGAGAGGATGAGCGGGTGACGACTGACCAGCCCCACGGCACCGAACCCACCTCCCCGAGCGCCGCGAACGACGGCACGGCGGGCACGCTCGTCCTCGCCGGCACCCCGATCGGCGACCTCGCCGACGCCCCGCCGCGCCTGGCGGCGGAGCTGGAGCGGGCCGACGTCGTGGCCGCCGAGGACACCCGGAGGCTGCGCCGGCTGACCCAGGGGCTGGGCGTGCACACCACCGGGCGCGTCCTGTCGTACTTCGAGGGCAACGAGTCGGCCCGTACCCCTGAGCTCGTCGAGGCGCTGGCCGGCGGGGCGCGCGTCCTGCTGGTGACGGACGCCGGTATGCCGTCGGTCTCCGACCCCGGCTACCGGCTGGTCGCGGCCGCCGTGGAGAAGGACATCAGGGTCACCGCGGTGCCCGGCCCGTCGGCCGTGCTCACCGCGCTCGCGCTGTCCGGGCTGCCCGTGGACCGGTTCTGCTTCGAGGGCTTCCTGCCGCGCAAGGCCGGCGAGCGCCTCGGCCGGCTCCGCGAGGTCGAGGGCGAGCGGCGCACGCTCGTCTATTTCGAGGCTCCGCACCGGCTCGACGCCACCCTGGCGGCGATGGCCGAGGTCTTCGGCGCCGACCGGCGCGCCGCGGTCTGCCGCGAGCTGACCAAGACGTACGAGGAGGTCAAGCGCGGCGGGCTGGGCGAACTGGCCGCCTGGGCCGCGGAGGGCGTGCGCGGGGAGATCACCGTCGTGGTGGAGGGCGCCCCCGAGGCCGGCCCCGGCGACGTGGACGACGCGGAGCTGGTGCGCCGGGTGCGGGTGCGCGAGGAGGCGGGGGAGCGCCGCAAGGAGGCCATCGCGGCGGTCGCCGCCGAGGCCGGGGTACCCAAGCGCGACGTCTTCGATGCGGTCGTCGCGGCAAAGAACGCGGCACAGAAGGCGCCATGAGCCGGTAAAGAGCCGCCGTGGAGGGCAAAGCCCGGGACGCGTGTCGGGCCCTTCGGGAATGACTCGCCCAAAGGCCGTCCAACACTGGACAGGGCATGATGCGCTCCCGCCCGCGGAGGCGTCCACTGGCAGTGGCACCAGTGGAACCGGAGGAGCTGGCATGAGCGACACCGCACACACCGCACACACCGCAGCCGCCGCAGAGGGCGCAGGGACCCCGGCACCGGCCCGGGCTTCCGTACCCGCACGTCCCGCCGCTCCCGACGACGTGCAGACGGTGCACGAGGCGTACTCCTTCGCGTGCATGCGCTGCGGGTACGCATGGGAGCAGGCCTACCGGATCGAGCACCACGTCGACGGCCGAGGCGAGCCGTTCATCGTGTACACCGTCGACGGCGAGCGGGTGCCCTCCCCGCTGTCCGCCCCGACCTGCATGAACTGCGGCGGACACGTCGTACGGATCATGCGGGCGGGGCAGGTCTCCTCGGTGCTCGGCATGATCGACCACCTGTACCACCACCGCATCGCGCCCGGCATCGCCGGACCGGTACCGGCCGGGGCGGACGCCCCCCGCACCGCGAAGCCCCGCAGGGGCGCCGCGCACCACGACGCCCCCGGCCCCGTCGCCCTCACCCGGGCCGACAAGCACGGGGGCCTGCTCCCACGGCTCCTGGGGTTGTTCCGCCGGTCATAGGATCGGCTCCATGAGCCCTTCCTCCTCCAAGGACGCACCGCCGCCGCTGCCCGAACCCCTCCGGGTGGCGGTCGCGGACTCGCACACCCACCTGGACATGCAGTCGGGGACCGTGGAGGAGGGCCTGGCCAAGGCCGCCTCGGTCGGCGTGACCACCGTCGTCCAGGTCGGATGCGATGTGAAGGGCTCCCGCTGGGCCGCCGAGACCGCCGCCGCCCACGCCAACGTCCACGCCGCCGTCGCCCTGCACCCCAACGAAGCGCCCCGCATCGTCCACGGCGACCCCGACCACTGGTCCCGCCAGGGCCCCCGGGCCGGCGGCGGCGAGGCCGCGCTCGACGAGGCCCTCGCGGAGATCGAGGCGCTCGCCGCCCTCGACCACGTGAAAGCGGTCGGCGAGACGGGCCTGGACCACTTCCGCACCGGCCCGGAGGGCATGGCCGCGCAGGAGCGTTCCTTCCGCGCGCACATCGAGATCGCCAAGCGGCAGGGCAAGGCCCTCGTCATCCACGACCGCGACGCCCACGCCGACGTGCTGCGCGTACTGCGCGAGGAGGGCGCCCCCGAGCGGACCGTCTTCCACTGCTACTCCGGGGACGCCGACATGGCCCGCGAGTGCGCCGCCGCCGGCTACTACATGTCCTTCGCCGGAACCGTCACCTTCAAGAACGCCGCTCCGCTGCGCGAGGCGCTGGCGGTGGCCCCGCTGGAACTGGTCCTCGTCGAGACGGACGCCCCGTACCTCACCCCGGCGCCGTACCGCGGACGGCCCAACGCGCCGTACCTCATTCCGCTGACGGTCCGGGCGATGGCCGCGGTCCGCGGCATCGACGAGGACGCGATGGCCACGGCCCTGGCGGCCAACACGGCCCGGGCGTTCGGCTACTGACCGCCGCCCACCCGGCCGACACGTAGGGTAGTCGTACGACTTTGGTGCGTGACGACTCCTCCGCTAGGGTGCCGTGCCCCGACCAGCGGGTGCCGGACCACAGGGAGCGAGCGTCGTGAGCGAAACGCAGGGCAGTCACCGCCGAGGCGCTCCCGCCCCGGAGTCCTACGATGCCGGGCCGTCCACCTGGGACACCCAACCCGCCTTCCCGGTGCCCGCCCCGCGGGTCGAGGACCGGCGGGCCGGACGCCGCCGGCGTGCCGCGGACCCCGCCGCGCGGGCCGACGCCCCGGCACGGGAGGGCGATCGGCCCGGGCCGGCCGGTCCGGCGCCGGGGACGGGCCGCCGGCGCGCCCCCGTGCCGACCCCCACGATCGCCGACACCGCCGGCCGCCGGGCCCGCGGCCGTACCGCCGTCGAGGAGCCGCCGCCCGGCACCGGCCGGCGCCGCGGGCCCGCCGCGCCCGCCGCCGCGCCCGTATCCGCGCCCGCGGGGGCCGGACACGGCCGCCGCCGGGCCGCGGGACCGGTGCTCGTCGGCCCCGCCCCCGCCGCCGCCCCCGCCCCAGGCGTGAACTGGCGGCGGATCGTGCCGCAGGCCCTGGTCGTCGCCTTCCTCGCCGGCGGCACGACGGCCTTCGTCGCCACCGACAAATCGGTACGCCTCACCGTGGACGGGGTGCCCCGGGAACTGCACACCTTCGCCGGGGACGTGGAGGAACTGCTCGCCGCCGAGGGCCTCGACGTCGGCCCCCACGACGTCGTCGCCCCCGCCCCCGGCGAACCCCTCGACGACGGCGAGGAGGTGGTCCTCCGCTACGGCCGCCCCCTGAGACTGACCCTCGACGGGGAGGAGCGCCGGGTGTGGACCACCGCCCGCACCGTCGACGGCGCCCTGCGGCAGCTCGGCATCCGCGCCGAGGGCGCCTACCTCTCCGCCCCGCGCACCGCCCCCGTCCCGCGCGCCGGCCTGGCCCTCAGCGTCCGGACCGAGCGCAGCGTCACCTTCATGGCCGACGGCCGCGAACGCACCATCCGCACCAACGCGGCCACCGTGCAGGAGGCCCTGGACCAGGCCGGGATCACCCTCCGCGGCCAGGACACCACCTCGGTGCCGCCCACCGCCTTCCCGCGCGACGGCCAGACCGTCACCGTGCTCCGGATCACCGGCACCCGCGAGGTCCGCGAGGAGCGCATCCCCTTCGCGACCGAGCGGGTCAAGGACGCCGAGCTGTTCGCCGGGACGGAGGTCGTCGAGCGGGCCGGCCGGCCGGGCGCGCGCCGGGTCACCTACAGCCTGCGCACCGTCAACGGGGTCCGCCAGAGGCCCCGTGCCGTCGCCGACGAGGTCGTGCGCGAACCCGTCACCCAGCTGGTCAGGGTCGGCACCAGGCCGCTGCCGAGCTCCGTCTCCGGCGCGGACGGCCTCAACTGGGCGGCCCTCGCCCAGTGCGAGTCCGGCGGCCGCGCCTCCGTCACCGACGCGTCCGGGACGTACGGCGGCCTGTACCAGTTCGACGTCCGCACCTGGCAGGGCCTCGGCGGCAGCGGGCGCCCCCAGGACGCCCCCGCCGCGGAGCAGACCTACCGGGCGAAGAAGCTCTACGTACAGCGGGGCGCGAGCCCGTGGCCCCACTGCGGGCGCAGGCTCACCTCGTAGGCGGCCGCAGGGGCCCGCTGCCGCGGGCGCGTGCCCGTGGGCGGCGCCGGAGGTCCACGTCGTCGTCGGGACCGCCCGGCCGATCTGAGACGCTTTACCGGTGAGCACCGCAGAGCAGCAGCCCGATAACCCCGCGCCCAGCACCCCCGACGCCCTCCTCGGCCCCGCCGACGTACGGGAGCTGGCCGCCGTACTCGGCGTACGCCCGACGAAGCAGAAGGGGCAGAACTTCGTCATCGACGCCAACACGGTGCGCCGGATCGTGCGCACCGCCGAGGTCCGCCCGGACGACGTGGTCGTCGAGGTCGGCCCCGGCCTGGGCTCGCTGACGCTCGCGCTGCTGGAAGCCGCGGACCGGGTCGTCGCCGTCGAGATCGACGACATCCTGGCGGCCGCCCTGCCCGCCACCGTCGAGGCCCGCATGCCGGCGAAGAAGGACCGCTTCGCGCTGGTCCACTCCGACGCGATGCTCGTCACCGAGCTGCCCGGACCGGCGCCGACCGCGCTGGTCGCGAACCTGCCGTACAACGTGGCCGTGCCCGTCCTGCTGACCATGCTCGACCGCTTCCCGAGCATCGAGCGGACCCTCGTCATGGTGCAGGCGGAGGTCGCCGACCGGCTGGCTGCCGAGCCCGGCAACAAGGTCTACGGGGTGCCGTCCGTCAAGGCCAACTGGTACGCGCACGTGAAGCGGGCCGGAGCCATCGGCCGCAAGGTGTTCTGGCCCGCCCCCAACGTCGACTCCGGGCTCGTCTCGCTCGTACGCCGCACCGAGCCGATCAGGACCAGCGCGTCGAAGGAGGAGGTCTTCGCGGTCGTCGACGCGGCGTTCGCGCAGCGCCGCAAGACCCTGCGCGCCGCCCTCGCCGGCTGGGCCGGCTCGGCGGCCGGCGCGGAGGCCGCGCTGGTCGCCGCGGGAGTCTCCCCGCAGGCCCGCGGGGAGTCCCTGACGGTGGAGGAGTTCGCCGCGATCGCCGAGCACAAGCCCGCACAGGAGAGGCCCGCACTGTGAGCCCGCGCCGCGACAGCATGCGCACGACGCCCGTCACCGTACGGGTCCCCGCGAAGGTCAACGTCCAGCTGGCGGTGGGCGCGGCCCGCGCCGACGGCTTCCACGACCTGGCCAACGTCTTCCTCGCGGTCTCGCTGTTCGACGAGGTCACGGCAACCCCCGCCGACGCGCTGACGGTGACCTGCGAGGGCCCGGACGCCGACCAGGTCCCCCTGGACCGCACCAACCTGGCCGCGCGGGCCGCCGAGATCCTCGCCGCCCGCAACGGCCTCCCCCCGCTGGTCCACCTGCACATCGCCAAGAACATCCCCGTCGCGGGCGGCATGGCCGGCGGCAGCGCCGACGGCGCGGCGGCCCTCCTGGCCTGCGACACCCTGTGGGGCCTGGACACGCCGCGCGAGGAACTCCTCGACCTCTGCGCGGAACTCGGCAGCGACGTCCCCTTCAGCCTCGTCGGCGGCGCCGCGCTCGGCACCGGCCGCGGCGAGGTCCTCTCGCCGGTGGCCGCCGGTGCCTTCCACTGGGTGTTCGCGGTGGCCGACGGCGGCCTGTCCACGCCGGCGGTGTTCCGCGAGTTCGACCGCCTCACCGCCGACGTGGCGGTCCCCGAGCCGCAGGCCTCCCCGGCCCTCCTCGCCGCCCTCGCCTCCGGCGACCCGCAGGCCCTGGCCGCCACCCTCGCCAACGACCTCCAGCCGGCCGCCCTCTCGCTGCGCCCCTCGCTGCAAGCGACCCTGGACGCCGGTCTCGGCGCCGGCGCCCTGGCCGCCCTGGTATCCGGCTCGGGCCCCACGACCGCCTTCCTCGTCTCCGACGAGGAGGCCGCTGCCAAGGCCGCCGCCGCCCTCGAAGCCTCCGGCACCTGCCGCGCCACCCGGATCGCCTCCAGCCCCGCCCCGGGTGCCACGGTCCTGACGGCCTGACCCCCGGGTCCGGCGCCCGGCCCCGGGCCTTCCGGGGCCGGCTACTCAGGGCGCGGTTGAGTACCCGCACCCTGTCGGCGGGGCCCGGGCGGCGGACATCGTGGCTCCATGACAGCCACCGCACGCGCCCTGGCCGCCGCCACGCCCGCCGACCGCGACCGGTACGTCGACCTGTTGCGCGTCGCCTCGCTCGGCACCGTCATCGCCGGGCACTGGCTCATGGCCGCCGTCAGCGGGGACGGCATCGGGAACCTGCTCGCCCTCCTGCCCGCCCTGCAGGTGCTCACCTGGGCGCTGCAGATCATGCCCGTCTTCTTCTTCGTCGGCGGCTTCTCGCACGCCTTGTCCTACCGCTCCCTGGCCCGCCGCGGCGAAGGCCCTGTGTACGCCGCCTTCCTGCGGGCCCGGCTGCGCCGGCTGCTGCGGCCCACCCTGGCCTTCGTCCTGGTGTGGGCCGCCCTCGCGCTCGCCGTGCAGCTCGCCGGGCGCGGCGACGGCCCGCTCGGCGGCGCCGCCCTGCGGCTGGTGACCCAGCCGCTGTGGTTCATCGGGATCTACCTGGCCATGGTCGCGCTCACCCCGCCGCTGCTGAAGCTGCACGAACGCCACGGCTGGGCGGTGTTCGCCGCGCTCGCCGGCGCCGCCGCGCTGGTCGACGTACTGCGCTTCGCGCTCGGTGTCCCGTACGTGGAGTTCCTGAACTCCGCCCTCGTCTGGCTCGCCGTGCACCAGCTCGGCTTCCTGCGGGCCGACGGGCGCATCCGCCGGCCCGCGGTACTCGCCGCCGCCGGCCTCGCCGGAGCCGCGCTGCTGGTGGCCTGCGGCCCGTACCCGCTGTCCATGGTGGGAATGCCGGGCGAGAAGGTCTCCAACATGGCCCCGCCCACCCTGGCCCTGCTCTGCCACGGCCTGTGGCTCGTCGGCGCCGTGCAGCTTGCAGCCCGCCCCGCCGGGGCCTGGCTGGAGCGCCCCCGGGTGTGGCGGGCGGTCGTCGCCGCCAACGGGATCGCCATGACCGCGTTCCTCTGGCACCTCACCGCGATGCTCGCCGTGTACGCGGCCCAGCTCGCCCTCGGCATCGACCTGCCGGCGCCCGCCACCGCCGCCTGGTGGGCGCAGGTGCCCGTCCGGATCCTCGCCGCGGCCGCGCTGACCGGCGTGTTCGTCGCGCTGTTCCGCCGCTTCGAGGCCCCGGCACCGGCCCCGGTGCCCTCCCCGGCCGGCCGTCCGGCCCCCGCCTCGGGGCCCTGCGCCGCCGCCGGCACCACCCTGTGCCTGCTCGGAGTCCTCGGCCTGTCGATGACCGGCCTCGGCGGCCTGCTCGACGGCCGCACCGCCACGCTCATCGCCTTCCCCGTGACCGCACCGGCCGCGATCGGCATGGCGTGGGCGGGCGCCTGGCTGGTGGAACGATCCGCCCCGGCCCGGAGGGTTAGGCTGAGGGGCTGATCCACACCCCTTCCCTGGAGCGCGTCTGATGGCCGTCAATCTGGTCAATGTCGAGGCAGTCAGCAAGGTGTACGGCACACGTACCCTGCTGGACGGTATCTCCCTCGGCGTGTCCGAGGGGGACCGGATCGGCGTCGTCGGCCGCAACGGCGACGGCAAGACCACCCTGATCCGGATGCTCGCCAAACTGGAGGAGCCCGACAGCGGCCGCGTCACGCAGTCCGGCGGCCTGCGCATGGGCGTCCTCACCCAGCACGACTCCCTGGACCCCGCCGCGACCATCCGCCGCGAGATCATCGGCGACATGGCCGACCACGAGTGGGCCGGCAACGCCAAGATCCGCGACGTCCTCACCGGACTCTTCGGCGGCCTGGACCTGCCCGGTTTCAACCAGGGCCTCGACACCGTCATCGGCCCGCTCTCCGGCGGCGAGCGCCGCCGCATCGCCCTCGCCCAGCTGCTCATCGCCGACCAGGACCTCCTCGTCCTCGACGAGCCCACCAACCACCTCGACGTCGAGGGCATCTCCTGGCTGGCAGCCCACCTCCGGACGCGCCGCTCCGCCCTCGTCTGCGTCACCCACGACCGCTGGTTCCTCGACCAGGTCTGCACCCGCATGTGGGACGTGCAGCGCGGCGACGTCTTCGAGTACGAGGGCGGCTACAGCGACTACGTCTTCGCCCGCGCCGAGCGCGAGCGCATCGCCGCCACCGAAGAGACCAAGCGGCAGAACCTGATGCGCAAGGAGCTGGCCTGGCTGCGCCGCGGCGCCCCCGCCCGCACCTCCAAGCCGCGCTACCGCATCGAGGCCGCCAACGAGCTCATCGCCGACGTCCCGCCGCCGCGCGACAAGTCCGAGCTGATGCGCTTCGCCAACGCCCGCCTCGGCAAGACCGTCTTCGACCTTGAGGACGTCACCGTCCAGGCCGGCCCCAAGACCCTCCTCAAGCACCTCACGTGGCACCTCGGCCCCGGCGACCGCGTCGGCCTCGTCGGCGTCAACGGCGCCGGCAAGACCTCCCTGCTGCGCGCCCTCGCCGAGGCCGCCCGCACCCAGGGCGACGCGCAGCCCGCCGCGGGCCGGGTCATCGTCGGCAAGACCGTCAAACTGGCCTACCTCTCCCAGGAGGTGGGCGAACTCGACCCGTCCCTGCGGGTCCTGGAAGCCGTCCAGCGCGTCCGCGACCGTGTCGACCTCGGCAAGGGCCGCGAGATGACGGCGGGCCAGCTGTGCGAGCAGTTCGGCTTCACCAAGGAGAAGCAGTGGACGCCGGTCGGCGACCTCTCCGGCGGCGAACGCCGCCGCCTGCAGATCCTGCGCCTGCTGATGGACGAGCCGAACGTCCTCTTCCTCGACGAGCCCACCAACGACCTCGACATCGAGACCCTGACCCAGCTGGAGGACCTCCTCGACGGCTGGCCCGGCTCGATGATCGTCATCTCCCACGACCGGTTCTTCATCGAGCGCACCACCGACACCGTGATGGCGCTGCTCGGCGACGCGAGCCTGCGGATGCTGCCGCGCGGCCTGGACGAGTACCTGGAGCGCCGCCAGAAGATGATCGAGGCGGCCGCCCCGGCGCCGGCGCCGGCCGCCGCCGCGGCGAAGTCCACCGCGTCGGGGGACTCGCGCGCCGCGAAGAAGGAGCTCCAGAAGATCGAGCGGCAGCTCAACAAGCTGGCCGACCGCGAGGGCAACCTGCACGCCCAGATCGCCGAACACTCCACCGACTACGACAAGGTGGCCAAGCTCGACGCGGAGCTGCGCGAACTGCTGGCCGACCGCGACGACTTGGAGATGCGGTGGCTGGAGCTGGCCGAGGAGGCATAGATTCCGCCGGTCTGCGGGACCAACTGACCGGATAACGACGGCATCACGGGCCGGTCCTCCCTTGGGAACAGGGGGTGGACCGGTCCGTTGTATGCCTGGCGTCAGTGATAGAAAGGTCATTCTCCCCGACCCGCCGAAGCCGAAAGTGCGCTGATGACCGAGCCGCCCCAGCCGCCGAACCAGCCGCCGACACCTTCCGGTTACGGACACCTGCCCGGCCCTCCGCAGCAGGGCTACGGGTATCCGCAACAGGGCGAGAACCCGTACGCGCAGCAGCCGCCGTACGGGCAGCAACAGCAGCCGCCGCACGCGCAGCAGCCGCCGTACCCGCAGCAGCCGGCCACTGTCCCGGCGTATCCGGCCCACGGGCTGCAGCCGCCCGCGCCCGGCGCGTCCGGCATGCCGCCGAAGAAGAAGCGGGCGCTGATCGTCGCCGCCTCGGTCGCCGCCGTGCTCGTCCTCGGCGGTGTCGGCTACGCCGTGCTGGGCGGTGGCGACGAGGGCCCCCAGCAGCCCGTGGCCCAGGAGTCCGGCGACGCCGAGCCCTCCGGCTCCCCGTCCGTGGACCAGGGCGACGGCAGCGGCCCCGGCGGCAACCAGCAGACCGACCTCAACGCCGGCCGCAAGCAGGGCGAGGACAAGGTCCTCTGGCTCAAGACCACCAAGATCGACGGCCCCGGTGCCGGCGTCTCCACCAAGGGCCAGTGGGTCGTGGGCGACACCGTGGCCAAGACCGTCGGCAAGACGATCAAGGGGTATGCGGTCGCCGACGGCAAAGAGAAGTGGACGATCACCTTCCCCGCGGACATCTGCGGCGTGACCCGGCGGACCACCGACGACGGCAAGACCGTGGTCCTGTACGCCGACAGCACCTCGGAGACCGCCAACTGCAACCAGATCCGGATGGTCGACCTCAAGGCGGGGAAGGAGGGCTGGTCCAAGGAGGTGGCCAAGGAGAGCGCCTTCGACATGTTCATCGACCCGAGCCTGGCCATGACCGGGGACGTCGTCACCGTCAACCGCCTCACCCGCGCCACCGCCTTCAAAATCAGCACCGGTGAGAAGCTCTTCGGCAGCCCCTCCGAAGGCTGCGTGCCCGGCGCCTACGCCGCCGGCAGCGGCAAGCTCATCGGCGTCGCCACCTGCAACGACGCCGACATGACCGTCGAGGTCCAGGACGCCGACCCGGCCACCGGCAAGAAGACCTGGACCTACCGCCTGCCCAAGGGCTGGAAGGTCTCCCGCGTCTACGGGCTCGACCCGATCGTCCTGCACCTGACCAACGCGACCACCAAGGAGAGCTCCGTCGTGGTCCTCGGACCCGACGGCAAGCAGCGCACCACCCTCTCCGCCGAGGGCACGTTCTCCACCGAGTGCGGCATCAGCCACGACGACAGCCTCCAGGGCTGCGCCACCGCCGTCGTCGACGCGAACACCCTCTACCTGCCGACCAAGGCCGACATCGGCAAGGCCAACGAGATCGTCGCCTTCGACCTGACCACCGGCAAGGCCAAGTGGCGCGTGCCGGCGGGCGAAGGACGCACCCTCGAACCGCTCAAGGCCGCGAACGGGCAACTGATCGCCTACCGCACGGCCGAGCCCCGCCAGGGCGGCGAGGTCCTCTCCGTCCCCGCCGACGGCAGCACCCCCACCGCGCTCCTGCGCCACCCCTCGGGCCTCTCCGCGCCGATCGAGAGCTCCTTCTACTCCCCGCAGGTCGACTACGCGGACGGGCGCTTCTTCATCTCCACGTCCCGCCTGCTCGCCCAGGACAAGGACGAGAAGCTCCTGATGGTCTTCGGCAAGTGACATCCCCGGCAACGAGCCGCCCAGCGAGAGGCAACAGCAACCGATGAGCACCCCGCCGCCCCCCAGCCAGCCGCCGTCCGGCGGCTTCGGAGCGCCGCAGGATCCCCCGCCGGGCGGGTTCGGAGCCCCCCCGCCGCCCGCCGGACCCCCCGAGCAGCCCGCCGGGCCGCCCTCGGCACCGCCCGGCCCGCCCGCGGCCGCCCCGCAGCCCCCGGCCGGTTCGCCCGCGTACGGCTACCCGCAGGCCGACCCCGGCTACGGCTACCCGCAGCAGCCCCCCGCGCCCTCCCCCTACGGTGCGCCCGCGCCCCCCGCCCAGCCCCCGGCCGGCGGTGGCGGCGGCGACAAGCGCACCCAGCTGATGATCGTCGGCGCGGCCCTCCTGGCCATCGTCCTGATCGTCGGCGGCGGCCTCTGGTACACCTCCGGCGACAGCGGCGGCTCCACGACCACCGCCCAGGGCGACCCCAGCGCCTCCCCGGGCGGCGACAAGAACCAGCCCTCCACCCCCGGCACCGAGAAGGTCCCCGGAAACCCCAAGTCGAAGACGCTTCTCAACCAGCCGGCCCCCACCGTCGCCGACCTGGTCTCCGTCAACGGCTCCTGGCTGACCGACACCACCTACGTCAAGTCCGACGTCTCGAAGATCGTCGGCTACAACCTCGTCGACGGCGGCAAGAAGTGGGAGATCCCCCTCGCGGGCGAGATCTGCGGCGCCACCCACCACGTCAGCGAGAACAAGACCGCCGTCCTCTTCCGGCCCGCCCAGCCCACGCCCGAGAACAAGTACCCGCCGTGCACCGAGGTCGGCGTCATCGACCTGGAGGCCGGGAAGCTCGCCTGGTCCGGCAACGTCAAGAGCGCCAACGGCGGCGACAAGCCCGTCCACTTCTCCGAGGTCACCGTCAGCGGCAAGACCGTCGCCGCAGCCGGCGTCTCCGGCGGCGGCGCCGCCTGGAACCTGGCCGACGGCAAGAACCTGTGGCAGCCCAAGGTCGACGGCGAGAGCTGCCGCGACACCGGCTACGCCGGCGGTGAGGCCCTCGCCGTCATCCGCAAGTGCGGCCAGCACCCCAACTACACGCTGAACGCGCAGCTCCTCGACCCCGCCACCGGCGCGCCCACCGCCTCGTACAAGCTCTCCCAGGGCATCGAGTACGCCCACATCGTCTCCACCAAGCCGTTCGTCGTCGCCGCCGACGTCGGCGACAACGCCAAGGGCGGCAAGGGCGTCAGCGACCTGTTCGTCGTCGACCCCAAGGGCGAGCTGAAGGCGCGCATCCCGCTCGCCGCGGGCAGCTTCGCCGCCAAGTGCGCCTCCACCGACGTCGAGAAGTGCTCGCACATGGTCGTCGGCAACGGCAAGATCTACGTGCCGTCCGCGGAGCACCAGGGCCAGTCCCCGACCGGCCGCACCAACGAGCTGCTCTCCTTCGACCTGGAGACCGGCAAGCAGACCACCGACCGCGCCGACGCGGGCGAGCGGTACACCATGTACCCGCTGCGCATGGACGGATCGAACATCATCGCCTACAAGATCCCCCCGTACGACAAGGGCGGCCAGATCGTCAGCATCGACGGCAGGACGATGAAGGAGACCCTCCTCATGGAGAACCCGGCCGACAAGGACATCCGGCGCGCCGAGACCTCCTTCTCGCCCGAGTTCTCCTCCGAACTGCGCTACCGCAACGGCAAGCTCTTCATGTCCAAGCAGAACGTCAGCAAGCCCTACTCCAGCGACCCGGAGTACCTCTTCGTCTCGTTCACCGCGAGCTGAGCGCACTGCGCCGCCCGAAGCCCCCGAACGGTCCGTACCGATCGGGGGCTTCTGCGCGGTATCCCCCGCGCGCCGTCGAACAAGCGTGTAGCTTGCCGGGGCAGAAGGGTGGGGGGTGGGTTCCTCAATGGGCGTACGGGTCGTGGTGGTCGACGACCACCGGCTGCTGGCCGAGGCGCTGGCCTCTGCCCTGAAACTGCGCGGCCACCGGGTCCTGGCGGCCGCGGCCCCGGCGGCCGGCGCCGCCGAACTGGTCATCGGCCGAGCCCCGGAGGTCTGCCTCCTCGGCACCGCCCACCCCGCCGAGCCCGGCGCCTTCGAGCCCGTCGTCCGCATCAAGCGGGAGCGCCCGCAGATCGCCGTGGTCGTCCTCGGCCCGGTGCCCAGCCCGCGGGGGATCGCCGCCGCGTTCGCCGCCGGCGCCTGCGGCTACGTACGCCAGGACGAGCGCATCGAAGGAGTGGAGCGGGCGCTGGCCAAAGCCCGGGCCGGAGAGGTGGCGATCGCCCCGCAACTGCTCCAAGGGGCCTTCGCGGAACTGCTCAACCCCGCCGCCCAGCCCGACGACGAGGGCAGCCGGCTCCTGAGGCTGCTCACCCCGCGCGAGGTGGAGGTGCTGGTGCGGGTCGCCGAGGGAGAGGACACCCGGCTGATCGCCGCCGGCATGGCCATCGCCCCGAGCACCGCCCGTACGCACGTCCAGCGGGTCCTGATGAAACTGGGCGTGGGATCACGGCTGGAGGCGGCCGCGCTCGCGGCCCGCACGGGCCTGCTGGACCGCGCCCTGCCGGGCCCGGCGTCCACCGCGCCGCTCGGCTGAGCCGGCGGCCGCCGGCGGCCGCGGCCCTGCGCCGATGCCCCGCCGATTTCCCCCACGGGTGCCGCATCGGGTAAGCCAGTGCCCAAGCACGCGCAACCCGCACGCGCGTGGTCCCCCGCGAGAGGCAGTAAGCGAGTGAGCAAGTACCTGGTAACCGGTGGCGCCGGATACGTCGGCAGTGTGGTCGCGGCCCACCTCCTGGAGGCCGGCCACGAGGTCACCGTCCTCGACGACCTCAGCACCGGCTTCCGCGTCGGGGTCCCGGCGGGCGCGACGTTCGTCGAGGGCCGCATCCAGGACGCCGCGCAGTACGTGGACCCCTCCTTCGACGCGGTGCTGCACTTCGCGGCCTCCTCGCAGGTCGGCGAGTCCGTGGTGAACCCGGGCAAGTACTGGGAGAACAACGTCGGCGGCACCCTGGCCCTCCTGGCCGCCATGCGGGGGGCGGGTGTCCGCCGGCTCGTCTTCTCCTCCACCGCCGCCACCTACGGCGAGCCCACCGAGGGACTGCTCACCGAGGCCTCGGTGACCGCCCCCACCAACCCGTACGGCGCCTCCAAGCTCGCCGTCGACCACATGATCGCGGGGGAGTGCGCGGCCCACGGCCTGGCCGCGGTGTCCCTGCGCTACTTCAACGTGGCCGGCGCGTACGGCGCGTACGGCGAGCGGCACAGCCCCGAGACGCACCTGATCCCGCTCGTGCTGCAGGTCGCCCTCGGGGAGCGGGAGTCCATCTCGGTGTTCGGCGAGGACTACCCGACCCCGGACGGCACCTGCGTGCGCGACTACATCCACGTGGCCGACCTGGCGGAGGCCCACCTCGCCGCCCTCCGGGCCGCCACCGCCGGCGAGCACCTGATCTGCAACCTGGGCAACGGCAGCGGCTTCTCGGTCCGCGAGGTCATCGAGACCGTCCGCAAGGTCACCGGCCGGGAGATCCCCGAGGTCGTCGCCCCGCGCCGGGCCGGCGACCCGGCGATGCTCGTCGCCTCCGCCCGCACCGCCCACGAGCGCCTCGGCTGGACCCCGAACCGCTCGGACCTCACCGGCATCATCCAGGACGCCTGGGACTTCGCCCGCACCCACGCTGCCTGACCGGGGCTTCTTCGCCCGGGCAGCGGTTCCCTCGGGCCTCGGGCGGATGCGATCCGAGCCGCGCCTCGGGTGCGCGGCTCGTGCGGCAGGCGCCAGGGTGGGGCGTGCGCGCTGGGGCCGTGCGCCGCGGCCGGGCGCTGTGCGCGGGCGCCCGGCGTGCGCGCGCCGGGTGAAACACCCCCCGTGCAACTGCCCGGGGCACGCGCCTGCGCCGAGGCCGCACCGCCTCGCCGGGCCCGGCGGTTTCCGGCCACGGCCAGGTCCGTTCGGGGCGCGTGCTCCGCACAATCCCGGGGAAAACTTCTGCTATTCGGCCAACCGCGAGCCGCACCCGCCCCTACGCTGATGCGTGACACCGGTGGGGGCCGGTGTTGATTCAGGGGTCGAGACACGTCGGGTACGGCGTCCGGTCCGGGGTAGTGCACGTATGTCTCGGCGGCGGCCGGGGCCTGCGGATCACCCGGTCCCGGCGCCGTACCCGCCGCCGTCCGTTCCCCTACCCTTGGGGGTTTTGTGGTTCGTATCCGGGTTCTCGTCGTCGACGATCACCGCATCTTCGCCGAATCGCTCGCAGCCGCGCTCACGGCCGAGCCGGACGTGGACGTGTCCGCGGCCGGCAGCGGCCCCGCCGCGCTGCGCTGCCTCGAACGCGCGGCGGCCGAGGGCCGCCGCTTCGACGTCCTGCTGGTCGACGCCGACCTCGGCGCAGCTCCCGGGACGGTGCCCGCCCAGCGGGAGCCGGCGACCGGGCCCCCGCCGCCCGGCGCGGACGGCATCGCGCTCGTGGCCGGGGTGCGGGCGGCCCACCCCGGCGTCCGTACGGTCGTCCTGGCCGAGCGGGACGACCCGCGCCGGGCGGCCCTCGCACTCCAGGCGGGCGCTTCGGGCTGGGTGGCCAAGGACTGCTCGCTGTCGCGCCTGCTGGCCGTCGTCCGCGGAGTGCTGCGGGAGGAGACCCACCTGCCGCCCGCGCTGCTCACCGGGGTCCTGCGCGAACTGACGGCGGCGCGCAAGCACCGTACGGACAGCGAACGGCTCGTGGAGTCCCTCACCCCGCGCGAACACGAGGTGCTGCGCTGCATGGTGGCGGGGCTGGGCCGCAAGGACGTGGCAGCCCGGCTGTTCCTGTCCCCGCACACGGTCCGCACCCACATGCAGAACGTCCTGGGCAAGCTCGGGGTGCACTCCACCCTGGCGGCGGTCGCGCTGGCCCGCCGGGCGGGCGTACGACCGGCCGACCTAGCCGGGGATGTTGTCGAACGGAGCGGTCAACTGGCGTAGCAGCCCGGCGAGGTCACCGCGCTGGCTCTGCGAGAGCTGGGCCAGGATCGCCCGCTCCTGGGCCAGCAGCCCGGCGAGGGCCTGGTCGGCGCGGTCCCGGCCCTCGGGGGTGAGCCGCACGAGGACCCCCCGGCGGTCGCTGGGGTCGGGAAGCCGCTCGACGAGGCCCTTCTTGGCGAGCCGGTCGATGCGGTTGGTCATGGTGCCGGAGGTCACGAGGGTCTGCGTCAGCAGCTGGCCCGGGGAGAGCTGGTAGGGGGCGCCGGCGCGGCGCAGCGACGTCAGGACGTCGAACTCCCAGGGCTCCAGGCCGTGCTCGGAGAAGGCCAGCCGGCGGGCTCGGTCGAGGTGGCGCGCGAGCCTGCTGACGCGGCTCAGCACCTCGAGCGGTTCCACGTCGAGGTCAGGGCGCTCCCGCCGCCATGCCGCCACCAGTCGGTCGACCTCGTCCTCCATGCCGATCAGTGTAAGGGGTCTGTCGATGTGAAGTCTCTTCATCCCGAGTATCTTGAGAACAAGTATCTTGACATCGAGATATAAATGCAGTGAGCATGGGGCATGGAGGGGGCCGGAACGGCTTCCGCTTCCGATCGCCCCGCCAGCAGGGAGGCTCGAACATGTATTCCGATACCGGGCACGCAGGCACCCCCACGTCCACCGCGCCCTCCGCACCCACCTGGGATCCCCAGCAGTACCTCCGGCACGCGGGCCACCGCACACGGCCCTTCCTGGACCTGCTCACCCGCATACCCGAACTGCCCACCCGCCCCGCCCGCATCGCCGACCTCGGCTGCGGCCCCGGCAATGTCACCGAACTCCTCGCCACCCGCTGGCCCGAAGCCGCCATCACCGGCTTCGACCTCTCCCCGGAGATGCTCCAGCGCGCCACCGAGCAGTACGCCGGCCCCACCGCCGGCGGCGGCAGCCTCGACTTCCGTCACGGCGACATCGCGGGCTGGCTCCCCGAAGAGCCCTACGACCTGATCGTCTCCAACGCCGCCCTCCAGTGGGTCCCCGGCCACCCCGGCTCCTTCGGCGCCTGGATCAACGGACTGCGCCCCGGCGGCACCTTCGCCTTCCAGATCCCCGGCAACTTCACCGCCCCCAGCCACGCCCTGCTCGCCGAGCAGTGCGACACCCCGCGCTGGCGCGGCCGGCTCGCCGGACACGGCGCCCGCTACATCCACCTCCTGGAACCCGCCGAATACCTTGCCCGGTTCACCGCCCTCGGCTGCGCCGCGGACGTCTGGGAGACCACCTACCACCAGCTCCTCCACGGCCCCGACCCCGTACTCGACTGGGTCAAGGGCACCGCCCTGCGGCCCGTCCTCACCGCCCTCGGCGACGACCGCGAAGCCGTCGACGCCTTTCTCACCGAATACCGCGACCGGCTCCGCGCGGCCTACCCGAGCGGGCCGCGCGGAACCGTCTTCCCCTTCCGCAGGATCTTCGCCGTGGCCCGCAAGGAGGCCTGAGCGTGCTCACCGCCCTCGACCACGTCCAACTCGCCGCGCCGCCGGACGCGGAGGACCGGCTCCGCGCCTACTACACCGGTGTCCTGGGCATGACGGAGATCGCCAAGCCGCCCGTCCTCGCCGCCCGCGGCGGCTGCTGGTTCGCCGCCGGGCCCGTGCACCTGCACCTCGGCGTCGAAGCCGACTTCCGGCCCGCCCGCAAGGCGCACCCCGGCCTCCGGGTCACCGGCATCGAGGCGTACGCGCAGAGACTGCAGGAGCGCGGCGCCGACGTGGTCTGGGACGAGAACCTGCCGGGCCACCGCCGCTTCTACTCCGAGGACCCCGTCGGCAACCGCCTCGAATTCCTGGAACCGTACGAAGCCAGGACCCCCTAGGGGGTGTCTTTCGCACGACACGACGGCGCCCCACACGACGGCGCCCCGCCACCGGACCCGGTGGCGGGGCGCCGTCGCGCCGAGCACGGGGCCCGCTAGCTCTTGCGGCGGCCCACCAGCTGCGGCTTCGCCTCCAGCCCGTCCAGCCCGTGCCACGCCAGGTTCACCAGGTGCGCCGCCACCTCTGCCTTCTTCGGCCTGCGCACGTCCAGCCACCACTGCCCCGTCAGCGCCACCATCCCGACCAGCGCCTGCGCGTACAGCGGCGCCAGCTTCGGATCGAAGCCGCGCGCCTTGAACTCCAGCCCCAGGATGTCCTCGACCTGCGTGGCGATGTCACTGATCAGCGACGCGAACGTCCCCGTCGACTGGGCGACCGGCGAATCCCGCACCAGGATCCGGAAACCGTCCGTGTACGACTCGATGTAGTCCAGCAGCGCGAACGCCGCCTGCTCCAGCAGCTCCCGCGGATGCCCCGCCGTCAGCGCACCCGTCACCCCGTCCAGCAACTGGCGCATCTCCCGGTCCACCACCACCGCGTACAGCCCCTCCTTGCCGCCGAAGTGCTCGTACACCACCGGCTTGGACACCCCGGCCTTGGCCGCGATCTCCTCCACCGACGTGCCCTCGAAACCCTTCTCCGCGAACAGGGCCCGGCCGATGTCCAGCAATTGCTGGCGCCGCTCCGCGCCCGTCATCCGCACCCGCCGGCCGCGCCTGCTGGGCTTGTCGCTGCTGGAGGTACCGCCGTCGATCGCCACGCCCCCCATCATGCCGGGTTCGGACGGTTTTCCCTGCGCCGGGCGTCGATCCGGGCCGCCGACGGCCAGCGCACGTCCGTGGCCCACCCCAGCTGCTCGAACCAGCGGATCAGCCGCGCACTGGAGTCGACCTGCCCCCGCAGCACACCGTGCCGCGCCGACGTCGGATCCGCGTGGTGCAGGTTGTGCCACGACTCACCGCACGACAGCACCGCAAGCCACCACACGTTGCCGGACCGGTCGCGCGACTTGAACGGGCGCTTGCCCACCGCGTGGCAGATCGAATTGATCGACCACGTCACATGGTGCAGCAGCGCCACGCGCACCAGGGAACCCCAGAAGAACGCCGTGAACGCCCCCCACCACGACATCGTCACCAGACCGCCCACCAGCGGCGGAATCGCCAGCGAGAAGACCGTCCAGAAGATGAAGTCCCGCGAGATCCGCCGGATCGCCGGATCCTTGATCAGGTCCGGCGCGTACTTCTGCTGATCGGTCTGCTCCTCGTCGAAGAGCCAGCCGATGTGCGCCCACCACAGGCCCTTCATCAGCGCCGGCACCGTCTCGCCGAACCGCCACGGCGAATGCGGGTCACCCTCGTGGTCCGAGAACTTGTGGTGCTTGCGGTGGTCCGCCACCCACCGCACGAGCGGGCCCTCCACCGCCATCGACCCCATCACCGCCAGCACGATCCGCAGCGGCCGTTTCGCCTTGAAGGAACCATGCGTGAAATAGCGGTGGAAGCCGATGGTGATGCCGTGGCACGCCAGGAAGTACATGAACACCATCAGCCCCAGATCCAGCCAGCTCACCCCCCAGCCCCAGGCCAGCGGCACCGCCGCCAGCAGCGCCACGAAGGGCACGGTGATGAACAGCAGCAGCGCGATCTGCTCGATCGACCGCTTGTTCTCGCCGCCCAGCGTCGCGGACGGCACAGGAGAGTCCGAGGGTGCCGAAGCGCCCCCGATCAGATCCGGACTGGTGGTCATGGGGGTCCCCTGGAGGGTGAGAGGAGTCGGGAGGCTCGCCGGGCACAAGACCTACGGTCCCGTAACCTACGGCAGGGTAAGTATGGCGCAGCCGGTTCCCGGCACAACAGGAACGCAACCGCCACCCGCGGAGCCGCTCCCGCGCCACGCGCGCCGCCCGACCCCGACTGACTCGGTCAGTGAGACGTTTGCCCAGGCACGGGCACGGGACACCTATCCTGGTCCCCGTCGGACAGCGCGGTCCGCACGGGCAGCCCGAGCCACACCTCAGCCGGCGGCGGTCCCCCGGACGGAGTCCGGCGGGGTCCCACGCCGTGCACGGCCGGGAGCCCACCGCCCAGTAGCGCTCGAACACTGCAAGGAGCCGCACCTGTGAGCAGTGCTGACAAGGCCCCCCTGGCCACCCAGCAGGCCCCCGTCACCCCGGCCGCCACCGCCAACGCGGAACTGCGCGCGGACATCCGCCGCCTCGGCGACCTCCTCGGGGAGACCCTCGTACGCCAGGAGGGCCAGGACCTGCTCGACCTCGTCGAACGCGTCCGCGCCCTCACCCGCACCGACGGCGAGGCCGCCGCCGCCCTCCTCGGCGACACCGACCTGGAGACCGCCGCCAAGCTGGTGCGCGCCTTCTCCACCTACTTCCACCTCGCGAACATCACCGAGCAGGTCCACCGCGGCAAGGAACTGCGCGCCCACCGCGCCGCCGAGGGCGGGCTCCTCGCCCGCACCGCCGACATGCTCAAGGACGCCGACCCCGAGCACCTGCGCGAGACGGTCAAGAACCTCAACGTCCGCCCCGTCTTCACCGCCCACCCCACCGAGGCGGCCCGCCGCAGCGTCCTCAACAAGCTGCGCCGCATCGCCGCACTCCTGGAGGAACCCGTCACCGGCGCCGGCGACCGCCGCCGCCACGACCTCCGCCTCGCCGAGAACATCGACCTCGTCTGGCAGACCGACGAACTGCGCGTCGTCCGCCCCGAGCCCGCCGACGAGGCCCGCAACGCCATCTACTACCTCGACGAACTCCACGCCGGAGCCGTCGGCGACGTCCTGGAGGACCTCGCCGCCGAACTGCGCCGCGTCGGCATCGAGCTGCCCCCCGGCACCCGCCCCCTCACCTTCGGCACCTGGATCGGCGGCGACCGCGACGGCAACCCCAACGTCACCCCCGACGTCACCCGCGACGTACTGATCCTCCAGCACGAACACGGCATCACCGACGCCCTCGAACTCGTCGACTTCCTGCGCAGCCTGCTCTCCAACTCCATCCGCTACACCGGGGCAACCGAGGAACTCCTCGCCTCCCTCCAGGCCGACCTCGAACGCCTCCCGGAGATCAGCCCCCGCTACAAGCGGCTGAACGCCGAAGAGCCCTACCGGCTCAAGGCCACCTGCATCCGCCAGAAGCTCCTCAACACCCGTGAGCGCCTCGCCAAGGGCACCCCCCACGAAGAGGGCCGCGACTACCTCGGCACCGCCGACTTCCTCACCGACCTCACCCTCATCCAGACCTCCCTGCGCGAGCACCGCGGCGGCCTCTTCGCCGACGGCCACATGGACCGCACCATCCGCACCCTCGCCGCCTTCGGCCTCCAGCTCGCCACCATGGACGTACGCGAGCACGCCGACGCCCACCACCACGCCCTCGGCCAGCTCTTCGACCGGCTCGGCGAGGAATCCTGGCGCTACGCCGACATGCCCCGCGACTACCGGCAGAGGCTCCTCGCCAAGGAACTCCGCTCCCGCCGCCCCCTCGCCCCCACCCCGGCACCCCTCGACGCCGCCGGCGCCAAGACCCTCGGCGTCTTCGCCGCCGTCAAGGACGCCTTCGAGAAGTTCGGCCCCGAAGTCATCGAGTCCTACATCATCTCGATGTGCCAGGGCGCCGACGATGTCTTCGCCGCCGCCGTCCTCGCCCGCGAAGCCGGCCTCATCGACCTCCACGCCGGCTGGGCCAAGATCGGCATCGTCCCGCTCCTGGAGACCACCGACGAGCTCCGCGCCGCCGACGTCATCCTCGACGACATGCTCGCCGACCCCTCCTACCGGCGCCTGGTCTCCCTCCGCGGCGACGTCCAGGAGGTCATGCTCGGCTACTCCGACTCCTCCAAGTTCGGCGGCATCACCACCAGCCAGTGGGAGATCCACCGCGCCCAGCGCCGCCTGCGCGACGTCGCCCACCGCTACGGCGTCCGCCTGCGCCTCTTCCACGGCCGCGGCGGCACCGTCGGCCGCGGCGGCGGCCCCTCCCACGACGCGATCCTCGCCCAGCCCTGGGGCACCCTCGAAGGCGAGATCAAGGTCACCGAACAGGGCGAGGTCATTTCCGACAAGTACCTCGTCCCCTCCCTCGCCCGCGAGAACCTCGAACTGACCGTCGCCGCCACCCTGCAGGCCTCCGCCCTGCACACCGCGCCCCGCCAGTCCGACGAAGCCCTCGCCCGCTGGGACGCGGCCATGGACACCGTCTCCGACGCCGCCCACGCCGCCTACCGCGCACTCGTCGAAGACCCCGACCTGCCCGCCTACTTCTTCGCCGCCACCCCCGTCGACCAGCTCGCCGACCTCCACCTCGGCTCCCGGCCCTCCCGCCGCCCCGACTCCGGAGCCGGCCTCGACGGACTGCGCGCCATCCCCTGGGTGTTCGGCTGGACCCAGTCCCGCCAGATCGTCCCCGGCTGGTACGGCGTCGGCTCCGGCCTCAAGGCCCTGCGCGACGCCGGCCACGAGGACGCCCTCACCGAAATGGGCGAGCGCTGGCACTTCTTCCGCAACTTCCTGTCCAACGTCGAGATGACACTGGCCAAGACCGACCTGCGGATCGCCCGCCACTACGTCGACACGCTCGTCCCCGACCACCTCAAGCACGTCTTCACCCGCATCGAGGCCGAGCACGAACTCACCGTCCGCGAGGTCCTGCGCATCACCGGCGGCGAGAAGCTCCTCGACTCCCACCCCGTCCTCCAGCAGACCTTCGCCGTCCGCGACGCCTACCTCGACCCCATCTCCTACCTCCAGGTCTCCCTCCTGGCCCGCCAGCGCGCGGCCGCAGCGCGCGGCGAAGCCGCCGACCCGCTGCTCTCGCGCGCCCTGCTCCTGACCGTCAACGGCGTCGCCGCGGGCCTGCGCAACACCGGCTGACCCGCCGCCGTACCCACGGAAAAAAGGGGGCCCCGCGCCGCACCGGCGCGGGGCCCCCTCTTTCTCCGTCCTACGCTGCTCAGCCCTGGGCACCCGACCGGCGGCGGCGCACCACGAGGAACCCACCGGCCGCGATCAGCGCCGCCGCCATCGTGGCCAGCAGCCCGATCGGAGCGTCGGAACCGGTCTGCGCCAGATCGCCACCGGTCGTACCGCCGGAGGCCGACGCCGACACGGACGGCGCGGGGGAGGAAGCCGACGACGACGCCGACGCGCTCGCCGAGGACGACGGACCCGTGCTCGTCGACTTCGACGGCGAAGCCGACGTGCTGGTGCTCGGCGACGTCGACGCCGAGGTCGAGGTCGACGGCGCGGGCTCGGTGGAGGACTGCGACGGCGTCGGCCCGGGCGTGGCCGTCGACAGGCACGCGTGCGACAGGTTGAACCACTCCAGCTTCTTGCCGCCGCCCGTCGTGCCCTCGACCTCGGCGACCGCCGAGACCAGCTTCGCCCCCGGCTCCGACGCCGCGTACGCGTGGTTCTCGTTCGGCGGACCGAAGACGGTGACCACCTGCTGGCCGCCCGGCTCGAACGTCACCGTCAGCTTGACGAAGGACACCTCGTTCGGGCTGCCCGGCGCAATGAAGTGCCAACCGTCCTTCGTGGCGGGGACGGAGGCGCAGGTCTCGCCGGGCTTGCCCTTGTACTGGGCCGCGTAGATCGGCAGGTCCTTCGCCTGGTGCAGCGGCACCTCGTAGGAATCGGCGGCGAACGCCGGGCCGGCGGACGCGGAGAGGAGCAGCGCAGCGGCAACAGCCGCCCAGCGCTGACGGGAACGGAGCATGGAGGCACCTCTGGGAAGAGAGGGAAACACGGGGCCATGGGGGGGCGGCGGCGCCAGCATGCTGAGGCAGTACCGCCCCGGTCAAGAGCCGTGCGTGCATATATGCGACGAACTGACCTGCTCCGGGTCACTTGTCCCCTGTGAAGATGTGCCGGAACGCTAGCCGTTGTACGCCGACTGCGCCCGCTCCAGACCCTCCGAGACCAGACACTCCACCGCGTCCGCAGCCCGGTCCACGAACCAGTCCAGCTCCTTGCGCTCCGTCGAGGAGAAGTCCTTCAGCACGAAGTCCGCGACCTGCATCCGGCCCGGAGGCCGACCGATGCCGCACCGCACCCGGTGGTAGTCCGCACCCATCGCCTTCGTCATCGACTTCAGGCCGTTGTGCCCGTTGTCCCCGCCGCCCAGCTTCAGACGCAGCGTCGGATAGTCGATGTCCAACTCGTCGTGGACCGCCACGATCCGATCCACCGGCACCTTGTAGAAGTCCCGCAGAGCCGTCACCGGACCGCCCGACAGGTTCATGAACGACATCGGCTTCGCCAGCACCACCCGGCGGTTCACCGGCCCCGGCGGCCCCGTCCGCCCCTCGACCACCTGCGCCCGCGCCTTGTGCGCCTTGAACTTCCCGCCGATCCGCTCCGCCAGCAGGTCCACCACCATGAACCCGATGTTGTGGCGGTTCCCGGCATACTCCGACCCCGGATTGCCCAGACCCACGATCAGCCAGGGCGCCGCGTCGTCCGACATCAAAAGCTCCTTACCGCCTAGAACGAGGACGACCGCCGTCCCGCTCCAGTGGAGCCGGACGGCGGTCGGTCAGCAACTGCTGAGGCAAGAGGGCGAGGCTCAGGCCTCGGCGCCCTCGGCGTCACCCTCGGCCGGCTCCTCGGCCTGCGGGGCGACGACCTGCAGGACGGCGGTCTCACCGTCGACGGCCAGAGTGGTGCCGGCCGGCAGCTTCAGGTCGGAGGCGTGCACGGTCGCACCGGCCTCCAGGCCCTCGATCGAGACGGTGATCTCGGTCGGGATGTGGGTGGCCTCGGCCTCGACGGACACGGCCGTCATCAGGGTCTCCAGCAGGTTGCCACCGGCGGCCAGGTCGCCCTCGGTCACGACCGGAACCTCGACGACGACCTTCTCGCCCTTCTTGACGATGAGGAAGTCCACGTGGTTGATGACCGGCTTCAGCGGGTGGCGCTGCACGGCCTTCGGGATGACCAGCTCGGTGCCGCCGCCCGCGATGTCCAGGGACAGCAGGACGTTCGGGGTCTTCAGCGCCATCATCAGGCCGTGGGCCTCGACGTTGACGTGCTTCGGGGCGGTGCCGTGGCCGTAGATGACACCGGGGGTCAGGGCGTCGCGACGGGCCTGGCGGGCCGAGCCCTTGCCGAAGGTGTCGCGCAGGGTGGCGGAAAGCTTGACCTCGGACATGCTCACTCCTCGTGGGGTGACGGAAAGACGGACTGAAGTCACCCGGCCGAAACGGCCTGCTACGAAGAGCGCGTCGATAACGGAGCATCCGCACACGAAAGTGCGGCCTCCCTCGCCGAGCAACTTCATGAGTCTACCCGGCAGGGAGGCCGCACTTCAAAAGGATCTAGCGGGAGCCCTGGAGCCCCTACTGCTGCTCCTCGAAGAGGCTCGTCACCGAACCGTCCTCGAAGACCTCACGCACCGCACGCGCGATCATCGGCGCGATCGACAGCACCGTGATCTTGTCCATCTCCAGGTCGGAGGGGTCCGGCAGGGTGTTCGTGAAGACGAACTCGCTCACCTTCGAGTTCTTCAGGCGGTCGGCCGCCGGACCCGACAGGATGCCGTGCGTCGCCGTCACGATCACGTCCTCCGCGCCGTGCGCGAAGAGCGCCTCGGCCGCGGCACAGATCGTGCCACCCGTGTCGATCATGTCGTCGACCAGGACGCACACCCGGCCCTTGACCTCACCGACGACCTCGTGGACCGTCACCTGGTTGGCGACGTCCTTGTCACGGCGCTTGTGCACGATCGCCAGCGGCGCGTCCAGCCGGTCGCACCAGCGGTCCGCCACCCGCACACGACCCGCGTCCGGAGACACGATCGTCAGCTTCGTCCGGTCCACCTTCGCACCCACGTAGTCCGCGAGCACGTTCAGCGCCGACAGGTGGTCCACCGGGCCGTCGAAGAAGCCCTGAATCTGGTCCGTGTGCAGGTCGACCGTCAGGATGCGGTCCGCACCCGCGGTCTTCAGCAGATCCGCCACCAGACGCGCCGAGATCGGCTCGCGGCCCTTGTGCTTCTTGTCCTGGCGGGCGTACCCGTAGGACGGGATGATCACGGTGATGGAACGCGCCGACGCACGCTTCAGCGCGTCGATCATGATCAGCTGCTCCATGATCCACTTGTTGATCGGAGCCGTGTGGCTCTGGATCAGGAAGCAGTCCGCGCCACGCGCCGACTCCTGGAAGCGGACGTAGATCTCACCGTTCGCGAAGTCGAAAGCCTTGGTCGGCACGAGGCCGACTCCCAGCTGGTGCGCGACCTCCTCGGCCAGCTCGGGGTGGGCGCGGCCGGAGAAGAGCATCAGCTTCTTCTCGCCGGTCGTCTTGATCCCGGTCACAGCACTGTCTCCTCAGACGTGTTGAAGCTGCTCGCCCCCATGTGCGTCCGTCCCGCACACGGTGAGCCAGCCGAATTGCGTGCACCTATCACGGTACGCCGTTCGAGACGTACCTGTTTCCGGTCAGTTCACCTCAAGGGCGCTCGGCGTCCTCCGAGACCGCCGACTGCGCCGCAGTCGCGGCAGCACTTCCCGGACGCTTGCGAGCCACCCAACCCTCGATATTCCGCTGCTGGCCGCGGGCCACGGCCAGCGCGCCGGGGGGCACATCCTTCGTGATCACGGATCCGGCAGCCGTGTAGGCCCCGTCCCCGATGGTGACGGGTGCCACAAACATGTTGTCCGACCCCGTCTTGCAATGCGAGCCGACCGTGGTGTGGTGCTTGTGCTCGCCGTCGTAGTTCACGAAGACGCTCGCCGCGCCGATGTTCGTGTACTCGCCGATCGTCGCGTCGCCCACATAGGAGAGGTGCGGCACCTTGGTGCCCTCGCCGATCGTCGCGTTCTTCATCTCCACGTACGTGCCGGCCTTCGCCTTCGCCCCGAGGCTCGTGCCCGGACGCAGGTACGCGAACGGCCCCACGCTCGCCTGCGGGCCCACGACCGCGCTCTCGGCCACCGTGTTGTCCACGCGCGCGCCCGCGCCCACCCGGGTGTCGCGCAGCCTGGTGTTGGGGCCCACCTCGGCGCCCTCGGCGATGTGCGTGGCGCCCAGGAGCTGGGTACCGGGGTGCACGACCGCGTCCTGCCCGAAGGTGACGGTCACGTCCACGAAGGTGCTCGCCGGGTCGACGACCGTCACGCCCGCCAGCATGGCCTGCTCGAGCAGCCGCGCGTTCAGCAGGGCGCGGGCCTCGGCGAGCTGCACACGGTTGTTGATGCCGAGGATCTGGCGGTGGTCGCTGCCCACGGCCGCCCCGACCCGGTGCCCGGCCTCGCGCAGGATGCCGAGGACGTCGGTGAGGTACTCCTCGCCCTGGCTGTTGTCCGTACGGACCTTGCCGAGGGCGTCGGCGAGGAGGGCGCCGTCGAAGGCGAAGACGCCCGAGTTGATCTCGCGGATCGCGCGCTGGGAGTCGGTGGCGTCCTTGTGCTCGACGATCGCGGTCACGGCGCCGCCGGCGTCGCGCACGATGCGGCCGTAACCGGTGGAGTCCGGCACCTCGGCGGTGAGCACGGTGACGGCGTTGCCGTCGGCGGCGTGCGTCCGCGCGAGCCGGCCCAGGGTCTCCCCGGTGAGCAGCGGGGTGTCGCCGCAGACGACGATCACCGTGCCGTCGACGGGACCGCCGAGCTCCTGCAGGGCCATGCGGACGGCGTGGCCGGTGCCGTTCTGCTCGTACTGGACGGCGGTGCGGACGTCGGCGTCGATGCCGGCGAGGTGTGCGGTGACCTGCTCCCGGGCGTGCCCGACGACCACGACGAGGTGTTCGGGGTCCAGCTCGCGGGAGGCGGCGACGACGTGACCGACGAGCGAGCGCCCGCAGATCTCGTGCAGAACCTTGGGTGTGGCCGACTTCATGCGGGTGCCTTCACCCGCTGCGAGTACGACGACGGCTGCCGGGCGGTTGGCGCTCACGGGTGTGCCCTTCGGCTTCGGGGGTGGACCCGTGAAGGATACCGGTGGGCCGAAGGCCCGAAACGAAGCCGGGTCCCGACCTCTGTGGTCGGAACCCGAACGTGCGTTGCTCCCCTGCCAGGACTCGAACCTGGAACAAATCATCCAAAGTGACCCGTGTTGCCAATTACACCACAGGGGATGGTGAACCCGGGTGAACCGGACATTTCGTCACTTGGTCGAACCCGCGGACCCCACTATGCCGCACCAGGCGCCCTCAATGCGACGGTACAACTCGCAACCGGCGGCGACGCGGACGACCAGGCATCCCCGGTACGCCGCCCCGGTGTTCTTCCGGACGGTGCTCGGGTTGTGCTTCTTGAGCGTGGTCCGCTGCAACCGGCTGCGCTCCACACCGACGAGGTCGGCCCAGTACCGTTCGGCCCCCTCCACGTCCGCGGATTCGTGGATCATCACGCGGAACTTGAGCCGCTCGCGGGGGATGTCCATGAGCGCGAGCCATGCCAGGAAGACCCGGATGACACCGGGGTCGCTGTTGATGAACGCGACGGTCTCGTCCCGCCGGTACGGCTTGCTCTTGGCGCCCTCCGCCCAGTAGAGGGCGACGCCTGCGATGAACAGGTCGCGATCGCTGAGCGGGCCGACCTCCCTGCGTGCCGCCTCGATCGCCTCGGCACGGGCGGCTTGGCGCCGCGGGCGTTCCAGGGCCCAGCGCCGGTGCGCCGCGTCCCGGCCCTGCTCGGCGGGGGACCGGTGGTCGACCTTGGGGAGGTCGCGGACCCAGAGGGAGATCGAGCTCTTCGAGCACCCGAGCTCCTGCTGGATCCGGTGGTAGGTGAGGCCCTGCGGGCGCAGTTCGCGGGCGCGGGTGCGGAGGGCGTCCTTGGCGTTGGGGTGTCTCGCCCGTTCGGGTGCCGGGTCGGGAGGGGTGGCGGGGCCGTCGGCGGCGGGGCGATCGGTTTCGGTCATGGGTCGACTGTGGTCCGGAATGTGGGATTCAGGTCTTGGGATGCGGGCGATTCACTCCTATGTGCGATTACCCGTCGTTCGTGGTTTTTTCTGTCGGTGGTCTGTAGGGGGCGCTGCGTACGCTGGACGGCATGACCAGTACGGGGGAAGAGCAAGGCCGTGCCGGGCCGCCGTTGTGGTGGGCGCGGCGGCGGGATGTCGTGGTGGACGTGGCGCTGGCGGGGGTCTCCGCCGCGGAGTGCGCATGGGAGGGGATCCGCTTCGCGGACGAGGCGGGGATCCCCGTGCCCCTCGGGGTGCTGTTCGGGGTCGTGGTGGGGGCCACGCTCGTGCTGCGCCGGCGGTGGCCGATCGCGGTGGTGCTGGTCGGGATCGCCGTGGCGCCGGCCGAAGTGGGGTTCCTGCTGTCGGTGGTGGGCATGTACACGCTCGCCTCGTCCGAGGTTCCCCGGCGGATCATCGCGGCGCTCGCCTCGATGTCGCTGGTGGCGACCTTCATCGTGATGTACCTGAAGACGCGCGGCGACGTGGAGGCCGATCCCGGCCTCGTGGTCGCGCTGTCCGGCTTCGTCGCCGTCGCGCTGACGGTGCCGCCCATGCTGCTCGGGCTCTACATCGGGGCCCGGCGGCGGCTGATGGAGAGCCTGCAGGAACGGGCCGACTCGCTGGAGCGGGAGCTGTCGCTGCTGGCGGACCGGGCCGAGGAGCGTGCCGAGTGGGCCCGGACCGAGGAGCGGACCCGCATCGCGCGCGAGATGCACGACGTGGTCGCGCACCGGGTGTCGCTGATGGTCGTGCACGCGGCCGCGCTGGAGGCGGTGGCGGTCAAGGACCCGGCGCGGGCGGCGAAGAACGCCGCGCTGGTGGGGGACATGGGACGGCAGGCGCTGACGGAGCTGCGCGAGATGCTGGGCGTGCTGCGGGCGGCGCCCGCCAAGGCGGCCGTCGCTCCGGCCGCGGCCGTGGGGGCCGCGGTGGGGGCCGCGGTGGTGCAGGTGGCTGCCGCGTCGGTGGCGGCGGGTGTGGACGAGGGGCCCTCGCTGGAGGAGTTGGAGGCGCTGGTCGGGCAGTCGCGGGCGGCCGGGATGGCCGTCGAGATGGTCGTGCAGGGGGCGGGTCCCGCCGGGGGCGCGGTGTACTCGGCGGAGGTGGAGCAGACGGCGTACCGCGTGGTGCAGGAGGCGCTGACCAACTGCCACAAGCACGCTCCGGGGGCGCGGGTCGTGGTGCGGCTGGCGCACCGTGAGGGGGAGGTGGCGATGCAGGTGGAGAACGGGCCGTGCGAGGGGAAGGCGGACGGGGTCGGTCTGCCGAGCGGGGGGAACGGGCTGGTCGGGATGCGGGAGCGGGTGCTCGGGCTGGGCGGGGTGTTCGTGTCGGGGCCGACGGATGCGGGGGGTTTCAGGGTGTCGGCGGTGCTCCCGGTCCGCTAGGCCCCTCGGCTCCCGCCGGGGTGGCCGGTCCGGCCGGTGGCTGCTGGGGCTCCGCCCCAGACCCCGCGCCTCAAGCGCCGGCGGGGCTGGATTTTGCTGGTCGGTGGTAGCTGGGGCTCTGCCCCAGGCCCCGCGCCTCAAGCGCCGGCGGGGCTGGATTTTGCTGGTCGGTGGTAGCTGGGGCTCTGCCCCAGACCCCGCGCCTCAAGCGCCGGCGAGGCTGGATTTTGCTGGTCGGTGTCGGTGCTGTGTGGGGCGGTGCCCCGCCGGAATGTCTCCTCGGCTCGGCGCGTTCGAGCGATCGCGGCTGTACTCGGAGGTCGCGCGCTCGTCCTGCGGGGACACTCCGCCGTGTCCCCACCCCACCGCCC
>NZ_JOFX01000049.1 GCF_000719345.1 Streptomyces sp. NRRL F-2664
AAAAACGCTCGGCTGGGAAACCCCAGCCGAGCGTCTGTCTAAACTGCTGGCCACCACACGTCAGTGATCACGTGTTGCGACGACCCCTGGAATCTGCCACATGCCCCGGGGCCCTTCCCGTGGTCCGCAGGAACGATTAGCCCGGCTGCGTTCCCGACCCCCAGGTGCGCGGCCGCAGCGGCAGCCCCGACTCCCCGCGCCCCGCGGACCGCACCGCGAGTACCTGGTTGACGCCCAGGCGGCCCCGTTCGAAGCCGAGCGCGGAGGCGGCCATGTACAGCTGCCAGACCCTGGCCCGGCCGGGCGAGGTGAGGGCGACGGCCTCGTCCCAGTGGTCCTCCAGCCGTGCCACCCAGGCGCGCAGGGTCAGGGCGTAGTGCTCCCGCAGCGCTTCCACGTCGCGGACCTCGAAGCCGGCCCGTTCCAGTTCACCGACCGTGGTGCCGACCGGGGAGAGCTCGCCGTCGGGGAAGACGTAGGCGTCGATGAACTCGTCGACGCGGTAGGCGGATTCGTCGGCCTCCGGAGGGCGGGCGATCTGGTGGTTGAGCAGCCGGCCGCCGGGGCGCAGCAGGGCGTGCAGGGTGCGGGCGTAGTCGCGGTAGCGCTCGGCGCCCACGTGTTCGGCCATGCCGATGGAGGAAATGGCGTCATAGGGGCCGTCCTTGACGTCCCGGTAGTCCTGGATGCGGATCTCGACCAGATCGGTCAGGCCCTCGTCCGCGGCCTTCTTCCGGGCGTACACGGCCTGTTCGCGCGACAGCGTGACGCCGGTGACGCGCGCCCCGTGCGCCCGGGCGGCGTGCAGGGCCATGGAGCCCCAGCCGCAGCCGACGTCGAGGAGCCGGTCCCCCGGTTCCAGGGCGAGTTTGCGGCAGACCAGGTCGAGCTTGTCGTGCTGGGCCTGTTCCAGGGTCGAGCCGGGGGTCCAGTAGGCGCAGGAGTACACCATGGACGGGCCGAGGACCCGCTCGTAGAAGTCGTTTCCGACGTCGTAGTGGTGGCTGACGGCCTGTCGGTCGCGGCCCCGGGTGTGCCGGCTGCCGCCGCGCCGGGCCGCTTCCTCGGGGGGCGGCGGGGGCGCCGGCAGCGGGCGGGCCAGGGTGAGCAGGTCGCGTACGGCGTCCCGCGCGTCGGCGTCGCGCAGCAGCGCGGCGGCGCCTGCTGCGGTGTCCGCGGCCGCCGCGGCGCGCCGGGGCAGGAGCGTGCGCAGCGCGGCCGCGCGGGAGGCGGGCGGGCCGGGCGCGGGCTCCCGCTCCCGCGCCCAGAGCAGGCCCGCCACCCGGTCCAGCAGCTCGAACAGGTCGCCGTCGGCGGTCAGGTCGCCGGCCACCCAGGCCCGGGCGAGGCCCAGTTCGCCGGGCTTCCACAGCATCCGGCGCAGCGCCCGGCGGCTCCGGACGACGAGCACGGGGCCGTCGGGCGGCCCCGCCTCGCTCCCGTCCCAGGCGCGGATGCGCACGGGCAGGGGGCCTTTCAGCAGGGTCTCGGCAAGAGCGGCCAGCCGCGGAGCGGCGTCGGTCATGGCGCACCTCCACAAGGTTCCGACCCCTCCCTCTACCCATCCGCGGCACCGGGTACGCCGAAGGGGCCGCCCGCACCACGGATGGCGGGCGGCCCCTTCGGGGTCGTACCTTCTACCGGCTCAGGAGCCCGGTTCCCGACGCAGGGTCAGGAGGCCTTGGCCTTCTCGGCCGGGGCAGCCGCGGCGGCCGGGGCCGGCGCCGGCTTGGCGGCCTCGTAGAACTCCTCGCGCGGGGTCTCCAGCGCACCGAGGGAGACGACCTCGCGCTTGAGGAACATGCCGAGGGTCCAGTCGGCGAAGACGCGGATCTTGCGGTTCCAGGTCGGCATGGCCATGCCGTGGTAGCCACGGTGCATGTACCAGGCGAGCCGGCCCTTGAGCTTGATCTTCATCTTGCCCATGACGATCATCGCGACGCCCTTGTGGACACCGAGACCCGCCACCGCACCCTTGTTGGAGTGCGCGTACTCGGTCTGCGGGAAGCCGCGCATGCCCGAGATGACGTTGTCGCCGAGGACCTTGGCCTGGCGCAGGGCGTGCTGGGCGTTCGGCGGGCACCAGGCGTTCTCGATGCCGGCCCTGCGGGCGGCCATGTCGGGAACCTGGGCGTTGTCGCCGGCGGTCCAGATGTAGTCCGTGCCCTTGACCTGGAGGGTCGGTTCGGCGTCGACGTGGCCGCGCGGGCCCAGCGGCAGGCCGAAGCGGGCCAGGGCCGGGTTCGGCTTGACGCCGGCGGTCCACACGATGGTGTTGGAGTCGACCTCCAGACCGTTCTTCAGCACCACGTGGCCGTCCACGCAGGAGTCCATGGAGGTGTTGAGGTAGATCTCGATGCCGCGGGACTCGAGGTGCTCCTTGCCCCAGGTGCCCAGCTTGGGCCCGACCTCGGGGAGGATCTTGTCGGCCGCGTCGACCAGGATGAAGCGCATGTCCTCGCGCTTGATCGTGGAGTAGTACTTCGCGGCGTCGCGGGCCATGTCCTCGACCTCGCCGATCGTCTCGGCGCCGGCGAAGCCGCCGCCGACGAAGACGAAGGTGAGGGCCTTGCGGCGGACGTTCTCGTCCGTCGTGGACTCGGCCTTGTCGAGCTGTTCGAGGACGTGGTTGCGCAGGCCGATGCCCTCCTCGACACCCTTCATGCCGATGCCCTGCTCGGCGAGGCCGGGGATCGGGAAGGTGCGGGAGACGGCGCCGAGGGCGATCACCAGGTAGTCGAAGGGCAGCTCGTACGCCTCGCCGACGAGCGGCGTGACGACGGCGACCTTGCGGTCCTGGTCGATGGTGGTGACCCGGCCGGTGAGAACCTCAGCCTTGGGCAGCACGCGTCGCAGCGGGACGACGACGTGCCGCGGCGAGATGCTGCCTGCGGCCACTTCGGGGAGGAAGGGCTGGTAGGTCATGTACGAGCGCGGGTCGACGACCGTGACGGTCGCCTCGCCGTAGCGCATCTTCTTCATGATGCGCTTGGCTGCGTACAGGCCTACGTACCCACCTCCTACAACGAGGATCCTGGGACGCTCCGTGGTGCTCATGAGAACGAGTATCCAGCACCCAATGGGGTGTTGCTCGTGAGCCCCTTCACAAGGAGTCGGGGGGCCTCTGCTACACTCCGCCGCCCACGTGACGGACGTCATGGCACGCAACGGGAACCAAGGGGTGTCAGGAGTCGTTGTTCACCCGTCCTGATCAGGCCTGCAAGGGTGGAAGCGGAGTAGACCACAGGGTTTCGTCCTTACCTCCGACGCGGAACCCGTCGCCTCCGTGGATCGCACGAACGCGCGACAAAAGGGGCCTCGGACCCTCCCCAGGGCCCCGAAGGACCCTTTCCGCGCCCCGGCAGGCGCCTTTTCCTTGTGAAGAACTTCACGAACTTTTTTCGGATCTTGGCGACGCAGGGCCCCCACACCCTGGTTCGAAGGTCGTTCGGCGGATGGACCAGGTGATTGCACCGGTCATCGCGGCCATGACCCGGAACGACGACGGCGCTCCGATCAGCCGACCGGAGCGCCGTCGTTCAGCGGTTCTGCAGTCCAGAACGCCGCTTGTCCGCCTCGGCCTCTTCCGCGGTCTTGATCGCGATGCCGTCGAGGATGTCGTGCTCCGACACCACGACCTCCGAGGCGCCGGTGCGCTCCATGACGGCCAGCAGGACCAGCGCGCCCGCGCCGATCACGTCCACCCGGCCCGGGTGCATCACGGGGATCGCCGCGCGCTCGTCGTGCGTGGCCGTCAGCATCCGCCCGGTGATCTCGCGGACCTGCTCGTAGGAGATCCGGGAGTGGTGGATCTGTGACGACCGGTACTCGGGCAGGCCCAGCGCGATTCCCGCGATGGTGGTCACCGACCCCGCCAGGCCCACCAGGGTGCGCGCCTCGGCCAGCGGGACGGTCTCGGACGCCAGGTCCAGTGCGGCCTCGATGTCGGCGCGGACGGCCGCGACCTGCTCCTCGGTCGGCGGGTCGCTGACGGCCCCGTCCACCACCAGGTGGCGCTCGGTCATCCGGACGCAGCCGACGTCGACGGAGCGGGCGGCCTGCACGCGGTCGTCGCCGACCACGAACTCCGTGGAGCCGCCGCCGATGTCGACGACCAGGAACGGCCGTTCCAGGTGCTCGTGCGCGGCCAGCTCCCGGGTGGCGCCGGTGAAGGAGAACTCCGCCTCCTGGTCGCCGGAGATCACCTCGGGCTCGACGCCGAGGATCTCCACGACGCCGCGGACGAAGTCGTCGCGGTTCTCGGCGTCGCGGGAGGCGGAGGTCGCCACGAAGCGCACCCGCTCCGCGCCGAACTCCTCGATGACCGCCGCGTAGTCGCGGCAGGCGGCGAAGGTGCGCTCCAGCGCCTCCGGGGCCAGGCGCCCGGTCCGGTCGACGCCCTGGCCGAGGCGGACGACGGTCATCCGCCGGTCCAGTTCGGTCAGCTCGCCCGTGGCGGGGTCCCAGTCGGCGACGAGCAGGCGAATGGAGTTCGTACCGCAGTCGATGCCCGCGACCCGGGTCACTCGGCCTCCTCCGCCTTCTTCTCGCCGCACGGGGTGACGCAGGCGCCCTTGGCCCACCACTCGGGCAGCATGGCGAGGGCCTCGTCGCCGAACGGGTTCACGCCGGGGCCGGCGGCCAGGGAGTGGCCGACGAGGACGTGCAGGCACTTGACGCGGTCCGGCATCCCGCCGGCGCTCGGGAATCCCTGGAGCACCTCGATGGCGTCGCGGCGGCGGATGTAGTCCTCGTGCGCGGCCCGGTAGGCGGCGGCGAGCTCCGGGTCCTCGGCGAGCCGGGCCTGCATCTCCTTCATCACGCCGTTGGCCTCCAGCGTGCCGATGGCGGATGCCGCGCGCGGGCACGTCAGGTAGTACAGCGTGGGGAAGGGGGTGCCGTCGGGAAGCCGCGGCGCGGTCTCGACGACATCGGGCTGCCCGCAGGGGCAGCGGTGCGCGATGGCGCGCAGTCCGCGCGGCGGGCGGCCGAGCTGCTGCTCGAACGCCTCGATGTCCGCGTCGGTCGGCTCGGTCCGGTCGGTCTGGGGCGGGGGCGTCTGCATGCCTGAGGGAAGTCTCTTCGTTCTCGTGGATGGGTGCTGCGGTGGTGCGGTGGTGCGGTCCTGCGGTGGTGCGGTCGCGTGCTCAGTCGCCGGGACGGTCGGCCTTGTCGACGCCGTCCCAGACGTTGGAGTACCAGGGCCGGTCGGAGCCGGCCTGGCCGGTCCGGTGCGGCTCCGGGGGCCGGGCCCCCGGGTCGCTCATGATGTAGCCGACCTCGCCCGGGCGCAGGAAGTGCAGGTGCTTGCGCGCCTGCTGCTCCGCGTAGGCGTCGTCCTGCCAGCGGGCCTTCTCGTCGCGCAGCCGCTCCAGCCGGTCCCGCGCCGCCGCGGCGGCGCGCTGCTGCGCCTCGATCTCCGAGCGCTGGGAGACGTACTGGCGCATTGGATACGCGAGGGCGACGACCAGCGTACAGAGCACGAGGACCAGGAGCGCGGCCCTGCCGGTGAGGCGGCTGCGGCGCACCTGGCGGCGCGACTGCGAGCGGTAGACGTGGGCCGCGGTCCGCTCACCGAGCTGCTTGAGCCGCGTGGCCGTGGAGAAGGTGGAGAACCGATCCCGGTTCCCGGCCATGGGTCCGCCTCCCCTTCGTGCGCACTACGCAATACGTCCCCGCACACGGTACGGGACCGAGTGCGGGGACGTACGGAGGCAGAGCGCGATTAGCCCTTGAAGCGCGGGAAGGCGCTGCGGCCCGCGTACACGGCGGCGTCGTCGAGGATCTCCTCGATGCGCAGCAGCTGGTTGTACTTGGCGACGCGGTCCGAGCGGGCCGGGGCACCGGTCTTGATCTGACCGCAGTTCACGGCGACGGCGAGGTCGGCGATGGTGACGTCCTCGGTCTCGCCGGAGCGGTGGGACATCATGCACTTGAAGCCGTTGCGCTGGGCCATCTCGACGGCGTCGAGGGTCTCGGTCAGCGAGCCGATCTGGTTCACCTTCACGAGCAGGGCGTTCGCGGAGCCCTCCTCGATGCCGCGGGCCAGGCGCTCGGGGTTGGTGACGAAGAGGTCGTCGCCGACGATCTGGACCTTGGCGCCCAGGCGGTCGGTGATGGTCTTCCAGCCGGCCCAGTCGTCCTCGAACAGCGGGTCCTCGATGGAGACGAGCGGGTACGCCTCGACGAGCTCGGCGTAGTAGTCGGTCATCTCGGCGGCCGAGCGGGACTGGCCCTCGAACTCGTACTTGCCGTCCTTGTAGAACTCGGACGCGGCGACGTCGAGCGCGAGCGCGATGTCCTTGCCCGGGGTGTAGCCGGCCTGCTTGATGGCCTCGATGATGAGGTCGAGCGCGGCGCGGTTGGACTCCAGGTTCGGGGCGAAGCCGCCCTCGTCGCCGAGGCCGGTGGACAGGCCCTTGGTGTGGAGAACCTTCTTGAGGGTGTGGTAGACCTCGGCACCCCAGCGCAGCGCCTCGGAGAAGGACTCCGCGCCGATCGGGGCGATCATGAACTCCTGGATGTCCACGTTGGAGTCGGCGTGCGACCCACCGTTGAGGATGTTCATCATCGGAACGGGCAGCAGGTGCGCGTTCGGGCCGCCGAGGTAGCGGAAGAGCGGCAGGTCCGAGGCCTCGGACGCGGCGTGGGCGACGGCGAGGGACACGCCGAGGATGGCGTTGGCGCCGAGGGAGCCCTTGTTGTCGGTGGCGTCCAGGTCGAACATGGCCTGGTCGATCAGGCGCTGCTCGGTGGCGTCGTAGCCGACGAGCTCCGGGCCGATCTGCTCGATGACGGCGAGGACGGCCTTCTCGACGCCCTTGCCCATGTAACGGTTGGGGTCACCGTCACGGAGCTCGATGGCCTCGAAGGCACCGGTGGAGGCGCCGGACGGAACGGCAGCACGGCCGGTGCTGCCGTCGTCGAGGCCCACCTCGACCTCGACCGTGGGGTTGCCTCGGGAGTCCAGGATTTCCCGGGCTACGACGACGTCGATGGACGGCACGAGCATCTCCTTCTGGGATGTGACGCTGGGTGTGCGGTGGCGTCAGGCCGTGGGACGGCCTGGCCGACTAGAGCCTAACCGGATCCGGGCACTCACCCTGCCGACCGCCCGGGTCCTGGGACGAAAAAGGGCCCGAATACCCCTCTTCCAGGACATAGAGCCCCGGGGGGCGGGCGTTCTGCCGCCGCGCACACCACCGCCCGGCGCGTGGAGGGAAGGGCGCCGGGCGGTGGGAATTCTGCGCTGTGCGTACGCTTTTGCGGCTATTGCCGCAGCGGTCAGCTGAGCTTCAGCTTCTGACCCGGGAAGATCAGGTCGGCGTCCGAGACGATGTCCTTGTTCAGCTCGAAGAGCTGCTGCCAGCCGCCCTTGACGCCGTTGGCCTCGGCGATGGTGCCCAGGGTGTCGCCGGCCTTGACCTCGTACGAGCCGTTGCCGGTCTTCGGCGCGGCGGGGGCCTCGGTGCGCTCGGAGCGGGTGACCGGGGCCTCGGCGCGCTTGGTCTCCTTCTTCGGCGCGACCTTGGTCTCGGTCTTCTTGGTCTCGGTCTTCTTCGTCTCGCTCTTGGGCTTGGTGGAGGCCGGGGCCTCGGAGGAGCCGCCGCCGTACGAGGAGTTCGACAGGCCCTTGCCGCAGTGCGGCCAGGCACCCTTGCCCTGCTTCTTCAGGACCTTCTCGGCCACGGCTATCTGCTGCGCCTTGGAGGCCTGGTTGGCCTGCGCGGCGTAGGACTTGCCGCCGAAGGCGGCCCACGTGGAGGACGAGAACTGCAGCCCGCCGTAGTAGCCGTTGCCCGTGTTGATGGACCAGTTGCCACCCGACTCGCACTGCGCGACCTTGTCCCACTCGGACGCGGTGGCGGCGCTGGCGGCGCCCGCGGTCATCAGGGGGGCGGCGACGGCCACACCGGCGACACCGGCGAGCGTGACGATGCGGACGGCCTTGGAGCCGCGACGGTGCTTGCCCTTGCCGGAAAGCAGCATGAGGTTTCTCCTCACCGACGCCTACGAGGTGAGCTGTCGGGTTCGGGCCTGTGAGTGCCCGGCGGCGCGATCCCTCGCACCGCTTAACCCCAAGCCGCTTGCGCCCGTCTCTCAACGGCCGCTTGCGGCACCTACCTTGGTTCCCCCGCTCCTGCCTTCGGCGCTTGACGCGACGACTTCCCTCCGTCCGCCGGCAGGATTCGGCGATGCGGTCGAAGGAGCCCGCGGTGGCGGGCGAATCCGAAGGTAGACACAGCTCTCCCCGATGTTCAACGAGGAACATCGGGGAGAAAGGGTCCCTACTTGCGCTGTCCGCAGGGGCGTTTGCGCAGGTGAGAACGGGGTTTGCGGAAGGCCCCGGACGGGACACGCCAGTTGACCGGAAGAGACACATGTCTCACTTGCAGAAAACACACAATCAAGTCTTTCCGGACGAACCAACTGTCCTTATTACGTGGTTAGATCCAGGTTCTGGCCCGGCTTGATCAGGTCGGCGTTCTCGCCGATGACCTGCTCGTTGGCCGCGTAGAGCCCGCTCCAGCCACCCTTCACTCCCTTGGCATCCGCGATGGTCGCCAGGCTGTCGCCCGCCTGCACCGTGTAGACGGGGGCCGGCGCGGCACCGGACGGGCCGCTCTCCTCCGGGGCGGGCGCACCGCGGTGCTTGCCGTTGCCCTCGGCGGGAGTGGCGCCCGGCGCCGCCGGGGTCGCCGGGGCGGTCGGCACCGTGGGGGCCGTCGGGTCGACCGGGGACGGGCTCGGGTCCACCGGCGGGGTCGTGGGCGTCGTCGGCACCGCCGGGTCCGTCGGGAGGGCCGGGGCCGTCGGGTCGGTCGGGCCGACCGGCGGAGCCGTCGGGTCGGTCGGCGCGACCGGGGTGCCCGGGTCGGCCGGAGGCGTCGTGGGGACGTCGGGGGCGGGCATGACGGGCAGTCCGAGGGAGGGCGCGTCGGGAATCAGGAACGGCGAGCCCGAGGGGCTCGGGGTCTCCTCGGTCGAGAGCCCGAAGTCCGTGGCGGGCTTGTCGCCCTTGGTGGACGGCACCGTGTCGTCCGGGCGGGACGGCGCGGGACCCACCGCGGTGGGGCTGCCCGGCAGACCGGGGTCGACGGTGGCGGCCGGACCCTGCTGGTCCAGTCCGGCCGAGGCCGCGCACAGCGGCCAGGCCTGCGGACCCTGCGAGGCCAGCACCCGCTCGGCCACCGCTATCTGCTGCGAGCGGCTCGCGAGGTCGGCCCGCTCGGCGAAGTCGAGGCCGCCGGCGTTCTGCCACTGCTCCTGGGTGAACTGCAGGCCGCCGTACGCGCCGCTGCCGAAGTTGGCACTCCAGACGCCGCCGCTCTCGCACTCGGCCACCTTGTCCCAGGTGGCGGTTTCGGCTGCGGTGGCGCTGGTCGCCGCGAGCAGCGGCATGGCCAGCGCGGAGCCAGTGACTCCGGCTGTGACTACCAGCGCGGGGACCTGGCGGGGTCGTCTGTGACGGCCGTTCCCGGAGAGCATGGAGGATCACCTTTCGCATAACAGCGGGGTAACGGCAGAACCTAGCGGCCTTCGAACGATTGTCACAAGTTCAAGCAGGATCTGACTTTTCATCAGACCTTGCTCAAGTGTTTTGAGCCGTGAAGCGAACGGGAAGAGTACGTAGCCCTCGCATGATCAACCCCCCACGCCAGCGCAGCTCTTGGGGCGGAACGGCGAGTTCCAGGTCGGGCAGGCGCGTCAGCAGGGTCGCGAGGGCGGTCTGCCCTTCGAGCCGGGCCAGCGGGGCGCCCAGGCAGTAGTGGATGCCGTGCCCGTAGCCGAGGTGCTGGTTGTCGGTGCGGGAGAGGTCGAGGGTGTCCGGGTCGGGGAACCGCTCGGGGTCCCGGTCGGCGGCCGCGAGGACGACCAGGACGGGGTCGCCGGTCTCGACCCGCCGGCCGCCGAGGGTCAGCGGCTCGGTGGCGAACCGCCACGTCGCCAGCTCCACGGGGCCGTCGTAGCGCAGGAGTTCCTCGATGCCGCCGGCGAGCAGCCCGCTCTCCCCGGCGGCCAGGGAGCGTTGCAGGCGCTCACGCTGGACGGGGTTCATGAAGAGGGAGTGCACGCCGTTGCCGATGAGGTTCACGGTCGTCTCGAAGCCTGCGAAGAGCAGGATGAAGGCCATCGCTGTGGCCTCACCCTCCGTCAGGTGGTCGCCGTGGTCGCTGGCCCGGATCAGGTCGGAGATCAGGTCGTCGCCCAGGTCATCCCTTTTGCGGTGGATGAGCTCACCGAGATAGGTCCGCATCTGCTTCACGGACCGGGCGACCCCGCCCCGCGGGCCGCCTCCGTGGCGGATCATCATCCCGGCCCAGTCGCGGAAGTCGTCCTGGTCCTCCCGCGGTACCCCGAGCATCTCGCAGATGGCGTAGATGGGAAGCGGGAACGCGAACTCGTGGATGAGGTCCGCCTCCCCCCTTCGCGCGAACCGGTCGATCAGGTCGTCGGTGAGCGCCTGCACCCGCGGGGTGAACTCGGCGACCCTGCGCGGGGTGAACGCCTTCGACACCAGACGCCGCAGCCGGGTGTGGTCGGGCGGGTCGATGTTCAGCAGATGCGTCATCAGCTCCGCCTTGCGCTCCCCCGGGATCCCGGTCTTCCCCTTGGCGTGCGCGGGCTCCGCGTGGTGCGCCGGATTCTTGCTGAGCCGCTGGTCGGCGAGGGCCTGCCGGGCGTCCGCGTAGCGGGTGACGAGCCAGGCCTCGACCCCGCTGGGGAGCTTCGTGCGGTGCACCGGGGAGTGCTCGCGCAGCCATGCGTAGGCCGGGTAGGGGTCGGTCGCGAACTCCCACGTGAAGAGTTCGGGCGCCGAGCCGACGGGGGGAGTGGACGACTGATCGTGCATGTCCCCGACAGTAGCCGCCGGGCACCGGCGGGCCGGCGCGGGCCGCGGCCCGCCATCCCATATGACTGCTTCGCCGGGGCTGTCCGTAGATCGGACAAGGCTTGACCCCGCCCCGTGCGGCACTCCTACTTTCACCCGTGTGGATGTGAGGATCTTGAAAAGCAGTTTCGCAGTGGTGGAAAGGCGGGCCGAGCACGCGGTCAAGTTCTTCTACTCGCACCTGTTCTGGCACAACCCCGGAGTCCGCGACCTCTTCCCGGCCTCCGCCGAGGACATGGAACGCCAGCGGGACCGGCTGTTCGCCGCGCTCACCCACGTGGTCTCGCGTCTCGACGACGAGGCCCTCGGCCCCTACCTGCACGACCTGGGCCGCGACCACCGCAAGTTCCTGGTCCGGCCGGAGCACTACGCGGTCGTGGGCGCCAGCCTGCTCGCCGCGCTCGCCGCGACCTCCGGCGACGCCTGGACCCCGCAGGTGGAGAAGGCCTGGACCGAGGCCTACCAGCTGATCGCCGACGCCATGCTCGCCGGGGCCGACGCGAGCGAGGACCCCCCGTGGTGGGACGCCGAGGTCGTGCGCCACCTGCAGTACGGGCAGGACATCGCCGTGCTGACCCTGCGGCCGCACGCGCCCTTCCCCCACCTGCCCGGCCAGTACACGAGCGTGAGCACGCCGCGGGTCCCCCGGACCTGGCGCACATACTCCCTCGGCAACGCCCCCCGCCCCGACGGCACGGTCGACCTGCACGTCAGCCGGATCGAGGGCGGACGGCTCAGTACCGCCCTGGTCCGCGAGACGCAGCCCGGCGACGTCCTCAAGCTCGGTGCCGCCGGCGGGCGGCTGACCTTCCGCCGCTGCGACCGCCCCGCCAGTCTGATCGCCGCCGGCACCGGCTGGGCCCCGATCCGGGCCCTGCTGGAGGACCTCGCGGACCGGCCCCCGGACCAGGACGTACGGCTCTTCGTGGTGGCCCGGGACGGCGCCCACCTCTACGACCGTCCCCTCATCGACGCCTACGCCGCCTCCTGCAGCTGGCTCGACGTCACCTACATCACGCCCGCCCCCGGCCGGCACCGCAACGAGGCCACCGACCGCCTCGCGACCGCACTGTGCAACCGGGGTCTGTGGCCCGACCAGGACGTCTACCTCAGCGGGCCACCGCAGTTCATCGACGAGACCGCGCGGCTGCTGGAGGAGCTCGGCGCCCGTCCCGGCCGCCTCTTCCACGACTGCCTGCCCGCCGCTGACCCCGGCCACGGGGCGGGCGGCCGCCCGCTGGGCTTCGCCGAATGGCTGCTGAACCGCCCGGCACCGCACTGGCACGACCCTTCGGCACGCGCCCCCCGGGAGCACTGACGGCACAAGCGCCCGTGAGGGCCTACTCGGTGGCGGCCGCCACGCCCTCGGCCGTACGGATCGCGTCCCGGTAGACGCGGGCCGCCGCGCGCAGGGCGGTCTCGGGGTCGACCCCCTCCGCCTCGGCGCGCGCCGCCAGCGCCAGCAGCTCGTAGCCGATGCCGGCGCCGCGGGGCAGCTCCACGTCCAGCCCTGCCGTACGGACCCGGCCGGCGAGCTTGGCCGCGAGCGCCAGGCCCGGCTGGCCCACCGGGATCCCGTCGGTCACCGACTCCCGGCGCTTCTCGACGGCCTTGGTGCGCTGCCAGTGCGCGTGGACGTCCTCCGGGGTCTCGGCCTCGGCATCGCCGAAGACGTGCGGGTGCCGGTGGATCAGCTTCTGCACGAGGGCTCCGGCGACGTCGTCGATGGAGAAGGCCCCCAGGCCCTGACTGCCGTCCTCCTCCTCGCCGCCGGCCTCGTCGGCCGCGTCGGCCGGGACGCCCTCCTCGGCGATCCGGGCGTGGAAGACCACTTGGAGCAGGACGTCGCCGAGTTCCTCGCGCAGCTCCTCCCGGTCCCCGTCCTCGATCGCCTCGACGAGCTCGTACGCCTCCTCGATCGCGTACTTGGCCAGGCCCCGGTGGGTCTGCCGGGAGGTCCACGGGCACTCGCGCCGGACCCGGTCCATCACCTGGACCAGGTCGAGCAGGCGGGCACCCGGCAGGTCGTACGAGCCGGGCAGCAGTTCCAGGTCGGGCATGGAGACCCGGCCGGAGCCGGCCAGCCGGGCCAGTGCGTCGGTGAGCCGCCGGTCGCCCTCCCCGGCCGGGAGGACCACCACCGTGCGGCCGCCCGCGCAGGCGTCGACCAGCTCGTGCGCGTCCGGGGCCGCGTGCTCCACCCGGACGCCCGCCTCCGCCAGGTACGGCAGCTGCGGGTGGCCGGGGTCGGCGCACAGGACCCGGTCCGCGGCGTGCAGGGTCTGCCACGCCGGCCAGGACAGCACCCCGGGCGCGACCCGGTGGCTGGTGGTCAGCAGGACGATACGGCCGGTGGCCCCGGCCGCGGCGGTGGTCTGGGAGTGCTCGCTCACCCTGCGAACCTACCCCCGCCGCAGGGCCTCAGGCTCCGGCGGGTGCCTGTTCGGGACGCGTCCGCTGGGTGATCCACGGCGTCTGCACCGGGCCGAGCCCGACCTGCTGGGCGTCCCAGGCGCCGTAGCGCGGGTTCACCTCGATGTTCAATGCCTTCGACGCCGCGGCGAGCGGCTCGATGATCTTGTCCTCGCCGTAGCGCTCGCTCAGCTTGCCGAGCAGCAGCTGGAAGCGCACCTCCTCGTCGATCTGCCCGGCAGCGAGCGGGACCCGGCCCTGCAGGGCCGCCTGCTCCAGTGCCTCCGCGCCCCTGCCGCCCTCCTGAGCGGTGCGGGCCTCCTCGATCTCCTTCGTCGTGACCGCGATGCCCGCGTCCTTCGCGGCCCGCTCCAGCACCCGCAGCTGGATCATCTTGCCGAGCTTGATCCGTTCCAGCTGCGGGGTGTTGGAGATGAGCGTCGCGGCGTGCTCGGAACGGTTCTGAGCGGCCCGGACGTCGCCCACCTGTTGCTGGAGCGCGGTGGTGGTGATCCGTTCCCCGCCGACGACGGCCGCGGTGCCGGGCCGGGTCCCGCCCGAGCAGGCGGACAGCAGGGGCGCCGCCAGAAGCAGGGCGGCGGAGACGGAGAGCGCAGTGCGACGGTGCAAAGGAGCCTCCAGGGCCGGGAGATTGTGCGTCAATGCACAAGGGCCGTGCGGTGATCGATGGTATGCAGTAAGGGTGGCCCGGGCCACCGGTTCGACCAACGATTCGCGGGGTGTCCGGGGTACGTGTCTGTTCGTGTCGCGGCCACTGCCCGGCCACCCGAGGTTCCTCCGGCGCTGCCAGGGTCGGCCCACCATGTCGACACCGCACCGCTCGCCGCGCCGCCGCAGTCTGTCCGGTGCGGCGCTCGCCGCCCTGCTCGCGGCGGTGGCCGTGTGCGCCGGGGACGCCGCCGCCCGCGTCTTCCCGTACGGACCGCGCCACCGCAGCGTCAACGATCTCGGCAACCAGTTCGTACCCTTCCACGCACACCTGTGGGACCTGCTGCACGGCCGCGCACGGGGCGGCCTGCTGTTCAACTGGCAGTCCGGCTACGGCACGAGCTTCCTGCCCGACCTCGGCACCTACCTGACCAGCCCGTTCTCCGTACTCGTCGCCGTCTTCCCGCGCGCCGACATCGACCTGGCCGTGTACGCCGTCACCGTGCTGAAGACGGCGGCCGCGGCGGCGGCCATGGCCTGGCTGCTGCGCACCGTGCACCGCGGGCCGTGGTGGGCGGCCGGACTGCTCGGGGCCTCGTACGCGCTGTGCGGCTGGTCGGTGATCGAGGCCTCCTACAACCCGATGTGGCTGGACGGGCTGATCGCCCTCCCCCTCCTGTGCCTCACCGGGGAGTGGGCCCTGCGCGGGCGGCGGGTGCTCCTCGCGCCGCCGGTCGTGGCGGTCTGCTGGACGGCGAACTTCTACACCGCGTACATGGCGACCCTGGGCGCCGCCCTGGTGCTGCTGGTACGGGTGGTGCTGACCCGGGAGGGCCTGCGGGCCCGCACCGCGGTGGTCGCACGGGCCGCCGGGACCACCCTGCTGGGCATCGCGCTGGCCGCGCCGGTCCTGCTGCCGCTGTTCCTCAGCTCGGGCCGGGCCCACCCGGGGTGGGCCAGGGAGTTCCGGCCGGTGTCCTGGGCGGACCTCTTCGCACGGCTGCTGCCGGGGACGTACTCCTTCTCCTCCCCCGCCGTCTTCGTGGGCACCGGCACACTGCTGCTGCTCGCCGCGCTGCCCTTCCGGCGGGAGCTGCCGCTGCGCGACCGGCTGGGGTGGACGGGCCTGACGGCGGCCGTGGCACTGTCCCTCCAGTGGGCCCCGACCCATCTGGCCTGGCACCTGTTCGCCACCCCGAACGGCAGCCCCTACCGGCAGACCTTCGTCCTCGCCGGGATCGCCGTCATCGCCGCCTGGACCGCACTGGAGCGCGGCCTGCCCGGGCCGCGGGCGCTGGCCGCGGGGACGGCCGTCCTCGCGGCCGCCGCCCTGGGGGCGCACGGGAGCACGCTGGCCACGCGGTGGAGCCTCGCGCTGTTCGCGGGCGGCCTGGCACTGGCCGGCACCGCCTGGTGGGTGCTGCGCCGGCGCCGCCTGCTCCTCCCGGCGGCCGGACTGCTGGCCCTGGTGCTGCTCGCCCAGGCGGCGGCGACCACCGCCTTCGGCCACCGGGGCAAACTGGGCGGCCTCGACGACTACCCCTCCTGGGGGGCGGACCACACCGGGCGCGCCCGGGCCCTGGCGGCCGCCGACGGCTGGCCGGCGTACCGCACCGACCCGAGCCGGCCCGCCCTGTCGGGCAACGACCCGATGCTGCTGGGCGGGCAGGGCGGCTCCTACTACAGCAGCCACACCCCCGAGGTGTTCACGCGGACGATGGTGGCGCTCGGCGCCGGCTGGACCTCGCGCGGCCGCAACGTCCAGAGCCTCGACAACCCGGTGACGGACGCCGTCTTCGCGGTCGGAGCCCGCCTGCGGCCGGACGGCTCGGTGCTGCGCGCCGACGTGCCGCCGCTGGTGACGACCCGTCCGCCGGGCGCGGCCGCCTCCTACGGCGACTCGCCCTTCGCCAACCAGGAGCTGCTGCTGGGCGCCCGCGTGTACGAGGACCCGCACGCCCCCGGGGTGTGCCGTGCGGGCACCGAGGCCTACCTGTGGGCGCCGGAGTACAACGCCACGGCCCGCCTCGCCGACGGGCCGGTGTTCCGCCTGAACGGGGGCGCTCCCCGCAACCGGGCGGCCCTGCAGCCGATGGGCGTCTCCCGGGGCGCGTCGTCGGCGCTGGTCTTCGACGCCGACCCACCGCCCCGCTGGACCCTGGCCTGCCTGGACCGGAGCCGTCTGGACGCGGCGGTGGCCGCTCTGCGGGCGACGGCCGCGACCTCGGTCCGGGTCGGCTCCTCGGGGGTCGGGGCCGTGCTGCCCGCGGGCAGCACGGGCACGGCGGTCGTCTCGGTCCCCGCGATCGCCGGCTGGACCTGCAACGGCCGTCCCGCCTCGGACCACCTGGGGCTGGTCGCGGTCCCGCTGGCGCCCGGCACCACACGGGTCGCCTGTTCCTTCCGCCCGCCGGGGCTGCGGCCCGGGCTGGCGGTCGCCGCGGCCGCCCTCGCCCTGCTGGCCGTCACCGCCGCCGGCGCACGCCGGCGCCGCTGACGGGCCGACCCGTCAGCGGACCTGGCTCAGCCACTGCAGGGTGCGGCGGATCTCCGACGGGAAGGGGTGGTTCGGGCCGTGCAGCCGCTCCGCGTCGAACAGCAGCCGGGCCAGGTTCTCGTGGGCCGCCGGGCGGTCGCCGAGGGAGAGCAGCAGGTGCGCGATCCGGCGGCGGATCTCCAGCGGCAGGGTCTGGTCCGGGTTGGCGTAGCGGTTCTCGAAATACGGCAGCAGCGAGCGGTACTCCGCCAGCGCGGCGGCCGGCTCGCCGAGCTGCTCCAGGCACTGCGCGGCGTCGTAGCGGAAGCGCAGCGCCTGCGGGTCGCCGGGCGCGAACTCCTCCGCGAGGCGGCGTAGTTCGGGCAGGGCGCGGCGGTACTGGCCGTCGTCCATCAGGGTGGCCGCGTACTGCTTGCGCAGGGAGCGCACGACCGGCGAGCGCTCACCGTGCTCGGCGGCCGCCGCCGGGAGGATCCCGCCGAGGATGTCCACCGCCTGCGTGAGCCGCCCCTGGTCCAGCAGGGTGCGGGCCTGGTCGACGGCTCCGGGGATGTCGGGCTTCTGCGGCACCGGCGCGGGGGTCCGTGTGGGCGTCGGCGCGGTCACGGGCGGCACGGGGGTGCCGGTCGCGGCGCCCGTCGGCGTGGGCGTCGGCGGGGTGGTCGGCCGCGGCGGGATCACCGCCGCCCGGTCCGGCCAGGGGGCCAGGGGGCGCGTGAACGGCCGGGTCGGGTCGAGCGGGCGGACCGGACCGCGGCCGTCGCGGGCCGGCAGCAGCGGGGCGAGGGCCTCGTACACCTCCTGCGCCGAGGACGGCCGGTCCTGCGGGTCCTTGGCGAGCAGGCGCATCAGGAGCGCCTCCAGCTCCTGCGGGACCTCCGGGCGCTGCGGGCGGACCGGGACGGGGGCCTCGTACAGGTGGCGGTGGAGCACGCCCAGGGCCGTGGAACCGGCGAAGGGCACGTTCCCGCTCAGGAGTTCGTACAGCAGCACGCCGAGCGCGTACAGGTCGGTGTACGGGCCCACGGCGCCGCTCATCGCCTGCTCGGGCGCCATGTACGCCGGGCTGCCGATGGGCGTGCCCGTGCTGGTGAGGCGGGTGGTGTCGGTGTCCATGACCGAGGCCACGCCGAGGTCGAGGACGAGGACGGTGCCGTCGGGGCGGACCATCACGTTGCGGGGCTTGAGGTCGCGGTGGACGATCGGCACCGCGTGCACGGCCGACAGCACCGAGCACAGCTGCGCGACGACCGCGACCGCCCACTGCCACGGGTACGGGCCGTGGGCGGCGAGGTGGTCGGCGAGGTCGGAGCCCTCGACGTAGCCCATGACGAGGAACAGCTCGTCGCCGTCGCTGCCCGCGTCGTGGACGGTGACCAGGCCCGGGTGGTCCACCTGCGCGGTGACCCGGCACTCGCGCACGAAGCGGCGGCGCAGCTCCTCGGCGACCGTGCCCGGCCCGGCGACCTTGTCCGGGCGCAGCAGCTTGACGGCGACCCGCCGGTCCAGCCGGCGGTCGTACGCCGTCCACACCTGGCCCATGCCGCCCTGTCCGAGGATGCTCGCCAGCTGGTAGCGGTCTCCGATGAGGCGGTCGGTCACTGCTGCGGATCCCGGAAGGCGGTCTGGTTCGGGTCCTGGTGGTGCCCGCCGGGCGGCGGGGTCTGCTTGCGCAGCAGCTCGCTGAGCTCGTCGAGTTCGGCGCGGACCTGCCCGATGCGCGGCGGCGGCGTCGGGTGCGGCGGCACCTGCGGGACGGCCGGCGTCGAGCCGGAGATCACGGTGGGCGCCTGCGCGGGGTTCGGGTAGCCGTAGGAGGGCGAGGTCGTCTGCTGCGGCAGGTTGTACGCAGCGGGCTGCCCCGGGTACCACGGCGCGGGCGCCGCGGCCCGGACGGCCTCGTGGTGCTTGATGTCGGCGACGAGGAAGTACACGCAGACCGCGAAGCCCGTGAGGATCGAGCCACCTGCGCCGAGGTTGCCCTGCCAGCCGTTGACGTCCGGGGTGGGATCGAGCTGGATCAGCGTCATCCAGACGACGGAGAGCACCCCGCTGACCACCAGCAGCGCCCAGTCCCGGGACCTGCGGGTGACCAGCGCGAGCCGCAGCATCGCACCCCAGGCCAGGAAGCCGCAGCTCAGGATGGGCAGCAGCATGAAGACCACGCGCAGTGTCACCACGCCGCCCGAAGTGGACTGGGGGGCGTGCTGCGGCGGAAGGCCGGGGCCGTGCATCGCTGCTCCTGACGGGCCGTGCGGAAGAGGTTTCGGGTCTGAGGGTATACAGCGTTCACGGCCACCAGTGAGGGGATGCGCGCAACCGTTGCAGGGTCGCAGCACAGCCCCGCCGCGGTGGGGCTCCGGCCGGGGCGCCCGCGCTCCCCGGCCGCTGCCGCACGCCCCTACGAGCCGAGGATCGTGGTGAGGAACTCACCGGTCCAGGCCAGCAGTTCGCGGCCGACCACCGGCTTGCCGCCGATCCTGCCCGCCTTCGGGCGGGGCACCAGGATCTGCGAGGTCGCCGGCTTGAGGACCGTGCCCGGGTAGAGGCGCCTCAGCCGCAGCTCCTGCGACTCGCGCAACTCCACCGGACCGAAGCGGATGTTGTTGCCCTGGAGGGTGATGTCGCCGACCCCGCAGGCCCGCGCCAGCATCCGCAGCCCCGCCACCAGCAGCAGGTTCTCCACCGGCTCCGGCAGCTTGCCGTAGCGGTCGGTCAGCTCCTCGCGGACCGCCTTGATGTCCGCCTCGGAGGCGGCCGAGGCGATGGACCGGTACGCCTGCAGGCGCAGCCGCTCACCGGGCGCGTAGTCGTGCGGGACGTGCGCGTCGACCGGCAGTTCGATCTTGACCTCCAGCGGCGGCTCCTCCTCCACCCCGCCGTTCTCGACGGCGGCCCGGTAGTCGGCCACCGCTTCGCCGACCATGCGGATGTACAGGTCGAAGCCGACACCCGCGATGTGCCCGGACTGCTCGCCGCCGAGCAGGTTGCCCGCGCCGCGGATCTCCAGGTCCTTCATCGCCACGTACATGCCGGCGCCCATCTCGGTGTGCTGGGCGATCGTGGCGAGCCGCTCGTGCGCCGTCTCCGTCAGCGGCTTCTCCGGCGGGTACAGGAAGTACGCGTAGCCGCGCTCGCGGCCGCGGCCCACACGGCCGCGCAGCTGGTGCAGCTGCGACAGGCCGAAGTTGTCGCCGCGCTCCACGATCAGGGTGTTGGCGTTGGAGATGTCGATGCCCGACTCGACGATGGTGGTGGAGACGAGGACGTCGTACTTCTTCTCCCAGAAGTCGACGACGACCTGCTCCAGCGCCTGCTCCGACATCTGGCCGTGCGCCGTCGCGATCCGCGCCTCGGGCACGATCTCGCGCAGCTTCGCCGCCGCCCGGTCGATGGACTCGACCCGGTTGTGGATGTAGAAGCACTGGCCCTCGCGCAGCAGTTCACGGCGGATGGCCGCGCCGATCTGCTTCTCCTCGTACGGGCCGACGAAGGTGAGCACCGGGTGGCGCTCCTCCGGCGGGGTGGTGATCGTCGACATCTCGCGGATGCCGGTGACCGCCATCTCCAGGGTGCGCGGGATCGGCGTCGCGGACATCGTCAGCACGTCCACGTTGGCGCGGAGCTTCTTCAGCTGCTCCTTGTGCTCCACACCGAAGCGCTGCTCCTCGTCGACGATGACCAGGCCCAGGTCCTTGAACTTCGTCTCCTGCGAGAACAGCCGGTGGGTGCCGATGACGACGTCCACCGATCCCTCCCTGAGGCCCTCCAGCGTCGCCTTCGACTCCGTCTCGCTCTGGAAGCGGGACAGCGCCTTCACGTTGACCGGGAACTGGCTGTAGCGCTCGGAGAAGGTCCCGAAGTGCTGCTGCACGAGCAGCGTGGTCGGTACGAGGACGGCGACCTGCTTGCCGTCCTGGACGGCCTTGAAGGCGGCGCGCACCGCGATCTCCGTCTTGCCGTAGCCGACGTCGCCGCAGATCAGCCGGTCCATCGGGACGGACTTCTCCATGTCCTCCTTGACCTCGGCGATGGTGGTGAGCTGGTCGGGGGTCTCCGCGTACGGGAAGGCGTCCTCCAGCTCGCGCTGCCAGGGGGTGTCGGGGCCGAAGGTGTGCCCGGGGGCCGCCATGCGCGCGCTGTAGAGCTTGATGAGGTCGCCGGCGATCTCCTTGACGGCCTTCTTCGCGCGCGCCTTCGTCTTGGTCCAGTCGGCGCCGCCGAGCCGGTGCAGGGTGGGTGCCTCACCGCCGACGTACTTGGTGACCTGCTCCAGCTGGTCGGTGGGGATGTAGAGGCGGTCGCCGGGCTGGCCGCGCTTGGCGGGGGCGTACTCGACCAGCAGGTACTCGCGGGTGGCGCCCTGCACGGTGCGCTGCACCATCTCGACGTAGCGGCCCACGCCGTGCTGCTCGTGGACGATGTAGTCGCCGGCCTCCAGCGTCAGCGGGTCGATCGTCTTGCGGCGGCGGGTCGGCATCCGGCCGAGGTCCTTGGTGGCGGTCCGCTGGCCGGTCAGGTCGGTCTCGGTCAGTACGGCCAGGCGCAGCACCGGATCGACGAAGCCGTTGTCGAGCGAGCCGCAGGAGACGTGGACCAGGCTCGGTTCCAGGGCGCCGAGGTCCGCCTCCAGGCGGGCGGCGATGCCCTCGCCGGCGAGGACCTCGACGGTACGGGCGGCCGGGCCGTGGCCCTCGGTGAGGTACACGGTGTGCCAGCCGTCGGCGATCCAGGCCTTGGTGTCGGCGAGCGCGCGGGCGGTGTCGCCGCGGTAGGCCTCCGGGGCGTGCATGCCCAGCTTGAGGGTGTCGGCGGCCAGGTCGGTGTCGTCAGCGGCGAACGGGGAGATCGACCACCACATCATGCCCAGCTCGCGGGCCCGGTCGCGGACGTCCGCGATGCCGCGCAGCGAGGCCGCGCCGACGTCGATGGGCGCCTCGCCGCCGCCCGCGGTGGCCGCCCACGACGCCATCAGGAACTCCTGGCTGGTCGCGACGAGGTCGGCGGCCCGGCTCCGGACCCGCTCGGGGTCGCAGACGACGGCCATCGCCCCGGCGGGCAGCACGTCGATCAGCAGCTCCATGTCGTCGACGAGGACCGGGGCGAGGGATTCCATGCCCTCCACCGCGATGCCCTCGGCGATCCTGCCGAGCAGTTCGCCGAGCTCCGGGTGGGCCTCGGCGAGGGCGAGGGCCCGCTCCCGGACGGCGTCCGTCAGCAGCAGCTCGCGGCAGGGCGGCGCCCACAGGCCGTGTTCGGCGATCTCCAGGGAGCGCTGGTCGGCGACCTTGAAGTAGCGGATCTCCTCGACCTCGTCGCCCCAGAACTCCACGCGCAGCGGGTGCTCCTCGGTGGGCGGGAAGACGTCGAGGATGCCGCCGCGCACGGCGAACTCACCGCGCTTCTCGACGAGCTCGACGCGGGCGTACGCGGCCGCCGCCAGCGCCTCGGTGACCTCGCCCAGATCGGCGCCCGCGCCCTGCCGCAGACTCACCGGAACCAGGTCGCCCAGGCCCTTGACCTGCGGCTGGAGCACGGACCGGATGGGCGCGACGACCACGCTCACGGGCCCTGCGGCGGGGTCGTCCTTGCTGGGGTGCGCCAGCCGGCGCAGGACGGCCAGCCGGCGCCCCATGGTGTCGCTGCGGGGGCTGAGCCGCTCGTGCGGCAGCGTCTCCCAGGACGGGTAGTCGACGACCTCGTCGGGCGGCAGCAGGGAGCGCAGCGCGGCGGCCAGGTCCTCGGCCTCGCGGCCGGTGGCGGTGACCGCCAGCACGGTCCGCTCGGTGCGCCGGGCCAGCGCGGCGATCGCGAAGGGGCGCGCGGCGGCCGGTCCGACGAGGTCCAGGTGCATGCGGTTGCCGTCACCGGCCGCGGTGACCGCCTCGGTGAGGGCGGCGTCCCGGGTGACGGCGTCGAGCAGTCCGTGCAGGCTCATGAGGAGGCATTCCGTCCGGTGAAGGGGCAACGCGAAGGACCCGACACGTCGTACGGGCCGGGGGTTCCACCCTACGACGGCGCCCGCACCGGCGCGCGAGGGATTCGGGCCACCGGTCGGGGCGCCGGCCCCTCCTCATCCTTGTGACGTTGCTCCCGCTCTACGATGTTGACGTAACCACCGCCTGAGCTCGCCGCGTCCCCTTCCGCATGAGTTCACGCCGAACGGCCGAGGAGCACGAGCCCGTGACGAGCGATGCCATAGCCCGCCCGGCACCGGCCCCCCAGGCCCCGCCCCCGGCGGCCGCGCCCCACCGGGCCGGACCCTGGCTGGTGGCCTGCGGGCTCTTCGCCGTCTACCTCGTGCTGTCCGTCGGCCGCTTCCGGCGCATGGACTGGGCCTCCTGGGACCTGGGGATCTTCGAGCAGGCGATCCGGGCGTACGCCCACCTCCAGGTGCCCGTCGCCGACCTGAAGGGGCCCGGGGCCAACATCCTCGGCGACCACTTCAGCCCGATCATCGCGCTCGTCGCGCCCGTCTACCGCGTCTTCCCCGGGCCGATCACGCTGCTGGTCGTCCAGGCCGCGCTGTTCGCGCTCTCCGCCGTCCCCGTCACCCGGGCGGCCGCACGGCTCCTGGGCCGGGCCCGCGGGACAGCCGTCGGCATCGCGTACGGCCTGTCCTGGGGCATCCAGCGGGCGGTGGAGTTCGACTTCCACGAGATCGCCTTCGCCGTGCCGCTGCTGGCGTTCGCCCTGGAGGCGGTCCTGGCCCGGCGCTGGCGGGCCGCCCTGCTGTGGGGGCTGCCGCTGCTCCTCGTCAAGGAGGACCTCGGCTTCACGCTGGCCGCCCTGGCCGTCGTGGTGGCCTGGCGCGCCCGCACGACCGACCGGCGCACCGCCGTGACCGCGCTCGGCATCGCGGCGGCCGCCTGCGTGTTCGCCGTACTGGTGTTCACCGTGTTCATACCGGCCTTCGCGGCCGACGGCTACGGCTACTGGCACAAGATCGACGGGGCGGGGCCCTTCGCCGGCACCGGCACGAAGCTGGCCACGCTGGGCTGGGTACTGATCCCCACCTCCGGCCTGCTCGCCCTGCGCTCGCCCCTGCTGCTGGTCGCCGCGCCGACCCTCGGCTGGCGGTTCCTGTCCGGGGACGACCACTACTGGTCCACCGACTGGCACTACAGCGCCGTCCTGATGCCCGTGGTCGCGCTCGCCCTGGTCGACGCCATCGACACCGTCCGGCGCGGCGACCGGCCGGGGCTGCGGTCCTACGCCCTCCAGCTGCCCGCGGCGGTGCTCGGCGCCGCCCTCGCCCTGGCCATGACGAGCATGCCGACCGCCAAGCTGACGGAGGCGTCCACGTACGCCAAGCCCGAGCGCGTCGCCGCGATCGAGCGGCTCCTCGACCGGATCCCCGACGGGGCCACCGTGGAGGCGGACACCACCCCGCTGACCCGGCTGACCTCCCGCTGCCGGGTCCTGTGGATCGGCGGCAGCAAGGGCGTCGTCCCCGACTGGATCACGATCGACAACGGCAACCAGTGGGCCGGCGAGGACCCGACGGCCTACGCCTCCCAGCTCCACCCCGGCGAGCGGTACACCGTGGTGGGAGAGGCCGGCGGGGTCGTCCTGATGCAGCGCGACACCACCGGCTGAGCCGCCCCGTACCGCCTCGGCGACAAAGGGCGCAGGCCCGGGACGCGTCGTCCCGGGCCTGCGCCCTCCCCCGTCCGGACGCGGTGACCGCTACTCGCTCGCGATCGCGTTCAGGACGTTCATCCGACCCGCCCGGAACGCCGGGACCAGCGCGGCGAACAGGCCCACGAAGGCCGACGCGGCGAACACCCCGATGATCGTCGGCCACGGGATCTCCAGGACCTTCAGGCCCTCCAGCGCCAGCAGCTGCTGCGCGGTGGCTCCCCAGCCCATGCCCAGGCCGAGGCCGAGGAGGGCGCCGAAGAGGGCGATGACGACCGACTCCAGGCGGATCATGCGGCGCAGCTGGCGGCGGGACAGGCCGATGGCGCGCATCAGGCCGATCTCCCGGGTCCGCTCGACCACCGACAGGGCCAGGGTGTTCACGACGCCCAGCACCGCGACGACGATCGCGAGGCCGAGGAGGCCGTAGACCATGTTGAGCAGCTGGCCGACCTGGTCCTTCAGGGCCTGCTTGTAGTCGGCCTGGTTGCGCACCAGGTACTGGGGGTACGCGCTCAGGGCCGCCTTGACCGACGAGTACGCGGCGGCGTCGGACTGCCCGTCCTTCGCCGTGGCCAGCAGCATGAAGGGCAGCGGCATCCGGTCCGCGGGAACGTTCGCCCGGGCGGTCTCGGTGCTGATGTACGCCATGCCCTTGTCGAGGTTGCCCTCGTCGCTGGTGATCGCCGCGACCTTCAGCTTGACCGTCCTGCCGCCGTCGAAGGCGACCGTCATCTCGTCACCGAGTTTGATGCCGTGCGCGGTGGCGTACAGGGAACCGACCGACATGGACCCGGCGCCGTAGGCCGCCGCGTGCTCGCCGGCCGTCATCTTGCGCCGGATGTCCTTGGCGTACGTCGGGTCGGTCGCGCCCAGGCCGGTCTCCTCGGTGGTGCCGTCGGGCGCGGTGAGCTTGACGTCCACCTGCCGGTAGGCGGTGACGTGGTCGAGGCCGGCGGTGGCGCGCAGCGCCTGCTCGGCCTGCGGCAGGACGGGCTGGCCGGACTCGGAGGCGACGATGTAGTCGGCGCCGACCGACTTGTCGAGCTCGTCGGTCGCGGAGGCGACCATCGAGGAGCCGACCACCGACAGGCATGCGACCAGCGCGAGGCCGATCATCAGCGCGGCGGCGGTGGCGCCTGTGCGGCGCGGGTTGCGCAGGGCGTTGCGCTCGGCGAGCCGGCCCACGGACCCGAAGGGCCGCAGGACCACACCCGACAGGACGCGCACCACGCCCGCGGCGAGCAGCGGGCCGATCACGATGAAGCCGATGAGGGTGAGGACGACCCCGAGGCCCAGCCAGAGGGATCCGGCCGAGGCCTTCTCGGCGGCCGCGGCGAGGTAGAGGGACGCCCCGCCGATGCCGGTGAGGACCAGTCCCAGCGCGGCGCGGACGCGGCCGGCCTTCTTGTCGCCGGGGGTGCCGGACTCGCGCAGCGCGGCCATCGGGGAGACCTTGCCGGCGCGACGGGCCGGGACGAAGGCGGAGACGACGGTCACGATCACGCCGAGGACGATGCCGGCGACGGGGGTGGTCCAGGCGACGGTCAGGTCGTCGGTGGACAGGTGCATGCCCATCTGGCCCATGAGGGCCATCAGGCCGACGGCCAGGCCCACACCGGCGGCGACGCCGAGGATCGAGCCGACCACGCCGAGCAGGAGGGCCTCGACGACCACCGACTTCAGGATCTGCCCGCTGTCGGCGCCGATGGCGCGCATCAGGCCGATCTCGCGGGTGCGCTGGGCCACCAGCATGGAGAAGGTGTTGAAGATCAGGAAGATGCCGACGAGGAAGGCGATGCCGGCGAAGCCGAGCATCACGTACTTCATGACGTCGAGGAAGGCGCCCACGTCCTTGCGGTTGGCGTCCGCGGCTTCCTTGGCGGTCTGGAGCTTGTAGGCGTCCGCGCCGACGGCGCTCGCGACGTTCGCCTTGAGCTGCTCGTCACTGACCCCGTCCCGGGCGGTCACGTTGACGTGGGTGAAGGCGTCGGGCGAGCCGAGCAGGCCCTGCTGCGCGGTGGCCGTGTCGAAGTAGACGACGGCCGCGCCCGGGTTGGTGACGGTGAAGGCGGCGATGCCGGTGATCCTGGCGCGGAGGTCACCGGTGATGGCGATGGTGCGCAGCTCGTCACCGAGCTTCAGGCCGTGCTTCTCGGCGGTGTCGGCGTCGACCATGACCTCGGTGGGGCCGCGCGGCGCCTGGCCCGAGGTGATCTTCATGGACCTGAGCTCGTTGTCGCTCCAGTTGCCCGCGATGGTCGGGGCGCCGGTGGTCGAGCCCATGTTCTCGTTCTTGGCGTTGACCACGGTGACGGCCATCGAGACGACGCCGCCTTCGGCGCTCTTGACGCCGTCGGCCTTCCTGACCTGCTCGACGACCGAGCCCGGCAGGGTCTCCGGCTTGCCGCGGTCGGGGGTCTCCTCCCCGCTCTCGGCCGCCTTGGGGCTGACGGTGACGTCGGAGTTGGTGACGGCGAACAGCTTGTCGAAGGTGGTGTTCATGGTGTCGGTGAACACCAGCGTGCCGCAGACGAACGCGACGGACAGCAGGACCGCGACGGCCGAGAGCGCCATCCGCCCCTTGTGCGCGACGAAGTTGCGCCGCGAGGTCTTCAGGACCGTGTTGCTCATGAGGTCCGCCCGCGCGCGTCGAAGTCCTTCATCCGGTCCAGGACCTGGTCGGCGGAGGGGGAGTGCATCTCGTCGACGATCCGGCCGTCGGCGAGGAAGATGACGCGGTCGGCGTAGGAGGCGGCGACCGGGTCGTGGGTGACCATGACGATCGTCTGGCCGAGTTCGTCCACCGAACGGCGCAGGAAGCCGAGGACCTCGGCGCCCGCGCGGGAGTCCAGGTTTCCGGTCGGCTCGTCACCGAAGATGATCTCGGGGCGGGCGGCGAGGGCGCGGGCCACCGCCACGCGCTGCTGCTGCCCGCCGGAGAGCTCGGTCGGACGGTGCTTGAGGCGCCCGGCCAGGCCGACGGTCTCCACCACCCGGTTCAGCCACTCCGCGTCGGGCTTGCGGCCCGCGATGTCCATGGGGAGCGTGATGTTCTCCAGGGCGTTGAGCGTGGGCAGCAGGTTGAAGGCCTGGAAGATGAAACCGATCCGGTCACGGCGCAGCCGGGTGAGCTTCTTGTCCTTCAGCCCGGTGATCTCGGTGTCGTTCAGGTGGATCTGCCCGCTGGTCACCGTGTCCAGGCCGGCGAGGCAGTGCATCAGGGTCGACTTGCCGGAGCCGGAGGGGCCCATGATCGCGGTGAACCGGCCGCGCATGATGTCCACGTCCACCTCGTCGAGGGCGACGACACGCGTCTCCCCGGAGCCGTAGGCCTTGACGACCTTCCGCGCCCGGGCCGCGACGGCAGCATGCCCTCCAGTACCCCCGTGCCTGGTTTCGGTCATTGCCGTTGTCACGGTCTGTCTCCTTCTTCGAATGCGTGCGTGTGCGTGCGTTGCGTCGCCGTGATGAGTCTGCGGCGGCGGGACCCGCGGCGCGCTGGTGCCCGTAGCCGTATCCAGCCGGGGGTTAACCCCACCCGCATCCCCCGGTTCGTAGGGTCCAGTTAAGGAGACGCCGAGGTGCCTGCACCTCCTCCGCCGGGAGGAAACAGCCCTGGCCCGTAGTGCGGAGAGACCCTTAGGGGTTGTCCGCCCTTCGGACGACCCGGCCTGAGGGATACCGTCCGCGAGGCGGCGATGAGAGGGTGTCCACCGCAACTACGTGCAAGGGGAAGGAATCTCGGTGCCGGCAGCGGACAGCACGGACGCGGGCCCGGACGGCACACCCGCCGGACCTGCGGACGCCGCCCCCGGTGCCGCCGTTCCGGCCAACGACCCCGCCCCGGCCGGAGCCGGGAGCGCGGGCACGGACGCACCGCCCGCGGGCACGGTCGAGCCCTCCGTGGGCACGGTCGAGCCCTCCGCGGGCACGGACAGACCGTCCGCGGGCACGGTCGCACCCTCCGCGGGCACGGTCGCACCCTCCGCGGGCACGGTCGCACCCTCCGCGGGCACGGTCGCACCGCCCGCGGGCACGGGCAGCTGCGGCGGCGGGGCCACGGACCGGCCGGCGGGGCGCCCCGCGACCGCCGTGGTCGCCTCCCTGATGCTCGGCATGGCCCTCGTCGCCCTCGACAGCACCATCGTCGCCACCGCCGTCCCACAGATCGTCGGCGACCTGGGCGGCTTCTCCGTCTTCTCCTGGCTCTTCTCCGGCTACCTGCTCGCCGTCACCGTCACCCTGCCCGTCTACGGCAAGCTGTCCGACACCTTCGGCCGCAAGCCCGTCCTGCTCTTCGGCATCGGCCTCTTCCTCCTCGGCTCGCTGCTGTGCGCGGCCGCGTGGAACATGGCCGCCCTCATCGCCTTCCGCATCGTCCAGGGCCTGGGCGGCGGTGCCCTGCAGGGCACCGTCCAGACCCTGGCCGCCGACCTGTACCCGCTCAAGGAACGCCCGCGGATCCAGGCCCGCATGTCCGGCGTGTGGGCCACCTCGGCCGTCGCCGGCCCCGCCCTCGGCGGACTGCTCGCCTCCGCCGCGCACTGGCGGTGGATCTTCCTGATCAACCTGCCACTGGCCGCCGCCGCCCTGTGGATGATCACCCGCCACCTGACCGAGCCCGTACGCTCCCCCGGCCGCCGCGGCCCGGTCGACTGGGCCGGCGCCCTCGGCGTCTTCGGCTGCGGCGCACTGCTGCTCCTCGCACTCGTCCAGGGCGGGGTCGCCTGGCCCTGGCTGTCCGCCCCGTCGCTGGGCCTGCTGGCCGGCAGCGCCGTCCTGGCCGCCGTGGTGGTCCGGGTGGAACGCCGGGCGGAGGAACCGATCCTGCCCGGCTGGGTGTGGCGCCGGCGCACCATCGCCGCCGTCAACCTGGCCATGGCCGCGCTCGGCCTGCTGATGGTCGCCCCGATGGTCTTCATGCCCACGTACGCCCAGTCCGTCCTCGGCCTCGGTCCTGTCGGCGCCGGACTCGTCATGTCCGTGATGACCCTCAGCTGGCCCGTCACGGCCGCCCTCAGCCAGCACGTCTACCGGCGCATCGGCTTCCGCAACAGCGCCGTCGTCGGCATCGGCCTGGCCGCGCTGGTCCTGTACTCCTTCACCCTGCTCCCGCACCCCGCCCGGCCGTGGCAGCCGGCGCTGATCATGCTGCTGCTCGGCGCCGCACTCGGACTCTTCCAACTGCCGCTGATCGTCGGGGTCCAGTCCACCGTGGGATGGGCCGAACGCGGCACCACCACCGCCTCGGTGCTCTTCTGCCGCCAGGTCGGCCAGAGCGTGGGCGCCGCCCTGCTCGCCGCCGTCGCCAACGCCACCATCGCCGCCCGCCTGGCGGACGCCCCCGTACCGGGCCTGCCGCGCCACCTCGACGACGTCGCCGAGGCCCTGGCACACCCGGGCCTGCTCCCCCCGTCCGCCGCCGACCACCTGCGCGCGGCCGTGGCCGCCGCCGTCGAGCACATCTTCCTCGGCGCGGCCGCCGCCGCCGTGACCGCCGCGCTCGTCCTCCTCCTGGTGGCACCCCGCCGCTTCCCGGTCCTCCCGGAACTGCGCGACGACTAGAGCGTGGAGCCGCCTTGTCATGGCCAGGGCAGTGGGCGACCCTCGTACGCAGCACCGTCATACGGGGGGAACACCATGACATCCGCACTGTGCGCACTGCTGTTACTGGCCGCGCTCGCCGGCCCGATCTGCCTGCGCCTGCGCCGCAACCCGGCCCTCATCACCGGCCGCGACGGACGGCTCTCCACCTCCACGGCCCTCGCCCTGGCCTGGACGGTGGTCCTGGTCTGGCTCCTGCTCGCCGTCCTGGGCCACGGGTTCACCGCGGGCGGCGGAGTGGCGTACTTCCGCGGCACCGACGGCCCCCTGTCCAACCTGACGACGGTGTACCTCCCGCTGCTGGGCGGCCCGTACGTGGCACTGATCGCCGCCAAGACCGTCGTCGGCCTGCGCGTGGAACACGGCAGCCTGGCCAAACCGCCCGCCGCGCCGACCCCGACGGGCCGACGCCCGCTGCGGGAGCTCATCGCGAACGACAGCGGACGCACCGACCTCGTCGACCTCCAGTACGTCACGCTCAGCGCGGTCACGATGCTCTACGTCGTCCTCTTCTTCCTCGCCGACGTGGGCACCGGCCTGCCCCGCCTGCCGGAGGAGATATGGGCCCTGACGGGCGCCCCGGCAGGCGCCTACCTCGTCAACAAGTTCGCCACCCGCGCCAACCCGGTGATCACCGGCGCCGCGGTGTCCGGCGGCCACGTCACCGTCGAGGGCGGCGGCTTCGCGGACGCCCGCCTCACCGTCGACGGCACCACGGTCCCCGCCCTGGCCGACCCCCTGACCGGCACCCTGACCGCCCCCCTCCCGCCCGGCTCCCACCCCCCGCTCACCCTGGTGGTGACCTCCCGCGGCCTGCGCAGCGACCCGTACTGCTACGAGGCCCCCGCGATCCCGGCCCAGCGGACCACATGAGCGTGACGCCGACCTGGCGCGCACCCCGGTCCGTCTGGACGGCGCCCGCCCACACCCGCGCACCGCACGCCGAGATCGCCACGCCCCTCGGCACGTACACGCTCTTCCGGCAGCCCGGCCGACGCCTCACCGCCACCGCGAAGGCCGAGGCGTGGGAGCCGGGTGGGCGGTCCCTGTCCTTCACGGTGCACCGCCTCCACCGGCACCTGCTCCGTCGAACGGCCGACACGACGGCGGTCGTCTCACGCACCCGCGGCGGCAGATGGGAGGCGCGCACCCTCGACCGGGGCGAGACGGCCCTCGTGTGCCTCGTCACCGTCGCAGGCCTCGACCGGCTCCTCGACTCCCCCCTCCGGGACCTCTGAGCTCTCAGTCGCCCTTGTGGCGGGCGTAGTGGCGGGCCACGCGGGCGCGGTTGCCGCAGACGCCGGCCACGCACCAGCGGCGGCGCGGGTGGGCGGGGAGGAACAGCAGCACGCAGTCGGACGCTTCGCACTCCCGCACCCGGCCGACCCTCGGGTCCGTCAGCAATGCCGGTACGCGTCAGCCAGTTCGGCCGCGAGCCGCGGGGCCGGCTCCGCATGCCTGGACACCGCAGCCTCAGGGTCCGCCTCCTCGCTCCAGGCCGGCACCCGGTGGCACGGCGCCCCGGCCAGGGCCCCGTTCAGCACGCGCAGCGCCTCCGCCGGCGGCCGCTCGCCACGCCGTACGGCATCGAGCGCCGCACGCGCCGCCTCCCGTACGGCCCGAACGGCGGCCACCTCGTCCTCGCCCACGGCGTCGACGGCGGTCAGCCGCCCCGCCTGCTCCGCGAGCCGGGCACCGAGTCCGGCGGGAGCGGCTACCAGATCGCCCTCTGCGGTCCGGGTGTTCAACAGGTCGAGGGCGAGGTGCTCACCGAGCTCATGGACGCCTCGGCGACACCGCCCACCGCCTGATCGCCCCGACCTCCCCGGCTTCGGACACACCACGACGCCCCCCGGGTTCAACCCACACCTTCGACCGGCTCGCCGACGTCGTCGAGGGCTTCAACTTCGCCCACTACCCGGCCTGGTAGGCGCGGCTGCGCCGATCCCGCACGCCCGTCCTGGTCGTCCGGGGAGCCGGCGACCCCTTCTTCACCCCGGCGGGCGCAGGCCTACCTCCGCGACGCCCCCGACGCCGAGGTCCACATCTTCGACGACGCGGGCCACTTTCGCTCTAGAGACCCACCTTCCGCGGATCGCCCCACTGATCGCAGACTTCCTCACGAAGATGCCGTAAGCAGCGGAAACGGCAGAGCGGTGCGACCTGCCGGCAACGGGACGGCGCCAACAGCCCGACACGGCCCGGGCAAGGCCACAGCCCTGCCACGGCAGAGGCACCGCAACCAACGGCCCGGCCAGGGCAAGGGCACCGCCGACGCCCGGCCAGGGCAAGGAAAGCGCAAGGGGCACCGCCAACCCACAGCCCGACTGAGCCGGGCCGCCAGGCCGAGCCGGGCCGGGCCGGCGAAGGGCCAGGCGGAACCACCGGCCTCAGCCCTCCGCAGGAGCCCGCCCCGTCAGCGTCGACAGACTCGCCCGCACATGCGCCATGTGCGCCCGCATCTCCTCCTGCGCCTCCGCATGCTCCCGCAACACCCGCTCCGTCTCCCGCGCGATCCGCTCCTGAGCCACCCTCGCCTGCGCCAGCAGCTCCGCAGCCCGCGCCTCCGCGTCCTCCTGACCGTGCCGCGCCGCCTCCTCCGCCTCCGCGTACCCCCGCCGCGCCTCCGCCAGCCCGGCCTCCGCGTACCGCTGCGACTGCGCCCACCGCGCGTCCGCCTCCGCCTCCCGCCCGGCGAGCTCCCGCCCGGCCGCCTCCCAGCGCTCCCCCTGCTCCCGTTCCCGCTGCTCCCGCTCCGCTTCGGCCCGCCGCCGCACCTGCTCCAGCACCGCCGCCGCGTCCGCCCGCCACGCGGCCGCGTCCTCGTGCGCCCCCGCCCGCAGGTCGTCCGCCTCCCGCTGCGCCCGCAGCAGCCCCTGCCGCGCCCGGACCTCGGTCTGCTCCCGCACCGCGTCCGCGTCGCCGCGCGCCAGTTCGGCCACCCGCTCGGCCCGCGCCCCGGCCGCGTCCAGCGTCTCGGACGCGTCCGCCCGCGCCTGCGCACGAACCGACTCCGCCTCCTCCTGCGCGAGCAGCAGGATCCGCCGCGCCCGCTCGCCCAGCTCGTCGTAGGTCTGCGGAGGGAGCCCGGCCACCACCTCACGCAGCCGCGCCGCCTCCGCCTCCATCTGCTTGGCCAGGACCGTCAGCCGCGCCACCCGCTCCCAGGCCTCGTCACGGCTCCCGGAGAGCCGGGCGAGATACCGGTCGACCTCTTCGATGCGGTAGCCGCGACCACGCACGGTCGCCATGGGTGCACTCATCCTGGATGCGCCTCTCTCGCGGGGATTCCCGTCAAGGATGCGCCCTTTGACCCCGGAAGCCCGAATGGCCGGGCCGAGACCCCCTCCGAGGGTCACGACCCGGCCACTGCCGCTCACGCCACGATCAGCGCGGCACGTCGCACCGGACGGCCATCACAGCAACCCGTCCCACATCTGCTCCAGCAGCACCGACCACCAGCTCTCCGGCGAGGCCAGCGCGGCACTGTCCAGCCCCGCAAGGTTCGCCTGGAAATCGACGGTCCAGCGGCCCGCCTGCTCCGGCGTCAGATGCTGACGCAAGCGCCACATGTGACCCAGCATCGCCATCGAGCGCGCGAACTGCGGCAGGCTCGAATTGACGAACTGCGGCGGCACCGGAGCACCCCCCGGACCCGCCTCCACCGGCACCGCCACGATGTGCGCGGTCCCGTACTGCACGCACAGCGCCTTGCCGAAGTCGCTGCCGATCACCAGGTACGAGCCCGCGTCCGACGCCGGCTGCACCTGCCGCTGCGCCGCCAGCTCGGCCAGCGTCGGCACCGGCTGCCCCGGCACCGCCTGCGCCCAGAAGAACGGCCCGAAATCGACCGGCAGGCCGGCCCACATCAGCGTCTGCGCCACGATGTCCGGCACGCCCTGACGGGACACCGCCCGCTGGTCGAACCGGAACACGCCCTGCGGCCCGAACGCCGCCGCCAGCTCCTGCCCGATCGCGTCCAGCGGGATCGCCGGCTGCAGCGGAACCTGCGGCAGCGGTGCACGCACCGGCGCCGGACGCGCCGGACCGTCGGCCACCTGGTGCAGCTCGCCCTGGTGGGTGAGCAGATGCCGCATGCCCTGCTGCCGGCCCGCGTGGTCCTTCCCGTACGGAGCCACGCTCGTGATCCGCACCTGCGGCCACGTCTCCCGGATCATCCGGGCGCAGTAACCGCCGGGCAGTTCACAGGACTCCAGCTCGGTGTGCAGCTCCAGCACCTGCTGCGGGGGCACGTTCATCGCGCGCAGCTCGTAGAGGATCTGCCACTCCGGGTGCGGTGTACCGGGCGCCGAGCGGCGGATGAGCTGCTGCTCGGAGCCGTCGGGAGCGCGGTAGCGCAGCACCGCCTGGTAGCCGGGGCCGACCGTGGGCGCACCCGACGGGGCCTGCGGCTGCGCCGCGGGCCCGCCGGGCGGCGGACCGGGCGGACCGGGCGGCTGCGGTACGCCGGGACCCGCGAGCATCGTCGCGGCATGGTCGAGCCCGCCACCGGCAGCCCCCGGAGTCCCGGGAGCCCCCGGCGGGCCGGGCGGCTGCGGTACGCCGGGACCCGCGAGCATGGTCGCTGCGTGATGGGCGCCGCCACCGGGGGCCCCGGGCGGACCCGGCGGACCGGGCGGCTGCGGCGCACCCGCACCCGGAGCACTCGGCGGACCCGGAGGCGCCGGCGGCTGCCCCACGACCGCCGGACCCGCCAACATCGTCGCCGCATGATCGAGCCCACGCCCCAACGACCCCGGAGCCCCGGGCGGACCCGGCGGACCCGGAGGCTGCGGCGCACCCGCCCCCGGAGCACCCGGCGGACCCGGAGGCGCCGGCGGCTGCCCCACGACGGCCGGACCCGCCAACATCGTCGCCGCATGATCGAGCCCGCCACCGGAAGGGCCGGGCGGCGTGGACGGCTGCCCCGCACCCGGAGCCCCCGTGGCGCCCGGCCGCGAGACCTGGGCCCTGCTGGTCGGCGCGTCCGCGAGGTCCTGCGGCGAGGACCCCAGGGCGGGCACGACGGCGGTCCTCGGCAGCTGGCTGCCACCGGGCATCAGCGTCGTCTTCGCCTCGGAAGCCACGCCGGGGGTCGACGGCGCGTCCTCCAGGTCCGAACCGGACAGCGGCGGCGCGAACACGGTCGCCGGCAGCGGTACGGACGCATCGTCCGTACCGGAGTTCACATCGGTGCCCGCCCACGGCGTGGCCCCGGTCGGCACGGCGGCCCCGGGAGTCGCCGGAACCCCGTCGTTGGCCGTCGGCTCGTACGGGATCTCCCCGCCCCGCCGCAACGGCACCGCATCCGCGGCACCGGGCACCTCGACCGGACCGGAATCCGCCGAAGCCGAAGCCGAAGCACCGCCCGCGCCCGTGTCCGAGTCCGAGGGCGAGCCCCCGCCCGACTCCGCCCGCGAGCCCGGGTCAGCACCGGCAGCGGCATCCGCCCGCGCCTGCACACCCGACGCCGACGCGGAGGCCGAGGCCCCGGCCCCGCCCGCCGCACGCGGAATCCCGGCCCGGTCCGCAGCCTCCTGCAGCCACTCCGGCGGACTCAGCATGAACGACGTCTGCTCCGAGTCGATCCGCGGCGGCGGCACCGACGCCTCCACCGCCGGCGCCGCAGCCGCGGCACCGTACTCCTCCTCGTAGCGGCGGATCACCTCACCCACCGGCAGGCCGGGCCACAGCGTCACCTCACCGCTGTCCCGGGCGATGACCAGCCGCTGCCGACCGCCCCCCGACACCGGACCCGCCGCACGGTCCTCCGCCCACACCACGAACCCGAGCCCGAACTCCCGCACCCGCACCTCCCGGTGCTGGTAGGCGGGCACGTCTCCGTTGATCCACTCCTCGGCGCGCTCCTGCGCCTGCGCAAACGTCACCATCGCGCCGTCACCCCTCATCCGAACCGGTGGCGGCCACCGGAACCGAACGTGCGAATCCGCCGTCCACCATCAGACCGGCCACCGTCTCGAGTTCCGGCGGGTTGCCCGCCAACCGCTCCAGAAAGGCATCGAAATCACCGCCGCACGGCAGCAACAGCCGCTCCACGCGCTCCTGCACCGACCAGCCGTCCCGGTCGCGTGCGTCGTCGTACGGGGAGAACCACACCGACCCGGTGCCCTCGCCCCTCACCTTCAGCGCGAGCAACCCGCCCTGCGCGAAGGCCACGCACAGGTAGTCCTTCGTCAGGTGGTCGCGCAGGCACTTGTTGACGTACACCAGGTCATTGAGCGCGGCCTCCTCACGCACCGTGAAGAACGGCTGGTCGACCAGCACACCCAGATCCACGTCCAGGCCCGCGCCCACCGGCGCACAGCCACCCGCCGCCTTCAGGAACGAGCGGTACGCCTCCGGCAGCCGGTAGCCGAGGTCCTCCTCGACCCCCTGCACCTGCTCCTCACCGACCGACACCACCGACTTCGGCAGCCCCATGTGCACCGGGCGCACCTCCTGCAACGGCCGCGTCCCGCGCTTGTCGTGGTCCACCGGAGCCGTCGCCAGGCCCGCATGGTGCCGCAGCAGCGCCTTCACCTCGACGGGAACGAGCTCCATGCGCCGCGAACCCGCCACGTGGTGCCAGGTCCAGCCGTGCGGGGTGGCCACCGGGCCGACCGTGTCCCACAACGCGTGGCCCGCGGCCTTCATCGCCGCGTTCGCGGACACGTAGTCGGTCAGCCGCAGCTCGTCCACGCCGAAGCCCTCCGGCGGTTCGGCGATCTCCACCGCCGCACGGGCGTAGGCCGAGAAGTCCGGATAGCCGTCGCCGTCCATCCGCACCCCGTGGGGATGCCGAGCGGCCCGGACCGGGTCCGGGAAGTGCACGACCTGCCCCGAGTAAGCGGCGTTGGGTGGCGCGGCCTGCTGCCCGAGCCGACCTGTCGTCATGGCGGTAGCCCCCTGCTGGATCTGGCTGGTTCACCACAGCCTATGCGCTGGGGCAAGAGGCTCCCCCGCCCGCGACCCGCACACCAGCCCGAGGGCCAGGAACATCCGAATTGATACGAAAATTCGACCCCGCTTCCGTATGACAGATGACATTTGGCAGGCTGTCCCCGCAGCACGGGGGCGTGCGCGAAAGCGGTCACCACCGCCGCCACGGGAGGGAAAGCGCGACCATGCAGAACACGGCAACACGTACGGAACCGGGCGACGGCACCGCCGGCGCGACGGGCACACCCACCGAAACGGGCGGCCCCACCGGCGACCCCCGCCTGCGCTGGAGCAGCAGCGACGGCCGGCCCACCCCGCCCGTCCTGCGCTTCCGCCGGGACGGCATCCTGCCCACCGTCGCCGCCGCCCTCTCCGTACGCGGCGAGACCCTCACCGGCACCGCCGGCAAGGCCGACCAGCCGCCCGCGCTCCACCCGCTCGTCCAGGACTTCCTGGACACTCTCACCAGCGGCCAGCGCGAACGCTTCACCGGCCGATGTCCCGAAGCCATCCTGCTCTCCCGCCACCTGGCCGCCGTCGAGGCCGCCCGCTCCCGGCGCGCCTCCCGCAAACCCCTCTCACCCAGCGAGGCCCGCCGCTCCCTCAAACACGCGAAGATCACCGCCCGCCGCATCCGCGAGGACGGCGACCCCCTCCACGGCAGCTACGCACCCCCCTGCCGCTCCTGCGACGCCCTCCTCGCCCACTTCGGCGTACGCCCCGTCGACCTCACCCCCGCCGAGTAACCATGACCACCACCTCCGCCTCCTACGACCGCTCCTCCACCACCCGCTTCCCGGTCGGGGTGGACTCCGCACTGCGCACCGCCGGCTGGGAACCCGGCCGCTGGGACATCAAGCAGGCCGAGTACTGGGCCGACGCCCTGCGGGACCACACCACGCCGGCCGGCCACCGCCACACGGTCTTCCCCGCCGCCGTCGAGGCCTGGGCCGAGTTCGGCGGCCTCACCGTCACCGCCCCCGGACCCGGCCGCCAGATCGCCCCGGTCCCGGTGCGCATCGACCCCCTCACCGGGCTCCACCTGGCCCGCACCTTCGCCGACCTGGGCCGGGCCCTGTCGACGGAGCTGTGCCCCCTCGGCGTCGACGCCGACGGCGGCTCCCACCTCGCCCTCGACCGCGAGGGCCGCGTCTACGGCATCGACCACACCGGCGACTGGTACCTCGGCTCCACGGTCGACGAAGCCCTCACCCTCCTCCTGACGGGCCTCCAACCCACCCGCCTCACGGCATGACCCCCACCGCTCCCGCGGGGACAGCAGACCGTTCCGGCCCCCGGGTCGGCCCCGGGCCCCGGGTTTCGCCCGTCCGGGCCCGGGTCTTCACCCTGCCGGGCGAAACACGGTCACGGCGCGGCGGAGTCGCGGTGCCGGGCAGGAGTGTCTCCTCGGCTCGGCGGGTGCCGTACTTCGCGGTGGTGCTCGGGGGTGACGCCTCGTCCTGCGGGGACACCCCTGCCCGTCCCCGCTCCGGATGCGACGAGGAGGGTTCCCCAAGCAGGCCGGCTTCGGTGGAGGGCGGTGGGGTGGGGACACGGCGGAGTGTCCCCGCAGGACGAGCGCGCGACCTCCGAGTACAGCCGCGATCGCTCGAACGCGCCGAGCCGAGGA
>NZ_JOFX01000050.1 GCF_000719345.1 Streptomyces sp. NRRL F-2664
GAAAAACGCTCGGCTGGGAAACCCCAGCCGAGCGTCTGTCTAAACTGCTGGCCACCACACGTCAGTGATCACGTGTTGCGACGACCCCTGGAATCTGCCTGACCCCGGGCCCTTCCGTGTTCTGCGTGCCGCGTCCCGCGTACCGGGTCTCTTGCATCCGCCTTCCGGCGGACGCGCCGCGCCGATCAGTGGTACGCCGCGTCCTGCTCCCGCGCCCCGGCGGCGCGGGCGGGCTCCGCCGGGGCGGGGGCGCCGATTCCCCGCATCAGGGCCGCTGCGAGTACGGCCGCCCCGAGCAGCAGCGCCGTACCGCCCCAGGCCGCGAACTGCATTCCGTGGACGAAGGCCTCGCGGGCCAGGGTCAGGACCTGCCCGCCGGCCTCCCCGCCGATCCGGTGGGCGGTGGCGACGGCACCGCCCAGGGTCTCCCGTGCGGCGGGCTCGGCGCCGGCCAGGTCGCTGCGGTAGACCGCGGTGCCCAGGCTGCCGAGGACCGCCATGCCCAGGGCGCCGCCGAACTCCGTACCGGTCTCCAGCAGGGAGGCGGCGGAACCGGCCTTCTCGGCGGGGGCCGCGCCCAGGGCCATGTCGGAGACCAGGGACATCACGGTGACGATGCCCGATGCCAGGACACCCGCGCCCGTCAGCAGCAGCCACAGGGAGTCGGTGCCCACCAGGCCGATCAGCGCGAATCCGGCGGCGGCGAGGACGAAGCCGCCGGCGACGACGTAGGCCCGGTCCACCTTCTGGGCGAGGGCCGCGGAGACGGGGGCCGCCGCACCGATGACGACAGAGGGGGCCAGGCTCCACAGGGCGGCTTCCAGGGTGCCCATGCCGAGCACCGACTGGAGGTACTGGGTGGTGAAGTAGGCCGAGCCGAGCATGGCGAAGGCGGCGAGGGTGTTCAGGCCGATGCCGGCGCCGAAACCGCGGCCCTGGAACAGCGAGCGGCTGACCATGGCGTCGTCACGGGTGCGCTGGCGGCGGACGAAGACGTACCCGAAGGCCAGGCCGACGAGGAGGCAGCCCAGGTGGAGGGGCTCGAAGCCCTCGGCGGCGATCTCCTTGAGGCCGTACACGACCGGCAGTACGGCGGCCATGGACAGCGGGACGCCGAGCAGGTCGAAACGGCCGGGAGCGGGGTCCTTGAACTCCGGGACCAGGACCGGGACCAGGGCGAGCAGGAGGACCATGGCGGGCACGTTGACCAGGAAGACGGAGCCCCACCAGAAGTGGTTCAGCATCACGCCGCTCAGCACCGAGCCGAGCGCGATGCCGCCGGTCATGGCCCCCGACCAGATGGCGATGGCCTTGCCGCGCTGCTTGTCGTCCTGGAACAGGTTGCGGACGAGGGCCAGTGTGGACGGCATCAGGGTCGCGCCGCCGATGCCGAGCAGCACGCGGGCCGCGATGAGCATCTCCGCGCTGGTGGCGTAGGCGGCGCCCACCGAGGCGAGGCCGAAGGCGCCGGCCCCGATCAGCAGCAGCCTGCGGCGGCCGATCCGGTCGCCGAGAGAGCCCATGGTGATCAGCAGACCGGAGAGGGCGAAGGCGTAGCTGTCGAAGATCCAGAGCTGCTGGGTGGCGCTCGGGTCGAGCTGCTCGGTGATCGCGGGGATGGCGAAGTAGAGGACCGAGACGTCCATCGAGACCAGGAGCAGGGGCAGCAGCAGGACGGCGAAGGCGGTCCATTCGCGACGGCCGGCGAGTCGCGCTGAGGCGGCGGGGTTCGTCATGCCGGGAAACATACACGCGTATAAAACAACTGTCTATGACGATTGTATGGAACGGTTGTCTGGGACTGTCGTGTAGGACGGCTGTCTCGCTATGGTGAGGCCATGGGACATCGCGAAGATCTGCTTGAGGGCGCCAAGAAATGCCTGGTGGAGAAGGGGTTCGTGCGGACCACCGCGCGCGACATCGTGAGCGCGTCGGGGACGAACCTGGCCTCCATCGGCTACCACTACGGCTCGAAGGACGCCCTGCTCACCGAGGCCTTCACCGGCCTGATCGAGGAGTGGGGGGCGGTCTTCCAGGACGGCCTGGACGGGGAGGGCGGTTCGCTGGAGCGCTTCCGCGCGCTGTGGGAAGGCGTCCTCGCGCAACACGAGAAGTCCGCGCCCGTCTGGGCGGCCAGCCTGGAGGTGGCGCTCGGCCGGGACCAGCGGCCCGAGCTGCGGGCCCTGCTCGCCGCCTCACAGGCCGAGGGGCGCCGCGGGTTGATCTCCATGCTGACCGGCACCCCCGAGGAGGATCTCGACGAGCGTGACGTGCGCACCCTGGGCTCCTTCTACCAGGCCCTCCTGAACGGCCTGATGATCCAGTGGCTCTTCGACCCCGAGTCGGCGGCCACGGCGGAGGAGTTCACCGAGGGCATGCGCCGCGCCGCCGAGACGATGACCCGCCCGGGGACGTAGACCCGGCCGCACCGTGGGGAACCGCTCGACCGGTGTCCCGGCGGCACGCCTCAGGCGAGCCGGGAGGCCTTGAGGGCCATGTGGAGCAGCAGGCGGTCCTCGCCCGCGTCCAGGTCGAGGCCGGTGAGCTGTTCGACGCGGCCGAGGCGGTAGTAGAGGGTCTGGCGGTGGATGCCGAGGGCGGCCGCGGCCCGCCCCGCCTGGCCGGCGCAGTCCAGGAACACCTCGGCCGTACGGGCGAGTTCGCGGTGGGCGGGGGTGAGCAGGGTCCGGGCCGCCGGATCGTCCACCGGATCGCCGGCCAGGGTCGCCAGCAGCCGGTACGGGCCGATCTGCGACCACCGGGCGACCGGGCCGAGCCGTGGTTCGGCGACCGCCGCCCGGGCCGCGGCGACGGCCTGCTCCCACGCCGCGGGCAGTTCGGCGAGGCCCCGGACCGGGTCGGCGACCCCGGCGGTCATCCGGTGCGCACCGGCCGGCGACCCGGTCGGCGGGCGGTCCCCCGATCCCGTCGGCGCTGCCGCTCCCGCCGCCTGCGCGGACGCACCCGCGGCTCCGCCGGACGCCCCCGCCCGTGGCCTGGACGTTCCCGCGGCGGCCGCCGCGGGCGTCGCCGGTTCCGCCGCGCGCGGCAGTAGCCGCGCCACCGCCGTCAGGGCCGGAGCCAGCGCGTCCGCCGACCGCAGCCGGAGCAGTACGGCCAGGGCCTGGCCGGCTCCGGGTCCGGTCGTCGACGCCCCGCCCGGATCGCCCGCGCCGCCCTCCCGCCGGGGTACGACGCACACGGCCGCCGCGCCCGGCACGGACGCCGGAGCCTCACCGGGCCACGGCGCCACGCACACCGCCGCGTGCAGGCCGTCCCCGCCCGGGCCGAGGGCGGCCCGCAGCGCCGCCACCGCCATGTCCTGCTGCCACCCCCGTCCGGCCGTGAGCACCGCCTGGAACTCCCGGGACAGGTCCGCCCCCGCCTTCGCCTCCTCGGCGAGCAGCACCCCGATCCGCTGGGCCACCTCCATGGCCGCCGTCAGTGCCGCGGGGTCGGGGCCGGGCGCGCCGGGCTCCTGGTCGAGCAGCCACACGTAGCCCTGCACGATGCCGCGGTACCGCACCGGCAGGCAGATCCGCCCCCGGAAGACCCCCGCGTCGGGTGCCGCCGGGATGCGGACCGGGCCGGTGGCCCGGGCGATGCCGAAGCCCTCGAACCAGGACCGGACGGCCGCCGTCGACTGCCGGGTCAGGATCGAGCGGGTCCGCACCGGGTCCATCACGAGGTCGTCGTCGCTGTCGTGGGCACCGAAGGCGATGAGGCGGAAGTCGCGGTTCTCCAGCGTCGCCGGGGCGCCGAGGAGCGCCGAGATCTCGTCCACCAGGTCCTGGTAATCGCCCTTCACCCGGCCATTCTCCCACTCCTGCCCCTCCTCTTCAGACAGATGTATGAGATCGCGGACACGGATGCGTGACAGCTGTCGATGGCAGAGGATCAAAGCGGTCCTTAAGTTTCACGGTGGTTCTACTTGCGCTTTTCTTCTGCCACCCGCTGGAGGTTCCCGTGCTGGGTCCCGTGATCCTTGCCGCTTCGCGCAGCGACAAGATGCGTCGTATCGTCTCGGCCGCCCCGGTGACCAAGCCCGTGGTGAATCGGTTCATCCCCGGCGAGACGGTCGACCAGGTCATCCCGATCGTCGAGGACCTCACCCGCAACGGCCTCGAGGTCACCCTCGACGTGGTCGGTGAGGACATCACCGCGGTGGAGCAGTCCCACGCCGCACGTGACGCCTACCTCCAGCTCATCGAGCGCCTCGCGGAGCTCGGCCTCGGCGAGAAGGCCGAGATGTCGGTCAAGCTGTCCATGTTCGGCCAGGCACTGGAGGGCGGCCACGAGCTCGCCCTCGCCAATGTCCGGCCGGTCGTCGAGGCGGCCGCCGCCATCGGCACCACCGTGACCCTGGACGCCGAGGACCACACCACCCTCGACTCGATGTTCGCCATCCACGAGGAACTGCGGGAGGACTTCCCGCAGACCGGCTGCGTCATCCAGGCGTACCTCTTCCGCACCGAGGCCGACGCCCGCCGCCTGGCCGCGAACGGCAGCCGCGTGCGGATCGTCAAGGGCGCCTACAAGGAGCCCGCCGAGGTCGCGTACCAGGACAAGGCGGAGATCGACAAGGCGTACGTCCGCATCCTGAAGATCCTGATGGAGGGCTCGGGCTACCCGATGATCGGGTCCCACGACCCGCGCCTGATCGCCATCGGCCAGGAGCTCGCCCGCACGGCGGGGCGCAAGCTGGACGAGTACGAATTCCAGATGCTGTACGGCATCCGCAGCGAGGAGCACCTGCGGCTCGCCGCCGAGGGACACCGGATGCGCGTCTACACCGCGTACGGGACGGACTGGTACGGCTACTTCATGCGCCGCCTCGCGGAGAAGCCGGCCAACCTGCTCTTCTTCGTCCGCTCGATGATCACCAAGAACTAGCCAAGAACCAGGTCTAAGGAGTTACCAGCCCCATGGATGCTGTGACCCAGGTCCCCGCGCCGGTCAACGAGCCGGTCCACTCGTACGCCCCCGGCAGCGCGGAGCGCACGCGGCTGGAGGCCCAGCTCAAGCTGCTGTCCGAGAACCCGATCGACCTCCCGATGACGATCAACGGCGTCAAGCGGATGGGCGGCGGCGAGCGTTTCGACGTGGTTCAGCCGCACGACCACAAGTCGGTGCTCGGTACGTACGCGAACGCCACCGAGGCCGACGCCCAGGAGGCCATCGATGCCGCCCTGGCCGCCGCCCCGGCCTGGCGCGCGATGTCCTTCGACGACCGCGCCGCGATCATCCTGCGCGCCGCCGAGCTGCTGTCCGGCCCGTGGCGCGAGAAGCTCGCCGCCTCCACCATGCTGGGCCAGTCGAAGACCGCCCAGCAGGCGGAGATCGACACTCCGTGCGAGCTGGTCGACTTCTGGCGCTTCAACGTCCACTTCGCCCGCCAGATCCTCGCCGAGCAGCCCGTCGCGAACTCCGCCGGCGTGTGGAACCGCAGCGACCACCGCCCGCTCGAAGGCTTCGTCTACGCGATCACGCCGTTCAACTTCACGGCCATCGCCGGCAACCTGCCGACCGCTCCCGCCCTGATGGGCAACGTGGTCCTGTGGAAGCCGTCCCCGACGCAGACCCACTCCGCGGTCCTCCTCATGGAGCTGCTGGAGGAGGCCGGCCTGCCCAAGGGCGTCATCAACCTGGTGACGGGCGACGGCATCGCGGTGTCCGAGGTGGCCCTGAACCACCCCGAGCTGGCCGGTATCCACTTCACCGGCTCGACCAAGACCTTCCAGTACCTGTGGAAGACGGTCGGCAACAACATCGAGAAGTACAAGTCCTACCCGCGCCTGGTCGGCGAGACCGGCGGCAAGGACTTCGTCGTCGCGCACCCCTCCGCGGACCGCGCGATCCTCAAGACCGCCCTGACCCGCGGCTCCTTCGAGTTCCAGGGCCAGAAGTGCTCGGCGTCCTCGCGCGCCTACATCCCGGCCTCCATCTGGAACGACGGCTTCAAGGAGGCCTTCGCGGCCGAGGTCGACGGCATCACCATGGGCCCGGTCACCGACCTGTCCAACTTCATCGGCGCCGTCATCGACGACCGGTCCTTCGCGAAGAACAAGGCCGCGATCGACCGCGCCAAGGCCGACCCGACCTGCGAGATCGTCGCCGGCGGCACCTACGACGACTCGGAGGGCTACTTCGTCCGCCCGACCGTCATCGTGTGCACCGACCCGGAGAACGAGGTCTTCACGACCGAGTACTTCGGCCCGATCCTCGCCGTGCACGTCTACGAGGACGACCAGTACGACGAGATGCTGGCGCAGATGGAGTCCGTCTCGGCGTACGCGCTGACCGGCTCCATCATCGCGGCGGACCGGTACGCGGCGGCGGACGCGATGGAGAAGCTCCGCTTCGCGGCGGGCAACTTCTACATCAACGACAAGTCCACCGGCGCCGTCGTCGGCCAGCAGCCCTTCGGCGGCGGCCGCGCCTCCGGCACCAACGACAAGGCCGGGGCCGCGTCCAACCTGCTGCGCTGGACCTCTACCCGCTCCATCAAGGAGACCCTGGTTCCGCCGACCGAGTACGGCTACCCCCACATGGGCTGATCCCCGCCCCAGCGACCCCGCCCCCGCCCCGGTACCCCCAAGTCCGGAGCGGGGGCGGTTTCCATGTGCGCGGCCGGTCCCACAGCCGGCCGGCCGGGCGTTACACCTCCACGACGACCTGGGTCAACGACTTGCGGACCAGGTCCGGGACGACGCAGTCGTCCGCCGGGTAGCCCACGGGGATCACCGCGAACGCCTTCTCGTTCGCCGGCCGGTTCAGGACGTGGCCCAGGAACCGCATCGGGCTGGGGGTGTGCACCAGCGCGGCGAGGCCGCTCAGGTGCAGGGCGGACAACAGCATGCCGACCGCGATGCCGACCGACTCGTCCACGTAGTAGTGCTTGCGCTTCGTGCCGTCGGGACCGAGCCAGTACCGCTGCTGGAAGACCACGATCAGCGCGGGGGCGTCCGTGAGGTGGGTCACACGGCGTCCGTGCCGAGCGGCCGCAGGGCCGCCAGCCACTCGTCGCCGAGGCGGCCGTCGTAGGAGAGCTCCTCCTCCTGTTCCGCGGCCGCACGGATCTGCGCGCGCACGGCCGGGTCCTTGACCAGGACGAAGGTCCACGGCTGCTGGTGCGCCCCGGACGGCGCGGTCGCCGCGCACGCGACGGCGTCCAGGACCACCTGCTCGGGCACCGGGTCGGGGGAGAAGTGGCGTACGGTCCGCCGCCGGTCCATTCTGGCCCTCAACTCCGCTGCCCGGGCGAGGGATTCCTGCCGCGGCATCCGCTCGGGCCGGTAGGCGGTGGGGCGGTACGGCTGGCCGTGGGTGGGGGTCCACTGCTGGGTTTCGGGCGACATGCGCCGAGTCTGCCGGGGTAGTGGTCCAGACCGCCAGGGGCGCGTCGGCCGAGGGCGGCCGGTGTGCGGCGGTCGGCGTCCGCATGCCGGTGATACGGACATTCGGATCTTGGTAACGTCGCCGGACACCGACTGGCTGGAGCAGGGATGGACACGCTGACCGCGCACACCTCGCAACTGACCGCCGACGAGCTCCGCGCGATCAGGTCGCTGCTGGACGACGCCTTCGAAGGGGACTTCGCCGACGAGGACTTCGAGCACGCGCTCGGCGGGATGCACGTGGTGATCGGCGTGGACGGCCGGCTCGTCGCCCACGGCAGTGTCGTGCAGCGCCGGGTCGTGCACCGGGGACGCGCCCTGCGTACCGGATACGTCGAGGCGGTGGCCGTACGGGCCGAGCTGCGGCGCCAGGGTCTCGGAGGGCAGGTGATGGCCCGGCTGGAGCAGGTCGTCGCCGGGGCCTACGAGCTGGGCGCGCTGTCTGCGTCGCAGGAGGGCGCCGGGCTCTACCTCGCACGCGGCTGGTCGGTGTGGCCGGGTCCGTTGGGGGCGCTCTCGCCCGCCGGGCCGGTGCGGCTGCCCGAGGAGGAGGGCTCCACCTACGTGTGGGCGCCGCCCGGCGGCGTCCGCCTGGACCCCGCAGCGCCGCTCGACTTCGACTGGCGCGACGGGGACGTCCTCTGAGCCGACTCGCCCGATGAGTTCACCGGTCCGGGCCTTCGGGGGCCGGTGAGGCAGGTGGTGTACGTCACTACGGCGGAAGCGGCTGCAACTCACGCTGTCAGGGCTCTGATCAGGGAACTTCGGCCCGGGAAGGGCTGAAACGGAGCACCTGGGCGAGGCTTTGGGAGGGGATGCGCGTCTCAGATAGTAGGAAGTCCGAGTAATTGCCGAGACATACAGCGGGACCTGTCCTAGCGTTGTAGAAGCCGAACGTCTCGCCGATCCGGCGAATGGCGGTCGAGAGCGCGCGCCCCTGGCAGGCAATCCCTGCGGCGCACTGCTCCCCGCCTCTTCCGGCGCCTTGAAGGAACCCCTCATCCGTGGCTCCGCCACGCCGTGATCTCAAGGAGTCGATCACCATGACCGCAACCACCGCCACCCGCCGCGTCCGCCACGCCTCCGCCTCGGCCGACGAGCGCAAGAACGCCGCCGCGGCCCTGCAGCGCGCCCTCGACCGCCGCGACAACGGCGGCTCGACCGGCCACTGACGCAGCGCGGGCCCGGGACATTTCACGTCCACATGGTGGACGTGAAATGTCTGAGGGCTGGACACGGAGTACGGTTTCGCCATGTCGACCAGCATCAATCTCGCAGTGATCCCCGGTGATGGCATCGGCCAGGAAGTCGTGGCTCAGGGACTCAAGGTCCTTACCGCGGTCCTGCCCCAGGATGTGAAGCTGGAGACCAAGCCCTACGATCTCGGCGCCCAGCGCTGGCACCGCACCGGTGAGACCCTCCCGGACGCGGAACTCGAAGCCCTCAAGCAGCACGACGCGATCCTGCTGGGCGCCATCGGCGACCCCTCGGTTCCGTCCGGCGTGCTGGAGCGCGGGCTGCTGCTGAAACTGCGCTTCGCCTTCGACCACTTCATCAACCTGCGCCCGTCGAAGCTGTTCCCCAACACCGCCACCCCGCTGGCCGGCCGCCCGGACATCGACTTCGTCGTGGTCCGCGAGGGCACCGAGGGCCCGTACACGGGCAACGGCGGCAGCCTGCGCACCGGGACCCCCGCCGAGGTGGCCACCGAGGTCAGCGTCAACACGGCATACGGTGTGGAGCGCGTCGTCCGTGACGCGTACGAGCGGGCCGCCTCCCGTCCCCGCAAGAAGCTGACGCTGGTCCACAAGAACAACGTCCTCGTGTACGCGGGCCACCTGTGGAAGAACATCTTCGACAAGGTGGGCCAGGAGTACCCCGAGGTCACCACCGACTACCTGCACGTCGACGCCGCGACGATCTTCTTCGTCACCCAGCCGGAGCGCTTCGACGTCATCGTCACGGACAACCTTTTCGGTGACATCCTCACCGACCTGGCCGCCGCCGTCACCGGCGGAATCGGCCTGGCCGCCTCCGGGAACATCAACCCGACCGGCGCCTTCCCGTCCATGTTCGAGCCCGTCCACGGCTCCGCCCCGGACATCGCCGGCACCGGCAAGGCCGACCCGACCGCGACGATCCTCTCGGTGGCCCTGCTGCTGCGGCACCTGGGTTACGAGGCCGAAGCGGTCCGGATCGAGGACGCCGTCACCGCCGACCTCGCCGAGCGCGACGGAACCTTCCGCTCCACCGATGCGATCGGCGACGCCCTCGCCGCGCGAGTAGCCGGCTGACCCGGCCGCTCCGTCCCAGGAAGCCGCCGGGTCACAATGGGACCTGGCGGCTTCACCTGTGCGGCCCCGGGTGCCACCATCTCCCCTGGGCCGCAATCCCCCCGCTTCTCCGAAGCCTGCCCCCGCGCGATAATCGAACGCGAGGCCGCGGAATGCGGGGAAGCTCGGACGTCCTAGTACGCCGTGAGCGCGGTCCGCCATACACAACCGGTGAAGGACAAGCACTCATGACGACGCCCACGATCGAGCTCAAGCCCTCCTCGAACCCGCTGTCCGACGCGGAGCGCGAGGCGATCCTGGCCAGCCCCGGATTCGGCCGCCACTTCACCGACCACATGGTGACGATCAAGTGGACCGAGGGCCGCGGCTGGCACGACGCCGAACTGGTCCCCTACGCGCCGCTCTCGATCGACCCGGCGAACATGACCCTGCACTACGCGCAGACGATCTTCGAGGGGCTCAAGGCCTACCGCCAGCCCGACGGCACCGTCGCCACCTTCCGCCCCGAGGCCAACGCCGAGCGCTTCCAGGCCTCGGCGCGCCGCATGGCCATGCCGGAGCTGCCGGTCGAGCTCTTCATCGAGGCCTGCGACGCCCTGATCAAGCAGGACCGCGCGTGGGTGCCGGACTCCGGCGAGGCCTCCCTCTACCTGCGCCCGTTCATGTTCGCCTCCGAGGTCGGCCTCGGTGTCCGCCCGGCCAACGAGTTCCTCTTCATCGTCATCGCCTCGCCCGCCGGCGCGTACTTCCCCGGTGGCGTCAAGCCCGTCTCCGTCTGGCTCTCCGAGGACTACGTCCGCGCCGTCAAGGGCGGCACCGGCGCGGCCAAGACCGGCGGCAACTACGCCGCCTCGCTCGTCGCACAGGCCCAGGCCGCCGCGCACGGCTGCGACCAGGTGGTCTGGCTCGACGCCGTCGAGCACCGGTGGATCGAGGAGATGGGCGGGATGAACCTGTACTTCGTGTACGGCGACCGCATCGTCACCCCCGAGCTCACCGGTTCGCTGCTTCCCGGCATCACCCGCGACTCCCTCCTCACCATCGCCCGCGACCTCGGCTACACCGCCGAGGAGGGCCGCCTGACCACCGAGGACTGGCAGCGCGACAACGCCAACGGCACCCTCACCGAGGTGTTCGCCTGCGGTACGGCCGCCGTCATCACCCCGGTCGGCTCGGTCAAGTCCGAGCGGGCCGACTGGATCCAGGGCGACGGCGAGCCCGGCTCCGTGACCATGCGCCTGCGCAAGGCGCTGCTGGAGCTCCAGACCGGCCGGGCCGCCGACACCCATGGCTGGATGCACCCGCTCGGCTGACACCCCGTACGCGAACGGGCCCGCACCCCGGAACTCCGGGTGCGGGCCCGTTGGCGTACACGGCGGGCGCTCAGGCGTTCGCGGGCTCCTCGGCGACGGCCACCGGGGCGGCCGGGGCGGGAGCGCGGCGGGCGGTGAGCGCCGTGTGCACGAGCCCCCCGGTGAGGCCGGAGAGGACGAAGGAGCAGTCCACGCCGCCGGTGACGGCGAGCAGCGGGCCCTCGTAGAACGGGGTGGTCACGGCGAGCAGCCCGACCGCCGCGCCGACCGCCCAGGATGCGGTCGCCGCGACGTTCCAGCCGCCGCGGTACCAGTAGGTCCCGCCCACCGACCGGCGGTTGAAGACCTGCAGCGCGTCTTCGTCGTACTGCCCGCGGCATCGGACGTGCCCGATGAGGGTGATCACGGCCCACGGCGTGCCGATCGCGGTCAGCACCAGGACGAAGGAGGTCATCGCGGACTGCACGTCCCACTCGAAGGACCCGAAGAACACGAAGGCGGTGGCGACGGCCGCCGCGATCACGGTGGCCGTGGTGCGGGTCGCGCGCGGGACGATGGCGTCGAGGTCCAGGCCCATGGAATAGAGCATCAGCCCGGCGTTGCCCACCGAGCCGGCCGCTGCGGCGACCAGCAGGGGGAGCAGGTACCACAGCGGCGCCGCTTCTACGAGCGGACCGGCGTAGTCCAGGCCGGCCCGGGCGGCCAGTGCCGTGTACGTGCCGAAGAGCTGCGGGACCAGCAGGCCGATCAGCAGGCCGAAGGCGGTGGCCCACAGGACCCTGCGCGAGCCGTGGCGGCGCGGTGAGATGTAGCGCGTGTAGTCGCCCAGCAGGGTGATGAAGGCGACGGGCCCGCTGAGGCCGGCGGCGACGGCCGCCAGCAGCCACGTCGGCCAGAAGGAGCCGAGCAGGTACGGGGTCTCCGGAGGCGCGGCGGTGGTGAAGTCGGGAGCGTAGGCGACGAAGCCGGCCGCCAGCAGCACGACCATGGCGACGGACAGCACCTTGCTCATGCGCAGCAGCAGCCGGTAGCCGAAGACGGCCGCGACCACGGTGCCCGCGGCGAGGAGGCCGTACATCACGGCCCGGGAGACGCCGCTGTCCGGGAGCCCGGTGAGGCGCGCGAGCGTGCCGACCATGACGTCGCCGCCGATCCACAGGGTGAGCGCCGTGTAGCCGAGCGAGAGCAGCAGGCCCACCACCGAGCCCACGAGCCGCCCGCGCACGCCGAACTGCGCGCCGCTGGAGGTGGAGAGGTTGGTCGCGGTGCGCAGGGAGACGAGGGCCAGCGGCGCGGTGAAGGCGATGCCGACGAGGGTGCCGGTCACGATGGCCGTGACCGAGGGCCACAGGCCCAGTCCGAAGGACGGGGGCAGCCAGCCGAAGACGATCACACCGAGGCACAGATTGGAGCCGAGGAGGATCGATATCAGGTCACGGGGACCGCTGGTCCGCTCCTCCTCCGGGATGGTGTCGACTCCGCGCTGTTCGATGGGCATGGGGGACTCCCTTGGCAGGGCGGGGGGTGGTGGCGCTTCGTTTGAGCGACACTCAATGTGACGCACGCCCTGCGTGGAGGTCAATGATTCCGTCCAACGAAATCAAGAGTTAGAGTGATGCTCTAACTCTTCGACTCGTGAGGTGGTGGATCGGCGTGCGGCTGACTCCTACGGAGCGCGACCGGCTGCTGCTCCGCAGCGCTGCGGAACTGGCCAGGGCCCGGCGGGCCCGCGGCCTGAAGCTCAACGTCCCGGAGGCCACCGCGCTGATCGCGGACACGGTCTGCGAGGCCGCGCGCGACGGCAAACGGCTCGCCGAGGCCATCGAGGAGGCCCGCAGCGTGCTGGGCCCGGACGACGTGCTGCCCGGTGTCGCCGACGTGGTCACCGAGGTGCACGTGGAGGCCGTCTTCGACGACGGCTCCCGCCTCGCCGTGGTCTCGTCCCCCGTCCGGGGCGCGGTGCCGCTCGGGGACGACGCCCCGGGCGCCGTCGTCCCCGGTCCCGGCGTCCCCCAGCCGGAGCCGGTCCTCCACCTGCACGTGCGCAACACCGCCGACGTGCCGGTGAGCGTGACCTCGCACTTCCACTTCTTCGAGGCGAACCCGCGCCTGGACTTCGACCGCGCCGCCGCCTACGGCATGCGGCTGTGCGTGCCCGCAGGCTCCTCCGTACGGTTCGACCCGCACGGCGAGGGCGACGTCGGCCTCGTCCCCCTCGGCGGCGACCGCATCGCGATCGGCTTCGCGGGCCTGGTCGACGGGCCGCTCGACGCCCCCGGGGCGAAGGCGGAGGCCCTGCGCCGCGCCGCGGCGTGCGGCTACCTGGGCGCCACCCCGGCCACGGCCGCCCGGGCCGAACCCACCGACCGCCCCGAAGGGACGACGGCATGAGCAGGCAGACCCCGCACACCGACCACAGCGCGCACTGTGCGCCGGGCAGCCGGCACATCGATCCGCACGAGTACGCGGCCGTGTTCGGTCCGCGGGCGGGGGACCGGGTCCGGCTCGGTGACTCGGGGCTGACGGTACGGGTGGAGTCCGACGCCCAGAAGCCGGGTGACGAGTTCCTGGCGGGCTTCGGCAAGACCGCCCGCGACGGGCTGCACCTGAAGGGCGCCGCGGTCCGCGACACCTGTGACGTGGTGATCAGCAATGTGCTGGTCATCGACGCGGTCCTGGGGATCCGGAAGGTGTCGATCGGCATCCGTGAGGGCCGGATCCACGCGATCGGCCGGGCCGGCAACCCCGACACCCTCGACGGTGTCGACGTCGTCGTCGGCACCGGAACCTCGATCGTCTCCGGCGAAGGCCTGATCGCCACCGCCGGCGCCGTCGACACCCACGTCCACCTGCTGTCCCCGCGCATCATGGAGGCCTCCCTCTCTGCGGGTGTCACCACCGTCATCGGCCAGGAGTTCGGCCCCGTGTGGGGTGTCGGCGTCAACTCCCCGTGGGCCCTGAAGCACGCCTTCAACGCCTTCGACGCCTGGCCGGTGAACATCGGCTTCCTGGCACGCGGTTCGTCCTCGGACGCGGCGCCGCTGGTGGAGGCCCTCGCCGAGGGCGGTGCGTCCGGGTTCAAGGTCCACGAGGACATGGGCGCCCACACCCGGGCCCTGGACACGGCCCTGCGCGTGGCGGAGGAACACGACGTCCAGGTCGCCCTCCACTCGGACGGCCTGAACGAGTGCCTGTCCGTGGAGGACACCCTGCGGGTCCTGGACGGCCGCACGATCCACGCCTTCCACATCGAGGGCTGCGGCGGCGGACACGTGCCGAACGTCCTGAAGATGGCGGGCGTGCCGAACGTCATCGGCTCCTCCACCAATCCGACGCTGCCGTTCGGGCGGGACGCGGTCGCCGAGCACTACGGGATGATCGTCTCCGTCCACGACCTCAAGCCGGACCTGCCCGGTGACGCGGCGATGGCGCGGGACCGGATCCGGGCCGGGACCATGGGTGCCGAGGACGTGCTGCACGACCTGGGCGCGATCGGGATCACGTCCTCCGACGCCCAGGGCATGGGCCGGGCCGGGGAGACGATCCGGCGCACCTTCGCCATGGCAGCGAAGATGAAGGGCGAGCTCGGCCCGCTGGAGGGCGACGGCGACGGCGACGACAACGCGCGTGTGCTGCGCTACATGGCGAAGCTGACGATCAATCCGGCGATCGCGCACGGCCTGGCGCACGAGATCGGTTCGATCGAGGTCGGCAAGCTCGCCGACATCGTGCTGTGGCGGCCGCAGTTCTTCGGCGCGAAACCGCAGCTCGTCCTGAAGTCCGGCTTCCCCGCCCACGGCGTCACCGGCGACCCCAACGCCGCCACCGACACCTGCGAACCCCTCGTCCTCGGACCGCAGTTCGGCTCGTACGGGGCCACCGCGGCCGACATCTCCGTCGCGTTCGTCTCCGCCGCCGCGGCAGCCCTCGGCAGCGACGGGATGCCGACCCGCCGCCGACGCGTCGCCGTCCGCGGCACCCGCGGCATCGGCCCCGGCGACCTGCTCCTGAACTCCCGGGTCGGCGCGGTCGACGTGGACGCGCGCAGCGGCCTCGTCTCCCTCGACGGCGAACCCCTGCGCTCCGAAGCCGCCGAGTCGGTCTCCCTCAACCGCCTGTACTTCCTGTAAACCAGCACAGCCCCTAAGGACCTGCCTGCCATGACCACCAAGCCCGTGCACGACGGATTCCGGATGCCCGCCGAGTGGACGCCCCACGAACGCACCTGGATGGCCTGGCCCAGCCCGAACCCGACCTTCACCACCGAGCAGGAGCTCGCCGAGGCCCGCGAGGCCTGGGGCGCCGTCGCCCGCGCGGTCCGCGCCCACGAGCCCGTCTCCCTCGTCGTCTCCCCGGGCGACGCCGAGAGCGCCCGCGCGATCGCCGGCGCCGGCGACGGCCACCCGCTCGACGTGATCGAGCGCGAACTCGACGACGCCTGGATGCGCGACATCGGCCCGACCTTCGTCACCAACGACGCGGGAGAGCTCGCCGCGGTCGACTGGACCTTCAACGGCTGGGGCGCCCAGGAATGGGCCCGCTGGGACCACGACGCGAAGATCGCCCGGCAGATCTCCGACGTGCTCGGCACCCGCACGTTCAGCACCCCGCTCGTCAACGAGGGCGGCGCGATCCACGTCGACGGCGAGGGCACCGTGCTGCTCACCGACACCGTGCAGCTGGGCAAGGGTCGCAACCCCGACTGGACCCGCGAGCAGGTCGAGGCCGAGGTCCACGCCCACCTCGGCACCACCAGGGCGATCTGGCTGCCGTACGGCCTGGCCGGCGACTACGGCACCTACGGAACCCAGGGGCACGTCGACATCGTCGCTGCCTTCGCCCGGCCCGGCGTGGTCATGGTGCACACCCAGCCCGACCCCTCCCACCCCGACCACGAGCGCTGCAAGACCATCGCGGCGATCCTGCGCGCGTCCACCGACGCCCGCGGCCGCCGGCTGGAGGTCGTGGAGATCCCGGCGCCGACCGTGCTGGAGGAGGAGGGCGAGTGGGTGGACTACTCGTACATCAACCACTACCTGTGCAACGACGGCGTCGTGCTGTGCGCCTTCGACGACCCGCGCGACGAGGAGGCCGCCGAGATCTTCCGGGGCCTCTTCCCCGAACGGACCGTGACCCTCGTCGACGCACGTACGATTTTCGCCGGGGGTGGCGGTATCCACTGCATCACCCAGCAGCAGCCGAAGGTCTGACCTCCGGCGGACCTGACGAAGGAGTGCCCCATGGCGGCGGGTGGAGTACCGGTACGGGCGGCGCGCAGGAACGCGCCCCCGCGCGAGGACGTACTCGTCGCCGCCATGGCCACGATCGCCGAGCGCGGCCTGGACGGCCTGACCATGGCCGGCCTCGGCCGCGAGGTCGGCATGAGCAGCGGCCACCTCCTCTACTACTTCCGCAGCAAGGACGAGCTCCTGCTGCAGACCCTGGAGTGGAGCGAGGCCGAACTGGGCAGGGCGCGGCGGGCCCTGCTCGCCCGCCGCGGACCCGTCGCCGAGCGCCTGGCGGCGTACGTGGACCTGTACGTGCCCACCCAGGCCCGCGACCCGCACTGGACGCTGTGGCTGGAGGTGTGGAACCGCTCCCAGAACGCCGGACCCCAGGAGCGCGAACGGCAGGCGGCCATCGAGGGGGCCTGGCACCGCGACCTGGTGGCGCTGCTGGCCGAGGGCATCTCCCGCGGGGAGTTCCGCCCGGTGGACGCCGAACGGGCCGCCACCCGCATCCGCGCCCTCCTCGACGGCTTCAGCATCCAGCTGGCCGTGGGCCTGCCCACCCTCGACCGGACGGACATCCTGGCCCACGTCCGCGAGTTCCTCACCGACACCCTCGATCCCGCCGGCGTCCGCGGCGCGGCGGACCGCCCGGGCGGAGGGGCCGCGCCCGCATGATGAGACGCCTGTCCATCCGCGGCGGTCGGTGTGCCACACTGCGTGCGTGCCTGCTCTGCTCATGATTATCGCCAGCAGCGCGCCGGTCCCCAGTGGCCGCTGAACCGTGGAAGAACTTCGCGGACGCGGCCACCGTGCCTCGGACCCGCGTGCAGACCTCTCGCTATCCGCGAGAGGTTTTTTCGTTTCCCGGCCCATCCCTGCCGGGACCGGACTGCGCGCGATGATGGGGGCAGTGGATCCCCGGTTGTACGGAACCACTCATCCGACAGGAGTCAGATCAGCATGACGACGACACCAGAGGCGGCAACTGCGCTGTCCGGGGGCCTGGACGACAGCTTCCACGTCTTCGACACCACCCTGCGCGACGGTGCCCAGCGTGAGGGCATCAACCTCACCGTCGCCGACAAGCTGACGATCGCGCGCCATCTGGACGACTTCGGAGTGGGCTTCATCGAAGGCGGCTGGCCCGGCGCCAACCCCCGCGACACCGAGTTCTTCGCCCGCGCCCGCGCGGAGATCGACTTCAAGAACGCCCGGCTGGTGGCCTTCGGCGCCACCCGCCGGGCCGGCGGATCGGCCGACCAGGACCCCCAGGTGCGGGCCCTGCTGGAGTCCGGCGCCCCCGTGATCACGCTCGTCGCCAAGTCGCACGACCGCCACGTCGAGCTCGCCCTGCGCACCACCCTGGACGAGAACCTGGAGATGGTCCGCGACACCGTCTCCCACCTGGTCGCCCAGGGCCGCCGGGTGTTCGTCGACTGCGAGCACTTCTTCGACGGCTACCGCGCCAACGCCGAGTACGCCAAGGCCGTCGTCCGCACCGCCCACGAGGCCGGCGCCGACGTGGTCATCCTCTGCGACACCAACGGCGGCATGCTGCCCGCCCAGGTCTCGGCGACCGTCGCCACCGTCCTCGCCGACACCGGGGCCCGCCTCGGCATCCACGCCCAGGACGACACCGGCTGCGCGGTCGCCAACACCCTGGCCGCCGTCGACGCCGGCGCCACGCACGTGCAGTGCACCGCGAACGGCTACGGCGAACGCGTCGGCAACGCCAACCTCTTCCCGGTCGTCGCCGCACTGGAGATCAAGTACGGGCGCAAGGTGCTCCCCGACGGCGCACTCGCGGAGATGACCCGGATCTCGCACGCCATCGCCGAGGTCGTCAACCTCACCCCCTCCACCCACCAGCCGTACGTCGGCGTCTCCGCCTTCGCGCACAAGGCCGGGCTGCACGCCTCGGCGATCAAGGTCGACCCGGACCTCTACCAGCACATCGACCCCGAGCGGGTCGGCAACACGATGCGGATGCTGGTCTCCGACATGGCCGGCCGCGCCTCCATCGAGCTGAAGGGCAAGGAGCTCGGCGTCGAACTCGGCGGGGACCGCGCGTTGATCTCCCGGGTCGTGGAGCGGGTCAAGGAGCGCGAGCTGCAGGGCTACACCTACGAGGCGGCCGACGCCTCCTTCGAGCTGCTGCTGCGGGCCGAGGCCGAGGGGCGCGCCCGCAAGTACTTCCGCATCGAGTCCTGGCGGGCGATCGTCGAGGACCGTCCGGACGGCACCCACGCCAACGAGGCCACGGTCAAGCTGTGGGCCAAGGGCGAGCGGATCGTCGCGACGGCGGAGGGCAACGGCCCGGTCAACGCGCTGGACCGGGCCCTGCGGGTGGCGTTGGAGCGGTTCTACCCCCAGCTCGCCAAGTTCGAGCTGGTCGACTACAAGGTCCGCATCCTGGAGGGCACGCACGGCACCGAGTCCACGACCCGCGTGCTCATCGCCACGACGGACGGCGTCCGCGAGTGGTCGACGGTCGGTGTCGCCCCCAACGTGATCGCCGCTTCCTGGCAGGCCCTGGAGGACGCGTTCACCTACGGCCTCCTCCACGCGGGCGTCGAGCCGGCCGAGTGACGGCGCACGTCGGCAGGAGCCCCTTATGTCCAACTCACACAGGAAAGTGACGGTTCGGGTAGCGTCGGGGATATGAGGACCAGGCTGATATCCGTGCGTGGGGGATCGTTGCTGTCCGGTCTGCTGCTGGCCCTGTCCGCGACGGCCCTGGCCGTCGCGCCGCAGGCGTCGGCCGCCACCGGGGTCGCCGCCGTGGGGGAGGCCCTCAAGGAGGGGCCCGTGTACGTCGACCCCCGGGCCCGGGCGCAGCTGCCGCCGGCCGAGGCCGACGCACTCGCGGAGAAGATCAAGGACGCCGGGAAGCCGGTCTTCGTCGCCGTCCTCCCGGCCACCGCCGAGTTCCCGCCGGACAAGGTGCTCCCCGCCGTCCGGGCGGAGACCGGCATCACCGGGCTCTACGCGATCCGGCTCGGCGACGGCTTCAACGCCGGCGCCGACCGGGCGGTCATGCCGGCCAACGCCGTGCGCAACCTCACCGAGGCGGTCAAGACCGGCGCCCCGGTCGACGCGAGCACCCAGCTGAACAACTTCGTGGACCAGGCCCTGGCGCAGGCCAGGGGCAGCGCCCCCGCCTCGTGGGGCACCACCGGCGCGGGCGACGGGGTACCGGTCGGCGGCCTGGTCACCCTCGGCGCCATGGCCGCGGTCGGCGGCGGCGGGGCGTACGCGTTGGTCCGCCGCAACCGCAGGAAGAAGGAGCAGACGCGGCGCGAGGCGATAGAGCGGCTCGGCGTGGTCGTCGACGAGGACATCACGGCCTTCGGCGAGGAGCTGGACCGCCTGGACTTCCACCCCGGTGAACCCGGCGCGGACGACGCGATGCGCGAGGACTACGCGCGGGGGCTCGACGCGTACGACAAGGCCAAACAGCTCATGGCCTCCGTGCAGTACCCGGAGGAGGTCACCGGCGTGACCCGGGCCCTGGAGGACGGCCGGTACGCCCTGGCCCGTCTGGACGCGCGCCGACAGGGCCGGCCGGTCCCGGAGCGCCGCGCACCCTGCTTCTTCGACCCGCGCCACGGGCCCAGCACCGAGGACGCGACGTGGGCCCCGGCGACGGGAGCGGCGCGTACGGTACCCGTCTGCACGGCGGACGCGGTCCGGCTGCGCGACGGGCACGACCCGGCGGTGCGCACCGTCGACACCGAGCGCGGGCCGCGGCCCTACTACGACGCGGGCCCCGCGTACGGGCCCTGGGCCGGCGGGTACTTCGGCGGCGGCATCCTGCCCGGCCTGCTCATGGGCACGATGCTCGGTTCGATGATGTCGACCCCCGCCTACGCCTCGGACTACGGCGGCGGCTTCGACGGCGGGGACTTCTCCGGCGCCGACTTCAACCCGTCCGATTTCGGCGGCGGGGACTTCGGCGGCGGAGGCGGGTTCGACGGGGGAGGATTCGGCGGCGGCTTCGACGGGGGCGGCTTCTAGGGCAGGCCGCCCCCGGGTCGCCGTGCGGCAGGTCAGGCCTGCTTGATGGCCGAGATGTCGAAGGTCAGCTTGACCTTGTCGCTGACGACGACGCCACCGGTCTCCAGGGCCGCGTTCCAGGTCAGGCCCCAGTCCGAGCGCAGGATGTCGGCGCTGCCCTCGAATCCGACGCGCTGGTTGCCGTACGGGTCGGTGGCGGAGCCGTTGAACTCCAGGTCGATGGAGAGCGGCCGGGTGACGTCCTTGATGGTGAGGTCGCCGGTGATCCGGTAGGTGTCGCCGCCGAGGAACGCGGCCTCGGTGGAGCGGAAGGTCATCAGCGGGAAGGCCTCGGCGTCGAAGAAGTCGGCGCTGCGCAGGTGGCCGTCGCGGTCGGCGATGCCGGTGTCCACGGAGGCGATCTTCACATCGATCGAGGCGGTGGAGCGGGCCGGGTCGGAGCCGTCGAGGTGCAGGGTGCCCTCGTGGTCCTCGAAGGCGCCGCGGACGTTGGTGACCATGGCGTGGCGGACGGTGAAGCCGATGCGGCTGTGGGCGGCGTCGACGACGTAGTCGCCGGTGAGGGCGGCGAGGGCCGGGTCCACGTCCAGCGTGGCGACGGCGGCGGTGTTCTCCGGGGTGCGGCGGTTGAAGAGACCCATGACTTACTCCTCGGCAGTGGTTCCTGTGTGGGGGCGCCGAGGTCGTTTAACGTTCAACGACTTCGACACCAGAAACACTAGAGGCATTCTGTTCAAATTTCAACCACTGGTCGGGGTGTCGGCGATTTCTGTGAAGGTCCTACAAGCGCACAGGACCCCGGATGGCGGAGTCCTTACTTCCACCGGTGGTTCTGTGCGGGCCGGACAGCGGAAGAGTCCCGAGACTGTGCGGAATGAACGGAGGTTTTTCATCACGATCTTCGTAAGGTCGGTACATGACCGTTGTGGACCAGATCCCGAGCGAGCCGACGGACGCCCGTGGGCGCGTGGCCGAGCTGCACTCCCTGCGCGAGCAGGCGCGGCGTGGACCCAGTGACCGTGCGACCGAGGCCCAGCACGCGAAGGGCAAGCTGACCGCCCGCGAGCGCATCGCCCTGCTCCTCGACGAGGGTTCCTTCAAGGAGGTCGAGCAGCTGCGCCGCCACCGCGCGACCGGCTTCGGCCTGGAGAGCAAGAAGCCCTACACCGACGGTGTCATCACCGGCTGGGGCACCGTCGAGGGCCGCACGGTCTTCGTCTACGCGCACGACTTCCGGATCTTCGGCGGCGCCCTGGGCGAGGCCCACGCCACGAAGATCCACAAGATCATGGACATGGCCATCGCGGCCGGTGCCCCGCTGGTCTCCCTCAACGACGGCGCCGGCGCCCGCATCCAGGAGGGCGTCTCCGCGCTCGCCGGCTACGGCGGCATCTTCCAGCGCAACACCAAGGCCTCGGGCGTCATCCCGCAGATCTCGGTGATGCTCGGGCCGTGCGCGGGCGGAGCCGCCTACTCCCCGGCTCTCACGGACTTCGTCTTCATGGTCCGCGACACCTCGCAGATGTTCATCACCGGCCCGGACGTCGTCCGCGCGGTGACCGGCGAGGAGATCACCCAGAACGGCCTCGGCGGCGCCGACGTGCACGCCGAGACCTCCGGCGTCGCGCACTTCGCGTACGACGACGAGGAGACCTGCATCTCCGAGGTGCGCTACCTCATCTCGATGCTGCCCTCCAACAACCGCGAGAACCCGCCCGTCCACGAGACGACCGACCCGGCGGACCGCCGCTCGGACGTCCTGCTGGACCTGGTCCCCGCGGACGGCAACCGCCCGTACGACATGCACAAGGTCATCGAGGAACTCGTCGACGACGGCGACGTCCTCGAGATCCACGAGCGCTGGGCCCGCAACATCATCTGCGCCCTCGCCCGCATGGACGGCCAGGTCGTCGGCATCGTCGCCAACCAGCCCGCCCACCTCGCCGGCGTGCTCGACATCGAGGCCTCCGAGAAGTCCGCGCGCTTCGTCCAGATGTGCGACGCCTTCAACATCCCGATCATCACGCTGCTGGACGTCCCCGGCTTCCTGCCGGGCGTCGACCAGGAGCACGGCGGCATCATCCGCCACGGAGCCAAGCTCCTGTACGCGTACTGCAACGCCACCGTGCCGCGGATCTCGCTGATCCTGCGCAAGGCCTACGGCGGCGCGTACATCGTCATGGACTCCCAGTCCATCGGCGCCGACCTCACCTACGCCTGGCCCACCAACGAGATCGCCGTGATGGGCGCCGAGGGCGCTGCCAACGTCATCTTCCGCAAGCAGATCGCGGACGCCGAGGACCCCGAGGCCATGCGCGTGCGCATGGTCAAGGAGTACAAGGCCGAGCTGATGCACCCGTACTACGCGGCCGAGCGCGGCCTCGTCGACGACGTCATCGACCCCGCCGAGACCCGCGAGGTGCTCGTGAGTGCGCTCGCCATGCTGCGGAACAAGCACGCGGACCTGCCGTCCCGTAAGCACGGCAACCCGCCGCAGTAACAGCCAGCACGATCTGCCGTCCCGCAAGCACGGCAACCCGCCGCAGTAACCGCGAAGGAGATCTGCCACCCCATGACCCACACCTCTGACACCCTGCTCCGCGTCGAGAAGGGCAACGCCGAGCCGGAGGAGCTGGCCGCGATCACCGCGATCCTGCTCGCCCGCGCCGCCGCCACCCCCGAGGAGACCGCCGTCCGCCTGCCCCGCCAGGCCGGCTGGCGCCGTCTGGAGCGCACCCCGGGCTTCCGCGCCCCGCACAGCTGGCAGGGCTGAGCCGAGAGCTCCCCGCGCCCCGAAGGCCCCGCACCCGTCCAGGGTGCGGGGCCTTGCGCGTACCGACGCACCCTCCGGGCCGTCCCGCCCGCCCGATCCGGCGCCGCCGCCCACGGCGAAGGCCCCCGCGTCATGGACACAGGGGCCTGTCGGATACGGCTGCGGCCGGCTCCTACCGCAGGCGCGCCATGAGGGCGTGCTCGACGAGCGTGATGAGCGCGCTCTTGGCGTCCGCGCGGTGGCGGGCGTCGGTGGTGATGATGGGGGCGTCCGGGCCGATCTGCAGGGCCTCGCGGACTTCCTCCGGCGTGTAGGGCTGGTGCCCGTCGAAGCCGTTGAGGGCGATGACGAAGGGCAGGCCGCTGTTCTCGAAGTAGTCGACGGCGGGGAAGCAGTCGGCGAGCCGGCGCGTGTCGACGAGCACGACGGCACCGATCGCGCCGCGGACCAGGTCGTCCCACATGAACCAGAAGCGGTCCTGGCCGGGGGTGCCGAAGAGGTACAGGATCAGGTCCTGGTCGAGCGTGATGCGGCCGAAGTCCATCGCGACCGTCGTGGTCGTCTTGTCACCGGTGTGGGTGAGGTCGTCGATGCCCGCGCTCGCGGACGTCATGACGGCTTCGGTGCGCAGCGGGTTGATCTCGGACACGGCTCCGACGAACGTGGTCTTGCCCACGCCGAAGCCGCCCGCCACCACGATCTTCGCGGAGGTGGTGGAGCGGGGAGCCGCTCCGCCGTTAGAGCTTGCGAAGTCCACTGAGCACCCTTTCGAGCAGTGTCACGTCTGGCTGGCCACCGGCAGACTCATCGCCGCCGGGCTGGTGAATGGCGACAAGGCCCGCCTCCGCCAGGTCGGCTACGAGGATGCGGGCGACACCAAGAGGAATGGAGAGGAGTGCCGAGATCTCCGCGACGGATTTGATCTCCTGGCACAGGCGGCAGATGCGCTGGTGCTCGGGCAACTGCCCTTGCAGACGCGCGGGATCCGCCGTGGTACTGACCAGCGCCTCGATGGCGAGCTGGTAGCGCGGCCGAGTCCGGCCGCCGGTCATCGCGTACGGGCGCACCAGCGGGTTGTGGGCCTTCGGAGCCGGCTGCCGCGGGGCGCGCGGAGGCGGCTGCGGAGGCATCTGGGGCTGCTGGGGCTGCCCGTACTGCTGGTAATGGTTCTGCTCCGGCACAGGCCGGCTGGGCGCGGAGGGGAAGTTGAAGCGGTTCTGGTCGTGCCCACCCTGCGGCTGCTGCGCGCCGCCATAAGGATGTCCTCCGGGTGTTGTCACGTCTCCTCCTCCGACTCCAAGAACGCAGTACTCCCTGTGGAACCGCGCCACCGCACCCTACGGTGCGATGGCGCGAAACGCACTGCCTGTTTGCTAGTTGAGAAGACTGCCCTGCAGTTCGGCGCGCAGGTCCGGGGTCAGGACACTGCCCGCGCGATCCACCAGAAGAGCCATCTCGTAACCCACGAGGCCGATGTCGCACTCCGGGTGCGCCAGCACCGCGAGGGACGATCCGTCCGAGACGGACATGAGGAACAGGAACCCCCGGTCCATCTCGACCACGGTCTGGTTGACGGCGCCGCCCTCGAAGATGCGGGAGGCACCGGCGGTCAGCGAGGTCAGTCCGGAGGCCACGGCCGCCCTGGACACCTCGCCGCAAGTTGCTCAACCTGCCGCGGACGTCCTCCGGAGCGCGGGAGACCTGGGGGCCGCCCTGCGGGGTCGTCTCCGCTGCGCCCTCGACCAGGTTGGCCTTGGGCACGCGCCGAGGGAGACCGGACGGGGTGACCCCGCCCGCCTTCGGCTCACGGAGTTTGGCGGCCTGCTGCCAGCGCTCGTCGTTGCCCGAGCGCCAACCCGTGCCACCGTCCTGGTCCTGCTCCGGCGCCGCGGCCTGCCGCTGACGCTGCGGTCGCTGCTCGAAGAGGGACCCGGAGGACTCCGCTTCCTGCTGTGCCGGCTGCCACTGCTGCTGGCTGCCGCGTCGCGGCAGGCCCGCTCCGGTCATTGCGTGACCGGTGTCGGCAGCGGCGCCCGGACGGTCGAAGCCTACGCGCTCCGCGGCCGGTTCGGGGACGGCCCGGGATTCCGATTCAGTCCCGTAATCCTGCTGGTAGGCAGCCGGATACGTGTTCTGTTCGGGCCACTCGGCCTGTGCCGACGGGGTTTCGTAGCCTGCGTCGTAGCTCTGCGTGCTCGACTGCTGGTCCGGGTAGCCGTCTTCCGTATAGGCGTAGTCCTGCTGCGGGTACGCCTCGTACCCCTGCTCCGGGCGCTGTCCGTCGTACGCAGGTTCGTAACCCTGCTCGGACTGCTGCTCGTAGCCCTGGTACGCCTGGTAGCCGTGCTCGGGCTGAGGTTCCGGATAGTCCTGGCCGCCCGGGCCGCTCCGGTCGGCGTACTGCTGCGGCTCCTGCGGGAAGCCGACCTGGGCCTCCAGGGCGGCACGCCGCTCGCCGCGGCTCAGGGAGCGGCCCACCGGGTCCAGGCCCTGTGCGTCACCGCCCTGCTCGTAACGCGAGTCGTCGAAGCCGAGCTCCGCCGCCGTGCGCATCGGGGCGGCCTGCTGGGCCTTCTGCTCCGGAATGATCTGCGAGACCGTGAAGTCGTCGTCCGGGATGCCCTCGCCACCGCCACCGTGCGTGATGGCGTCGGGCAGCATGATCAGCGACGTGGTGCCGGCCGCCTCGCCCGACGGGCGCAGCTGGACGCGGATGTTGTGGCGGTCCGCCAGCCGGCCGACCACGAACAGACCCATGCGCTGCGAGATCGCGGCGTCCACGGTCGGCGGGTTGGCGAGCTTGTGGTTGATGTCCGCGAAGTCCTCGGCGGTGAGGCCGATGCCCTTGTCGTGGATCTCGACCATGACGCGGCCGTCGGGCAGGCGCGTGGCGTTGACGCGCACCTTGGTCTGCGGGGAGGAGAACGTGGTGGCGTTCTCCAGCAGCTCGGCCAGCAGGTGCACGAGGTCGGTCACGGCCTGGCCGTGGATCTCGGCGTCCGAGACGCCGGAGAGCTCGATGCGCTCGTACTGCTCCACCTCGGAGGAGGCGGCGCGGAGCACGTCCACGAGGGGCACGGGCTGGTCCCAGCGGCGGCCCGGCTCCTCACCCGCGAGGATGAGGAGGTTCTCGCCGTTGCGGCGCATACGGGTGGCCAGGTGGTCCAGGCGGAAGAGGTTCTCCAGCTGGTCCGGGTCGGCCTCGTTGTTCTCCAGGTCGGTGATGAGGGTCAGCTGGCCCTCGATCAGCGACTGGTTGCGCATGGAGAGGTTCGTGAAGATCGCGTTGACGTTGCCCCGCAGGAGCGCCTGCTCGGCGGCGAGCCGGACCGCTTCCCGGTGGACCTGGTCGAACGCGCGGGCGACCTCGCCGATCTCGTCCTGCGAGTCGATCGGGATCGGCGTGACCCGGGTGTCGACCTTGCCCGGGTCGGTGCGCGACAGCTGGTCGACGAGCGACGGCAGGCGCTGCTCGGCGATGTCGAAGGCGGCGGTCCGCAGGCGGCCCATCGCACGGCCCATCTGGCGGGCCATCATGCCGGCCAGGATGAAGGCCGCGAGGAGGGCCACGACCACGATGGCGCCGTTGGTGATGGCGTCGACGCGGGCGTCGTCGGAGACCGCGACGGCGTCGTTGACGGCCTTCTCGAGGAGTTCCTTCTCGACCTCGTCGTAGCCGTCGAACTTGGAGGTGGCGGCGAACTGCCAGGCCGCCGGCGTGGTGCCGCCGTCGATGACCTTCTTCTTCGGCTCGCCGCTGGCGATCGCCTCGGTCATGCCGGTGAGGATCGACTTGTTGATCGGCGAGACGGGCGGGGACTTGAAGGGGGTGCCGGCCTGCTCGGAGGCGGCCTTGGCCTCCGCGAGCTTGGCGGCGCCCTCCTCGGCCTTCTTGGCCATGACCGTCTTCAGGCGGTTCACGTCCTCCTCGGTGCCCGCCGCGACGTACTCGCCGATGGCGATTTCCTCGAGGTAGGCGTAGGAGGAGAAGGCGACGAGCTGGGCCTTGCGGATGTTCTCGTCGTTGTTCGGGCGCACCAGGAGGTGCGTGCCCACGGAGCGCTGGAGCGAGTTCGCCGCCTTGGCGAGCTGGATCGCGTAGACCATGCGGCCGTAGGAGGTCACGTTGCCCGTACCGAGACCCAGTTCGTTGGCGAACTGCATCAGGTAGTGCTGGACCGTGACGTAGCCCTCTTCGGTGGGGATGGGGCCGAACGACGTGGGCGGGTTCTTCTTGGCGCTCTCGATCCCGGCCTGGTAGGCGGTCTGGCGGACGTCCGCCAGCTTGGGCTCCTCCGTGCGGAAGAGCTCCAGGCGCCGCTCCATGCCCTGGTTCTCGGGCAGGTCCAGGACGGCCTTGTCGAACTTCTCCTTCGCGGCGGTCGTCGCCGCGTAGGCCTTGCTGACCTTCTCGTCCTTGGTCAGGCCGTTCAGGAGCGGCTCGGCCGTGAGGTCACGCTCGTTGAGCAGTGCCTGGCTGTATTCCGAGGCCGCCTGAACGACCCGGGCTATCTGCTCGGCGTCCTTGGCCTCGTTCCACGTGTCGATGGAGCCCTTCACCTGGAAGCCGCCCATGACCAGGCCCACGAGGGCCGGTACGAGCAGAATGGCGTTCAGGCGGGTCGGCACGCGCCAGTTGCGGGGGGAGAACCGGCTGGTGCTCCCGCTCTTCACAGGCGGTTCCACGGGCACGTCGGCGGGCGACGCGGCCGCTCGCGGCGGCGGGGTGAAGTTGCCGCGCGCGGGTTCATCCGCGGGGCTTGCGTTGCTTCGCCTCACTCGACCAACAACCTCTCGGCGGTGCTACTAGCTAGTTCGTTGAATTCCAGCACGGTTGACTGCCGTGTTCCAAACAGTTGAAATCTGCCGCCCCGAGAGACTTATGCCTCACGTAAATCGGACATAAAGAGCGTCCCGCTGCAAAAACCGGGGCGGTTGTGAGCGCAGCGGCACCGATCGAACGCATCCCGTTGCCAAAAGGCTTCAATTCTCTGTCGAAACGTTATGAACGACAGGGGCGGGCCGTGTCCTACGACACAGCCCGCCCCTCCCGTGCGGCAGTTGGGACCGCCGCGCTACTTGAGCCGGGCCATCAGCGCGTGCTCGACGAGCGTGATGAGCGCGCTCTTGGCGTCCGCGCGGTGGCGGGCGTCGGTGGTGATGATGGGAGCGTTCGGGCCGATCTGCAGCGCCTCACGGACCTCCTCCGGCGTGTACGGCTGGTGCCCTTCGAAGCCGTTGAGCGCCACCACGAAGGGCAGGCCGCTGTTCTCGAAGTAGTCCACCGCGGGGAAGCAGTCGGCGAGCCGGCGCGTGTCGACGAGCACGATCGCACCGATCGCGCCGCGGACCAGGTCGTCCCACATGAACCAGAAGCGGTCCTGGCCCGGCGTACCGAAGAGGTACAGGATCAGGTCCTGGTCGAGCGTGATGCGGCCGAAGTCCATCGCGACCGTCGTGGTCGTCTTGTCACCGGTGTGCGTGAGGTCGTCGATACCGGCCGAGGCGCTGGTCATGACGGCTTCGGTGCGCAGCGGGTTGATCTCCGACACGGCTCCGACGAACGTGGTCTTGCCCACGCCGAAGCCGCCCGCCACCACGATCTTCGCGGAGGTGGTGGAGCGGGGAGCCGCTCCGCTAGATGTTCCGAAGGCCACTGAGCACCCTTTCGAGCAGCGTTACATCCGGCGTGCCGCCGGCCTCTCCATTGCCCGGCTGGTGGATCGCCACCATGCCGGCCTCCGCCAGGTCGGCCACGAGGATCCGGGCCACGCCCAGCGGCATGGACAGCAGTGCCGAGACCTCGGCGACCGACTTGACCTCGCGGCACAGGGTGCAGATGCGCTGGTGCTCCGGGAGCAGGCCGGACAGGTGCATCGGATCGGCGGTGGTGCTGACCAGTGCCTCGATGGCGAGCTGGTAGCGGGGCCGGGTCCGGCCGCCGGTCATCGCGTAGGGACGCACCAACGGCTGATCGCCTTCCGAGTACGAGTCTCCGTACGCATCGGGGTAGGCGGGGGGCGGGGTCATTCATCCTCCGGGCTGGACAGCAGTGGTCAGCGTGCCGTCTGACGGGGCGGCCGGTGGGGGGAACGGTATGACGGCCTGTCGGTTGTACTGGATTCCGGGGCGGGGCCCCGGTCTCCCGGCCGGCAGTACCGTCCGGCCGGGAGCTGGGAAGTCAGCCGAGCAGGCTTCCCTGCAGTTCGGCGCGCAGGTCCGGGGTGAGGACACTGCCCGCGCGATCCACCAGAAGAGCCATCTCGTAGCCCACGAGGCCGATGTCGCACTCCGGGTGCGCCAGTACGGCCAGCGAGGATCCGTCGGAGACGGACATGAGGAAGAGGAATCCCCGGTCCATCTCGACCACGGTCTGGTTGACGGCGCCGCCCTCGAAGATGCGGGAGGCACCGGCGGTCAGCGAGGTCAGTCCGGAGGCCACGGCCGCCGTTGCCAGCCTGACGGCCCTGCTGGATACCGCGTCGGAGGTTGGTCAGACGGCCGCGGACGTCGTCCGGCGCCCGCGAGACCTGCGGACCCGCCTGCGTGTCGGCCTGCTGCTGCGCGGTGCCGGCCACGAGGTTCGCCCGCGGGACCCGGCGGGGCAGCCCCGAGGTCGTGATGCCGCCGGCGGCGGGCTGGCGCACGCGCTCGGCCTGCCGCATCAGCTCGTCGTTCGGCGAGGACTTCCAGCTGACGGTCGGCATCGCGCCGGTCGTCGCCGCGGCGGGCTCGGCCGCCTGCTCCTGGCCGCGCTGCGGAAATTGCTGCTGCGGGGCCGGGGCCGCCGGAGCCGACTGCTGCGGCTGCTGGGGCACGGCCGGGACCTGCGCGGGGGACTGCTGTCCCTCCTCGCGGAACCAGTTCGACTCCAGCGTGTCGAAGATCGGGCTGCGGGCGTCGCCGGGGCCCTGGGCCGGGGGCAGCGCCTCGGGCCGGTGCGCCTGCGGCAGCCGCGGGGCCTCGGACCGCGCGGGCGGTACGGGTGCGTAACCGCCGCCCTGCGGCTGGGGCTGCTGCGGGGCCTGCGGCTGGCGGGCGAACCCGCCGACACCGGGGCCGCCGGGCCGCTGGGGCTGGTAGCCCGGGCGCTCGAACTGGCCGGTGGCGGACGGGTCGACGGGCCCCCGTACGTCCGGACGCTCGAACTGGCCGGTGGTGCTGCCCACGCCGTCGCCCTGGGGCATCGGCGCGTTGAAGTCCGGGCGGGCGAACTCGGCGGTGGAGCCGGGGCCCGAGAGCTCGTCGTGGCCGCGTGCCTGGTCCGAGCCCCAGCTGGTGGCCTGCGGGCCGGGAAGCTCCGCCCGGGCACCGGCGCCGCCGCGCGGCGGCAGCTGCGGCCGGGACCCGCCCGGGGCCTGAGCCGCGGGACCGGTCGGCTGCTGCTGGGCCTGCTGCGGCTGGGGCTGCTGCGGCTGCGCCGGAGGCTGCTGCGGGCGCTCGAAGCCGTTGCCCTGGGGGTGTCCGGGCTGGCCGGACGCGGGACGGGCCTGGGGGTTGCCGCCGTAGCCGACGCTCGGGATCGGGCCCCGGGTCGGCAGCGGACCGGAGCCGAAGCCGCCCTGGCCCTGGCCCTGGCCCGCGGTGGTCGGGCCGCCCTGCTGCGGACGGGCACCGGGAGCACCGGGAGTACCCGGAGCACCGGGGCCGCCCTGGGGCCGACCGCCCTGGGGACGCTGCTGGCCGGCGGCGCCGTCGCGACCGGGCAGGGCGGCGCGCTGGCCGCCGCCGACCTGACCGCGCTGCTGACCCGCGCCCACGGTGGGACGAGCGCCCGGACCGGGCACGGAGCCCTGGGCACCGGGACCGCCCTGGGCACCGGCGGGGCCGCCCTGACCCGGCGTCGGGCCCGGCTTCTTGCCGCCCTGGGCGACGTCCACCGGCAGCATGACGAGGGCCGTCGTACCACCCGAGTCGGAGGGGCGCAGCTGGATGCGGATGCCGTGGCGCAGGGACAGGCGGCCGACCACGAACAGACCCATGCGCCGGGAGACCGAGACGTCCACGGTCGGCGGCGACGCGAGCCGCTCGTTGATCGCGGCGAGGTCCTCCGGGGAGAGGCCGATACCGGTGTCGTGGATCTCGACGAGCACGCGGCCGTCGGGCAGCGCGTGACCGGTGACCTTGACCTTGGTCTGCGGGGAGGAGAACGAGGTGGCGTTCTCCAGAAGCTCGGCGAGGACGTGCACGAGGTCGTTGACGACGCGGCCGGCGACGTCGGTGCCGGGCACCGAGGCCAGTTCGACGCGTTCGTACTGTTCCACCTCGGACGCGGCGGCGCGGAGCACGTCGACCAGCGGGACCGGGCGGGTCCACCGGCGGCCCGGCTCCTCGCCCGCGAGGACGAGGAGGTTCTCGCCGTTGCGGCGCATGCGGGTCGCGAGGTGGTCGAGCTTGAAGAGGGAGGACAGCTGGTCCGGGTCGGCCTCGCGCGACTCCAGTTCGGAGATGAGCGAGAGCTGGCGCTGGATGAGGCCCTGGGAGCGGCGCGAGAGGTTGGTGAACATCGCGTTGACGTTGCCCCGCAGGAGGGCCTGCTCGGCGGCGAGGCGGACGGCCTCGCGGTGCACGTCGTCGAAGGCCGCGGCCACCTGGCCGATCTCGTCGCGGGTGTGCACACCGACGGACTCCACGGACGTGTCGACGTCCTGCGGGTCGGACTCGGAGAGCTGCTTGACGAGCTCGGGCAGACGGTCCTGGGCGACCCGGGTCGCGGTGTCCTGGAGGCGGCGCAGCGAGCGGATCATGGAGCGGGCCATGACGAAGGCGCCGACGAGGGAGACACCGAGGACGAGGAGGATCAGCGCACCGTTGATGATGGCGTCCTGCTGGGCCTCGTTCTTCAGCTCACGGGCCTTCTGCTCCATCTCTTCGAGCAGGGTCAGCTCGATGACCTTCATGGCCTGGAGCTTGGTTCCGTCCGCGTCGTACCAGTCCAGCCAGGACCGGTTCTTCTCGCGGAGGAAGGCGTCCTGGCTGGCCAGCACGCGGCGGGCGTAGTGGTCGGCGCTGGAGATCTCGGAGTTGCTGTCGCCCAGACCGGCGAGGAGTTCCTCGGTGCGGCCCTGGTAGACGAGCTCGAAGGTGGTCTTCGCCTGCTGCTCGCCCTTCTGCGCGGAGAGGGCGTAGAGGCGGTCGTTCTCCTTCAGCTCACCCTGCTTCTCGTTGGTGTCGGGAAGCGAGGCGGCGATGATCGCGCGCTGGATGGAGGCGTACTCCTTGGCGGCGGAGAACGCGGCCAGGGCGCGCGTGCGCTTGATCATCTCCGGGTTGGAGGTGGCCTGCGCCATGTCCTGGGAGAGCGAGAGCAGCGAGACGATCATCGCGTTGTACTCGCTGACGGTCTGCTGTGCGCCGCTGGCGTACGCCTTGGAGCGGATCGTCTCGATGTTGGTGAGCTGACGGCCGATCTGCAGCACGTTGTTGCGGATCGACTTGAGGGTGTCGTCCTTCTTGCCCGTGCTGTCGACCCGGTCGGTGGCTGCGGTGAAGGCCTTGGCGGCGACGTCCGTCTGCGCGCGGGCACTGTCGACCTGGCTGTTGCTCTTGCCCTTGGAGATCGACAGCGGACCCGCGGAGAGGTCGCGCTCCTCCTGGAGCATGGCCGCCAGGTTGGTGGCCTGTCGCGTCATCGTCGTCAGCAGCTGCATGTGCTCGAGCTGCGCGATGTCGTTGAGCGAGTCGTTGATGCGGAAGCCACCGAGCGTGGTGGCGGCGACGACCGGCAGGGTCAGCAGCGACACCAGTCGCGTGCTGATGCGCCAGTTCTGCATGGCGAGGCGGGAACCGGGCCCACTGGGGGCCTTCGGTATCGCCACGTCCGGCTCGGCCGACCCGGGCCTGTCCTTCTCCTTGGACTTGGCCTTCAGGCTCTTCGCGCGGCTCTTCGCCCTCACCGCCGCGGAGGCGTCGGGGCCTGCGCCCTCGACAGCCGGCCCGCGGTTCTGGGCGTGCTGGGGCGAGGAGCCACGGTCGGTCCCGCCGCGCGGCTCCTGCTCCGCCGCAGCGCTGCCATCCCTCTTGAATCGTCCCTGCACTAGCGTCGCAACCTCTGGACCAGGCGTCCCGCCGGGCGACCGGCGGAACGGTGTCGAGTCGTGGGGCATGTCCGCCCCATGGTGGTCGTCGGTGACCGGCGCGTCTTCCTTTCCGTGCGCCGCTCGGCGCTGAGTCGCGCCACCTGCGCGCTGGACCATGTCCCGCGGCGGTCCCGCGAATTCCAGCACAGTGGCGGATCTCCAACAAGGTGCGCGTGTCACCCCGGAGAGTCGGCCACGGCCCGTGACGGCGGAATTACTCGACGTGCGCCCGCATTCGGTTGAAAACGGACTTACACCATCCAAACAACCGGGCTGGCAAGGTGTCCCAGTCGCGATGATCAGGAGCGGAATGGCGCATTCAGTGGCGCAATGTCCGTTTCTATGGGCGCTGTTGGCTGTCCGTTATGGCGGAAATGTCTGGTCACGGGTGAGCAAACTCACACAGCCGTGGCCATTACTTCCCGGTTCCGCAGGGGATTCAGATGTTTAGCCTTGCCCCTTGAAGGGTTGGCGCCAGGCCGGTGCGGGCGCCGGCCGACATCCCCAGACCGAACCGAGGACCCCGAACTCCGATGAAGACGACGACGATGTTCCGCAACATAGCCAACCCCCGCCGCACCACCCTCGCGCACCTCAAGGACGCCGAGGAACTGCAGGCGGCGCCGGCCTCCCCGGAGCACGCCGTCGAACTGCCGACGCAGACCGCCAACCCCCGCCGCACGGTCCTCATGGACGCGCCGGTCGCCGCCGCCGCGCAGTAAGCCGCCCCGCACGGAACGTGAAGCGCCCCGTCCGCCGCGTTAGCCTGGGAACGCAGACTCCAGCCAGCGGAAAACAGAGGGGCAGACGCAACACGTGCGCATCGCCAGGTTCTCGATCGACGGCAATGTCGCGTTCGGCGCGGTCGAGGGCGACGCCGCCCCCGGCAACGAGGCGTCGCTCGTGCTCGACATCATCAAGGGCATCCCGTTCGCGGACTTCGAGCTCTCCGGCACGAAGGTCCCGCTGAGCAAGGTCCGGTTGCTGCCGCCCGTGCTCCCGAACAAGGTCGTGGCCATCGGCCGCAACTACGCGGAGCACGCGGCGGAGCTCGGCAACGAGGTCCCGGACGCCCCCATCACCTTCTTCAAGCCGTCCACCTCCGTGGTCGGCCCCGGCGACCCGATCACCTACCCGTCCTTCTCCCAGAACCTCCACCACGAGGCGGAGCTCGCCGTGGTCATCGGCCGCATGTGCCGCGAGGTCCCCAGGGAGCGCGTCAAGGACGTCATCCTCGGATACACCTGCGCCAATGACGTCACCGCACGCGACGTCCAGCAGCGCGAGAAGCAGTGGGCCCGGGCCAAGGGCTTCGACAGCTCCTGCCCCCTCGGCCCGTGGATCGAGACCGACCTGGACCCGGCCGACCTGACCATCCAGTGCACGGTCAACGGCCGGCAGCGCCAGCTCGGCCGCACCAGCGACATGGTGCGGTCCATCGAGGACCTGGTCGTCCACATCACCGAGGCCATGACGCTGCTCCCCGGCGACGTCATCCTCACGGGGACCCCGGCCGGAGTCGGCCCCCTCAACGTCGGCGACGAGGTCGCCGTCACCATCGAAGGCATCGGCACTCTCACCAACAAGGTGATCAAGCGTGGTTAACGGACCTGTCCGCGTACGTTTCTGTCCCTCCCCGACCGGCAACCCCCACGTGGGCCTGGTCCGCACCGCCCTCTTCAACTGGGCGTTCGCGCGCCACCACGGCGGTACGTTCGTCTTCCGCATCGAGGACACGGACGCGGCGCGCGACTCCGAGGAGTCCTACGACCAGCTGCTCGACTCGCTGAAGTGGCTCGGCTTCACCTGGGACGAGGGCCCGGAGGTCGGCGGCCCGCACGCCCCGTACCGCCAGTCCGAGCGCATGGACATCTACAAGGACGTCGCGCAGAAGCTTCTCGACGGCGGCTACGCCTACCACTGCTACTGCACCACCGAGGAGCTCGACGCCCGCCGCGCCGCCGCCCGCGCCGCCGGCAGGCCCTCCGGCTACGACGGCCACTGCCGCGAGCTCACCACCGTGCAGGTCGAGGCCTATCAGGGCGAGCACCGCCCCGCGATCGTCCGCTTCCGGATGCCCGACGAGCCCATCACCTTCACCGACCTGGTCCGCGGCGAGCTGACCTTCACCCCGGAGAACGTGCCGGACTTCGGCATCGTCCGGGCCAACGGCGCCCCGCTCTACACCCTGGTCAACCCCGTCGACGACGCGCTGATGGAGATCACGCACGTCCTGCGCGGCGAGGACCTCCTCTCGTCGACCCCCCGGCAGATCGCCCTCTACCAGGCGCTGATCGAACTGGGCGTCGCCAAGAGCACCCCTGCTTTCGGCCACCTGCCGTACGTCATGGGCGAGGGCAACAAGAAGCTCTCCAAGCGCGACCCCGAGGCCTCCCTCAACCTCTACCGCGAGCGCGGCTTCCTCCCCGAGGGCCTGCTGAACTACCTCTCGCTGCTCGGCTGGTCCTTCTCCAAGGACCAGGACGTCTTCTCGATCGAGGAGATGGTCCAGAAGTTCGACATCGACGGCGTCAACGCCAACCCGGCGCGCTTCGACCTGAAGAAGGCCGAGTCGATCAACGGCGACCACATCCGCCTCCTCGACCCGAAGGTCTTCGCGGACCGCTGCGCCCCCTGGCTGCAGGCCCCGCACGCCAACTGGGCGCCCGAGGACTTCGACGCCGAGGCCTGGGAGCGCATCGCGCCGTACGCCCAGACGCGCGTGGGCGTCCTGTCGGAGATCACCGCCAACGTCGACTTCCTGTTCCGCAAGGAGCCGGTCGAGGACCAGGCCTCCTGGGACAAGGCGATGAAGGGCGAGCCGGCGGCCCTGCTGACCACCGCCCGCGAGAAGCTCGCCGGTGCCGACTGGTCGGACCCCGAGTCCCTCAAGCAGGCCGTCCTGACAGCAGGGGAGGCCCACGGTCTCAAGCTCGGCAAGGCCCAGGCCCCGGTCCGTGTCGCGGTCACCGGCCGCACGGTCGGCCTGCCGCTCTTCGAGTCGCTGGAGATCCTGGGCAAGGAGCGCTCCCTGGCCCGCATCGACGCGGCCCTGGCCAAGCTGGCCGGCTAGCCCCGCCCACGCCCCCGGGGGCGGCCGCCCGACCACGGGCTGCCGCCCCCGGCGCGTTTCCGGCCGCCCTCCCGTTTCGGACGGATCTTCCCGTCGTCCCCTCCGGGCGGGGGAGCGCGGCGTAGGCTCGGCCCCATGCCGATCCGCGCCGTGCTGTGGGACATCGACGACACCCTCTTCGACTACACGGGAGCGGACGCGGCCGGACTCGCCGCGCAGCTGGAGGCCGTACGGCTCGCGGAGCGGTACGGGACGCCCGCGCAGGCCCTCGCACGCTGGCGGGAGATCACCGACCGCCACTGGGCGCTTTTCGCCGCCGGCGTGGGCACCTTCCAGGGGCAGCGGCAGGAGCGGGTACGGGAGTTCCTCGAACGGCCCGACATGACCGCGGCCGAGGCCGACAGCTGGTTCGACCAGTACGTCGAGCACTACAAGTCCGCCTGGACCGTCTTCCCGGACGTCGTGCCGGCGCTCGACGCGCTCGCGGCCGACTACCGGCACGGCGTGCTGACCAACTCCTCCAGCGCCAACCAGGACCCCAAGCTGCGCCACCTCGGCCTGCGCGAGCGTTTCGAGGTGCTGGTCTGCGCCGTGGAGCTCGGCGTCAGCAAACCGAAGGCGGAGGCGTTCCTCGCGGCGTGCGAGGCGCTCGGGCTGCCGCCCGCGGACGTGGCGTACGTCGGGGACCAGCCCGAGATCGACGCCCGCGGGGCCCGCGACGCCGGACTGCTGGCCATATGGATCGACCGGGACGGCGGCCGGGGGCCCGGACCCGAGGGGGCGCACCGGATCGAAGGCCTTGACCGACTGCCGGAGCTCCTGGCACGGGATACCCGTTTTGGAGCACGGTCGGGCATCCGGTAATGTTCTTTCTGCGCCGCCGGAGCGGGCCGAAAGGCCGGACGGAGGCGCCACTCGAAAGAAAGTCCCCCAGGGTCTTGACTTTCGGTGGGGTATAGTGTAATTGGCAACACGAGGGTTTCTGGTTCCCTTATTCTAGGTTCGAGTCCTGGTACCCCAGCGCAGTGCAGCAGTAACGCAGTGCTTTGCCCCCGTTGTGTAGCGGCCTAGCACGCCGCCCTCTCAAGGCGGTAGCGCCGGTTCGAATCCGGTCGGGGGTACAGATCCTTCCCGCAAGATCTCCTTTTGGGTAGCTCCCGGACGTCTTGATGCAGGATCGCTAGGGCCCCCGTTGTGTAGCGGCCTAGCACGCCGCCCTCTCAAGGCGGTAGCGCCGGTTCGAATCCGGTCGGGGGTACTGGTCTGGTATAGACCACATTGGGCTATGGTGTAATTGGCAACACGAAGGTTTCTGGTTCCTTTGTTCTAGGTTCGAGTCCTGGTAGCCCAGCGCAGTACAAGCAAGCCCCCGTTGTGTAGCGGCCTAGCACGCCGCCCTCTCAAGGCGGTAGCGCCGGTTCGAATCCGGTCGGGGGTACGCATGGAAGAGGCCCTCCGCGTTCGTCGCGGAGGGCCTCTTCGTCATGCCCCCGGTCCGCGCGGCCCGGGCGGCCGCGCACACAAGTACGGGCCCGGAGGCGCGTGTTCGGACGTGTGCGGCGTCGAACGCGCCCCCGGGCCCGGGGGTGGACGGATAGGGGAACGGCGTCAGCCGGAGCGGCGCAGCGCCTCCGTGAGGCGGGCGGCCGCGTCGATGACGGCCTGGGCGTGCATCCGGCCGGGGTGGCGGGTCAGCCGCTCGATCGGCCCGGAGACCGACACGGAGGCCACGACGCGGTTCGACGGCCCGCGCACCGGCGCCGACACCGACGCCACGCCGGGCTCCCGCTCGCCGATCGACTGGGCCCAGCCGCGGCGCCGTACGCCCGACAGGGCCGTCGCCGTGAAGCGCGCGCCCTGCAGACCGCGGTGGAGCCGCTCGGGCTCCTCCCAGGCCATCAGGATCTGCGCGGCCGAGCCGGCCTTCATGGGCAGGGTCGAGCCCACCGGCACGGTGTCCCGAAGGCCGGACAGCCGCTCCGCGGCCGCCACGCAGATGCGCATGTCTCCCTGACGGCGGTAGAGCTGCGCGCTCTCGCCCGTCACGTCGCGGAGGTGGGTGAGTACCGGTCCCGCCGTGGCCAGCAGTCGGTCCTCGCCGGCCGCGGCGGCGAGCTCCGCCAGCCGCGGACCGAGGATGAACCGGCCCTGCATGTCCCTCGCCACCATCCGGTGGTGTTCCAGTGCCACGGCCAGGCGATGTGCCGTGGGTCGTGCGAGCCCTGTCGCCGCGACCAGCCCGGCGAGGGTGGCCGGACCGGACTCCAGTGCGCTCAGTACCAGAGCTGCCTTGTCGAGAACGCCGACGCCGCTAGAGTTGTCCATGAAACGATATTCGCGTCTCACACTGTGAAACGCAAGTTCAATTTTTCCAAGAACCAGCGAGTCTGTATGTGCGGGTCCACGAACCACTGGGTCCGAGCCGTCGTCCGGGACGTGGGGTACGGGCGACCGGCGCACGAATCTCTATGAAGCGCCGGCACACCCGCCGGCCGGAGGGAAAGCGATGGGTAGGACTCTCGCGGAGAAGGTCTGGGACGACCATGTCGTCCGGCGCGCCGAAGGCGAGCCCGACCTCCTCTTCATCGATCTGCACCTGCTGCACGAGGTGACCAGCCCGCAGGCCTTCGAAGGACTGCGCCAGGCCGGCCGCACGGTCCGACGCCTCGACCTCACCATCGCGACCGAGGACCACAACACCCCCACCCTCGACATCGACAAGCCGATCGCGGACCCGGTCTCCCGGGCCCAGCTGGAGACGCTGCGCAAGAACTGCGCCGAGTTCGGCGTCCGCCTGCACCCGCTGGGCGACATCGAGCAGGGCGTCGTCCACGTCGTGGGACCGCAGCTCGGCCTGACCCAGCCCGGCACCACGGTGGTCTGCGGCGACTCGCACACCTCCACGCACGGTGCCTTCGGCGCACTGGCCTTCGGCATCGGCACCAGCCAGGTCGAGCACGTGCTGGCCACCCAGACCCTGCCGCTCGCCCGTCCCAGGACGATGGCGATCACCGTCACCGGCGAGCTGGCCGAGGGGGTCACCGCGAAGGACCTGATCCTGGCGATCATCGCCAAGATCGGCACCGGCGGCGGCCAGGGCTACATCCTGGAGTACCGCGGCGAGGCCATCGAGCGGCTGTCGATGGAAGCCCGCATGACCATCTGCAACATGTCGATCGAGGCCGGCGCCCGGGCGGGCATGATCGCCCCCGACCGGACCACCTTCGACTACCTCCGGGGCCGCGCCCACGCCCCCGTGGGCGAGGACTGGGACGCCGCCGTCGCGTACTGGGAGACCCTGCGCACCGACGAGGACGCGGTCTTCGACGCCGAGGTCGTCATCGACGGTGCGTCGCTGTCCCCGTTCGTCACCTGGGGCACCAACCCCGGCCAGGGCGCCCCGCTGTCGGCGAACGTCCCCGACCCGGCTTCGTACGAAGACGCTTCGGAGCGCCTCGCGGCCGAAAAGGCGCTGGAGTACATGGGGTTGAGCGCCGGCCAGCCGCTGCGCGACATCACGGTCGACACCGTCTTCGTAGGCTCCTGCACCAACGGCCGCATCGAGGACCTGCGCGCCGTCGCCGGGATCATCGAGGGCCGCAAAGTCGCCGACGGTGTACGGATGCTGGTCGTCCCCGGCTCGGTCCGCGTCGCCCTCCAGGCGGTGGAGGAGGGGCTGGACAAGGTCTTCAAGGAGGCCGGCGCCGAGTGGCGGCACGCGGGCTGTTCGATGTGCCTGGGCATGAACCCCGACCAACTGGCCCCCGGTGAGCGCTCCGCGTCCACCTCCAACCGCAACTTCGAGGGCCGGCAGGGCAAGGGCGGGCGCACCCACCTGGTCTCCCCGCAGGTGGCCGCCGCCACCGCGGTGCTGGGCCATCTGGCCTCGCCCGCCGACCTGTCCGCCGCCGACGCGACCGCCGGAGTCTGAATCATGGAAGCCTTCACCGTCCACACCGGCCGCGCCGTCCCGCTGCGCCGCAGCAACGTCGACACCGACCAGATCATCCCGGCCCACTGGCTCAAGAAGATCACCCGTGACGGGTTCGAGGACGGGCTCTTCGAGGCCTGGCGCAAGGACCCGGAGTTCATCACCAACCGCCCCGAGCGCGCCGGCGCGACGGTGCTCGTCGCCGGCCCCGACTTCGGCACCGGCTCCTCGCGCGAGCACGCCGTCTGGGCCCTGCAGAACTTCGGCTTCAAGACGGTCATCTCCTCCCGCTTCGCCGACATCTTCCGCGGAAACTCCCTGAAGAACGGCCTGCTGACCGTCGTGCTCCCGCAGGAGACCGTCGAGCGGCTGTGGGAGCTGACCGAGGCGGACCCCACCGCCGAGATCACGGTCGACCTGGTCGACCGCCAGGTGCGCGCGGAAGGCGTCGTGGCCGAGTTCGAACTCGACGACAACGCCCGCTGGCGTCTGCTGGAAGGCCTGGACGACATCTCGCTCACCCTTCAGAACGAAGCGGACATCGCCGCCTACGAAAGCGCCCGGCCGGCCTTCAAGCCGCGCACGATTAAGGCCTGATTCCTGCCTGATCAGCGCTTATTCACCTGCGGGTGATCACGTCGACAACACTGTGCCCCCCGCCTTCGGGCGGGGGGCACAGGCGTTTGTTGAGGCCCCGTGAGGCGACAACTCGCCCCAGATGGCACAATCTGTGCATGGAACGCGACAGTCAACTCGAGCTCTACGAACTCGTCGCGGACCGGCTGAAAGAAGCACACACACGGGTGCGCTCACTGCAAGTCCCGGAGGGCGTACGGATGGCGCTGTCCCGGAAGCTGTTGGTCGTCACGGCCGCGGCGAAGCATGATCTCGCCGATGCGGCAAGGCGCCTGGACAGGTTGATGAAGGACCTCGACGAGGGTCGATTCCCTGAAGGCGACTGATGCGAAGGAACTCCGTAACCGCCTCCGGCGTTGCGGCACTAGGGTGATTAGCCCGTTTCGTGTTTGATTTGCGGTATATATCCGCCTAACGTGCGAAATAAGCTTGAACACATTCGTTCTGGCGATGTCTCCGAAGGGGAAGACGTGAACAAGGCGCAGCTCGTAGAAGCGATTGCCGACAAGCTGGGCGGCCGCCAGCAGGCCGCGGACGCTGTCGACGCGGTACTGGACGCCATCGTCCGCGCTACCGTCGCAGGCGACCGGGTCTCGGTCACGGGCTTCGGCTCGTTCGAGAAGGTCGACCGCCCGGCCCGCTACGCCCGTAACCCGCAGACGGGTGAGCGCGTCCGGGTCAAGAAGACCTCGGTGCCCCGCTTCCGCGCCGGCCAGGGGTTCAAGGACCTGGTCAGCGGCACGAAGAAGCTGCCCAAGGGCGGCGAGGTGTCGGTGAAGAAGGCCCCGAAGGGCAGCCTGAGCGGCGGTGCCTCCGCGACGGTCAAGAAGGCCGCCGCGAAGAAGGCCACCACCGCCAAGAAGGCCGCCGCGAAGTCCACGACGGCGAAGAAGACCACGGCGAAGAAGACTACGGCGACCGCCAAGAAGACGGCCGTGAAGAGCACGGGCGCGGCGAAGAAGACGACCGCCGCCGCCAAGAAGACCACCACCGCCAAGAAGGCCCCGGCGGCGGCGAAGAAGACCACCGCCACCGCGAAGAAGACCGCCCCGGCGGCCAAGAAGGCCACCGCGGCGACGAAGGCGCCGGCCAAGAAGACGGCGACCCGCAAGGCCACCGCGAAGAAGACCACCGCCCGCAAGAAGTAGGGGCACGAGTCACACACGCCGGGCCGGCTTCCCTCCTCCGGGGAAGCCGGCCCGCGGTGCGCTCAGGGGGCGCCCGCCGTGCGGAAGGCCGGGAGGTCAGAAGGTCTGCAGCGTGATCAGGGTGATCCGCAGGTCCGCGCCCTTGCCGTCCGTCTCGATCCGGACCCGCTGTCCGGGACGCAGCAGCCGCAGACCGCCCGCGTCGAAGGCCGGCGCCTCGAAGGGCACCGGGGTGCCGTCGTCCAGCAGCACACTGCCGCTGCGGGTCTGGGAGTCGTACGTGTACGCGGTCGCCTGCATACCCGCACTGTATCGGGCGGTGTGGAGCCCCACACCGAGGGCGAGCGCCGTCCGCAGATCCGCCGCCGTGTCCACGTCCCGGCGCACGCTGTCCACGTCCGTCAATGCGATCTCCACCGCTCCCGAGGCGGAATGCCGGGCCCGCGACGGGCCCCCGAAGGACGGGGCCAATTCCACACCCGGCGCTGCGGAAAGCAGAGTCGTCCCGATTCCGGCCGCATCCGCCAGAAATGCCCGCGGAAATGCCGAGGCGTTTTCGAGCACGCGTAGCAATTCCCCGGGCCGCAGCGCCGGCAGGTCGGCGTTCATCGCCGCGACCGCGCCGCCGGGACGTCCCGCGCGCGCCGCGCGGGCGCCGTGCGCCAGCGCCGCGTTGAGACCGGCCCCCGGGGTGTCCGCGACGATCCGCGCCCCCAGCCCGGCCAGTTCCCGGCCGGCGCCGGCGTCGTCCGTGACGACCACCACATCCGCGACCGCGGCGCAGGCCAGCGCCCCTGCGACGGTGTCCTGGGCGAAGGCCAGGGCGAGCCCCGGACGGGAGGCCCCGACGGCCGCCGCGAGCCGGCTCTTGGCCACCGACAGGGGCTTCAGCGGGACCACCAGACTCCAGACCGCGTTCGTGGCGGCCCCCTTCCCCTCCGGTGCGCACCGGTCCCTGCCCGCACGGAGGTCGGGTCATGGCCGGGTCATGTGTCGTCCCATTGTCGCTCCCGCCCGGGCAGCCCGGGAGCCCGGCGGTCCGAGCGGGGCGTACGGTGTTCTCGACAGAGGCCGGGCCCGGGGTGACACTTGTCCGGCCGACGACGAGGTGCCCCAGCCGCGCACCGGTCCTAGAGGAAGGTGTCCGAGTGTCCCGCCGCAGAATCGGCTTCTGGTACCGCCTGGCGGCGGTCATCGCAAAACCGCCGCTGGTGGTGCTGTTCAAGCGGGACTGGCGGGGAATGGAGCACATTCCGGCCGAGGGCGGCTTTATCACCGCCGTCAATCACAACTCGTATCTGGACCCGCTCTCCTACGCGCACTTCCAGTACAACAGCGGCCGGGTGCCCCGATTGCTCGCCAAGGCCGCCCTCTTCAAGGTCCCCTTTGTCGGGTCGATCCTCCGCGGCAGCGGACAGATCCCCGTCTACCGGGAGACCACCAACGCCCTGGACGCATTCCGGGCCGCCGTCGACGCCATCGAGCGCGGCGAATGCGTCGCCTTCTACCCCGAGGGCACGCTGACCCGGGATCCCGACATGTGGCCGATGGCCGGCAAGACCGGTGTCGCCCGCGTCGCGCTGATCACGAGGGCGCCCGTCATTCCGGTGGCGCAGTGGGGTGCCAACCTCGCCATGCCGCCGTACGCCAAGGAGAACAAGGTCCGGCTCTTCCCCCGCAAGACCCTCCAGGTGCTCGCCGGACCGCCGGTCGACCTCTCGGCCTACTACGACCGGGAACCCACCCCGGACGTCCTCAAGGAGGCCACCGAGACCATCATGGCGGCCGTCACCCGGCTCCTGGAGGAGGTGCGGGGCGAGACCGCGCCCGACCAGCCGTACGACCATCGCAACGCCAGGGCGGAACAGCGGCGCAAGGCCGCGGGGGAGGGCATGAAGTGACACGTCCCATCAAGGCGACCGTCTTCGGAACAGGCTCCTGGGGCACGGCCTTCGCCATCGTGCTCGCCGACGCCGGCTGCGAGGTGACCCTCTGGGGCCGCCGCCGCGAGGTCGTCGACGCCATCAACACGACCCGGACCAACCCGGACTACTTCCCGGACGTCGAACTGCCCGCGAACATCCGGGCCGCCCACGAGCCGGCCGAGGCCGCGGCGGGCGCCGATTTCACCGTCCTGGCCGTCCCCTCCCAGACCCTCCGCGACAACCTCGCCGCCTGGGCCCCGCTGCTGGCCCCGGACACGGTGCTCGTCTCCCTCATGAAGGGCATCGAACTGGGCACCGCGAAGCGGATGAGCGAGGTCATCGAGGAGGTGGCCAAGGTCCCCGCCGAGCGGATCGCCGTCGTCACCGGCCCCAACCTGGCCGCAGAGATCGCCGCCCGCCAGCCCGCCGCCTCCGTCGTCGCCTGCGTGGACGAGGCCGTCGCCCAGCGCCTCCAGGCCGCCTGCCACACCCCCTACTTCCGCCCGTACACCAGCACGGACGTCATCGGCTGCGAGCTCGGCGGCGCCGTGAAGAACGTCATCGGCCTCGCCGTCGGCATCGCGGACGGCATGGGCCTCGGCGACAACACCAAGGGCTCGCTCATCACCCGGGGCCTCGCCGAAGCGACCCGCCTGGGCGTGGCCATGGGCGCCGACCCGCTGACCTTCTCCGGCCTGGCGGGTCTCGGCGACCTCGTCGCCACCTGCTCCTCGCCGCTCTCCCGGAACCACACCTTCGGCACCAACCTCGGCCGCGGGATGACCCTGGAGGAGACCATCGCGGTCACCCGGCAGACGGCCGAGGGGGTCAAGTCCTGCCAGTCCGTGGCCGATCTCGCGGGCCGGCACGGGGTGGACATGCCCATCACCGAGACCGTCGTCGACATCGTCCACCACGGCAAGCCCACCCTCGTGGCCCTGAAGGAGCTGATGGGCCGCAGCGCCAAACCGGAACGTCGCTGACACCTTTCCGGACGCATGAGCGGGTACTCTCATGCCGATATGAGCAGCGAGAACCTCCCCCAGACCCCTGAGCAGCAGGGCCGCAAGCCCCGCGTGGCCGTCGTGTTCGGCGGCCGCAGCTCGGAACACGCCATCTCGGTCGTCACGGCGGGCGCCGTCCTGCGCTCCATCGACCGGTCCAAGTACGAGGTGCTGCCCATCGGCATCACCACGGACGGCCGATGGGCGCTGACCGCCGACGAGCCCGCGCGGATGGCCATCGCAGACCGCAGGCTCCCGAGCGTCGAGGAGCTCGCCGAGTCCGAGGACGGCGCCGTCGTGCTCTCGGTCGACCCGGCCAGCCGCCAGGTCGTCTACACCGAGCCGGGCGCGGTCCCGAAGGCCCTGGGCGAGGTCGACGTCGTCTTCCCCGTGCTCCACGGGCCCTACGGCGAGGACGGCACCCTCCAGGGCCTCCTGGAGCTCTCCGGCATCCCGTACGTCGGCTCGGGCGTCCTCGCCTCGGCCGTCGGACAGGACAAGGACTACATGAAGCGGGTGTTCACGTCCTTCGGGCTGAGCGTCGGCCCGTACGTGACCATCCGCCCGCGTGAGTGGGAGGCCGACCGGGACGCCGCCCGGGCCCGGATCCTGGACTTCGCCGGCGAGCACGGCTGGCCGCTCTTCGTGAAGCCCGCCCGGGCCGGCTCCTCCATCGGCATCACCAAGGTCGACGACGCCTCCGGCCTCGACGCCGCCGTCAAGGAGGCCCGCCGCCACGACCCGAAGATCATCGTGGAGGCGCTGCTGCGCGGCCGCGAGATCGAGTGCGGCGTCCTGGAGTTCGAGGACGGTCCGCGCGCGAGCGTGCCCGCCGAGATCCCGCCGGTGTCCAGCCACGACTTCTACGACTTCGAGGCGAAGTACATCGACTCCGCCTCCGGGATCGTGCCCGCGCCGCTCACCCCGGAGCAGACCGCCGAGGTCCGGCGGCTCGCGATCGAGGCCTTCGAGGCCGCGTCCTGCGAGGGCCTCGTGCGCGCCGACTTCTTCCTCACCGAGGACGGCGAGTTCGTCATCAACGAGATCAACACGATGCCCGGTTTCACGCCGATCTCGATGTACCCGCTGATGTGGGAGAAGACGGGCATCGCGTACCCGGAGCTGGTGGACCGCCTGATCCAGGCCGCCCTGCGCCGCTCCACCGGGCTGCGCTAGCCCCCCGTACGCCGCCGCCCGCCGGACGCCCTGGGGAGGGCGGCCGGCGGGCGGCGGCGTGCCGGAACTCAGTAGGAGGAGATGCCCTCCGGCACGGTCGCGGCGATCGCCGTGGACAGGCCGACGAGCATCCCCGCGTCCGTGGCATGCTCCTTGTCGACCCGGACCTCCGTGTACGCCAGCCGCATACCGGTGGTGAAACGGAAGCCGTCGTCACCGAGCTTCTCCAGCATCCAGGCCACACCGTTGACATGGACGCCCTCCTGCTTCGGATCACGCATGCGGGGGGGCTGGGCGATCCCGCACCGCAGTACGATCGCCGAGCCGCCCCACGAGGCGGTCAGGTCGGACTCCGGTTCGGTCCGGGTCCGCGCCAGGCCGGCCACCGTCTCCGGGAGCTCCTCGTGCAGCGCCGCACAGAATCCCGCGACGTCGGACGGCGGCGGGGGCGGCGGTTCCACCCGGGCTTCGGCACCGCCCGGGGAGCACGCCGCCAGGACGGACACGGCCAGGGCGGCGGGCATGGCCAGGACACGGAGCGGCCGGCGGTGGAGGGACATCACCGGCCAAGAGTAGACGGGGGCTACAGATGGACCACGGGGCAGGTCAGGGTGCGGGTGATCCCCTCCACCTGCTGGACCTTGGCGACCACCATGCGGCCGAGCTCGTCCACGGTGTCGGCCTGGGCGCGCACGATCACGTCGTACGGCCCCGTCACGTCCTCGGCCTGGATCACCCCCGGGATCTGGCCGATGGACTCGGCGACGAACGACGCCTTGCCCACTTCGGTCTGGATGAGGATGTACGCCTGTACCACGGAACCTCCAGGGCGGCCACGAGGGTCATTTCCCCTAGTCTTCGGGTGGACCCCACACGATGGTCAGGGCCGGGGGAAGAAGGGACGCCACGGTACCGCGTCGCCGTGCGCCACGGGGAGACCTGCGGGCCCGGCGCCACGCACAGCGGGGCGTGCGGAGAGCAGAAGTTGACGTATCTGTTGACGGTACCCAGAGCTGTGACGGCTCGCGACCGCAAGCGGACTGGGCAAGAAGGGGCACAGCGATGAAGGGCACTGTCGGCGAGCTGGGGGAGTTCGGGCTGATCAGGGAGCTCACCTCACGGCTCACCACCACCCCGGCGGTCCGGCTCGGACCCGGCGACGACGCCGCGGTGGTCTCGGCCCCCGACCGACGGGTCGTGGCCAGCACCGACATCCTGCTGGAGGGCCGGCACTTCCGGCGGGACTGGTCCACGGCCTACGACGTCGGCCGCAAGGCCGCCGCACAGAACCTCGCGGACATCGCGGCCATGGGAGCCGTGCCGACCGCACTGCTCCTCGGCCTCGTCGTACCCGCCGAACTCCCGGTCACCTGGCCCACCGAGCTGATGGACGGCATCCGTGACGAGTGCCAGGTAGCCGGCGCCGCCGTGGTCGGCGGAGACGTGGTGCGCGGAGACACCATCACCGTCTCGATCACCGCCCTCGGCGACCTGCGCAACCACGAGCCCGTCCTGCGCTCCGGAGCCCAGCCCGGCGACGTCGTCGCCGTCACCGGCTGGCTCGGCTGGTCCGCCGCCGGCTTCGCCGTGCTCTCGCGCGGCTTCCGTTCCCCGCGGGCCTTCGTCGAGGCCCACCGGCGCCCCGAGCCGCCCTACCACGCCGGTCCCGCGGCCGCCGGACTCGGCGCCAGCGCCATGACCGACGTCAGCGACGGTCTGATCGCCGACCTCGGGCACATCGCCGAGGCCAGCAAGGTCCGTATCGACCTGCGCTCGGCCGCCGTCGACATCCCGACCCAGATGCACGACATCGGGCAGGCCGTCGGCGTGGACCCGCTGCAGTGGGTGCTCACCGGGGGAGAGGACCACGCGATCGTCGCCACCTTCCCGCCCGACGTGAAGCTGCCGGCCCGCTGGAAGGTCATCGGCGAGGTCCTCAACCGCTCCGCGCTGCCCCAGGTGACCGTCGACGGCGCCCCCTGGACCAGCACCGGCGGCTGGGACCACTTCGGGGCCGACCCGGCCGCCCAGGACGGCTCCCTGTGAACGCGGCACCGCCGCTGTGCCTGACCGTCGCCGGATCCGACTCCGGCGGCGGCGCGGGCATCCAGGCCGACCTCAAGACCATGCTGGCGCTCGGCGTCCACGGCATGAGCGTGGTCACCGCCGTGACCGCGCAGAACTCCCTCGGGGTGAGCGGCGCCTGGGAGCTTCCCGCCGAGGCCGTCACCGCCCAGTACCGGGCCGTGGTGGACGACATAGGCGTGCACGCCGTGAAGACCGGCATGCTCTCCTCCGCCGCGCTGGTGGAGACCGTCGCCGCGCTGCTGGCCGACACGGCCGCCCCGGCCGTCGTGGACCCCGTGGGCGTCTCCAAGCACGGGGACGCCCTGCTCGCCGCCTCGGCGCTGGACGCCGTACGCGGCGACCTGCTGCCCCGCGCCACCGTGGCCACGCCCAACCTCGACGAGGTCGCCCAGCTCACCGGCATCGTCGTGGAGAGCGAGGACGACATGCGCCGGGCCGCCGACGCGATCCTCGGCCACGGCGCCGGCTGGGCGCTGATCAAGGGCGGGCACCTCGCGCCGCAGGGCGACCAGGCCGTCGACCTGCTCACCGACGGCACCGAGGACCGCTGGCTGCGCGCCCCGCGCCACTCCAACCGGCACACCCACGGCACGGGCTGCACCCTCGCCAGCGCCATCGCGGCCGGCCTCGCCAAGGGCCTGCCCGTCCCCGAGGCCGTCACCGCCGCCAAGGAGTACGTGACGGGCGGCATCGCCGCCGGCTTCGCGCTCGGCCGGGGCATCGGGCCCGTGGATCACGCCTGGCGTCAGCGCTGACCCCGCCGGGCGGGCCCAACCCCCCCGGACAAGGCAAAAGGCCGGTTCACCAGAGGTGAACCGGCCTTCTTGGCAACCGGAAGGGGCTGCGCTACGACGGGCGTCAGCGCGAGACCTTGCCGGCCTTGATGCACGAGGTGCAGGCGTTGAGGCGCTTCGGCGTCCCATTGACCACGGCACGGACGCGCTGGATGTTCGGGTTCCAGCGACGCGAGGTGCGGCGGTGCGAGTGGGAGATGTTGTTGCCGAAGCTCGGCCCCTTGGCGCAAACGTCGCAGTTGGCAGCCACAGGTCACTCCAAAGACTTCAGATGCAATTACAGTGAAACCGGCGCACCGGTTCAGAGGTCTGAAGTGGTTTGCCGGGGAAAAGGCCCGACTCTCATCGGGCAACCGGAGCAGCATACAACGACTGCGCCCGTCCTGGAAAACTACCACGGCGCCCGGCGACCCCGCCCCGCGGTCCCGGCCCCGGCGACGCAGTCCTTCGTTACCCTGCGGTGAACCCTGGCCCGCACAAGGAGGAACGCCCGGTGCCGCACGAGGCTCAGCCGCAGCCCGCCGACGAGCTCGACGCCGAAGCCGTACGCACCTGGAGCTCGCTCGCCCTCGCCGCACTGGGCCGGGCCCGCGAGGACATCGACGCCATCAACGTGTACCCGGTCGCCGACGCCGACACCGGCACCAATCTCTACCTCACCGCCGAGTCCGCCGACCGCGCCCTCACCGAGGCCTTCGCGAACGCCACCGGCGCCACCCCTGCGGACGTGACCGGCGCCACCGCACCGACCTCCCTGTCCGAGGCCGTACGGGCCTGGGCGCACGGCGCGCTCGTCGGCGCCCGCGGGAACTCCGGGACGATCCTCGCGCAGCTGCTGCGCGGAGTGGCCGACGTACTCGGAGCGGAGCCGGACGAGCAGCACACCGGCCCCGGCGGGCTGCTGGCGCACGCCCTCACCCGGGCCGCACAGGAGGCGTACGCGGCCGTCGCCCACCCGGTGGAGGGCACCATGCTCACCGTCGCCGGCGCCGCCGCGCGGGCCGGCGAAGCAGCCTCGGCGGCCGCAGGCACCGCCGCCGAGGTGGCGCGCGCCGCCTACGACGGCGCCCGCGCCGCGCTCGCCGAGACCCCCGGACAGCTCGCCGTGCTGGACCGCGCCGGCGTGGTCGACGCCGGCGGCTGCGGGCTCGTCGCCGTACTGGGCGCCCTCTGGCAGGCGCTGTCCGGCCAGGAGCCGGCCCCCGAACCGGTGGAGGGCCGCACCCCGCCCCCCGGGCCCCGGCCGGCCGACCCCTGCGACCGGCACGAGGACGACAACGGCCCCGCCTACGAGGTGCTCTACCTGCTGGAGGCCTCCGAGGCCGCGGTCGCGGAACTGCGCGCCCGCCTCGACGCACTCGGCGACTCCCTCGTCGTGGTCGGCGGCGACGGGCTCTGGAACGTCCACGTCCACGTCGACGACCCCGGCGCGGCCGTCGAGGCCGGCGTCGTCGCAGGCCGGCCGTACCGGATCCGGATCACGCACTTCGGCGACGAGCGGCGCCGGGGCCGCGCCGAGCGCGCCCAGCGGGGCGTGGTCGCCGTCGTCCGCGGCGAGGGCCTGGCGAGCCTGTGCGACGAGGCCGGCGCCACCACCGTCCTGGTGCGCCCCGGCGAGGTCCCGGCCGCCGCGGAACTCCTCGACGCGGTCCGCCGCGCGCACGCCCGCGAGGTGGTGCTCCTGCAGGGCGGCGCCGAACTGCGCGCCGCCGCGGCCACCGCCGCCGAGCAGGCCCGCGCCGAGGGAGTGCGGGTGGCGGTCGTCCCCACCCGGTCCGCGGTCCAGGGCCTGGCCGCCCTCGCCGTGCACGACCCGGACGGCAGCTTCGACGAGGACGTCGTCGCCATGACCGCCGCGGCCGGCGCCACCCGGTACGGGGAGCTGGCCGTCGCCGAACGCCAGTCCTTCACCTCGGCCGGCATCTGCCAGGCCGGTGATGTGCTCGGCCTCATCGACGGCGACGTCGCCGTCATCGGCGCGGACCTGGCCGGGACCGCCGAGGCGGTGCTCGACCGCATGCTGGGCTCCGGCGGCGAACTCGTCACCCTCGTCCTCGGACCCGAGGTGCCGGAGGCCGTCGCCGAAGGCCTCCAGGCGTACGTGCAGTCCGGCCACCTCGCCGTCGACACGGTCACCTACCGGGGCGGCCGGTACTCGGCGCCGCTCCTCATCGGGGTGGAGTAGCGGGGTTGTCGGCGCCATGGTGTGCAATGGAACACGTGCCCGCGCTCGACGAAGACCTCAAGAAGACGCTCGGCCCCGCCACCGCCAAGGTGCTGGCCGAGCAGCTCGGCCTGCACACGGCCCTGGACCTGCTCCACCACTACCCGAGGCGGTACGCCGAGCGCGGTGAGCTGACCTCGCTGGCCGAGCTCGCCGACCAGATCGACGAGCACGTCACCGTCGTCGCGCAGGTCGCCGACGCGCGCATCCTGACCTTCAACGGGGGCCGGGGCAAGCGTCTGGAGGTGACCATCACCGACGGCAGCGGCCGGCTCCAGCTCGTCTTCTTCGGCGCGGGCGTCCACAAGCCCCACAAGGAACTGCTCCCCGGCACCCGCGCGATGTTCGCCGGCAAGGTCTCCCGTTTCAACAGCAAGCTCCAGCTCGCGCACCCGGCGTACGAGCCGCTCGGCGGCGACGCCTCCGACCGGGACGCCGCCACCGCCTTCGCCAACCAGCTGATCCCGATCTACCCGGCCTGCGCCAAGCTGGAGTCCTGGAAGATCGCCAAGTGCGTGGACGCCGTACTGCCCAGCGCCCAGGAGGCCGTGGACCCGCTGCCGCCCGCCCTGCGCGAGGACCGCGGCCTGGTCCCCCTCACCGAAGCCCTGCTGAAGATCCACCGGCCCGCCACCAAGGCCGACATCGAGGACGCCCGGCAGCGCCTGAAGTGGGACGAGGCCTTCGTCCTGCAGGTCGCCCTGGCCCGCCGCCGCCACGCCGACGCCCAGCTCCCTGCCGTCCCCCGCCGACCCGCCCCCGCCGGCCTGCTCGACGCCTTCGACGCCAAGCTGCCCTTCACCCTCACCGAGGGCCAGCAGAAGGTCTCCAAGGAGATCTTCGACGACCTCGCCACCAGCCACCCCATGCACCGCCTCCTCCAGGGCGAGGTCGGAAGCGGAAAGACAATGGTGGCGCTGCGGGCCATGCTGGCCGTCGTGGACTCCGGAGGGCAGGCGGCCATGCTCGCGCCCACCGAGGTGCTGGCCCAGCAGCACCACCGCTCCATCGTCGAGATGATGGGCGAGCTCGCCGAGGGCGGCATGCTCGGCGGCTCCGACCAGGGCACCAAGGTCGTGCTGCTCACCGGGTCGATGGGGACGGCCGCCCGCCGCCAGGCCCTGCTCGACCTCGTCACCGGAGAAGCCGGGATCGTCATCGGCACGCACGCGCTGATCGAGGACAAGGTGCAGTTCCACGACCTCGGCCTGGTCGTCGTCGACGAACAGCACCGCTTCGGCGTGGAGCAGCGCGACGCCCTGCGCTCCAAGGGCAAGCAGCCCCCGCACCTGCTGGTGATGACCGCCACCCCGATCCCGCGCACCGTCGCCATGACCGTCTTCGGCGACCTGGAGACCTCCGTCCTGGACCAGCTCCCCGCGGGGCGCTCGCCGATCGCCACCCACGTGGTGCCGGCCAAGGACAAGCCGCACTTCCTCGCCCGGGCCTGGGAGCGCGTGCGGGAGGAGGTCGAGAAGGGCCACCAGGCGTATGTGGTCTGCCCGCGCATCGGCGACGGCGAGGACGACCCGAAGAAGAAGCAGGCCGCGGAGGAGGCCGACAGGCGGCCGCCGCTCGCGGTCCTGGAGATCGCCGAGCAGCTCGGCCGCGGCCCGCTGGCCGGGCTGAGCGTCGAGGTGCTGCACGGCCGGATGGACCCCGCCGACAAGGACGACGTCATGCGGCGGTTCGCGGCCGGCGAGGTCAAGGTGCTGGTCGCCACCACCGTCATCGAGGTCGGGGTGAACGTCCCGAACTCCACCGTCATGGTGATCATGGACGCGGACCGGTTCGGCGTCTCCCAGCTCCACCAGCTGCGCGGCCGCGTCGGCCGGGGCTCCGCCCCGGGCCTGTGCCTCCTGGTCAGCGAGATGCACGAGGCGAGCCCGGCCCGGGCCCGGCTCGCGGCCGTCGCCGCCACCCTCGACGGCTTCGAGCTCTCCCGCATCGACCTGGAACAGCGCCGCGAGGGCGACGTGCTGGGCCAGGCCCAGTCGGGGGTGCGCTCCTCGCTGCGCATGCTCGCCGTCATCGACGACGAGGAGGTCATCGCCCAGGCCCGCGAGGAGGCCACCCGCGTGGTCGCCGAGGACCCGGCCCTGGAGCGGCTGCCCGGTCTGCGCACCGCGCTGGACGCGCTCCTCGACACCGAGCGCGAGCAGTACCTGGAGAAGGGCTGAGCGGTACGACCTATGGTTGGAGTGCCGCGGCAGACCGCCGCGCGCCCCCTGCCGCCGTACCGAAGGACCCCAGATGACCCGCGTGATCGCCGGCAGCGCCGGCGGGCGACGGCTGGCCGTGCCGCCCGGCACCGGCACCCGGCCGACCTCCGACCGGATGCGCGAAGGGCTCTTCTCGACCTGGGAGTCGCTGCACGGGGTGGAGGGGGCCCGGGTCCTGGACCTCTACGGCGGCTCCGGCGCCGTCGGCCTGGAGGCCCTCTCCCGGGGTGCCTCCCACGCCCTGCTCGTCGAGTCCGACGCCAAGGCCGCCAAGGCCATCCGGGACAACATCAAGGCGCTGGGTCTGCCCGGGGCCGAGTTCAGGGCCGGCCGGGCCGAGCAGGTCGTGGCCGCCCGCCCGGCCGGGGACCCCTACGACGTCGTCTTCCTGGACCCGCCGTACGCGCTGGACAGTGCGGACCTGCGGGAGATCCTCCTCACACTCCGGTCCAACGGCTGGATCACGGACGACGCGCTCGTCACCGTGGAGCGCAGCACCAGGAGCGGTGCCTTCCCGTGGCCCGACGGCTTCGAGCCGCTCCGGTCGCGCACATACGGCGAGGGCACCCTGTGGTACGGCCGCGCCGCCAGCACCAGCGAAGACTCATGAACGAGGGAGTTCAGTTGCGCCGCGCCGTCTGTCCGGGGTCCTTCGATCCCATCCACAACGGACACCTCGACATCATCGGACGCGCCTCCAGGCTCTATGACGTCGTGCACGTCGCCGTGATGATCAACAAGTCGAAGCAGGGCCTGTTCAGCGTCGAGGAGCGGGTCGAGCTGATCCGCGAGGCGACGGCCGACTACGGCAACATCCAGGTCGAGTCCTTCCACGGGCTGCTGGTCGACTTCTGCAAGCAGCGCGACATCCCGGCCATCGTCAAGGGCCTGCGCGCGGTGAGCGACTTCGACTACGAGCTGCAGATGGCCCAGATGAACCTCGGCCTGTCGGGCGTCGAGACGCTCTTCGTCCCGACCATCCCCACCTACAGCTTCCTGTCCTCCTCACTGGTCAAGGAGGTCGCGACCTGGGGCGGCGACGTCGCCCACCTGCTGCCGGCTCCCGTGCACGCGGCGCTCCTGGAGCGGCTGCGCAAGCACTGACCGCCTGACGGGGCGTCAGGCGGTGTCGGGGTTGCGCCCCGTGGCCTTACAGTCGTCCCGTCCGTCTCAGGAACCGCCCGAGGCCGAGAGAGTGCGAGCCCCCATGGACGTGCAGAAGAAGCTCGACGAGATCGTCGCGGCCGTCGGCGGCGCCCGGTCCATGCCCATGTCGGCGTCCTGCGTGATCAACCGCGCCGAGCTGCTCGCCCTGCTGGAAGAGGTCCGCCAGGCCCTCCCGGGCTCGCTCGCGCAGGCGCAGGAGCTCCTCGGCGGCCGGGAGCAGATGGTCGAGGACGCCCGCCGCGAGGCGGAGCGGATCATCAACGCCGCCCACGATCAGCGCGGGTCCTTGATCGCCGACACCGAGATCGCACGGCGCTCGCAGGCCGAGGCGGACCGGATCCTGGACGAGGCCCGCCGGGAGGCCGAGCAGATCCGGGCGGAGGCCGACGACTACGTCGACAGCAAGCTCGCCAACTTCGAGGTCGTGCTGACCAAGACGATCGGCTCGGTCGACCGCGGCCGCGAGAAGCTGCTGGGCCGCGGCCCCGGCCTGGACGAGGACGGCTACCCGGACGCGGACGCCCCGGAGCGCAGCCACGACCCCGAGACGCAGCGGCAGCAGGCCGACGCCTATGTGGACACCAAGCTGGCGACCTTCGAGGCGGTGCTCTCCAAGACCCTGGAGGCCGTCGGCCGCGGCCGCCAGAAGCTGCTCGGGCGGGTCCCGACGGACGACCTGGGCGTGCACATGGCCGCCCAGGACGCGGCCGCGGGCCCGTCCTCCCGCTCGGCGAGCGACGCGGACTTCCTGGCGGGCCTCGCAGAGCCGGAGCCGCCGCACGCACCGGCCCCGGTTCCGGCCCGTCCCGAGCCCGGGTACGACGCGTACGCCTACCAGCAGCCCGCCGCCCAGCAGCAGGACGCGTACGCCTACCAGGACCCGTACGGGGGCTACCAGCAGCAGCCGGACCCGTACTCCGGTGCGGCCACCGGCTCCACCGGAGCGGCCTACGCCGCGCACTACGGTGCGCAGCAGCCCGACCCCTACGCGGCCTACCCGCAGCCGCAGCAGGCCCCCCACCCGCAGCAGGCCCAGCAGCCCTCGCTCGACGAGACCAGCTTCTTCGACACCAGCATGATCAACCTCGATCAGCTCCGCCAGTACGAACAGGGGCGCTAGGACCGGATTGGGCTCTGAGCGAAGCGCCGGGTATCCTGGCTCTTCGGTCGCGCGTATGCACCGCGATCCGTGCTGCCCGTACGTGCGGGATTTACGCAGCAGTCTTCGATCTACAGCGATCTGTGAAAGCAGGAACGGCCCTGAACACCCGCCTCGACCACCGCAACCCCCTCGTGTTCGACACGCACGAGCTGGGTCGGCGTCCTGGTGCCATGCAGCGGCTGTCGCGCGAGATCGACGCACCGGCGGACCTCGGTCTCGCCGGGGTGATCGGAGTGCCGGAAGGCGCTCCGGTGAAGCTGGACCTCCGCCTGGAGTCGGTCATGGAAGGGGTGCTTGTCACAGGCACCGTCCGTGCATCGGCGACGGGGGAGTGCGTAAGGTGTCTGGAGGCCGTCGAGCGCCAGCTCAAGGCGGACTTCCAGGAGATGTTCTCGTACCCTGACGCCGACGACCGGGGCCGCGCCAAGGCGGAGCCGGCCGACGACGCCGAGGACGACGAGGACATGCTCTTCCTCGAGGACGGTTTGTTCGACCTCGAACCCGTGCTGCGCGATGCGGTGGTGCTCGCACTGCCGATGCAGCCGGTGTGCCGGGAGGACTGTCTCGGACTGTGTCCCGACTGCGGGGCCGGTCTGAACGACGACCCGGACCACCACCACGACGCCGTCGACATCCGTTGGGCGGCTTTGCAGGAACTCGTCGTTACCGATCAGGACGGCGAGAAGGACAACATGAGCGGCACTGCATCTGACGACGTTCAGAGCGCCGCCGAGAAGCAGGAGAAGTAGCCGTGGCTGTTCCGAAGCGGAAGATGTCGCGCAGCAACACGCGCCACCGCCGGTCGCAGTGGAAGGCTGCGGTCCCCACCCTGGTTTCGTGTGAGCGTTGCCAGGAGCCGAAGCTCCAGCACATCGCGTGCCCGAGCTGCGGCACCTACAACAAGCGCCAGGTCCTCGAGGTCTGAGCGGCTGGTGAGAGGCGCAATGTCTGAGCTGTCCAACGCTGAGAAGCAGGCAGACAGTAACAACGCGGCCTCGTCCCACACGCTTCTGGAAGGGCGGCTCGGGTACCGACTCGAGTCCGCCCTTCTGGTGCGTGCTCTGACCCACCGCTCGTACGCGTACGAGAACGGCGGCCTGCCCACCAACGAACGCCTGGAGTTCCTCGGGGACTCCGTGCTGGGCCTGGTGGTCACGGACACGCTGTACACCACCCACCCGGACCTTCCCGAAGGCCAGCTGGCCAAGCTTCGGGCCGCGGTGGTCAACTCGCGCGCACTGGCGGAGGTCGGGCGCGGCCTCGACCTCGGCTCCTTCATCCGGCTCGGCCGGGGCGAAGAGGGCACGGGCGGCCGGGACAAGGCCTCCATCCTCGCCGACACCCTTGAAGCGGTCATCGGCGCGGTCTACCTCGACCAGGGCCTCGACGCGGCCTCGGAGCTGGTCCACCGGCTCTTCGACCCGCTGATCGAGAAGTCCTCGAACCTCGGGGCCGGCCTGGACTGGAAGACCAGTCTCCAGGAGCTCACGGCCGCCGAAGGTCTTGGCGTACCGGAATACCTGGTCACCGAGACCGGTCCGGACCACGAGAAGACCTTCACTGCTGCTGCCCGCGTCGGTGGTGTCTCGTACGGCACCGGCACCGGCCGCAGCAAGAAGGAAGCGGAACAGCAGGCCGCGGAGTCCGCGTGGCGCGGGATCCGCGCCGCGGCGGACGAGCGGGCCGCGGCGGCGGCAGCAGCGGCCGCCGCTCCGGCAGAGGTCCCGGCTTCGGCCGAGGCCGTGGACGGCGGGGTGCCGACGCCCGCCGATCCGGCGCCGGAGGCCTGACCTTCCTTCGGGTACCCCCTCGGGCATCCCTTCGCCCGCCCCTGCACCGCAGGGGCGGGCGAAGCCGTTTCCGGCGGCCGGTACGCTCGCGGCAGCGCCCCGATCCGCACCCGATGGAGGTTCCCCGTGCCCGAGCTGCCCGAAGTCGAAGTCGTACGGCGGGGGCTGGAACGCTGGGTGGCGGGACGGACCGTCGAGTCCGTCGAGGTCCTGCACCCGCGTGCGGTCAGGCGCCATCCGGGCGGGGGAGCGGATTTCGCAGCGCGCCTGAGGGGGGAGACCCTCGGAGTGCCGCAGCGGCGCGGGAAGTACCTGTGGCTGCCCCTGGCGGGACGGGACCTGGCGGTGCTCGGGCACCTGGGGATGAGCGGGCAGTTGCTGGTGCAGCCCGAGGACGCCCCGGACGAGAAGCACCTGCGGATCCGGGTCCGCTTCGGGGACGGCGCCGGGACGGAGCTGCGCTTCGTCGACCAGCGGACCTTCGGCGGGCTCTCGCTGCACGAGACCGCGGCCGACGGCGCCGACGCGCTGCCCGACGTCATCGCGCACATCGCGCGGGACCCCCTGGACCCGCTGTTCGACGAAGCCGCCTACCACCTCGCGCTGCGCGCCAAGCGGACCACCGTGAAGCGGGCGCTGCTCGACCAGTCGCTGATCAGCGGGGTCGGCAACATCTACGCGGACGAGGCGCTGTGGCGTGCGAAGCTGCACTACGAGCGCCCGACGGCCCACCTCACGCGCCCCCGGAGCGCGGAACTCCTCGGCCACGTCCGCGACGTCATGAACGCGGCCCTTGCGGTGGGCGGCACGAGCTTCGACAGCCTGTACGTCAACGTGAACGGTGAGTCGGGGTACTTCGACCGTTCGCTCGACGCCTACGGGCGTGAGGACGAGCCGTGCCGGCGCTGCGGCGCGCCGATACGCCGCCGGCCGTGGATGAACCGGTCGAGCTACTTCTGCCCGCGCTGTCAGCGGCCGCCGCGCGTGCCGTCGTAGGTCTCCCGGGCGGCCAGGACGGCCGTCATGTTCTCCTCCAGGTGGTGGATCAGCGCGAGGAGGCGGTCCGCGACCTCGATGCCGAGGGGCGTCAGCTCGTAGTCGACGCGCGGGGGGTTGGTCGGCTGTGCCTCACGGTTGACGATGCCGTCGCGCTCCAGCGCGTGCAGGGTCTGGGAGAGCATCTTCTCGCTCACGCCCTCCACCCGGCGGCGCAGCTCGTTGAACCGGGAGGGGCCCTCGCGCAGGGCGCCCACGGTGAGGCTGCCCCAGCGGCCGGTCACGTGCTCCAGCGTCTCGCGGGACGGGCAGGCACGCGCGAAGACGTCGAACGGCTGCTCGGACGTGCCGGTGTCGGTACAGGCGGGGGTCTCCATAGAACAAGCGTACTCCCGGGCAGCGCTAACTCGTAGCTTGCGCTTTCTAAAAGTTAGTGCTTCTCTTGCTTCCATCGCACCACGCCCCGTGGTGCGGCGAAGCCTTCCGAGGGAGAGATCAGCCTTGTCCGCCACCACGCACACCCCCGTCGTCTCGATCGCCTACCACTCCGGCTACGGCCACACCGCCGTCATCGCCGACGCAGTCCGCAGCGGCGCCGTGGACGCCGGGGCGACCGTCCACCTGATCAAGGTCGACGAGATCGACGACGCGCAGTGGGAGCTGCTCGACGCCTCCGACGCGATCGTCTTCGGCTCCCCGACCTACATGGGTACGGCCTCGGGCGCCTTCCACGTCTTCGCGGAGGCCTCCTCCAAGCGCTGGTTCGCAGACGCCTGGCAGGACAAGATCGCGGCAGGGTTCACCAACTCCGCCTCGAAGAGCGGCGACAAGCTGCACACCCTGCAGTTCTTCCAGGTGCTGGCCGCTCAGCACGGCATGCACTGGGTCAACCTGGGTCTCAAGCCGGGCTGGAACTCCAGCACGGCCTCGGAGAACGACCTCAACCGCCTGGGCTTCTTCTCCGGCGCCGCCGCCCAGTCCAACTCCGACGAGGGTGCGGACGCTGTGCACAAGGCCGACATCGCGACGGCCGAACACCTCGGCCGCCGCGTCACCGAGCACACCCGCACCCTCCTCGCGGGCCGCGCGGCCCTGGCGACCGCGGCGGTCTGAGCCCCCGACCGCCGTACCCGCCGGCGGCCGGGACAGGCGTCAGAAGCCGAAGTCCTGGGTCCACCAGGGGCCGCCCGGGGCGAAGTGGGCGCCCACGCCGAGGGTGCGGAATTCGCAGTTGAGGATGTTCGCCTTGTGGCCCGGGCTGTTCATCCAGGCCTTCATGACGGAACCGGCGTCGCCCTGCCCGCGGGCTATGTTCTCGGCGGCCAGACCCGAGAGGCCGGCCGCGGCGGCCCGGTCCCAGGGGGTGTTGCCGTCGGGGTCCTGATGACCGAAGAAGCCGCGGGTGGCCATGTCCTTGCTGAAGGCTCCGGCCAGCGCCGCCAGCGGCGGGTTGGCGCGGACCGGGCCGCAGCCGGCCTGGGCGCGCTCCTGGTTCACCAGGGTGACCACGGCTGCCTCCTCCGCGGAGTGGGTGTCCAGGCTCGGCCGGGACGCGGACGCGGTCGGGGCCGGCGTGGCGGGTGCCGGGGCCTGCGTGCTGGGTGCCGGGGCCGGTGTGCTGGGGGCGGGGGCCTGCGTCTTGCGCGGAGCCTCGGGGGAGGGGCTCGCCGGGGGTGCCGGGCGCTCCGTGCTCGGCGACGCCTTCGGCGGGGCCGACGGAGCAGGCGGGGCCGAGCGGGTCGGCGGGGCCGACGGGGACGGGGAGCCCGACGGCGTCGGAGAGCTCGACGGCGTGGGGGAGCTCGACGGGGTGGGAGAGGCCGACGGGGTCGGCGAGGCGGGCGCGGGCGCGGTTGCGGTCGGCGTCGTGGCGCCGCGGCCGGACAGGCTCGCGAGACCACCCTGCTTCTGGAGCAGGGAATCGCCGGGGCCGGGCGTGGTCTTCGCGCCGGTCTTCGCGGCGGTGTTCTCCGTGCCGCTGACGCCCACGTAGGGGAAGGAATCGCCGACTGGCACCATGCCGGTGGTGACGGCGGCGGTGCCGAGGGCGACGGCCACCGAGATCCCGAGCAGGCCGGAGCGCAGGGCGGTGCCGTGCGTGCCGCCGCGGCGCGGCGGGGCGGGGAGCCGGTGACGTCCCATCGGTGTCGTGCCTTCCTGACCGGATCAAGATCATCCCTAACCCACCCAAATGGGTGAGTTCATTGGTGCGCGACTGTACGCCATGGGGCCCTGGGGGCGATGTGACCGGAAAGTGCTCACCCGGTTAGCGTTCACGCATGAACGAAGACGTCCGTCTGACCGCGTGGGTGCGCGGCCGTGTGCAGGGAGTGGGCTTCCGCTGGTTCACCAGGGAGAACGCCTTGGAGATCGGCGGGGTGGTCGGCTTCGCGCTCAACCTCGACGACGGGCGAGTACAGGTGGTCGCCGAAGGTCAACGTGAGAATTGCCACCGGCTGCTCGACTGGCTGAGGTCCGACGACACGCCCGGCCGGGTGGACGGGGTGACAGAGATCTGGGGGACACCGCGCGGTGGCTACGACGGTTTCGGCATGCGGTGAGCGATCGGCTGATCATGAACTCATCACATCTCTGAACGCCCGGACCCGGTCGGAACTGGGCATTCGTCGCCGACGCGTTGCCGCCGAGGCCGATCCGTGGAAGGCTCGGAGACGAGGATGATCTCCATGCCGCTCGCGGGGGCCGGGGTGCCCGCCGATACGGGGCGTGATCGTGTTGACCGTCAAACTTTTTGGTGAGACGCTGGAAGCCCCGCGCACCTGAGCTGTTTGGCAGTACTGGCAGTAGTCAGCGCAGTGACTGACAGTCGCTGCCGGACACCGCGGGTGCGATTCCCTCACGACCCTCACCGCTTCGGTCGGTCACTCAGTGTGGAGGACCATCCATCATGGCAAAGGCGCTTCTCGGTTACGTCGGCGGTTCCGACCCGCGACTCCTCGCCGAGATGCGGCGGCTTCAGCAGCGCGTCCAGGACCTCGAGTCCGAGCTCGTACGGATTCAGTCCGAGAATGACGCGCTGAACGCGGCCGCCGCTCAGCACGACGGAGACTCGCTGATGAACAGCATCGACATCGACGTACCCCAGGCGGAGCCTGCGCTCACCTGATCCGCGCTCACTCGTCGCTCGAATTCAGCCCCGCATGATCTGCAAGGGACGCTCCGGCGTCCCTTCTTTCTTTGGCCTCGCACCAGGGACCACAGGGCCGGGCGGGGGTCCTGATGCCTCTGACGTCAGTCGTGCCCTGCACCTTCATGGGTGAAACCGGACGTGAGAGGTAGAGTCCGGCGGCGTGCACCTCAAGTCCCTGACCCTGCGTGGCTTCAAATCCTTCGCCTCCGCCACCACCCTGCGCTTCGAACCCGGCATCACCTGCGTCGTCGGTCCCAACGGCTCGGGAAAGTCCAACGTCGTCGACGCGCTGTCCTGGGTCATGGGTGAGCAGGGCGCCAAGTCCCTGCGCGGCGGGAAGATGGAGGACGTCATCTTCGCCGGGACCACCGGCCGCCCGCCGCTCGGGCGGGCCGAGGTCTCCCTGACGATCGACAACTCCGACGGCGCGCTGCCCATCGACTACGCCGAAGTCACCATCACCCGGATCATGTTCCGCGGCGGCAGCAGCGAGTACCAGATCAACGGTGACACCTGCCGGCTGCTCGACATCCAGGAACTGCTCTCCGACTCCGGCATCGGCCGCGAGATGCACGTCATCGTCGGGCAGGGCCAGCTGGACTCCGTCCTGCACGCCGACCCCATGGGCCGCCGCGCCTTCATCGAGGAGGCGGCCGGGGTCCTCAAGCACCGCAAGCGCAAGGAGAAGGCGCTGCGGAAGCTGGACGCGATGCAGGCCAACCTCGCCCGCGTCCAGGACCTCGGAGACGAGCTGAGACGCCAGCTCAAACCCCTGGGCCGGCAGGCCGCCGTCGCCCGGCGGGCAGCCGTGATCCAGGCCGATCTGCGCGACGCACGACTGCGGCTCCTCGCCGACGACCTGGTGGCCCTGCGGCGCGCCCTCGACGCGGAGATCGCCGACGAGGCCGCGCTGAAGGAGCGCAAGGAGGCCGCCGAGGCCCAGCTCGCGGGCGCGCTGCGGCGCGAGGCGGAGCTGGAGGAGGCCGTACGGGAGCTCGCACCGCGGCTGCGGCGCGCGCAGCAGACCTGGTACGAGCTGTCGCAGCTCGCCGAGCGGGTACGGGGCACCGCGTCCCTGGCGGACGCACGGGTCAAGAGCGCGACGGCCCCCGTCGAGGAGGAGCGCCGGGGGCGCGATCCGGAGGACATGGAGCGGGAGGCCGAACGGATCCGTGAGCAGGAGGCGGAGCTGACGGCGGCCCTGGAGGCGGCCTCACGGGCCCTGGAGGACACCAGCGGGCACCGCGCGGAGCTGGAGCGGGAGCTGGCCGAGGAGGAGCGCCGGCTGCGGGACGCCGCCCGGGCCGTCGCCGACCGGCGCGAGGGACTGGCGCGGCTCACGGGACGGCTCGGCGCCGCCCGCTCCCGCGCCGGGGCGGCACAGGCGGAGATCGACCGGCTCGCCCTGGCGCGGGACGAGGCGCAGATGCGGGCGGAGGCCGCGCAGGCCGAGTACGAAGCACTGGCCCAGGAGGTCGGCGGGCTCGACGATCCGTCGGCGGAGACCGACCACGAGGCCGCGCGGGCGGAGCTGAAGGAGGCCGAGGCCGGCCTCGGCGCCGCACGGGAGGCACTGGCGGCGGCGGAGCGCGAGCGGGCGGCGGTGTCCGCCCGCCGGGACGCGCTGGCGCTGGGGCTGCGCCGCAAGGACGGTACGGGGACGCTGCTCGCGGCCCGGGAACGGCTGGCCGGTGTACTCGGGCCGGCGGCGGAGCGGCTCTCGGTCGCCCCGGGGTACGAAGCCGCCGTGGCCGCCGCGCTGGGCTCGGCTGCGGACGCCCTGGCGGTGGCCTCCCCATCGGCGGCGGCCGAAGCCCTCCGCCATCTCCGCGCAGCGGATGCGGGCCGGGCCACGCTCCTGATCACCCCGCCGGCTGTCCGCCAGGACGGGGCCGCCCTCCGGGCTGCTGCGGCCGCGGTGCCGGGCCAGGCCTGCGGGCCGGAGCCCGCCGCTGTTCTGCCGGACGGTGGTACGCGTGGGGGCGCCCCGGCGTCTGCAACGCAGACCCTTCCCGGGGATCGAGCCGTGTCCCCCGCAGGCCCGACCGCCCTGCCGGGCGCCGGGACCGAGGGGGCCCGGCCGGACCGGGGGCCGGCCCCCGTCGGGCAGGCGGGCGTCTGCGAACACCACCGGGCGGGTCGGGAGGCCGGGTCCGGGGCTGGTGCGGCGGATGCGGTCCGGACCGGCCCGGGTGTGCGGGCGGCCTCGGCGGCGGTGCCGGGAGCGGCGGGCGGTCCGCCGGTCCTGCCCGGCCAGGCGGAGGCGCCCGGGGCCGCCGCCAGGGGCGCGGAGGCCGGTGGCCCTCCTGTCCTGCCCGGGCAGGGCGCGGCATCCGGCGCCGGGCGCGGACCAGACGCCGGTGCGGGCACGGGCGTGCCCGTCGTGGCGCTCGTGGACGGGGACGACGCGGTGCTGCGGGCCCTGGCGTGGGTGCTCCGCGACCACGTCGTCGTGGCGGCGCTCGACGAGGCGGAGGCCCACGTCGCGCGGTACCCCGAAGCGGTCGCCGTGACCGTGGAGGGAGACCTTCTCGGAGCGCACCTCGCGCACGGCGGGTCCGCCGGGGCGCCCAGCCTGATCGAGGTGCAGGCCGCCGTGGACGAGGCTGCCGCGCAGCTCGCCCGGTTGGGCGTGCGGTGCGAGGAGCTCGCCGAGGCGCAGGAGAGCGCGAAGTCCCGGCGGCAGGACGCTGCCGTCCGGGTGGAGGAGCTCGCCGAGCGGCGGCGCGCCGCCGAGCAGGCCCGGGCGGGGGTGGCCCAACAGCTCGGGCGGCTCGCCGGGCAGGCCAAGGGGGCGGCGGGCGAGGCCGAGCGCTGCGCCGCCGCCGCGGTCAGGGCCCAGGATGCGCTGGAGCAGGCACTGGCCGAGGTGGAGGAGTGTGCGGAACGGCTCGCCGTCGCCGAGGAGATGCCGGGGGAGGAGGAGCCGGACAGTTCCCGCCGCGACCGGCTCGCGGCCGACGGGGCCAATGCCCGCCAGACCGAGATGGAGGCCCGGCTCCAGCTGCGCACCCATGAGGAGCGGGTCAAGGGGCTCGCCGGACGGGCGGACTCCCTCGACCGGGCGGCGCGGGCGGAGCGCGAGGCCCGCGCCCGCGCCGAACGCCGCCGGGCGCGACGCCGCCACGAGGCCGAGGTGGCCCGTGCGGTCGCCGACGGCTCCCGCCAGCTCCTCGCCCACGTGGAGGTCTCCCTCGGCCGGGCCGACGAGGAACGCGTCCTCGCCGAACGGGCCAAGGGGCTGCGCGAGCGCGAGCTCGCCGACGCCCGCAACAGCGGCCGCGACCTGAAGGGGGAGCTGGACAAACTGACCGACTCCGTCCACCGCGGCGAAGTGCTCGGCGCAGAGCAGCGGCTGCGCATCGAGGCCCTGGAGGCCAAGGCACTGGAGGAGTTCGGCATGGAGCCCGGCGCCCTGGTCGCCGAGTACGGCCCGGACCAGCCGGTGCCGCCGTCCCCGCCGGCCGACGGCGAGGAGCTGCCGCAGGATCCCGAGCACCCCCGCAACCGGCCCGGCCCCTTCGTACGGGCGCAGCAGGAGAAGCGGTTCAAGGCGGCCGAACGGGCCTACCAGCAGCTCGGCAAGGTCAATCCGCTCGCGCTGGAGGAGTTCGCCGCGCTCGAAGAGCGGCACCAGTTCCTCAGCGAGCAGCTGGAGGATCTCCGCAAGACCCGCGCCGACCTCCTTCAAGTCGTGAAGGAGGTCGACGAGCGCGTCGAGCAGGTGTTCACCGAGGCGTACCGGGACACGGCCCGGGAGTTCGAGGGCGTCTTCTCCCGTCTGTTCCCTGGCGGCGAGGGTCGGCTGGTCCTCACCGACCCGGACAACATGCTCACCACGGGCGTCGATGTGGAGGCCCGCCCGCCGGGCAAGAAGGTCAAGCGGCTGTCGTTGCTGTCCGGCGGCGAGCGGTCGCTGACCGCCGTGGCGCTGCTGGTGTCCATCTTCAAGGCGAGGCCCAGCCCGTTCTACGTCATGGACGAGGTCGAGGCCGCGCTCGACGACACCAATCTGCAGCGGCTGATCCGGATCATGGAGGAGCTCCAGGAGAGCTCGCAGCTGATCGTGATCACGCACCAGAAGCGGACGATGGAGCGATCTTGAACTGTGCGCCACTGTGAAGACGGACGAAACCCCATGGAGCACACCTTGACCAGCAGCACATCGCGGGCCTCGGCGTCCGGCGGCGGATCCTCGCCCCAGCCCGACCACCTCGGCCACGTCATCTTCATCACGGCGGCCGCTGCCATGGGCGGCTTCCTCTTCGGGTACGACAGCTCCGTCATCAACGGCGCCGTCGTCGCGATCCGCGAGCGCTTCGACGTCGGCTCGGAGGCCCTCGCCCAGGTGATCGCCGCCGCGCTGATCGGCTGCGCCATCGGCGCCGCCACCGCGGGCCGGCTCGCTGACCGGATCGGCCGAATCCGCTGCATGCAGATCGCGGCGATCCTCTTCACCGCCAGTGCCATCGGTTCGGCCCTGCCGTTCGCCCTCTGGGACCTCGCCATGTGGCGCGTGATCGGCGGCTTCGGCATCGGCATGGCCTCCGTCATCGGGCCTGCCTACATCGCCGAGGTCTCCCCGCCCGCCTACCGCGGCCGGCTTGCCTCCTTCCAGCAGGCCGCCATCGTCATCGGCATCGCCGTCTCCCAGCTCGTCAACTGGGGCATCCTCAACCTCGCCGACGGCGACCAGCGCGGCGACCTCGCCGGCCTGGAGGCCTGGCAGTGGATGCTCGGCGTCATGGTCGTCCCGGCCGTGCTCTACGGGCTGCTGTCCTTCGTCATCCCGGAGTCCCCGCGCTTCCTGGTCTCCGTCGGCCGTACCGACGAGGCCAAGAAGGTGCTGGCCGAGGTGGAGGGCTCGCAGGTCGACCTGGACGGCCGCGTCCGCGAGATCGAGCACGCGATGCACTCCGAGCACAAGTCCACCTTCAAGGACCTGCTCGGCGGCCGCTTCGGCTTCCTGCCGATCGTCTGGATCGGCATCGGCCTCTCGGTCTTCCAGCAGCTGGTCGGCATCAATGTGATCTTCTACTACAGCTCCTCGCTGTGGCAGTCCGTCGGCATCGACCCGAGCAGCTCCTTCCTCTACTCCTTCACCACGTCGATCATCAACATCGTCGGCACGGTGATCGCGATGATCTTCGTCGACCGGATCGGCCGCAAGCCGCTCGCCCTCATCGGCTCGGCGGGCATGGCGATCTCCCTCGGCCTGTGCGCCTGGGCGTTCTCCTTCACCACCGGCACGGGCGAGGACATCACCATGCCCGACGCCCAGGCCACGGTGGCCCTGGTCGCCGCGCACACCTTCGTCCTCTTCTTCGCCCTGTCCTGGGGCGTGGTGGTCTGGGTGCTGCTCGGCGAGATGTTCCCCAACCGCATCCGTGCCGCGGCGCTCGGCGTCGCCGCCTCGGCCCAGTGGATCGCCAACTGGGTCATCACCGTCTCGTTCCCGTCCCTCTCGGACTGGAGCCTGTCCGGTGCCTACGTGATCTACACCGTCTTCGCACTGCTCTCGATCCCGTTCGTCCTCAAGTGGGTGCCGGAGACCAAGGGCAAGGCGCTGGAGGAGATGGGGTAATCCTCCCCGCCACCACCCCTTCTCCTCGGTACTGCCCCGGCTCAGCCCTTGAGCCGGGGCAGTACCTGTTCGCACAGCAGGTGCAGGCTCCGCCAGCCCTCGTCCAGCGGCATCCCGCCGCACAGCGGGTGCAGCACCAGGTTCCCCGCC
>NZ_JOFX01000051.1 GCF_000719345.1 Streptomyces sp. NRRL F-2664
TCCCGGTCCGGGTGCGGCTTGCCCGCGTGGATGATGTCGGGGAACTTGATCGCGTCCTGGATGAAGAACACCGGGATGTTGTTCCCCACCAGGTCGAAGGTGCCTTCCTCGGTGTAGAACTTCGTGGCGAAGCCGCGCGTGTCGCGCACCGTGTCGGCGGACCCGCGCGAGCCGAGGACGGTGGAGAACCGTACGAATACGGGCGTCTCGACGTCCTTGCCGAGGAAGGCCGCCTTCGACACCTCGCCGGCCGTTCCGTAGCCGACGAAGACGCCGTGCGCGGCGGCGCCCCGTGCGTGGACGACCCGTTCGGGGATCCGCTCGTGGTCGAAGTGCGTGATCTTCTCGCGCAGGTGGTGGTCCTGGAGGAGGACCGGCCCGCGGGGCCCTGCCTTGAGCGAGTGGTCGGTGTCGGGCAGCCGCGCCCCCTGCGCCGTGGTCAGGTACGCGCCGCCCTGAGCCATGGCCGCCTGCTCGGCCCCCGTGGCCTGCCCGGTCGGGCTCACCGTGGCGGGACCGTCCTGGTCGGTCTTCGGGGGAAGGGGCGCAGCCGGCTCCGTCGGCTCGGCGAAGGGCGCCGGTACGGGGCCCGGCCGGCCCGGCAGTCCGTCCCGCGCGGCCGGGTCCGACGCCTGCGGTGCCTCGGGTGCCTGCTTCTTCGTCACGATCGTTCTCCTTGCGGTCGCCGGGGTGGTGCGAATGAGGTACGGCCGGTCAGCTCGCCGGGTAGCCGGCGGCCTTGAGCCGCCGGGCCAGGTGGGCGGTGTTGGCGGCGAGGGTGGCCGTCGTGCCGGCGGTCTTCTCGGGTGTCTTGTCGAGGTCCTGGTAGTCGGTGCCCTGCATGGCCTCGCCGACCCAGTAGGTCACGGCGTTCGGGGCCAGGGAGAAGCCGACGTCGTTCAGCCCCTGGAACAGGTCGGCGCTGACCTTGTGCGCGCCGTCCTCGTTGCCGACGACACAGACCGCGGCGACCTTGCCGTAGGTCAGCATGCGGCCCTCGTCGTCGCTCTCGCCGAGTTCGGCGTCGAGGCGTTCCAGTACCCGCTGGGCGATGCTGGACGGGTGGCCGAGCCAGATCGGCGTCGACAGGACCAGGATGTCGGAGCCGAGGATGGTGTCCCGGATCTCCGGCCAGGCGTCCCCGTCGCCCATGTCGGTCTGCACGCCGGGTTTCACGTCGTGGTCGGCGACGCGGATGGTCCGTCCCGTGACGCCGTGCTCGGCGAGTGCTGCCATCGTCTGCTCCGCCAGCAGGTGCGAGCTGGACGCGGCGGGGGAGGGATTCAGGGAGCAGACGAGGGCGACAGCACGGAGCGGAGTGTTCTTGTTGGGGTCCATGGTGCCCGGCTACCCCCGCCCCCCGCTTTGATGTCGCAAGTAGTGCGATAGATCCCTTCTGATCCGGTGCCGCTTCGTGGGCCGCCTGTGACGGGCGGCACGCACACCGGCGGGATATCCGGGCATGCGAGACCCATGGAATGCGTGGTGTACGAGGAACTGTCCGGGCGGTCGGAGACCGTCGAGTGCGGCCTTGACGAGGAGGCCTGCCGGCTGGTGCTGAAGCGGCTGCGGGAACTGCAGGGCGGCGAGTTCGGCTGGGTGCGGCTGGTGGATCCGGCCGAGGGGGAGCTGGAGGAGCTGGCGGACCTGCTGGGCCTGCACCGCCTGGCGGTCGAGGACGCGCTCCAGGCGGGCCAGCGGCCGAAGCGGGAGCGCTTCGGCGACGTGCAGGCCGTCGCGCTCAAGACCCTCTGGTACGTCGAGCAGGAAAGGGCCGTGGAGACGGGCGAGTTGATGCTGTTCGTCGGTCCCCGCTACGTCCTCACCGTCCGGCACGGCACTGTGGACCCCACGGCCGAGGCGGCCCGCAGGCTGGCCGCCGACGCGTCCATGCCGCGGTTCGGCCCGCTGGCGGTGCTGCACGCCGTACTCGACGTCGTCGTCGACGCCTACGGCGACGCGGCCGCAACGGTGCGCGCCGAGCTCGAACGGCTTGAGGACCGGGTCTTCTCCGCCTCGCGGGTCGACCACACCGAGGACATCTACTCCCTCAAGCGCGAGGTCCGCGAGTTCCGGGACGCCGTCCAGCCGCTGGTCCCGGTCCTGACCGGCTTGCTGAGCGGCGTCGGCGACCAGGATCGCGCCTCGAAGGTCGAGCCGTACTTCCGCGACGTGGCCGATCACCTCCAGCGCACCGAGACCGAGGTGCGGACCCTCGACGAGCTGCTCAACGCGGTGCTCGGCGCCCAGCAGGCGCGCGTCGGGACCTGGCAGAACGACGACATGCGGCGCATCTCCGCCTGGGCGGCCATCTTCGCCGTCCCCACCATGGTCGCCGGCGTGTACGGGATGAACTTCGAGCACATGCCGGAGCTGGGCTGGACGTTCGGCTACCCGCTCGCCGTCGGCCTCATGGCCACGGCGTCGGGCCTCCTCCACCGCGCCTTCCGGCGCAACGGCTGGCTCTGAGCGCCGCCGGCACCGGCCCGGTTTGCCGGCGCCGAGCGGACATGACCGGCGTCTCGCGGGACAGCCGCACGGTATGAGAACTCCACCGAACCAGAGCCACGGCACCCACGGCAGCGACGACGGCGAGCGCGCGGGGGACCGCACCGGCGGCCGTGAGCGGGCCGGCACCGAGCAGGGGACCTCCGCCGGCCCGAGCACGCAGGTCGAGGAACGCGCGCCGGACGGGCCCACCGGGCTCCCCGCACGCTCCTGGAAGGCGGTACTGCGCGGCACGGCCCGGGAGTTCGGCAACGACGAACTGGCCGACCGGGCCGCGGCGCTGACGTACTACGGCGTCCTGGCCGTCTTCCCCGCGATCCTCGTCCTGGTGTCGATGCTGGGCCTGGCCGGCGAGGCCACGGCCGGGCGGGTCCTCGACAACCTGCAGCAGCTCGCACCCGGATCCGCCCGGGACGTCCTGCGGGACGCGGTGGAGCAGCTGCAGGGCCGCAGCGGTGTCGGATCGTTGATGGCCGTGGTCGGCCTCGTCGTGGCGCTGTGGTCCGCATCCGGCTACGTGGCCGCGTTCATCCGCTCCGCGAACGCCGTCTACGACGTGCCCGAGGGCCGCCCCGTGTGGACGGTGCTGCCGCTGCGCCTGGCGCTCACCGTCGCGCTGATGCTCCTCGCCTGCGCCGGCGCGCTGATCGTGGTCTTCACCGGCCGCCTGGCCCGGCAGGCGGGCGACGCGCTGGGGATCGGCGACATCGGACTGACGATCTGGTCGACCGCGAAATGGCCGGCCCTGGTCCTGCTGGTCACGATCATGATCGCGCTGCTGTACTGGGCCGCGCCCAACGCCAAGGGCCGCGGATGGAAGTGGGTGACGCCGGGCAGCGTGCTGGCCCTGCTGATCTGGATGGCAGCCTCGGCCGGCTTCGCCTTCTACGTCGCCAACTTCGGCTCCTACAACAAGACGTACGGCACGGTCGCGGGTGTGGTCGTCTTCCTGGTCTGGCTGTGGCTCACCAACCTCGCCATCCTCCTCGGACTGGAGTTCGATGCCGAACTGGCCCGGCAGCGTGCCGTGGCCGGTGGGATGCCGGCGGGCGAAGAACCGTACGTCCGCCCGCGTGACACCCGCGCGTGGAACGCACAGGACCGGCGCCGCATGAACCGCTGATCGGGCGCCCGACGGGTGGCGTTCCGTTTCCCGGGTAGGCGCGCGCCGACAGAGGCGTGTGCATCGTGAAGGGGAGGTTTCGCATGAGCACGATAGAGAGGCAGACCCACACCGGCGACGAGTCCGTGAGCGTACTGGTCTCACGGGCTTCCCGGCAGATATCGGAGCTGGTCCGCGAGGAGATGCAACTGGCGCGGGCCGAGATGACCGAGAAGGGCAAACGCTTCGGCAAGGGCGGCGGACTCTTCGGCGCGGCCGGCCTGCTGGGCTTCCTGGCCGCCCAGGCCCTGACGGCGACCTGCATCGTCGCCCTCGCGCTCGTCCTGCCGTGGTGGGCGGCCGCCCTGATCGTCGCGGTGGTACTCGCGCTCGCCGCCGCGGTGATCGCCCTGGCCGGGAAGAAGCAGGTGGCCAGGGCCGGCTCCCCGGTCCCGGCGCAGACCATCGACAGCGTGAAGGCCGATCTGGCCGAGATGAAGGAGAAGGCGCACCGATGAACGGCGAACCCAGCCTTGCGGCTCACCAGCTCGCGGCCGAGGGGCAGGGGTCCCTGTTCCTCATCCTCGCCGGAGTGGCGGTGGCGCTCCTCCTGATCGGGGCGTTCTGGTACGGCAGCCGGCGCGCCGCGCGGCGCCGGGCCCCCGCCCGGCCGGCGGAGCAGAACCCCGTCGCGCGGGCGCGCGAGGACTCCTGGCAGACGCCGGACGCGGACGCCGATGCCGGGGGCCGCCCCCGGGCGTGAACCGGGGCCGAGTCCTCGCACCCCGCCGGCACCGCCCGTGGTCAGTGGTGCGCGGTCCGGCGGCCGAGCCAGTGGCCCAGGCGGCTGCGGGGAGTTCCGGCCGCCCCGGACCGGGCACCGTCCGCGCCCATGTCGTCGCGCGGGCCGTCGGCAGCGTCGCCGCGGTCGTCGGTGACGGGCTCGCGACGGGCCGCGCCGCGGTCCCGCCGGGCCCGTGCGGAGCGGCGGGCCGACCGGCGGGCGCCGGCCATGACCAGGGCCAGACCCAGCAGTCCCACGGCCCCCACGATGATCCCGGTCAGGAAGAGCGAGCCGGTCGAGCCGGTGGCGTGGTAGCCGAAGAGCGAGAAGTCCCCACCGCTGGTCAGCTGGTGCCCGGCACCGGTATTGCCGAACACCCCTGCCACCCCGACGACGACCGCCGCGAGCAGAATGACGAGTCCGAGTATGAGGATCATGGGTCGCTCCTTGCCTCCGAGCCCCGGCGCGCCGCCGGGCACGGCTGGCACCTACCCGGGTTGCGCGCCTTGACCCAGAGGGTCGCCCCTGCTGTTCGTCGCAGTCCGTAGTGGAAAAAGTGCGGAGTGTAATCCCCTGTGTCATTGTGAGGGACGGGAATCCTCGGAATCCCCGCGCACGCAGGGCCCGGCCGGCGCCTGTACTCACCCCGGCCGGGCCCTGTCACGTGCCCCGTACGGCTGCGTGAAAGAGCGCGGACGCGCAGAGAAGGGGAATATGGAGGTACCCGCACACGGACATGTGCGCTGCGTGAGGCCGGACCGGCCTCCCGCACGTCGGGGGCACTGCGTGCTGCGGTCGGACAGAGGACTCGGGGCAGTCGAAGCCGCGGCCTTCGGCCCGGCGGAAAAGGGCACCCATGACGGAGCGCCTCCACAGATCGGGTCTGGTCGGCGAACTCTTCGCCGAATTCGCCGGCACGATGATCCTTATCCTCTTCGGTTGTGGTGTGGTGGCCCAAGTGGTCGCCGGCGGAGCCCTCACGGACCCCGCGGGCGGACTCGGCAACCACGACAGCATCGCCTGGGCCTGGGGTCTCGGCGTCACCCTGGGCGTGTACGTCGCGGCGAGGCTGAGCGGTGCTCACCTCAACCCCGCGGTGACCGTCGCGCTGGCCGCCTTCAAGGGCTTCCCGTGGAGCAGGGTCGCCCCTTACGCGCTGGCCCAGCTGGCCGGCGCCTTCGTGGCCGCCCTGCTCGTCCGGTGGAACTACACCGAGGCCCTGGCGAAAGCGGACCCCGGCCACACCATCAAGACGCAGGGCGTCTTCTCCACGCTGCCGGCCAACGGCAACACCAACCTCCCGGTGACCGAATGGGGCGCCCTGCGCGACCAGATCATCGGCACCGCCCTCCTGCTGTTCCTGATCTTCGCCGTCACGGACCTGCTGAGCACGCCCCCCGGCGCCAACCTCGCGCCCTTCATCGTGGGCCTGATCGTCGTGGCGATCGGCATGGCGTGGGGCACCAACGCCGGTTACGCGATCAACCCGGCCCGTGACCTCGGCCCCCGCCTGGCGAGCTTCTTCACGGGCTACGGCGGGGCGTGGCGAGATCAGTACGGGAACCTCTACTTCTGGGTCCCGATCGTCGGTCCCCTCATCGGCGGTGTGCTCGGCGCGGCCGCCTACAAGTTCCTCATCGGCCGGTTCCTGCCGACCGCCGAACCGGAGCCTCCCGGCCGCGTCCCGGCACCGGACGAGGGCTGACCGCACCCGGGGCGCACGCGCCATCGCCCGTCCGCCCCGGCAGGCCCCGGGCCCGTGGACCCCTCCCGGCTCCACGGGCCCGACCGGGCGACAGCCCGCACACACGGCATCCTCAAGAGAAGGCGGCACCCCATGGCTGACTTCGTCGGCGCAGTGGACCAGGGGACCACGAGCACCCGTTTCATGATCTTCGACCATGCCGGCAACGAGGTGGCGAGGCACCAGCTGGAGCACTCCCAGATCCTCCCGCGCTCGGGATGGGTCGAACACGACCCGGTGGAGATCTGGGAACGCACCAACTCGGTGATCCAGAACGCCCTCCGGCACGGCAACCTCGAGGCCTCCGACCTGGCGGCCGTCGGTATCACCAACCAGCGCGAGACGACCGTCGTCTGGGACCCGCGCACCGGGCGCCCGTACTACAACGCGATCGTCTGGCAGGACACCCGTACGGACTCCATCGCAGCGGCCCTGGAACGCGGAGGCCAGGGTGACGTCATCCGCCGCAAGGCCGGCCTGCCCCCGGCCACCTATTTCTCCGGCGGCAAGATCCAGTGGATCCTGGAGAACGTCGACGGGGTGCGGGAGGCGGCCGAGCAGGGCCACGCCCTCTTCGGCAACACCGACTGCTGGGTGCTGTGGAACCTCACCGGCGGCCCCGACGGCGGCGTCCACGCCACCGACGTCACCAACGCCAGCCGCACCATGCTCATGGACCTGGAGACCCTCGACTGGGACGACGAGCTGCTCGGGTTCTTCAACATCCCCCGGTCCATGCTCCCCACCATCAACCCCTCCTCCCACCCGGAGGCGTACGGACGCACCCGCACCTCCCGGCCGCTGCGCGAGGCCATCCCCATCACGGGTGTGCTCGGCGACCAGCAGGCGGCCACTGTCGGCCAGGTCTGCTTCGCCCCCGGCGAGGCCAAGAACACGTACGGCACCGGCAACTTCCTGGTCCTCAACACCGGTACGGAACTGGTCCGTTCGCAGCACGGGCTGCTGACCACCGTGGCCTACCAGTTCGGCGACAGCCCCGCGATCTACGCCCTCGAAGGGTCCATCGCGGTCACCGGCTCCGCGGTGCAGTGGCTGCGCGACCAGCTCAAGATCATCACCGATGCGGGGGAGAGCGAGCGGCTGGCCCGAACGGTCGAGGACAGTGGAGGCATCTACTTCGTCCCCGCCTTCTCCGGCCTGTTCGCGCCGTACTGGCGCTCCGACGCCCGCGGAGCGATCGTCGGCCTCGCCCGCTACCACGACAACGGCCACCTGGCACGGGCCACTCTGGAGGCCATCTGCTACCAGAGCCGCGACGTTGTGGAGGCCATGGAGCAGGACTCCGGCGTCCACCTCGACGTGCTCAAGGTCGACGGCGGTGTCACCGCCAACGACCTGTGCATGCAGACGCAGTCCGACGTCCTCGGGGTGCCGGTCAGCCGTCCCGTCGTCGCCGAGACCACGGCGCTCGGCGCGGCGTACGCGGCCGGCCTCGCCACCGGCTTCTGGCGGGACACGGACGAACTGCGCACCCACTGGCAGGAGTCCAAGCGCTGGGACCCGCAGTGGTCCGAGGAACGGCGCACCGAGGGCTACGAGGGCTGGAAGCGGGCGGTGGAGCGCACGCTCGACTGGGCCAAGGTCGAATAGCCGCCTCCCCCCCTCGCGCCCGCGCCGCGCCCCCTCCGCAGTGCGGGGGCGCGGCACGGCGGGGCTACGAGGCGGACGCCCGCGCCGACTGCGCCGAACGGGCTCGGACCGGCCGACACCGCCGCGGCCGACCGCTCGGCGCGCTCTGCGGCGGCGAGCCGTCGCGGCTCGGTCGGCATGCGGGCCGGCCGCCGCTCCGGGGGGGCGTCCGGAGCCGCGGACCGGCCGCGGACGCAGAGCGGTGCGGGGGATGCGGGAGGAGGGAAGGTCACAGGCGCGGACCCTTATGGACCTGTTGCTCCGTATGTCACCCTGGCCGTGAACCGGGTCACCCACCTGCCGATCGACCCGGGCGACCGAGCCCCCCGGATGCGCCCATGCCCCTGCCGTTCCCGTCCCGAGCCGTCCCCGTCGTACTGGCCGGGACCGTCACCGCCCTGCTGGCGGCCTGCGGGCCTTCGGCCGCCGCGGGCCCCGCGGCGGCCGGACCGGCGGCCACGGCCCCGTCACCGGCGGCCGCGGCCCAGGCCGTACCCGCGGCCACGCCGCCGCCGTCCCCCCTCGACGTCCGCACCCAGAATCGACCCTGTCCATACCCTCGGCCGGGATCTCCGGGCTTCGCGTGCTGCCGTACGAGGGCACCACGGACGACGTGCCCGGCACCCGCATCCAGGACCGCGGCGTCGCGGCCAGCCCGTACGGCAAGGGCGGCGGAGTCGGCCCCGGCCAGGTGGGGAACTTCCTGGTCACCGCACACCGGCTGTCGGCGGGCGGCCCGCTGCGGGACCTGCCCGCCGCCGACACCGGAGACACGGTCCTCGTGACCGCGGGCGGGGTCGAGTACACCTACGAGATCGTCGCGACCCGCAAGACGTCCTTCCGCTCGGCTCGCTCCCTGGCGGAACAGCGTGCGCCGGTACCCGGCTCGCCCGGCACGGCCCCCACCCGGGCCATGATCACGATCTCCACCTGCGCCACCCCGGAGGACCACGCCGCGGGCAACTTCTGGAGCGACCCCCAGGGCAACCCCGAACACCGCATCGACAAGATAGGCGTCCTCCGCACCGCCCGAACCCTCTGAGCCCTGCCGCGGGGATCGCCGACCTGTGGATATGTCCTCAGCGCGCACGATGAGAGAGGCGAGCCGCGCCGCCTGCGACGCGGGCCGGGCCGGGGCCCGAGGACGACCGGGCCAGGGGGTGTTGCGAAGGTCCTGTGCGGTGCCCGCGGTGTTCGGTGCGTGCTCTCGGCGTGTCCGGGCGAAGGCCCTCGTACCGGGCGTACTCGGGGCTTCGGCCGGTGCGGCGAGCGTGCGTGCCGGGCGCCGTGGGCGCCGTGCGGGACCTTCGCAACACCTGCTACGTCCCCTGAGCGGCGTCGGGGGAGGTGGCCTGCCGGGAGGCGGTGCCGTGGATGCGGGCCAGGACGAGGACCGTGTCGTCCGTGGCCTCGGCGGGGAGGAGGTTGGCGATGATCCGGTCCGCGGCCTCCTCCAGCGGGCCCGTCACCGTACGGAGCTCTTCCCGCAGGGCGTCCAGGCCGGCATCGATGTCCCGGCCGCGGGCCTCGACGAGGCCGTCGGTGTACAGGGCCAGCACCGAGCCCTCCGGCAGGTCGACCGCCGACGAGCGGAAGGGGACGCCGCCCACCCCGAGCGGAACGCCCAGCCCGTCGCCCACCGTCTCGACCGTGCCGTCGGGGAGGCGGACCAGGGGCGGCGGGTGGCCGGCGTTCGCGATCCGGGCGCGGCCGGTGTGCGGGTCGTGGACCAGGTAGAGGCAGGTGGCCAGCTGGATGCCGGCCTCCTGGGCGCAGGTGTCCAGTTCGGCGAGCAGCGCCTCGGGGGTACCGGTGTGGGCGGCCAGGGCCTTGGCCGTGATGCGCAGCCGGCCCATCGAGGCGGCGGCCGGTACCCCGTGCCCCATGACGTCGCCCACGACGAGCGCGACCCGGTCGCCCGGCAGCCTGATCACGTCGTACCAGTCGCCCCCCACCTCGGTGACCCGGCTGCCCGGGAGATAGCGGTGGGCGACGCTCACGTGGGCGGTGGACGCCACGGCGCTGGGCAGGAGGGCGCGCTGCAGGGTCAGCGCGATGTCCTGGACCCGCTCGTAGAGCCGTGCGTTGTCCAGGCAGAGGGCGGCGCGGGACGCCAGCTCGCCGGCGAGGGTGACGTCCTGGTCGGTGAAGGGCGTGCGGGACGCGGCCCGGCCGAACATCGCGATGCCGAGGACCGTGCCCCGTGCGACGAGCGGCGCGATGACGATCCCGCCCAGACCGCTGTCGAGCAGCAGGCGGGCGCGGTCCTGGTGGGCGGCGGTGCGGGTGGCGAAGGCCTCGTCGACGAGGACGTGGAGCGGCCGGCCCGTGCTCAGCATGTCGTGGATGCCGGAACCTGGCGGGTACGTGACCTGTTCCAGGCCCTCGACCAGCTCGGTCGCGGGCGGCGGGAGGACCGTGCCGGAGGCGATCCGGCGCGTGGTCAGGGGCAGCCGGGGGTCGAACGGCGTGTCCTCGTACATCCACTCGACCATCTCCACCACGGCGCCGTCGCAGAAGTCGGGCATGACGGCGTCGATCAGTTCGCGGGCCGTGACGTCGAGGTCCAGGGTGGTGCCGACCTGCGCCGATGCCCGGTCCAGGAGGTCCAGCCGCTGCCGGGCCGCTGTGGCTTCGAGCAGCGCCTGCTCCCGGTCGGTCACGTCGACGAGCAGGCCGCCGATCCCCGGCAGGGTGTCCCCGGCCCCGGTCAGCGGGAAGAAGCTCACGGACCGGACCTGGTCGAGGTCGGGCTTGCCGGGGGTGCGCAGTCCCACCAGTGCGCCGACGAGCGGCCGTCCCTTCTCGGCCACGGCGCGCAGCATGCGCTCGTACTCGCCCCCGTCGGACGTGACCATGACGTCGGTCATGTGCCGCCCCAAGTGCTCCCGTACGGGCAGCCCGTCCATGTCGGCCAGCACCTGGTTGAGGTGGACGTAGCGCAGCTCCTCGTCGAGCATCACGAGGCCGATCGGGCAGGTCTCGAAGAGCGCGTCGAGGAAGACGAGGTTGGTCTTGACGCGGTCCAGCTCGTCGCCCCGCGAGGCGAGGCCCATGACGACGCCGTCCCCTGCGGGCCCGGTCACGGGGAACACCCGGAACCCGCAGTCGAAGACCCCCGCGTCGCGGTGCCGGGCCGGCATCCGGACCCGCCAGTAGCCGAGGCTGCGGCCGCGTTCCACCAACTGGGCGGCCCCGTCGGGGGTTCCCGGCGCCGGGTCGGGGAAGAGCACCGAGGCGGGCCGGGACAGGATCTCCTCCGGCTCGTAGCCGAACAGATGGCGCGCGCCGGGGCCCCAATAGCGGACCCGTCCCTCGTCGTCCAGGCCGAAGACGGCCACGGGGACGTGTTCCAGCAGCGACCCCGGCTCGGAGCGGATCGGACCCGCGGCGTCGGCGTCCGCGCCCCCGGGCCGGTCCGATGCCATCAGAGTCCCCCTTCGTCGAGGTCTCACCTCATTGTGCCCGTCCTGCGGGAGCCTGACCCGACGGCGGTCCGGTGCGCTCCGGCGGGCGCGCGGCAGGCGTCCCGGGGGTGCGCGGGCAGCGGTGGGCGTGATGTCCGGCGGTGGCGTACCGAACGGTAATTTCAGCCAAATATTGCCATGCACCTGACAGGATCCTGACACTTCGAGGCCGCTGTGGGACGCTCCCGGCACCGCACTCCGCACCCCCTGAGAGGCCCCGCGCCTCGCCCACCCCCACCCGCACGTGGCATGGAGGAGCGACCCATGAGGCACGCCACGCCCATCTCCCGCACCAGCCCCGTCCCCAGCACTGATCCCCTGCTGATTCCCAGCCCCACGCCCACGCCCGCCACCCACCGCGTCTCCCGCACCGCACGCCTCGCCCGCACCGCCGGGATCGCGGCACTCGTCGTCGCGGCAGGGTTGGCCGGTACCGGCACCGCCGCCGCGCACGGCTCCCTCGCCCCCGCCGCCGAGCAGAAGGTCGACGGCGTGATGGTGGTCGCCGGCAACAGCTGCAGCTGGACGAACGGCAGCACCAGCGCCGCCGCCCCGAGCGCCCTCACCGTCGACCGCGCCACGATCAACGCGCCCGGAGGCAACCTCGCCTGCGGCGGCGGCATCACCGCCACCCTCAACAACAACCCCGCCTTCACGTTCGACGACGCGGCCGGCACCGCCCGGACCGATCTGATCGACATCACCGGCCGCCAGAGCTTCATCTCCTGCCGCTACAAGGCCACGAGCATCGTGTGGGACCGCGACGGCACGACCCGCAAGTACATCAACCGCGCCTTCACCGCCACCAAGTCCTCGGGCAGCTTCCTGTGCCCGGGCTCCGTCACCACCCCGGCCGGAGACGCGTCCATGCTGTTCCGCTGACCCGAACCACCCCGCCGACCCGAACCGCCCCACGCCCGTCCGCCTCCCGGTCCGCACCGGGAGGCGGCACGGGGCGTCACACGCCCGGCCCGCGATGCCCTCCGCTGACGGGTCCGTGATGCCCAGCGTCGAGTGGGGTTCCAGCGCTGCCCCGCCCACGCTCGTCGCGTCGAGGTCAACCAGACTGTCACTCCCGTCCGACCCTTGTGCGTCCCACCGTCACGGGCACACCGCAAAGGGGTCCGTCGGCGTCCATTCGGACGCGCCGCCGGGGCCGACCGCCCGCACCTGGAAGCACGCATGGGCCGGTCCCACTTGGTTGAAGCTGTAGAGGTAGTTCGTCGTGTTCGCCGGCAGAGGTTTCGCGTTGCTTCTGATGGCGGTGTTGCGGATCTCGTAACTGGTTTCATCGGTGGCATTGTCGGTCCACCGCACATCGACCTTCCTTCCTTGGAGCCGGGTGGCGGTGAGGTTGGAAGGGGCGGCCGGACGCCCCGCGTCGTGCGTCACCCGGTATTTCACGAAGGTGAAATCGTACGAGCCCACCTCATGGGTGTACGCTCCGAACTGCACGTTTCCGGACGCACCCGGAGCCAATGTCCTTGAACTTGTTCGCGTCTCTTCCAGATCCTCATTGCTGCAGTTGGACTCCTCGTACAGGCGTAGTCGCGTCGTTGCGACGACAGATTCAGAGCGAGTCAGGCGCAATTGGATGCGGACCTCACCGCGGGTTTCCCCACCAGCGCACACTGTGAACAGTCGCGAAGTACTCGGTGAAGCGTGGGACAGGCGGAAGGTTCCGCTGATATCGCGGCTCCTCTTTTTCTGGCTTTGCCCGAAACCGCCGCCATCGACTGCCGTCAGAGCGCCGGTCACGGTCACCGTGTGAAGGCCGGCTGCCGCAGCAGGCTCCGATGTGGACATCAGCGCAAGAGGCGCCAGAAGTACGGCAACTGCGGCAAAATTTCCGAGTTTCATTCAGGGACCTCGCGATTCGGCGCCAAGGCACCCCCGAGATCGGCCAGGACTGGCCGTGCAGCCTCAGGATCTCACCGTGAAAATTCTCGCGCATCTCAGTGGACGTGAACTGAAGTACGGGAGCCGTAGCAATAGTTGAACGGTCCAACCGACGGGCAGCGGGGCTGACGCCACGGCGGCATCACCACCGCCGGGGTACTCGGAGGCCAAGTCGGAGCCCGCCGCGGCGGAGTGCAATCCTCTGCGAGCTGCAATCGCTTGCGTCGATCGTGGACGTACACGGACAGGCCTCCGGTCGTGGTCGATCTTGCGTCTGGGCGGGTGCGCCTGAGGCCGCCGGTACGACGTGGGGTGGGTCGCTTACGCGCTCGGTGGTGTCGTGCGCAGGCCTTCGAGGAGGGCGGCGAGGTAGCGGTGAACGGTGTCGACCCGGTCGGCGGGGACGCTGCCGCGGACGCTCACGGCGTGCGCGATGCCGCACATGAGCGGGACGAGGTCGGCGGCGGCGAGGTCGGGGCGGACCACTTCGGCATCGCGGGCCCGGGCGAGGAGGGTGGCGCCGGCCGACGTCAGTGACTTCTTGAGTTCTGTGGTGCACGGCACGGCGTCCGTGGCCGCAGCGGCGACGGGAGGCAGGGCGGCGTCGGTGACCTGCGCCTCGACAGTGTGGAAGAGAAAGCCTGTCAGGCTGCGCCAGGGGTCGGGATCGGTCAGCGCCTGCCGGCCGTGGGCGGCCAGGGTCTCCAGGCATGGGGCAGCGACGGTCTCCAGCAGCGCCTCGGGCGTGGCGAAGTGACGGTAGACGGTGCCGACGCCGAGACCGGCCCGGCGTGCGACATCGTTGAGCTGCAGCGGTGTGCCCTCGTCGACCAGGGCGCGGGCGACGGAGAGTCCGGAACTCCTTCGGCTCCTGCCCTGCGGCGGAGGGCCGTGGCCTCCGGACGACGCCCTCGGAGGGGCTACGAGCTGAGTTCCCCGGCTACGGCCGGTGGCACGTGCGCCTTCAGCGCGCCGGGTACGAGGCGTGGGGGCCGGGTCCGGGCGGCTGCGGGCCGTGGTTCATGCTGCCGCGGTGCGGAACGCGCTGGGGCTGAGGCCCCTGTGGCGTTTGAAGGCGGTACTGAAGCCGAAGGCATCGGCGTAGCCGACCGTCTTGGCGATCTGGGCGATGCTGAGGTCGGTGTCGGCGAGGAGTGTCTCGGCGTCGTCCATGCGGCACTCGGTGAGGTAGGCCAGGGGCGGACGGCCCATCAGCTCGGTGAAGCGCCGGGCGAACAGGGCCCGGGAGACGCCGGCTTGAGCGGCCAGCGACGCGACCGTCCAGCTGTCGGCGGGCCGCCCGTGGAAGGCGTGCAGGGCGGGAGCGAGCACCGGATCGGCAAGGCCGCGGTACCAGCCGGGCGCGTCGGCGCCCGCCCGGTCGAACCAGGTGCGCAGCGTGCAGACCAGAGCCCAGTCCAGGAGCCGGTCCATCAGTGCCTGCGAACCGGCGGACAACCGGGCGGCGTCCGCGGCGGAGTTCTCCAGCCAGGCGCAGACCTCGGCGTCCTCCGCGATGACCAGGACGGGCGGCAGGGCGCGCAGGAGCCGTTCGTGCCGGTGCCCCGAGGCGCGGTAGGCGCCCACGATCAGCGCCGTCGCTCCCTCCGGGCCGGTGCCCCAGTGGATGCCGTCCAGTTCCTCGCCGGTGCACGCGGCGTCCGCGGTGAAGCAGTTGATCTCGTACGCGGTGTGGGGGCGCTGCACGGTGGCAGGCTCGTCCGCGAGGCGGAACCGCGCGGGACCCCGGACGACGGCCGTGTCACCCGCGCCGATCGTCCGCTCGGTGCCGTCGGACAGCAGCAGCGTGCCGCCCCCGCGCAGCACGCTGACCATGGTGAGCGGAGCGGCGTCGGCGAAGGTGATGCTCCAGGGTGCCGTCAGGACGGCGTGGCTGACGACCGAGCCCTCGGCCCGGATGCCGCTCAGCAGCGAACTCAGAGGATCCACGGCGCAAGCGTAGACGATCTCCTATGTGCGGGAGAGTTCCGGCCATGGATCATCCACGGCGCCGCGGTTGTACTGGACCCACCGCACCGATCGAGCCTTCGGGAGACACCGTGCCGCAGCACAGCAGTGACACCAGGACAGCCCTCGTGGTCGTCGCGCACCACCGCAGCGATTCCCTCACCGCCCACACCGCCCGCCGCGCGGCTGCCCGGTTGGAGGCCGCCGGATACCGCATCGACCTGCTCGACCTGCATGCCGAGGGATTCGACCCGCGGATGAACGTGGAGGACCAGCCGGACTGGGGCGACCGGGAGAAGGCGTACTCGGACGAGACGCACGCCCACATGCGGCGGATCCTCGATGCCGAGGTCGTCGTCGCCGTCTTCCCGGTGTATTGGCAGAGCGTGCCCGCCGTCCTCAAGGGATGGATCGACCGCGTATGGAACTACGGGTTCGCCTACGGCCGCAGCAAGCCCCGCCTGGCGGGCAAGCGCATGCTGTGGCTGGCCCTGGCCGGCGCCACCGCCGACGACCCCGTCGCGGAGTCGATGCAGTCCGTCCTGGAGGCGAACCTGAGCGACGGGATCGCCTACTACTGTGGCTTCTCCCGCTCCACGGTGGGCCTGCTCCTGGACGCGGAGGAGCGACCGCAGCGCATCGACGCCGAGGGGAACCTGCTGGTCGGCGCACCGGTTGCGGGCGCCGAACGGGAGGCGCAGTACGGCGATTTCGACCGTCGGGCACGGAAGTTCGTGGAGGAGTTCCTCGCGGAGGAACCCGTCGCGGTCTGACGGCCCCGGATACGGCGAGCCGGCCGAGCCCTCGCGCCGTCGCACCTCAGGGTCGGTGGTGCCGGTCCCGTAGGGGGTGCGGGGTGCTCGCCGGTACTTGAGTCGGACCACGAAGCCCTCCCCCGGCAGGAGGGGGTGCGGTCTCTTCGCAGCGGAGACTTGAGGCGGTCCGAGAGCACGATCCACACGAGGGGGCGCCACGGTGCTGCGAGCTGGGCGAACGACATCCATCCTGACGGTCGGAGCGGCGACGGCCGTGTTGGCGGCGCTCACGCCGGCCACCGCGTTCGCGGCCCAGGAGACGGCCCAGCAGCCGCCCGAGGGGTTCGGGCGGCAGCACCTGCGGTGGGAGCGCTGCGCCGAGGACCAGCCGGCGTCGCTGGAGTGCACGACGGTGAAGGTGCCGCTGGACTACGGCGATCCGCACGGGCGGAGCATCGGGATAGCGGTGTCGCGGGTGAAGGCGGGCAGCGCGGCGAAGCGGCGCGGTGTGCTGCTGATGAACCCCGGCGGTCCGGGCGGTACGGGGCTGACCACGCCGGCCCAGGTGGCGCCGCTGCTGGCGGCGGAGGTGCGTGAGCGCTTCGACCTGGTCGGCTTCGACCCGCGCGGCGTCGGACGCAGCGCGCCGGTCACCTGCGGTCTGACAGCGGACGAGCAGGCCCTCGACCACCCCTACTCCGCACGGACCTTCGAGCAGGACGCGGCCCGGGCCCGGAGTGTGGCGGACAAGTGCTGGGCCAAGGCCGGGGACCTGCTGCCGCACATCACCACCCGGAACACGGCACGGGACATGGACGTGGTCCGCGCCGCCATGGGGGAGCGGAGGATCTCCTACTTGGGGCACTCGTACGGTACGTACCTGGGGGCGGTCTACACCCAGATGTTCCCCCGGCGGACGGACCGCTTCGTGCTCGACAGCGCGCTCGACCCGGCGTTGGTCTGGCGGGGCGTGCTGCGCGGGTCGAGCGAGGCGGCCGAACTCGCCTTCACCCGCTGGACGCAGTGGGCCGCGGCCCGCGATGCGGCGTACGGGCTGGGCGCGACCCCGCAGGCGGTACGCGCGGCGTTCTGGGAGCTGGTCGCGCACGCCGACCGCACGCCGATCGTGCTGGAGGGCCGGCCGTTCGACGGTGACGCGATCAGGGCGCAGTACCGGGCCTTCGTCCAGGTCGAGGCCGTCACGCGGTTCATCGTCGCACTCCGGGCCGCTGCGGCCGGCGCCGCAGCCCCGGCCGGGGCGAGTACGGCCGTGGCGGCCGAGGCGGCGGCCGAAGCGACGGACGGGGACAACGCGGTGTCGGTCGCCTGGGCCGTTCTGTGCGGCGAGGGCCGGAGCTGGCCGCGCGATCCCGAGCAGTACCGCCGTGACGCCGTCCGGGACCGCGCCGCCCGCCCCCTGGCGGGCGACTTCGGCGCCAACGTCCAGCCCTGTGCGTTCTGGAAGTCCGCTCCCCGTGAGGCGGCCACGGTGGTGGACAACGGCGTCGACGCGCTGATCGTGCAGAACGAGTGGGACCCGCAGACGCCGATCGCGATGGCGCAGGGCCTGCGGCGGGCCCTGCACGGCGCCCGGATGGTCACGGTCGCCGGGGGTGAGGGCCACGGCGTGCTGGGGACCGGCCGCCCGTCCTGTGCCGACGCCGACGTCACCCGCTACCTGACGACGGGCCGGCTCCCCGCGAAGGACCGCACCTGCAGCTGACGGGCCGCCGACGCCTGAGGCATGCCGCCCCGCCCCTCCCCATCGACAGCCCTTCGCCGGCACGTACGTGCCCAAGGGGCGCTTGCAGCAGACGCTTTCACCGGCAGAAGTAGATGCAGGCCTACTTCTGCCGGTGGAACTGCATGGTCCGCTTCCGTCCCCACCTGTTGGCTGGGAGCGGATCGATGACCGTCTTCACCCTGGGGAACGACATGTTTGCACTGACGCCCGTCCGGCCCGTCCGGCCCCGTCCCCGACGGAGCCGGACGGGCCGGACCGTTACGGTACCGCCGCGGACCCCGGGATCAACCCGACCGTGCGGGCCAGGACCCGAGCGAGACGCTCATGGCCGACAATGCCGGGATGACCCGACCCAGAATCCGTGTCGCCGCATACGTGATCCGGCAGCGCGCCGTGCCGGAACTGCTCGTGTTCGACCACCTCGGCATACCGGAGGCCGGCACCCAGATCCCCGCGGGCGGAGTCGCTTCGGGCGAAGGGCCGGAAGAAGCGGTCCTGCGCGAGGTCGCCGAGGAGACCGGTCTGCTGACCGCCACGGCGGTCCGGCGGATCACCGTGGAGGACAAACCCCACCCGGACACCGGCCGACCCCGACGAACCAGCTTCTTCCTCCTCCGGGCACCGGCAGACACCCCCGACGCGTGGGACCACCACGTCCACGGCGACGGAGGCGACGCCGGCCTCACCTTCTCCTGCCGGTTCGTGCCCCTTCCCCTGGGGCAGCCGCTGGCCGACGACCAAGACGCATGGCTGGGCCTCATCGATCCGTGCTGGACCACCGCGACCGGCGACGGCCAGTGATCGGAAACCGACCCCGACGGCCGACGCCGCTTCCGCCGCGGCCGCACCCGTCGTCATCGGCGCAAGCCGGAGAGCACGGCCGCTGTGTGCCGACAGGGCCGCCGCCCAGCCCGCCGATCCTCAGACGACTTCGGTGGCGAAGAGCTCCAGGTGCGAGCAGTGCGGGCAGCGGTACGCCTCGATGCGGCGCCGGGGCCGGCCCATCCGCTTGGCACCCCCGAACAGGCCGCGTTCCAGCGGCCCGGCGATCCAGCGGGCGTACCCCCGGGCCCCCTCGCCCGCGTCCTCGACGAAACCCGGCTCCAGCCCGACGCCACCGCAGTGCGTGCATCTGATCGCATCCACCGGGTGAGTGTAAGCACCAATACCCCCGCGCCCGCACCCCCCCGGGGCCCTGCCGACGGGCTGTACGGTACGGCGACCGGGCCCGGGCAGCGGCAGGCGGCGGGCGGTCACCCACCTGGGCGGCCACTGGAGGGGTCCGGACGGGCGCGGAGGGAGAGGCTTCCCATGCAGAGACTTCACGCGGTGGTGGCCGGCGCCGGCATCGGCGGTCTCACGGCCGCCCTCGCCCTGCACCGGCGCGGCTGGCACGTCACCGTCTGCGAACGCGCACCCGAGCCGCCCACCACCGGTGCCGGTATCGGACTCGCCCCCAACGCGCTTCGCGCCCTCGACGCGATCGGCGTCGACGCCGCCCGGGCCGCAGGCAGCGCCGTACCCGCGACCATGGGCGTACGCCGCGCCGACGGCCGGTGGCTCACGCGCGCCGAGACCTCGTACATGGCGGCCCGCTACGGCACGCCCCCGATCGCCGTACCGCGCCCGGCCTTCACCGCGGCCCTGGCCGCCGCCCTGCCGGCGGAGGCCCTGCGATACGGCACCACCGTGACCGGCGTGGACGACGCCACCGGCCGCCCGACCGTCCGCACGGCCGAAGGACCGGCCCTGCAGGCCGACCTGGTCGTCGCCGCGGACGGCATCCACAGCCCGCTGCGCCGCGCCCACTTCCCCGCCCACCCCGGCCTGCACTACCTCGGGGAGACCGCCTGGCGCACCCTGGTCGACGCCCCCGACCTGCGGATACCGTCCATGAGCGAGACGTGGGGGAGGGGGACGCGGTTCGGCGTGACACCGCTCGCCGACGGCCGGTACTACCTCTACGCCACCGCGACCGCCCCGGCCGGTACCCGCTCGGCCGACCCGCGCGCCGAACTCCGCCACCGTTTCGGCGCATGGCACGACCCGATTCCGGCCCTGTTGGACCGCGTCGACAGGTTCGACCCGGCCGACGTCCTGCAGAACGACCTCTACGACCTGGCCGCACCGCTGCCCCGCCTCCACCACGGCCGGATCGCCTGGCTCGGCGACGCCGCCCACGCGATGGCCCCCAACCTCGGCCAGGGCGGCTGCCAGGCCATCGAGGACGCCGTGGTCCTCGCACACCTCCTGCCGTCCGGCGGCGCCGCCGACCCCGGCGGGGGCACTGCGGCCGTCCCGGCCGCCCTCGCCGCGTACACCACGGCCCGCCGCGAGCGCACCGACGCCGTCCGTCGCCGTGCCCGCCGCGTCGGCCGCCTGGGCGCCCTCCGCCACCCGCTCGCCGCGGCCGCCCGCGACCTGGCGGTCCGCGCCACCCCCGCCCGCCTGGCCCTGCGGGGCATGGACGACCTGTTCAACGGCTTCCGCCTCCCCACACCCTGACGGCGCAGCGGCCGCAGGTCCGGCCAGGGCGACGTTCAGCCGCAAGGCCGTCGCGGGGGTGCCGTGCGGCCGGAGCGCAGCCGGAGCCGGGACGCCACGGAGGACGGCCTCGGGGCCGTTGGGCGCGTGGGTCCGGGCAGCACGCACCGGTATCGCGCGTGTGTACGCACCGCGTGCGCCGTAGTGGTGAGGGCCGTGCCCGGACGCGTGGCGTGCACACGCCTCCCGGGCAGGAGGACGATGAGATGGCGGGAAGCGTAGGCCCGCAGCCTGCACCGGCCGGAAGGAGAGCCCCGAGATGGGCGCGATCGAGCCGCCGCACGGCGATCCGGAAGGGGCGCGGCCGGCCGCGTCCGGGCCGGGCGGCCTGCTCGACGTGCTGCGCGTGGCCGCCATCCTCCTCGACGCCGAGGGCCGGATCGACCTGTGGAGCCCCCAGGCGGAGGAACTGTTCGGTTACACCGCCGAGGAGGCCCTCGGCGAGTACGCGGGACACCTGCTGCTCAACGAGGAGCACCTCCCCGTCGTGCTGGACATGTTCACCGAGGTCATGGAGGCCGGCGTCAGCTGGGTCGGGGTCTTCCCCGTGCGGCACAAGGACGGCAGCACCCGCATGGTCGAGTTCCGCAACATGCGGCTGCTGGACTCCCAGCAGGAGTACTACGCCCTGGGCCTCGCCGCGGACCAGGCGACCGTACGCCAGGTCGAACGGGACCTTGCGCTCTCCGCACGGCTCGTGGCCCAGTCACCGGTCGGCCTCGGCGTGCTCGACACCGACCTGCGCTACGTCTCGGTCAACCCGGCCGAGGAACGCCTCAACGGCGTGCCCGCCGCCGAGCACATCGGCCGGCACGTCCACGAGGTGCTGCCCGCCGTGGACCCGTCCTTCGAGGCTGCCATGCGCGAGGTGCTCGCCACCGGCGTGCCCATCGTGGACCAGTACACCGTCGGCCGGACCCCGGCCGACCCCGACCACGACCACGCCTGGTCGATCTCCTTCTACCGGCTCGAAGCCCCGAACGGGACCGTGCTCGGCGTGGCCACCGCCAGCGTCGACGTCACCGAACGGCACCGGGCCGTCGAGGAGCAGCGCCACACCGCCCTCACCCTCCAGCGCAGCCTGCTGCCGCACACCCCGCCGCGCCGGCCCGGCCTGGAGGTCGCGACCCGCTACCGGCCCGCCCAGGCCACCATGGAGATCGGCGGCGACTGGTTCGACGTGATCCCGCTGCGCGGCGACAAGACCGCCCTCGTCGTCGGCGACGTCATGGGCAGCGGCGTCGCGGCCGCGGCCAGCATGGGCCAGCTGCGCACCGCGGGCCGCACCCTCGCCGACCTCGACCTGGACCCCGCGCAGGTCCTGCACCACCTCGACCACGTCACCGAGGGCCTCGACACCATCGCGACGTGCGTCTATGTCGTCCACGACCCGCGCGCCGCGCAGTGGCACCTCGCCCTCGCCGGGCACCTGCCGCCCGTCCTCCTCCGACAGGACGGCACCCGGACACTGCTGGACCTCCCCACCGGCGCCCCACTGGGCGGCGTCGGGGTCGCCTTCCACACCGTCAGCCTCCCCGTCGAGGCGGGCGACCAGCTCGTCCTCTACACCGACGGCCTGGTCGAGACCCGCGACGATCCGATCGACGAGCGCCTCGACGTCCTCCTGGACGCCCTGGACGACCCGGGCCGCCCGCTGGACGAGACCTGTGACCTGCTGCTGGACACGATGCGCCACCCGGGCGTCCACGACGACGTCGCCCTCCTGATCGCCCGCGCCACGCCGGCCCCCGACTGACGAGAGGGCCGACGGCCTCCGCCTCGTACCCCGCACCTCAGGCCGGCGACGGCGTGGCGGCTGTGGTGGTGGCCAGGCGGAGGGCCGCCACCAGCTCGCGGTAGAGCCGGTCCGTCGCCAGCAGCTCCTCATGGGTGCCGCGGGCGCGGATCCGGCCCCCCTCCATCACCACGATCAGGTCGGCGTCCACCACCGTCGAGAGGCGGTGCGCGACCGTCACCACCGCGCCGGTCGCCGCGCGGCTGCGGATGCAGTCCTGCACCGCCGCCTCCGTCAGGCCGTCCAACTGGGCCGTCGCCTCGTCCAGCAGCAGCACCTCCGGCGTGCGCAGCAGGGCGCGGGCGAGCGCGATGCGCTGGCGTTCGCCGCCCGACACGTGCGCCGAGGACAGCGGGCTGTCCAGGCCCGCTTCCAGCCCGTCGACCTTCTCCGTGAGCCGTACGTCGGCCAACACCCGGTGCAGTTCCTCCTCGGTCGCCTCCGGGCGCGCGAGCAGCAGGTTCTCGCGCAGGGTGCCGGGCACGACAGGGGTGTCCTGTTCGACGTAGGCCAGCCGCGCCCGTACCTCGGAGTGGCTGTAGTCGCGGTACGGCCGCCCGTTCAGGAGCAGTTCGCCGTCGACGGGCTCCAGGAAGCGCAGGAGGAGCGAGAACAGGGTGGTCTTGCCGGCGCCGGACGGACCGACGATGGCGGTGTGGCCGAGCCGGGGCACGGCCAGCCGTACGTCGGTGACGGCGTGTGCGGCATCGGGACCGTACTGGGCGCTGACGCCCCGCAGTTCGAGCACGGGCACGTCCCGTACGGGCACGTCGCGTACGGGCGCATCGCGTTCGGGCACCTGCTCCCGGGCGTCGCCTTCGGCCGGACGGACGGCCGACGTGCCGCGCCCCGAGGCGGCGGTGGTGTCCTCCGCCGTCAGATCGGCGGTCTGCCGGATGCGTTCGGCGGCGGCCATGCCGGCCTGGAGGGAGGTGAGGTTCTGGCTGAGCGTGGTGACGGGCTCCATCAGAGTGAACGCGTACAGCAGGAAGGCGATCAGGCTGGAGACCTCCAGCCGTCCTTCCCCGACCCGCCAGGCTCCGACGCCCAGGATCGCGATGATGGCCAGTTGGATCCCCGACCCGGCGACCGTCCAGGCGAGCGCCTCCTGCCGGACGGCCCGGATGCCGTACTCGGCCGCCGACCGGGCGTCGGCCATGATCTGCTCGGCGGCCCGCTCCTCGGCGCGGCTCACCTTCACGGTGCGGATGGCGCGCAGGGTGCCCTCCAGACGGCCGCCGAGCAGGCCGATGTGCTCCTGGGAGCGCTGTTGCGCCGTGCCGATGCCCGGCATGAGGAGCGCGAAGAGCGCGCCGGTCACGGCGACGGCGGCCATGGTCGTACCGAGCAGCACCAGGTCGAGCACGCCCATCAGGACCAGGCTCCCCAGCAGCATCACGGCGCCGTTGACCAGGCCGACGAACGACTGGGCGGTGGCCTCCCGGAGCAGGACGGTGTCCGAGGTGACGCGGGTGACGAGCTCACCGGTCGGGCGGCGGGTCAGAGCCGGCACGGTGGCCCGCAGGAACCGTCGCACCATCGATTCGCGCGCCTCCAGGACGACGCGCTCGCCCACCGTCCCGAGCATGCACCACTGCCGGTACGACACGGCCGCGCCGACGACGAGCAGGACGAACAGCGCGGTCACGGGACCGCTGAGGGACGCGGAGTCGTTCAAAGCGTCGAGCACCCATTTGGTGATCATGGGGGTGGCCAGGCCGAGGGCCGAGCCGGCCAGGGCCAGGACGAGACCCAGCGCCAGTGTGCGGCGGTGCGGGCGGGCGAACGACCAGAGGATGCGCAGCCGCGGCGCGTCGAACGGGGCGCCGGGCGGGGGTGTCGAGTCAGCTGCCATGCTGAGAATGGAACAGTGGTGTTCCAATACGGTCAAGCGAGTTTCATTGTGGGAGGCGCGCTACCGTACGCCCATGGAGCATGACCACACCGCGACGGCCGCCACCGAGACCGCCACCCGCGCCCGCACGCGGCGCGCCATCCTCGATGCCGCCGTGACCGTCCTGTCCGCCCATCACGGGGCGTCGCTGGCGGACATCGCCGAGGCCGCCGGCGTCGGACGGACCACCGTCCACCGCTACTTCGCCGAACGCTCGGACCTGGTGGCGGCGCTGGGGGCGGACGTGCGGGAGCGGCTGCACGAGGCGACCGTCCGCGCGCGGGTGGACGAGGGGCCGGCCCCCGAGGCGCTGGAGCGGCTCTGCCTGGAGTACTTCGAGCTGGGGGACCGGCTCATGCTGCTGTTCGACGTCCCGCAGTTCCTCACCTGGGCGGGCTTCGAGGACGAGACCGACTCCGACCGGGTGCTGGTTCGCCTCATCGAACGCGGCCAGGCGGAGGGCACGATCGACGCGGAGGCGGACGCCGAGTGGCTGCAGAACGTGCTGTGGTCCCTGCTGTACGCGGCCTGGATGCAGGCGCGCGACTACGGCACTGCGCGCCACACCGCGATCTCCTCGTGCCTGCACACCCTGCGCAAGGCCACGGCGGCCTCCTGAGGGCCGGCCGTCCTGCGGCCCTGGCGGCGGGCCGGCTCCCTACGGGGTGGTGCGCGCCGGGAAGGTGAAGCGGTAGCCCTGCTCGGTGAGCCAGGGCAGGTACTCCTTGAGGGCCGCGACGGTCTCGCTGCGGTCGCCTCCGCCGTCGTGGAAGAGCACGGTCGGCTGCTGGGGCAGCTTCTCCTCGATGGCGGACATGATCGCCGGCAGGCCCGGACGGCTCCAGTCCTTGGGGTCCACGCTCCAGCCCAGCGGCCGCATCCCGTTCGCCGCGGCGATCGCCCGGCTGTCGGGGGTGAAGGCGCCGCCCGGCGCGCGGTAGTAGCCGACCGGCACACCGGGTGCGGCCTTCTCGATCATGGCCTTGCCTTCGAGTATCTGCTGCTTCTGGAAGGCGACGGGCTTGTGGTCCATGGTCACGTCGTGGTCCACGGAGTGGTTGCACAGGCGGTGGCCGTCGGCGGCGACCGCGCGCACGAGCTCGGGGTACTTCTGCGCCTTGGTGCCGATCATGCAGAAGGTGGCCCGGACGTGGTTCTTCCGCAGCACTTCCAGGACCTGGGGCGTCCAGCGGGGGTCGGGTCCGTCGTCGATGGTGATCGCGACGTCGCGACCGGTTCCCTGGGCCAGCCGTGAGATCCCCAGCGGGATACCGGCCCCGCTCCGGGCGGATCCCGGGTTCCCGGCCTTTGCGGCCTCTTCGGCCGTCCCGCTCTTCGCGGCCGGACCGGCGGGCCGCGTGTCCGCGGGCGCGTCCGCCGTGCCGTCCGTGGCCGCGACGGCCGGGGTGCCGGAGACGGCCAGGATGCCGAGGACGGCCGCCGTGGCGGCGGAACCCGCCCGCCGCACGCGGCGAGCGGAACTGCTGGTGTTGCCCATGGACGCGCTCTTCCTTTGCGCTCGGCCCCCCGATCTCGCATTGCCGGTCCAGGCTAGGTCATATGTCCGGGATGCCCCTTCGGTCGTTCGGACTGCCCGACGGCCCGCACCCCGACGATTCGGGGCCCGGCGCCCCGCGGTGCCCCGCCGCGTGTGAGGAGACTCACCGCTCAGGCGTTCGCGATCACCAGCAGGGTGCGGGCGGGGGAGGGGCCCGACAGGCGGCAGCGGTGCGGCACCTCACCCCGGTGGTGGGCACTCTGGCCGGCCCGCAGGGTCAGCGGCTCCTCGCCCTCCACCTCCAGCACCACCTCCCCCTCCAGGACGTAGAGGAAGTCCTCGCCGGGGTGCTCGAACCAGCCGCGCTCGCCCCGGCCCGGCTCGAAGTGGTGCTCGTACGCCTCCATCAGAGCGCTGCGCCCGCCGGGAATGAGCACCCGGGCCACCTGTCCCGCGGACTCGTCCACCCGGATCACCTGCGGGTCGCCCTCGTGGCTGACCGCACCCGGTCGGGCCGGCGGCCTGAGGAACGTGCCCGGGCTGACCTCCAGGGCCTCCGCGATCCGGTAGATCGAGCTGAGGCTGGGTGTGGTGAGGCCCCGTTCGAGTTGGCTGAGGAACGGCTGGGAGAGGCCCGAGCGGGCGGCGAGGACGGCCATGGAGACACCGTTTCGCTTGCGGCAGCTCCGGATCACCCGTCCGACCTCGATCGCTTCGGGCGTGGGTTCGGGTCGAGACACGCAGGTGAACGTACCCCATTGCCGATCAACGGCCGCCGGCCCGGGAAACGTTTCGTACTGCTGCAACACGCTCTTCATAAGCGTCGTCAATTATTGACCTCACTTATCGACGACGAGGAGCCGCTCCGTGCACGCCACCCCCTCACCGCCCGGCCGGGCCCTCGGCCGACTGGGCCCGGCCCTGGGCGCCGCAGCCGCCGTGCTCGCCCTCTGGTACCTGCTCGCCCGGTCCGGCGCGGTGGCCCCCGCCCTTCTGCCCACGCCCGCCGAGACGGCGGCCGCGCTCGCGGACGCCGTCCGGAGCGGCACACTGGCCGCCGATCTTGGCGCGAGCCTGGCCCGTGCCGGACAGGGTTTCGCGCTGGGCGCCGTCGTCGGCAGCGCCCTCGGCTTCGCGACCGGCTACCTGCCGAAGCTGTCCGCCGCCGTCACCCCCGTGGTCTCCTTCCTCCGCCCCATACCGGCCATCGCCCTGGTGCCGCTCGCCACCGCGTGGTTCGGCATCGGGGAGACCGCCAAGCGACTCCTCATCGCCTACGCCGTCCTGCTCGCCGTCTGGCTCTACGTCCACGACGGCGTGTCCCGGGTCCCCTCCTCCCACCTGAGGGCCGCTCGCACACTCGGTGCACCGCTGCACCGCCGCTTCATCGAGGTGCTGCTGCCCGCGGCCGCCCCCGCCGTACTCGCGGCGCTGCGCTACGGGGCATCGGTCGCTCTGCTCGCCCTGGTGGCCGCCGAACTGGGGGGCGCGGACAGCGGCCTCGCGTACCGGCTCCAAGTGGACGGCCAGTTCCTGCGCGTGGACCGGATCTTCGCCGGGCTGCTCGTGCTCGGTCTCCTCGGCGTGGCCGTGGACCTCGTACTCGCCGCCCTCGGACGCCGGTTCGTGCACTGGAGCACATCATGAGCCTCGCCGTACGGCTGGAAGGGCTGTCCGTGCGCTACGGCTCCGCCCCCGTCCTGGAGCGCACCGATCTGGAACTGGCGGCGGGCTCGTTCACCGCGCTGCTCGGGCCCAGCGGATGCGGCAAGTCGACGGTGCTCGGCGCCGTCGCCGGCTTCGTACCGCCGGCAACGGGGCGGGTCACGGCGGGCTCCCGACCCGTCCGCGGGCCCGGACCCGACCGCGGCGTGGTCTTCCAGCACTACGCGCTCTTCCCGTGGCGCACCGCCTGCGGCAACGTCGAATTCGCCCTCAAGCGGCTCGGGCTGCCGCGTGCGGAACGCCGCCGGCGCGCCCTGGACGCGCTCGCCGAGGTCGGCCTCGCGGACGGCACCGACAAGTACCCGGCGCAACTGTCGGGCGGCATGCAGCAGCGCGTCGCCCTGGCCCGGGCCCTGGCCGCCGAGCCCGAAGTCCTCCTCATGGACGAGCCGTTCGGGGCGCTGGACGCCCTGACCCGGGCCCGGATGCAGCGCCTGCTGCGGCAGCTGTGGCAACGGCGGGGCACCACGGTCCTGTTCGTCACCCACGACATCGACGAGGCACTGGCCCTCGCCCAACGGGTGGTCGTCCTCGGCGGGAGCCCCGGCCGGGTGCTCGCCGACCACACCGTCCCCGACGGCCCTCCCGATCCGGACCTGCGCTCGCTCGTCGCCCGACACCTCGGCTCCGACTGATCCCAGGCCGGCACCCGCACCTGCCGGAGACCCCGTCCGCACCTGTAACGCGTCCCGAAGGGACCCCTGATGTCCAGACCCCGCACGGCGGCCGCCGTCCTCCTGGCCGCGCTGCTCTCCACCCTCACCCCGGCCTGCACCGGCGGCTCCGGCGCCGACGCCGGGACCGGCGGCCGCCCGGCCGTCACCGTCGCCGGCAGCGACCACCTCGGCGGAGCACCCGTCCACATCGCCGCGGAGCACGGCCTGTGGTCCGCCGAAGGCATCGACGCCACCGTCACCACCCGCCCCAGCGGGCGCGACGCCCTCAACGCCGTGCTCGGCGGCCAGGCACAACTCGGCGTCGTCGGGGACCTGCCCGCCGTCACGGCCGCCCTCGGCGGCCGCGACCTGCGGATCGTCGCCGACCTGTCGCGCTACTCCGACTGGCGCCTGCTCACCCGTACCGACCGCGCCATCACCGGCTTCGCCGCCCTGAAGGGCCGCCGGGTCGGCGTCCCGCAAGGTACGAACGTCGAATACGCCCTGGCGCGGATGCTGGCCTCCGCCCGGCTGACGGCCGCCGACGTGACCGTCGTCAACCTCGCCCCCAACCAGGTCGGCCCGGCACTGACCCGCGGCGACATCGACGCAGGCGTCACCTTCCCCAGCTTCTACGCAGCCGCCCGCACCGCACTCGGCGAGCGCTACGCCGAGCTCGCGTTCACCGGGTACACCGCACGGACCCTCCTGGTCGCGGGCCCGAAGACCGGCGACAGGACCACCACCGCCGTACTGCGCGCCGTACTGCGGGCCCAGCAGGAGATCGCGGCGGACCCGGCCCGCGCCCGGCAGGCCGTCGTGGCCCAGTCCCGCGGCGCGCTCGAAGCCGGATACGTCGACGCCCAGCAACCCCGCTACTCCTACGGCGCGACGCTCTCGCCGGATCTGCTGACCCAGCTGGAGGAGGAGGCCGCCTGGGCCAAATCCGCCCAGGGCCTGACCGGAGCCGCCGACCGCGCGGCACTGCTGCGGTACCTCGACCCCGCCCCCCTGGCGGCCGCCGACCCGGCCGCCGTCACCGTCCGCTGAACCACACCACGAGGAGGACCACCCCCATGACCCCCAGGACGCACACGACCCCGACGCCCCCCACGACCGTCGACCAGAACACCCTGCGCCGCCGCGGCGTCGGCCTGATCGCCCACGATCCCGAGCGCAGCTACGGCGGCCACACCCTCTACACCCCGATCACCAGCGCGGGCGAGATCCACCTCGTCGACATCGAGGGCCGGCCCGTCCACACCTGGAACTCGCCCCACCCGCCCGGACGGCAGGCACAGCTCCTGCCCGACGGCAACCTCTTCTACGCGGCCAAGGACACCACCGTCCCCACCCTCTTCCCCATCTGGGAGGTCTACCACGGCGGTATCTTCCAGGAGCTGGCCCCCGACTCCACCGTGATCCGCGAGGTCCGCCACCCCTACCACCACCACGACGCCTCGCTGCTGCGCAACGGCAACCTCGTCATCACCGTCGTCGAGCCCCTCACCCCGGCCGACGCAGCCCGCATCCGCGGCGGCATCCCCGGCTCCGAGGCCCCGGGCGGGGTCATCTACGGAGACGTCGTGTACGAACTGACGTGGGACGGGCAGGAGGTGTGGCGCTGGGCCGCCATCGACCACCTCGACCCCGAGGACTTCCCGCTCGACCCGCACTTCGCCCGTGAGCACTGGCCCATGGCCAACACCGTCAACGAGAGCGCCGACGGCTCGATCGTCCTCGGCTTCCGCAGCGTCTCCTCCGCCGTGGCCGTCGACCGTACCGACGGCTCCGTCCTGTGGCACATCGGCCGGGACGTGCTGGCCCAGCAGCACCACCCGCACGAGCTCCCGAGCGGCACCATCCTCGTCTTCGACAACGGCACCTACCGCGACACCACCTCCGTGCCGTACTCGCGGGTGCTGGAGCTGGACCCGCGCACCGGTGAGGAGGTGTGGTCCTACCAGGACAATCCGCCGCAGAACTTCTTCAGCCCGTACATGTCCAGCGCCCAACGCCTGCCCAACGGCAACACGTTCATCGCCGAGGGCTCCTTCGGCCGGCTGTTCGAGGTCACGCCCGAGGGCCAGGTCGTCTGGGAGTTCGTGGTCCCGCAGTTCCGGTCGTTCGGCGACGGCGTCGGCCTGGAGTCCTCGGCCGGCGCCCAGAACTCCGTCTTCCGCGCCCACCGCTACCCCGCCGACCGGATCCCCTGGCTGCCCCCGACCGCCTGACCCGGCCGAAGGGGTCTCACGGCCGGGCGGCCGGCGCGTAGGCGGCCCAGTCCACGATCCGTACCGCCGCGCCCGCCGCCTCCTCGCCGCGGCAGCGGGCGTGGTGCCGGCGGGCGATGCCGTCCAGGTCGAGGTGGGACCCGAAAGCGGGGTGGGCCGCCAGTCTGCGTGCGTAGGACCACAGACGGGGGTGATCGGTGATGCGGTACACCGCCGCCGCGTCCAGGTGCCAGCGGTGCACCGTGTCCAGCTGCACCAGCGTCACCCACAATTCCACATCGGCTGCCGTCAGCCGGTCGCCCACCGGATGGTCGGAACACGCCAGACGCCTCTCCAGCGCACCCAGTTGGCGCAGCAGGGTCGCGAGAGCGGCCTCGCGGTCCGCCGCGTCGGCACCGGAGCGGCCGGCGCGCTGCGCCGCCGCGTTGATGCCCCGGGCGCACAGCCGGCGGACCTCCTCGATGCGGGCATCGGCGCCGTCGGGGTACAGGCGCGGCCCGGCGTCCCCGAACCGCCGGACGAGGTCCTGGAGGATGTACGGGGCGTGCGTACTGACGATCCGCCCGGTCCAGCCGTCGCTGAGGACCGGGGCCAGAGCCGGCCCCGGGTACAGGTGCGCACTGGCCTCGTACAGCGGGCGCAACGCCGTGTACCCGCCGTCGTGAGCGTCGGGGACGGCGGGCAGGGGCAGCACCGGGAGGGCGTCCTGCAGGCCCAGCAGGCTGTGCGTGACGGCAATGCGCAGACAGCTGGGGCACGAGGGCGTGAGGTGGAGACGGTAGCGGTGCGGGACGGCCGGGAAGCCGCTGCGCGCGTCGCGGCCGATCCTGCTCCGGAAGGTCGGCGACGGCGACGGCACGGCTTGCGGGTACGTGGCGGACATGCGTCTCCCTTGTGCTTGCTCGGTGCCGCCGCAGTGCGGGCGACCTATTCCCTACTTGTTCACCAGGATTCGCCGGAACGGGAGTGTCGACCCGCGTCCGGGCGCTGTCGAGACGGTGAAGGACGGTGCTTCCTTCAGTCCTTGAGCAGCAGGCCGCGGCTGCGCAGCACGTGGCGTTCGACGGGGCTGAAGATCAGCAGGTCGATGGCGATGCCGACGACGAGGATCAGGATGATGGCGAGGAAGACGCCGGGGAGGTCGATGTTGTTGCG
>NZ_JOFX01000052.1 GCF_000719345.1 Streptomyces sp. NRRL F-2664
GTGGTGCTCGACACGTCACCCCCGTCCCAGGCAACCGGGATCGTCGTTCATACCTCTGTAAGGGGTGTAAGGGGGACCGATCGGTCCGGCCCCCGCTCCCCACCAGCCCCCCGCCCCCCGCGTGGTGCTCGACACGTCACCCCCGTCCCAGGCAACCGGGATCGTCGTTCATACCTCTGTAAGGGGTGTAAGGGGGACCGATCGGTCCGGCCCGCGCTCCGAGGTGAGCGCCGGAGAAGGAACGGGACAACAACCGTGCAGCATGACCAGCAAGACGACGGCAGCCCCATGACCACGGGCCGCCCTCGCCCCCGCCGCCTGCGCCTGCTTCTCATCAGCGGCGGTCTCGCACTCACCCTCGCCGGGGGCGCGGCAGCGTACAAGTTCGGGCTCTTCTCGGAGATAGGGGATCCGGTCTCCTTCGGCAAGGTCCAGGAGAAGACGGTGACCGCCTCCGAGGCGCTGCCGGAGGTGCTCATGCCCACCGGGCCCGCGGCCTCGTTCGTCCGGACCAGTCGCCTCCCCGACGGCACCCAGATCGGCAAGACCACCCTGACCGGCAAGAAGTCCGGCTTCACGGGTGACGTGTGGGTGTGGGTCCCCAAGGAGTACGACGACCCCAGGTACGCGCAGAGCGGCTTCCCGGTGCTGATCTCCCTGCCCGGCGGCCGCGGCTACCCGACGAACTACTGGGGCACCGGGCCCGGCCTCGGACTCCAGCAGGCGGTCAGCGACGGCGCCGCGTCGGGCAAGAGCCTGCCCTTCATCCTGATCATGCCGGTGACCAACGCGGACACGAAGCACCACTTCGACGGCTCGGACATCCCCGGTCAGCCCAAGATGGGCACCTGGATGGCCGATGACGTCCCCGCTTTCGCGAAGGCCAATTTCCGGACCTTCACCTCCCGCGACGGGTGGGCCTTCATGGGCTCCTCGGCCGGCGGGTTCAACGGCTTCAAGCAGCTCCTGAAGTACCCCGACCGGTTCAAGGCGGCCATCGCCAGCGGAACCGACATCGTCCCCGACTCCCCCCTGTGGAACGGGAACACGAAGGCCATGGACGAGAACAACCCCGAGAAGCTCGCCGCGAAGCTGATCGACGCCGGCGGTCCCGATGTCTACATCAACTTCCAGATCGGGACGAAGGAGACCGGCCGGGAGCAGGCCGAGAAGTTCATGAAGGAGTACGGCAAGGGTCCCGTGCACACCTCGCTCCAGGTGATCCAGGATGGTGAGCACAACGGAAAGTCGTACGTGCGCGGCATGAGGGAGGGCTCCCTGGAGTGGATCAGCAAGGTGATGAAGGGACCGACACCGGCACCGACACCCGCTCCCGGCGTGCGATGAGCACGGTGGCGAAGGGGGCGTCGGCGGCCGCCGCCGCGGGCGTCGCGGCGGTGTGCGCCATGGCCTTCATGAAGGCGCCCGGCGACCGGCCGGTGCTCCCCTTCCCCACTGTCGGTGTCCTCATGGCGGGGGGCGAGCACTGGTGCACCGCGAGCGTCGTCGACAGCCCGAAGGGCAATGTCGTCGCCACCGCCGCGCACTGCGTCGCGCCCGCCGGCGAGGACGGCGAACCCGGCGAGGTCGCCCACGACGGCCTGGCCATCGGCGAGCTCTCCTTCGCCCCGGCCTTCTCCGGCGAGGGCGACGGCACGGAGCCGCTGGGCGTGTGGAAGGTCAAGGCGATCCACGTCGACGAACGCTGGACCAGGTGGGGCGAGGACACCGCCGACTTCGCCTTCCTCACCATCGAGCCGGACGAGGACGGCCGCAGCGTGCAGGAGGCCGTCGGCGGCCGCGCCGAGGCGCCGCGTCCCGAGTGGACCTCCGGCTACGAGCGCGAGGTCACCGTCGTCGGCTACCCGGAGTCCGAGCACAACCCGCAGAACAGGCCCGTCTCCTGCACCACGCAGACCCGCCACGACGAGGACGACCCCGACATGCTCTACATGAGCTGCGCCGGCTTCTGGACGGGCACCAGCGGCAGCCCCTGGATCGCCGACCGGGGCGGGCCGGACCCCGCCGGGCACCTCATCGGGGTGCTGAGCGGCGGGGACACCGACGTGGACTCCACGGCCGCGCTGTTCGACGAGCGCGCGAAGGCGCTGTACGAGCGGGCCGCGCGGGGCTGAGCTGCCGCTCCCCGGCGCACGGCGGCGGCCGCTACTGCTTCTTCCTGCGCTCCGTGCTGACGATCACCACCACCGCCGCCACGACGATCGCGCCGCCGACGACGATGGGCCAGGTCAGGGCCTCGTCGAGGATCAGCGCGCCGAGCGCGACGGCGACCACCGGGTTGACGTACGCGTACGTGGCCACGAGCGACAGCGGTGCGGCCTGCAGGAGCCACACGTAGGCGGTGAAGGCGACGAGCGAGCCGAAGACGACCAGGTAGCCCAGGGCCAGCCAGGAGGCGGTGGAGAAGTCCGCCGGGTCCAGGCCGCGGTGTTCGCCGCGCAGCAGGCCGACGACCACGCCCGCGATCCCGCCGGCGATCATCTGGTAGGCGCTGCCCGTGAAGGGGTTGCCCGGCAGGGGCAGCTTCGACGCGGAGAACGAGCCCAGCGACCACAGCACCGACGCGACCACCACCAGCAGCACTCCCGAGAGCCGTACGGCGCCGCTGAGCCCGGGACTGGTCAGGACCGCGAGGCCGGCGAGGCCGACGAGCACCCCGGCCAGGGTGCGGCCGGGGGGCCGGTCGCCGGCGGCCGTGCGCAGCACCACCACCCACATGGGGACCGCGGCCACCAGCAGGGCGGCCAGACCGGACGGCACGGAGGTCTCCGCGAGGACGACCAGGCCGTTGCCGCCGAGGATCAGCAGCAGGCCGACCAGGACCGCCGAGGCGAGCTGCGCCCGGGTGGCCCGGAGCGCGGCCGTCCCGTGGCGCACGGCGACGACGGCGGCGAGCAGCACGCCGGCGGTCACGAAACGTGCTCCCGCGGACAGGAAGGGCGGCATCGTCTCGACGACGATGCGGATGCCGAGGTAGGTCGAGCCCCACACGACGTAGACGAGGGCCAGCGCGGTCCAGACCGCGCCGGTGATCCTGCCGTGCGGGGACCGTGGGCCTGCCGTCCACGGGTGTTGAGGTGGTCATGTCCGGATCCTAGGGTCGTCGGCCACGGCGGACATCGGGGAGTCCCGGCGTCTCAGTGCTTGAGCAGGTCGTTCAGCTCTCCGTACGGGAGGGCGTGCGCGAGCGCCCCGTACGTCCCACCGGTGGCCAACTCCTCTGCGGCCCGGCGGACCACGGCGTACGCGGCTTCGGCCACCCAGGAACCGAGGCTGACGCGGGCGACGCCGAGCGTGCCGAGGGCGGCGACGCTCGGGGCGCCGGGGCCGAGGAGGATGTTGAGGGGGGCGTCGATGCCCTTGGCCAGTTCGGTGATGGTGGCCGGGTCGAGGACGCCGGGTACGAAGATGCCGCAGGCTCCGGCCCGCAGGTACGCGGCGGCGCGGGCAAGGGTCTCGTCGAGGCGGGTGGCGGGATCGCCCAGGCCCCTGAGGTAGGTGTCGATCCGGGCGTTCAGGTAGAGCGGCACCCCGGCGGAGTCGGCCGCGGCGCGGGCGGCCGCGAGGCGCTCGGCCTGTTCGGCGGGGTCGCGGGTGCCGTCCTCGATGTTGATCCCGACCGCCCCGGCGTCGATGACGCCGGCGACGGTCTCGCCCACGGCGGCCGGGTCGGCGCCGAAGCCGCCTTCGATGTCGGCGGTGACGGGGACGGCGACGGCGGCGGTCACGCGGGCGATCAGGTCGAGGGCGCGGTCGCGGGCGAGGGCGTCGCCGTCCGGGGAACCGAGGGACCAGGCGACGCCGGCGCTGGTGGTGGCGACGGCGGAGGCGCCGCTCGCCTCCACGATGCGCGCCGTGGCGACGTCCCAGGCGTTCGCGAGGGCGAGAGGGGCGGAGGGGGTGTGCAGCGCGGTGAACGCGGTGGCTTTGGCGGCGAGGGTGGCGGGGTGGTTGCTCATGGGGTCAGTTGAGCAGACGGGGCGGGGTGGGGGCTCGCGGATTTCCGACGTTGCCCTTGCCCTTGCCCTTGCCGTGCGGTGCGGGTGCGGCGCCCGTTGCCCGGGGGCGCTGCCCCCGGGCCCCCGCGCCTCAAACGCCGGCGGGGCTGGTGGGGAAGGCGGGGTTGGTTGGGGCGGCGGGTTGGACGGGTGCGGCGCCGTTGCCGGGGGCGCTGCCCCCGGGCCCCCGCGCCTCAAACGCCGGCGGGGCTGGATGGGGTGGCAGGGCTGGAGGGGAGGGCGGGGCTGGAGGGGGCGGCGGGGCTGGAGGGGAGGGCCGATGTGGTGCCTGCGCCGCAGAGGGGGATGACCGCGGTGCGGCCCTGTAGGGGGTCGGTGGGGGCGGTGGGGGAGACGGCCGCCCAGCAGGCGGCGGCGGTCGGTTCGACGAAGAGGCCGCGGCGGGCCAGGTCGAGCTGGGCCTCGCGCAGCCGGGAGTCCGGGACCGTCAGGAAGGTGCCGCCGGACTCCCGTACCGCGGCCAGGATCTGGCGGGCGCGCGGGGGCGCGGGGATCGCGATCCCCTCGGCCACGGTCGGCCGCTGCTCCACCGGGGCGGCGTCCTGCGCGCCCGCCGCGAAGGCCTCCGCGAGCGGGGCCACCGCCTCCGACTGGACCGCGATCAGGGCCGGCGGCCGTACCCCGCGCCGAGCCAGCTCCCGCGTGGCCAGCGCGGCTCCGAGCAGCAGGGTGCCGTTGCCGACCGGGACGACCAGGGCCTCCGGCAGCCGCCGTCCCATGTCCTCCCACACCTCGTACACGTAGGTCTTCGTCCCGTGCAGGAAGTACGGGTTGAAGACGTGGCTGGCGTAGAAGACGCCGGGGGAGTCCGCCTCCTTGCGGGCGGCCAGCGCGGCGGCCTCGCGGCCGCCCGGGACGACGCGGACGACCGCGCCGTACGCCCGCATCCGATCGGTCTTCTTCGCCGACGTCCCGTCGGGCACGAAGACTTCGCAGTCGAGTCCGGCCCGGGCGCAGTACGCCGCCACCGACGTTCCCGCGTTGCCGCTGCTGTCGGCGACGACGCGCTGCGGGGCCAGCCGCCGGGCGAGTTCCACGAGCATCACGGAGCCCCGGTCCTTGAAGGACAGGGTGGGCATCAAGTAGTCGAGCTTGGCGTGGATCCGCTCCCCCAGCGGTACGAGCGGTGTGTGACCCTCCGCCAGGGAGAGCGAGAAGGCCCCGGGCAGGGGCAGCACCGGCCCGTACCGCCACAGCGAATGGGGTCCGGCGGAGGGTTCGAGCGCCGCGTCCGGGTCGGGCGTGAAATCGAGGTCCCAGGGGCCGCCGCACAGAGGGCACCCCCAAGGAGCGGTACGGACGTCGGCGCGTGTACCGTCCTCGGAGCAGACGTAACCGGGGGGTGCGTGCGTCATGTGCGGAGCGCCCTTTGCTCGGTCATGGCGGTCGTATGGCAGGGATGTTAACGCGGTCGTCGTCCTCCTGAGGGGCGCGACGAGGGCGGGTCAACCTTTCGGAGGCGGCCTGCCGTTGGACCGTCTGCGTTGTCATGGTCACGCTTGCGCGGCCCTGCTCCCCCCGCCATGCACCACCTACGAGGAGGACCCGTCACATGCCAGTGATGCGTCATACGCGCCGGAAGACCGCCGGCCTCAGCGCGGCCGCGGTCGCGGCGCTCGCGCTGGGCGCGGCCGCCGCACTGCCCGCCTCGGCCGTCGGCAGCGACGCGCGCGGCGTGGTCCAGAACGCCGGCGCTCCGGGGTCCGTGCCCAACAGCTACATCGTGACGCTGAAGGACAGCGGTCCCCGCTCGACCAGCACGAGCGGCAAGCTCGTCGCCAAGAAGTACGGCGCGAAGATCGACCGGACCTACAGCGCGGCCCTCAACGGCTACTCCGTCGAGGTGTCCCAGGCGCAGGCCGAGAAGCTCGCCGCCGACCCGGCGGTCGAGTCGGTCGTGCAGAACCGCACCTTCAAGGTCAGCGCCACCCAGCCGAACCCGCCGTCCTGGGGCCTGGACCGCGTCGACCAGCGCGCGCTGCCGCTGAACCAGGCCTACGCCTACCCCGACAAGGCGGGCGAGGGCGTCACGGCGTACGTCCTCGACACCGGTGTCCGCATCACCCACCAGGACTTCGGCGGCCGTGCCTCCTACGGCTACGACGCGATCGACAACGACTTCACCGCCCAGGACGGGCACGGCCACGGCACGCACGTCGCCGGTACCGTCGCAGGCGGCGCGTACGGCGTGGCGAAGAAGGCCAAGATCGTCGGCGTGCGCGTCCTGGACAGCACCGGCTCCGGTACGACCGCCCAGGTGGTCGCGGGCATCGACTGGGTGACCCGCAACGCCGTCAAGCCGGCCGTGGCCAACATGTCGCTCGGCGGCGGCGCGGACACCGCGCTCGACACGGCCGTCCGCAACTCCATAGCGTCCGGCATCACCTACGCCGTGGCAGCGGGCAACGAGTCGGCCAACGCCTCCACGAAGTCCCCGGCGCGCGTTGCCGAGGCCATCACCGTCGGCGCCACCACCAACACGGACGCCAGGGCCGGCTACTCCAACTACGGCCCGTCCCTGGACCTCTTCGCGCCGGGCTCCGCCATCACCTCCGCGTGGAGCACGGGCGACTACGCCACCCACACCATCAACGGCACCTCGATGGCCACCCCGCACGTCGCGGGCGCGGCCGCCGTCTACCTCTCGCAGAACCCGGCCAGCACGCCGGCCCAGGTGGCCACCGCGCTGATCGGGTCCGCCACCCCGGACAAGGTGACCGGCGGCGGTACCGGATCGCCGAACCGCCTGCTCCATGTCACCGCCCTGGGGCCGGTACCGGCGGGCAAGCGCTTCGAGAACACCACGGACCACGCGATCGAGGACCGCGCGACCGTGGAGTCCCCGGTCACCGTCAGCGGGGTCGTCGGCAACGCTCCGACGACGCTGAAGGTGCCGGTCGACATCAAGCACGCGTACATCGGTGACCTCAAGGTCGACCTCGTCGCACCCGACGGCACCGTCTACACGCTGCACAACCGCTCCGGCGGTGGCGCCGTCAACATCATCAGGACCTTCACCGTGAACGCCTCCGCCGAGGCGCCGAACGGCACGTGGAAGCTCCGGGTGCACGACAACGCCACCGGCGACACCGGGAAGATCGACTCCTGGGCGCTGCAGTTCTGAGGAGCGGGCCGGAGGCAGTGACCGGGATGTGAGGAAACAGCGGGGGCGACCGAGTGGCGGTCGCCCCCGCTGCGTACTATTCGCGCATCCGTTCGCGCCCTCCGCGGTGCCTGCCGGCGCCCCGCGGAAGCCCTTCGCCTCCCGGCGATGCCCTCTGCCACCTGCGATGGAGTCCGTTGTCTTGAGCATCCCGCCGAGTCCTCCTCCCGGACCGGGCCGCCCCTGGCCCCCGCGGCCCCCGCAGCCGGGATGGGGACCACCGCCGGGGTACGGGCCGCAGCCGCCGGCGCTCAACGGCTTCGCGCTCGCCTCCCTCCTGGCCGGGCTGCTGTGCTTCCCGCCGCTCGGCATCGCCTTCGGGGCGGCGGCGCTCGTGCAGATCGCGAAGAAGGGCGACCGGGGCAGGGCCCTGGCGATCACGGGCCTCGTGGTGTCCGTCCTGATGACCGGCGTGATGGTCTTCGCCGTCGGCCGCGTCACCGAGGCGGTCGGCGCCCGGCTCGACGGTCTGAGCGCGTACACGGAGGTCGAGGGCGAACTGCGCGACGTGGACGACATGAAGGCGGGCGACTGCTTCAACGTCCCGGGCGGGGACCTGTTCGAGGAGCAGCCGCTCCTCTACGCGGTGGACTGCTCCCGGGCGCACCACGGCGAGGTCACCGCGTCGAGGACGCTGGGAGCCGCGGACGCCCCGGGCGCGAGCGGTGCCGACCGGGCGGCGGAGGACGCCTGTTGGAAGGCCCAGGACGAGTACGCGATGGACACGTGGGCCCTGCCCGAGTTCGCGGAGATGTTCTACTTCGGACCGTCGCGGGAGTCCTGGCGGCAGGGGGACCGGAAGCTGCTCTGCGTGATCGGCACGACGGAGGAGGAGTGGCGCGGCAGCCTGCGCCGGGACGCCGGGATGCTCAGGCCCGAGCAGGCGGCCTTCCTGCGGGCGGCGAACGCCGTCGAGTTCGTTTTGAGCCGGCCGCCCGAGGGGGACGTGGACGACGCGCTCGGCCGGCACCAGGCGTGGGCGCGCGAGATGCACGCGGTGCTCGGCGAGGAGGCGAAGGTCCTCCAGCAGGACGCGGCCCGGCCGGGACTGGAGGCCGCCGCGCCGGCGCAGCTCAAGGAGATCGAGGTGGCCCGCGCGGCCTGGCAGCGGGCGTCCCAGGCGCGGACGGGGGTGGAGTTCGAGCGGCTGTGGGACCGGGCCCGGGCCGCGATGTCGCCGGAGACGGAGAAGGCGCTGCGCGGCGCGTACGGGCTGTCGACGCAGATCCCCCCGTGGCTGGAGGACGGTCCGGAGGGCACGGAGGACCCGACGGGCGAGGGCGGCAGGGGCCCTTCCTCCGAGGCGGTCTGACCTCGCCGGGACAACGCACGGCAGGGGGTTTGAGTGACCTGGCTTCATCACTTCGGGTGAAACTCTGGCCCTTGCTTGCGGTCTTCAACCGTCGGTTGCCAGTGTGTAGCTGTCTGTCAACCTGATGGGAGTGGCCAGTGACTTTCGGTGAGCAGCCGGCCTATCTTCGTGTGGCCGGGGATCTTCGACGGCAGATCGTCGACGGTTCTCTGCCCCCGCACGCCCGGCTCCCCTCCCAGGCCCGCATCCGCGAGGAGTACGGGGTCTCCGACACCGTGGCCCTGGAGGCACGCAAGGTCCTCATGGCGGAGGGCCTGGTCGAGGGCCGCTCCGGCTCCGGTACGTACGTGCGCGAGCAGCCGGTGCCGCGGCGGGTGGCCCGGTCCGGCTACCGCACGGGCGGTGCCTCGACGCCGTTCCGGCAGGAGCAGGCCGACTCCGGCGCGCGGGGGACGTGGGAGTCGAGCAGCGAACAGACCGGCGCGCCCGCGGAGATCGCCAAGAGGCTCGGCATCGAGCCGGGTGAGCGCGTGATGCGGACGCGCTACGTCTTCCGCGACGCGGGGGAGACGATGATGCTCTCCACCTCCTGGGAGCCGCTCGCCGTGACCGGGCGGACCCCCGTGATGCTGCCGGAGGAGGGCCCGCTGGGGGGCTCCGGAGTGGTCGACCGGATGGCCGCGATCGACGTCGTCGTCGACAACATGGTGGAGGAGGTCGGCGCGCGGCCCGGCCTGGCGGAGGAGATCCTCCTGCTCGGCGGGGTCCCGGGGCACGTCGTGCTGGTGATCGGCCGTACCTACTACGCCTCGGGCCGTGCGGTGGAAACGGCCGACGTCGTCGTCCCGGCGGACCGCTACCGCCTCTCCTACCACCTCCCGGTGCGTTAGGGAGGGTCCGCTCCCCGGCACCGCGCCCGCCCGCACTCCCTCGACGCAGCTGCCCCGCCCGCACTCCTTCGCCGTCGCCGCGCCCGCCTTCGCCGCGGTCGCCGTCCCGCCACGGGCCGGGCATGCGGGACCGTGGACCGGCGGGTTTCGGCGCGATGGTGATCGCCCCCGGCGCCCCCGACGTCCCGCTGGCGCCGGTCCGCCGACACGTCGGGGCGGGGCCTGGGCCGCCTATTTGCCGGCGGCAACCGCCCTGGTTCCGCACACGGGCAGGGCTCGGACGGTCGGCGCCCCCGAAGCTACCTGCGGGTATACCTGCCCGTAGGGAGGGCGGCCGGCGCACGGGCGCGCGTCCGGTGGTTCCCGCGCGCGGGTCCGGACCGGCGCGCACGGCGCACTCGTACGCATGGCCGGATGCGTACGCCTGTCAGGTATCTCTTCGTAAAAAACCGTATCCGCTCCGTAAAGGTCGGGCGTAAGGTCGGGCATATGCGCAATGCGGTTTCCCGGGCAGATACGTCGGCGGAGGGTGAAACGCGATGAACGACAGCGGTGCCCTGCTCCCGTGGCTGGTCATACGTCAGGACGACAACGGCAACCGCTACCGGGTGGGCCGGTACGCCACCCGGGCCGAGGCCCAGAAGGTCGCCGACAGTCTCGACGACCGAGGACACAAGCAGCTCTACTGGGTCGAGCGGATCGGCCAGACCGCCACGATGAACTGAGTCAGCAGCGCCCCAGGGCGCTGGCATAGGCTCCGCCCATGACGGTACGCGTGGTCGTGGGCGGAGCCCTTTGTCATGAGGGGCGCCTGCTGGCCGCCCGCCGCAGTGCGCCGCCGGAGCTCGCCGGGCGGTGGGAACTGCCGGGCGGGAAGGCCGAACCGGGTGAAACCGTCCCCGAGGCGCTGGTGCGCGAACTGCGCGAGGAACTCGGCGTGGAGGCCGAGCCGCTGGAGCGGATCCCGGGGGAGTGGCCGCTGAAGCCCGGGCTGGTGCTGCATGTGTGGACGGCGCGACTGCTGTCCGGTGTGCCTGCGCCGCTGGAGGACCACGACGAACTGCGGTGGCTCGCGCCGGAGGAACTGGAGTCGGTCGACTGGCTGGAGCAGGACCGCCCCGCCGTCGCCGAGGCCGGCCGCCGACTGCGTACGCAGGCAAGCCGGCGGGGGCGCGTGACCGGCGCACCCTAGTCCGTCTGTGCCACAGTGCGCCGGTGGTTCGGGATCGAGTGGTACGACGCCTGGAATATCGGGTATGTCGCTATTAATCCCTATCTCGTCCCTCTTTCGTTCCAGACGAACCGGACTGGGGTCGCTGCTGGCCCGGGAAGTGATCGGCGTGATCGACACAGACGGTGAGAGCGCCGAGTGGGCCTTCCCCGCAGAGCCCGGCGCCGTCCGCACCGCCCGCCACGCCGTACTCGGAACCCTGCACGAGTGGGGTCTCGAAGCCGTCGGCGACATCACCGTGCTGCTGGTCAGTGAGCTCGTCACCAATTCCCTCCGCTACGCTTCCGGCCCCATCGGCGTCCGGCTGATACGGCGCAATCCGGCCGCGGCAGGCGTCGGCGAGGCCCCCGCCGACAGCCCCGCGCTGATCGTGGAGATCTCCGATCCGCTTCCGGATCCGCCCCGCGAGCGGGAGGCCGACGCCGAGGACGAAGGGGGCCGCGGACTGCACCTCGTGGCCGTCTCCTCGCAGAGATGGGGAACCCGGCACGGGAAAACAGGGAAGACTGTGTGGTTCGAGTTGGCTCTTCCTGGTGAGTAACAAGGTGAGCGGTGGCGGGAGACCCCCCGCGGCCCTTCCGGCGGTGGCCGGAAAGGAGGTCGGGGAAGATCGCGCGACATGGCTCGAAATCATCGAGACCGTGCTGTGATCGTGAACGCCGTGCCGTCCGGGGTCGTGGTGCTGAATACTGCCGTCATGGCCGGTCCGGTTGCGGTGAGCTGGAGGGGACGGTCGCGTGAGCGAAATACCTGCGCAGGCACATCAGGCCGACGTGCCTCGGGAGACATGGCACGACGCCCTGTGGCACAGCAGTCCGCCTGGCTCGATATATGACTACATAAAGGTCGCATCCTTCTCGATCGGGCCCGACGGGTACATCGACCAGTGGAGCCTGCGCGCCGAAGAACTCTTCGGGCTGACGGCCGCCCAGACCGTGGGGCGCGACCCGGTCGACGCCTTCATGCCGCCCGAACTGCGCCCGGACGCCCACCGCAAGGTCGCCGAGATCCTCGACGGCAAGGAGTGGACCGGACTGATCCCCTTCCGGATCCCCGGAGGCAACGGCGCGCACGGCGTGGCCGAGATCTATGTGATGCCCACCCAGACCGAGACGGCGGAACGGGCCGCCCTCTGCGTCGTCGTCGACGTACGCGCGCTGCGCCGCATCGAATCCGACCTCGCCGCATCACAGGCCATATTCGGCCAATCTCCCTTCGGCTTCCTGCTCTTCGGTACGGACCTCACCGTGCAGCGGGCCAACCGCCGCTTCGCCACCGTCTTCGGCGGCTCCGCCGAGACGCACCGCGGGCGCACCGTCCACGACTACCTGCCGCCGCACGAGGCCGACCGGATGGCCGACGCCCTGCGCCGCGTCCTGGACACCGGCGAGGCGGTCACCGACCTGCGCATCACCGGAGCCACCCCGCGCAGCCGGGAGAACCGCCACTGGTCCATCAACCTCTACCGCGTCCACGGCGGCAGCGGCCGCCCCATCGGTGTCGCCGGCATCGGCACCGACGTCACCCGACGGCACCTCGCCGCCCGCGAGGCCGCCGGAGTACGGCGCAATCTCGCCCTGCTCAACGAGGCCGGGCACCGCATCGGGAACTCGCTCGACCTGGAGACCACCGCCCGGGAACTCCTCGACGTCACGGTCCCCGGCTTCTGCGACCTGGCAGCCGTCGACCTCTACCAGGGCCTGCTGCTCGGCGACGACGACCGGCCCGCTCGGCCGCAGGGGCCCGGCGTGCCGAGCCTGCCCGGCCAGGGCCCGGCCCGTACACCGTCCGCGCCGCTGCGCCGGGTGGCCTTCTCCTCCGCCGTGTCCGACGCCCCGCTGTCCGGCCCCGGCGCGCTGGTCGCGGTCGGCGACATCCACCGCTACCCCGCGGCCTCCCCGGGCGCGCTCGCCCTGCGCACGGCGCGGCCGCGGCTGATCGAGGGCGGCGGCCCGGAAGACCTCGTGCAGTCCACCCTGGTGGTGCCGATGGTCGCCCACGACACCGTCGTCGGACTCGCGCAGTTCTCCCGTACGAAGGGCAGCGAGCCCTTCGGCGAACGGGACCGGGCGGTGGCCGTCGAACTGGCCGCCCGGGCAGCCGTCTGCATCGACAACGCCCGCCTGTACCGGCGCGAGCACGAACGGGCCCTGATACTGCAACGCAGCCTCCTGCCCCCGGGCGACCCGGAGGCCGCCGGCCTGGACATCGCCTGCCGCTACCTGCCGGGCAACGCCGCCACCGAGGTCGGCGGCGACTGGTTCGACGTCATCGAACTGCCCGGGCACCGCACCGCACTGGTCGTCGGCGACGTCATGGGCCGGGGCCTGCGCGCGGCCGTCGCCATGGGCGAACTGCGCACCGCCGTGCGCACCCTGGCCCTGCTGGACCTCGAACCGGCGGAGGTGCTGACCGCGCTCGACGAGATCGCACGCGGGCTCGGCGCACCCGGCGGCTCCCAGCAGGCCTCCCGGGCGGCCCTGCACTCGCGGGACTCCGACCGCTCGGAGGTCTACCTCGCCACCTGCGTGTACGCGGTCTACGACCCGGTGACGCGGCGCTGCACCATCGCCAACGCCGGCCACATGCCGCCGGTCCTGGTGTCGCCGCACGACGCCGGGCCGGGCGAGGACCGCGAACCGGTGCCCGCCCTGCTGCTGGAGGTACCGCCCGGGCTGCCGCTCGGGGTGGGAGGGGAGCCCTTCGAGGAGGTCGAGGTCGAACTCCCCGAGGGAGCCCTGCTCGCCCTCTACACCGACGGGCTCGTGGAGTCGCGTGACCATCCGCTGGAGGAAGGCCTGCGCGGCCTGCGCGCGGCGCTCGCCGACCCGGTCCGCCCCCTGGAGGACGTCTGCGACCACGTCCTGAACACCCTGGACACCCGCCACGGCGAGGACGACATCGCCCTGCTGATGGCCAGGGTCCAGGGCCTGCCCATGGACGCCGTCGGGGACTGGCAGCTGCCCCGCGAGGCCCGGTCGGTGGGCCGGGCCCGGGAACTGGCCCGGGCCAAGCTGCCGGCGTGGGGACTGGAGGGGCTGCTCGACACCACCGAGCTCCTCGTCAGCGAACTCGTCACCAACGCCCTGCGCTACGGCGAGGGCGAGATCAGGCTGCGGCTGCTCCTGGACCGGACGCTGGTGTGCGAGGTGTGGGACGCGAACCTGGTCCAGCCCCGCCGGCGGCGCGCCCGGGACACCGACGAGGGCGGGCGGGGCCTGCAACTGGTGGGCATGCTGTCCGCCGGGTGGGGCACCCGGCGCACCCACCGCGGCAAGACCGTGTGGTTCGAACTCCCCCTTCCCGGCGCTGCGGAGGAGGGGGTCTCGGAACTCTCGGCCGAGCAGTTGCTGAACCTGTACGGCTGACCGGTCGCACGCCCCGGGACAGCCGGCCTAGGCCGGGCCGCCCTGTTTGAGGGCGGCCAGTCGGGCCTCGACCTCCGAGGCCCTGCCGAGGTCCTCCAGCGACTCGAACTGGGCGTCCAGGGAGGACGCGGCCAGTTCCTGCCTGCCCAGGGCCATCGCCTCCTCGCGCCGTACCTTCTCCTCGAAGCGGCTCAGGTCGCTCGTCGGGTCCATGACGTCGATGCTCTTCACCGCGTCCAGCATCGTGTTCTGCGCCTGGGCGCTGCGCGCCCTCGCCACCAGCTCGTCCCGCTTCGCCCGGAGATCCGTCAGCTTGGTCCGCATCGACTCCAGGCCCGCCGTGAGCCGGTCCACGACGGCCGTCTGCGCCGCGATCGTCGGCTCGGCCGTCCTCGCCTCCTTCTCCGACTGCAGCTGCCGCCCCAGCGCCACCTTCGCCAGATGGTCGAACCGGTCGGCCTCCGCGGTCGCCCCGGACGCCCTCAACTCGTCCGCCTTCCGGCTGGCGGCCAACGCCTTGGAGCCCCATTCGGCGGCCGCGTCCACGTCCTCCTGGTGGTCCGCCTCCAGCATCCTCAGGTTGCCGATCGTCGTCGCGACCGCCTGGTCGGCCTCCGAAATGTTGTTGGCGTAGTCCCGGATCAGCTGGTCCAGCATCCTCTGCGGGTCCTCCGCCTGGTCCAGCAGTGCGTTGATGTTGGCCTTGGCGAGCTGGGTGACGCGGCCGAGGATCGTCTGCTTGCTCATGATGGGCCTCTCCTGTGAGCGATGGTCCGTCCGACTGCGCAGCCGCGCCCCGGGCCGTTCAGAAGCGGCCGCCGCCGCCCATGCGGCCGCGGGTGCTGCCGCCCCCGAAGGAGCCGGGACCGCTGCCCCCGCCTCCGCCGAAACCCCCGCCGAAACCCCCGCCGAAGCCGCCGCCCCGCCCGCCACCGAGCCCGCCCCGCAGGATCTCGCCGAGGATGATCCCGCCCAGCACGGCGCCGCCCTGCCCGCCCGGACGGCCCGCGTACGGGTCCTGGTACGCCCGCACGTCCTGCTCCGCCAGCTGCTGCGCCTGCCGCGCGAGGGTGTCCGCCTGCCGGGCCTCCGCCAGCGCCGCCGACGGGTCCCCCGCCGCCAGCGCCTGCGCCCGCTCCAGCCGCCTGTCCGCCTCCGCCAGCCGGGTACGTGCCTGGCTGCCCACCGCGCCCCGGCTGGTGGTGATGTAGTCCGTCGCCGCACCGATCGCACTGCGCGCCGACAGCAGGGCCCGGTCCAGGAGGGCCGCGGCGCGCTGCCGCCCCGACTCCCGCTCCCGGGCCCCGGCCAGGGCCTCGTCCAGGGCCGCGTCGGCCTCCTCCACCCGGCGCAGGGCGTCGATCGGGTCGTACCGGCCGGCCGCCTCCTCCCGCCGCACGTCGGCCAGTACGGACTCGGCCCGGCCGATGCGCCCCCGCAGGTCGGCCGTCGAGGTGCCCTCCGGGGTGCCGGTCAGCAGCCCGCGGGCGTCCGCGAGATCGGTCTGCGTCTCCGTCAGCGCGCCCGGCAGTTTCCCCGCGGCCTGCGCCAGCTCCTGCGCCCGCCGCTCGACCGCGTCCATCAGGGTCGCCGCCTGGTCCACCGCGCCCTCGGCGGACCGTACGTGCACGGCCGCCGTACCGCCCCGGCCGGCGTCGACGGCCGCATGGGCCAGGCCCAGGCTGGTCGCCGCGAACAGCAGCCGGTCCTTCGCCTGTCCGGGGTTGGAGGAGACCGGCGCCGAGGCGGAGTCGGCGTACCGCCGGGTCAGCGCGGTCAGTGTCGCCTCGGCGGTGGTGGTGCGCCCGGTCAGCTCCAGGTACCGCCCTTCCACGGCCGCCAGGGCCTGCGGGGCGTTCCTCTCCAGGTCCCGCAGCCGGTCGAAGTCCGCCGCCTGGGCGTCGAGCCGCCGGTTCGCCTCCGTGCACCGGGCCACGATCTCGTCCAGCATCCGGCGCCGGGCCGCGTCGTCCTCCGGGTAGGCGTCGTCGAGCTGCTGGCGCAGCCGGAAGGCGCGCGTCAGCTCGCCCTTGGCGAACTCCACGGCCGTCGTGAAGGGGGCGGCCGCCTCCTCGCCGAACTGCGCGACGGCGAAGCCGAGTTCCTCCGCGCTGGTGCGGACCGCGTCGTCCGTCTCCACCAGCAGGGACGTCGCCCGGCCGTCCAGTTCCGGCAGCGGCAGGCGGTCCGGGGCCCCCTCCGGCCAGCCCGGCCCGGTCGTCGCGCCGCGGCCGCCGGCCGCGGCGTCCCCGCGCCTGCGGCGCCGGTACGCGTACACGCCGAGCGCCCCTGCCGCACCGACCGCGACCACCGGGAGTACGAAGTCCCCCGCGCCGCCGCCGTCGCCCCCGCCGCCGGGGTCGGGCGGGCCGGGCGTGAGGGTCGGCGCCGGTACCGGCTGCCCGCCGAGAACCGCGTTGTAGCCGTTCGCCGCGCCGATCGCCGCGCCCGCCCAGTCGTTCTGCCGCAGGGCCGGCTCGATGGCGGTCCGTGCCACCTCGGCCAGCTGCCCCTCGGTGAAACCGGAGTCGACAGCGGCCGAGTAGGCGTACTGTCGGGCGCCCGTCGCGACCGCCAGCAGGACGTCGTCCCGGCCGAGGCCGTTGCGTTCCGCGGTGGCGTCCGCCCAGCTCTGCGCGGAGCGCCCGGAGAAGTCCCGTACGTACGCCACGAAGAGCTGGATGCTCCGGTCGGCGTACAGCTCGTCGAGGGCCGCGGTGACGGCGGGCCGGCGGTCGCCGAGGGCACCGACGAGGTCGGTGACCTGCCCCTGCTGCGACAGCGTGACGGGGTCCTCCGCCCGCGCGCCGGGTGCCTGGACGACGCCCCAGCCGCCGAGCGCCAGCAGCCCGGCGGCCAGGGCCATACCGGCCCGTGCCAGGGCCCTGCTGTGCGGCTCGGTTCTCGGCGGCATCACATGTCGGAGGCTAGGGGCGCCACACCCCGCCCGCATCCCGAGGAGCGGACGGTGCCCGGCGCTCGAAGCCCCCGCCCTGCCCGTGGCCCGGGATCCTCGTGCGCGGGACCCCGGGCGCGGCTCAGGGCTTGCGGCGGCCGATCCGGTTGCCGAGCCACACCAGCGGGTCGTACTTGCGGTCCACCGCCCGCTCCTTCAACGGGATCAGCGCATTGTCGGTGATCCTGATGCCCTCGGGGCAGACCTCCGTGCAGCACTTGGTGATGTTGCAGTAGCCGAGTCCGTGCTCCTCCTGTGCGCTCCGCTTGCGGTCCAGCCCCACGTCCGAGGCGGCGTCCAGCGGATGCATGTCCAGCTCCGCCACCCGCATCAGGAAGCGCGGCCCGGCGAAGGCACCCTTGTTCTCCTCGTGGTCGCGCACCACGTGGCAGGTGTCCTGGCACAGGAAGCACTCGATGCACTTGCGGAACTCCTGCGAGCGCTCCACGTCGATCTGCTGCATCCGGTACGCGCCCGGGGCCACACCTTCCGGAGGCACGAAGGCCGGCACCTCCCGCGCCTTGTGGTAGTTGAAGGACACGTCCGTGACCAGGTCCCGGACCACCGGGAAGGCGCGCAGCGGCGTGATCGTGATCGTCTCGGTCCGCTCGAAGGTGGACATGCGCGTCATGCACATCAGCCGCGGCCGCCCGTTGACCTCCGCGCTGCACGAGCCGCACTTGCCCGCCTTGCAGTTCCAGCGCACCGCCAGGTCGGGGGCCTGGGTGGCCTGGAGCCGGTGGACGATGTCCAGGACCACCTCGCCGTCGTGCACCTCGACCGTGAAGTCCCCGAGCGACCCGCCCTGCGCGTCGCCCCGCCAGATCCGGAAGCTCGCGTCGTACGTACTCATTCGTACAGCTCCTCTTCGGCGAGGTACTTGACCAGCTCTTCCTTGTCGAACAGGGCGAGCAGGTCGGGGCGGATGGGCTCGGTACGGGTCCGGACCAGCTCGATACGGTCGGCCGCCGGGTCCGCCGGCACGGGATCCACCGGCCGGCACAGCAGGTTCACCGGGCGCCAGGCCCGCTCCATCGCCGGGCAGTCCTCGCGGGTGTGCCCGCCCCGGCTCTCGGTGCGCTCCAGGGCCGCGCGGGCCACGCATTCGCTGACCAGCAGCATGTTGCGCAGGTCCAGGGCCAGGTGCCAGCCCGGGTTGAACTGCCGGTGCCCCTCCACGCCCGCGCGGGAGGCCCGGACCCGCAGGGCGGCGAGCCGCTCCAGAGCCTCGGCCATCTCGCCCTCGCGGCGGATGATGCCGACGAGGTCGTTCATGGTCGTCTGGAGCTCCTGGTGCAGGGTGTACGGGTTCTCCGCGCCCTCGGCGGCGTGGAACGGCGCCAGCGCCTCCGCGGCGGCCGCGTCGATCTCCGCCGGGGAGACGGCCGGACGTCCGGCGGGGGAGGCGTCGTCCTGCGCGCCGTACCCGGCGGCGTACTGGGCGGCGTGCAGGCCGGCCCGCCGTCCGAAGACGAGCAGGTCGGAGAGGGAGTTCCCGCCGAGCCGGTTCGAGCCGTGCATCCCGCCGGCGACCTCGCCCGCCGCGAACAGCCCCGGTACCCCGAGGGTGGCGGCGGATTCGGAGTCCACCGCGATCCCGCCCATCACGTAGTGGCAGGTGGGGCCCACCTCCATGGGCTCCGCCGTGATGTCCACGTCCGCCAGCTCCTTGAACTGGTGGTACATGGAGGGCAGTCGCCGCCGGATCCGCTCGGCGGGCATCCGCGTGGACACGTCGAGGAACACCCCGCCGTGCGGGGAGCCGCGCCCGGCCTTGACCTCGGCATTGATGGCCCGGGCCACCTCGTCGCGGGGCAGCAGCTCGGGCGGGCGCCGGTTGTGGTCGGGGTCCTCGTACCAGCGGTCGCCCTCCTCCTCCGACTCCGCGTACTTCTCCTTGAAGACGTCGGGGACGTAGTCGAACATGAACCGCCTGCCCTCGGAGTTGCGCAGCACCCCGCCGTCACCGCGCACGGACTCGGTGACGAGGATCCCTTTCACCGACGGCGGCCAGACCATGCCGGTCGGGTGGAACTGCACGAACTCCATGTTGAGCAGGGGCGCACCCGCGAGCAGGGCCAGCGCGTGGCCGTCGCCGGTGTACTCCCAGGAGTTGGAGGTGGTCTTGAAGGACTTGCCGATGCCGCCGGTGGCCAGCACGACGGCCGGGGCCTCCAGGACGAAGAAGCGGCCCGACTCGCGTTCGTAGCAGAAGGCCCCCGAGACCCTCGGTCCGTCCTTCAGGACGCGGGTGACCGTGCACTCCTGGAAGACCTTCAGCCGGGCTTCGTAGTCCCCGAACTCCGCGAAGTCCGCCTGCTGGAGGGCGACGACCTTCTGCTGGAGGGTGCGGATCAGCTCCAGGCCGGTGCGGTCGCCGACGTGCGCCAGGCGGGGGTACTCGTGTCCGCCGAAGTTGCGTTGGGAGATCCGCCCGTCGGGCGTGCGGTCGAAGAGCGCGCCCCAGGTCTCCAGCTCCCAGACCCGGTCGGGGGCCTCCTTGGCGTGGAGTTCCGCCATCCGCCACTGGTTGAGGAACTTCCCCCCGCGCATGGTGTCGCGGAAGTGGACCTGCCAGTTGTCGCCCTCGTTGACGTTGCCCATGGAGGCGGCGATGCCGCCCTCGGCCATCACCGTATGGGCCTTGCCGAACAGGGACTTGCAGATCACGGCGGTACGGGCGCCCCGCTCGCGGGCCTCGATCGCGGCCCGCAGCCCGGCACCGCCCGCCCCGACCACGACGACGTCCCACTGCTGCCGTTCCACTTGGGTCATCTCAGAAGATCCTCGGGTCGGTGAAGGCGCCGCTGGCCAGCAGGTACACGTAGAAGTCGCACAGGGCCACGCTGATCAGGGAGGCCCACGCCAGCTGCATGTGGCGGGCGTTGAGCCGGCTGACCCAGCCCCACAGCCGGTAGCGGACCGGGTGCCGGGAGAAGTGCTTGAGGCGGCCGCCCATGATGTGGCGGCAGGAGTGGCAGGACAGCGTGTAGGCCCAGATCAGCGCGATGTTGACGAGGAACAGCAGCGTGCCGAGGCCCATGTGCCCCCAGGCGTAGTGCTCGTCGCGGAAGGTCAGCACGGTGTCGTAGGTGAGGATGCCCGCGACGGGGACGGCGGCGTAGAAGAAGTACCGGTGCATGTTCTGGAGGACGAGCGGGAAGCGGGTCTCGCCGGTGTACTTCGCGTGCGGCTCGGCGACGGCGCAGGCGGGCGGTGAGGCCCAGAAGCCGCGGTAGTAGGCCTTGCGGTAGTAGTAGCAGGTCAGCCGGAAGCCGAGGGGGAAGACCAGGATCAGCAGGGCGGGGGACAGGCCCCACCAGCTGCCGAAGAGGTCGAGGTTGGGGCCGCCGCGCATCTCCGCGCAGTTCTCCGCGAGGCACGGGGAGTAGAACGGGGAGACGTAGGGGGCCGCGTAGTAGTCGGCGTTGGCGAAGGCCCGCCAGGTGGAGTAGACGATGAAGGCGAACAGCCCGGCCGCGGTGCCGGCGGGGGCCAGCCACCACCGGTCGGTCCGCAGGTGCCGCGCCGCGATCGCGGCCCGCGAGGCGTCGTGGACGCCGCCGGGCCGCTGCTGGGGTCGTTCCGTTCCTGTGGCCAAGAGGGACTCCGGTAGGAGTGATGAGGGGACGCTCCCGTCGGACCCGGCCGTGGAGCGGCCGGGCCCGCTGGGTGCGGGGTGGACGGGCGTGCGGGTCGCGGACGGGTGGCGTCAGGGGGCGCGGCGGTCGCGGGCGCCCAGGCCTTCGTCGTCGGAGTCCGTCCACAGCGTGCTGTCGTAGGGGGTGTCCGGGACGGTCACCATCCGGGACGGGTCCGGCGCCGTCGGCGCGGAGGGGCGGCGGGCGGCCGCGGCCCGCTGCTCCAGCCGTTCGACCTTGCGCGTCAGCTCGTCCAGGTGGCGCCGGACCGCGGCCAGATCGTCGTTCAGGGACATGATTTGCCCTCATTTCCGCCAGGGTGTGCGGTGGCAACGCTCATGTGCGCCTGCGAGTGTCGCGCCTCGTGTCCCCGGTTGTGAAGGGACGTGCAGCGATTGCGGGCGTGCAGGCGCGAATCGCGCGCCCCTCCCCGTCCCCGGTCCCCACCCCCTCCCCGGGGCACGCCCTCCGGCCCGCAAGCCGGATTGGTCCGCACGGGTGGGGTTCGCGGCGTGGCGAGAGGCGGCTGCGAAGGGTGCGGAGCGCCGTCGATTTCAGTGGAGTCAGGCAACCGGTGTGATCAGCTCCATATACCGCCGATCGTGATCACGCTTCCCCCACGCCCCGCCCCGGAGGTAGCACCCATGTCCCAGAGAAGGCGCAGGTCCTTGGCGCTCCTGACCTCGGGAGTCCTCGCACTGCCGCTGCTCACGGGCTGCGGCGCGGGTGACGACGAGGGCGGCCCGGCCGCCGCAGGGCAGGACATCGCCTCCACCGCCCGCGAGAAGGTCGCGGACGGCGGTGTGCTCCGATGGGCGGTGGACGCCCTTCCGGAGACCCTCAACACCTTCCAGGCCGACGCGGACGCCACCACCAGCAGGGTCGCGGGCGCCGTGCTGCCGCACCTGTTCGTGCTCGACGCCAAGGGGCGGCCCGTGGCCGACTCCGACTACCTGGAGAAGGCCGAGGTCATCGAGCGGGAGCCCAAGCAGGTCGTCCTGTACAAGCTGAACCAGCAGGCCGTCTGGAGCGACGGACGGGAGATCGGCGCCCCCGACTTCGTGGCCCAGTGGCGGGCCCTGAACGGCAAGGACTCGGCGTACTGGACGGCGCGCAACGCCGGCTACGAGCGGATCGAGAAGATCGAGAGGGGCAAGAACGACCTGGAGGTCAGGGTCACCTTCGCCAAGCCCTACGCGGACTGGCGCTCGCTGTTCTCACCGCTCTACCCCAAGCAGGTCACGGGCACGCCCGACGCCTTCAACGAGGGCGCCCGCGGCACCTTGAAGGTCACCGCCGGGCCCTTCGCCCTCGGCGCGATCGACAAGAAGACCGGCACCGTCGCCCTGACGCGCAATCCGCGCTGGTGGGGCAAGCAGGCCAAGCTGGACTCGCTGGTCCTGACGGCCGTGCCGCGGGCCGAGCGCCCCGCCGCGCTGGCCGCCGGGAAGGTCGACCTGGCGGAGGTCGACCGCGCCGGCGCCGAACGCATCGCGCTGGCCCGCCGGGAAGCCTCCGGCAAGGGCGCCGCGGGTGCGGGCGGCGCCCCCGCGCACGGCCCGGGGGTCGCACTGACCCCGGCGCAGGCCACGCTGTCCTGGGCGAACGCCTTCGGTACGGACGAGGAGAAGGCGGAGCAGGAGAAGGAGACCCGCACCAAGCACACGGAGGCCGTGAAGCGGTACGCGGCCGAGCAGGCGGCCCTGCGGGGCTTCACGGTCCGCAAGTCCCTGGAGCCGGCCTACACGCAGCTGGCGATGAACGGCACGTCCGGTCCGCTGGCCGACGAACGGGTGCGCCGGGCGGTGGCCCGGGCCCTGGACCGCCAGGCGCTCGCCGACCTCGTCCTCAAGCCCCTCGGCCTGCCCGCCAAGCCGGTCGGCAGCCACGTCGCCCTGGCCGGGCAGCAGGCGTACGCCGACAACAGCGACGCCCTCGGCGGCCAGGACGCCCGGGCGGCCCAGGCCCTCCTCGCCGACGCCGGGTGGCGCCGCGGCGGCAGGATCACCGAGCCGGCCGGCGCCAAGGCCGGGCCGGAGAGCGCGCCGCAGGACGACGGCAAGACCCCGGCGGGCCCGGGCACCGGCAACGACGGCCTGTACATCGTGGGCCAGGACGACGGCGCGGGCGGCGACCACGAGGGCGGCAGCCCCGCGGGTTCGGCCGCCGACGGCGCCGCGGCGGACGGGGATCGGGACCGCGTCTCCCCGGTGCTGGCACCCGCCCCCTTCGGGGCCCAGCAGAGGACCTCCCTCCTCGCCCAGGCGGATCGCGCCCGCCCGGTCGACGACGCCAAGCAGAGCGCGACCCGCGACGGCGAGACGGCCGACCCCGCCCAGGGGTCCCCGGCACCGGCGAAGCAGGCCACCCGTACCTCGGGCAACATGCTCGCCAAGGACGGCAAGGCGCTCACCCTCCGCTTCGTCCTGCCGGCCGGCCCCGGCTCGGAGTCCCTGCGCACCGTCGGTGAGCGGATCTCCCGGATGCTGCGCAAGCTCGGAGTGAACACCGAGACGACCAAGGTGGCCGACGAGAGCTTCTTCAAGGACCACATCGCCTCGGGCCAGTACGACCTGGCGCTCTACTCCTGGCCGGCGACGGCCTTCCCCGCCACCGACGCCCGGCCGATCTTCGCCAAGCCGGAGCCGGCGGCCGACGGCTCGCTCCTCGTCGAGCAGAACTACACGCGGGTCGGCACCGACCACATCGACCAGCTGTTCGACCAGGCGCTCGGCGAGCTGGACGAGGCGCAGTCCCGTGAGCTGGTGCGCAAGGCAGACGCCAGGATCTGGGCGGCGGCCGGCTCCATCCCGCTCTTCCAGCGCCCGGAGCTGGTGGCGGTCAAGCCCGGCCTCGTCAACGCCGGCGCCTTCGGCCTCGGCACCCCCCGGTACCAGGACATCGGCTGGAAGAAGCCGCCGACGGCCAAGGGCAAGAAGAAGTAGCCCTGGCGAAGATGTGGTGACAAAGCGGTGCCTGTCAGGTTGACCTGCGGCTCACAAGCTCAGATGTGACTCAAGTCCCTTGCCCGCCGGATGTCCGGCGGGCAAGGTCGTGGATACCCGTTGACCCGCATGAATTCCCGCAGGAACGGCGGCCCGGGCACCCCACCTCGCGCTCGGCCGCCCTCATTCCTGCGGCCTCTTGACAGCCCCCCGGCAGGCGGTTCCCGCCACGCGACGTACCATGGGGTAAGGCCGTGGCAGGTTTTCGCCCGGTCGAGGCGCGCGTGCCAGGCCGTACGTGACGCCATCCACGATCCCGGGAGAAGCGCCGAAGTGCCCACGCGCCACGACATCCGTAACGTCGCCATCGTCGCCCACGTCGACCATGGCAAGACGACCATCGTCGACGCCATGCTCAAGCAGGCCGGTGCCTTCGCCGCCCACCAGCAGCTCGACGACCGCATGATGGACTCGAACGACCTGGAGCGTGAGAAGGGCATCACGATCCTCGCCAAGAACACGGCGGTGAAGTACCACCCCAAGGACGGCGGGGCCCCGATCACGATCAACATCATCGACACCCCCGGCCACGCCGACTTCGGCGGCGAGGTCGAGCGCGGCCTGTCGATGGTCGACGCCGTCGTCCTGCTGGTGGACGCTTCCGAGGGTCCGCTGCCCCAGACCCGCTTCGTCCTGCGCAAGGCCCTCCAGGCCCGGATGCCCGTCATCCTCTGCATCAACAAGACGGACCGCCCGGACTCCCGGATCGACGAGGTCGTCAACGAGACCTACGACCTGTTCCTGGACCTGGACGCCGACGAGGACCAGATCGAGTTCCCGATCGTCTACGCCTGCGGCCGTGACGGCATCGCCTCGCTGACCAAGCCGGAGGACGGCACCGTCCCCGCCGACAGCGAGAACCTGGAGCCGTTCTTCTCCACCATCCTGGAGCACGTCCCGGCCCCGACGTACGAGGAGGACGCGCCGCTCCAGGCCCACGTCACCAACCTCGACGCCGACAACTTCCTCGGCCGCATCGCGCTGCTGCGCGTCGAGCAGGGCGAGCTGCGCAAGGGCCAGACGGTCGCGTGGATCAAGCGTGACGGCAGCATCTCCAACGTCCGCATCACCGAGCTGATGATGACCGAGGCGCTGACCCGCAAGCCGGCCGAGGTCGCCGGCCCCGGTGACATCTGCGCCGTCGCCGGCATCCCCGAGATCATGATCGGTGAGACGCTGGCCGACCCGGAGAACCCGGTCGCCCTCCCGCTGATCACGGTCGACGAGCCCGCGATCTCCATGGTCATCGGCACCAACACCTCCCCGCTGGTCGGCCGCGGCGGCTCCGGCAAGGGCGCTGACGCCAAGGCCGCGGTCAAGGACCGCAAGGTCACCGCCCGCCAGGTCAAGGACCGCCTCGACCGCGAGCTGGTCGGCAACGTCTCGCTGCGCGTGCTCGACACCGAGCGCCCGGACGCCTGGGAGGTCCAGGGCCGCGGCGAGCTCGCGCTGGCCATCCTCGTCGAGCAGATGCGCCGCGAGGGCTTCGAGCTGACCATCGGCAAGCCGCAGGTCGTCACCCGCGAGATCGACGGCAAGATCCACGAGCCGGTCGAGCGCATGACCATCGACGTGCCCGAGGAGCACATGGGCGCGGTCACGCAGCTCATGGGCGTCCGCAAGGGCCGCATGGACAACATGTCGAACCACGGCTCCGGCTGGGTCCGCATGGAGTTCGTCGTCCCGTCCCGCGGCCTGATCGGCTTCCGTACGGAGTTCCTGACGCAGACCCGCGGCACCGGCATCGCGCACTCCATCCACGAGGGCCACGAGCCGTGGTTCGGTGCGCTGCAGACCCGCAACAACGGCTCCCTGGTCGCCGACCGCGCCGGTGCGGTCACCGCCTTCGCGATGACCAACCTGCAGGAGCGCGGCGTGCTGTTCACCGACCCCGGCACCGAGGTGTACGAGGGCATGATCGTCGGCGAGAACTCCCGCTCCGACGACATGGACGTGAACATCACCAAGGAGAAGAAGCTCACCAACATGCGCTCCTCCTCGGCCGACTCCTTCGAGGCGATCGTCCCGCCGCGCAAGCTCTCCCTGGAGCAGTCCCTGGAGTTCTGCCGCGACGACGAGTGCGTCGAGGTGACCCCGGAGGCGGTCCGCATCCGCAAGGTCGTCCTGGACCAGAAGGAGCGCTCGCGCACCGCCTCGCGCGCCAAGTCCGCCAAGTAGCAACCGCTTTCGCGCCGCCGGTCCCGGGTCCGCCCGGGGCCGGCGGGCGTTTCGGTCCCCGCAGACGGTCGTCGCCGGCCGCACCGGCGTGGTAGAACAGCAGCCCCTTGCCCCACGGACTCGGACTCCGTGCAGGAAGGGGCTGTTCGCTTTTGTCAAGCGGATTTTTGCGTTCACGTGTCCGCATACCGACCGTGACACTCCGGATGATGAGCTAACCGTCCGTTTCGCACGTGTCTGTCTCCTATCCGTTTGTCCGGATTTCGGGTTTCTGCCGCGGATCGATGTTGTGAAAACGAGACCACTTAAGTGTGGTTTACGGCCTGGCGGTCCCTGAGGATGGCTCCATTGAGCTCGGGTCAATGGGTCACGCGATGTGGGGATCGCGCCGACTCACGAGCACACTATGGGCAGGAAACCACTCGCCGTCAGGGGTGTCGGCGAGGTTTTCATGCCCCTCAAGTCGATCAGTGGACTCATGAGGAGGAAACCCATGCGCGGTGCCAAGAGCGCCAAGTGGGTCGTGGGCGCGGTTGTCGTCGCCCTGGCCGCTACCGCCTGTGGCGGCGGTGACGGTGACAGCAAGGACAAGGGCAGCGCTGCCGGCGGCGGTACGTTCCGCCTGGGCAGCACGGAGCCGGACACCATCGACCCGGGGCGCGCCCACGAGTCCACGGGCATCCTGCTCTCCAACGCCCTGTTCACCGGCCTGTACTCGAACACGCCGGACGGTCTGGCCGAGCCCGCGCTGGCCGAGTCGGCCAGCTCGGACGAGGGCTGCACCTCCTGGACCTTCAAGGTCAAGGCGGACACCAAGTTCTCCAACGGCGAGGTCGTCGACGCCGAGGCGTTCGCCCGCGGTTGGGCACGTGCCGCGCACAAGGCCGCCGCGTCCGACGTGGCGTACCACCTGGCCGGCATCAAGGGTTACGAGCAGCTGCAGGACGGCTCCGCCAAGACCTTCTCCGGTGTCACCACCCCGGACCCGCACACCATCAAGGTCGACCTGGCCAAGCCCGACTGCGAGTTCGTGCTGAAGACGGCGCACACCGCCTACAGCCCGGTCCCGAAGGTCGCCAAGGTCGGCGAAGAGGACAAGGCGTTCGGCGAGGCCCCCATCGGCAACGGTCCGTTCAAGATGGACGGCAGCTGGGAGCACAACAAGGCCATCAACCTCGTCCGCAACGACGACTACGGCCTGACGAAGGCGAAGCTGGACAAGGTCCAGGTCACCCTCCTCAACGACAAGACCGCGCACCAGCTCGAGTACGACGGCTTCCAGGCCGGCACCTTCGACTACGCGCACATCCCGACGCCGATGCTCAAGACGGCCGAGGCGAAGTTCAAGCCGCAGAACAAGTGGTTCGCCAAGGACACCAACGGCATGAACTTCGTTCTGCCGATCGGTGACAACGGTCCGACCAACAGCAAGGACGCCCGTCTGGCGATCTCCTACGCGATCGACCGCCAGGCCATCGCCAAGGGTGTCTTCCAGGGCTTCCAGACCCCGTCGACGACCATCGTGCCGCCGGCGTTCCCGAAGGCGTACCAGAAGGACCTGTGCACCTCCTGCGTCAAGCAGGACGTCGCCAAGGCCAAGGAGCACGCCGAGAAGGCGGGCCTGAAGCCGGGTACCGAGATCAAGTTCTCCTTCAACACCGGTGCGGGCCACGAAGAGTGGGTCCAGGCCGTCGCGCGTCAGCTCGAGGACGTCCTCGGCCTGAAGGTCAAGCTGGACGGCAAGGACTTCCCGGGTCTGCTCAAGGAGCAGCAGGGTGCCACCGCCAGCGGCGTCTACCGCTTCGCGTGGGGTGCGGACTACCCGACCCCGGAGAACTTCCTCTTCCCGCTGCTGCACTCGGCCTCGATGAACAAGGACGCCGAGGGCAACGTGGTCGGTGACAACCGCGCCCGCTACAACAACCCCGAGTTCGACAAGCTGGTCGACACGGCCCGCGCCACCAAGGACGAGGCCGCGCGTACCGCGATGTACAAGCAGGCCGAGAAGATGGCCATGGACGACATGGCCCTCATCCCGACCTTCAACCGTTCCCAGTTCCGCCTGATGGCGACCGACAAGTTCAACGGTCTGGACGACATCAACTTCAACGAGGACCCGATCCTCGAGAAGATCTCGCTCAAGAAGTAATCGGTTCGGACGGTATATCCGTCAGGAGCGAACGTGCCGCGGCCCCCGGGTGACCGGTGGGCCGCGGCCCCGCTCGGCAGGCCGTTTTTACTTCGGCACCCCTCACATCCGCGGGCAATCCCCGCCGGCCGAGAGCCGGCCCCTTTCGTCGGGCCGGAGGCCGCTGCTCCCAGAAGCGGCCAGGTAGAGAGGCACAAACATGGGAAGGTACGTCGCCCGTCGCCTCGGGCAGATGGTCATAGTCCTCATCGGCGCGACCATGGTTCTGTTCGCTTGTCTGTTCGTTCTCCCCGGTGACCCCGTGGGCTCGATCGCAGGCAGCGACAAGGCTCGTGACCCAGCGGTGGTCGCGGAGCTCAAGGCGCGGTACGGGCTCGACAAGTCGCTGCCCGAGCAGTATGTGAACTACGTGTCGAAGGTTGCGACCGGAGACCTCGGCGAGGACTTCATCCAGCGCCGCGAGGTGTCCGACATCCTCGGCCCCAAGCTGGCGAACACCGCGAAGCTGGCCCTGCTGGCCATCGCCCTCGTGACGGTGTTCGGTATGGGTGTCGGCATCATCGCCGCCCTGTACAGATACAGCATCTTGGACATGGCCACGACATTCTTTACGACCATGATGGTCGGATTCCCGACCTTCGTGATCGGCATGCTGCTCATGAAGTGGTTCGCGGTGGAGCTCCAGTGGTTCCCGCAACTCGGCGGAGACAAGCTCGAAGGCATGGTCCTGCCGGCGGTCACCCTCGCCATCACCGACATCGCGTTCGTCGCCCGCCTCACCCGCGGCACGATGCTCGAGGTGCTGCGCGCGGACTACGTGAAGACCGCCGTGGCCAAGGGACTTCCGCGCCGTCGCGTGCTCTTCAAGCACGTGCTGCGCAACTCGTCCATCCCGGTCGTCACCTACCTGGGCATCTCGTTCGGCGCACTCCTCGGTGGCGCGCTCATCACCGAGGCGATCTTCAACTGGGACGGTGTCGGTCTGGCACTGGTTCAGGCGATCCAGCAGCAGAACAACCCGATCGTGATCGGTGTGGTGACCTACAGCGTCGCCATCTTCGTCGTCCTCAGCCTCATCGTGGACCTGCTGTACGCGGCCCTCGACCCGCGTATCCGCCTCAGCTGACCGCCCCCAAGGAGGATTTCCTCATGTCTGAGCTCGTCAAGAGCCCGGCGATCGGGGACGAGAGCCCCGTGCCGGCCACCCCGGCCGCCCCCGAAGCAACCCCCAAGCAGCTCACCCAGTGGGGCGAGATCCGCCACCGCTTCGTCCAGAACAAGCTGGCCGTCGTCGGTCTCGTGATCATCACCCTGCTGTTCCTCACCGCGATCTTCGGCAACATGTTCACGCCGTACGATCCCGGTGCGCAGGACCTGGAGAACACCCTCGCGTCGCCCAGCGCCACGCACTGGATGGGCACCGACGCCCTGGGCCGCGACATGTTCTCGCGCCTTATCGCCGGTACCCGCGTGGCCATGTTCGTCGGCCTCGCCTCGATCTTCTTCGCCGTGCTGATCGGTGTCGCCCTCGGCGCCATCGCCGGTTACTTCGCAGGCTTCGCCGACACCCTCGTCATGCGCATCGCGGACGTCTTCCTCGCGTTCCCGCTGATGATCGGCGCCGTCGTCATCATCCTCGTCACCGGCCGCGGCATCACCCCGGTGATCATCTCGCTCGCGGTCTTCTCGTGGGCGACCGTGTCCCGACTGCTGCGCAGCTCGATCCTGTCGGTGCGCGAGATGGACTACGTCCACGCGGCCAAGGCGCTCGGCGCCAGCGGCGGCCGGATCGTCCGCACGCACATCCTGCCCAACTCGCTGACGCCCGTTCTGGTCTACGCGACGTTCAACGTCGGCACCACGATCATCGGCGTCGCGGCCCTCTCCTTCCTCGGCGCGGGTGTCCCGGTCGACGTCCCGGAGTGGGGCAACATGCTGGCGGCCGGTCAGGCCTTCATCGGCGTCCACGACTACCTGTGGCTGTACCCCAGCGCCTTCGTGGTCGTCACCGTGCTCGGCTTCGCCTTCGTCGGCGACGGCCTGCGCGACGCGCTCGACCCGAAGCTGCGGTAGGGCCGCCCGATGCTCCGAGACAACATCAGCAAGCAGGACGAAGGTGGCGGCGTGACGACGTCGGAGATTCTCAGCGTTGCGGAGACGGGCGGCGGGACCGCCGTGCCGCTGCTGGAGGTGGACAACCTCCAGGTCGAGTTCAAGACCCGTGACGGGGTCGCCAAGGCCGTCAACGGCGTGAGCTACAGCGTGAGCGCCGGCGAGACCCTCGCCGTGCTCGGCGAGTCCGGCTCCGGCAAGTCGGTCACCGCGCAGGCGATCATGGGCATCCTCGACAGCCCGCCCGGCCGCATCGCGGGCGGCGAGGTGCGCTTCCACGGCCGGGACATCCTCAAGATGTCCGACGAGGAGCGCCGCAAGCTCCGCGGCGACAAGATGGCGATGATCTTCCAGGACGCGCTGTCCTCCCTGAACCCGGTCTACTCGGTGGGCGACCAGCTCGGCGAGATGTTCCGGGTGCACCGCGGCATGTCCAAGAAGGACTCGAAGGTCAAGGCCATCGAGCTCATGGACCGCGTGAAGATCCCGGCCGCCAAGGCGCGCGTGGGCGACTACCCGCACCAGTTCTCCGGCGGTATGCGCCAGCGCATCATGATCGCCATGGCGCTGGCCCTGGAGCCGGACCTGATCATCGCCGACGAGCCCACCACGGCTCTC
>NZ_JOFX01000053.1 GCF_000719345.1 Streptomyces sp. NRRL F-2664
ACCGGGTGGCACCGGGCGACCGGCCGACTCCGTTGGGGGATTTGTCATACCGGGCGTGGCAGCATCGGCGGTCTCGGAGGTGATCCCATGTCATATCGGGGGCTTCGTGCTGTCTGCGTCGCCGTGGCGCTCCTCGTTGCCGGTCCGGTCCAGGACGCCGGCGCCGAGCCGGGTCTGCCCGACGGGGAGAACGTCGGCGCGCTGCTCACCCGCCTGCAGGGCTTGTACCAGAAGGCCGAGGAGGCCTCCGAGGCGTACAAGTCCACGGAGGACGCCCTGGAGGCGGGCCGGCGGGAGGAGCGGGTGCGCGCTGCCGCGCTCGGCAGGGCCCGCACGGCCCTGGAGGCCGAGCGGGCCCTCGCCGGGCGGCTCGCCCGCGAGCAGTACCAGGGCGGCCAGGGCCTGTCCCCCTACGCCCGGATGCTGTTGGCCGGGAACCCGCAGGCAGCCCTGGAGCAGCGGCGGCTCGTCGCCCGGGAGGGCGCCCGCCGCGCGGCGGCGTTGGGCCGGCTCGCGAAGGGCGAGAAGCAGGCGGACGCCCTCGCCGTACGGGCCCGCAAGGCCCTGGACACCCGGCAGACGCTGGCCGCGCGGCAGAAGGTGCACAAGGAGGAGGTGGCTGCGCAGCTCCGGCAGGTCGAGCGGCTGCTGGCTTCGCTGACCCCCGAGCAGCTGGCCCGGCTCGGGGCGCGCGAGGAGGAGAGGACGGCCGCGGCGCAGCGGGACCTGGTGGCCTCCGGGGCCCTGCCGGCACGTACGGGGACGCCGACGGCCGCCGGTGGCGCGGCGCTCCGGTACGCGGCGGCCCAGGTCGGGAAGCCGTACGTCTGGGGGGCGGAGGGGCCGGGCTCCTTCGACTGCTCGGGGCTGACCTCGCAGGCGTGGGCGCATGCGGGGCGGGCCATCCCGCGGACCAGTCAGGAGCAGTGGGCGCGGCTGCCGAGGGTGCCGCTGGACCAGCTGCGGCCGGGGGACCTGGTGGTGTACTTCCCGAAGGCCACGCACGTGGGCCTGTACGTGGGTGACGGCAAGGTGATCCAGGCGCCGCGGCCCGGGTCCGTGGTGAAGGTCTCGCCGGTCGCCGCGAACCCGCTGCTCGGGGCGGTGCGGCCGGACCCGGACGGGAAGCCGCTCGCGGAGTTCACCCCGCCGCCGCTGCCGGAGGGTTCGGGCGCGGCGACGGGGGACGACACCGGTTACTCGGCCGAGGAGGCGCCTGCGGCCGAGGCACCCGCGGGCGGGGCGTCCGGGGCGGCGGAGCCCGCGGCCGCGGCGACCTCCGCCAGGTAGTCCGCGGTGTCCTCGGGGTCGTAGAAGTACGCGTCGAAGTCGGCCGGGTTGTCGAAGCCGTTGGCGAACCGATCCGCCACGGGCTGGAGCTGCCCGGCCGCGCCGATCAGGTTGAGCACGTGCTCCGGCGGCACGCCCAGCATGGCGTTCGTCCACTGGGTCACCGGCTTGCCCGTGGTGAACCAGTACTTGTCGAAGGTCGCCTTCATCCACGCCTCGTCGAACGGCTTGTCGCCGTGCAGGAGGATCGAGGAGAGGTACGAGGCGGCGCACTTGGAGGCGGAGTTGGAGCCCTGGCCCGTGATCGGGTCGTTGGCGACCACCACGTCGGCCACGCCGAGGACGAGCCCGCCGCCGGGGAGGCGGCCGATCGGGTTGCGGACGACGGGCGCGTAGCGGCCCGCGAGCGTGCCGCCCGCGTCCGTGAGCTCCACCTTCGTCGCCCGGGCGTACTCCCACGGCGTGTACTGCTCCATCAGGCCCAGCGTGAGCGCGAGGTGCTCTGCCGGGTCCTTGACGCCGTTGAAGACGTCCAGCGGACCGCCGGGCAGGCCCTCCCAGAAGAGGATGTCCGCGCGACCCGAGGTGGTCAGGGTCGGCATCACGAACAGCTCGCCGACGCCCGGGACCAGGTTGCAGCGGACCGCTTCGGTCTCCGGGTGCTCGGGGCGCGGGCCGAGCCCGTGGACGTACGAGACGGCCAGCGCGCGCTGCGGGGTGTCGTACGGGGAACGCGCCGCGTCCCGCCCGAACATCGACACCAGCTCGCCCTTGCCGGCGGCGACCAGCACCAGGTCGTAGGTGCGGGAGAAGTAGTCCAGGTCGGCGACGGACGCCCCGTGGATGACGAGCTGCCCGCCGCGCTGCGCGAAGGTGTCGAGCCAGCCGGCCATCTTCACGCGCTGGTCGACGGACTGCGCGTAGCCCTTGAGGCGGCCGAGCCAGTCGATGGGGCGGCTGCCGTCGGGGGCGGCGACCGAGACACCGACGCCTTCGATCTTCGGCGCCTGCTGCTCCCAGAAGTTGATCCCGAGGTCGCGCTCGTGCTGGAGGGCGGTGTCGAACATGCACTGCGTGGACATGACCCGCCCGGTGCGGATCTCGGCCGCGGTCCGGTTGGACATGAGGGTGACCTCGTAGCCCTTGCTCTGGAGTCCCAGGGCGAGCTGGAGACCGGACTGGCCGGCTCCGACGACAAGTATCCTGCGCATCTCTCAGGTCCTCTCTTCGGGAGTGCTGTCGAGGGCGTGGCCCACCAGCGCCAGCAGGGATTCGATCACCGTGCGCCGCTCCCGCGCGTCCATGATCACCACGGGTACGTGCGGCGGGACGCTGAGGGCCTCGCGCACGTCCTCGGGCTCGTACGCGTGCGAGCCCTCGAAGTGGTTGACGGCGACGGCGTACGGCAGCCCGGAGCTCTCGAAGTAGTCGAGGGCGGGGAAGCAGTCGCGCAGGCGGCGGGTGTCGGCCATGACGAGGCCGCCGATGGCCCCGCGCACCAGGTCGTCCCACATGAACCAGAACCGTTCCTGGCCGGGGGTCCCGTACACGTAGAGGACGAGGTCGTCGTCGAGGGTGACGCGGCCGAAGTCCATGGCGACGGTGGTGGTGGCCTTGTCCGGGGTGCCGGACAAGTCGTCGGTCGGGACGCTGGCCCTGGTCATCACCGCTTCGGTGCGCAGCGGGGTGATCTCCGAGACGGAGGAGACGAAGGTGGTCTTGCCGACGCCGAAGCCGCCCGCGACCAGCACCTTGACGGCGACGGGTGCGCGGGAGCGGTCGTACTGCCAGGGCTGTGCCGGTTCGTCGTCGACGACGGGCTTGTCAGAGACGGCGAAGGCCACCGAGCACCCTTTCCAACAGCGCGCGTTCGGGCCGGCCGGCGCCGTGCCCCGTTCCGTAGACGCGGATCCTGCCCTGGTCGGCGAGGTCGCTGACGAGGACGCGGACCACACCGAGCGGCAGTTTCAGCAGTGCGGCGATCTCGGCGATCGTGCGCATGCGGCGGCACACCTCGACGATGGCCGGCATCTCGGGCATGCGGTCGGGCCTCTGCGGCTCGGACGCCTTGGTGTCCAGAGCGGCGACGAAGGTCTCGACGTGCAGGACCTGGGTGAACCGTGTGCGGCCGCCCGTCAGGGAGTACGGGCGGACACGGGCGGGGCGGCGGTCGGCTCCGCGTATCGGGAGTCGGTCGGAGGCCGGTCTCCTCACGGGGTGTTCTCCATCGACTGGCGCAGCTCGCTGCGGACTTCGGGGGTCAGGACGTGTCCGGCACGGCCGACGAACAGGGCCATGTGGTAGGCGACGACGCTCATGTCGCAGTCGGGCGTGGCGTGCACGCCCAGCAGTGAACCGTCGCTGATGGCCATGACGAAGACCGAGCCGTGCTCCATCGCCACCATGGTCTGCTTGACGGAGCCGAACTCCATGAGGTCGGCCGCCCCGGTGGTGAGGCTGCCGAGGCCGGAGACGATGGTGGCGAGGTCGGCGGACGCGCCCCGCGGGCCCTTGGGCCGCGGTGTCGCCCCGGGGTCGCCCGCGCCGCCCGCTCCGGGGTCGGAGGACAGGAGCAGCAGCCCGTCGGAGGAGACGACGGCGACGGAGTTGACGCCGGGCACCTCCTCGACCAGGTCGGTCAGCAGCCACTGCAGGTTGCGGGCCTGGGTGCTCAGTCCGTACGTACTGGGCGCGGTCATGTGCGTGCCTCCTGTGCGCTGTCCCCCTGGTCGGTGTTGCTCTGTCCCTGCCCCCGGTCCGGCTCCGCGTCCCCCGCCAGTTCGGCGGCGACCACGCGGCGGCCGTCCTGGGCTCCCTGGTAGAAGCCCCCGAGCCGGCGCCGCAGCTCTTCGGCGTCGACCCGGCGCGGCGGCGGGGGCGGTACGTCCTCCCGGCGCGGGGCGGCGACGGTGCGGGGGGTGCGCTTCGGCAGTCCCTTGTCGGTGAGGGTGCCGCCGCCGTCGGCCGGATCGGCGGGGTGGCTGCCCTGGCGGGGGAGCCAGTCGGCCTCGGCGGGTGCGTGGGCGTGGGCGGGCTCCCCTGCCGGGTCCCCTGCGGGGGGCTCGGCCGGATCCGCTGCGGGGGGCTCGGCGGTGAAGACCTGGTCCGCCGGGACCCCGGTCGCCGGCTCGGCGGTGAACGTCTGGTGGGTCGGCGGGATGTCCTGCACGGGCTCGTCGGCCTGTGGGGCGTCCGCGGGGGTCCTGTCCGGCTCCGGGGCGTCGGCCGGGGCGGGCTCCGGGTCCGACGGGGCCGACAGGGCGTCGGCCAGGGTGACCGGGGCGACCGGGTCGGCCGGGGTGGCGGGCTCGGCCTCGGCGACCGGCTCGGCCTCGGTGACCGGCTCGGCCAGGGTGGCGGGGTCGGCCGGGGTGACCGGCTCGGCCCCGGCGACCGGCTCGGCCCCGGCGACCGGCTCGGTCCCGGCGGTGGAGCCTGTGGAATCCGGGGTGACCGGCTCGGCCGGGGCGGTGGTGGAGCCGGCGGGCTCCGGGTCCACCGGGTCGGGTGCGGCGTGGGCGCCGCGCGGGCGGATCGGGAGGGTGTTCTCGTTCGCCTCCGCTATCACGCCCGGCAGGTGCAGCGACGGCGCGCCCGGTGCGGCCAGGGTGTGGACGGGCGAGGCCGGCGCGGTGGCGGGCAGCAGCGCCGCCGGGATGACCACCAGGGCCTCGGTCCCCCCGTGCCGGGCGCCGCGCAGCTCCGCGGTGACCCCGTGCCGGGCGGCGAGCCGCCCGGCCACGTACAGGCCGAGGCCGAGGCCGTGCTCCTCCTCCGGCTCCTCGTCGTACGCCTCGGGCGTGGACAGCCGGGCGTTGAGCGCTTCGAGGCGGTCCTCGGTGACGCCGATGCCCTGGTCGACGACGGAGAGCACCACGTCACCGGAGTCCAGGGTCCAGCCGGACACCTTCACCTTGACGTCCGGCGGCGAGAAGGTCGTGGCGTTCTCCAGCAGTTCGGCCAGGACGTGCGAGATGTCGTCGGCGGCGTGCCCGGCGACCTGCGTGTACGAGGGCAGGGCCGCGAGGTCGACGCGCTCGTAGCGCTCGATCTCGCTGACGGCGGCCCGCATGACGTCGACCAGGGCCACCGGCAGGCCCTGTCCGTGGCCGTGCTCCTGCCCGGCGAGGACCAGCAGGTTCTCGTTGTGGCGGCGCATCACGGTCGCCAGGTGGTCCAGTTTGAAGAGGGTCGCGAGCCGGTCCGGGTCCTGTTCCTTGGACTCCAGTTCCTCGATGACGGCGAGCTGGCGCTCCACCAGGCCGAGGGTGCGCAGCGACAGCGAGACGGAGGTGGTGGACATGATGCGGCGGTGCTCCTCCAGCCCCGCGCGCAGCGTGGTCAGCTCCTCCTCCAGCACCTCCCGGCCGGAGACGAGCGCTTCGTTGCGGCCGATGATGCGGCGCCGGTCGGCGTCGAGGCCGGCGATCCGGGTGTGCAGGGAGACCGTCTGGTCGCGTACGGCGTTCAGGTGCCGTACGACTTCCGCGAACTCGTCGTTGCGGCCGGTGAAGCGGACCGGTTCCACCGAGCCCTCGGGCGTGGCGAGCCGTTCCGCGCCGCGCCGGAGGACCGACAGCGGGCGGGTGAGCGAGCGGGCGACGGCGGTGGAGAAGCCGACGGCGACGAGGAACAGCAGGCCCAGGGCGGCGACGAGGATCTCCAGCCGGGTCACGTCGTCGTCGCGGAGGGTGGCGAGGGCGGAGGCGCGCTGGCCGGCGAGGGTGGCCTCGACGGTGCGCATGCGGTCGATCCGGGCGGTGAGCGCGGCGCCGACGGCGGCGCCGTCGGTCTTGCGGTCGGCTCCGGTGAGGGTGGGGCGGTCGGTGAGCCGCTTGAGGTAGTCGTCGGCCGCCTTGACCTCGGGGCCGGTGACGGTGGCGGTGAGGGTCTGGCGTACGTCGGGCCGGGCGACCCGCGTGAAGTCGTCGAGGGCGGCCTGCTCCCGTACGCGCGAGCGCTGGGCGGCGGTGGTGAGTTCGTCGACGGAGGCGGCGCCGGCGGGCTGGTCGCCGCGCGGGACGGCCAGCGCCGCGAGGAGCAGGCCGCGGGTGGCCGAGGCCTGTTCCACGGCCTGGCCGAGGGGGGCCAGCGGGCGGGTGGTGGTGAGGGCGGACTCGGCGCGCGGCGGGGTCAGCTCGGCGAGCCGGGCGCCCGGTGCGAGGAGTTCGGTGATGACGCCGGTGTAGGCCTGGTGGGCGGCGAGGGCGGTGCCCTTGCCGTCGACGGCTTCGCCGCGGACGGACGCGACGCGGGCGAGGGCCAGGGCGAGGGGTTCGTCGACCACGCCCGCGGCCTCGGCGATCTGCCGGTCGGTGCGCTGGATGCGGTCCTGGAGGCCGGCTTTGGCGGCGGTGGGGCGGCCCTTGGCGGCGTACTCGACCACGGCGTCGCGCTCGTCGGCGAGGACGTGGGTGAGCGTGAGGATCTGGCCGGTCCGGTCCGCGAGGGTGACCAGCCGCTGGGAGTCGTTCAGTTCCCGCGCGGCGGTGACGACGGCGGGAGTGCCGGCCACGAGGACGGTGAGTCCCGCGACGGCGACGCCGACGACCAGCCGGCTGCGCACGCGGACGCGGCGTCCTGAGGGGGCCGGGCCTTCGGCGGCGGTGCCGTTCTTCCGAGACCGCTTCTTCTGCACCGGTGCTCGCAATCCTGTACGTGTGCTTGTGCTCGTCTACTCGTGTGGCCGAGGTAACGGCCGGTCAACAAGTAAACGCCCCCTGCCCCCTCGTACCGCCTCAGACCTTTGCAGCGTGTTGGGGAGAGAGCCGCACATCGCCCACCCGGCCACTCGAAGGAGTGAACATCACGGATGAGTTGGCTTCCAACTCGGGTGCCCGGTCCCGGAGCGCCGCCCGTGGACAGGCGGTTGAAAGATCGATGCGGCCTTGGCAGTATGCCCCGCCCTCATCGCCCGCGCTGCGCCGGGGCCTTGCCGGTGCCGGTCCCGGCGGATGTGCGGGCGGGGGCCGCGCCGCACTCCGCCCTGGTCCGTACCTTGCCGGATGGGCGGGTCTGCGCCCGGCAGAATGCCCGTATGCGCATCGACCTCGCCTCGGTTCCCGGCAGACAGGAACGCCCCAATGAGGACTGGGTGTCGGCCTCGGCGCGCGCTTCCGGAGCCGGGGCGCTGGTGGTCCTGGACGGGGTCACGCCGCCCGCGGGCGGCGACGGGTGCGTGCACGGCGTGCCGTGGTTCACCGACCGGCTCGGCGGCCGATTGACCGAACTGTCCGGATCGCGACGGGACATGCCGCTGGGCGGGATCCTCGCCGAGGCCGTCCGCGCCACGGCGGACGCCCACCGCGGCACGTGTGACCTTTCTCACGTGCGCACCCCGCAGGCCACGGTCGTCATGGTCCGCTGGGACGAGGTGTACGTGGAGCACCTCGTGCTGTCGGACTCCGTACTCCTCCTCCAGTCGCCCGGGGGTGAGGTGGCGGCGGTGCTCGACGACCGGCTGGACCGGGTGCCGCGGGAGGTGCTGCGCTCGGTGGCGGCGACGGACGCCCTGCGCAATGCCGAAGGCGGCTTCTTCACGGCGGCCGCCGACCCCGAGGTGGCGGCCCGGGCGGTCACCGGGCGGACCCCGCGCGGCGGGGTGCGGGCGCTGGCCGCGCTCACGGACGGGGCCAGTCGGTGGACGGACACGTTCGGCGAGGGCGATTGGGGCGAGTGCCTGGCGGTCCTGCGGAAGGAGGGCGCGGAGGGCCTGATCGCCCGGGTCCGCGCCATCGAGTCCGACCCGGCCCGCCCGCCGGCCCGCTACAAGCAGCACGATGACGCCTCGGCGGTGTACGCCGAGTTCTGAGTAGGCGGGCCGCCGGGTCGGCGCCCCGGGTCGGCGGGGCTGCCGGGCCGCGGGCCGACTACTCGCCGCCGGCGTTCAACTGGTGCAGCAGGCGCGCCAGTTCCGCCACTTCACCGCGGTCCCAGCCGGCGAGCTTGCGCATGTACTGCTCGCGCCGGGCGCCCCGTACCCGCAGGAACCGTTCGCGGCCCTCCTCGGTGAGGCCGACGAGGAAGGCCCGCCCGTCGGCGGGGTCCTGCTCGCGGGCCACCAGGCCCAAGACCTCCAGGGCCCGCAGCTGCCGGCTCATGGTGGCCTTGCCGACGCCGAAGTAGGCGGCGAGGTCGGTGGCCCGCTGCCGGCCGGCCGCCTCCAGGCGTACGAGGAGCCCGTAGGCGGCGGGCTCCAGCTCGGGGTGGAGCTCGCGGGCCATCTCCCCGGAGGAGGCGCGGGCCCGCCGGAGGAAGACGGACAGCTCCCGCTCCAGGGCAAGGAACTCCTGGTCTTCACTCCCGTGCACGTCCCGCTCCTTCTTCGCTGTGTGGCACCCCCGTGGGTGGGGGCCAGTATTTCGCAGCGGGTGTGCGAACGGCCCGGGACCCCGCCGAAGCGCGGAACCGGGCCGTCCGGAGGCCTGCGGGCCGTTGCCGGCGCGTCGTCAGGCCGCGGTCGCGACCGGCACCTGCGCCCCTTCCAGGGCGAGCTCCAGCACCTGGCGTACGTCGGTCACCGGGTGTACCCGGAGCCCTTCCAGCACCTCGGCCGGGACGTCGTCCAGGTCGGGCTCGTTGCGCTTGGGGATGATGACGGTGGTCAGGCCCGCCCGGTGGGCGGCGAGCAGCTTCTGCTTGACCCCGCCGATGGGCAGGACCCGCCCGGTCAGCGAGACCTCGCCCGTCATGGCCACGTCGGTGCGCACCTGCCGCCCGGAGAGCAGCGAGGCGAGGGCGGTGGTCATGGTGATGCCCGCGCTGGGGCCGTCCTTGGGCACCGCGCCGGCCGGGAAGTGGATGTGCACGCCCCGGTCCTTCAGGTCGGCGACGGGCAGTTCCAGTTCGGCGCCGTGGGAACGCAGGAAGCTCAGCGCGATCTGCGCCGACTCCTTCATGACGTCGCCGAGCTGGCCGGTGAGGGTCAGTCCGGCCGCGCCGGTCTCCGGGTCGGCCAGCGAGGCCTCCACGAAGAGCACGTCGCCGCCCGCGCCGGTCACCGCGAGGCCGGTGGCGACGCCGGGGACGGCGGTGCGCCGCTCGGCCGGGTCCTGGGCGGACTCCGGGACGTGGTGGGGGCGTCCGATGAGGGCCCTCAGCCCGTCGGCCCCGATGCGGTACGGGAGTTCGCGCTCGCCCAGTTCGTGCTGGGCGGCGACCTTGCGCAGCAGGCGGGCGATGGCCCGCTCCAGGGTGCGCACGCCCGCCTCGCGGGTGTACTCGCCGGCCAGCTTGCGCAGGGCGTCCTCCTCCAGGACCACCTCGTCGGCGGCGAGCCCGGCGCGCTCCAGCTGGCGGGGCAGCAGGTGGTCGCGGGCGATGACGACCTTCTCGTCCTCGGTGTAGCCGTCGAGGCGGACGAGCTCCATGCGGTCGGCGAGCGCTTCGGGGATGGCTTCCAGGACGTTGGCGGTGGCGAGGAAGACGACGTCGCTCAGGTCGAGTTCGACCTCCAGGTAGTGGTCCCGGAAGGTGTGGTTCTGGGCGGGGTCGAGGACTTCCAGGAGGGCGGCCGCGGGGTCGCCCCGGAAGTCGGAGCCGACCTTGTCGATCTCGTCGAGGAGCACCACCGGGTTCATCGACCCGGCCTCCTTGATGGCGCGGACGATGCGGCCCGGGAGGGCGCCGACGTAGGTGCGGCGGTGGCCGCGCACTTCGGCCTCGTCGCGGACGCCGCCGAGGGCGACCCGGACGAACTTGCGGCCCATGGCGTGGGCCACGGACTCGCCGAGCGAGGTCTTCCCGACTCCGGGCGGCCCGACGAGGGCGAGGACGGCCCCGCCGCGGCGGCCCCCGATGACGCCCATGCCGCGCTCGCTGCGGCGCTTGCGGACGGCCAGGTACTCGGTGATGCGGTCCTTGACGTCGCTCAGGCCCGCGTGTTCCGCGTCGAGTACGGCGCGGGCGCCCTGGATGTCGTACTGGTCCTCGGTGCGTTCGTTCCAGGGGAGTTCGAGGACGGTGTCGAGCCAGGTGCGGATCCAGGAGCCCTCGGGGCTCTGGTCGCTGGACCGCTCCAGCTTGTCGACTTCCTTGAGGGCGGCCTCGCGGACCTTCTCGGGGAGGTCGGCGGCCTCGACGCGGGCGCGGTAGTCGTCGGACTCCTCGCCCTCCTTCTCGCCGTTGAGCTCGCGCAGTTCCTTGCGCACGGCCTCCAGCTGGCGCCGCAGCAGGAATTCCCGCTGCTGCTTGTCGACGCCGTCCTGGACGTCCTTGGCGATGGACTCGGCCACGTCCTGCTCGGCGAGGTGGTCGCTGAGGGCCTTCACCGCGAGCCTGAGGCGGGCGACCGGGTCGGCGGTCTCCAGCAGTTCGACCTTCTGTTCGACGGTCAGGAACGGCGAGTAGCCGGAGTTGTCGGCGAGGGCGGAGACCCCTTCGATCTGCTGGACGCGGTCCACGACCTGCCAGGCCCCGCGCTTCTTGAGCCAGCTGGTGGCGAGCGCCTTGTACTCCTTGACGAGTTCGGTGACGGCGCCGGGCAGCGGATCGGGGACGGTCTCGTCCACGGTCTCGCCCTCGACCCACAGGGCCGCGCCGGGCCCGGTGGTGCCGGCGCCGATGCGGACGCGCCCGAGGCCGCGGATGAGCGCGCCCGGGTCGCCGCCGGAGAGCCGGCCGACCTGCTCGACCGTCCCGAGCACACCGGTCGCCGCGTACTTCCCGTCGATCCGCGGCACGAGCAGCACCCGGGGCTTGCCGCTGCCCGCCGCGGCCTGGGCGGCCTCGACGGCTGCGCGCACTTCGGCGTCGGACAGGTCCAGCGGAACGACCATCCCGGGCAGCACGACCTCGTCGTCGAGCGGCAGTACGGGCAGGGTGAGCGTTACGGACGTCGAAGCCATGATCTTCCCTCCGGCAGTGAAGTTGAGCTATGCCGACTCAATGCATGTGCGCCGTCGGATGTTCCCCAACGCCCGTTCGCCGGGGGCGAACGCCTCGGGCAGCGGCCTCGGCCTCCCCCGCCGGGGCGTCAGAGCGCCTGGAGGTGCGGTCGGTCGTCCTCGGGCGAGCCGGGGGCGGAGCCCGCACCCGGGCCCGTGACGACCGGGCGCTGCGGTGACGGCAGGCCCCACTCGCTCCAGGAGCCGTCGTACACCGCCAGGTCCCGGTAGCCGGCGAGGTCGGCGCCGAGCGCCAGGACGCAGGCGGTCACCCCGGATCCGCAGCTGAAGCGGAGGCGTTCACGCCCGCCCGCCACCGCTTCGATCGCGGCCCGGAGTTCACCGGCCGGGCGCATCCGGCCGTCGGGGCGCTGGAGTTCGCCGAACGGCAGGCTGGCGGCGCCCGGCATGTGGCCGCCGCGCAGGCCCGGGCGGGGTTCGGGGGCGGTGCCCTCGAAGCGCTCCCGGGTGCGGGCGTCGAGGACGGCCGCGGCAGGGTCGGCCAGGGCCGCGGCCACGGCCGCGGCGTCGACCAGCAGCCCCGGCCGGGGCCGGGCGGTGAAGGAGCCGCGCGGGCCCGCGTAGTGCGGACCGACGGCCTCGACGGGCAGGCCGGCCGCCGTCCAGGCGGGCAGTCCGCCGTCGAGGACGGCGGCCCGGTCGAAGCCCATGGCGCGCAGCATCCACCAGGCGCGGGCGCTGGAGTAGATGCCGGCGCCGTCGTAGACGACGACGGTGTCGGTGTCGTCGACGCCGAGGGACCGCATCGCTTCGGTGAACCGGGCGACCCCCGGCATGGTGTGCGGTACGGGCGACGTGTGGTCGGAGAGGACTCCGTCGAGGTCGAAGGGCCGGGCGCCGGGGATGCGGTGGCCGGCGGCGCGGTGGGGTCCGACGGAGGCGTCGAAGACGACCGGGCCCGGGGTGCTGCCGAGGCGTTCGGCCAGCCAGTCGGCCCCGACGAGCGGTCCGGGAACCCCTGCCGCGGGGCCGGGCTCGCGGGCGGCGTGGTGGTCGGATGTGGGCATGGGGCAGCACCTCCTGGGGGCTCGGCCGGCCGGACCTGCCGCTGGGGCGGCGGCGCGGCCCGCGAGCCGTGCGACGACGCGGGTCGCCCCCATCCTGCGGTGCGGCCCCGACGACGGTGCAACCACCCCCGCACGGGCCGGTTCTGCGCCGACCCGGCGCGAGCGGGCCCGGGTCGCCGCGCAGTCCGAAGCCGCGCGGGTCGCAGGGACCCGCGTACGGGACGCACCCGGGCCCCCGGCGCATCGCCGGCACGACGAGGCACCTTCGGGGCGAGTGGCGCAGGAGCCCGGGCGGGACTGTGCCGACCCGGCCTCAGGGGGACGCGCAGCCGCCGGGGCGGGCGTACACCGCGACGCGGGCGCCGCGGGTGCCCGTCACCGAGCAGAGGTCGAAGCGGCCGGCGAGCACCTGCCGCTTGGCCGCCTCCCGCGGGTACGGGTCCAGCGGTTGGTCCGCCGGATCCATGAGGGCGATCACCCGGGGCGACGCGAGCAGGGCCGCGCGGATCCGTTCCGGGGGCAACTCGGTGCCCTGGAGGCTGTGCGAGGCCGCCGGGGAGGCGTGCAGGGCGACATCGCGCAGGCCGTCGTAGACCTGCGGCGAGGAGAGCAGCCACTCGCGCCTGCGGGACGGCATGAAGACCACCGCGTCCCCCGGCCGGGCCCGCTCCCGGACCGCCGCGGCCACGGCGAGGGCGTCGTCCTTGCGGCTCTCGGGGGTGCGCAGCCACGCCGACCAGACGCCGATCGGCACGAGGAGGGCGGCCGCCGTCAGCCACGCCGTCCACCGGCGGGCGGCCGCGAGCCGGGCGCCGGCCAGCAGCGCGGGCCCGGCCAGCGCGTAGAGCACGTACCGGTCGACGTACCAGGGATTGACCAGCGAGACCGCCATCAGCAGCCCGGGCGGCAGCAGCGCCAGGGGCAGCGCCACCCGTACGAGGTCCTTCGGGGCGCCCCGCGCCAGCAGCAGGGAGGCGGCGCCCACCACCGCGTACGCGGCCCAGTCCTGCCAGCTCGGACGGCCCAGCCAGCCGAGCTGCTGGTGCGCCTGGCGCGCGCTCACCACGGCGAGCGGCAGCAGCAGGAGGACGACGGTCGCGGCGCTCCGCCGCCAGGCGCGGGAACGGCGGCCGGTGCAGGCGTGGGCGAGGAGCGCGAGCGCGGCGAACTCGTGCAGCCAGCAGCCGATCAGCAGGACGGTGGTGTAGGCCGCCCACCGCTCGCGCAGCATCAGGTACGTCGCCCACACGACGGCGGCTGCGACCAGCGCGTAGGAGCGGCCCTCCTGGGCGTACATCTGGACGGGCGGCAGTAGGGCGTAGACGCAGCCGGCGGCGAGGGCGGCCCGCTCCCCCACGAGCCGGTGCCCGACGGCGGCCACCCCCGCGGCGGCGAGGGCGGTGGCGGCGACGGAGGGCAGCCGCAGCGCCCACAGACCGCCGTCCCAGGCCTGGAACACGCCGTGCATCAGCACGTAGTGGAGGCCGTGCACGGCGTCGACCTCGGCGAGGAGGTCCAGGATCCCGCCGAGCGGCCGGTGCGCCACCTGCCAGGTGACGGACTCGTCCCGCCACATGCTGCCGCCCCGTTCCAGGCCCAGCAGGCCGAGGACCGCGGCGAGCAGCGGAGGGAGCAGGCGCCATGGCGCGATGCGGCGGATGGCAGCCTCCTGGAGCTGTCGGAACGCTGTCGGATCGGGGGTGCGGACTCCATACTCGGGGGTGAACCCGAGTGTCTGCGGAGGTGGGTGTGCGCGCTTTCCGGGCGGTGGCCGGGGTACTGGTGAGCGCGGTGGTCCTCGCGGGGTGCGGAGCGTCCGGTTCCGGGGGCGGCGACGGCGCTCCGCCGAGGAGTTCCGCCGAGCCGGCCGCCGGGACGACGACGGGCCCGGCCGCCGGCCCGACCACAGCCCCGGCCGCCGCCACGAGCGCCGGGCCGGACCCGAGCGGTTCCCCGACCCGGGCTCCGGCCCCGGGCGAGACCCTGGTCCGGGTCACCCGCAGCGGCGGCTTCGCCGGCGACACCCACACCCTCGTCGTGAAGGGCGACGGCTCGTGGACCCGGCTCGACGCGAAGGCGAAGGGCGAGGACACCGGCAGGCAGTCGGAGCAGGAACTGACCGCCTTGCGCACGGCGCTCCGGGAGGCGGACTTCGCGCGGCTGCCCCGGACCGCGACGGGCGGTCCCAAGATCTACGACGGCTTCTTCTACGCCTTCGTGCACGGCGGGTACGAGATCACCCGCGAGCAGGGGTCCCTGCCGCCCGCCCTGGAGCGGGTGGTGGCTGCGCTGCCGCCGTTCACGGCGCGCTGAGCCGGCACCGGAGCCGGTCCGGGACGCACGCCGCGCGGTCGGGGAGCCGGCGGACCGGCCCTCCGCGGGGACGCGGCGGCGCTGCACGGCGGCGCCGGCCCGTCCCTCGGCCGACGTACCGGCCGATGTGCCGAACGACACGCGCGACCCGTTCTGCCGCCCGTCCGCGGTCCGCCTTGTAGGTCCCCTCCAAGACGGATCCGGCAGGGCCGCAGCCGGTGCGGCAGCTGACCGTCCCGCCCGCCGAGCGCCCGTCCCGCGAGGGGTGCGGCACCCGGTACATCCCCTTCCATTCGGTCCAGTCCACCGCATATGCCGTGTCCGAACCCCACGTAGCCGCAGGCCGGAGCCTCCTCTACGCTGCACCCCAGTCAGCGGGATCTTCAGGGGCGGACATGGAACAGACACACACCACCCACACCGGCGCCGCAGCCACACCCGGCGCCCAGCGGCGTGTGCTCGTCGTCGAGGACGACCGCACCATCGCCGAGGCCATCGCGGCCCGGCTGCGCGCCGAGGGCTTCCAGGTGCAGACGGCCACCGACGGTCCCGCGGCCGTCGCCGCGGCGGAGAGCTGGCTGCCCGAGCTGCTGGTCCTCGACGTCATGCTGCCCGGCTTCGACGGGCTGGAGGTGTGCCGCCGGGTCCAGGCGCAGCGCCCGGTCCCGGTGCTGATGCTCACTGCCCGGGACGACGAGACGGACATGCTCGTCGGGCTGGGCGTCGGCGCCGACGACTACATGACCAAGCCGTTCTCCATGCGCGAGCTGGCCGCACGGGTCCACGTCCTGCTGCGGCGGGTCGAGCGGGCCACGATCGCCGCGCACACCCCGCGCGGCGCCACGCTGCGCCTGGGCGACCTGGAGATCGACCACGCGCAGCGCCGGGTCCGGGTGCAGACGGAGGACGTCCACCTGACCCCGACCGAGTTCGACCTGCTGGTGTGCCTGGCCGGGACCCCGCGGGCGGTGCTCTCCCGCGAGCAGCTGCTGGCGGAGGTCTGGGACTGGGCCGACGCGTCCGGGACCCGTACGGTCGACAGCCACATCAAGGCCCTGCGGCGCAAGATCGGCGCCGAGCGGATCCGCACGGTCCACGGCGTCGGGTACGCCCTGGAGACCCCGGCCCAGCCGTGAACGCCGGGCCGGAAGGGCGGCGCGAGCGGCCCACCGGGGGGCTGCGGCCCTTCTCGCCGTTCTCGATCAAGACCAAGCTCGGCACGCTCGTGGTCGTCTCGGTCTTCATCACGACCGGCCTGCTGCTGGTCGCCCTGCGCACGGACACCGAGCTGCGGTTCATCACCGTCTTCTCGGTGATCGCCTCGATGCTGATCACCCAGTTCGTGGCGCACAGCCTGACGGCGCCGCTGGACGACATGACCACGGTGGCCCGGGCCATCTCCCACGGCGACTTCACGCGCCGGGTGCGCGGCGCCGGGCGCCGTGACGAGCTGGGCGACCTGGCTTCGACGATCAACCTGATGGCGGACGACCTGGAGGCCGTGGACCGCCACCGCAAGGAGCTCGTCGCCAACGTCTCGCACGAGCTGCGCACCCCGATCGCGGCGCTGCGGGCGGTGCTGGAGAACGTCGTCGACGGTGTCTCCGCCGCCGACCCCGAGACCATGCGCACCATGCTGAAGCAGACCGAGCGGCTCGGACGGCTCGTGGAGACCCTGCTGGACCTGTCCCGGGTGGACAACGGGGTGGTGCCGCTGAAGGCCCGCCGCTTCGAGGTGTGGCCGTACCTGTCCGGCGTGCTGAAGGAGTCGGGGCTTGCTGCCGCGGGCCGGCCGGGGCTGCTCTCCGGTTCCGGCGGGCACACCCGCAACGACGTCCACCTGCACCTGGACGTCTTCCCGCCGGAGCTGTGCGCGTACGCCGATGCCGAACGCCTGCACCAGGTGGTGGCGAACCTGATCGACAACGCGGTCAAGCACAGCCCCCCGCACGGCCGGGTCACCGTCCGGGCCCGGGCCGGTGAAGCACCCGGCGGCCTGGTGCTGGAGGTCCGCGACGAGGGTCCCGGCATTCCCGAGGCCGAGCGCCACCGGGTCTTCGAGCGGTTCAACCGGGGCAGCGCCCGGGGCGGTGACGGAGGCACCGGGCTGGGCCTGGCGATCGCCCGCTGGGCGGTGGAGCTGCACGGCGGCCGGATCGGAGTGGCCGAATCGTCACGCGGCTGCCGCATCCTCGTCACGCTTCCGGGCAGCTCGCAGGTGCCGTGTTGACGTAGGGTTCGAGTGGGAAGGACATGATCTCGGCCACACGTACCCGAGGTCCGTCAGGGGTGCGAAGCCAAGGGGGCCGCAACCTCGGTGCCCTCTACCCGAACCAGGCTGGTTTCCCGCCATTCCACGTCATGAAACCCGCCGTTCGATGTGACCTGCGCGACGTAAGTCCCGCCCGGCCTGCATGCAGCGGCCGAGGAGGCGTAGCCTTTATTCCCGCTGTCCATACCTTGTGAAGCGGAAGAGGGCGGTTGCCGCCGTGTCGCCACAGTCCCCCAGTAACTCGAGCACCACGACCGAAGCAGCAGAGGGCGGGAAGAACCCTGCCTCAGGCTTCGGCGCGAATGAGTGGCTCGTCGACGAGATCTATCAGCAGTACCTCCAGGACCCTCAGTCGGTCGACCGGGCCTGGTGGGACTTCTTCGCCGACTACAAGCCGGGGGGCGCTGCCGCTCCGGTGACGTCGGCCGGTCCCGAGAAGTCCACGCCGACGGACGGCGCCTCCGCACAGGCCGCCACCGCCGTCGCCGGGACGCCGCAGGCCGCCGACGCCGCCACGGGGGCGGCGGACGCCGCGCCCGCGCCCGCGCCCGCCGCGACGCCGACTCCTCCGCCTGTGTCAGCTCCTGCCCCTGCTCCTGCCATCCCCTCTGGTGCCCCTGCTGTGACTGTCACCTCCCAGGCCCCGGCCGCCGCACCGGCCGCGCCCGCCCCCGCCTCCGTAGCCCCGCAGAAGGCCGCGCCCGCCACTGGGGCCCCCGCGGGCCCCGAGCTGGTGACGCTCCGCGGCCCGGCGGCTGCCGTGGCGAAGAACATGAACGCCTCCCTCGACGTCCCGACGGCCACGTCCGTCCGCGCCGTCCCGGTGAAGCTCCTGTTCGACAACCGGATCGTCATCAACAACCACCTGAAGCGGGCCCGGGGCGGGAAGATCTCCTTCACGCACCTCATCGGCTACGCGATGGTCCAGGCCATCAAGGCCATGCCGTCGATGAACTACTCCTTCGCGGAGAAGGACGGCAAGCCGACCCTGGTCAAGCCCGACCATGTGAACTTCGGCCTGGCCATCGACCTGGTGAAGGCCAACGGTGACCGCCAGCTCGTCGTCGCCGGCATCAAGAAGGCCGAGACCCTCAACTTCTTCGAGTTCTGGCAGGCGTACGAGGACATCGTCCGCCGCGCCCGCGTCGGCAAGCTGACGATGGACGACTTCACCGGCGTCACCGTCTCGCTGACCAACCCCGGCGGCCTGGGCACCGTCCACTCCGTGCCCCGCCTGATGCCCGGACAGTCGGTCATCATGGGCGTCGGCTCCATGGACTACCCCGCCGAGTTCCAGGGCACCTCGCAGGACACCCTGAACAAGCTGGGCATCTCCAAGGTCATGACCCTGACCTCGACCTACGACCACCGGGTCATCCAGGGCGCGGCCTCCGGCGAGTTCCTGCGCATCGTCGCGAACCTGCTCCTGGGCGAGGACGGCTTCTACGACTCCGTCTTCGAGTCGCTGCGCATCCCGTACGAGCCGGTCCGCTGGAACCGCGACATCGACGCCAGCCACGACGACGACGTCACCAAGGCCGCCCGCGTCTTCGAGCTGATCCACTCCTACCGGGTCCGCGGCCACGTCATGGCCGACACGGACCCGCTGGAGTACAAGCAGCGCAAGCACCCCGACCTCGACATCACCGAGCACGGCCTCACCCTGTGGGACCTGGAGCGCGAGTTCGCCGTCGGCGGCTTCTCCGGCAAGTCCATGATGAAGCTGCGCGACATCCTCGGCGTGCTGCGCGACTCGTACTGCCGCACCACCGGCGTCGAGTTCATGCACATCCAGGACCCGAAGCAGCGCCGCTGGATCCAGGACCGCATCGAGCGCCCGCACACCAAGCCGGAGCGCGAGGAGCAGCTGCGCATCCTGCGCCGCCTGAACGCCGCCGAGGCCTTCGAGACCTTCCTGCAGACGAAGTACGTCGGCCAGAAGCGCTTCTCCCTGGAGGGCGGCGAGTCCGTCATCCCGCTGCTCGACGCCGTCATCGACTCGGCCGCCGAGGCCCGCCTCGAAGAGGTCGTCATCGGCATGGCCCACCGCGGCCGCCTGAACGTCCTGGCGAACATCGTCGGCAAGTCGTACGCGCAGATCTTCCGCGAGTTCGAGGGCAACCTCGACCCGAAGTCCATGCACGGCTCCGGCGACGTCAAGTACCACCTGGGTGCCGAGGGCACCTTCACCGGCCTCGACGGTGAGCAGATCAAGGTCTCGCTCGTCGCGAACCCCTCGCACCTGGAGGCGGTCGACCCGGTCCTGGAGGGTGTCGCCCGCGCCAAGCAGGACGTCATCAACAAGGGCGGCACGGACTTCACCGTCCTGCCGCTCGCGCTCCACGGCGACGCGGCCTTCGCCGGCCAGGGCGTCGTCGCCGAGACGCTGAACATGTCGCAGCTGCGCGGCTACCGCACCGGCGGCACCGTGCACGTGGTCATCAACAACCAGGTCGGCTTCACCGCCGCCCCGGAGTCCTCGCGTTCCTCGATGTACGCGACCGACGTGGCCCGCATGATCGAGGCGCCGATCTTCCACGTGAACGGCGACGACCCGGAGGCCGTCGTCCGCGTCGCGCGGCTCGCCTTCGAGTTCCGCCAGGCGTTCAACAAGGACGTGGTCATCGACCTCATCTGCTACCGCCGCCGCGGCCACAACGAGTCCGACAACCCGGCCTTCACCCAGCCGCTGATGTACGACCTGATCGACAAGAAGCGCTCGGTGCGCAAGCTGTACACCGAGTCCCTCATCGGTCGCGGCGACATCACCCTGGAAGAGGCCGAGCAGGCGCTCCAGGACTTCCAGGGCCAGCTGGAGAAGGTCTTCGCGGAGGTCCGCGAGGCCGCCACGCAGCCCGCCGTCTCCGCGGCGCCGGCTCCCGACCAGGCCGACTTCCCGGTCGCGGTGAACACCGCGATCTCCCAGGACGTCGTCAAGCGGATCGCCGAGTCCCAGGTCAACATCCCCGAGGGCGTCACCGTCCACCCGCGCCTGCTGCCGCAGCTGCAGCGCCGCGCGGCGATGATCGACGAGGGCACCATCGACTGGGGCATGGGCGAGACCCTCGCCTTCGGTTCGCTGCTGATGGAGGGCACCCCGGTCCGGCTGTCCGGCCAGGACTCCCGCCGCGGCACGTTCGGCCAGCGCCACGCGGTCCTCATCGACCGGGAGACCGGCGAGGACTACACCCCGCTGCTCTACCTGTCCGACGACCAGGCCCGCTACAACGTCTACGACTCGCTGCTCTCCGAGTACGCGGCAATGGGCTTCGAGTACGGCTACTCGCTGGCCCGGCCGGACGCGCTGGTCCTGTGGGAGGCCCAGTTCGGTGACTTCGTCAATGGCGCGCAGACCGTCGTCGACGAGTTCATCTCCTCCGCCGAGCAGAAGTGGGGCCAGACCTCCGGCGTCACGCTGCTCCTCCCCCACGGCTACGAGGGCCAGGGCCCGGACCACTCGTCCGCCCGCCCGGAGCGCTTCCTCCAGCTGTGCGCGCAGAACAACATGACGGTGGCCATGCCCACGCTCCCGTCGAACTACTTCCACCTCCTGCGCTGGCAGGTCCACAACCCGCACCACAAGCCGCTGGTCGTCTTCACCCCGAAGTCGATGCTGCGTCTGAAGGCTGCGGCGTCGAAGGCGGAGGAGTTCACGACCGGTTCGTTCCGTCCGGTCATCGGCGACACCACGGTGGACGCGAACGCGGTCCGCAAGGTCGTCTTCTGCGCCGGCAAGGTCTACTACGACCTGGAGGCGGAGCGCGAGAAGCGCGGCATCACGGACACCGCGATCATCCGCATCGAGCGCCTGTACCCGCTTCCGGGTGCGGAGCTCCAGGCCGAGATCGCCAAGTTCCCGAACGCGGCCAAGTACATCTGGGCGCAGGAGGAGCCGGCGAACCAGGGTGCGTGGCCGTTCATCGCGCTGAACCTGATCGACCACCTCGACCTGGCGGTCGGCGCGGACGTCCCGGCGGGCGAGCGCCTGCGGCGCATCTCGCGCCCGCACGGCTCCTCCCCGGCGGTCGGCTCCGCCAAGCGCCACCAGGCGGAGCAGCAGCAGCTGATCAACGAGGTCTTCGAGGCGTAACCACGCCGCGGAACCAGGACCGGAAGGCCCGGCCCCCTCGTCGGGGGCCGGGCCTTCCGGCTGCGAACCGTCGTTTCCCCGACCGGCACTGGCCGATGCCCTCGACTCCAGCGACCGCGGGCGTCCACGCCCAGCAGCCCAGGAGGCCCGCGGCCGCCGTCCGTCAGAAGCGCGTAGCGATTGGGGGCGCACCGGGCTCCCGCCCCCTCACCCCCGACCCGCGAGCAGCCCGCCCGGCCCGCCCGGGCACCCGTACCCCCTACGGCTGCGGTTCGAAGTCCCAGTACGGTCTGGCGCGTTGCTTCGCCGAGACCGTGTGGACGTGTTGGGGGCCCAGGGTGCGGGTCAGGCCCCTGATGCCCGCGTCCTCGTGCCTGGCCGCCTCCGTGTCCTCCCGGACGGACCGCAGGTCCGCGGCCAGCGCGATCTGGGCGCTCAGCGTCATCGGGTGGTCGGGGCCCAGGACCTGTTCGGCGGTGCGCAGGGTCTCCCGGCTCAGGTCCAGCGCGTCCTCCAGGCGGCCGGTGATGTTGCGGTGGCCGGTGGCGTTGAGGGCGCAGCCCAGCGTCCAGGGGTGCCGGGCGCCGAGGGCGCCGCGCATGCCCACGAGGGCCTGCTCCGCCAGGGAGAGGCCCTCGGTCCGCTCGCCCTGGGCGCGCAGGACCAGGCCGAGGTTGCCGACGGTGCCGATGCTGTACGGGTGGGCGAGGCCGAGCTGCGACTGGTAGCCGCGGACGACGTCCTCGGAGATGCGGCGGGCCTCGCCGATGTCGCCGTACTCCCGAAGGTACGTGGCGTAGTCGGAGGCGACCATCAGCGTCCACGGGTAGTCCACGCCGAAGACGCGCGTGGCCCGTTCCCAGACGGTCCGCAGCCGCAGGCCGGCGCCGGGGATGTCGCCGGACCGGCGCAGGCACAGGCCGAGGTTGTGCTCGGCGCGCAGGGTCTGCGGGTGCCCGAGGCCGAGCACCTGGGTGTTGAGCTTGACGCCCTGCTCCTGGCGGGTCTGGGCCTCCCGGTAGCGGCCCATGAGCCGCAGTCCCATGGCGCAGGCGATGCCGGAGGCCAGGGTGGAGATGTGCAGGGGCATCAGGACCCGTTCGCGGCGGCGCAGGGTGTCCAGGTCGAGGTCGTAGGCCTCCTGGTAGCGGCCGAGGAGCCGGTAGGTGGCGGCCAGGTTGTTCTGCGCGTCGAGGGTGACGGGGTCGTCCTCGCCGAGCAGTTCGCGGTAGGTGGCCAGGCAGTGCTCGAAGATGCCGCGGGCCGGTTCGAACTTGGCGATGCACAGCAGGACGCCGCCGTAGGCGCTGGTGGCGCGCAGGCTCTCCAGGTCCTGGTCGCCGCGTTCGCCGGTGAGCCGGTCGGCGACGGCCCGGGTGAGGATCTCGGCGCGGCGGAACAGGCCGAGGTTGCGCAGCGCGTTGCCGTACTGGTAGCTGAGTTCGCGGACCTTGGGGTGGTCGTCGCCGAGCCGGGCCCGCCAGATCTGGTCGGTCTCCTCGCACAGGCGCAGGCAGGTGTGGTACTCCCCCGCGAGGATCAGGTAGCGCAGGCAGTGCAGCAGGAAGTTCTGGATGCGCGGGTTGCTGCTGGTGATGACCCCGGAGGGGGTGAGGTGCGGGACGAGTTCGGCGTAGCGGGGCCAGAGCCGGGAGTCGGAGGGCCGGCCGGGGTCGGCGGCGGCGAGGACCTGGCGGACGGCCCGGGCGAGGGGTTCCGCCTCGTCCTCGGAGAGGTTCTGGCGGACGATGCCGTGGACCATGCGGTGCAGTTGCACGGTCTCCAGTCCGCCGCCGCCCTCCTCCACGGGGAGGTCGGAGTACTCCAGTCGTACGACGGAGAACTGGACGAGTTTGTTGAGGGCGGCGTTCCAGCGGATCTGGTCGTTGATGAGGCCGGCGAGCTGTTCGGGTACGTCGTCGGCGGGGAACTCGCGCAGCAGGCGCAGCGGGACGGGGCCGGGGGCGAAGAAGACGAAGAGCCGCAGGAGGGCGAGGGCGTCGGGGAAGTTCTCCCGGACGTTGTTGAGCAGGAGGGCGAGGGCTGTGGGGAAGGGCAGCGGGTAGTCCTCGGAGAGGGTGACGGCCTCGCGGGAGTCCATCCGGCGCTGGAGCAGGGCGAGGTAGTCGCCGACGGGCAGCGGTGAGTCGGCGAGCCAGCCGGCGGTCTGGTCGAGGGCGAGGGGGTAGTCCTCCAGGGCCTCGGCGAGCTGGTCGGCCTCGTCGGCGGTCAGGCGCAGGGCGCGGCGGCGGATGAAGGTGATGGACTCGGGGCGGGCGTAGAGGGGGACCTCGACGAGGCTGGTGTGCCGGGCGGCCCATTCGCGGTTGCGTGAGGTGATGATGACGTCGCCGGAGCCGCCGGAGGGAAGCAGGTCGATCAGGTCGTCGGGGTTGTCGCAGCCGTCGAAGACCATCAGCCAACGGCTGTACGGGGCTCCGCGGCGCAACGCTTCGAGGACTGACCGGATCTGCGCGCCGTAGCTGCCGGCGCCGCGCGGGAGGCCGAGGGCCGGTGCCAGGTCGGCGAGGCGTTCGCGGAGGGTGGGCCGGTCCTCGGCGGGGACCCACCACACGACGTCGTACTCGGAGGCGAAGCGGTAGGCGTACTCGGTGGCGACCTGGGTCTTGCCGACGCCGGACAGCCCGAGCAGGGTGACGGTGGACGCACCGGGCGGGGCGTCGCAGAGGGCTTGGCGGAGGGTGCCGATGACGTCGTTGCGGCCGGTGAAGCGGGGGTTGCGGCGCGGGACGCGTCCCCAGATCTCGGGCGGGTCGTTGGGGAAGCGGGGGCCGCGGCGGCCGGTTTCGGTGCCGATGTGTTCGGTGGGCAGTTCCAGGCGGCGCAGGACGCGGTATTCGGCCTCGTACGCGTCCAGGCCCCACAGGTCGGCCTTCTCCAGCACGGCCACGGCGCTGGGCAGGGGTGCGTCGGTGAGGCAGACGGCGGCGAAGCGGCCGGGGTGGTCGTCGGTGACGGCCCGCAGGGCGGTGTTCCACTCCTCCTCGGTGTGGGTGCCGGCGGAGAAATAGCGTTCGCTGAGGACGAGGAGGACGCGGCTGCCGGAGCGGGCGAGGTCGTCGAGGGCCTGGGTGAGGCCGGGGCGGTTCTGCGGGTCCCACCGCTGGAGGGTGACGCGGTGTCCGTGTTCTTCGAGGCGGTGGGCAATCCACACGGCCCAGGGGCGGTTGAAGCCGGCGAAGCTGATGACGAAGCGTTGCGGTGGCTGCGGCGGAGGCGGATGCAGCTGCTGGTGCTCGTGGGGCTCCTGCGGGCAGCGGGAGGGCGGCTGGGGTGGTGGAAGCCGCTGCGGTGGGGGAGGCTGTTGCGCTGCGTCGCGGTCCTGCCGGCTACCGGTGGTCATGCGGCCGTCTCCCTGGGCTGCGGGCAGTGGACGGGACTGAAAAGGTACCGCAGGGGACGGTCCGTCAGACCTGCGCGAAGAGCGCGAGTTCGGGGTGCCTCTCGCACCATGCGCGGCGTTCGCGGTCGACGGCCCGACGGGCCGCGGCGTGCTGGTCGCCGGGCGGCGGGAGCTCGTCCATGGCCCGTTCGGCGGCGGCCATCGCATCGGTGAACTCGCGTCCCGCGGCGGTCAGTCGGTCGTGGGCGCGCAGGACGGGCAGGACGGCGGCGACCTGGGCGCGGATCCTGGCGTGCTGGGCCCAGGCGCCGCGGGCGCCGTAGAGGGCGGCGCGCTGCCAGTACCCGGCGAGGGCCAGGTGGGCGTAGGCGCCGTGCAGGAGTCCCTCCAGCGGGCGCGGATCGCTGCGCCAGGGCGCCCAGTGGCGCGGCGTCGCGTCGGCGGTGTGCAGGGTCAGGACGTCGGCGAGGGCGGTGAGTTTGCCGTGCTGGACCTCGTGGACGAGGGTCGCGGCGAGCGCGGGCGGGGCCTGTGCGCGGGCCAGCACGGAGCCGGCGGCCGCGGGGAGGGTGGCGCCGCTGGAGCGGGAGCCGCCGGCGAGCGGTACGAGGGAGCGCAGCAGTTGTACGGTCTCCTCCGCGCGCACGGTGTCGTAGCGGTGGAGCAGGGTGAGGGCGCCGGTCCACTGGGTGTCCCACCGCTTGTGTCCCTTGGGGGTGAGGCGGCGGGCGGGCCGCAGGGGCGCCGGTGCGGGCTGTGCCGCGCCGGGCGCACGGTAGGGGTCGAGGTCGTCGAGGGCGGTGCGGCCGCCGGGCAGTGCGTGCAGGGGCAGGGTGGCGGGGTCGTCGGGGTCCCAGGAGCGTTCGGTGAGGACGAGCGGGCCCGGGCGGTCGGGGCGCAGCAGGCCGAGGGTGGGCAGGACGAGCCGGCCGTGCACGGGCCGCAGGGTGTGGGTGAACGGTATCCGGGCGCGCAGGGCGGCGGCCGCGGCGAGGGCGCCGAGGTGGGCGAGGTCCGGCGGCGGGCCGTACGGGGCGTGCAGCCGGCGCAGGGTCTCCTCGGCCCATACGCCGGTGGCCGGGTAGTGCAGTACGTCGCGTGCGGCGGCCGGGTCGTGCCGCTCGGCCTCCTCCAGCAGGGCCCAGTGCTCGGCGGTCCGGCCGGTCCGGCCGCAGGGCGCGGCGTCGAGGACGGCTCGGAGCAGTACCAGGCGCTTGGAGCGGCGTACGTCGTGGACCAGGCGGGTGCCTTCCGGGGAGGGCTCGGTGGAGGCGAGGGCGCGCAGGGTGGGCGTGGGCACGGTGAAGGCGGCGAGGGCGGCGGTCATGAGGCGGCCGCCGGCGGGTGGGCGGCGGTGGCGTGCTGGACGGCGGTGGCGACGTGCCGGATGAGGACCTGGAGGTCCGCGCAGTAGACGGACGGCTGCCGGAAGCCCTCGCCGGCCCGGTAGCGGTGCGGGTAGTGGCCGCCGCCGCACACCTCGACCAGTTCGCAGGCGCGGCAGCCGGCGGCGAGCGCGTCCCGTCCGAGCTGGCGGGCGGCGAATCCGGGATGGTCGAGGAGTTCGTCGAAGCTGTGGGTGTCGAGGGCCATGCCCGTGCCGGCGGCCCCCTCGTACGCGGATTTCAGGGAATCAGCCTGTTCGATGGAGCCGTCGGTCTCGATGACGGCGGTGGCGGCGGGCGCGAGCCCGAGGGTCTCGGTGGTGGCGGGCAGGCCGAGCAGCAGGGCGATGATCTCCTCGAAGAGCCGGATGCGGGTGCGGTGCCGTCCGTCGTGCCACCAGCGCTCGAAGACGGCGAGGAGCCAGTCGGCGTACGGGGTCCCGGGGTACGGGGTGCCGCCCGGGCGGCGGCCCGGACCGGGGGGCGGCGGGGAGCTCCAGTTGGCGAGCGGCAGCAGCAGTCCGACGGTGGGCGGTGCGAAGGCGAGCAGGGACTCGTAGGTCTCCACCGGGTCCTGGTCGAGGTCGATGACGCAGAGCACCCCGGCGTAGCTGTCCGGGTGGCGGGCCAGCAGGCGCAGGCCGCGGGCGGCGGCGCCGAAGCCGGGGCGGCCGGCGTGGTCCAGGCGCCGGGTGTTGTGCGCGGGGAGGCCCCCGTCGAGGCTGACACCGATGCGGATTCCGGCGGCGGCCAGGGCGGTGAGGCGGCCGCGGGTGATCAGGGTGCCGTTGGTCTGGACGGTGGCGGTGATCCGGGTGCGGGGGGCGGTGGCGGCGAGGGCGGCCCGCACGGCTTCGACGGGTGCGGCCAGGGCGGCGGGGGCGGTGAGGAGCGGCTCGCCGCCGTGCAGGACCAGGTCGACGCGGGGCAGGTCGTGGGCGGCCGCATGCTCGGCGATCCGCTGCGCGGCGCGGGCGATGGTGGCGGGGGTCATGGCGACGGGCTGGTCGCGCCAGCCCTGGTCGGCCATCTCGTAGACGTAGCAGTAGGTGCAGGCGAGGTTGCAGCGGCTGCGGGTCTTGAGCACGAACTGCCGTACGGGATGCGGAGGATGGCCTGCGGCCCGGGCGGCGGCGACGTCCAGCCGGGTGTAGGGCCAGGGGGCGTTGCGGGCGTGGACGGGGGCGGGCGCGTACGCGGGCCCGGCGGGGGGCGGGGCTCCGGTCGGCCGGTCCGGGCCGGGGACCGGGCCCGGGCCCGCGTGCCGAACGGGGTCGGCTCGCCGGTCGGGATCCGGGGGGCCGGGGGGCGCGGGCAGCGGGGATCCGCTCGTGATCGCTCGCCGCATCGCCGCACTCCTCCCCACCCCACCGCCGGGGCGCCCGGCGGACGGTCAATCCCTGCCCTTCCGCCGGTGCCGGCTAACGGCGGAAAGTGGTCAACCCCTCCGCTCCCGCGGGGGCAGCAGACCGGGTCCGGCCCGGGGCCCGGGACCGAGCCACTCCCGCGGGGGTGCGGCGAACCGGGGCACCGCCCCCTGGCCGGGTCTTCGCCGTGGCGGGCGAAACACGGTCGCGGCGACGGCGGAGTCGCGGTGCCGGGCAGG
>NZ_JOFX01000054.1 GCF_000719345.1 Streptomyces sp. NRRL F-2664
GGCACAGTCCCCACCGGAGACGGCTTGGCTATGTTCTCGCTGGTCACAGGTGCACTCTTCCATGATCGGAGTTACACCGTTCTCTTTACAGTCCCCGGCAGACCATCCCGGCCTCGACGAGTATGCGGTCAGCCGCTCGTCGAATCGGGTGCGCGAGTTGAACGCGTTGTTTAGCCCGAAGTCGTGGTGTCGGACTTCGACGTGAATGTCGAGGATGGCCTGCCGGACGAGCGGCAGCTGCTCCGCCGTCACCTGCTGGAGCTCGACCGCCAGTTGGGTTCCCCTCGCCTCGGTGTAGCGATTCATCCAGTTCGAAGTACTCGACGCGTTCGGCGCCGCAGCACGTAGTTCTCCTCCAGGGCGAGCGTGGCGGAGTAGTACCCCCGATTGCGGAGCAGATCCGGGCGTAGGCGGGTCAGGGTGGTGCAGGAACGCCTCTGCCTCCGCGTGCCCGCCGGTTTCCTCCATGACGAGCGCCGTCAGTCCCTTGAGCTCGGCTTCGCCGTAGAAGCCGAGCCACGACGGCCGCTTCTCACCGGGGTCGGCCCTTGCGGAGCGCCGTGCGGGCGTGATCGACCGAACTCTGCACGCCGGTGTACTCGCGTGCCTGTGCCTCAGCGCCCGCGAGTCGTGCCGTCGCAAGGGATCGGTAAAGCGGGTCGCGTCTGCAGGCGGCGGAAGCGCGGCCGGCCTGCGCGGCCGTCAGTGCTTCGCTCTCTCCCCCCCCGTTATGTTTTTCGCGGTCCTGCAATGGGACCGCTGGCCTGCGGGCCCGGTATGACTGTGTCCCCTCTGTCGAACGGATGACCTGGGGGGTGGTGCCGCCGGGCCCGGCAGGTGCCGTCGGAGACGCTGATGAGAGACCCGGCCACCGCCCGGCCCGGCGCAATGCCGGGCAGTTCGCGGGCGGCAGGTCTGCATAACGTGGATGCGCGAGCACGGTGCCACCGCCGAGGCCGGCACGGTCAACACCTCTGGAATGGTGCAATGTTAGACACCGAAAGCATAGGCGTCTTCCTCGGGATGGACGTCGGCAAGACCGCTCACCACGGCCACGGGCTGACCCCGGCCGGCAAGAAGGTCTTCGACAAGCCCATGCCCAACAGCGAACCGAAGCTGCGGGCCGTCTTCGACAAGCTCAAGGCCAAGTTCGGCACGGTCCTGGTGATCGTGGACCAGCCCGCGTCCATCGGGTCCCTGCCCCTGACGGTCGCCCGCGACGCGGGCTGTGAGGTCGCCTACCTGCCCGGACTCGCGATGCGGCGGATCGCCGACCTCTACCCCGGCGAGGCAAAAACCAACGCGAAGGACGCCGCGGTGATCGCGGACGCCGCCCGGACGATGCCCCACACCCTGCGCTCACTGGCGCTGGCCGACGAAATCACCGCCGAGCTCACCGTGCTGACCGGCTTCGACCAGGACCTCGCGGCCGAAGCGACCCGCACCAGCAACCGGATACGCGGCCTGCTCACCCAGTTCCACCCGTCGCTGGAACGTGTGCTCGGCCCCCGGCTGGACCACCCGGCCATCCCCTGGCTCCTCGAGCGCTACGGATCCCCGGCCGCCCTGCGCAAGGCCGGCCGACGCAGGCTCGTCGAGCTGATCCGGCCCAAGGCCCCGCGGATGGCTCAGCGGCTGATCGATGACATCTTCGACGCCCTCGATGAGCAGACCGTCATCGTTCCCGGCACGGGCACCCTCGACATCGTGATCCCGTCCCTGGCCGTCTCGCTCGCCGCGGTCCACGACCAGCGCCGGGCACTGGAAGCCCGGATCAGCACCCTGCTGGAGGCCCACCCTCTTCACCGGGTCCTGACCTCGATGCCCGGAGTCGGAGTCAGGACCGCCGCAGTCCTGCTGGTCACCGTCGGCGACGGCACCGGCTTCCCCAGCGCCGCCCACCTCGCCTCCTACGCCGGCCTCGCCCCCACCACGAAATCGTCGGGGACCTCGATCCATGGCGAACGCACCGCGGGGCGGAAACCGGCAGCTCAAACGCGCTATGTTCCTCTCCGCCTTCGCCTGCATGAACGCCGACCCGGCCTCCCGCACCTACTACGACCGGCAACGAGCACGAGGTAAAACGCACACCCAGGCACTCCTGCGACTCGCCCGCCAACGCATCAGCGTCCTGTTCGCCATGCTCCGAGACAACACCTTCTACGAGTCCCGAACGCCCACCATCACCCTCGCCGCATGACCACCCCAAACAACCCCATACCCGGCTCTATGTCCTTGACGAAGGACATAGAGACCCCCCCCGCACCGCCCGTGCACCGCGGCGGCTGAATGCGGGAGGAGTCGGTGAGCAGGCTCGCACCGCCGGACCCGGAGTTCCTGCCGGGGATCAAGGTCGACACCACCTACACCTTGGGCGCATCGGTGCCTGTCGTCACGCTGTTCCGTCCTCATGCGCACACCCGCAATGAAGTGGCCGGCACGGCGATGCTGGCCATCGCGAGTGGTCTCGGTCTCCGCTACGGCCGGAGCTTCCCGCGGACGGGGCAGTGCGTTTACAACATCTGGGATTACTGGGCGCGGGATACGGACACCCGCGCGACGTCCTGACCTTCTTCCCGCAGGACCTATCTGGCCGCACGTGGTACGCGGCGGCGGGAGCTGCTTCTTGGCCCATCAGCCTGGAGCACGAACCCCGTCCGCAGAACGAGGTCCGCATCCTGACGGGCCGGGGCGCCCTGAGGTACCAGGCGCCCCGCGAGTGGATAAGCACGGTGAAGGCGGCGGCTGCGGGGAGGCGCGATTTCTGAGACCGGCCCAAAGGTGACTGGAGCGAGGGACGGCCTGGTGAGTAGCCACTCCTGGGGGTCCGGGAGCACGCCGACTCCTGCTACCGCATGGGGTCCGTGGCACTGTCCCAGGGGCACCGGCAGCTGGCCGAGAACTGGCTGTGGAAGGCCGTGGAAGCCCCGTGGGATGCGAGAGCAATATCCGAGGTGTTCAAAAAGCTAAACCCGACCGATCACCCTGAAGGCTGGTCCGCTTCGCCGTCACCGTCCACTGCCATGTCCCTGCATACTCGGCGATGAGGCCCTGTACCCGTACTTGCGCTACCTCGTCCAAGCCGCCGCCGACTTCGGGCACGGTGATGCTCAGTTGCTGCGCCCACTACTGCGAGACGCCTCCGCAGTCCTGGCGCCGTTTGACACCTGGGAGGACCCGGACTACGGACCGAGCTCGAGGCCGACCCCGATTGTCCTCCCCCTGCTTGACCACGACAAGGAAGAGGAAACCGGATGACCCATCTCGACACCGTCGGCCCCGAGGCCCTACGAGCCGACATGGTGCAGGCCCTGCACGACCAGGACGCGATCACCTCCCAGTCGCTCACAGCCGCCTTCACCGCCGTCCCCCGCCACCTGTTCGCACCGGACATGCCTCTCGAACAGGCCTACGACCTGCACAGCATTATGCCTGTGAAGAAGGACGGCTACGGGCTCGACATCAGCGTCATCTCGGCTCCGCACCTGCAGGCGGTGATGCTGGAGCAGGCCGATATCGAGCCGGGCATGAGGGTGCTGGAGATCGGCTCCGGCGGCTACAACGCCGCCCTCATCCAGGAACTCGTCGGAGCCGATGGCGAGGTCACCAGTCTCGACATCGACCGTGACGTCATCGACCGCGCGCGCACGCACCTGGACGCCGCCGGGTATGGCCGGGTCAAGACGGTCGTGGCCGACGCCGAGAGCGCTGTCGTGCTCGGGCACTTCGACCGCATCATGGTCACGGTCTCCGCGTGGGACATCCCGCCGTCGTGGATCAGCGGACTCACCGCGAAGGGCCGACTCGTCGTCCCGCTCACCGTATGCGGCACCACCCGCTCGGTCGCCTTCGATCGCGACGGCGATTGCCTCGTCAGCCGCTCCTACCGGCTGGCCTCCTTCGTGCCCATGCAGGGTGAGGGAGCCGTCCCGGACCGCAAGGCCTTGCTGCTGGACGGCGTGGCCTTGCAGACCGATAACAAGAACGTCCCGCTTAATGCACAAGCCCTGGCCCGAGCTCTGGAGGGCGACCGGCTGGAGGTGTGGTCGTGGGCCGCCTACGACCTGCCCGACGAGCTCGACTGGTTTCTCACCTTGAACCTGCCGGCTCCCGCCCGCCTGCACGCCGCCCAGGACGTCATCGACAGCGGGCTCATGGAGCCGTCCGCCCGCCTCGGCGTGGCCGCCCTGGTCGACGATGACAGCATCGCCTACCGCACCCGGCGCCCGAACAAGGACACCGGGACGGTCGGCTTCGAGAGCGGCGTCATCGCCCACGGCCCGCAGGCCGAAGCGCTCGCCGCCCAGTACGTCGAGCTCCTGCAGCAGTGGGCGACGGACCACCAGCGGCGGGGGGCGGCAACCATCCGGTACGTGCCGGGCGCCGCGCCGTCCCCGCTGCCCCCGGGCACGGCACGCAAGCGCCACGGCTACGTGTCGGTGACCTGGGCCTGACACTCCGGGGCCGACCGGCCCCGGGACATCGCACCATCCATCCACCACTCCAAGGAGGGGACCCGATGACGATTCAGATCGGCACGGCCACGACCCCGGCGACAACCGCCGAGCAGGACGACGCCGACTTCGACCTCGACATCACCATCGTCGACCCCTGCCCGCCCCAGACGCACACCGCACGTGCTTGCCCGTGCTGCGCTACCTTCTGCGCGCCCGCGGGCGCGCCACCCCCTTCGGGCTGGTCGCCGGCGTCGCCGCCGCCCGCTACGGCCCCAATCCGGAACTACGGATCGGCACGAGCACCAGGCCGTCGCGGAGCCGGACGCCGCCGTCAACGCCCTCGTCGTCCGCCTTGAAGCACACCCCAGGCTGCGCACGGATTTGCTGCTGCTCACCTCCAGCCTCGGCCGCCCACCACACCCGGCGTCGAATCCGATCACATGCAGATCCGCCTGACAGGGCCTGTCCACGGCGCCGTGGAGGACGCGCGGACACCTATCCGGTGGAGCGAGCTCGCGGCGAACTTCGCCGCGGTCTGCCCCCGAGCGGAGCCCACCGCGGTAGACAACCTCCTCGCAGGCCTGGTCCAGCAACGCTTCCTCCTCCCCGGCCTACGGGCGCCGGGATCACCACCACCGACCCGGTGGCCGCGCTCCTCCCCCACGCCGCCAAGCACCTCCCCGACCAGGCCGCAGCCTCCTCGCGGACGCCGGCTGACAGGACTTGGCGCCCAGACGTGCGGCCAGGTCGTCATGCCACCACGCAAATCCAGAGGCAAGCACCTCGAGCACCTGCAATGGCTCATGGCCCGTCACGAAGCGGCCTGGTACGCCCACCGATCAGTAAGAATTCCGGTCGAACACGGCATCGCCCACATCAAGAACCGGCGAGTCCTCGAACGACACCACGGCCAACGCGAAACCCTGCCCGACACCATCCGAGCCGTCGCCGGACTCCGCCCTGACCGGCAAACAGCTCAGCCGTTCACCACCCGCGCACTGCCCGCCGGACGAGCGTGATCAACAGCCGATCCACTGCTGAACACGTCCTCAGAACAACCATGGAAGAGGTCGTTAGGCAGCCTTCAGCATGGGGAGTGCCCTGTCATACAGCTCGCGCCCATGGGCGTTCTTCCGGTGCGGTGCGATCGCGGAGAGCATGATGCGGATCCGATCGTCGCACCGGCCCGACTGGACGTTCGGGTAGTCGTCGAGGACCCGGTGCCAGTCCACGCATGCCTCTTCCAGGCGCCCCACAGCCAGCTTTCGCTCCGCCAGCATCGCGTTGTAGCGGACGCGGGTGCGGCGGTGGCCGGGTTCCCGCAGACGGTCCGCCATTTGCAGGGACTCGATGGAACCAGCGATGTCGCCCAGCTCGTACTGGACCTGCCCCACGTGGTAGTTCAGCGACGACGGGTCGTAGGAGCCGAACGCCTTCGCCCGGGACTCCGCCTTGTCCATCGCGACCTCGGCCTCCTTGATTTTGGCCAAGGCACCGGCCCGGTCCCCGGTCTGCGCTGCAGCGTGGGCGTGCTGCCCCATCAGGAACGCCACCGTCCTCGGCCCGGCCTGCGGGGAGGCGGATGCCGCCGCATCCGCCAGGCGCACCGCCAGCGGCCCGTGCCCGAGGTCAACAGCCTGGACGCTCATCCCTCGCAAGGTCGTGCAGTAGGTCAGGTGGTCACCCGCCGCGCCCGCCAGCTCCAGAGCCTTCGTGTAGTACTGCTGAGCAAGGCCGTCTGCGCGCTCATCCATGGCCATGTACCCAGTTAGGTAGAGGTGATCGGATGCAGCGGACAGCATCGCCTTACGGACGCCATCCGAAGCGTCGGCCTTGAGGTAGGGCGCGATGATGTTGACAAGGAACGCTGCGGCTAGGGGGCGGGCCATCCGGCCGCCGAACGCGTCGTCGAGGCCGCTTATGTGCTCGGTCATCGCGATGACGGCGTTCACCTCGGGCGTCCCGATCCGGGTGTGCGGGTCGGAGCGTAGCCGCTCGAACCGGTCAAGGACGTCCGGCCAGTCCGGGATCACTAAGGCCGCCGAGAAGAGTCCGGCACCCAGTACAGCCCTGCGTGATGGGTCCATATCAGCGCTCCCGAGATCGACCAATCCAGCCACCGTATCCGCAGGCGCCGGGGAAAGGTCGGGGGATTTCGTGAACCCCGCATCAAATGCGGTGACCGGCCGTGCGAGCTTGCGTGACAGGGCCTCCAGGATCAGCGGACGCACCGATTTGCGGGGCATCGTGCCCGATAACCAGTGCGGCACCGCCGACTCATCGTAGTAGGCCACCACGCCGATCTCGGCGCCCACGCGGCCGATGGCGCGGGTGAACTGTCCCCGCGACCAACCCGTTTCCGCGAAGAGTCTGGCAAGCCCGGTATTCGGTGTGCGTGTGCGTGCAGCCATGTGGTCCCCCCGAGCTTTCACGACGTTCACGGTCCAGCGCTACTCCAACCGTACTCACGGTAAGCGCGCACTGGTTGACTATGTATCAGACGCCCGGGGCGCTGGGCTCCAGGTGGTTTCCCAGCAACGCGGTGCAAGCCCTCCCCTGCACCCCGCACCCCGCTGCGTAGCTCCCGACCGAGGACGCCATGACCCAACAGCCTCTCCCCCGCCGCCACCCGCTTACCCACCAGATGCAGGACCAACCGGAGTGTGCGCCCTGGGGTGACGCCTCCGACAGTCTGGACTCCAGCTCCACTCTCCTGGCCCTAGCCAAGAGCGATTGGGAAACATGCCTACGACGCGTCGGCACTGACGAACCCGGCGACGAAAGCGAGGGACCAGTGAGCAAGCTCCCCTCTTGGCTGCACGAAGGGGCCCGCGTCCTGGACCCAGAGCGGGGATGCGAAGCGATCGTGCAGTTCATCGGCGAGTGGGAGGATCCGAAGACGCGCCGGATCAATCCGCAGGCCGTCTTCCTACGCCCCGAGGGTGGCGGAATCGAGTGGATCGCCGAACCCGGCGCCCTCCGACGCGCAGACGCCTGCTGACGCCTGCTGACGCCCCCCAGACTCCCCGCCCACGTCTTCACAGGCGCTAGGTACGGGCGAGGTACACACCACCTACACATACTCATCTACAGGAGGACACCATGCCAGCAGCCCCGCTCGTACCGTTCGGCGCCCGTGCCGAACGCGTCCCGTACACGATCGAGGTGGACGGGTCTTCGTTCACCTATGACCGTCAGAGGCAGGTCAACATCACCAAGGACGGCGTCCTGCTGGCTCACACCAGCCTCGCCGCATCCTGCACAAACACCAACTGGGACTCGAAGAACGACGACACGTCCGACCCGTACATGATGCGATGACCCAGCGACTGGACGGCGGCGCGGTGCTAGTCGTCGCGAAGGAGATGGATCCGGCGGCCGACCTGGTCGTGGACGAGCTGTCCACCCTCCAGATGCCGGTGATGCGCTTCGACATGGGCGACTTCCCGCAGGGAATCTCGCTCACCGCCGAGCACACCGTCGGTCCGTGGTCCGGGCCCCTGACCAATGACCTTCGCACCGTGCGGCTAGAGGGGGTGAGGGCCGTCTACTACCGGCGGCCCCGCCTCCCCTTAATCACCGACGCCATAGCCGAACCCCACTACACGTGGGCCGTTGATCAAGCCCTGGCCGGTCTCCTGGGCACCCTGTACGCCCTGCCCGTACTGTGGGTCAACCGCCCCGAGGTCGATGGGATCGCATCCCACAAGCCGGTCCAGCTCCCGGTAGCCGCCCGCAGTGGACTGCGCACCCCGCGCTCTCTGGTCACTAACGTGCCGCAGGACGCCCGCGACTTCGCCGCAAGCATCAACGGACCGCTGATCTGCAAGCCCCTCATGGGCGGGCCTCTCAACTACGAGGACGGGCGCCGCAACGGCGTTCCCACCCACCTGATCAACCCTAACGACCTGGACCACTCCGTGGGCCTGACCGCGCACCTGTTCCAAGAGTGGATCCCGAAGGCACACGAAGTCCGCCTGACCGTGATCGGCCGGAAGATGTTCGCCGCCGAAATCCACGCGGGCAGCGACGCCTCCCGGATCGACTGGCGCTCCGACTACGACTCCTTGACCTACAAGCCATGCGAGGTTCCCGACGCAGTCAGGGCCGGGGTCCTACGCTGGCTGGACCACTTCGGCCTCAACTTCGGAGCCTTTGACTTCGCCGTCACCCCGGATGGGGAATGGGTGTTCTTCGAATGCAACCCGTCTGGAGAGTGGTCCTGGATACAGAACAAGACCGGCTTACCCATCGCCCGCGCCCTCGCCGAACTTCTCGCCGGAGGTTAACCATGACCGTGGACAGCGCCGAGGCCCGCGCTCTGCGGATCCAACTGGCCGATATCCTTCAGGAAAAAGGAGACCTTACCGATCCGGAATGGCGCCGCGCCTTCGAGACTGTGCCCCGACACGCGTTCGTCCCCGCCTTCTGGGACAGTCCGGAGGAGCTCGTCAGCCTCGACAACTGTGGACACCTGGCCCGCATCTACAGCGACGACGTGCTGATCACGCAGATCACGGATGGCGTGGCCACCTCCTCTTCGACCGCACCCAGTCTCATGCTCGTGATGCTGGAGGCCTTGGACGTACGCCCGCATCACCGAGTCCTAGAGGTGGCCACCGCCACCGGATACAACGCCGCGTTGCTGTGTGAGCGCGTCGGCTCTCACCACGTGACCACGATCGAGGTGGACCCGGAGCTTTCCCACACAGCGGAACGCCGCCTATTCGAGGCGGGCTACACGCCCACCGTGATCGCCGCCGACGGACGGGCGGGGTACTGGGAGAAAGCCCCGTACGACCGGCTGATCGCCACCTGCGGCTTCTCCGCGGTCCCGTACACATGGGTGAAACAGATGCGGCCCGGAGGCGTCATCGTGTGCCCGGTGGGCTCCGGCACTGTCCGCTTGGTCGTGAGCGAGGCTGGCGAAGCCGCAGGCAATTTCCTGTCCACAGCGTCGTACTTCATGACCGCCCGCGACTCGGGCACCGCCGGCTCCGCGCCGTACCCCGGCGATCCCGAGAACCCCGACCACCGCCCGACCGCACTCGGACCCGCAGCCCCATTTACGAAGGACGGATTCCCCTTCCTGCTATCTCTGACGATTCCGGGCGTGGCTCTCTCCTCCGAGCCTGACGACACAGGCCAGGTCACCGGCTGCCGCCTGTGGGCCGCCGACGGCTCATGGGCCCGCATCAGCGACGGAACGGCATACCAGGCAGGCCCTCGCAGACTGTGGGATCTCGCTGAAGGAGCCCACGACACCTACCAGAAAAACGGCCAACCGAACCGCGAACGCTTCGGCCTCACAGTCTCTGTCGGCGGCAATACCGTCTGGCTGGACGACCCCGGCAACATCATCAGGAGCCTCCCCCCAGCCTGACCCCGTGGACCACCGCCCCCTACTCCGAAGTCCAGGAGGAGGGGGCGGCATGCTGCCCGTGGCCGATGGGGTGCTGCCCTCACGGAGGCACGACGACCAACCCCTTGCCCAGTGGGCTGCACGCCGGCCGGGCCGCCTGCGCAAGCCCGGCGAGAAGAAGCCCTCGCCCTCTCCGACCCGCAGCTTGGCGCCCACTGAGGCGGTTCGCCTGGCAGGCCCGCTAACGACGGTAGAGGACTACGCGGCAGCCTGCCGACCCTCAGCACGTTCCCCGAAGCCGCTGCCGCCGACCACTCTGAAACGAGCGGCACCAAGCCCGGACGCAACCTTCTGGCCCCAGGCGCTGGGCGCCATCGCACGCCCCGGCAGCAAATCGACGGCGCCGAAAAACTCTGCGCCTACCGACGTACCGCTCCCCGATAGCAAACGGCGATACGATCCGCCGTTTACCGTTTGTTTTCCCGAAGAGGTGGTCGGGTAGTGGGGGGCGAGCAGTTCAGCGCCATGGTTCTACTTGACAAGGCCTCGAGGCCTTCGGTGATCTGGCCAAGGTGGCCGGGGTTGTAGGGCTGGTTTGGGCGGCCCGGCGTCCTTTTGGTGCAGAAGGCTGCGGGGCGCCGTCCAATGCGATCGGCCCGCTGGCCGTCCGACGATTAGTAGCCTCAGCCCCCTCACGCCGCCGGAAACCACCTCGCCACACGCGGCCCTCCGCACCTCTGTGCTCGAGGATCCCCTTTCGGGTCCGACGCCTTTGAACAGAGTAAACATCACATCTGGCCATCACATACGCAGAGAACAGGCCAAGGGGCCGGTTCCCGCGGCGCCACCCCTCCACGATCAGCATCCACTCCCATCAGGCGGGGACTCAACTCCTCCCAACTGACATCCCCCAACCGCATTGGGGTCATAGCAACGCGATTGACACCTCCGTCCCATGAATCCCATAGGCCTGCTGACCGTTTGGCCATAGGGTGCGCTGTACCAACAGATCGCAACCCGCGAACTCGTTGCGGCAGCGATGAGGCTTGCTGTCCATCCGACCTGCAGGGTGTCTTGGGGGTTTCCACGTGATAACAGCACACCGGCACGACACCCGCGCCACACGATTACGCATGCTCCTCACCGCCGCCGCGCTCGCGACAACGGTTGCGGTTGTCACCGTCGGCTGCACGAAGGAGAACCAGGCTGCTCCACCGCCTAGCCCGACCGCGTCACTTACCCCCTCGACCGATGTGCAGGCCGCCGAGAAGGACGCACTCCTCGGCGTATACAGAGCCTTCTGGGACGCCCAGCTGAAGGTGTACATGAGTGGCTCGATGAAGGACACCGGCATTGAGAAGGTTGCTGGCGACAAGGCCTACTCCAAAATCCAGACGACCCGCGCCTATTACGTGGACAACGGCTCGATCATGAAGGGTGAGCCCATCCTGTCCCCCACGGTCAGCGCTTTGGACATGACGGAGACGCCCGCCGCTGGAACCATCACCGACTGCGTTGATACCACCGGATACATCCAGGTGATCAAGGAGTCGGGTCGGCCGGTCGAAACGCTCAGTAGCAAACGACGACACCTCAGCACCTACACCGCACTCAAGATCGCCGGAGCGTGGCAGATCCGCGACCTTGAGATCGACCGGGACCGCACATGCTGACCATGCGTCGCATCCTGGTGGTGACAGGAGCTCTGCTCTCTCTCCTTGTAACGCAGCCAGCGGCCATAGCCGACCCCGGACCCGGCACGGAATGCCCCCCGCTCGTCTTTGACTGTGACGTCCGCTCTGGCGGCACCAAGCCGCCGAAGCCAGAGAAGCTCGGAGGAGGGGGCGGCGGAGGTGGGGGTAGTTCCGTCAATTGCATGGCTCGGGACGGTTCAGGCGGGACGTTTGAGGTGCCCTGTTACGACAAGGAGTCGGGCTGGTTCGACGCGTCAAGTTCCTGCTACTGGCAACTGCTGGAGCCGCAGCCACCTGCGGAGGACCCGGTGTGGGTCGGCCGTTCGCCTGGGGATGGGGCGGTCTACAACGGGCAGTGTCCCGGACAGCCGCTTGCTGGCGGCTTCCGGTGGTTCCAGAGCCCTCCTCCCGGTTTCGGGGGCGGCCCGAACCTGGAGGCTCTGGCGCAGGAGGCGGTCACGAAGATGCGGCTGCTGGGTGCGGACATCGGGATCGCTCCGAGGCTGGGTGGTACGGGGACGGTCGGGGTGCCGGTGTGGGTGTGGAACGGGCCGAGTCCGCAGACGACCGGACCGACGTCGGCCAGTGCGACTGCGCTCGGGGTGACAGTGACCGCCACGGCGACCGTGCAGGACGTCGTGTGGAACTTCGGCAACGGCACCAGCGTGTCCTGCCCGTTCCCCGGCACCCCCTACAGCCCGTCGTTCGGACTGACTCCGCCCAGCCGGGCCAGCGGCCAGTGCGGCATCGCCGGATACTCACGTGTCGGTGAGTATCCGGTGACCGCGACGACGACGTGGGCCGTGCACTGGGCCGGGGGCGGCCAGCAGGGCGATCTGACCACGACGCGCAGTTCGCAGGCCGCGGTGCGCATCGGAGAACTCCAGGTCGTCGGCCAGTAGGCCCTATGACCGCACTTCCCTTCCCCTCTCAGGAGGCAGAGCACGTGAGTACGACTACCACGCCCGTGACGCCGGGCCAGGCCGCCGTACCGGCGCCCGGCGGCCCTGGCGGGCAGCCGGCGGCAGCCCCCCGCGTGGTCCGCCAGCGCCGTCGGCGCCCAGGGCTGACCGCCCTGTCCGTGGCCCTGATCGCGGCCGGCGGGCTGTCCGGCGCGCTGCTGTTCACCGCTTCCGGCCAGCGCACCGCCGTCCTGGTCGTGGCACGCGACGTGCCGGTGGGTGCCGCGGTCACCGACGCCGACCTGGCCCCCGCATCGCTGGCGCTGGACCCGGCCGTCAAGGCCGTCCCCGTCACGAAGAAGAAGTCCGTCGTCGGGCAGCGCGCCGCAGTCGCCCTGAAGACCGGTGCGCTGCTGTCCCCGGAGCACGTCACGTCGGTGTCGCTGGTGAAGGCCGGTGAGCAGCTGGTGGGTGTGGCGTTGAAGCCGTCGCAGCTGCCGGCGAGCCGGCTCGCGCCGGGCCAGAAAGTGCTGATCGTCTCCACCCCGGACAGCCCCCAGGCGGTGGGCGGGGCGAAGCCGGCTGAGCCGGCTGGTGCGCCGAAGACGGTGGCGGCGAGCGTGGTTGCGGTGGGGGCGGCCGCGCCGGCGACGGGCGTTGTGGTGGTGGATGTGGCGGTGCCGGCGACCGACGGGCCGGCGTTGGCCGCGCGGGTGGCGACCGGTGCTGTCGCGTTGATCCTGGCGCCTCAGGAGGCCGGCTGATGGCGGTTGTCGCGCTGGCCGGCGGGCTGGGGGCTCCTGGGGTGACTACGGCCGCCATGGCGCTGCTGGTGACGTGGCCGCTCGCGGAGGGGCACCGCGTGATACTGGCCGAGGCCGACCCGGACGGCGGGGCGATCCTTCCCGGTGCGCTCCAGGGCACGCTGGGCAACACGCACGGTCTGCGGAATCTGGCGATCGCGGCTCGTCAGGGCCAGCTGGTCGAGGCGTTCTGGCGTCAGCTGGTCGATGTGACCGACGCAGGCAGCCGGGACCGGCTGGTGCTGCCCGGCCTCTACGACCCCGCGCACGCCTCCGCGATGGAGCCGGTGTGGCAGCCGCTGGCGCGCCTGTTCACCGGGATCGGGGTGCACGGGCACGACGTCCTGGTGGACTTGGGCCGGCGCGGTGCGTTCGGTCCTTCGGCGGTTCTGGCGCAGCGGGCTGACGTCGTCCTGGTGGTCGCGCGCTCCACGCTGCGCAGCCTGCAGAGCGCCCAGGTGCGGCTCGAAGCTCTGCGTGAGAGCGTCGGGGGCAGCGTCGAGGTGGGCATGCTGCTCGTCGACGAGGGGCCTTTCTCCAAGGAGGAGGTCCGCAAGACGCTGGGCGTACCGGTCACGGCTGTCCTGCCGTGGCAGCCCAAAGAGGCGAAGGTGCTCTCCGACGGGGCCGAGCAGCCCCGCCGGTTCGAGTCCGGGGCGCTGATGCGCTCCGCGCGGTCCGCCGCGGTGCGGGTGCGGGAGCTGGTGGAGGTCCGGCGTTCCCGGCTCGCCCCACCGCCCGGGCCGGTCGAGGGGCGGGTGGTCAGCCATGCGCGCTAGCCCTCTGCACGGTGACCCGCAGGTCGCCGCAGGCACGTTGCAGGCCCGCCTCGCCGCTCCCCGCCCGGTCCCGGTCGGGGCGCCTGCGGCCCCGCTGGCGTCGGCGGATCCCCGGGCCGCGCTGGCCCCTGCAGCCCCGGCGTCGGTGGTGCTGACGATGGACTACGCGGCGGTCCGCCTGATCAAGAAGGAGGTCGGGGATCGCCTCACCGATCTGCTGCGGGCCCGGCCGGGGATGAGCGCGGCCGCGCAGGAGCAGCAGGGCCGGCACCTGATCAACGAGCAGGTGGCGGTGTGGTCGGACGCGGAGGCCGTCAAGCGCGGCGCAGCCACCAGCCCCGCCGAGGACGCCGCGATCGCGCAGGCCGTGTTCGACCTGCAGTTCCGGGCTGGCCGGCTCCAGCAGCACCTGGACAACGCGGCCGTGGAGAACATCTTCATCAACGGGTACGCCGATGTGTGGCTGGACTTCGCCGACGGCCGCCGCATCCAGGTCGCACCGGTCGCGGACTCCGACGAGGAGCTGCGCGAACTGTTGCGGGACCTGGCCCGGCGTACGACCGGACAGGCTGAGAGGAGCCTGTCGACGGCGGACCCGTTCCTGGCTTTGCGGCTGTCGGACGGATCCCGTCTGCAGGCCGTCATCGACGTGACTCCTGGCACCTACGTCACGATCCGCCGGCACAGCATGCGCCACGCCGACCTGCCGGAACTGGTGGACCGGGGCATGCTCGACTCCACCCTGGAGGCGTTCTTGCGCGCGTGCGTGCGTGCGGAGAAGAACGTGATGATCGCGGGCGGGCAGGCAGCGGGGAAGACAAGCCTGCTGCGCGCCCTGCTGCGGGAGATCGACCCCGACGAGCGGTTCGCCACCCTGGAGACCGAGTACGAGCTGTTTGCCCACGAGAACGGCCACCACCGGCAGGTCGTGCCGATGGAGGCCCGCGAGTCCAACGGCGAGATGGTAGCCGGGCAGGCGGCCGGTGAGATCACGCTCATGGACCTGATGTACCGGGCCCTGCGCATGACGCTGACCCGGATCGTGGTGGGTGAGGTCCGCGGACCTGAGATCGTCGCGATGCTCCAAGCCATGACCAACGGTGCGGGCGGGAACCTGTGCACGCTGCACGCCATCCACCCGTCGGTGGTTTTCGACCGGATCGCCGAGCTGTACCTCCTCGCGCAGGCCAACATGAGCGAGGTGCTCGCCTACCGGCAGGCCGCCAATGGGCTGCACTTCATCGTGTTCGTCTCCTCCATCGACGAGACGAGGATCGGAGGTCACCGCCACCGGTTCGTCTCCCACGTCCTCGAGGTCACCGGCATCGGTGAAGGAGGCCGGCCGGAGACGAACGCGATCTTCGGGCCGCGACCGGAGTGGGGCGAGCTGCGGGCGATACCGCTCATGCACCCCCGCTGCATCAACGACCTGCGCCGCGCCGGATTCGACGCCGGCCTGCTGAACGTCCCGAGCGGGGCCTGGCCCGCAGCCCTGCCCCTCCTCGTCGACGAGGGAGCCGCCCTGTGACCACGCTGCTGATGTGGGTGGTGACCGGACTCGCCCTCGCGGGCGGACTGGTAGGGCTGGTGACCGGGATCGTGGGCACCACCGCACCCCAGGGCCCGACGATCGCCGCGCGGCTTCGGGCGGGCCGGCAGCTGGCCGGCCGGGACGAGCGAATGGCCCGCCGTACCCGGCTGGCCGGCGGCGCTGTGGCCGCGGTGGTGCTGTGGCTGGTGACCGGGGTGTTCGTAGCCGGGGCGCTGGTGTTCCTGGCCGTGATCGGGGTGCCGTGGCTGCTCGCGCCCACCAAGTCCGCGACGACCCGGATCGGGAAGCTGGAGGCGCTGGGCGACTGGACCCAGCGCCTGGCCAACGTGCTCCGTCTCGGCCGCGGCCTGGACGAGGCGCTGCGGATCTCCCGCAAGGGCTGCCCCGAGGACATCGCCGACGAGGTCGGCGACCTGGTCGACCGGCTTCACGTCGGCTGGCGCCCGGCCGATGCGCTGCGCCTGTTCGGCGACGCACTGAACGACGTGACCGCGGACAAGGTCGTGGCCGCGCTCGTGCTGTCGGCCGCCGACCGCGGTCCCGGCCTGGCGCAGGCGTTGGATGACCTCGCCGAGTCGGTGCACGAGGAGGTCGCCCGAAGGCGGGCGATCGAGGCGGACCGGGCCAAGCCGCGTACGACGATGCGGTGGATGACCATCATCACCCTGGCCGTGATCGGCCTCGGCTTCCTCATCCCCTCCTACACCGCCCCCTACGGGACGGTGCTCGGCCAGCTGGTCCTCGCCGTCCTCTCGGCCGGCTTCGTGGGTGTGCTGGCGCTGATGCGGCAGATCGCCGACGCCAAGCCGGTCCCCCGCTTCCTGGTCGCCGACCCGCGCAGCGCCGTCACCCCGCCCGCCGCGGCCGCCGATCCTGCCGGGCACGAGAGCGCGGAGGTGCTGGCATGATGCCCGTGGCCGCGATCCTGTCCGGGGCGGCGATCGGCGCCGGCGCAGCCCTGCTGATCCGCGAAGTCCTGCGCCCGGCTCCCGCCCTCGGCCCGGCGCTGCGCCGTCTCAACCAGCCCGCCCCACCCCGTAGCGGCGATGCGGGAGCCGACCGGGACGAGCGGTGGGGACAGTGGCTGGTCGAGCACCTCACCGACGTCCCCGGCGTACGGATCCCCCACAAGGATCTCGTACTGGCCGGCACCACCCCGGCAAAGTTCATGCTCACCAAGGTCGCCCTCGCGGTCGGCGGTCTGCTGCTGCCCCCGCTGTCGACGATCCCGCTGCTGCTGCTCGGCCTGCCCCTGTACCTGCCCGCCATCGTCGGCATCCTCGCCGCAGTGCTGCTCTGGTTCACGCCCGACCTGGCGCTGCGGGACAAGGCCAAGCGGGCCCGCGCGGAGTTCGCGCACGCCATGGCTGCCTACCTTGACCTGGTCGCGCTGCGCCGGGCCGGGAACGTCTCGGCCGAGCAGGCCATGGAACAGGCCGCGCAGACCGGCCAGGGCTGGGCGTTCGTCCGCATCCAGCAGGCCCTGGCCCGCTCGCGGGTGGACAAGGTCCCCCACTGGGAGTCCCTGGCCCGCCTCACCGCCGAACTCGACCTGCCCGTCCTGGACGACCTCGCCGCGATCATGCGGCAGTCCGCCGACGACGGCGCCTCCGTCTACGCCACCCTGCGCTCCCGGGCGAAGAACCTGCGCACCGAGCTCCTCACCGCGCAGGCGACCGAAGCCAACGCCGACAGCGAGAAGATGACCGCCCCCGGCGCGCTCCTCGCTGTCCTGGTGATGCTCCTGATCGCCTTCCCCGCCATCATCCGCATGCTCAGCACCTGACCCGAAAGGGGCAACACGCCATGCTGAACAAGATCGCCGCCCGTGCCACGAATGCCGCCCACTGCGCTGTGCGCTGGTACAAGTCCCGCCTGGAGCAGGGCGGCCCGGCCGACCGGGGCGACATCTCCATCACCACGATCATCATCTGGGTCGCCGCGGTGGCCGGCGCGATCGCCATCGCCGGGACCATCGCGGTGGTCATCGGCCGCTACAACACCACCCTCTCCGGCATCTGACCGCGCCAAAGACGGATACCAGGGTGTGCGGGGGAAGGAGGAACGTGCCGCACGACAACGACGACCCGGCCGACCGGCAGCACCGGGCCGGCCGTGCACAAGGCCTGGCGTGTGGTGACCGGGGGGAGTCGTCCATCCAGATGGCGATCGTGTTCCCGTTCGTCATCCTGCTGACGGTGGCCGTGGTGCAGGCCGCGATGTGGGTCCACGCGCGCAACGTCGCGCTGACCGCCGCGCGTGAAGGCGTGGCCGCGGCCCGCACCTATCAGTCCCCGGAGGGCGCGGGTGCCGACCGCGCCCGCGAGACGCTCGGCCGGATCGCCGGAGACAGCCTGCGCGCACCTGCCGTCAGCACGGACGGCAGCACGGCCACCGATGTGCGGGTGACCGTCACCGGCAGCGCCCCCTCGATGGTGCCGGGCCTGTCGGGGCTGTCGGTGTCGCAGTCGGCGTCGGCTCCCCGCGAACGGTGGACCACGCCATGACCGCCATGGGTTCCGGTGGCGGCTGGCGCGGGCGGCTGCAGGGGGACCGGGGCAGTGAGGCCATCGCCACCGCGATCGTCGCCCCGCTGCTGCTGATGCTGCTGTGTACGGCGATCGCCGGCGGCCGGATCGTCACCTCGGGCTCGAAGGTCGACGCCGCCGCTGAGGACGCCGCACGCGCCGCCTCCATCTCCCGTACCCACGCCGGCGCCGAGAGCGAGGCCGCCGAGGCCGCCGCCCGCTCACTCAACGACCAGGGCATCCGGTGCGCTTCGGCGTCGACGAGCATCGACGCCTCCGGGCTCGCCGTCCCCCTCGGCCAGGTCGGCACCGTCACGGTGACCGTCTCCTGCACCGTGCCGCTGTCGGACCTCCTGCTGCCCGGGATGCCCGGGTCCAAGGCCATGACCAGCACGTTCACGTCCGTCGTGGACGCCTACCGCTCCCGGGAGGGGTGACGCCATGCCCGATCCCGCACCCCGCCGGGGCCGCCGGCGGCTGCACGGCGACAAGGGCGGCGTCGCCGTCTACACCGCAATCTGCACCATCGCCCTGCTGGGCATCATCGGCCTCGCCATCGACGGCGGCGGCAAGCTGCGCGCCGCCGAACGCGCCGACGCGGTCGCCATGGAAGCAGCCCGGGCCGCCGGACAGGCCATCGCCCCGGGCGCCGCAGTGACCGGCGAGCAGATCCGCGTCGACCCGGCAGCCGCGCAGGCCGCCGCGCACGCCTACCTCTCCCGGGCCGGCGCCCGCGGCAGCGTCGGCCTTTCCGCCGACGGCACCCAGCTGACCGTCGCTGTGAACGGCTCTTATGCCACCAGGTTCCTGTCCGTCGCCGGCATCGGCTCGATGAGCGTCTCCGGGCACGGCAGCGCCCGCCTCCTGCACGGCGTGACCCAGCCCGAATAGGGCGCCGATCGAGAAGGACCCGAACATGTCGAAGCCCATCCCGAAGCCGTCGCGGCCCGCGCGCGGCGGCGCCCAGACGGCGGCCGCCGTGGCCCGCGGCCTGCTCAGCCTTCTCCTCCTTGCCGGGCTCCTGGCCGGCCTGCCGATCCTGCTGTGGCGGGCCACCTCGGTCGTCGGCCCGCCCGGAGTTGCCGCGCTCGGCTCCCTGTTCTCCGGCGACTCCGGCCAGGTGTTCCTCCTGGCCCTCGCCATCGCCGGATGGATCGGCTGGGCACTGTTCGCGTGTGCGGTGCTGCTGGAGATCCCCGCCCAGCTCCGCGGCCGCGCCGCCCCGCAGATCCGCGGCCTGGTCGGCCAGCGCGCCGCTGCCACCCTCGTCGGCGCGGTCCTGCTGGCCCTGCCCGCCACCACCGCCTTCGCCGCTCCCGCCACCGCAGCCGACACCCCGACTGCGCCGGTGAGCGTCAGCGCCCCTGCCGTCCCCAGCGCCAGCGGAGCCGTGCCGGTTGCCGCGGCGGGCGACGACGGCACCAGCGCGCAAGGCAGCTACACGGTGCGGGACGTGAAGCCGGCAGAGAGCCTGTGGTCGATCGCGGAACAGACCCTGGGCGACGGACAGCGGTGGGAGCAGATCGCCCAGCTGAACGAGGGACGCACCATGGCCGACGGATCCCTGTTCCGTGCCGACCGCCCTATCCGGCCCGGCTGGGTCCTCGCCCTTCCCGTCCCGGCCGAAGCGCCCGGGATCCAGGCACAGGGGACGTCCGCCGGCCTGGCCGGCGGCGGGGGTGCCGAGTACACGGTGCGGGAAGGGGAGAATCTGTCCCGGATCGCCGTGGCCCAGCTGGGTGACGCCGACCGGTACATGGAGATCTTCGACCTCAACCGTGGAGAAGCCCTCCCGGACGGCGCGGGGACGTTCACCGACCCCGATCTCATCTACCCGGGCCAGCAACTCACCCTCCCCGCGCCCGGGAAGGATGCTCAAGAGACCGGAGGAGAGGCGGGCGCGAAGGCACCGGCTGGGCCGGCACCCGCAGCGCGCACGGCCACGGCGCAGTCCGGCTCCCCCACGCCGGCCCCCACAGCCTCAGCGCCGAGCAGCGGCACCTCTGCGGCCCCGACTGCGCCGGGCACGCGGTGGCCAGCGCCAGCGGCGAGCACGACGCAGGCACCGCCTGCCAGCGACTCCGCAAAGCAGGGCGCCGGCATCGACTGGACGCTGATCGCAGGGGTCGGCACGCTGCTGGCCTCGTCCCTCGCCGGCGCGCTGGGCGTACGTCGGGTTCTGCAGCAGCGGCAGCGCCGGGCCGGGCAGACCATCGCCCAGGACGCCGAACCCACCTCCACCGAGCAGGCCCTGGCCGCTGCGGCGGAGCCCGCCGGCGTCGAGCTCCTCGACACCGTCCTGCGCACCCTCGCCCGGCAAAGCGCCGAAAACGACCGGGGGCTGCCTGCTCTGCGCGGGGCCCGCCTCAGCACGGACGAGGCCGTCACCCTGCTGCTCGACGAGCCTGCCGAGCCTCTCCCCCCGTTCACGGCGGGCCCGGACGCCCGTACCTGGGTCCTGGACCCCCGGAAGGCCATGGCTAAACCCGGAGAACTGCACGGCGTGCAGGCGCCCTATCCGGGGCTGGTCACCCTCGGCGCCGACGAGCAGGGGCTGCTTCTGGCCGATCTCACGACCTGCCAGGTTCTGCTGCTGGACGGCACCGACGACGAGGTCCTCGAAGTCGCCCGGGCCCTCGCGCTGGAACTGGGCACCTGTGCATGGACGGACTACAGCGAGATCCTCACCGCCGGACTGGGTACCCGACTCGCCGGCCTGCTGCCCCAGGGCCGAATCCGCACCATGCCGCACCTGCCCGCCGTCGCCGCCGACCTGGGAGAGCTCCTCCTGGAGGCCCACCAGAGCGGCGAGCAGGTCCTGCCCTGGCTGCTCATCGGCGCCGGCAGCCACGCCGACAACGACGTCATCCAGCTCGCCGACGCACTGTCCACCGCCCGTCACCTGCAGACGGCCGTCGTACTGCCCGCCACCGACAGCACCCGCCGCGCATTCCCCCACGCCGAGATCCTCGACACGACGCGCGGCGAGCGGCCACTCCTGGCCCTGCTGGACACGTCTGTCACCCTGCAGCGGGTCACCGACGACCAGTACCGCGGGTATGTGCACGCCCTGCAGGTCTCCACCCGGGAACCGGTGCCCGCGACCGGACCCTGGGAATTCAGCGAGGACCACGGCTCGGCTGCCGCCGCAGGCAAGCCGCTCACGGTGCGCGTGACGAGCGCCGCAGCTACCCCGGACCCCGGCAACCCCTTTCCCGCCCTCCTCGCCGGAACCGCCCCCGCACCGACCGCCGTTGCCAATCCGCCGCAACCCGCCGAAACAAGCGCCGCCCAGAACGACGAGGAAGAGCCAGAAGACGGCGCTGAGCCCTCTCCGGCGCTCCCCTCACAGGCTGGCGAACCGGACGCCGAACCGGCGCATCAGGAGAGCGCGGCGCATCAGGAGGGCGGGGTGCGCATCGAGATGCTGGGGCCGCTGCGGATCACCGGCGGCACCGGCGCCACGGGCGCCCACACCCTGCGGACCACCGCCGTCGCTGCCTTGATCCACCTTCGGCCCGGCCGCACCACCGAGTACCTGTGCCGGGCCATGGACCCCGTGAACCCGTGGAGCACCCGCACCCTGCACTCGCGGCTCTCCGAGCTGCGCAACGAAATCGGCCTGGCCGACGACGAGGCCCCGCTGCTGCCGCGCCCGAAGAACGGCGCGGGGTACGTCTTCCACCCCGCCGTGACGTCGGACTGGCAGCAGTTTCAGCAGTTGGCCGCCGCCGCCCTGGCCAGCGGCCCGGCACGGGGAATCGCCGATCTGGAAGGCGCCATGGCGCTGGTGCGCGGGAAGCCCTTCGACGGCCGCACTCTGCCGTGGGCCGACCCCGTGATCCAGGAAATGCTGTCCCGGATCACCGACATCGCGCACACCCTGGCCCGCTGGCACGCCGACGGCGACACACCCGACCTCGATGCCGCCCGCCGCACCGTGCTGCACGCCCTCGACATCGAGGAGACGTCCGAAGTCCTATACCGCGACCTCCTGCACATCGAATGGGCGGCAGGCAGCCCGGCAGCCGTACGCCGCACCGTCGCCCGCCTCCAGCAGATGGCCCGCACCTACGACATCACCCTCGACGGCCTCACCGAAGACACCGTCGCAAAGGTCCTGTCCGACCGGCCCTCCCCCCTCACCGCCGGCTAACACCGCGTACCGGGAACAGGCGGGGGCTGCCCCACGCCAAGCCCCCACCTGTCGACGGTGCCTGAAAACGTCGGCGCCGCTCGGCGGTGCGATTGGGCTGGACCTCCCGGACGTCGTATCCGGCCGCGGAGAGGGCCAGGGGTTTGGCCCAACGCGGCGGATCCTTGGACTCCGATGCGGTCGATAGCCAGCTCGGTGTCAGTGAGGAACTCCAGCAGTTCGTCGATGCCCGCCGGGGTCACCGGGAAGGAAGCCACGTCGGCCAAGTGCCCGTGGCTGTTCGACAACAGCCAAGGTGGCGCTGTGTCTGTGCGGGTCTATCCCGTCGACTCCATGCCTTGCTTCCAACGCCACTGCTTCTCCCGGGGACCGGCTGCGGCGGGAGCGCGGGCCTCGTGGGTGTCGGCAGATCTGGGTTGAGTCGGACAGGCTCTCTTCAAGCCAGGCACTCGAGGCCCGCGCTCACGGGCCTGCCCGACACTTCGAATCCAGGGCACCCCGTTCAGGGGCCAATCGCGTTCAAGTCAGGGCGGACTCGCTTTGAACACCGGCCTGGGTAGCTACTCCCCAATCCATGGCAGAAGTACAGCACCCAGACCGCGTTCGCCGTGCAGACGTTCCACCGTGTCTCGGCGTCGAACTGCAGGAACGGGACGAATTCCGCCCAGGCGTTCTCCCAGAGCCGGACGATCGCCGGATACTTCTGTCCCCGCTCCTCGCAGAACTCAGGGAACCGGCTCGTCGCGGCGTCCTCGGCCGGCGCTGTGTAGACGGGCTTCAAGGCTTTGGCGGTCTTGTCCCAGTCCTGGCGGGCCGCACCAGCGGAACGAGGCCCGAAGGAGATGGACCACGCAGGTCTGGACAACGGCCTGGGGCCAGACCTCGCCGACTGCGTCGGGCAGGCCCTTCAACCGTCGCAGACCAGCATCAGGACGTCCTCGAGGCCGCGGTTCTCCAGCTCGGCCAGGACCCGGAGCCAGTGCTTGGCACTTCGCCTCCTCGCCGTCGGCCTACAGTCCGAGGATGTCGCGGTGGCCCTCGGCCGTGACCGCCAGGGCCATATAGACCGGGCGGTTTGCGGCCTGGCCCTCGCGGACCTTCACGTTGATGCAGTCGGAATCGCCGCGCCGTCCTCCTTGGCGGGAACTGCCTTCACAGTGGATCGGGGCTCAGTTGACAAAGCGGCCGTTCCTTATTTTGAATCCCCATACGGGGCCGGAGGCTTGTTTTCCCACGACGGCTGCGCCTTCATATCCGTTCACCCAGCCGGTTAACGAGTAGAGTTCAGGCGTAGGCCGGTGCACCTTATCTCCGGGGTATCGGGCGGATATAAGGACGCCGGGGAGGCGCTTTGAAAGACTGAGGAGGCCGGCCTGGCAGCTGCTGCATACACCCTTGGCGGAGGTGACATCGATCACCCCGTAAGCCCGTTCAGCCCAGTCGGAGCCTGCCAGCTTTTTCCCGGATTCAGAGAGCTTCAGCCAGACTTCGTTGATGAGGTTATTCTCCCCGTCGTAGCGTCCGAAGTACCGGACTACGCCGTCTTGTTTTATTCCGATGCCCACGAACTCCTGGCGGGCGGGGGAGCTTTCCCGCCCACCGAGAGACTTGAGCGTGAAATTCAGATTTGATTCATTAGTTTCCCCGAGGAACCAGACATCTATGTATCCATGTGCCTCGACTGCCTGTGATCCGCGAGCGCGCTGCGGGATGACGGCACCCCGGTACGGCAGAGCCTGGGCGGGCTGCGGGACGGAGCCATCAGTGCTCCATCCGTACTTGTTCATGGTGATGCTGGACGGAGAAAGATGAGCCCACCTGCTTTTCTGGTAGTCAATTAATTCCACCCTGGCCTGCTCTCCCCGGCTTTCCTGCACCTCGCGTGCCGCCCGGTCCGACTCCTGGATAGCCCTCTTCTCCTTGGCGGCCATTCTGTTCGCGTGTGCGCGGCTTTTTCCGTTCCCGGTCGGGTCGGTGTATTCTACGGGATTTGCCCCGAATGCCTGGTATTTGTTGAGAGGTACGGGGTGGGGGTCGCGGGTGGTGAAGCGCCCGGTGGCGGGATCGTAGAGGCGGGCCGGGGCATAGTGGGTGGCCGTTTCGGTATTCGTGTATTCGCCGCCGAAGCGGAAGGGGTTAGCAGCGGGGTCTGCGGCCTGGGTGGCGGGTGTGCGGGGTTCGCCGCCTGGCTGTGTTTCCTGGCCGTAGTCGGTGTACGACCGACAGGTACGGATATCTGCGGCCGGCCCGGTTTCGAGAACGGTGTTACCGCGGCGGTCAGCGTGCAGGTAGAGGGCGGTCTGGGGGGTGCCCGCGAGAGTGCGTGCTTCGCGGCCTGCCGGTCCGGTGAGGTAGGTGGCAGTGCGGCTAGGTCCGCCGTCGCTGCTGGTGTGGGTGTCGTTGGCGATCTCCCCGCCGAGGGTGTAATGGAACAGGACCGCCTTGCGGGTGCCGTCGCCGGCGGTGGTGCCCGAGGATCTGCGGCTCCCGTCGGCCCAGTAGGTGTATTCGGTGCGGGTGCCGTCTGCGGTGACGGCGGTGGCGGGCTTGTTGTCGGGGGTGTATGTCCAGGCGGTGCCGTCGGCGCCTTTGAGGAGGTTTCCGGCAGCGTCCCAGCTCTGGGCGGTGGTGGTGCCGTCAGTGGTGAGGGCGGTGAGGCGGCCTGCCGGATCGGTCACGTGCGCGGTGGCGGTCTTCTTCCCGTCCGCACCGGTGACGGTGACGGTAGTGACATCGCCTGCAGCGTTGGCGGTGTAGGCCGTCGTCCGCAGCAAAGGCCCTTTAGCGTCGGTGCCGTTGTGGAGGGCGGTGGAGGTGAGGCGGCCGTAGGCGTCATAGGAGTGGACGGTGTGGGTGGTCACTGCCGTGCCGGAGGTGCCTTCACCGGCTGCCTTTGCCTGGCTGCCGGTGAAGGCAGCCGGGGGGCGGGTGTCGGTGCGGGTGGCGAGGTCGCCGCGGCTGTTGTAGGTGTAGGCGGTTTCCGACAGTACGGTGCCGTTTTTGCCGGTGAGGGTCTCCTTCTCCGGCTGGCCGCTGTCGTAGTAGTCCACAGCCAGTACGGTGCCGTTGCCGTAGGCGGCTTCCGCCAGCCGTCCGAGGCTGTCGTAGGTGTAAGCCGCAGAAGCGGTCTGCCCGTCCGCGGTCTCCTGGACGGCACTCTTGAGGCTGCCGTCGGGGTTGTAGGCGTATTCGGTGTCGGCGCCCGCTGCGTCGATGGCGGTGGCGAGCTGGCCTGCTGCGTTGTAGGTGCGGGAGACGGTCTTGCCGTCGGGGTAGGCGGCCGACACCAGACGGCCCTCACCGTCATATCCGTAGGAGATCAGCGTTTTCTCTCTGGCTGCTTCTCCTTCCCCTTCCCACAGGCCGGCCAGGCGGTTCAGCCGGTCGTACTCCATATGCCGGGCCGTGACAGCACCTTCTGCATCCGTGACCGCGGCGGAGGTGAGGAGCCCGGTGTCCTGGCTGTAAGCGTAGGCAGTCCGGGATACGGCCTTGCCGTCACGGGTCTCCACCACAGCCTGGGCCACCTGCCCCTCACGGGTGTAGGAGAACGTAGTGGTGTTGCCGAGCTGGTCGGTCTGGGACGCCAGGCGCCCGGCCGCATCGTAGGTGCTGCGCACACCGGTGCGGGTGTCGCCCTGGCCGGGATCGCCCTGGGTGAGGGTCTTAGCCGTCTGGCGCCCGGCGAGGTCGCGGGTGAGGGCTGCGGTGAACTCCTGCCCCGGATACACATCCGGTGCAGCCGGGTTCAGGACCGTGCTGTGCGGGATGCCGCCCGTGCCGTAGGAGGGTGCGGCGGTGACTTCGCCGCTGGTGGAGGACACCACACGGCCCAGGGCA